>NZ_CANKXG010000036.1 GCF_947487575.1 uncultured Algibacter sp. | reverse complement strand
CCAAGCGGAACAGTAACGATAACTGATAACGATGCGACTCCAACAGTAACAATAGGCGATGTAACCGTAGGCGAAGGAGATGGAACAGCTACGGTACCAGTAAGTATTGATGTAGCAAGTTCAGAAGATACAGTAATAGATATAGTAACCACCACAGGAACGGCTGGTACATCAGATTATACAGCAACAACAACAACTGTAA
>NZ_CANKXG010000035.1 GCF_947487575.1 uncultured Algibacter sp. | reverse complement strand
AATGATGGCGGAAACGACAGTCTGTCTTGTAATCAACTGGTAACTATTACTGATGCAGAAGCACCAATAATCACCTGCCCTGCAACTATTGATTTAAATGCAGATACTAATGCTTGTGAGGCTACTAATGTAACTATTGAAGACCCTACAGCTACCGACAACTGTGCAACAACGTTCACCTTTACAGGAACACGTTCAGATAA
>NZ_CANKXG010000034.1 GCF_947487575.1 uncultured Algibacter sp. | reverse complement strand
ACACTGCAAATTGGGCTTATGTATATACTATCGATACGCCTGCCTTCACTATTACCGATATTGACGGTGCAGAAACTGTAGATTGTATTGCTGATGCTACTGAAACATTTACTTTACCTACTGTAACCGATGCGTGTGGAAATACAGTAACACCAAGTGCTGCAGTAATTACAGATAGTCCTAATCCTTTAACTTGTGAAGGAACTAGAACGTATGCTTATACTTATACCGATTGTGCTGGT
>NZ_CANKXG010000033.1 GCF_947487575.1 uncultured Algibacter sp. | reverse complement strand
ATCTGTTGTAAATGCACTAAAACCTAACAATAACTCATGTCTCGTCTCTGGCCCTGAGGTAGAACTAAACTCTAATCGGATTTTTTTCATGGGTGATGCTGTCTCTTCTCTTTTTGAAGTATTACCATTTGATGTTTTGTCTTTTCCTGATTTTGAAAATACAGAACCTACTTGATCATCTGATGGGTCTGCATCTGCTTCTTTTATAAACACGCGCTGACTATTATTAAACTCAACTTGACCATCAGCTATAATTTCTGCCATAAA
>NZ_CANKXG010000032.1 GCF_947487575.1 uncultured Algibacter sp. | reverse complement strand
GGTGTAACCAATGGCGATGAATTAACACCACCAGACGGTGAAACCCCAACAAATCCTAATGACCCATGTGATTTTGTGTTATCAGATATAACCTTAGCCTTAGGCGCAGCATATTTAGCAGCCGATTGTGATGGAGATGGTGTAACCAATGGCGATGAATTAACACCACCAGACGGTGAAACACCAACAAATCCTAATGATCCATGTGATTTTGTAGATACAGACATGACCGTAGCAGTAAGCGGAGACTATTTAGTAGCTGATTGTGATGGCGATGGCGTAACCAATGGTGATGAATTAACACC
>NZ_CANKXG010000031.1 GCF_947487575.1 uncultured Algibacter sp. | reverse complement strand
CAATCATATGATTGTTCAGTTTTAATTAATAAATTTAATCCTTTAATAATCTGTATCGACTATTTAGGACTAGACACCTACAATAATTATAATGGCGCGTTTTTACTAAAAAAGTAAAAACCGTACTATCCACTATATCTTTTTATTAATAAGAGGAACAAACTAGCAATCTCATAAATAAATTCTCCAAACCAAACCTAAGTACTCAGCTTAGCATAAAAGGATGCCGTTTCAATCACTCCCGCACTTACCAGCTAGAGTCTTTATTCATAAAAAGTATATTGTTTATTATTTTGAGTTTAGTGCAAAAAAAAATCCTCAATCTAAAAATTAGATTGAGGATTCAAAAAAGGCAACGA
>NZ_CANKXG010000030.1 GCF_947487575.1 uncultured Algibacter sp. | reverse complement strand
TCAGAGCAACAATATATATTTGAAGGGAAGCCCAATAATGGTACTATTTTAATAGATGTTACAGATACTGGAGGTCCAGGTTCAGTAGCCAGTGTTTCAAAAACGGCATATTTATTAGGTAATCCTTATGCTTCAGCGTTAGATGTCCATAAGTTTATAGATGATAATGCAGGTGTTATAGGTGGTTATATACAATTATGGCAGCAATGGGCAGGTACATCTCACAACCTTAGTGAATATCAAGGAGGCTATGCTAAAGTAAATAAAACAGGTTCTATCCGAGCATCCCAATTTGTAAGCCTTTATGGTGCCGATACAGGATTAGAGGAAGGCACAATAGTACCAACCCGATACCTTCCAGTAGGGCAAGGCTTTATGGCAGAAATTATAGCTGATGGTCAAGTTGAGTTTAATAATAGTCAGCGCGTGTTTATAAAAGAAGCAGATGC
>NZ_CANKXG010000029.1 GCF_947487575.1 uncultured Algibacter sp. | reverse complement strand
GGACCTCCAGTATCTGTAACATCTATTAAAATAGTACCATTATTGGGCTTCCCTTCAAATATATATTGTTGCTCTGAACCACCAACGCCTGTCCCTTTCTGAGTATACCCTACCCCTGGACTTAAAGCTGTAGTGGTGCCTATTTGTTCCCAACTCCAGTAGGTTACCCCATTAATGAATCTATTTAACCAATAGCTACTTATACTACCACTACCGGTATAACCCGAAGTGAATAAAAAGGCAGCCCCTGATTCATCTTTTAACATTTGTAAATTAAAAGCTGAGTTGTTAGCATTGTTTGTAGCTCCATTATTATCTACTAAACTAGTAGCTCCTGTAACGCCTACTGGTGATGACCAATAGTTATAACGATATGGATTTGATTGCCCTTCTTGACGTCTTAATATTTTTCCTGTGGAAGAAGTTACTAAATCACTCTTCTCTGTTTGAACTAACTGACAATC
>NZ_CANKXG010000028.1 GCF_947487575.1 uncultured Algibacter sp. | reverse complement strand
GTGTTACCAGCACAATCGGTATAAGTATAAGCATACGTTCTAGTTCCTTCACAAGTTAAAGGATTAGGACTATCTGTGATTATTGCAGTACTTGGTGTTACTGTATCTCCATTGGCATCAGTAATGATAGGTAAAGTAAATGTTTCAGTAGCATCTGCTATACAATTTACAGTTGTTCCATCGTTGGCAGGAACAGTAAACGGTGCTAGTTCAATAGTATAAGTATATGTCCAATTTCCTGTATTACCAGCACAATCAGTAAATGCAAAGGAATATACAACCGAACCTTGACAATCAGGAGTATCAGTTTTGGTAGGTGCAGCAGGTGTTAATGTATTTCCACAGTTATCGGTAACAGTAGGGGGTGTTGGCTCAACAGCACCCGCTAAATTATCAATAGTTTCTGTACCATTACTTGGTAATATAAATGGTGTTAAATCAATAGTATATACATAAGCCCAATTTGCGGTATTACCAGCACAATCGGTAT
>NZ_CANKXG010000027.1 GCF_947487575.1 uncultured Algibacter sp. | reverse complement strand
TCACAAGCATTAGTATCCGCATTTAAATCAATAGTTGCAGGACAGGTGATTATTGGTGCTTCTGCATCAGTAATAGTTACCAGTTGATTACAAGACAGACTGTCGTTTCCGCCATCATTTGCAATCCAAGTAATGGTTGTTGTTCCCACAGGGTATGGATCGGTTAATGCTAAGTTATCTGAACGTGTTCCTGTAAAGGTGAACGTTGTTGCACAGTTGTCGGTAGCTGTAGGTTCTAAAATGGTTACATTAGTAGCCTCACAAGCATTAGTATCCGCATTTAAATCAATAGTTGCAGGACAGGTGATTATTGGTGCTTCTGCATCAGTAATAGTTACCAGCTGATTACAAGACAGACTGTCGTTTCCGCCATCATTTGCAATCCAAGTAATGGTTGTTGTTCCCACAGGGTATGGATCGGTTAATGGTAAATTATCTGAACGTGTTCCTGTAAAGGTGAACGTTGTTGCACAGTTGTCTGTAGCTGTAGGGTCTTCAATAGTTACATTAGTAGCCTCACAAGCATTAGTATCCGCATTTAAATCAATAGTTGCAGGACAGGTGATTATTGGTGCTTCTGCATCAGTAATAGTTACCAGTTGATTACAAGACAGACTGTCGTTTCC
>NZ_CANKXG010000026.1 GCF_947487575.1 uncultured Algibacter sp. | reverse complement strand
TGTCCCGTCCTGAAATAGCGATACACTAAAACATTAGTGTAATGAAAACATCGGAAAACACTGGGTACGTAAAGCGTACTCAAAAAGACTACTCGCTTTCTTTTAAGCTTCAAGTAGTTGAAGAAATTGAATCTGGTCAACTTGAAAGACTCGAAGCTTGTCATAAATATGGCATCCAAGCTAGGTCAACTATCACTCAATGGTTAAGAAAATATGGTACTTTTGATTGGGAGAACCTATCAAAAAGTACAATGTCAAAAACACCCGAACAGAAAATACTTGAACTTGAAGCTAAAGTAAAACTGCTTGAAAAACAGAAAGCTAGAGCAGAACATTTGGCCGAACGTGCCGATAAGAAATCAATTTTATTTGATATGCTAGTAGATCTGGCTGAGAAGGAATATAATATCGATATCAGAAAAAATTATACACCCGACTCATCGACCTCTTCAAAGAAGAGCACAAAGAAACATTAGTTTCTACCTGTGATATGCTCGGGGTAAACAGGCAGGTTTACTATAGATTAAAACAATCAAAATTACATAAACAAGCTATCGCTCAAAAGGTAATAGTACTTGTACGGGAGATCCGTATGATTATGCCTAGATTAGGAGGTAGAAAATTATACTTTTTACTTAAAGACCAGTTGTCACTTTTAAAGGTAGGCAGGGATAAACTCTTTAGAA
>NZ_CANKXG010000025.1 GCF_947487575.1 uncultured Algibacter sp. | reverse complement strand
TGTCTAGTCCTAAATAGTCGATACAGATTATTAAAGGATTAAATTTATTAATTAAAACTGAACAATCATATGATTGTTCAGTTTTTTTGATTTGTATTGTTTTCTTTTCAATTTGTTTTGTTCGTACATTTGTATTGGCGTCAACATATGATTAGATAAATGTGGTCTTATACTGTTATATATATTGATAGCATCTTCGATTAGTTTTTCCTTAATGTCAAAGTTCTTTATATTTTTTGCTACATTAAATTCTTGCTTTAAAATTCCATTTACTCGCTCCGCTATCGCATTTTCATAAGGGTCATATTTCTCAGTCATACTTGGACTAATATCATTATCACTCAATAGTTTTTGATAGTCATTTGAACAATACTGTAGGCCTCTATCTGAGTGATGTATTAAAGGATAACTTCTAACTTCTTTGTTACTCACCGCCATTTCTAAAGCTTTTAATGATCCATCAACAGATAAGGATTTAGAGACATTGTAACCTACTATTTTCTTTGAATATGCATCTGTTACTAATGCTAGATATGATGGGTTAACTCTACTGCCTACGTAAGTGATATCGCTTACCCAAACGGCATCTGGCTTCTCTATTTCTATTGCACTCACTAAGTTTTTATGCTTTCTAAAACGGTGATGTGAATTTGTTGTTATGTGGTAACTTCTTTTGGGTTCAATCAACATATGGTTGGCTCTTAGT
>NZ_CANKXG010000024.1 GCF_947487575.1 uncultured Algibacter sp. | reverse complement strand
CAACGTTCTAGTGTATGATTTCGTTGCGTGTTTAAGCATTAAATTTAGCAAATAAATCACAGATAGAAAGTCCGCGAGGACTTTCGTAAGTAGGCTATAACTAGCTATTAATTATACACGTTGTTGTGCTTTCGTTATTTTTTGTCATAATTCTCTATTGCCAATAATAATTCATTTCCATTAGTTATTTGCTCTTTATAGAAGTTTGTCAAGTCAGCAGTAAATAAGAAACCTCTATATAAAAGTGACAATACAATATCATTCCCTTTATGATTACAAAGTTCATCTGTATAATTTCCTATAACTTCATTAAGTTTTTGATTTGGTCTTTTTTCAAGTTCAATCCATTCTGAAAAGAAGCCACTTTTGTGTAATTCTAAATCTAAATCATTTGCCCAAACTTGTAGGCTTGATTCTTCAAATATCACTTTATCTACTGCATTATAATAGTTATAAATCAGTTCTTCCACTTTCGGATTGTCAAGATGCTGTAAATATCCAGAATTCTTTAGGGATTCAAATCCACTGCGATTAAAATTCAAAGGTTGTTCTATTATCATCACAAATACAGCACTGGTAATTTTTCGTTGGTCACTCCAATCTTTTTTAGAAATCAATTCGGTAGCCTCCGCACATAATAATGATTGTTGCGTCCTTGTCTCTATCATAATTTCCGCAACTTTAATATCGCTTTTTACATTGATTGCTATTTTTTCCAAGTAATTCTTGAGGGCTTTTTTTTCGTTTTTGACTTGATTTTGATTATTCACTTGAAGAGCAATCAATATTCCAATAACAACCAGTATTATTTCTCCTATTGCGTAAATCAGATACTTACTGAACTTATTTTCAGAGAGCAATTTTTTTCTAATTTTTCTAAAGAATTTTATCATTGGTTAACGGTTTGTCATAATGAAGCACAACGT
>NZ_CANKXG010000023.1 GCF_947487575.1 uncultured Algibacter sp. | reverse complement strand
ACAAGTGTAGATGTTGTGATTCCAATTACGGATGATGCGATTAGTGAATCTCCAGAAGATTTTACAGTAGATGGTACTGTAACTAGTGGTAACACGAGTAATACAGACCCAAGCGGAACAGTAACGATTACTGATAATGATTCTGTTAATGTAACAATAGGCGATGTAACCGTAGGCGAAGGCGACGGAACAGCTACGGTACCAGTAACATTAAGTACACCAAGTGCAGTAGATACAGTAATAGATATAGTAACCACCACAGGAACGGCTGGTACATCAGATTATACAGCAACAACAACAACTGTAACGATACCAGCGGGAAGCACAAGTGTAGATGTTGTGATTCCAATTACGGATGATGCGATTAGTGAATCTCCAGAAGATTTTACAGTAGATGGTACTGTAACTAGTGGTAATACCAGTAATACAGACCCAAGCGGAACAGTAACGATTACTGATAATGATTCTGTTAATGTAACAATAGGCGATGTAACCGTAGGCGAAGGCGATGGCACAGCTACGGTACCAGTAACATTAAGTGCACCAAGTGCAGTAGATACAGTAATAGATATAGTAACCACCACAGGAACGGCTGGTACATCAGATTATACAGCAACAACGATAACGGTAACAATACCAGCGGGAAGCACAAGTGTAGATGTTAGTATTCCAATTACTGATGATACAACAGATGAGCCTAATGAGAACTTTACCGTTGATGGTACTGTAACTAGTGGTAACACGAGCAATACAGACCCAAGTGGAACAGTAACGATAATCGATAATGATGATTCATTACCTATAGCAAACAATGATGGAGGTACAACTGATCCTGGAGTAGATATTATTATTGATATTACTATAAATGATACAGATTCAGATGGAACTATAGATGATTTAACATTAGATTTAGATCCAAATTCACCAGGACAACAAAGTACATTTACTGTTCTTAATGAAGGAACATTTACAGACAATGGAGATGGAACTGTAACATTCAGCCCTGCTCCAGGCTATACAAATGGAACAACAACGATTACTTATACAGTGAATGATGATGATGGAAATATATCCAATGAAGCAACAATAACTGTTGTAGTGCCATTATGTACGTCAACTGTTGATACAGATGGCGATGGCTTAACAGATTGTGAGGAGACGACTGGAATCGATGATCCAGGAACACCAGAGAATCCAAATGATTACCCAGGAGGTCCAATAAGTAATCCAAATGATCCATGTGATCCTGGCACCACATTAGGAGATTTATCAAACCCAACTTGGAGGGATGCCGATTGTGATGGCGATGGCGTAACCAATGGCGATGAATTAACACCACCAGACGGTGAAACCCCAACAAATCCTAATGACCCATGTGATTT
>NZ_CANKXG010000022.1 GCF_947487575.1 uncultured Algibacter sp. | reverse complement strand
TGAGTGCCTTTTGGCAGTCGCTCCAAATCTTATTCGCGGGACGTTGGAGTGAATGACGCAGGAATTCACTCCAACGTGTTTGTATATGGTTTGTTGCGTGGTTAAGCAACTAAGTTAACAAATAAAAACGAATAGAAAATCCGCGAGGATTTTCGTAAGTAAGCTAGAACCAGCAATAAATTATATACGGTGTTAGCAACTGGCTTTTATTCTTTCCGAAATTCGGTCAAATTCTTTTTCTCCGAGTTCCGATATAACTTTTTCTTTATTAGACTCAAAGATATTCTTGAAATTCAGAAATTCAGTTGAGTTTTTATTCCAAAATTCAGTTGGCACTTTTGAAACAGAATCTAATAAATCTCCCTCATACAAATCTCCTTCGACAATTATATTCTGTCCAAGTTTTTCTAATGCTATTCCAATTAAAAATTCAATTCCGATTTTTTGCGAAATCAAAAGTCGAATTTGTTCGATTGTTAATTCTGAAACTTTTATTTTTCTATATTCAAAACACCTTTTAACCAAATTAGTTGGAAATTCAGGTGGTTCTTTCCAATAGTCATTTTCTAATTGTTCGATTGATTTTGATTGCATTTTAATCTGTTATTTCTACTAATCCTAAATCTTTAATTACTTGATTAATGTTAAATTCAAAATCTTTTGGAATATTCACAGTCGCAATACTTCCAAGGTCAACTTGCCAAAATCCACCTCTTTTTGTCAATTCTTCTCCGAGCATTCGATAATCAGATTCTTTATAGTTTGGTGTCAGTCCAAATCTTCGAGTAATAAATTCCGTTTCTTTCAGAATTTTTACAACCTCGTGTCTGTTTTCAGAATTGATTTTAGTTTTAAATTCCACACCTAAAGTCAATTGTTTATTAAATAAATCATTGTCAATCATCCGAAATTTGTTTTCAGATAATTGTTCAACATAAAGAGTAGTCATAACTTTTTGTTTTCTGTTATAGACTTCAATTTTAACTTCTTTCATTTTTCAGCGTTCTGATTTTTGCTTGTTGCTAACGTTTATGTATATGGAAAGTTGCGTGTTTGTGTGCGAGGATTTTCCGAAGGAAAATCAGAAGCTAGCAAACAAAGCAACTAACATTGGTTAAGCACAAAATAGCAATTTTTTATATACTTTGTTGTAGTGCGTTATTTTTATTATAAATTAACTTCGGCAACCATTTCGCCATCCTTTGAGTACCAAACTATGTTTTTAATTTTTCTTACGAATGAATATGGTCTGATTTGTTTTTCAGGAATACTCAAGGAATAAGTAACATCAGTCGACAATTCATTTCCTGAGGAATTAAATAGTTTTTCCGCTTCATCTGGCTCCATATGAAGGAAAAAATAAAAATCATTACCTCTTTTTTGTAAGCCTTTAGGAGTCGAGGTTAGTGGGGATAATTTTAGTCCTCTAAAATTGACACCTATTTGTTCAAATTCATTTATTTTAATACTAATAGGATATGTTTTTGATTTAAAGTCGTAAGTCATAAGAGATGAACGAATTAAATTATTTGAAAATAAGTTTTCTGTATCTATTTCTTTTAAAGTTTCTTTGAAGAATTCATAATCTTCTTTGTTGGGATTTTTTCTGATTTTTTCCAATGCAAAAACATTATTTTTATTATCTATTATTTCAGTTTCACCATAAAACAAATAGTAATAATACTCCATTGGAGAAATAAATGGTTCTGGGAAAAATTCAGTACAACAGTTTTGTTTTGTGATGTTTCCTTCAGAATTAAGATATTTACCTTGATTACTATTAATTATTTCAATTCGATTAGAGCCAAAAGTGTTATTATAATTGTAATCCCGACACAGTTTAGCTGCTGCTAAATATAGGACACGGTCAATTCTTCGCCTGTTAATTTTAATTGATTGTTCTAATTGTTTTGGTTCACGAGCATATTTTTTGTGTATTTTAACTTTTGGGTCAGATATTATCTCTTTTTTTGATTCTTCTTTTTTTAATTCTTGATTTACTTCACTTTTGCAAGAGAATAATAATGAGAATATTGAGATTTTAATGAGGAGTAATAAATGGTATTTCATATCTGTTTAATTATTCGTTTTTAATAATAAATTTGATTCATACAATTATCATACCTAGAATTGTAATTGAACAAAATAAGGTTGGTTCTTGGGGTTTTTCTTAATGCACTACAACGTTCTAGTGTATGATTTCGTTGCGTGTTTAAGCATTAAATTTAGCAAATAAATCACAGATAGAAAGTCCGCGA
>NZ_CANKXG010000021.1 GCF_947487575.1 uncultured Algibacter sp. | reverse complement strand
TTTTTAAGCTTTTTTTTATTCTTTTTTTACACCCTTTTTAAATGCCTTATTATCTGCGATTTATAATACATGTTTTTATCAACAATCTGATTTTTTTAGGGCGATATAGAGAATTGTTTCTTTTTTTTACACGCAAAGACGCTAAGTTACAAAGTGTAGCTACGGATACTTCTCTAAATTATATAGTGATGATTCTTTACATTAAGGTTGAAATCGTTATTTATATGAATGGCATTTATACATATATATGATTCTTTTTTCTTCTTATTCTTATTGCCTTGAGACGCTATTTATATTAATAGTTATTCTAATGCATTATGCACAATCACTTTATCCAACCTAGAACTTGACTTTGAAGATAATAAAAATTGATATAAAACTAACTCTGATGCTAATCTAAAGGTTAGCGATAGTAATAGTAATGGATAGCCCACAGCCCAACAATGGAGACGCAAGGACTTAGAACGGTTAGACCCACCCAACAGAGAAAAGCCCAAAAAATAAATTTTATAAAAAGAAATTCCAAACAATACCGAAACGCACTGAAAAATCGCGATATGGGTTGTTAGGGGCCGAATAATACTTGTAACCTGTAAATCCAGCATTGAAATGTTCTGCCTTCAAATAGATTCTTGTTTGACGGATTTTTGCGTTTATAAAAAAGTCTAAACGTGAAAAGCCCCCATATTCTGTTTCGTTTTGCACATAGAATTCGGCCAGCAATGGACTATACGCGTCCATATAATATTTATTGAAGTAATTTAAAGTAATACCAGTTTGTAAAAAGAGGGCTTTCTTAAATAAATGACTTGAAAAATATATAGTGTTTCTGGTATTTAGAGCTGGCACGTTTAATGTGTTATTTTCGTCTTTTACATCTTGATACATTATGGTGTTGTTTAATCCAAATTTCCCAAATGTAATTTCGTTTTCTAACTTACCCCTTAAATAAGATATGGTACTATTATTTTGAAATGGCGCAATTTGCTGTGTAATTTCGTTTTTTTTGAAATACACGTAATTCTTTATAGTAGAATAATCGACAGTTATATTTGCGAGTTTTTTGTATTTTATATTAAAACTAATTTGTTGCGTTTCTATGTTATTAAAACTGTTTTTCCAGTTGTAATTTATATAATCGCTTTGATACAATAGAGTATTGTAATTTGGTACTTTTGAACTATGATTAATGGATGCTGAAGCTGCAATATCATTTTTCACATTGAAAATAGCAGTTGCATTAAGGTAGTTTCCATCAAAATCACCAGATATATTTGCTCCTAATTCACCATTTAAACGAAAGCCTTTATAGCGTTTACTATACTTACCTCCTACTCCAAAAACACTCCCTTTTAATCTATTAACTATGGTGTTCCCATCTAAAATCACCAATTTATTGTAACCATAATTATAATTAGTGTTGTTTATGTTTATCTGAAAACTACCTAAAACGTTGTTATAATAATCAACTTGCAACTCATTATAAAAATTTCCTAAAGTTACTTTATCGTCAAGATCTCTAGTTTTAAAAGCATCTCCAAAAAAATCTGTACTTGCACTAGCTTGGGTATATTGATAGTATTTACTTTCGAATGTCATAACATGCCTTACATCTAATCTACTCTTTGATGTGGAATCGTTTAATGTTCTAGGCAAACGTTTCTCTACTACTTTATTAAAAACATTATAGCCATGATCTAAGTGGAATCGCCTACCAATCATTACACTTTCAGCATTTTCAAAATTAACCTCTAAGATAGACCTGTCTAAAAAATCTGGGTCTCCAGACTCAAAATTAGCCACACTAACATCTTGTAATCCTCCATTTTCTTGATTTAACAAGTCTTGCGTCACAAAATGACCTCTTGCATTATAGCGCTTGTTTTTTGATATATAATTTGATGTAAACCTAAAATTACCGGTACTCGTTAAAATGTTTTGATACTTCCCTAATGAACGAAGCCCTTTATAGGCTATTGAAAAATTAAATTGAGGTGATGTATTTACAGTAAAAAAAGAATCAACTAATTGCCCTTGCTCAAAAGCAGACCTGAAAAATAATTCGGTTAATGGCGTAGGCACATGGTAGTAGTTAATATCTTCAATTTCCATGTAATTAAAATGTCTGGCACGAGCACCAAATAAAGGCATTGAAGTTGTATTCGCAAAATTGCGAGTTAAGCTGTTGTAAGTTTGCCCAAGATTTGAAAATGGAATTAATCCAAAATTATCTTTACGTAAATAATTGAACTTATATTCTTTCTGAATTGTTAAGGTAGTATCCAAATACGTTGTATCCCTTTTATGAGATATAATTAGATAGTCTTTAATTTTGGCATCGGGGTTTTTAAGATTTTTAATACTAGTCGATTTCGTTGATAATGAATCTTTAACTCCAATTAAGTTTCCATCATCAACTACTACTCTTCTATCTGGTCGTATTTGAGCAGAAACCATATTGACAACAAGAACAATGAAACAAGTTAAAAAGACTTTAAAAATCTGTTTCCTTTTATTTCTATTTTTAATTTCAAGAATTATGTTCATATAAAAGCTACTGGTAAATTGGGAATATTTAAGCCACTATGATTGTCAATTATTTTTTATGTGGCAAAAGTAATTATTTGAACGCAAAGTGCTAGTAAATATTTTAAATAAAGAAAACTAGCTAAAAATAGCTGGCTTTTTTTTTAATCTTATTGTCCCGTCCTGAAATAGCGATACACTAAAACATTAGTGTAATGAAAACATCGGAAAACACTGGGTACGTAAAGC
>NZ_CANKXG010000019.1 GCF_947487575.1 uncultured Algibacter sp. | reverse complement strand
CCAGACGGTGAAACCCCAACAAATCCTAATGACCCATGTGATTTTGTATCAGCAGATGTAACCGTAGCCTTAGGCGCTGCATATTTAGCAGCCGATTGTGATGGCGATGGTGTAACCAATGGCGATGAATTAACACCACCAGATGGGGAAACCCCAACAAATCCTAATGACCCATGTGATTTTGTATCAGCAGATGTAACCGTAGCCTTAGGCGCAGCATATTTAGCAGCCGATTGTGATGGAGATGGCGTAACCAATGGCGATGAATTAACACCACCAGACGGTGAAACCCCAACAAATCCAAATGACCCATGTGATTTTGTAGATACAGACATAACCGTAGCAGTAAGCGGAGACTATTTAGTAGCTGATTGTGATGGCGATGGCGTAACCAATGGTGATGAATTAACACCACCAGATGGTGAAACCCCAACAAATCCTAATGACCCATGTGATTATACAATTTCTGATATTACTTTAGTAATTACTTCAGGAGTTGATTGTGATGGAGATGGTTTAACAGATCAAGAGGAAGTAGATCCAAATAATGATGGTGATCCAAGTGATCAAACAAGTATTCCAACCGACCCATGTGACCCAATTGCAACAAATTGCCAGGCTTCTATAGAAGTAACTAAAACGGCACAAGTTTCAGGAACATCATTAAATGATACGATTGAATATACTATAGAAGTTGAAAATACTGGTAACATTATTTTAACTGGTATAACTTTAGTGGATACTTTCCTTGATGCAAATGGAAATACAATTACATTAACCGAATTACCAGTATTTGATAGTGCAGATTTAGGCAGTCCAGAAGGAACACTTCTTGCTGGTGAAATTGCTACGTACTCAGCTAGCTTTAAAATTACTCAGTCGGCTATTGATGCAGGTGGTGTTAGTAATAGTGTTATTGCGACAGCCAATAGCTCGGTCGGAACAGTAAGTGATGTAAGTGATGATGGTGATGAAACAACAGATGGGCCGGATGATGATACAGATCCAACAAATGACCCAACTGTTACAGAATTAGGATGCTTAACAGTAATTAACGAGTTTTCACCTAATGGAGACAATCTTGGTGATACATTAATTATTAAATGTATTGAGAATTATCCTAATAACACACTAGAAGTATATAACCGTTGGGGTAATATAGTATATAAGAAAAGAGGCTATCGTAATGAAGATGGTTGGAATGGAACTTCAAACGGAAGGGTAACTATTAATTCAGAAGAAAAGTTACCAGAGGGAACTTATTATTACGTTCTTGATTTTGGAGACGGTTCAAAGCCAAAAGTAGGATGGTTATACATAAATAGATAAAATAAAGTAAACAGCTAAAAAAAATAAAAAATGATAAAAAAATCATTATTCATTAAAAGTTTGATTTTAGTAGTGTTTACTGCACTATTAAATTTAGAGGTTAAAGCGCAACAAGATCCACAATTTACACATTATATGTATAATACTATGAGTGTGAATCCAGGGTATGCTGGACAAAGAGAGGTGTTAAGTGCAACAGCACTGTATAGAACCCAATGGGTGGGCATTGATGGCGCCCCAAAAACTATAACATTTGGTATTCATTCACCTTTAAAAAACGACAGAATTGGATTAGGTTTAAATATAGTCAGTGATCAATTAGGACCAGCTACAGAAACAAGTTTTGATGCTAATTTGTCTTATACAATTCCAGTTAACGAATCTAATAATTTAAAGTTATCTTTTGGTCTTAAAGCAGGGTTACACATGCTTGATACGGATTGGAGTAAGGGTAATGCCACCGACGGTGATCCATTATTTGGTGATGATATTAGTTTAACATCCCCAACTTTAGGCGCAGGTTTGTATTTGCATTCAGAAAAATGGTATTTAGGATTAGCAGTTCCGAATATTCTAGAAACGAATCATTACGATAATGAAATTGAAAGCTCTGTAGCTACAGAACGTTTTCATCTATTTTTAATTGGAGGTTATGTGTTTGATTTAAGTGATAATACTAAGTTAAAACCAGCATTTCTAGTAAAAGGAGTTTCAGGAGCACCAATAATTGCAGATCTTTCGGCTAATGTTTTATTTAATGATAAATTTACTTTAGGGCTTTCATACAGATGGGATGATTCTGTAAGTGGCTTAGCAGGATTTCAAGTTAATCCAGGTTTATTTGTAGGATATGCTTATGATGCTACAACTACTGGATTAAATGCTTTTAATGGCGGAACCCATGAAGTTATGCTACGATTTGAATTACAACAAATAGGTAAAATTTTATCACCAAGATTCTTCTAAAAAACTACAGACATGAAAAAACATATTTACATACTTTCTATTTTAAGTGCTTTGGTTTTTAATAGTTCTTTAGCGCAAAATGAAAAAAAATCAAGAGCTGCAATAAAAAAATACGATAATCTAGCTTATGTAGATTCTCGAAATCAGCTTTTAGAATTAGCAAACCAAGAAAATGCTTCTCCAGATATTATAGAAAAATTAGCTAATACATTTTATTTTAATAATGAAATGAAAGATGCAGCTGCATGGTATAAAAAATTAATGGCTTTTAATCTTTCTACAACAGATTCTGAAAATTATTTTAGGTATGCTCAAGCTCTAAGAGCAGAAGAAAAATATGAAGAGTCTGATGAAGTTTTAAAAAGTTTTGCGGCTATAAAATCTGATGATTCTCGAGTAAAGCAGTTTATTAATAAGCCAGATTATGTAAAAGCTATTAATGAAATGTCCTATGATTTTGAATTAGTGAATTTGGATATAAATACAGGGTTTTCAGATTTTGGTACATCAACTTATCAAGGTCACTTAATTTTTGCATCATCACGAGATCAAGATGAAGCTATTTATAAATGGAACGAACAACCTTTTTTAGATTTATTCGAGCTAAATGATAATGGCAGTGTGAAAGAAGTAAATGGAGATGTAAATACTAAATATCATGAATCTTCAACAACGTTTACTAAAGATGGAAAAACAGCATATTTTACAAGAAACAATTTTTTCAAAGGCAAGGTTAATAGGAGCGATGCTAAAATTAACGGATTAAAAATTTTTAAAGCAACTTTAATAGATAGTGTATGGTCAAATATTGTGTCTATGCCATTTAATAATGATGATTATAATGTAGCACATCCAGCACTTAGTGCTGATGAAAAAAAGCTGTATTTTGCTTCTGATATGTTTGGAACACAAGGGCAGTCTGATATTTATGTAGTTAATATTAATGAAGATGGAACTTACAGTGAACCTTTAAATTTAGGCTCTAAAATTAATACAGAAGGAAGAGAAAATTTCCCTTTTGTTAGTGATAATGGTACGCTTTATTTTTCTTCTGATGGACATCTTGGCTTAGGCGGACTTGATGTTTTTAGAGTTGATGTAGATAAATTAAATGAGACATCAACATTGATTCATAATTTAGGAAAACCTATTAATAGCCCAAAGGACGATTTTGGGTTTATTATAAACGAAGCTTCAAAGAAAGGATATATTTCTTCAAATAGAGAGGGAGGAAAAGGTGATGATGATATTTATAGTTTTTTAATGGAAAATTGCACAAAAAATATAACAGGAACAGTAATAAACAAAAGAACTCAGGAAATTATAACTAATGCTAATGTTTTTATATATGATTCTGGCAGGAACTTACTTCAGAGTTTGAAGAGTGATAATTCTGGTAGTTTTGGGTTTAATTTAGATTGTAAAGAGAGAACCTATTTAATTGAGGCCAAAAAAGATAAATACAAAGAAGATTTTGCTGATTTTACTATAGCAAAAGATGAAAAGGAGCAGTTGAAATTAGAATTAAAATTAGATCCAGAAGCTGCAAAAATAGGTACAGATTTAGCATTGTTACTTAACTTAAATCCTATTTATTTTGACTATGATAAATCATTCATACGTCCTGACGCCGAAATTGAATTAACAAAGGTTATTAACTATATGAATGAGTATCCTAATGTAAAGATTGATGTTCGTTCGCATACAGATTCAAGAGGAAGAGATGCTTATAACTGGGCATTATCTAATAGAAGAAATAAATCTACAAGAGATTATATTATAGAAAAAGGAGGCATATCTGTTAGTCGATTGACAGGCCAAGGTTATGGAGAAACTCGATTAACAAACCATTGCTCTAATGGAGTTAAATGCTCTAAAGAAGAACATCAAGACAATAGGCGTAGTGAGTTTATTGTGGTTGCTAACTAGTAACAATTAACCATCAACTTAAAAGGCATCTAAATTTATTTAGGTGCTTTTTTATTTTTCGAGGTTTATTAAGTTATAATTTTGTTCGTATTTTTGTTATCTATGGAAGAAGAAAAAGTAATCCTTGTTAATGAAAAGGATGAACAAATTGGGTTGATGCCTAAAATGGAAGCTCATGAAAAAGCTGTATTGCATCGTGCATTTTCAGTATTTATTTTTAATGATAAAAATGAACTGATGTTGCAACAAAGAGCAATGGGTAAATATCATTCTCCAGGGCTTTGGACTAATACTTGTTGCAGCCATCAACGCAATGGAGAATCTAATATTCAGGCAGGTAAAAGGCGTTTAATGGAAGAAATGGGATTTGTAGTAGATTTAAAAGAATCTATTTCATTTATTTATAAAGCACCTTTTGATAATGGTTTAACCGAGCACGAATATGATCATGTATTATTAGGTAATTATGAAAATGAACCTATTATTAATAAACAAGAAGTAGCCAGTTGGAAATGGATGGCTATAAACGAAGTTAAAGTCGATATCTCAGTACATCCTGAGTTATATACCGAATGGTTTAAAGTTATTTTTGATAAGTTCTACGAACATATAAACATTGCATCTTAATGAAAGTTACCGTTAGTAGAAAAGCGCACTTTAATGCCGCACATAGATTATTTAGAAAAGATTGGAGTTTTGAAAAGAATGATGAAATTTTTGGGAAGTGCAATAACCCTAATTTTCACGGGCATAATTATGAACTTATTGTAAGTGTAGAGGGAGATATAGATAAGGAAACGGGATATGTAATTGATATGAAAATTCTAAAAGATATTATTAAAACAGAGATTGAAGACGCTTTTGATCATAAAAACTTAAATATTGAAGTTCCCGAATTTAAAGATTTAAATCCAACAGCCGAAAATATTGCTGTAGTTATTTATAATAAAATAAAACCTTTAATTGATGTTAGTTTAGATCTTGTAATTACACTTTATGAAACACCCAGAAACTTTGTAACCTATTCTGGAAATTAAATTTTTTGTTGGAATTTTTACCTATTTTTGTTAAAATATTTAAATAGAAATTATGGCAAATGTTAGAGATTTAAAAAAGGATATAAATTATGTTTTAGGTGATATTATTGAAGCAGTATACGTTTGGGAATACACTAATACAGATAAAGATACTAAAAAAAGCGAAGAGATTATAGATGAAGCTATTGAAACTTTTGACGCGTTAATAGCTAAGGTAAACGCTAAAAATGTAGAAAGCCCTAAAGCCCATTTTAAAGCTATAAATACTGAGCTTGAAAGTAAAGGAAGAGCTTTAATTGAAAAAATTAATAAGCTTGGATAAATTTTTTGATGGCGTGTTTGCAAATGTAGTATTTGCGATTATCTTTGCACCCGTAAAAATGCCGATGTAGCTCAGCTGGCTAGAGCAGCTGATTTGTAATCAGCAGGTCGTGGGTTCGAGTCCCTCCATCGGCTCTTAAAAAAATAAAACCCCTTTCCATTTCGGAAAGGGGTTTTTATATAATATTTTTGTCCCGTCCTGAAATAGCGATACACTAAAACATTAGTGTAATGAAAACATCGGAAAACACTGGGTACGTAAAGC
>NZ_CANKXG010000018.1 GCF_947487575.1 uncultured Algibacter sp. | reverse complement strand
ATACAAGCCTATGCGCCTATATCAACTGATAAGGTAGTTCCATTAAACTTCAGTTCATCAGGAGATAATGGTTTTGAAATAAGAATTACAGATATGGATAACGTAGAATCAGATCAGGAGATTTACCTACGAGACAATCTTACACAAACCTATTTTGATTTAACTCAGGATTTGGCTTATAGTTTTACAGCAGAACAAGGGATATTCAATGGAAGGTTTGAGATTGTTTTCCAGAGTGAAGCGCAGACATTAAGTACAGATGTTGCAACAGCAAAAGAAAACTTCATGTATTTCAAGAACACGAACAATACGTTTTATGTAAAGAAACTCAATAGTGATGTAATCAAATTTTCTTTAGTGAATATGAGAGGTCAGGCAGTTAAGGAATTAACAGATGTGTCAAGAGAAGAGTTAGAAAATGGAATACAGTTCAATAATATATCTACAGGTGCTTACATAGTTTCTATGCGAACAGAAACCAATGCGGTGTTAACTAAAAAGATTATCGTGAAATAATAATAAGAAAGAATAAAATTAGAAAAAGACTACTGATTTTAAGTAGTCTTTTTTTTGGTTTTAAAATTAATGTTTTAAGGATAATTCATTAAATTCGCGAACTTATAAGAAATAAGAGTAAATGAGCGCTAAAACTTTGGTTTAGAGAAGATTGTGTTTAGCACCGATTTGTCACCAAAGTTTACATCTGTCTTATTATAATAAAATAAAAATTATCAGATGAAATTTCCTGAATATAAAGGACTTGACTTACCAAATGTGGCAGACAACATACTACAATATTGGCAAAAATATAATATTTTAGCTAATTTATGTATTTATTATAGTTAGATTATTTTGACATAATTAACTATTTAACTGTATAAATATTTCTTCCCTTCAGGTTTACATTTTCTGTTAGCATAAACAATAGATTTCACTTAAAACTACAGTTATTAAAACTCAATGAATTTCTAAAATTGAAAATTTTATAGACTTTTTGATTTAATTTTTATTTAAACGAAGGTTTTGAGTAACAAAACTGTTCTTATAGGATCTTTATTGTTTTTTCGATGATATGCATTTTGTCGCTAAAAAAAGTATTTTAATCCGATTTTTTTTAACTTTTGTCGATTTTTTGATGTATTATTGTATGTTATTTTTATTAGAATTTTAAAATTCTAATAAACGAAATATTCTTCCCTCAAGTTTAATTTCAAAATCATTTTAGAATTGAATGCTTTGTACAATATCATGTCATATCTTATTGTAGAGTGACTTATTTGTGTTAAATGAGTCTAAATTTATAATGAGTTTATACATCAATGAATGATGACTTTGTATTTATTCAAATATTTAACAGGTAAAAGTTTTCGAATCATATCTTTAATATAAGGTTACCTAAATCAATTAATCATGAAAATAAAATTACTTTATGTTGTATTTTTAATTTTACCGTTTTTTGTGTTTTCACAAACACCAGGTTTAATTGTAAGAGATGGGGCAGGAAATATTCCTCCTCAAAGTTTATCTTCTGTTTTAGACCCTAATGGTGATGGATATGTCTCTGCAACCAATACTGGGTTTACAACTACAGATATAGGATTAGCAAGTGAGATCCCATATTATTCTGTTCCAGTTATTTCTGAAGAATCTTCAGGAGACATTTCAATGGGACCTAGTGGTGGGTTTAGCGACTTTGTTCAAGATGAAAATGGACATGCATTTTATCAATATTTTGATGGTACTAATTTACTAACAAGATTTCGTTTGGGTAATATTGTTGCGGGAGCTAAAGGTTATAGTGTTTTAATAGATACAGATAGTAAGTTTGGGGTTTCTGATCCCACATATACTACATCCAATCCAGGATTTGAATATGAAGTTGTTGTGCAAACAGGATTCACTATTTCTATTTATGACGTTAATAATGGAAATAGCTGTAATCTTCTATGGGAAAGAACCTTATTAACTAATCCACAGCATGTTCAAACCTCAGTGGCATTAACTAATAATGATGGTGATAGCGATTATTTTATTGATTTTTATGTGCCATTATCCGCCTTTTCAGGTGGAAGCACGCCTTTAACAAGCAGTACGCCTTTACGATATGATATAGCTACTGTGATGGCTCCTAAACCGTCATTATGTGGGCCTTCTTCGGATAAGTATCCTTCAGGAAATCTAATAGTTACACCGCCTTGTACACCTCAGCAAATACTAGATGGAACCTGTCCTACAGGACTTTGTACTAACGCACCAACAGTAAATTCTCCTATTACGGCAGGAGCAACAACCATTTCTGGAAGCTGGACAAGCGCAAGTTATTCTACACAAAGTATAGCAACGATTACCGTATACAAAAACGGAACTCTTATTGGAACAACTACAGCAACATCTGGAGGAAGCTGGAATTTATCTGTTAGCGCACTTGCAAGCGGTGATGTTATTTATGCATCTGCTGTAAGTACTGGAGAAGCTGCTTGTTATGATAGCAATAATGTACAAGTATCTACCGATGTTGCATGCAATCAAACTTCTAGCTGTTTTGATATTTACGATATTTGTACAACACATAAAGGAATTAAAATAGGAACTAATAATGCTATTACAGGAACTGTTATTCCTGCTGGTGTTACAACAAGAGTTTATAGATATAGTGGTTCTGGAGGCATCGTTCTTGAATTTGAGCATACATTTGCTACATCAGTTACAGAATGGGGTTGGGATGGAAGCGCTTATAATACTGGTAACACCTGTTCTGGTTCTTCTGGAGGTGATATACCAGCTGGAAGCTATTTTATAACCTATCAAGAACCTGGAAAATGTGAATCTAGATGTTATGAATTTTGTACTTATGTAAATAATACTCCTGAACCAGATACACCAGTAGCAACAATAGAAACTAATCCCATATCACCAAATACTTCTGAGATAACTGGTGCTGCACCTGCAAATTCTAGTGTAATTTTAGTAGTGTATAAAAATGGCTCAGCTGTTCCAATAAATTTGGGTATTACAACAGCAACAGCAGTAGGAACATATTCTTATGACACTACCAATTCATTTTTACAAGTAGGGGATGTGGTGGAAGTTAGAGCAGTTTTATCAAGCACAAATGATTCCACTCAAGATAAATGTTCAATTCCTGTTCAAAGAACTGTGATTTGTGATGTGCTATCACCATATATATATAATGATAATGGTAATGTAGTTGCAGGAAGCCCACTACAAGGAAGTGCTTCTGTTGAAGGAGGAACAATTAATGTTTATGATAATGCGACTAATGTATTATTAGGAACTACCACGGTAGGTGCAGGAGGAAATTGGACTTTGTCTTCACCAGCTCCTGTTGCAGGAATAGTTTACTATGCTACTTTAACTACAGCTTGTGGTACTAGTGGGAATTCTAATTTAGTTACAGCACTTGCACCCGTTTCTAATCTGCGTTGCGGAACCATAAGCCCTATAACCAATATAAATACAACAGCTGTTAATGGGACTTTAGCAAGTGCAATTGCAAATACGATAGTTTCATTATATATAGATGGATATTATTTGGGTGAAGTGACTACTTCTGGAACAACTTGGTCTGTTCCAGTAAACACTACATTAGCAAACCAAATTTATGAAGGAGGTGTTTTAAGTATTGGAATTAAAGAACCCAATACAGCTGAAATTATTTGTCCTTCTACTTATTCTATTCCTTGTTTTGGACCTAGTGCGCCTAATACAGATAAAACTAGTTACACTGTTTTTACTAATCAACCACAAAGTATAATTATCTCAAATTCTGCAGAAAACACCTTGTATTTTATTGAAAATGCTTCAGAAATGGATATCAGTGATAGTGTTTTTGGAGATGGTGGTTCTATTACTTTAACACTTGAACCAATAACCTCAATAGGAACTTATAATTTTAGTGTAATAGCATTAGACTATTTAACTAATCAATGTAAAGCTTCAAGGAATATTACTATAAATGCAATTAATATTCTGGCAGTAGATGACACCTTTTATAATACATCAGTCACAAATATTTCTGGTGGAATTGCGGGAGATGCTACTGTAAATGATATATTGAACGGAACCCCTGTAGTAGATTCTGATGTTACTATATCTATTATAGCAGATGGTGGATTGACAGGAGTTTCTATTGATACATCCGGAAATATAATGGTTCCAGTAGGAACAACAGTAGGAACTTACCCTGTAACTTATCAAATTTGCGAAGTAGCAAACGCCACTAACTGTTCTTCAGCTATAGCTACTGTAACAGTTTACAATGATTCAGATGCAGATGGTCTTTCAGATATAGTTGATTTAGATGATGATAACGATGGAATTTTAGATACTGATGAGTGTCCAGGAATTATGTATACTGAAACAATTGGTGGAGATATTGCTGCACCTGTTTTTGTTGATGGACTCACGTGTTCTAAAGCAATCAATGAAGAAGAATTTATAATAGGAAGTTTTTCGGTGCCAGCAGGATATACTGTAACCAATATATCTATAAGAATTAAATTTGAAATGTTTGATGGCGAATTTGCTGGAACACCAGGAGCTCGATGTGGTGGTTCGCCTGGTTTTATTTTTGCAGACGAAAAATATTTTGGATTAAAATCACCAAGCGGTGCAATTATTAATTTTGTTGACTATGGAGATTATGGCTCTGGAGCTGGTTCTGGGGTATCTTTTATTGATGTAGATCAAGTATTTAATAGTACAGGTGCAGTAATTGCCAGTGATGCAGATCCAACATACAACCTACCACAATCTGGTACGTTTTTGCCAAAAAATAGTCTAACATCTTTATACCACGAAGCTCCAAATGTGGGAACATGGAATATAATAATTGGAGATGATTATGCAGATGATTATTTATTTGTAGACTTTGCTGAAATTACGTTAACAGCTGTGTATCAATTTTGTGATTCTGATTCAGATGGAATATCAGATCATTTAGATATTGATTCTGATGATGATGGTATACCAGATAATGTTGAAGCACAACCTACAATTGGTTACATAGCGCCAAGTGGTAATGGTCCAGGAATTACAGATGTTAACAACGACGGCATAGATGATAATTATGGAGTTGGATTATTATCATTAGAAGATACTGATGGAGATGGCACGCCAGATTATTTAGACTTAGATAGTGATAATGATACTACGCCAGATATACAAGAAAATGGAATGTCTAATACTATTGGTGCGAGTGATGCCGATGGGGATGGATTAGATGATATTTTTGAAACTACTGTAATAAATGATACTAATTTAGATGTAAACGAAGATATTGAAAACCCATCAGATTTATCGATTTTACCAGATACCGATGGGGATTTAGTATTAGGCGGCGATTTAGATTATCGAGATGTTTTTAATACTAACCCACCGGCTTTATCTAGTTTAGATTTTGATGGTGTAGATGATTATATGGATAGCGATTTAGATATATCAGGTTATACTCAAGCCACCATAATGGCGTGGGTAAAATTAGATTCTAGTTTTTTAAACCAATCTATGATTGTAAGCTATGGCGATTTGGAAATTCTAGCACATAGTTCTACCCAGATGTGGATTACCGTTAACAATGTTCAAATAAAATCACCTAATTTAAATAAAGATGAATGGATACATGTAGCCTTAATATTTGATACCACATCAACAAGTACAAAGCTAAAAGGCTATATAAACGGCGCGTTATTTGGCAGTAGTAATGATGCTTTATTAGCTTCATCAATAACTAGCTCCACTGATAAGTTTACTATAGGTGCCAGAGATTATGATCATGCTAGATTATTTAAAGGCCATATAGACGAAGTACGTGTTTTTGATGTAGCCCTTACCGAGAGTCAGTTACAACATATGGTATACCAAGAAATAGAAAATAATTCAGGAAACGTACGTGGTGCTATCATCCCTAAAGACATTATAGACAATTCAACAGAAGCAACCATTCCATGGGCAAATCTAGCAGCGTATTATCCAATGACGGATATAATCAATAGAACAACTTCAGATTTTTCATCAAATAATAACAAAGCACAATTATATAATATCACCACAGTACAAGTACAAACAGCCCCAATGCCTTATGAGACTTCAAGTGATGGCGCATGGACAAGTGCAGGTACGTGGTTACATGGTGATGTTTGGGATATTGAGAGTACATCTAGCAATAAAGATTGGAGTATTATTCATGTTAAAGATAATGTTAGTGCCAGCCATATTATAAAAAATAATGGGTTGTTTATTGATACAGCCAAAACCTTAACGATTAGTGGCGATAATCAAGTCGAGAACAGTTGGTATTTAGAGCTCAATGGGACTTTAGATTTAGAAGATGATTGTCAGTTAGTTCAAACAGAG
>NZ_CANKXG010000017.1 GCF_947487575.1 uncultured Algibacter sp. | reverse complement strand
CGCTTTACGTACCCAGTGTTTTCCGATGTTTTCATTACACTAATGTTTTAGTGTATCGCTATTTCAGGACGGGACATATTTTTAAAACAAAAAAACCATCCTAAATTTTTTAGGATGGTTTTTGATTATTTTCAGCGTAAAACTAAATGGTAAAAGTTCTCTTTTTCTTATGCTCACTATTATCATATCGTTCTACACATTCATGATATATTTTGATAGCTTCTTCAGCATTTCCCCAACCTCCAGTATCAACTTTTTTCTTCTCTAAATCTTTATATACTTGAAAAAAGTGTTCTATTTCTTTTAACCTATGAGGATTTAAATCAGCAATATCACTTCTTTTACTCCAAACAGGGTCAGAAACAGGTACACAGATAATTTTTTCATCTGGTCCTTTCTCATCTGTCATATGAAAAACACCAATCGGCCTTACCTCCATCACAACCATTGGATATGATGGCTCTGTAGACAACACTAAAATATCTAATGGATCTTGATCTAATGCTAAAGTTTCAGGAATAAAACCATAGTCACCAGGATACATCATTGAAGAAAACAAAGTTCTATCAAAACGGATTTTATGTAATGTAAAATCGTACTCATACTTATTTCTACTTCCTTTTGGTATTTCTATTAACACATCAAATGTGACCATCTTTTTCTTTTTGTCGCTCATGTAAATATCTTTTTAAGCCTTTAAGTAAGGTTTTATAATTCATTAATAAGTTTGCAAATGTACTGAACACTTTAACCTTAAGCAATAATTATACAAGGCTTAATTTTCTTTTTTCATAAGTATCATTTTAACATAATCATATTGAATATTTCTTACAAACTCATCTCAATATTTATTATATTGTGCATGACTAACTTAAATAACTAACAAATCATGCGTACAACAATCTGTTTACTACTCTTATTTGCATTTAATCTTCAGGCCCAAAACCAACCTTGGAAAGGAAAGTTTGAACCTATTGATAATATGATTTCGCCTCCAAATATTTATAGATCTGCAAGTGGAGCTCCCGGAAGCGCATATTGGCAACAAAAAGCAAATTATAAGATAAAAGCTGTTCTTGATGAAAAGAACAACACCATTACAGGAGAAGAAACCATCACTTATTTTAATAATTCTCCCGACGATTTAAGCTATTTATGGATTCAGTTAGAACAAAATGTAAATAAAAAAGAAAATGAAGATTTTGGCAGTATAAATAATAGAATTAAAGACTCTATTACTACAAGACAAATGCAATTTCTTACTAGAGCTATTGATTTTCCAGCTGGGTATTCCATTAAATCAGTTAAAGATGTAAATGGAAACAATATTAAAACCATGGTTAACAATACCATGATGAAAGTTAAATTGAATACCATTTTAAAACCTGGAGAATCTACCAAATTATCTATTAATTGGTCTTACCCAATTACAGATAGAAGCATGTTTTTATTATCAAGAGAAGGTTATGAGTATTTTCCTGATGATGATAATACGGTTTATTTAATTGCGCATTGGTTTCCTAGAATGGCAGTTTACAATGACACTGAAGGGTGGCAAAATCAACAATTTCAAAAACTAGGAGAGTTTGCTTTAGAATTTGGTGATTATGAGGTTGAAATTACTGTACCTCAAGATCATATTGTTGCTTCTACAGGAATGCTTCAAAATCCTGAATCTGTCCTAACAAAAACACAACGCAAAAGATTAGAACAGGCTAAAAAATCTTTTGACAAACCTATAATGGTTATCACAAAAGAAGAGGCTCAAGCTAATGAAAAAGAAAAGTCTACAAAACAAAAAACGTGGAAATTCAATGCTAAAAACGTTAGAGATTTTGCTTTTGCAACTTCTAGAAAATTTATGTGGGATGCCCAAGCAGTAAAGCTACCAACCAATACTGTTATGGCAATGTCATTCTACCCAAAAGAAGGCTTACCTGTATGGCAAGAAGAATCTACAAAAGCTATTATGCATGCTTTAGAAGTATATTCTGAAGCTACTTTCGATTACCCATACCCTGTTTGTATTTCTGTTAACACTTCAAATATTGGAATGGAATTTCCAATGATTAGTTTTAATGGAGGAAGACCAAAAAACGGCAAGATTAGTGATGGTGCTAAACAAGGCATGGTTGGTACTATTATTCATGAAGTTGGACATAACTGGTTCCCTATGATTATTAGCTCTGATGAACGTAAATGGATGTGGATGGATGAAGGTTTAAATACATTTTTACATCAACGCACTGTTGCCGAGCGCTACCCTGGTTGGAAAAGTGTTACTCCAAAATCTATAGTACCATTCATGAGTGGAGATAAAGATATTTTAAGACCTATTATGACAAATTCTGATAATGAATTATTGTCCCAATTTGGAGCAAACTTCTATTTGAAACCTACTGTTGGGTTACAAATGTTGAGAAACTCTGTTATGGGAAAAGAAATCTTTGATGATGCTTTTAAAGAATATGCTAACCGTTGGAAATATAAGCATCCA
The DNA here is from genome assembly GCF_947487575.1 of uncultured Algibacter sp. Classification (GTDB taxonomy): domain Bacteria; phylum Bacteroidota; class Bacteroidia; order Flavobacteriales; family Flavobacteriaceae; genus Algibacter_B. Next base: position 23,864 of record NZ_CANKXG010000017.1, on the reverse strand, counting down.
AATCCAGCAGATTTGTTTAGAACTCTAGAAGATGCCTCGGCAACCGATTTAGATTGGTTTTACAGAGGATGGTTTTTTACAACTGACAATGTTGATATGGAATTGAGCCATGTAAAATGGTTTAAAGTGTTTGAAGAAAATTCTAATATTGAAGACCAAAAAAGTAATTTAAAAACAAAAATCACATCTCAAAGTAATGCTAACAATACCAATGAAAAAGACTTTTCAAATGGTCCTGAGGTTATTACTATGACTTCTACTCCAGATAATGCATATGGCCAGTTTTTATCTCGTATTGATGAGCCACAAGTTCGTAAACAATTATCGAGTAAAAATATTTACGAAGTAACTATTAAAAACAAAGGAGGGCTAATCATGCCTGTTTCTATTGAGTGGATGTATACCGATGGGACTTCAGAAATTGATAAACTACCTGCTAATATTTGGAGAAGAAATGAATATGAAATTCAGGAAACATTTATTAAAGCAAAGCAAGTCAGTAAAGTGAATTTGGATCCAAACTTTGAATTTGCTGATACTAATATGGAAAACAATAGCTTTCCAAAAACTGAAACAGCTTCGGAGTTTGATGCTTTTAAAGAAAACAAGGTTACTGAAAATCTTTTAAACTCTTATGTAGGGGTTTATAAAATGGATGCAGGGTTTGAAATTAAAATATATAGAAAAGGAACAAATCTATATATCAATCTTGATGAACAACCAGCTGCCCCACTTTATCCTATATCCAAAACCGAATTTAAAGTTAAAGGAATGCCAAAAGCTAAAGTGGAGTTTGCCTCTAATAAAACAACCAATAAAATGGGTATTATGTTATCTAGAGGTGACGAAAGTTACAAAGGGTTAAAGACTGAATAAAAATAGAATAAGCCTTGTGCAATATTCACAAAACTTATAAAAAACTAACTAAACTAAATTTTATTATTACTTACTATTAACTTATATTTCGTGTCCCTAAGCAAATATAGCACACATAATTAATATATTTTTATTTATATTTTTTATAAAATACATAAATTTTAATTATGCATTTTACAAAAAAATCAAACAATAATTATTGCTACATGGCTTATAATACAAGGAGAAAATTTTTATTATTTTATCTTTTTTTATGCTTTCTGATGAATGCAAAAGCACAAGATAAGTTAGAAGTTAATAACATATTATTTATTGGAAATAGTTTAACCTACACAAATGATTTACCAGAATTGGTAAAAACTAAAGCAAAATACTCTGGATACAATATTCAGATTGAAGTTATTGCTTATCCTAATTATGCAATCTCAGATCATTGGAAAGATGGAAAAGTGCAAAAACTTATTTCAAGTAAAAAATTTAGTATTGTTATAATTCAACAAGGCCCTTCGTCACAAACTAAAGGAAAAAATACGCTTATTGATTACGGTAAAAAATACAGTGAAATTTGCAATAAAAACAATACACTACTGGCTTATTTTATGGTTTGGCCATCATTAAATTATTATGATACTTTTGATGGTGTGATAGAAAATTACAAGCTAGCCGCAGAAACAAACGATGCCATTTTATGCCCTGTAGGAGAAGTTTGGAAAAACTATTTTAATACCTCTAAGAAGTTTGATTACTATGGCACAGATAATTTTCACCCTTCAAAAAAAGGAAGCAACATTGCAGCAGAAGTTATTTTAAAAAGCATATTAAAATATTTAAGATAAAAAGTCAAATTAGTCTATAAAAAGCAATTATTTATAAATAAATGCTTAAATTGTGGTTACAACCAACCTAAATTAAAATGAGAAATCTATCATTTCTTATATTACTTTTTTTCAACCTAACTATGTTCAGCCAAAATATTGATTGTTCTAGCTTTAAAATTGGGGAATTCAAATATGTGAATCCTAAGTACTCTGAATGGAAAATAACAAGAACAGATTCTCTTCAAATAGAAATTAGCAGCAAAACAGGAATAGAAATTCACAGTTTAGTTAACTGGAAATCTGACTGTGAGTATGTTTTAACATGTACTAAAGTTTTATATTCAAATCCTGAAAATATTCTTGGTCAAATCTTTACTGTATTTATAACAGAGACTTATAGCGACAGATATCGATGCATCTCAAAAAACACAGATACTAAAATACAAGATTTAGAATTGGAAATAATAAAAGTAAAATAAGCACAAAAATTCAGTGTTTAATCGTTTTTGCATAAAATTTTTCTAATTTAAAATACGTAGTAGTGCGTATTTTACAAGAGGATTTTTATGGGTACATTTGAACCATACCCAATAAAAATCGAATAATTATGATACGTCTAAGCCAAAAACCCACTATTATTAAAAATCTGAATTTTAATAAAAAAGATAAAACTTTAGAAATAGAATTCAAGCAACATTTTAAAACGGCTCAATGTATTAATATTCCATTATCCATACTACAAGAATATATGGAATCACAAAACTATAGTGAAATTTCAGAAAATGATATCGCTTATAAAGCAAATTTAAAAATTGTGCATTCAAATTTTAAAGCGTGTTAACTATACACGTTCAATCTTAGCTCCAATAGCTCGTAAACGTTCGTCTATATTTTCATAACCACGATCAATCTGTTCTATATTTTGAATAGTTGAAGTTCCTTTTGCCGAAAGTGCAGCAATTAATAATGACACTCCAGCACGAATATCAGGTGAGGTCATCGTAGTTGCTTTAAGCGTAGATTTAAAATCATGACCAATAACCGTAGCACGATGTGGGTCGCAAAGTATAATTTTTGCCCCCATATCTATTAACTTATCAACAAAAAATAATCGGCTTTCAAACATTTTTTGATGAATTAAAACACTTCCTCTAGCTTGCGTTGCTACAACCAAAATAATACTTAATAAATCTGGCGTAAATCCTGGCCAAGGTGCATCAGAAATAGTTAAAATAGAACCGTCAATAAAATTTTGTATTTCATAACCATCAATATGCGCAGGAATATAAATATCATCACCTTGTTTTTCAACAGTAATTCCTAATTTTCTAAATACGTTAGGTATTACTCCTAAATCATCCCAAGATACATTAGTAATAGTCAATTCGCTCTTAGTCATAGCAGCAAGGCCAATCCAACTTCCTATTTCAATCATATCAGGAAGCATTCTATGCTCAGTTCCACCTAAACTATCAACGCCATCAATAATCAACATATTAGAACCAACACCACTAATTTTGGCACCCATTCTATTAAGCATTTTACATAATTGTTGTAAGTAAGGCTCACAAGCTGCGTTATAAATTGTAGTTTGTCCTTCAGCTAAAACAGCAGCCATAACAATATTAGCTGTTCCTGTAACAGAAGCTTCTTCAAGAAGCATATAGGTGCCTTTAAGCTTATCAGCTTCAACACCATAAAACTGGTCTTCTCTACTGTATCTAAATTTAGCGCCTAATTTTATAAGACCTTCAAAGTGCGTATCTAAACGACGACGTCCAATTTTATCACCTCCAGGTTTAGGAATATAACCTCTGCCAAAACGTGCTAACAAAGGCCCAACAATCATTATAGAACCACGTAAACCACGCCCATCTATTTTAAACTGATCAGATTCTAAATATTCTAAATTAACGTCATCAGCTTGAAAACTATAAGATCCTTTACCTAGTTTTTTAACTTTTACTCCTAATTTTTTTAATAAGCTAATAAGTTTATTAACATCTACAATATCTGGGATGTTACTAATTGTTACAAGTTCTGGAGTTAGTAATACAGCACATAATATTTGTAATGCTTCATTTTTGGCACCTTGAGGTTGTATTTTTCCTTTTAATTGGTGACCACCTACAATTTTAAATGTTCCCATGCTTAATTTAGTAGCGTTTTCTTTGGCGGTTATTAGAATTCTTTTTGTGGTGCGATTTTTTATTTTTACTATTATTTGAGTATTTTCCTTTAGTACGAAGCAAGTTTGATGCATCGGATAAATCTTCTTCAGAATCTTTCAAGTTTAGTTTCCCATCAGAAAGTTCAAATAAATGATCAAAAATAACAGCATCCTCAACCGTATCTTTATTCCAATTTAAAAAACATTTTTTCATGTGATTTGCTATAGTAAAAGTCAACGCTTCTTTAAGCTCTCCTTCTTCCCATGTGTTTGCAACATCAATCATGGTTTTAATATTATTTCCGTAAAAACGGTATTTTGGGAAATTCTGTGGGTACTCTAATGGCTCCGGGCGTTCTTCATAAATTTCTTTAGTAGGAATTTCATAAGGCGAATCTACATCCAATTCAAAATTAGACATAATAAAAAGTTGATCCCAAAGTTTATGCTGAAAATCTGGAACGTCTCTTAAATGTGGTTGCATGTTTCCCATTACCGCAATAATAGCTTTTGCCACTTTGTTACGTTCCTCTTTTGTATCAAGCGTTTTTGCATGATTAATCATTTTTTGCATATGGCGACCATATTCTGGAATGATTAAATGTTCACGCTCTGTGTTGTATTCTAAATTATCTATCAAAATAAATGTGTAGAGTTTAAGGTTTTTGCATGTAGTTTTCTATGCATGCGCAAAGTACAAAAAAAAACTAAAGACTTATAACACCCTCAATCTTTTCTGCAACTTCTTTGTATTTACCAATCACAGCATCAGGGTTTTTCATTCTAACATTAACAGAAACGCTAGTATATTTGCCATTTTTAGACTCTTTAGTCTCTATAACGGCACCCAAATGATTAAAAATAGATTCAATTTTTATTATCTTTTCTTTATCAGAAACAACAATAAATTTATATAAATACTCGGTAGGCCAAAGCGCCGTATCTTGCAGTTGTAATTTTAATTTTTTATAAAATTCTTCCGAATTTGGAGGTGTGCTCATAACATAAAATAAAGCACAAATATACGGCACCAAAATGCATTAAAAAATAAAATTTATAATATTTGGGCGCTCCCCAAAAAGGGTCGGGCTTTCCGCTACAAGTCCTCGCACTTCCTTCGTCAGGCTGTGGGCTTTTCACTACAATCCCTAGCGCAAACATCCGCCAACATATAAATAACCCAAAAAAACATCTTCCGTTTTTTTATCATCATATTAATTCCGATTTTTACAACAAATATCATCGTATTGAATACTAAAAAAATAGTGATAACGGGAGGTCCTGGAACAGGAAAATCTACCCTAATTACAGAACTAACTAAAAGAGGACACATCTGTCTTGAAGAAATATCTCGTCAAGTTATCTTGGATGCTAAAAAACAAGGTATAGACCAACTATTTTTAACCAATCCATTATTGTTTAGCGAGCTACTTTTAAAAGGAAGGCAACAACAATTTATTGAAGCAGATATTTATAAAAACCAAATCGTTTTTTTTGACAGAGGCGTACATGATATTTTAGCATACATGAATTATATTGGAGATACTTACCCTCAAAATTTTATTGAAACCTGCGAAAACTCTGTATATAATTCAATATTTATCTTAAAACCGTGGGAAGCTATATACACCGATGATAATGAGCGTTATGAAACCTTTAATCAAGCTCAAAAAATTCACAGCCATCTGATTAACACCTACCAATCCTATAATTACAATTTAATCGATGTTCCTTTTGGCACAGTTAAAGAACGTGCCGATTTTATTCAAAAAATGTCTAACATGTAATATGGAACACCCCATTAACATATTAGAGCGCTATTGGAATTTCACCAGTTTTAGGCCACAACAAGAAGCTATTATTAATGCGGTTATTGATGGTGAGGATACTTTTGTTTTATTACCTACAGGCGGCGGAAAATCATTATGCTTTCAAATACCAGCCTTAGCAAAAAAAGGTATTTGTATTGTTATTTCGCCTTTAATAGCACTCATGAAAGATCAAGTGCTAGCCTTAAATAACAAAGGTATAAAAGCCATGTCTATTACAAGTGGTATAAGTTATAACCAACTTGATATTTTATTAGATAATTGCATTTACGGAAACTACAAGTTTCTTTACCTCTCTCCTGAACGTTTGCAGCAAGAATTAGTACAAGACAGAATAAGGCAAATGCCAGTAAATTTAATTGCTGTTGATGAGGCACATTGCATTTCGCAATGGGGAAGCGATTTTAGACCTGCTTATAAAAACATAACTTTATTAAGGCAATTACAACCTTCTGTAAATGTTGTCGCATTAACTGCTTCTGCAAAGCCAGAGGTTGTGCAGGACATTGTTAAAGAGCTAGATTTTATAAACCCCAAAATATTTAAACAATCATTTTTTAGACCTAATTTGGCATATATGGTTTTTAATGAAAATGATAAGTACTATAGACTTGAAACCATCTTAAAAAAACATAAAGCTTCCTCTATCATTTATGTTCGTAACAGAAAACTAACATTAGATATAAGTGCTTTTTTAAATTCGAAAAAAATTACAGCAACGCATTACCACGGCGGACTTTCAAATAATGAAAAAGACAAAAACATGACGGCTTGGATAAATAACCAAAAACAAGTTATGGTAGCAACTAATGCCTTTGGTATGGGCATTGACAAACCTGATGTAAAAACGGTTATACACCTAAACTTACCAGAAAGCATAGAGAGTTATTTCCAAGAAGCTGGTCGTGTTGGCAGAAACGGAGACAAAGCTTTTGCCGTAATTTTAAAAAACGATGGAGATAAAGCCCTGGTAAAAAACCAATTTTTAAGTGTATTACCAACAGTTAAATTAGTAAAACTAGTTTATAAAAAGCTGTGTAGCTATTTTCAAATTTCGTATGGTGAGGGCGAATATTTAACTTTCGACTTTGATTTTAACACCTTTTGTAAAACATACAAATTTAGCCCCATAACATGCTACAACTCACTTTTAATATTAGACAGAAATAGCATCATAACATTATCAAGACAATTTAAGAATAAAGTAACTGTTCAGTTTATAATTTCAAGTAAATCATTATTTGGTTATCTAGAAACGCACAAAGACTATAATATTGTAATAAAATCAATTTTAAGAATATATGGAGGGGTTTTTGATTATGTCACAAAAATAGATATAACTAAAGTTGCCGAAAAAGCTTCTGTTTCAGAAAGTAGAATAACGCATATTCTACAGGAATTAGAGAACGATAAAATCATTTCATTAAACCTTGCTAAAACAGATGCTCAAATAACATTTATTACGCCCAGAGAGGATGATAAAACCATAAATAGAATTGCTAAAATAATAGAACAACAAAACACCTTAAAACAACAACAAGTTAAGTCTATGCTTGAGTATACCGAAAACGACTCGGTTTGTAAAAGCATACAACTCCTTGCTTATTTTGGCGAAAAGAATTCGAAAGATTGTGGCATTTGTTCTGTTTGTATTAAATCAAAAAAAGACAAGAAACCACAAGATTTAAAAAGTATAAAAAAAGAAATTATTCAATTATTAGAAAACGGAGAACAATCATCTAGAGCCATAATAGCACATTTAAATTGTGATGAAAAGGATATGAAAACGGTTTTAAAGCTATTATTAGAACATCAAATTATTTCAATAACACCAACAAATACTTATAAATTAAGTCATTTATAGAATAGTGTGGTATTTGACTTTGTAAAAAATTTCCGCTACCTTCGTTTAACGAATGATAAAAAACATTAAAACGATTTTTTATCAGAGCATTAGCAATAATTAAAACCGAAACCAATGAAAATAATAATCATAAGAGGAACAATGAATTCCGGAAAAACTACAACTTCTGGGCTTGTATATTCTGAATTGGTTAAAATTGCAGAGAAAGAACATACTTTTAACAGAAAAAAAGTTACCGAAAATAGCTTAAGATTCAACAAAAAAAATGAAATCTTAGATTTCACTTCTGTCTTAATAGTTGGGAAATTGAAGATTGGAATAGTAAGTGCAGGAGACATTGCAAAAGACTTAAAACACAATATTAAAATAATGATAAGTTTAGATATCGACATTTTGATATGTTGTGCTCGAAGCAGAAATCAAAAAGGTTCTGCTTATAGAATGATATTAGATGATTACTCAAAAGAACATAAAATAATTAAAGAGTTCTGGTCAGAATATAGTAAAGATTCTGAACAAAAAGAAAGTATAAAAATGAAAACCGTAAAAGGAATAATTGACCTAATAAAAGAATAAAAAAGCTTGTGTCAACAGGTTGATTTAGTTTATGATGTGATTACGAGTGTAGAATTTTGGATTAGCTTCATTGTAAAGCAATTTATTAATGAATTTTTAAAACTTAAAACTATGAATATATTTAAAAGCGTAATTGTCGGAGTGGGTGCTATTGTGTGGAGCCATACACAAATTCGACTCGTAAGACTGATTGAACAACATTAATTTGACAAGATGATAGTAAGGGGGTTCGAATCCCCCTCTCCACTCCTTTAATAACTAAATATACAAATTAAATGCAAAATAGTAACTCAAAAATATTTGGATTTAAAGACAAAGGAGATTACGTATTTTATTTGTCAGAATTGATTGTGGATTTAATTCAGAAGTCCGATAGATTAAAGTTTTATCATTCTGAGATTGAGCTAATTTTAAAGAACAATCCTAATGCAAAATTCATTAACGCAATTCTATATGATTCTATCAGCGATAAAGTAAATAGAGTATATCAATATTTATTCAATTTACTTGGAGATGAAAGTAAAAAGGCAGTTTCTTATAGAAAGTTTAGGAAGATATTATACAAGCAAAGAAATATACTTGAAATTACAATATCACCCTTGACAAAAAAGGAAATGCAAATACTATCGGAGTTTAATAGTTTAAGAAATTGGAGTCTTCACATACCCGAATCATTATATATACAAAAACGAAGGCATTTTCAAATGGATTCTGATTTTATGATGGCTAATAAAAATAAAATTGCAATCCCAAGATATGATAACTTTGAAATAGAATTCTTAACAAAACAAAAAGAAGAGATTGAATCTGTTTTTGAGTATACAGATATAATATTGGAACGAATGAAAAAAGATTATTCTTCGTTAATAGACGGCCAATTTGAATTAGAATATGAGGAGAATCAAGTAAAACCTTATTTTTTCATGAAGGCTGTGGAAGAATCGTGGAATTCGCAAAATAGAAAAGGATAGAACCCAAAATGAAGTTAAAAAACTATTGCTAACAATGTATAAAAAACATAGGGCGTTTGTACTAAACTGAAAGTTCTGTGAATGTTACAAAGTCCGCCAAATATAAATTTTGGCGTTTATAGTAGAAAAGATAAAAGCAAAATATTTATATTTAGCTAAGTAATAAACCGAAACGAAAGTGCTTATCATCTGCCCTACGTTTCTTATACTAACCGTTAAACGAACCTCTCCAAAAACAAAACAACATTCAACTAAAAAAATAGAAGTCAGCAGATATACCCGCGTTAGGGATAGTAGTGTAAATCCCGCAGGAACGAGGACTTGCAACGAATAGCCCGACCCGCAGGGAAACGCCAAAATTTAAAATATAAAAGAATAAATGAAAGACTTAAGAATTGTTTTTATGGGTACGCCAGATTTTGCTGTTGCTACTTTAAAAACATTAGTAGAAAATAATTATAATATAGTTGGTGTTATTACGGCTCCGGACAAACCTGCTGGACGTGGAAGGAAGCTTAACGAGAGTGCGGTTAAAAAATATGCGAAGTCCCAAGACTTAACTGTTTTACAGCCTACCAATTTAAAAAATGAAAGTTTCCTTGAAGCGTTAAAAGCCTTAAATGCAAACCTGCAAATTGTAGTGGCGTTTAGAATGTTACCTAAAGTAGTTTGGCAAATGCCAGAATATGGTACGTTTAATCTTCATGCATCATTATTACCAAACTACCGTGGTGCGGCACCTATAAATTGGGCTATTATTAATGGTGAGACAAAAACTGGGGTTTCTACTTTCTTTATTGACGAAAAAATTGATACTGGAGATATGATTCTTCAAGAGGTTATTGACATAGAGCCTAATGAAAATGCTGGAAGTCTTCATGATAAATTAATGGCCATTGGAAGCCAGCTTGTTTTAAAGACTGTTTCTAGAATTGCAAAGGGTAAGGTTAAAACAATACCCCAGAAAGAGACAAAAAATATTAAAACTGCTCACAAATTAAATAAAGACAATTGTAAAATAAACTGGAACGATTCTATAGACAATATATACAACCATATTCGTGGGCTTTCTCCCTACCCTGCTGCATGGTGTACTTTAATTAATAATGAAGATGTAATAGCTATTAAATTATATAAGGTTGAAAAAGAAGTTTTTGAACATACTTTAGAAATTGGTAGTATTATTTCCACTAAAAAAGAATTAAAAGTAGCTGTACCAAATGGTTACATAATTATTAAAGAAATTAAACTCCCAGGAAAGCGCGCTATGGATATAAAATCGCTTTTAAATGGCTATACTTTTTATAAAAATGCAAAAATGCTCTAAACCCTCATTACCATTGAATTTACAAAAAGTCGACGAAAAGCACTTCCTTTATTAACAAATGCTATAAGTTATCAACAAAACCATGTTTTTCCCTTGCTGTTACTTGCATGGTTGAAGAATCCGTATAAATTTGTATAGGATTTAACAAAATGTTTAACCGATTATTAATTATTTAAATTTTATATTATGAACAAAACAGATTTAATTGACGCAATGGCAGAACACGCTGGAATTACAAAAGCAGCATCAAAAAAAGCACTAGAATGTGCTTTAATTGAAATTGAAGGTGCCTTACAAAAAGGTAACAGAGTTTCTTTAGTTGGTTTTGGATCTTGGTCAGTTTCTAAAAGAGCTGCAAGAGAAGGGAGAAACCCTCAAACTGGAGCTACTATTCAAATCAAAGCAAAAAACGTAGTAAAGTTTAAAGCTGGATCTGATTTATCAGGAGCAGTAAACTAAGCATTTACTTTTTATAGTATAAAAAAGCTTTCATAATTATGAAAGCTTTTTTTATATCTCCCTTTAAGAGTTGCATTTTTAATAAATAAATATTAGATTTAGTTATTATTTACTCAAAATATGGTTACAACTAAACCCAAAAAAGGCGATTTATTAATTGCAGAACCTGCAATAATTGGGGATGTTTCTTTTAACCGTTCTATAGTTTTACTTGCTGATCATTCAGAAGAAGGCTCAATAGGTTTTATTTTAAATAAACCTCTTGAGTACAACATTAATGACTTAATTCCTGAAGTTGAAGCTACATTTAAAGTTTATAACGGTGGTCCTGTAGAACAAGACAATTTATACTTCATTCATAAAATCCCAAAGCTAATTCCTAATAGTATTGAAATTTCTTTAGGTATATATTGGGGTGGTGATTTTTCAAAAGTTGCTGAACTTATAAAAGACAACACTATAAAGGAAAATGATATTAAATTTTTTCTTGGTTATTCCGGCTGGGAAACTAGCCAATTAGAAAATGAACTTAAAGCCAACTCTTGGGTAGTGACTAAAAACACTTATAAAAAAAATATAATCGAAAAAGATTATGAAACATTTTGGAAAGAAAAAATGTTAGAATTTGGAGGTGAATATAGTATATGGTCTAACGCGCCTGAAAACCCTAGCTATAACTAACACCAAATAAACTCCAAAATAACCGATTAAATTCGTTTCTATTTCCTTTATATTTCAATATAAAATAGAACCATAATATTTACTATGCTTAGTTTTTTTATTTTATCTAAAAGAAATATAATTAAAATTTATTATCAATCATTTTAAAATTCATTTGGTGCAGTTAACCTTATTTTTATATTAAGTTTTTGTAATAATAGCTTAGAAAATTCATTTCCAAACATCTTTTTTCTATACTTGCTTACTGGTTGTATTCCTGTAATTACATTGGTAATAAACATTTCATCAGCCTTTTGAATTTCAAATGGAGAAATAGAGTCTTCAACCAATTTATACTCTGATAAAGTTTCTATTATATTAATAAGTTGAGTTCTCATTACTCCTTTTAAACAACCATCTGTTAATGGTGATGTTTTAATTATATTATCCTTAACCAAAAACACATTCCCATTAAGTGCTTCTACCACATTTTTGCTAGTATTTAGTAACAAACAATTATCTAAATTATTTTCTTTTGCATAAATACTTCCAATAACGTTTAAGGCTTTATTGTTTGTTTTTAAGGTGGATAATAAGCTTGGAGAAATATAATAGTCCTTGAACAAATCTACTTTATAAAAAGCTTCGTTTAATAAGTAAAAATCTTCAGAAATTGGTTTGATTGTAATTATAAAACTTATTTCGTTGGAATTTGGAGTATAAAATCCTCCTTCATTTCTGTGGACTTGCAATTTGACCCTTGAAGACGTTTTTGCCAATTCATTAGCTTTTATAGTTTCATGAATTTGAGCTTCTAAAAATTCCATAGTAAAATTCATGGGTATTTCCATACGCATAATGCGCATTGAAGCCATTAACCTAAAATAATGGTCTTCCCAAAATAATATTTTATCACTAACAACTTTAATCGTTTCAAAAAGGCCATCACCATAAGCATATCCTCTATTTTGCGCAGATAAAATTGTATTATCTTCTAAAAGTGTTCCGTTAAAATTTATCATAAAAAAAATCCCGCTTACGTTATTTTGAAAGCGGGACAAATATAATTGAATTTATGTTATTTGAGATTAGGAAGAACCCAATACTTGTTTTAAGCTAGAAATTTGATTAGTCCATAACATTTTTGATTCATCAACTTCATCATCTTCAGCAAAATCTGTAACCATTAATGATACATCTTTAGTAATTTCATCAACCTGAATTCTAATTTCAAAATAATAAGACAAATCGTCTTCTTCATCTTCAAGCCATCTAAACTTAACACGCTCTCCACTCTTTTTATTAAGTAGCTTTGCTTGTTCTTCACTATCATCCCAAATAAAGGTAAATAATTCACCACGAGAATTTACATTATCTGAAAACCATTCAGACAAACCTGATGGTGTAGATATGTATTGATACAATAACTGTGGAGATGCATGAATAGGAAACTCTATTTCAAATTTAACTTTATCGTCCATAAGTGTGTTTAAAATTTATTGATGCTCAATATATACATTAATTGATAAGTTAAGCAAGAATTTTTAATAATAATTTCCTGTAGTTCTGTTTGCTTACAACAATTTTGTTTTTATATTTGCAGCCTTAAATTATGGCGAGGTAGCTCAGCTGGTTAGAGCGTCGGATTCATAACTCGGAGGTCGGGGGATCGTGCCCCCCTCTCGCTACAAAAAAAAGTCAAGAAAAAATTTCTTGACTTTTTTTATTTTCAATAATATTTAAACAATTTTTGTGCTGAATTTTAAATAAAACGAAACCATATTAGATGGTATCATTCATATAAATCTTTGGAATAATAAAAGTTAGCAAGTAATCCAACAGTATACAAAAAAAAGTATGAAAGCTGTGTCTCTAAATGTGAATCTAAATTCTTTGTGACATACAAAAATTATAGAAAGTGGAACGTAACGCAAATAAATTTTGTTCTAATTGATCACCTTAATTCACATTTTTTACTTGAAAAATATTCAAGCTACTATATTTGATTTTGGATTTAACTAAAGATTATCTAATTCATTAATACCAACACCAAATCCTACTACTCAGTATAAATGCAATATATTTTTTTTATTTGTGAAAATTATAATATTCTGTTTCTAAACACTTTAAAACATTTAATTACACTATTAAATTCCCTAACCTATCCGCTGCTTGTTCTGCAGTAATATCTCGTTGTGGCGAACCAAACATTTCGTAACCAACCATAAATTTTTTAACTGTTGCACTTCTTAATAATGGCGGATAAAAACTCATGTGCCAATGCCAATGTTCATTTATTTCTCCATTGGTAGGTGACTGATGAATTCCACTTGAATACGGGAAAGAACATTCGAACAACATATCATAAGCTTTGGTTATTTTTGAAATAGCATCGGCAAAAGCTAAACTATCTTGTTCTGAAATTTTAGTAATATTAGCATGTTGTTTTTTAGGAACAATCATTGTTTCAAAAGGCCAAATTGCCCAAAACGGTGTTAATACTACGAAGTCATTATTTTGATAAATGATACGCTCGTTAACTTCTAATTCTTGCTTCAAGTAATCACCTAATAAACTACTATTATTGGTGTTGAAATAGGCTTTTTGTTGCTGGTCTTTTTTATAAACTTCATTTGGCAACGTAGATTGACTCCATATTTGCCCATGCGGATGTGGATTACTACACCCCATTACAGCGCCTTTGTTTTCAAAAATTTGCACGTAGTTAATCATCTCGTTAGAACCTAACTCCACATATTCTTTTTGCCACGTTTTAACTACTTTATCAATATCTTCAACATCCATGTCTGCCAAACTCTTTGAGTGATCTGGACTAAAACAAATCACTTTACATATACCTTGCTCGCTTTCGGCTTTAAATAAGCCTTCGTTTACAGAAAATTTTGGTGATGTGGTTTGTAATGCAGCAAAATCATTTGTAAATACAAAGACATCTTGGTATTTAGGATTTTCTTCACCATTAATTCTTGTATTACCAGCACACAAATAACAACTTGAATCGTGTGTTGGTCGTTGATTGTTAGAAATAGCTTCGTTCTGGCCTTGCCACGGTCGTTTTGCACGATGTGGAGACACTAAAATCCATTCTCCTGTCAATATATTAAATCTCTTATGCGAGTAGTCTTGCAAATTTGTATCCATTTTAAATCCTTTTGTTATTTGACGATTTGCGTTCCTCGAGATAGTTTTACAGTATATACTGAGCAATCTTTTTCGAATCTTTTTCTAAATTTGTTTGCAGTGTCCTTTTTAAACTTTTTGAATTCATCTTTTTTAACCAGATTAATGGTGCAACCACCAAAGCCTCCTCCCATCATACGAGATCCAAGAACATTAGGGTTTTCTTTTGCTCTTTCAACAAGAAAGTCTAATTCTTCGCAACTTACTTTATAATTGGTACTTAAACCTTGATGCGATTGATACAATAAATTACCTAAAGCTTCAATGTCATCTCTTTTAATGGCTTCTGAAAATTTTATTACACGAGCGTTTTCATTAATTACATATAATGCTTTTTGATAATCTTCATCTGTGATTTCAGATTTTATTCGAACTAAATCTTCCTTTGATGCATCTCTTAAGGCTTCAATATCTAATAAACCTGATACTTTCTCACAAACTTCACGCCTGTCATTATAAGCACTTTCTGATAAATCGTGCTTTACATTACTATTAATTAACATCAATTTATAATCCTTAAAATCTATTTTATAAGGTTGAGATGTAACTGTTCTACAATCCAAAAGAAGCGCGCTATTTTTTACACCAAACATACTTGCGTACTGATCCATAATACCACATTTAACACCGGCATAATTATGTTCTGCTTTTTGCGATATTAAAATCATTTCACTTTTAGACAACCCTAATTTGAATAATTTATTGAGTCCGTAAACAAAACTATTCTCTAGTGCAGCAGATGACGACATACCAGCTCCTCCCGGAATATTGCCAGCAAAAACAGCATTAAAATTACCAACAATTTTATCTACCTTTTGTAATTCTGAAACAACTCCAAGAATATAATTTCGCCAACCTCCATCGTCTAATGGTTTGACATTTTCTGTCCTGAATTCGTAAATTTCATTCATATTTAAAGCACATGCTGTACTTTTATTTGAATCACTTTTACTTAGAGCAAGTGCAATACCTTTATTAATAGCTGCAGGAAATGCAAAGCCGTCGTTATAATCGGTATGTTCTCCTATAAGATTGATTCTTCCTGGTGAAAACACCAAAAGAGGTTTGGTTTTAAATTGTTCTTTAAAACTACTCTTTACTTCTTTGATTAATTTTTTATTCATTATTTCGCGAAATATATATAAATACTAATAACAATGAGACACACTATTACAGCCATAGGTTTTAAAAATTTCCAAGGTGTAATATCAACTTCTTTCGAATGGTGTAAAACATAACCTTCTTTCCTAGGTAAAAATTTACCTATTATTAACATTATAATAATGTTGAGTACAAATAATATTGCCATAATGTGAAGAAAATGAGGATATGTACTTCCTGTAACTGTTTCTACACCATCTATTATTTCAACAACATTAAAAGTTGGCTTTATCAAGAATTGGCTGATACTGTATAAAATAACACCAGAGATTAAACCTATTTTAGCTGCTTTAGCTGGCACAAATTTAGTAGTATAGCCAATTACAACAATTGATAAAATCGGTATTGAATATGTTCCATTAATTTCTTGTAAATATTCAAAGACACTCCCTGCATTTGCAATAAATGGTGCAACCATCATAGACAGAACAGCTAAGAAAATACCAAAAGATTTACCTGCTTTTACAACTTGTTTTTCTGTGGCTTCTTTATTTATATATTCATTATAAATATCTATTCCAAACAAAGTAACACAACTATTTAATGCAGAATTAAACGAACTTAAAATAGCTCCAAACAAAACAGCTGCAAAAAAGCCAACTAATGGTTTAGGTAATACTTCTGCTACTAAAGAAGCATAAGCTAAGTCTGGCTTTTCAAGACCTCCATTAAAAATATGAAAAGCAATTACGCCAGGTAATACTAGAATTAAAGGTCCCAGGATTTTTAAGAACGCTCCATAAACTAATCCCTTTTGTCCTTCTGCTAAGTTTTTGGCACCAAGAGCCCGTTGTATTATAGCTTGATTAGTTCCCCAATAGAAAAGGTTTACTAATAGCATACCAGTAAAAAGGGTTGATAAGGGCACGTAAGAATCCTCAGACCCTATAGAATCGAATTTTTCAGGATGTGCATTGACTAGAGTATCTAAACCAAGCATCATATCTCCATCACCAATATAGCATAATCCAAAATATGGAATCATTAATCCACCAATAATTAAACCAACTGCATTAATTGTATCAGAAATTGCAACGGCTTTCAACCCACCAAATACAGCATATATAGAGCCAATAATACCAATGCATATAACTGTAATCCATAAAGCTACATCTTCAGAAATACCAAATGCCTCAGGAACATCAAACATAGTATTTATAGCTGATGCTCCTGTATAAAGAACTACTGGTAAAAAAATTGTTACATAACCAGACAAGAAAAGTCCTGATACTATAGCTTTTGTAGTTTTATCATATCTACCTTCGAGAAACTGAGGAATAGTGGCGATACCACCTTTTAAATAACGAGGCAATAAAAACATAGCGATTATAACCATTGTTACAGCAGCCAAAGTTTCCCAGGCCATAACCAATATACCCTGTTCGTACGCTTGACCATTTAAACCTACAATTTGCTCAGTAGATAAATTAGTTAATAATAATGATCCTGCGATTACGATACCTGTTAAGCTTCGTCCACCTAAAAAATAACCATCTGAAGTACCTTCATCAGTTTTTCGTGTTTTTAAATAAGATATTATGGCTACTAAAGCCGTAAAACCGATAAATGTTAAGAATTGCATAGTTTATTGATTAGTTTGTCAGTTTAGTATTTTTTGTTTCAATCGCTAAATTCCATTTTACACTATAGGTGCTATTTGGACTGAGCGTTTGCAAACCTATATGGTTATTAAAACTATCTGCCGCACCAGTCATAGGCTCAATAGCAATAATATTGCTATCGTTTGGTGTGTAAAGCTGTAGAAAATTTTCTTTTGAGGTAGATTTTATATTAAAATTATACTCTGGCGTTGAAAAATCAATTTTATTAGTTTCAAGTGGATAGCCATCATCCAATTTTATGTTCTTTAATTGAAAAGGCATATCAATACCTAAGCTAGTTTTACCTGATGAATTAGCAAGCTCTAAATAATGTAATCCTTCTATTTCTGTTAATGTGTACAATTTATAATGATTTTCTTAGGATTAGACGGCTATAATTTTCTACTTGAACAAATTCATTATTCAAAATCATTTGCGCTAAGCGTTCCCCCATAAGATTAAAATTAGTTGATATGGTTGTAATTCCGCCTTCAACAAATTCTTTTAAAAGCGTATCGTTATAAGAAATAACACCAATATCTTTTGCTAGTGTTAGGCGTTCTTCTTTAAGCTTTTTTATAATACGAATTAAATTTTTATCATCGAAAACAATATATAACTCCCCTTCCGATAGTTTTCTATTATTTAAGTTATCAATAATTTCATTTTTAATACTATAATGAGAACAAAACAAGTTAAAACCAATCATAAAATCATTAGGCTGACGGTCTTCATTAAAAAGTAATATAATCTTATCATAATTTTTTATTCGTTCTAATCCAGCTTGCAAGCCCTCATAGATATCTTTCTTGAAATTTTGATGAACAGAAGGGTATTTAATCAGTTCGCTATGCATTTGATCTAGAACATAAACTTTATCATTAGGTAGCCTGCTAATTACATTTTCGGTACCTTTTAAATTGGCTGGCATAATAACGTAGTAACTATAATCTCCTGCGTTATCGCTTATTAATTTATTGAAGACGTCTAAATTGAAATGATGAAAAAATATATCCACTTGCACATGCTCCCCCATACCAGTTAGAAAAGAATTATATAGGTCTTCTTTAAACGAATTTAATTCATCAAAAAGTAAAAAAATTTTTTGATTCACATCAACATCTTCGCTTGCTACATAATACCCTTTTCCAACAATAGACTGAACAATTCCTCGAGTTTTCAATTCGTTAAACGCAGTAAGCACAGTATCTCTAGAAAGAGAGTGTTGATTTTTAATACTATTCAAAGATGGTAATTTGTCGCCTTTTTTTAGAGCACCAGTTCTTATAGCATATTCGATAGAAGTAACAATTTGTTTGTATTTTGGTATACCAGATTTATCTTTTACAGTTACAATTCCCACGTGGCAAATATAGAATAAAATTACAAACAAACAAACTGGTAGGTACTAGTATGTGTTTTATAATTTGTATTATATATTAGCACTTTAAAACAATATTTAATGAAAACAAAAATTATCGTAACAGGTGGATGTGGCTATATTGGCTCCCATACAGCAATCGAACTAATAGAAAATGATTTTGATGTTGTTATATTAGATGACTTATCTAATTCAACTGAAAAAACAATTTCCAGAATACATAAAATTACAGGTGTAACTCCAACTTTTGTTCAGGTAGATTTAAAAGATCCTGTAGCAACATTTAAAGTTTTTGAAACGCATAAAGATGCGGCTGGTGTTATACACTTTGCAGCTCATAAAGCTGTTGGAGAATCTGTACAGAAACCATTAATGTATTACAAGAATAATTTTTATTCATTATTAAATACTTTAGAGGCTCAAAGTGTACATGGTATAAATAACTTCATATTTTCTTCTTCAGCAACGGTTTATGGAACACCAAATACTTTGCCTATAACAGAAAATAATGAAACACAACGTCCATTTTCACCTTATGGTAATACAAAAAAAATTGCAGAAGAAATTCTAGATGATTTTACAAAATCTAACAAAAGTTTTTCAGCTATTTCATTAAGATATTTCAACCCAATTGGCGCTCACGAATCTGGAGCCATTGGCGAATTGCCAAACGGTATACCCAACAATTTAATGCCATACATCACACAAACTGCGGCTGGAGTAAGAGAGAAGTTAATGGTTTATGGTAATGACTACCCCACTAAAGATGGAACACCAATTAGAGATTATATTCATGTTGTGGATTTAGCTAAAGCACATGTTATTGCTATAAAACGTTTACTAAATAATAAACAAGAAACTCCATTAGAGTTTTTTAATTTAGGAACGGGCCTTGGTTATTCTGTTTTAGACGTTATTAAATCTTTTGAATCCGTAACCAACTCAAAACTGAATTACGAAATAACAGAAAGAAGAGATGGAGATGTGCCACAATTATATGCATCAACCGATTTGGCAAAAGAGAAATTAGGTTGGTCTGCAGATCGAAAACTTAATGATATGATAAGTTCTTCATGGAACTGGGAACAAAACCTTAGAAGTGAAACAAAATAAATTATTGTCATATAAATTAATCTAAATTCATAATACGGTAGTCTGTAAATTGGACCCAACTCCCTACTAAAAAAGGACTAAATTTTAAAATTTAGCCCTTTTTTTTATATGTAATTTCGTATAAAGCATAAGTGTTTTATAATTAAAGTATTACAAATATATGTATTTAATCGATTATTTATGCTTTTCATGGATGTTTTTTATAATTATTCTATATTAGCCCCATAAAATTCATTAAAACCCCTATATCTGATGAAGAAAATTACTTTTAAAAGAAATACTATTCTTTTATTATTAGCACTAATCTTAGCCTTAAATTATTCATACTCTCAAAGTAATTATAATACCGCTAAAAGAATATCAATTAATAACCCTTCAAAATCCTTACTTCAACAAATTCAACAAGTTGGTGTGGATTTATCTTGTGGACCTAAGTTTATAAATAATAATTTACACTTAGAGTTAAGTTATGCTGAACTGTTACTTTTAGACAATAATGGAATTGACTATAATGTTTTAATCGATGATTTAACAGCATATTACAAAGAGAAATTTGACGTTGAGTTGCCTCTTGCTAAAGCTGCATTAAAACAAGAACAACTTCTAGCTCAAATTAAAAATGCTAGTAAAACCTTAAGTAAAAAAAGTAGTTTAATAGATAACCCAACACAACATGACGAGTGTGATGAAATAGATTGGGCTGCACCTTCAAACTTTAAACTTGGTACCATGGGTGGAGCTTTAACCTTGAGTGAAGCTTACGCTGAATTAGATTTAATGCGCACTATGTACCCAAACCTTATTTCTGTTAGAACTGATGCCTCAACATCAAATACAAAAACTCACGGAAATTCTACAGGAGGAACAACTTGGTCTGGACAAGAAGTATATTATGTTAGAATTTCTGATAATCCAGATACGGATGAAGCTAACGAACCAGAAACCTTAATAACTGGGGCTATGCATGCCCGTGAAATAAGCAGTGTTATGAACACTTTTTATTTTATGTGGTATATTCTAGAAAACTACAGTACCGATCCTTTCATAAAAAATCTTGTTGATAATCATGAAATTTACGTTATGCCAATTAGTAACCCAGATGGCTACAGATGGAATGAAGTAATCGCCCCAAGTGGTGGTGGCTTACAGCGTAAAAATTTAAGACCGGGAGTTGCTGATAATGGTACAACAAGTTCATCTAATAATGTTAGAGGTGTAGATTTAAATAGAAACTTTAATTATTACTGGGGATGGGATGATTCTGGATCATCTCCTACTACAAGTAGCAATACCTATAGAGGGCCTTCGGCTGGTTCTGAACCTGAAACTCAAATTGTTCAAGAATTTATTGCAAGCCACGATATAAAAGTGGCTGTTAATCACCACGGTGGCCTAAATTCGATTGTAACGTCTTCATATAATGGAGAATCCACAGCTGCAGATTCCGGAAGAGAAGACGAATATGCCAAAATATGTCATGATTTAACCCATTATAACAGATACATTTATGGCTCTGCTCCAAATACACTTTACGAAGCCAATGGAGATATTAATGACTGGATGCTTGGTGGTACTTCAGTAACATCTGGCGGACAAACCAGTTCTGGTTCTGGCAAAGACGTATTAGCTTTTGCTCCAGAAAATGGTGATGACTTTTGGCCAACAACTACCCTAATTACGGATATTGCGCGTCGAGCTATGAGAATGAATTTTCTCTCTGTGATTTATTCCGGTAAATATGCTAAACTTCATGATTTAAATACTAGTAATATTTCTTCTACTTCTGGAGACTTAACCTTTGGCGTTGAATTTCTAGGAAAAACTTATGATGATATTACTTTAACAGTAACCCCAGTTTCATCAAATATTACATCGATGACTTCTCCATTAGTACAAACTAGTTGGACTAAGCTCGAACAAAGAAATTTAACAGTGCCTTATACTTTAGATGCTGGTATAATGCCAAATGACGAAATAGAATATCAAATCACGTTAAGTAACGATGACTTTATAATTTACCGTGCTAATTATGTTAAGTATTATCAGCCCTCTATACTTTTCCAAGATAATGATATTAATATTTCAAACTGGACAACTTCGGGAGGTTCTTGGGGAACGACAACTGATTCTTATGTAGGATCCATAGCTATAACAGACTCTCCTTCTGGAGCATATACTAACAGTGAAAATAAAACAATAACTTTAAATTCTACTATAGATTTATCTTCTTCATCTCAAGCATTAATACAATTTTATGCAAAATGGGATTTAGAAAGAAATTATGATATGGTACAATTAGAGGCTAGTACAAACGGAGGAAGTACTTGGACGGCCTTATGCGGACGTTATAACAAACCAGCCGCAACATCTTTGACCAATTTTCACCTTACTAAAACAACAGGAACTCATCAATCAACAAATGGCAACATTGTATATGATGGTGATAGTATGGATAAATGGGTGATGGAAGAAATTTTGATTAATGGTGATGATAATAGTTCATTAAATGGACAAAGTAATGTGCAATTTCGTTTTAGGTTTAAAACAGATAGTTCAAATAGAGAAGATGATTTAACTACAACTTTTGACGGTTTTATTTTTGATGATTTTAAAATATTAAGTACTAGTTTAATTGCTTGTGATAATTCTAGTACTCCATCTGGAATTAGCATAAGCGAAGTAACAAACAATTCTGCCTTTGTTAATTGGGATTTAATTCCATCGGCTACTTACGATGTTAGATATAAGGAAACTAGTTCTGGTACTTGGACAGAGGTTACAAATATTTCTAATAATTTTTATAGCATTACAGGGTTATCTGATAATACAAGTTATGATGTACAAGTTGCTACTAGGTGTAATACAACAACATCATCTTATTCATCAACCCAAAACTTTACAACTTTAAATCCATGTCCTAGTGGTACAATAACTTCATTCCCATATTCAGAAAATTTTGATTCAGGTATTGGAAATTGGATTCAAGGAGAAAACGACATTGCTGGTAATAATTATGAAGATTGGACTTTAAACTCTGGCGGAACAACTTCTGGGCAAACTGGACCTACAAGAGATTATACTGCTGAAAGCACTGGTAATTCAACTATAGGAAATTATTTTTATACCGAAGCTACAACGGCAAATACTACATCAAATGTAGGTACAAATGTCACGGTAACTTTAATTAGCCCATGTATTGATTTAACTGGGTATGAAAATGCTAATTTTTCTTTTTATTATCACATGTTTGCTAATAATTCTACTGACATGGGTGATTTAAGTGTAGATGTTAGCATAGATTACGGAACTAACTGGACTACCCTTAATACAATATCTGGTGAACAACAAACCGCCCAAGCAGATCCTTGGCTACAGCAAAACATAGATTTAAGCGCTTATGATGGTCAAATAATAAAACTAAGGTTTGCGGGTGCTACTGGTACTGGATATAGAAGTGATATGGCTTTTGATGAAATCAATTTAACTGCAGATGCTATAACATCCTTTACCCCTATAGCTTCTTGTCAAAACATTAACGCCCTTTTAGATGGTTCTGGTAACGTTAGTATAGTAGCAGGAGATTTGGATGATGGAAGTAGTGTTGGAAATTTATCTATTGACATTTCAAGTTTTACATGTGCAAACTTAGGTGCAAACAATGTAACATTAACCGCAACAGATCCAAGTGATTCTGGTAATACTGATATTTGTGTTGCTGTAGTAACAGTTACTGCTACCAAACCTGCGGATGATGTGACTAATGCCACTATCTGTTCGGGCGAAACTTATACTTGGGCCGCTAATGGTCAAGATTATACAACAAACCAAACTGGAACTACCATTACTAATGATGGTTG
>NZ_CANKXG010000016.1 GCF_947487575.1 uncultured Algibacter sp. | reverse complement strand
GCTTTACGTACCCAGTGTTTTCCGATGTTTTCATTACACTAATGTTTTAGTGTATCGCTATTTCAGGACGGGACAGAGATATAATATTAAAACCCTGATAGTTTCTATTGGATTTTTTTGTTTTATTATGATTTTGTTAAAAAATTTAATACTATAGTTCTAGTTATTATATTGCATTTACCATGAATGATATTTTAATTAAAATCCTATCTTATCAATTCCTGTCGATTGCATTATTAATGCTATTAAGTAAGCAAGGAACTAAAAAAGGCATACGCATTTTAGCATTATTTTTACTTTTTAAAGGCATCGCATTATTATCTTTTCAACTTAATTCTTTTATTAAAGCATACCCTGTATTTAGCTTAATTTTTGAAACTTCTTTTTGGATCTACCCCCTCTTATCTGGTTGTATACCTATAAATTAATACATCCAAGCAAATCAATTATTACCAAAGAAATAATAATTAATTTTATTCCTGCAATAGCTTACCTTTTCTACTTGTCCATCAAATTTATTTTATGGCAGAGCAATAATATTACTACTTACATTACAAAAACAGAAAGCATCGTTTTCAATTTTTGTTATTATGCATTAATGTTTTATTTCTTAATAAAGTCCCTTATAGCTTTAAAAGCTCAAAAAAAGTATACAGAGTTTGCTAAAGAACACCAATGGTTAAGAAACTTTCTGATTGGTTTTTTAATTGTTTGGGCTACTTTTGCTCTAGAAAATATTTCTGGGTTTATTGGAATAAATAAAAATGTAGAACGATTAATTTTAACTTTTGCGTTAATACTATTATTTATTTGTAGCAATCTTATCATTTGGTATGCATTAAACACCCCTTCTGTATTTCAGTTTCAAAATAAGATTAAAAAAACTAGTGGTTATAAATTATCAAATACAGATTATAACAAATACACATCTGCTATTAAGCAATTTATGGAATCTCATAAGCCACACTTAAATCCAGAACTTAGTTTAGAGCTTTTTTCTCAAGAAATAGGCATCCACCAACGCGTAATTTCTAAAGTTATAAACTCAGTTTTTAATCAGAATTTTTTTGGATTTATTAATTCTTACCGAATAACGGAAGCAAAAAAAGCTTTAGAGACCCCTACAAATAACCAAACCATTTTAGAAATATTATACGCCGTGGGGTATAACAATAAATCTGTTTTTAACACTTCTTTTAAAAAAGAAACAGGTTTAACACCTACAGAATACCGCTCGAAATATAAATCTGATATTCTAAAAAAAGCCTAAATTTCAAGGTTAACTAGAAATACACAAGTAAAAGCGTTCAACTTTATGTAATCTTACTCTATTCAGTCGATACAGAAGTAAAAAAAAACTTCATTTGAAGATTCTTATTAATCTTTAAAATTTAACATCGATGAAAAAACATGCTATTATTTTTATGCTTATGCTAAGCTTAATAACAATAAATGCACAAAACTATTACGACCAAGTGCTTCCTGGCGAACAAGCTATAGTATTTGCTCCTTCTTCAATCTCTCTAGACAACAGACTTGAACAAGACTCTAACTTTTCTTCAGATGCAAAGCAGTTTTGTTTTAGCATTACCAATAGAGCTTGGAATGAAGGTAAAATTCAAATAACGGAACTAATTAATGACACTTGGACCACACCTCAAGACATAACATTTCAAAATGCTGCAGATGCATGGCATCCTTTTTTTAGTCCAGATGGGAACGAATTATATTTTTCAGGAAGAAACCTAGAATCGATAGATATATACAAGTCAGTCAAAACAGATACAGGGTGGTCTTTAGCCACCCCTTTAGAAGGCATGATTAACTCATCTTCAGACGAATGGTATCCTACATTAAGCAACGATAAAACACTTTACTTTTCTAAAGGTGGAGACATCTACTATTCTAAATTTGTAAATGGAAGTTATCTAGAAATCGTTAAATTACCAGCCACGATAAACACGTATTCTAATGAATACGACCCTTTTATTGCTCCAAATGGTTCTTATATGATATTTTGCTCGAGCAAACCAGGTGGTTTTGGTAGAACAGACATGTATATAACATACTGGCTTAGCTCTTGCACTTGGAGCGAACCTATTAATTTAGGACAAAACATTAATTCTGAACATACAGACTTTGCTCCAACTGTTACACCAGATGGAAAAAATATAATGTTTACAAGAAGTAATAGACAAAGAACAAGTTCTGATATTTATTGGGCATCCATAGAAGGTATTGTAAATGCACATCCAGATTCTTTGGCTCTGAATGAATTAAAAATAGTTTATCTTGATTTTGAAAGTACTGTGGCAGATAAAAAAGTACCTGAACATCTTGCCTTATACTTAAACAATGATGTAAATGTTAATATTTTAGCTAAATCAGATGAATCATTTAATTTTCTTGAACGTGATGCTTTTAGATGGTCTAGAAGCTTTTCAAGACCATGGCCTTACCGCGTAGATATATCTGAAACTGAATTTGAATTATACGGTAACACAGCTTTATCTATTGCGCGATTTGATGAAGTTGAAAGGGATGTACCAAACGGTTACGGTATTGATCTGTTTCTTTATACCAAAACAACTAATGGATGGAAATACGCAACACTAAACAACACCTATAGCGATTTAAATGATAACTTTGATTACTCTTCATTACCTATATCTAACACACCATTAGACCGCTTGAACGATGTTCAACTAATGCTAAATCAAGATAATGGCACAGGGTTTTTAGAGTTATTTTCAAATACTAATGCGCCTTGTTTTACAATTAACAATCCCTTAAACACAGACGAACCGTTAAAATATACTGTAACCGATTTTGTTGATCTTTTTTTCTCAAAAGACTTTAATCTTTCAATAGAAATAGATAATTCTGAATTTGAGTTTTTTGATGACTTTTTAGCTAAATCTATTTCTAATTTTACACTAAAATCTAATACTGAAACTTTTGCTATAGGCAAAGCTATAGCTACTTACATTGCGACACCATCTGAAGGTTGGAAATTAAGTGCGCTTGTTTTTTCTGTTCAAGAAGAATTTGAAGAATCACACCCTTTAACAGTTGAACACAATAATTTAGATAACTTAAAGTCTATTAATCTTTATCCTAATCCAGCAAAAAAAAATCTTAAAATAGAAATGAATCAAACAGATTTATATCCTATTAAAATAGAACTTATAGACATGATTGGAAGAAAACAAACTCTATATGAGTCAACAGGTACCTCATCGGGTAGTCTTTCTTTTAATCATGATGTTAGCCAATTAAGTAAAGGCTTATATTTTGTTCGTATAGCCTGGAATGGCAAGAGCTTTATAAAAAAACTAATAGTTGCAAAATAGTAATATAGAGTATTCACTACTATCTCTAGTCCTAAACAATCTGTATAGGTTATTTAGGACTATAAAAATGGTTAAACAATAGTCTAAACCTTATACAATTCCTAAATTTTCAACTTAAGCAACAAATTTGGATTAGGACAATTAGCTTTATAAAAATTCAAATTTTTATTACTACAAACCCCAGGGTAATCACCTTTAAAATCTTCAATATCTTTTATTATCTGAAAATGCAAATGCGGTGGATAATCACCATTTACCTTAGCATCACCTAAAGTTGCTATTTTTTCATTTTGTGTAAATTCCTGTCCAATTACAATATCTTGAATGGATGCTAAGCTTAAATGCCCGTAAAGTGTATAGAATTCAACTCCAGAAATAGTGTGTTTTAAAATAATAGTTGGTCCATAATCGCCATAATTTGTGTTGTTCTTAAAGCTGTGAACTGTTCCTTCTAAAGGTGTATAAATATGATATTCAGCATCACACCATAAATCAATTCCTAAATGGATGTTGCGTTCATCTTGAGCCTGCCTATTAAAATGATTACTTCGTTTGTAAATATTTCTAACTTCTAAATAACCACCGTAAGCCACTTGAGCATTTTGTTTTGAAATATGATTATTTACAAAACCTCCTAATTTTGAAGATGAAGACACATCAACAGTATTTAGTGTTTGGTTGGATTCAGATAAATCTAAAGGGATGTATTTTGAATTGGGAATGGATGCATCTAAAACCCGCAATGGCTCTAAACTAATATCATTTAAGAATTTCACGAAATCTTGTGAGTTCATAGCTTCAAAAATAAGAAACTAATTCAACGTATTTTCGGCACAACTATATTTTTATAAACACCAAAAATGTCTGGTTGAGCCTTTCTATTTCGCTCAAGACAAGCTAAAGTCGAAACCTATTTAGATTAGCAAATTTTATGACCTTTCGACTGCGCTCAAGGTGACAACGGCATTTCTATTTGAATTTTAATTAAAGTTTAAGGAGTTCAATACTAAGCAACAACTTCCCCATACAAATCAAAATCTTCAGCTTCTATAATTTTTACGGTAGTATACTCGCCAGTTTTTAAATACGTTTTAGTAGCATCAATTAAAACTTCATTATCCACATCTGGAGAATCAAACTCGGTACGTCCAATAAAATAATTACCTTCTTTTCTATCGATAACCACTTTAAACTCCTGCCCTATTTTCTGTTGATTTAACTCCCAAGAAATCTGTGATTGAATTTCCATAATCTGGTTTGCTCTGTCAATTTTCACATCTTCAGGAACATCATCTTCTAAATTATAGGCATGGGTGTTCTCCTCGTGACTATAAGTAAAACAACCTAAACGTTCAAAACGCATATCGGAAACCCATTGTTTTAATTCTTGGAAATTCTCTTCTGTTTCTCCTGGATAACCAACAATAAGTGTGGTTCTAATCGTCATTTCTGGAACCGCTTCTCTAAACTGACTAATCAACTTTGTTGTTTTTTCTTTGGTAGTTCCACGGCGCATACTTTTCAAAATATCATCTGAAATATGTTGTAATGGAATATCTAAATAGTTACAAATTTTAGGTTCACGATTCATCACGTCTAACACATCTAATGGAAATCCTGTTGGGAATGCATAATGCAAACGAATCCATTCCACACCTTTCACTTTTACTAAGGCTTCAAGTAATTCGGCTAGGTTTCGTTTTTTGTATAAATCAAGTCCGTAATAGGTTAAATCTTGTGCAATAAGAATCAATTCTTTAACGCCATTTGCAGCTAATTTTTCAGCTTCAATAACAATATCTTCAATTGGTGTACTTCTGTGTTTTCCACGCATAATTGGAATCGCACAAAACGAACATGGCCTATCGCAACCTTCAGCAATTTTCAAATAGGCATAGTTTTTAGGCGTTGTTGTTAAACGCTCTCCTATTAACTCATGCTTATAATCTGCACCTAATGCTTTTAATAATCCTGGTAATTCAGTAGTACCAAAATACTCATCAACATTAGGTATTTCTTTAACTAAATCTGGTTTATAACGTTCACTTAAACACCCTGTAACAAATACTTTATCAACATCGCCTTCATCTTTCTTTTTAACGTATTCTAGAATGGTATTGACGCTTTCTTCCTTGGCATTGTTAATGAATCCGCAGGTATTAATTACAACAATATTACCTTCCTCTTCATGAGCCACATCTTTACCATTGGCTTTAAGTTGACCCATAAGCACTTCGCTGTCGTAAACATTTTTACTACAACCAAGCGTTACAACATTAATCTTATTTTTCTTAAGTGTTTTTGTACGCATCCTGTCTATAAATCAGGGCGCAAAGATACAACTTAATTAAACCTTTCATATATTTGATAGTCCTAAATTAAAAACCTATAGTTATGAAACCCCAATTTTATATCTCAATATTAATTCTTTTATTAGCTTTTAGTTGTTCATCTGAAAGCAATGATAATGAAGAGCAAGAATCTATTTCTGAGGAATTATATTTTCCACCTATAAATTCTGATACTTGGGAAACATCAACTGCTTCTGAATTAGGTTGGAATGAATCTGAGTTACAGCCTCTTTTAAGTTATATAGAAAGTAAAGACACAAAGGCTTTTCTGGTTTTAAAAAATGGTAAAATTGTTGTGGAATGGTACGGCAATGGTAGCGATGCAGACTCAAACTTGCCATGGAATTCTGCTGCAAAAACCCTTGTTGCATTTACAACAGGTATAGCTCAAGAAGAAGGTTATTTAAATATCAATAATCCTTCAAGAAACTATTTAGGTAACGCATGGACTAATGCAACAACAGAACAAGAAAAAAATATAAGTGTTTGGAACCATTTAACTATGTCTACTGGTTTGGATTATACAGTACCAAATAATAATTGCACAGACCCGGATTGTTTGGTTTATAAAGATGAATCGGGTAGTTTTTGGTATTACCATAACGCCACATATACCCTACTACACGACATTATTTCGGGAGCCACAAATACCGATTTTAACAGTTATTTTGATGAAAAACTAAAAAACAAAATTGGAATGCAAGGTGCGTGGATACCATTTGGGTATTTTAAACTGTACTATAGTAATGCCAGAAGTATGGCTAGATTTGGATTACTTAATTTGAACAATGGTGTTTGGAATGGCACTACTATTTTAGATGACAGTGATTATTTTAATGCTATGACAAACACATCACAAAACCTAAATAAAGCCTATGGTTATTTATGGTGGCTAAACGGTAAAGATAGTTTTAGAGGCCCTGGTTTAACATTAGAATTTCAAGGAAAACTGATTCCTAATGCTCCAAACGATTTAATTGCTGGTTTGGGGAAAAATGACCAAAAAATGTATATAGTTCCAAGTCAAAACCTAGTGATTATAAGAATGGGAGATGATGCTGGTGAAGCTTTATTAGGCCCGTCCAGTTTTGATAATGACCTTTGGGGAGAAATCAATAAGTTGATTAATTAGTTTCGTTCTTCAAAAGGAATTATTTTAACCATAAGGGTTGAAACTTTGAATAAATTGATAAATAAAAACTTCAAAAAAGTGGTATAAAACTAAGACTCCAAATATTGGCAAAATACTTTTATGTTGATATGCTTTATTTCTAATCAAATTATAGCAGATTATAGAAATTGCTAAAAAAATTGGGAATAAAAAATAGATTGGAAATCTAACGTAATCTATTAAATATTTTGGAATTAAAGGATTTGTGATATCAAAAGGAACTTTAATATATGTAAATAAAAGATATGCAACTTGATATACAGAATATATTAAAGAAATTATTAATAAAACCCTTAATGTTTTCTCATTCTTCAAATCACTAAAAATTTAAGTTCTATTTAATAAGATTCCTGCCTTCACAGGAATAACAAATTACTTAAAAAAAGAATCTACAAACTCAAACTTATTAAAAACCTGTAAGTCTTCAATACCCTCGCCTACTCCAATATATTTTACAGGAATTTGAAACTGGTCTGAAATACCAATAACCACACCGCCTTTTGCTGTTCCATCAAGTTTTGTTACTGCTAATGATGTAACTTCTGTTGCTGCAGTAAATTGTTTAGCTTGCTCGAATGCATTTTGACCTGTTGATCCATCTAAAACCAATAATACATCGTGTGGCGCATCGCCAACTACTTTTTGCATGACGCGCTTTACTTTGGTAAGTTCGTTCATCAAGTTTACTTTATTGTGTAAACGTCCTGCAGTATCTATAATTATAACGTCTGCATCTTGATTTACTCCAGATTCTAAAGCATCAAATGCAACAGATGCTGGGTCACTTCCCATATCTTGACGGATCATAGGCACATCTACACGATCTGCCCATACTTGAAGTTGGTCTATGGCTGCTGCTCTAAAGGTATCGGCTGCTCCAAGAACCACTTTTAAACCTTGCTTTTTAAATTGATAAGCCAGTTTACCAATGGTTGTTGTTTTCCCAACGCCATTTACACCAACTACCATTAATACATAAGGTGTTTTGGTTCCGTTTTCTTGTTTTGGTAATTCTGGAATCGTGTATTCAGTTTCTTCGCCAGAATTTGTTTCACTTAAAAGTGCTGCAATTTCTTCTCGAAGTATTTGATTTAACTCATCGGTTCCTAAATACTTATCTTTTGAGACACGCTCTTCAATGCGTTCTATAACTTTTAAAGTTGTATTAACACCAACATCACTAGAGACTAATATCTCTTCAAGGTTATCTAGAACTTCATCGTCCACTTTAGATTTTCCTGCTACTGCTTTACTTAGCTTGCCAAAAAAACTTGATTTCGATTTCTCTAATCCTTTATCTAGGGTTTCCTTTTTTTCTGAGGAAAATATTTTTTTAAAAAAACTCATTAAAAATGTTTATTTATTTGTTGTTATTTGTTTAGGAGTAACGGCTCCTGCGTTAGGGATTGTAGCGGCATCCTTTTTTGTTTTTCTCAAAAAAGATACAGCGGAAAGCCCGACCCTTTAGGGTAACGCCCAAATTACTATTGTCAAATATCTTACCAATTTATTTTACTGCTATTATGGCAGAAATACTCTGGGTTGCTCAAATATAAAAATAAAAAAGCCGCTTTCAGAAGAAAGCAGCTTATAATATCTTAAAACGAAATCTTTATTTTTTATTAATAAAGTCGTTAACTTGATCTGGACTCATGATAGATTCAACAAACATGTAAGCTCCCGTTTTTGGAGACTTTACCATTTTTATTGCTTTTGTTAATCTTTTAGATCCTGTTTGTAATGATGCTACTGATTTCTTTGCCATGACCCTATAACGGTGTTATTTGAGATTTTTATAAAATCTCTAATTATTTAATTTCTTTATGAACTGTCATACGCTTAAGGATAGGATTAAATTTTTTAATCTCCATTCTATCTGGCGTATTCTTTTTGTTTTTTGTTGTAATGTATCTTGAAGTTCCTGGTTGTCCAGACTCCTTGTGCTCTGTACACTCTAAGATTACTTGTATTCTATTACCTTTCTTTGCCATGTCTTATTACTTATTAAATACAGCTATTATTTTAAAAATCCTTTAGATTTTGCTTCCTTAATTGCTGCAGATATACCAATCTTGTTTATCGTTTTTAATGCAGATGTAGAAACTTTTAAAGTTATCCAGTTGTCTTCTTCTGGAATGTAAAAACGTTTCTTTACTAAATTCGCATGAAATTTGCGTTTAGTTTTGTTCATTGCATGAGACACATTGTTTCCAACCATGGCCTTCTTTCCTGTAAGTTCACAAACTCTTGACATTCTATATAACTTTAAATTCTTTGTTGCTTAAAATCGAGGTGCAAATATATAAAATCTTTATATTATACAACCTAAATTTTATCAATTTTTAAAAATTTCTTTTAGCAACATTTCCAGTGCTTTATTTACGGCTTTATTTATGACTTTTATTCGAGAATTTCCGAAGTTAAATACTTCTGAATAAACACCAGTTTTGGTAGCAATAGCAATAAATACCGTTCCTACCTCAGCATCAGAGTCGCCTTTTGTTGGCCCTGCATTTCCAGTAGTTGCTATAGCGTAATCTGACTGAAATAATTGTTGTGCATTTTTAGCCATGGCCTCAGCTACTTGAGCACTCACAACGGAATGAGCTTCAATATCTGCTTTTGTAACCTTTAAAATATTAGTTTTTGACTCGGTTGCATAGGTTACAATACCTCCTTTAAAAAAAGCGGATGCGCCAGAATGCGAGGTAAATCGTTCTGCAACTGCACCTCCTGTACAACTTTCTGCAATAGCCAAAGTACGCGCTACTTTAGTAAGTTGTTTAGCTATAACGACTTCAACTGAGCCATCTTCATCTTCTAAACCAGCATATTCTTCTTTTATTAAAGGAATAACCTTATCTATTTGGTCTTGTACCTCTTGCCTTAATTTTGCTTCATCAAAACCTTTAGTAGATAATCGTAACCGCATTTTCCCTAAATTGGGTAAATAGGCTAACTTAATATGTTTTGGCAAAGCATCTTCCCAAGATTCGATTCTTGCAGCTAAAGCACTTTCACCAATACCATAAACAAGTAATGTTTTATGAAGAATAAATGGGCAATTATATTTATCTTTTAACTGCGGAATAACCTGATATTCAATTAACGCCTCCATTTCATAAGGCACACCAGGTAATGATATAAAAACTTTATCCCCCTTTTCAAGCCACATACCGGGTGCTGTACCCAATTTATTCATTAACGGTTTCGACTTTGAAGGTATTAGCGCTTGATCTTTATTTACTTGTAGTAATTCTGTTCTTACATGCTGTTTCCAGATAGTCTCAATGTTTTGAAGAACAGATTCGTCTTTTACAAGTATATCGTTAAAATATTGTGCAATGGTTTTTTTGGTAATATCATCCTTGGTAGGTCCTAAACCACCAGTACAAATAATAATATCTACTCGCTTTTCGGCATCAGATAAGGCTTTCAAAATATGCGCCTTGTCGTCTTGAATAGAAGTAATTTGATATATAGAAACCCCTATTTTATTTAGCTGTTTAGCTATAAATGCAGAATTGGTATCTACAACTTGCCCAATAAGAAGCTCATCACCTATAGTGATTATTTCTGCTAACATTACAAATTAAAATCAGACTTCATTTCAGCACTAGCCTTATTAACCGCATTAAGAACAGTTTCTAATTGCTCAGTAACATCTACATCCGTTTGTGTAAACTTTCCCCAATCTTGTACTTCAATTAATTTATCTAATACGCCTAACTCAAATAAATCTACCGTAGGTTTCATTTTATGAGCAGCTTGGTAAGCCTCTTGATAATCTTTAGCAGCAACAGCCTTCTCCAAACGTTCCGCATCGACAGGTACTTCTTCTAAAAAAGCCTCGGCTAAAGCGGCAATAAAACTCTCGTCATTATCAGCCAGTTCTCGTACTCTAAATAATTTATAATGTAATTCCATTTATTTTATTGTTATTGAAAACATTTCTCTGTTTTCTATAAATCCTTTTAATTTATCATTTGCAACAACTTTGCCAACTCCTACTGGTGTGCCTGTAAATATAACATCTCCTATCTTTAAAGTAAAATATTTTGAGACATATTCTATTAATTCATCAATTTTCCAAAGCATGTGGCTTGTATTTCCATTTTGTACAATTTCATCATTCTTTTTCAAAGAAAACTGAAAATTGTCAATATTATCTAGCTCAAATTTATTAATCCATTTGCCAATTACTGCTGCTCCATCAAAAGATTTTGCCTTTTCCCATGGCAACCCCTTAGTTTTTAAAGCACTCTGCAAATCGCGTGCTGTGAAGTCAA
The DNA here is from genome assembly GCF_947487575.1 of uncultured Algibacter sp. Taxonomy (GTDB): domain Bacteria; phylum Bacteroidota; class Bacteroidia; order Flavobacteriales; family Flavobacteriaceae; genus Algibacter_B. Next base: position 23,935 of record NZ_CANKXG010000016.1, on the reverse strand, counting down.
TACCAAGACCAATTTCCTCATAATATTTATGTGCAAATTTTTTGTCAATGTGTTTCCCTACTCTATTAATCTTAACCAAAACCTCTACTTCGTAATGTACATCATCAGAGAAATCTGGAATAAAAAACGGCTGTTTTTTTAATAAAATAGCGGTATCTGGTTTTAAAAAAACAACAGGATTAGTCGGCTTTTCGTTTTGTAACTCTTTAATATGTTCGGTATAATTTCTACCAATGCAAATTAGTTTCATAAGATATGAGTGTTATATATTTAAATGTTAACTACCCCAACTTATTATTAAAGCTTCTCAATTTAATCGCAGTCAATACCTTCTTTGTGTACAACGGAAAATCTGCATTTAGCAACCAACCAAAATACCCAGGTTCTTTTTCTAAAACTTCAGTTACCAACTTCCCTTTATGCTTCCCAAAAGAGAAACTCTCCACACCTTCTTTATTGTAAGATATAAAACCTGCAAAATCTGCAAACTTTCTACGTGAGCTAAATTCTGCTAAAAATTTGGTGTCGTTTTCCAAGTCTTCGTATTTATCTAATTGCGCTTTTAAAACCTCATAAGTCGCTTTGGTATCAGCCTCAGCACTATGTGCATTTTCTAAACTTTCATCGCAATAAAACTTATATGCAGCACTTAATGTACGTTGCTCCATTTTATGAAAAATAGTTTGCACATCTACAGCTAAGGTATTTTTCATATCAAAATCAACCTCAGCACGCAACATTTCTTCTGCCAATAACGGAATATCAAAACGATTAGAGTTGAATCCGCCTAAATCAGAATCTTTTATCATGTTGTAAATATCCTTGGCAAGTTCTTTAAAAGTAGGCTCATTCGCTACTTTTTCATTGGAAATACCATGAATTTCTATCACTTCTTTTGGAATAGTCATTTCTGGGTTCACCAACCATGTTTTACTTTCTTCAGTGCCGTTTGGAAACACTTTAAGTATTGAAATTTCAACAATACGATCTTTAGTAATATTGATTCCTGTTGTTTCCAAATCGAAAAAACAGATAGGTTTTGTTAGGTTTAATTGCATTCAAATTAATTATTAATGAACTGTAAATATACTAAATTGTTAAAGTGCATAAGCGAAAAAACCAACCGTTTTATAGGTTGGTTTTTTCTTTTTTCTCTTCCATGAAAGGAAAAATATTTTGATTTACTTAAATGAAATTCCGGCCTTACTTAAACAAATTAATTACAGGTTGCAGGAATAACAGAATCATATTTCTCTATTAACATCCCAAGCCTCTAGATAATCTGTAACCGCTTTTACAAATTGTCCTCCAAGAGCACCATTGACCACACGGTGGTCGTAAGAATGTGATAAAAACATTTTATAACGGATACCTATAAAATCGCCCTCTGAAGTTTCAATTACAGCGGGTACTTTTCTAATAGCACCAAGTGCCAAAATACCAACTTGGGGCTGATTAATTATAGGAGTTCCCATGATGCTTCCAAATGTACCAACATTTGTAACTGTATAAGTACCTCCCTGAATTTCATCTAGTTTTAATTTGTTTTCTCTGGCACGTTTAGCCAAATCATTAACCTGTTTTGCCATACCAACCAAGTTTAATTGGTCTGCATTTTTAATTACAGGAACTATTAAATTTCCATCTGGTAGAGCCGCAGCCATTCCTAAATTGATGTTTTTCTTTTTAACTATCGTGTCTCCTTGAAGAGAAATATTCATCATCGGATAGTCTCGTAATGCTTTTGCAATAACTTCCATGAAAATAGGCGTAAATGTTAGGTTTTCTCCCTCACGCTCCATAAAGCCATCCTTAACTTTCTTTCTCCAGTTCCAAATATTAGTAACATCGGCCTCAATAAAACTCTGCACATGTGCAGAAGTTTGTACAGATTCAACCATGTGATGCGCAATAAGCTTGCCCATTCTAGTCATTTCTATAATCTCATCTTCTCCACTCGAAACTACAGTAGGTTTTTCTGTTATTGGTTTTTCAATAGTTTTTATTGAAGTCGCAGGTGACTCAATTTTCGCTACTACAGGTTGTTGACTATGCCCTCTATTCTGAATGTAATCTAAAATATCATTTTTAGTAACACGTCCATCTTTTCCTGTTCCAGAAATTCCATCTAACTCAACTTGGGTAATACCTTCTGCTTTAGCTATATTTTTTACTAATGGCGAGTAAAATCGGTCTCCACTTGAAATCATAGGAGCAACAGTTTCTTTAGCTATATTAACCGTTTGAACTACGTGCTGAACAGCTTCATCTTCACTTTCTTTAACATTAACAGAAACTTCTTCGTTTGAATTGTCAATAGAATCATTATCTGCTTCAGTCTCAATTATTGCCAAAACTTGCCCAACCTGCACAACATCGTCAACATTAAAAAAACGCTCCACCAATACACCATCAACTTCACTAGGCACTTCACTATCTACCTTATCTGTAGCTATTTCCAATACCGGATCATCCATTTCAATGGTATCGCCAACATCTTTTAACCAAGATGCTATGGTTGCCTCTGCAACACTTTCTCCCATTTTTGGTAATTTAAGCTCAAATTTTGCCATATCAATAATACAATGCTTATTTTTTAATTTTATTTTACAAAATTACTAAAAAAACAGTTATTTTAATTTATTATTCATAAAATAATACTAAAAATTAATAACCTCTCCTCTACTCACTGCATCATCACTTCCAATTACAAATTTAGAGTTTTTAGGCAAAATTTTAAAGGTAACTGACGTATCTAAATGATTAGTTTCCATAAAACTAATAATGTTTTTAAAACTAAGCACATTTGCATCAAAAATAATTTCTGAATTGTTTTCTATATTTTTAATATCTGATTTTAAAACAACTTCTTTATTTAGAACCCGCTTTAACTCTTCATGAACACTATTGGAGATAAATATGTATTTGAATACTTTTTTCACCTTATTAATAGGTTGCTTTCTAAAAAAGTAAACAACTCTAATACCTCCCCAAACAAACAAATCGAATAGAACATTTTTCTTAAAATGCTTTTTGTAAAAAATTTGCATAGCCCCATAAAAACGACGTGCATAATTTTTATCTCTTAACGTACTTTCTCCCTTAAAATGTAATACTGTAGTTTTTCCGTAATAGTAATTAACATAACCTTTTTTTAAGGCTTTATAGGAAATATCAATATCTTCTCCATACATGAAATAGTCTTCATCAAATCCTTCTATTTCATTATAAACCGCTTTTTTTAAAAACATAAAAGCACCAACCAAAATCTCAACTTGGTTAATCTCGTTTATATTTATAGCATTAGCATAATAATCATCTGAATTACCTACCAATTTCTTAAAAGCAGCGTTAACATACGGGATTTTCCTTTTACTTTCTGGTAAAAAATCACCTCTTCCGTTAATTAATTTACACCCAACAATACCAAGATTTTTTTTGTTTTCAGAAAATTCTAATACTTTTAAAAAAGTATCTTCAGCTACAACCGTATCTGGATTTAAAATACATAAATACTCGCCTTTAGCCTGTAAAACACCAATGTTATTCCCTTTTGAAAATCCATAATTATCCTTGTTTTCTATTAGGCTTACATTAGGAAATAAACTCTTTACCATCTGACAACTATCGTCTTCAGAATTATTATCTACAACAATAATTTCGGCATCAATATTTAAAATAGCAGCCTCAACACTTCTTAGACATAATTCTAAAAAATATTGAACATTATAATTTAATATTATTACTGAGAGTTTCAAGTTATGTTTTCTTTAAAGCTTTATTGAAGATTCAAATGGAATTCTATTTATTATACTTCTACCTAAGGTAATCTCATCTGCATACTCTAATTCATCGCCCACAGAAATTCCTCTTGCTATAGTTGACGTTGTTACATTATAATCTTTAATTTGTTTGAAAATATAAAAGTTAGTTGTATCGCCTTCCATAGTAGAACTTAAAGCAAAAATAAGTTCTGAAACTTTACCTTCTTTCACTTTATGTACTAAAGATTCTATATTTAAATCGTGTGGACCAATACCATCCATAGGTGAAATTTTACCACCTAAAACATGATATAAGCCTCTGAAAGAACTTGTATTCTCAATAGCCATAACATCTCTAATGTCTTCAACAACACAAATTATCCCTTCATTACGTTTGGGATTAGAACATATTTCGCATAATGTAACATCACTTATATTATGGCAAGACTTACAAAATTTCACATCCTTTCGCATGCTTTGCAAGGCTTCAGACAATGCTAACGTTTGCTCCTGAGGTTGTCTTAACATGTGCAATACCAAACGTAAAGCTGTACGCTTACCAATACCCGGTAATTGCGACATTTCATTTACCGCACGCTCCAATAATTTTGAAGAAAATTCCATTGTCTGCGAAATTACTATTTAGACATGAATTTCACTAATTTAAAGTTGTCCTTTTAAAATGTCATTATCCCAAATCTATTTTTCAAATTCGTTTTTAATGAAGATTATAATTTTCAGTAAAACCCAGGAGCCTCATTTTTCAATTTATATTTGTACTTTCAAAACTTGAAAAATTAGTTTTTTTATGACCTCTACTCAAATCATGCTTCTTATAGCAGCTTATTTTATTGTTTTAATCTTAATTTCTTATTTTACTGGTAAAGAAGACAGTAACGCTGCCTTTTTTAAAGCCAACAAGTCTGCACCTTGGTATTTAGTAGCATTTGGGATGATAGGCGCTTCGCTTTCTGGTGTTACTTTTATATCGGTTCCTGGGATGATTGGAGGACAAGAATTTGCATATATGCAAGGGGTTTTTGGTTTTTTTATAGGTTATATATTTATTTTAACAACCTTACTTCCGCTTTACTACAAACTAAATGTAACATCTATCTATGAGTATTTAGAACAGCGTTTTGGAAAAGTAAGCTACAAAACCGGAGCATTTTTCTTTTTACTCTCAAGAGTTACAGGGGCTTCTTTTAGGCTTTTTCTAGTGGCCTTAGCCATGCAATATATTGTTTTTGAAAGAATTGGAGTTCCATTTTGGGTTACAGTAGTTATTTCAATTTTGCTTATTTGGATTTACACAAATAGAGGCGGAATAAAAACAATTATATGGACGGATACCATACAAACCTTAGCTATGTTAACATCTGTTTTAGTAGCAATTTATTTAATTAATGAGAAACTAGACTGGTCGTTTATTGAGGCATTAAAATCTGAAACCTTCTCTCAAAAAAGTAAAATATTCTTTTTTGACGACCCAAATTCTAAAACTTATTTTTGGAAGTACTTTATTGGGGGTATATTCATAGCAATAGCCATGACTGGGTTAGACCAAGATATGATGCAAAAAAATCTAACCTGTAAAAACAAAGACGAAGCTCAAAAAAACATGTTCACTATGGCAACATTAGTTGTTTTTGTGAATTTTATATTTTTATCTCTTGGTGCTTTATTGTTTATCTATGCCGACAAATTTGGATTACAAATTCCTGTTGTAGATGGAAGAACAAGAACAGATTTATTATTTCCTGAAATTGCCATGAACCAAGGCCTTGGTAGTGCCTTGGCTGTAACATTTATTATTGGGTTAATTGCTGCAGCATACTCTAGTGCCGACAGTGCTTTAACATCACTAACCACCTCCTTCTCAGTAGACTTTTTAAACATCCAAAACAAACCTAAGGAATTACAAAAACCTTTACGTAAAAAAGTACATATAGCAGTTTCTGTTTTACTAATAATTGTTGTTATTGTATTTAATAATTTAGAAGGAAATGTAGTTAGTAACTTATTTAAATTTGCAACTTTTACTTACGGGCCATTACTTGGTTTATTTGCCTTTGGTATTCTCACAAAATATCAAATTAAAGATAAATACACTTGGATAATAGCTTTATTATCAATTATACTTAGCTTTATTATTACCTCTCTACCAGAGAGTATTATTGGAAAATATCAATTTCATTGGGAAATATTACCCCTAAATGGTATAATTACTTTTATAGGCTTAATATTGATTCGTAGAAAGTAAAACTAAAGTACAAGCAGCTTCAAAATCAATACTATTTTCTTTTAAAATTTTATATAGTTCTGGATTTTCAGTTCCAGGGTTAAAAATTACACGTTCTGGTTTTAAAGACAATATATAGTCATAATATTCTTTTTGACGTTTAGAGTTTAAATATAAAGTTACTGTATTTATATCTTTATAAGGTAACAATTCAGTATCAATATTAATACCAGATACATCTCCAGCCCTTAATCCAAAGGCTACAGTTTCAATATTATTAGCTGCCAATCTTTGGACAGCATAATTAGAATATCTATTAGGTTTTAGTGATGCTCCAAGCACCAATGTTTTTTTATTCATATGTTAAAAAAGTTAAAAGACTGTTAATAATTACTAAAATTAGTAACAGAAATTCAAATTTAGCGTCTTCTAAGAAACATCAATCAAAAAATCAAACCAATTAAATGAGAAAACTACTCTATTTGTGTGTTATTTTATTTTCTATTACAACAGCACATGCTACAGACCCAGACCCCAAATCTGACAAAACTGGTACCATATCAGGCAAAGTTTTAGACGCAACTTTAAAAGAACCCTTACCGTATGTTAATGTGATTATTAAAAATACTTCTGGTAAAACCCTAACTGGAAGCATTACTTTAGACGATGGCACGTTTACTATCAACAAAGTAGATGAAGGCGACTTAATTGTTAGTATTCAATACATAGGTTACAAAACAACTAACAAAAATATTACTATCGGCAGAGGAAATTACAAAGTTGATTTGGGTAATATTTTACTTGAGGAAGAAGCTGAAGGGCTAGACGAAGTTACAGTAGTAGCAGACGTGTCGACAATTCAGCAAAAAGTAGACCGGAAAGTTATTACTATTGGAAAAGACTTAACCACTGCAGGAGCAAGTGCTAGCGATATTATGGTTAACCTTCCCTCGGTTAGTGTAGATCAACAAACTGGAAATATTAGCTTGCGTGGTAACGAAAATGTTCGTGTTATGGTTGATGGTAAGTTAAGCAACGTACCTGTTGCACAATTATTAAAACAAATACCATCTACATCCATCAAACAAATAGAATTAATTACCAATCCATCAGCAAAGTACAATCCTGAAGGCATGAGTGGAATTATAAACATTAAACTCCATAAAAACACACAAATTGGATTTAATGGAAATTTTAATATTGGTGTAACTAACGAAGTTTTTGCAAAATTCAATAGTTCAATAGACATGAATTATAGAAATGGTAAATTTAATTTTTACGGCAACTACGGAAATACTATTGGTAAATATGATAACTTTGGAGGCATAGATAGGCTCGATGATAATTCGCGTCAAGATTTTAAATTTGGAAACCAAAACAATTCACATTTATATAAAGTTGGTGTAGATTTTTATATGAATGATAAAAACACCATTTCATTTTTTACAAACCAAAATAGTTTTAATGGCAATGGCTGGGGTAGTACCATAATAAAATATGATACACTTACTCAAAGTCTATTAAACGCTACTACTTCTGGAAATAATTCTGGACAATATAATTTAGCTTATAAACATGAATTTACAGATGAAGATGAAACCTTAGACATTGAAATTGATTACAATGATTTTGAAAATGATGAAATCGCTAATTTTGATTATTTTAATTTTGATTTCCCACCTAGTTTTGTTGATAATGTAGGCACGGACCGTAATCAAACAACTATAAATATTGATTATGTGAAACCAATAAATGAGAAAACTAAAATTGAAGCTGGGTTACAAGCGTTACTTTTTAATTCTGATATAGCTTACATGTCTTCGGGACAGTCATATTCAAGCGGAGGAAACATAATAGCAACACCAACTACCGATTTTGATTATAATAGAGATATTTATTCGGCATATTTCACTTATGGCAAAACCCTTGAAAAATGGGATTACCAATTTGGTGTAAGAGCTGAACAAGTTAATGTTACAGCTGATGCATTGAGAACATTTGATGACAACAGCACAGAATTAATACCGTTTACAAATGATTATTTTCAATTATATCCATCGGCTTTTTTAACCTATAACGCATCAGAAAAAAATTCGTATCAATTGAGTTTTAGTCGTCGTGTAGATAGACCAGGCTTACAGCAAGTAAACCCAATAAGAGAATGGAGTACACCTCGAGTATCTTCTTTTGGAAATACAGAATTACAACCCCAGTTTACAAACTCGGTTGAAACTAATTATACAAGACAATTAAAAAATGGTAGTATAACAGCAGGCGTTTTTTATAGAATAATTGAAGATAACATAAGTAGATATGTTCGCATAGATAGAACAGATGTAACCACTGGAAATGTTATTTTATCCTATGGTAATTTCGACAATACATCGGCGTTTGGTATGGAACTATCAACAAATTATCGCCCAGCAAAATGGTGGAGTATAAACGCAAGTTTTGATTTGTACTCGCAAAGACAACGAGGTGTTACCGAAATCTTAGATACTGATGACATACCAAATGCAACTATAGATAATATTGTTAGACAAGAAACCGAAGTTGACAATGTCATTTGGAATTTAAGAGCATTTAATAACTTTAAAGTATCTAAAAAATTAAGTTTTTCTGTTTTTGCAATGTATCGTGGTGAGGAAGAAGGGATTCAATTTACAAGAAAACCTATGTTTATGCTTAATACTGGTATGCGTTATAATTTCTTAGAAGATAACAGAGCGACTTTGAGTTTTAATTATAGTGATATTTTAAATACCATGAAATTTGAATTTGAAGCCAAAACACCGTTTCCTGGAATTGGCGCTTTTAATTGGGAAAGCAACACTTGGAATATTGCACTTTCATATAGATTTGGTGGCGGAAAATATCGTGCATTAAAAAGAAAACAAAGAGATAGTAACACCAAATCTGGTGGCGGCGGATTTCTATAACATTTAATAACCTACATTATATTTGATGGTTAGTGTATATGTAGAATTATTAAATAAGAAACCCCTAAGTTTATATACTTAGGGGTTTTGTTTTTATTATGAGCCTTAAAATGTTAATTATTATGTTAAATTTTATCAATCAACACAATAATATGCAACAAAAAAACGTTAATAATTATTATACAATCTAACCAAAAAACGAAGTCGTAATTATTTAGAGTTAGTCATCTACACAAAACAAATTCGTAGTTTAAGATTAGTATAATTAAAAAACTCGAAACCTGTTTCGGGTTTTTTTTTATTAACCACTAATAATCAGTTAAATAAATTAAACAATTTTGATGTAATGTTTTTACAATTTTACGTCTAATTCGTTAAGATTCTTCAAACAAGTGTTAGTTGAAGTTGATTAATAGCTAGAAAAACCCGAAACTTAACGTTTCGGGTTTTTTGTGTTTTAAAAGACCGTTAAGTTTTTAATTAACTCCATTTTATAATAGCACTAGCCCAAGTAAAACCACTGCCAAAAGCTGCGAGAACAACATTATCCCCTGGTTTTATTTTACCCTCTTCCCAAGCCTCGGTAAGCGCGATAATTACCGATGCTGCCGTTGTATTACCGTACTTCATGATATTATTAAAAACTTGATCGTCTCGCAAACCAAATTTTTTCTGAATGAATTGGGCTATTCTAAGGTTTGCTTGATGCGGGATTAGCATATCTATATTTTCCTTTTGCAGTCCGTTTTTTGTTAAACCTTCTACAATTACTTCGCTAAAACGTACTACGGCGTGTTTGAAAACAAATGTACCATCCATATATGGGAAATATGACAAGTCTTCTTCTTCTGAAGCTAAAATTTCTGGAACCCAATGCGCTATACTTGGGCCTTCAACAATTAATTTATCGGCGTATTTACCTTCACTATGTAAATGGGTTGAAAGTATTCCTTTTGTGGTATCTTCTTCTCTTGATAAAACGCAAGCGCCTGCTCCATCTCCAAAAATAACGGTTACCCCACGACCACGGGTAGATTTATCTAATCCGTTACTATGGTATTCGGCACCAATAACAAGAATATTTTTGTACATGCCTGTTTTTATAAATTGGTCAGCTACCGATATAGCATAAACAAAACCAGAACATTGGTTTCTAACATCTAGTGCGCCAATGGTTGGCATATCTAACATATCTTGAATTTGCACGCCACAGCCAGGGAAATAAAAATCTGGACTTAAGGTTGCAAATACAATAAAATCAATATCATCTTTCGTTAAACCAGAGCGCTCAATAGCAATTCTTGCAGCTTTTGCACCCATAACTGCCGAGGTGTCTTCAGAACCTTCAGGAATCCATCTACGCTCTTGTATTCCTGTACGCTCTTGAATCCACTCATCATTGGTATCCATCATTTTTGACAAATCATGGTTTGTTACCACATTTTCAGGAACGTATTTACCTAGTCCTATTATTTTTGAATTGTACATAAGATAAACCTATTTTTTATTTCCGAGAAGTCAGAAATCTATTCAATTAGATTAACCAAAGTACAAAATAAAAGTTTCAAATTCCAAATACTAAATTCCAAATGCTGAAGAGATGCATTCTTTGGGTTTTAGAATTTTTACTTTTGGAATTTACTTTTTCAAAAGAAAAAGTCGTGTCAGTTTGTCATATTTCATCAATTGGCATTTTTGTTGTCTAATACAATAAAACAAATTAAAACTTAAGTTAAACAGTTTTCCGCCTTTGCGGAAATGAAAAAATAAATTATTATCATGACAAAAGGAAACATTAATGTATCGGTAGAAAACATCTTCCCACTCATTAAAAAATTCTTGTATAGCGACCACGAAATATTTTTACGTGAGTTAATAAGTAATGCTACAGATGCGACATTAAAACTTAAACACTTAACTAACGTAGGTGATGCCAAGGTAGAATATGGCAACCCGCAGATTGAAGTTAAAATTGATAAGGAAGGGAAAAAGCTTCATATCTCTGACCAAGGTTTAGGTATGACAGCTGATGAAGTTGAAAAATACATTAACCAAGTAGCTTTTTCTGGAGCTGAAGAATTTTTAGATAAATACAAAGATTCTGCTAAAGATTCTGGAATTATTGGTCATTTTGGTCTTGGTTTCTATTCAGCATTTATGGTTGCTGAAAAAGTTGAAATTATCACAAAATCTTTTAAAGATGAACCAGCTGCGCATTGGAGTTGTGATGGTTCTCCTGAATTCACATTAGAACCTTCTGAAAAAACAGAAAGAGGAACGGAAATTATTCTTCATATTGCCGAAGATTCAACTGAGTTTCTTGAAGAATCTCGTATTCGTGAGTTACTAAACAAGTATAATAAGTTTATGCCTGTTTCAATTAAATTTGGAACTAAGGAAATAAACGACCCAGAACACACACCAGAAACAACAAAAGATAAAGACGGTAAAGAAACAACTGAACCGCACAGACAAATTACGGTTGATAACATCATCAATAATCCAAATCCAGCTTGGACAAAACAACCAGCAGATTTAAAGGATGAAGATTATAGTGGTTTTTACAGAGAGTTGTACCCAATGCAATTTGAAGAGCCTTTATTCAACATTCATTTAAATGTGGATTATCCGTTCAACTTAACAGGGATTTTATATTTCCCTAAGATGTCGAACGATATGCAAATGCAAAAGGACAAAATTCAACTGTATCAAAACCAGGTTTTTGTAACAGATAATGTTGAAGGTATTGTTCCTGAATTTTTAACAATGCTTCGTGGTGTTATTGATTCGCCAGATATTCCATTAAACGTATCGCGTTCATACTTGCAAGCTGATGGTGCGGTTAAAAAGATTTCATCTTACATTACTAGAAAAGTTGCAGATAAACTAAAATCATTATTCAATAATAACCGTGAGGATTTTGAAGCCAAATGGAACGATATTAAAATCGTGATTGAATATGGTATGCTTTCTGAAGAAAAATTCTTCGAAAAAGCGGATGCCTTTGCATTATATCCAACAGTTGATGGTAAATACTATACTTACGAAGAGTTATTCAACAAAATAAAAGCAAATCAAACGGATAAAGATGGTAAATTAGTAATTCTTTACGCTTCAGATAAAGATGCACAACACAGTTACATCGAATCTGCTAAGGCTAAAGATTATGAGGTGCTGTTATTAGACTCTCCAATTGTTTCGCATTTAATCCAAAAATTAGAAAGCACTAAAGAAAACATTACGTTTGCGCGTGTTGATGGCGACCATGTTAATAATTTAATTAAGAAAGATGAAAACACCATTTCTAAATTAGATGAAGACCAAACTAAAGCTTTAGATGAATTATTGAAAGAAGTAATTCCTTCTGATAAATTCACAGTTCAGTTAGAAGCTATGGATAGCAACGAATCTCCTTTCACGATTACGCAACCAGAATTTATGCGTAGAATGAAAGAAATGCAAGCTACTGGTGGCGGAGGTGGTATGAACATGTTTGGAAACATGCCAGAAATGTTTAACCTGGTTGTAAATACAAACTCTGAATTAGTTGGAGAAATTCTTGGCACTAAAACCAAAAAGAAGCAAGAGCGATTAATTACGCAAAGTTTAGACCTAGCTAGATTATCTCAAGGACTACTTAAAGGTGAAGAGTTAACAAACTTCATTAAACGTAGCTATGAGATGATTAAATAAGTTGACATGCTGACACTATTCGGCATCAAATTATATATAAAACCACTTTGTTCTTACAAAGTGGTTTTTTTGTAATATTTAACTGATAAACTAATTTTTATAAGGGACATCGATAATATTTCACGCTTCTCAAGTTTTTTTTGTAAATTATAAGGAATAAAATAAATAAATAAATGCTAAAGTGAGTTTAGGCAATTCCATAAATAATAAAATTTTTGAAAATATTTCTTTTTCAAAAGAAGAAATTGGAATTATTGAATCTGTTTTTTTTAAAGAAACTTATAAAAAAGGTACTTACTTGCTAAAGGCTGGAGATATTGTTAACAATCAATATTATATTTCAGAGGGTTGTTTAAGGTCTTATCATACCGATGCTCAAGGCAGAGAATACACTGTACAATTTGGTATTAAAGATTGGTGGATGAGCGATTTCACTGCTTTCTTCTCAAACTCACAAGCTATTTTGAATATTGAAGTGCTACAAGATACAACGTTGTATAGAATCACTAGAGAGCATAAGGAATATTTATATAACCAAATTCCAAAAGTAGAATCCTTTTTTAGAAAAAAATTGGAAAGAGCATTTTCGGCTTTTCAAAAGCGAATTTTATCTGAGCTATCTTTAACCGCAACCGAGCGTTATGTCAATTTTGTTAAATCCTATCCAAACATTCAAAAATATATAAAAAACTATCACATTGCATCCTATTTAGGAATCACTACAGAAAGCTTAAGCAGAATTAGAAAAGAGCTTTCTCATAATTAAATTTATTATCATACATCATTTTTTTTAAAGAACAACCCATATATCTTTGCAATAACAAGGCATAATACTTCAATTGTTATCTTGTTGATTAATAGCAAATAAGCGTATGCCTAAACTCATACGCTTTTTTTTGTTTTAAAACTAACCCCTAACACAATGCAACACACCTTTAAATAGCTTTGATTATAAGTTTAACGAAAAAATCAATTTTTAATCAGTTATTTTAACAACAAAACTAATTGTTAAACGTTTTAGCTTTTTATATTTGTTGCCTTAAAACCTTACTATGAAATATTTAACAATTGTATTAGCCCTTATTCTTTTTTCATCATGTTCTGAAGATGAAGTTAAAGATTATAGAGCAGAAAATGACGAAGAAATTCAAGCATACATTGCTAACAACAATTTAACAGCACAAAAATCCAATTCTGGATTGTACTACGTTATTGATAACCCAGGAACAGGAGATAACCCCACTATAACAGACAGGGTTAAAGTAATTTACAAAGGGTATTTAACTGATGGTTCAGTTTTTGACGAAAACACTAGCGGATATGATACCAACTTACAAAATGTCATAAAAGGCTGGACAGAAGGGATGACATACTTTAATGAAGGTGGTAGCGGCAAACTTTTAGTTCCTGCCCACTTGGCATATGGAAATAACCCACCTGCAAGCATTCCCGTTGGAGCAGTTCTAATTTTTGATATAGAACTTATTTACGTGAATTATGCTACTGAAAATGACGAACAGATTCAAGCATATTTAACCGAGAATAACATTACCGCAGAAAAAACTGAATCGGGATTATATTACGTAACTGATGGATTAGGAGAAGGTAAACAACCCACAATTACCGACAATGTTACTGTAGCATATAAAGGCTATTTTACTGATGATAATTTCTTTGATGAAGGCTCAGAAAATATTAGCTTTGATTTACAAAACTTAATTGAAGGATTCTCAAAAGGTCTTACATATTTCAAAGAAGGTGATAGTGGTAATCTATATATTCCATCACATTTAGCTTATGGTAATAATGGAAGATCAGGGATCCCCGGAGGTGCTGTACTTATTTTTGACGTAGAGCTCATTTCTGTGAATTAAAAAAACTTTATTTAATAAAAAAACCACTTTGTGAAAGCAGAGTGGTTTTTTTATTAAATAAAGTTTTTTTAACACATATCTTAAACATTCACCATTAATTGTAATTAAAAAATACACTTATTAAGTTCAATATACAATTTTAAAAGACACTCAATAACTCAAAATATACTAATACTCTTGTCATTTTATGTAAGATGATAAAAATCATAAAAAAGGTAGCTATTATTTTAGTCCTTTATACCTAATTAATTAAAATTAACCTTTTAATACTTACAAAAATGTTACAAAACAGAAGAATATATTTACCACCTTTAAGCTTAATAGGCCCAGGTGCATTAGACGATTTAGGAGAAGAACTGAAGACACTTCCTTATAAAAAGGCGCTATTCGTTACTGATAAAATATTAGTAAAATTAGGAGTTGCTCAGGAAGTTTTAAAGGTTATCAAATCTTCTAATATTGAAGCAGTTTTATTTGATGATGTGCACCCAAATCCTACAGTAAAAAATGTTAACGACGGTTTAGAATTATTAAAAAAAAACAACTGTGATTTTATAATAACGCTAGGTGGTGGATCACCACAAGATTGTGGTAAAGCAATTGGTATTTTAGCCACTAACGGAGGTAATATAGAAGATTATGAAGGCATTCATTTATCAAAACATGCATCGCTACCAATTATAGCTGTAAATACTACAGCAGGTACTGCTAGTGAGGTAACTATAAACTATGTTATTACAGATGAAAAACGCCATATAAAAATGGTTATGGTAGATAAAAACTGTTTAGTTAAAATTGCTGTAAACGATCCAAAATTAATGCTAGGAAAACCACCAGGACTTACCGCTGCTACTGGAATGGATGCCTTAACTCATGCTATAGAAACTTATGTTACAAAAGGTGCTTTTGGGTGGTCTGATGCTTTAGCTCTAGAAGCTATTAAATTAATTTCGCAAAGTTTAGAAAAGGCCGTTGTAGACGGTAAAGATCTTGAAGCAAGAAGCAAAATGGCATGGGGTCAATTCATAGCAGGACAGGCATTTTCTAATGCAGGTTTAGGATATGTACACTCTATGGCACATCAATTAGGTGGCATGTACGACTTACCGCATGGTGTTGCGAATGCTATATTACTACCTCATGTAGAACAGTTTAATATCCCTGCATGTGCACACAAACTAAAAAAAGTTGCAAGAGCTATGGGTGTTGGTGTTTTAGAAATGAGCGATACTCAGGGTGCCAATGCTGCAATAGAAGCAATAAAAGCCTTATCAAAATCAGTTGGTATACCTTCAGGATTAAAAGAATTAGGTGTAAAAGAAAAGGATTTTGAAGAAATGGCTAAAAATGCACTAGCAGATGTCTGTACTGGTGGAAACCCAAGAGAAGTAACTCTAGAGGACACTATAGCTATTTACAAATCAGCTATGTAAATTAATAGTATTAAAAATAATTAACCACTTTGTGAAAACGAGGTGGTTTTTGTTTGGATTGAAACTTGATTTTGTAAAAAATTTCGGCTACCTTCGTTTAACGTCGGATATAAAACATTAAAACGTTTTCATATCCGCATAAGTTATGCATAAGGCAAAAAGACATTCTGCAAACAAACAAAATTATATATTTATGAGAACCATTTTATTTTTTACTATTTCAATTTTAACTCTACTGAGTTCATGTAATAACCCGACAGTAATTCATGAAAAGAAAGATATTATTATTATTGCAGGAAAGATTATCAATTTTGATAGAAACTCTGGAAAGAACATTTTGACAATTTATATAAATGACAATGGCAGAGCGACACAATTAAATTATCCTACAAAAGTTGACTCCTTAGGAAATTTCCACGTCAAATTTGACAGATATTATCCTCAAGATGTAATGATTGCTTACAAAACAAACTTTAGAATAATCGTGCATCCTGGTGACAGTCTTTATGTTGAATTTAATGGGAATACCAGACAACGGACAAAAATATTTGAAACAGTAAAGTACTCAGGAGATGCGGCTGAACTTAATTCAAAATTAGCCAAATACTTAAAAAACTACTTTGAGACCAGACCAAGTAGTAAAATAATTCACGAAAAGGAAAAAATACTTAATGCAGCAAATTACATAAAATTCCAAGATAGTATTCGAATTGCACGAGAAGCATTTAGGGATGATTTTATTACTAGTCATAAACCAGACAAAGAACTAATAAATTGGATAAATTCTGATATTCAATGTTCTTATTATGAGAAATTATTGGATTACCCAGACCGACATAAAAGATATAACAAACTTTCACGTGATTGGAGAATTGAAGAGGAATATTTTGATTTTATCTCAAACATTAAACCCCTTGGAATTGAAGACTTAATTTATTCTGATACACGTTGGTTCATTAACCGTTTTTTAAATGATTACATTTGGGAAATTGCGTGGAATCATGCTGATTCAATTTCAAAAAGAAATGCAGATTCATTAATCTTCCATCAGATAATTGAACTTTCTCCAAATAATGGATTAATAAAGCAAATTACCTTAAATGAGTTTGTAAATTCAAGACTGACAAAGTATGAAGTTGCTCTTTATGAAAAAAATGAGAACTTGATAAAAACTATTATTACCAAAAACTTTCTAATTGAGCCAATTAACAATCATTATTACGAGACTAAAAAAATAATAGAAAAGCCAGTATTAGCTTCGGAAATAGAAGTAAATGGGACAACTGACAAATCAGCCATAGAGATTTGGAAAAACATTCTAAATGACAACAAGGACAAAGTGATATATATTGATTGCTGGGCGACATGGTGCGGTGCTTGTATATCAGAGTTTCCTAATTCTAATAAAATGATGGAGGAGTACAAGGATAAAGATGTTGCTTTTGTCTACTTATGTCTAAAATCAAAAGAGAAACAATGGAAGACTATTTTAGCAGATAAAAAATTAAAAGGGAAGCATTATTTCTTGAACGATAAACAGAGTGCATATTTTGTGAAGGTTCTTAAAATAAGTGGATACCCAACATATTCAATTATTGACAGAAAAGGTCAGATAATTAGAACTGGTAGTAGCTTTAGACCAGCACACGTTGAAACTGAAAAAATAATTAACCAACTATTATAAACCCAACAAAGCCCAATGCATAACAATGTATAAAAATAATAGCCGAGACAGCAGTAAATTCAAGGGTTGTTGCCCGCTTCAACTATCTTGCAACTTGACAGTAAAGTAGCCACGCAGTCGGCTACCATTCTTATACTCAACGTTAAACGAACCATTTGAAAATAACCTCTACAAACATAGCAAAACCAGTTACTATCATCTGGAATGGTAAAGAAGTAACAACAGGTATTTACAAAAAACCTATTAATCAAGCTATGTTTTTAGGAAAAGAAATCGTTAAAAATGATGAAGTCTCAGATAGAAAAGTACATGGCGGGGAGTTTAAGGCGTGCTATTTATTTTCAGAAAATCAATATGGTTATTGGAAAACCTATATCCAAACCTAGATTGGAATTGGGGCATGTTTGGTGAAAAATTGACTGTTTCTGGTTTAAATGAAAAAGACATCTATATTGGCGATATTTTTAAAATTGGTTCAACCTTAGTGCAAATAACACAACCTAGAGAACCTTGTTTTAAGTTTGGTATAAAATTTGGAACTCAAGAGGTTTTAACTCAATTTATTAACCATGGATTTCCAGGAACTTATGTGAGAGTTTTAAAAGAAGGTTACGTTAAAGCTGGAGACACTTTAAATTTGGTTACCAAAGCAAAAGACAGTATAAGTATATCCGATTTTTTTGATTTATTGTACAAAAAAGAAAAGAATCAAAATCATATTAAACTTATAATGGATAATAACGCTTTGCCTAAAAGAAAAAGAGATAAACTGAAATCTTTTTTAAAATAACATTCTACTACTTTACCATATCTTTGCATCAAACTTTTATAGATGTCTTTTAAAGATTTAAAAATAAGTAAACCTATTTTACGCGCTGTTGCAGAAGCCGGATACGATAACCCTACTCTAGTCCAAGAAAAAACCATTCCTCTTGTTTTAGAGAAAAGAGACATTATTGTTTCTGCGCAAACAGGAACAGGGAAAACAGCCGCTTTTGCGCTTCCAATTCTCCAATCGTTATTAGACAAACAAGACGCCCCAAAAAAAGGAAAAACTATAAAAGCACTGATTGTAAGCCCTACAAGAGAGTTAGCTATACAGATTGAAGATAATTTTAAAACTTACAATACTTATACAAACCTAAGATCTACTGTTGTTTATGGAGGCGCATCTATTGAACCTCAAAAAGAGGTTCTTAAAAAAGGTATTGATATTTTAATAGCTACTCCTGGTCGTCTATTGGATTTACATAAACAAGACATTATCAATTTAGATTATGTTGAAACCTTAGTTTTAGATGAAGCCGATTTGATGTTAGATATGGGTTTTATTGATGATGTTAGAAAAATTGAGCGTTTGTGTACCAAAGAAAAACAGATTCTTTTATTTTCAGCAACTATTCCTCATAAGGTTGAGCAATTAGCAAACTCTATCTTACATACACCAGAACGTATTGAAGTAGCTCAAAACTCTTCTACGTCAAAAAATGTAGCACAACTTTTATATTATGTCCCAAAGCGTAATAAAATTGAATTGTGTTTGCATTTACTTAGAAACACCATCAAAGGAAACATTATCATTTTTAGACGCACAAAATTTGGAGTTGATAAATTAGAGAAAACACTTTTAAAAAATGGCTACAAGGTAGATAGTATTCATGGTGATAAAAGTCAAACTGCAAGACAAGATGCTTTAACAAAATTTAAAAAGGGAACCGTAAATATTCTAATTGCTACCGATGTGGCTGCAAGAGGTATTGATATAAATGATTTAGATGCCGTTGTAAATTTTGATTTACCCAATGTACCAGAAACCTATGTACATAGAATTGGTAGAACAGCAAGAGCAGGTAATAAAGGAATGGCGTATTCCTTTTGTTCTGCTGATGAAAAGCCTTATATAAAATCAATTCAACAACTTATTCTACTTCAATTAAATATTATTGAAGACCACCCTTACCCTCTTGATCCTAAAGCAAAACCTATTGTTCACAAGTCTAACAAAACAGGTAGTAAACATAGAAAAGGTCGAAAAAGCGAAGCTTCAAAAAAGAAAAAGAAACGTTGGTACTAATCTAAACTTTTAGAAAACCAGATTGCAAGACTATTTAGATATAATAGGTTCAAACATCAAACCGTTTATCAAAATGATTTTTAAGTAATGGTATTTGTATACAAATCATCAACCCAAAAAACAAAACAGCATAAGTAAATGTTTTTGACAGAGATACGCTAGGTATAATATTCAAGTTTATATTAGATAGCGCTCCAAAATCTATAGATTTCACCCAATTAGAACTGGCCTCGTTAGATCCAAAAAACAAAACATATAAAACTAACGCTATAGCTCCTAAGCTAATTAAAATCCAACTTGTTTTTGAAATAAGTGGTTTATAAACCGTTGCTTTACTTTCTTGCAATGCGTTAACTTTTGACATTACAGCATTTGTAAAATTAAAAGAAGGGCTTTCAACTGAAGCTTCTTCAATAACCTTTCTTGATAAACTATCTAAGTATTTAGTTTCTTTCTCCTCCATAATGTTCAATAATTTCTGGTTCTAATTGTGCCTTCATAATAGTTGCCAACTTCTTTCGGCTTCTAAACAACTTCACTTTTACATTATTTGGTGTTAATCCTACAACTTTTGAAAGTTCATCTAAAGATTGGTCTTCAAAGTAATATAAAGTTAATAAAAAAGCATCATCACTTGGTAATTGCGCTATACATTTTTGAATAGCTTGATTACGCTCTTCGGTTTCTAATTGACTTAAAGCATTATCAATAGTTTTTACTTGATGTTCTGTAAATTCATCAATGGCAACATTATTTAAGTGTTTTCTATTCTTTTTTAATCGGTCTAAACTTGTATTATAGGCTATTCTATAAATCCAAGTTGAAAATTTAGAATCGCCCTTAAATCGATTTATAGATTTATAAATTTTTATAAAAGTATCTTGAGATACTTCTTCAGCCTCTTCCCTATTTTTCAACATCCGTAATGTTAACGTATACACTAAATCCTTATAACGGTCTACCAATACAGCAAAAGCATTAGTATCTCCATTAATAATTAAGTTAATATAGTGTTGGTCGTTAGTGGTCATTTTTAAGGTAAGACGACAAACTAACTTATAAGGTTACATATCTTTCAAAAAAATAAAAAAAATAAGCAAAAGTGTAACCTAAATGAAATGTGCATCGTCATAAGCTATGTAAACAATAAAAATAATCAATTAAAAACGAACAATTATGGGATCAGAATTAATCATTATACCAATTATATTTGGTGCAATTTTCGGAGTATTTTATTTATATTTTTCTACAAGAAATAAAGAGCGCTTAGCGCTTATAGAAAAAGGAGCAGATGCTAGCATTTTTATTAAAGGCAAAGGACATACAGCGCCTATATGGAAAGTACTTATTTTAAACTTAGCCTTATTATTAATGGGTATTGGTATTGGTGTATTTATAGCTTCTATTTTAGAACAGTATTCGTCTCTAGATGAAGACGCAGTTTATCCAGCAACTATATTCCTAATGGCAGGTATTGGCTTATTTATTGGTTTTAACATGACTAAAAACTTAGATAAGGAATAAAAAAAAATACAAATCAATTAAATACTAAAACGGTCTTCAAAATGAAGGTCGTTTTTATTTTACATCAAAATTAAAATAAATACCTTGAAATGGCTCGCCTCGAAGCGTAAAGTGCCACCACTCTTTTGGATAATTCCTGAAACCAAATTTTAACATAAAGGTTTGAAGTAATTGTCGATTAGCTTTCTGTTTGTCTGTAATATTTTCAAAATTCACCCAAGATTCTTGACCAAAAAAATCATAAGGACTTCCCATATCTAAAGGTTTCCCAGTATTTCCATCTATAATTGTTAAATCGACTGTACTACCCCTACTATGTCCAGACCTAGAAGCTATATATCCTGCTTTAAATAAATTTATTTTATTTACATGAGGATAAAACTTTTGCTTATTAATTGTATCATTTAAGTCTCTTGCCCATTCTATAAAGTGATTAACTGCTTTTTGTGGCCTATACCCATCGTAAATTTTTAAACATAGGTTTTGCTCTTGTAATGTTTCATGAACTTTTTTTAAAGCTTGCACCGATTCTTTAGTTAAAATAAGTTTATTGGAATGATAACCTTCAATAGATTTTCCAACAAAATTGTTTGTAGTAAAATAGCGCAGCTCAATTTCTATATCTGGAATAATATCCTCAACATATACAAACCCTTCAGGTAATTGACAATGCATGCTTGTAAAAGTAAGACTAAATAAAAAAGCTAAAGTATACTTCATTTCATTTTGAATTACGCTAATTTAGAAAATAAAAGAACATGCTTTTTGAAAGTTCAATAAATTTAAACTTGAAAGGTGCCAAAATCACTTATTATCCTAACTTCTTTAACATTGCTGAGGCAGATAATTATTATAAAAACCTTCTTAAGAACATAAAATGGAAGCAGGAATCCATAACAGTTTTTGGAAAAATTCATTTACAACCTCGATTAACGGCCTTTTATGCAGACAACAAGAACACATACAAGTATAGCAATATTATAATGCAGCCATATACTTTTGAAGATGATCTATTAAAAATTAAAGATAAGATTGAAGCTGAATTAAAAACAAAATTCACAAGCTGCTTAGCCAATTTATATCGCCATGGAACTGACAGTAATGGCTGGCATGCTGACAATGAAAAAGAATTAGGCAAAAACCCCATTATAGCTTCGGTTTCATTTGGGGCAGAAAGAGCCTTTCACCTTAAACATAAATCTGATAAAGCACTAAAAGCCAAACTTACTTTACAACATGGAAGCCTATTATTAATGCAAGGAGAAACTCAAAACAATTGGCTGCATCAAATACCAAAAACTAAAAAAATTATTGAAAAAAGAATTAATTTAACATTTAGAATTATTGCATAAAAAAACCGAGTTCCCTCAAACTCGGTTTTCTTTCAATTTGCTTTTTATATTATGATGCTAGATTTGGGGTTTCCGTTTTTAACAACATAATGCAAATATTAATTAATTAATCCATTGAACTAAAAAGTGTGTTATTTAGTACTCTCCAAATATATAATTATGAAATATATTTTAACGACTAAATACACTTAAAATCGATGAAATGCATAAAAATTTAACATATATGGATGAATATATTAATATTATCGATGAAATACACTTTTTAGAAGAATAAATTTAAATAAAAATTAGCGTAAATACATGAAAAAGCACCCTAAAAAGGGTGCCTTTTTCTAACTAACCAACCAAAATATGAATTACAATTCTTAAGTTTGAAGTAACCACACAACAAACTTTTATAACGAATGTAACTACAGGTAGTATATTACAATCCTCGTGCCAAAAACTAAATCTAATTCATTTTAAGAATTATTTAACAAGTAAACCTTAAAGCAAATTAATAATAAGCTACTAGCAAAAGACATTTAATTGTTTGATATTTGTGTTTCTTAAAACATCTAAAATCTCAATGAAAAAAATATCATTCTTATTTATAGCTCTATTTTTTATGGCTTGTGGTAAAGACCAAAATGACTTAACAGTAAAAGTCAATATAGAGGGGTTAAAAAAAGGAACACTTTATCTAAAAAAAGTTGAAGACACTATAGTAGTTACGGTTGACTCATTAGTTGTTAATGGTAATTCAAATATTGAGTTACATAGTGATTTAGATGCTCCAGAAATTTTCTATTTATATCTAGATAAACGCAGTGCAGAAAAAGATAGAATCTCTTTTTTTGCTGATAAAGGTATTACCGAAATTAATACAACATTGAAAAATTTTGTTTTTGATGCTGATATCAAAGGTTCTAAACAACAAAAAGTGCTGGATGATTATAAGACACTCATTTCTAAAATGAATAATAGAAATTTAGAGTTGATTAAAGCACAATTTGAAGCTCAAAAAGATAAAGATACTGCACAATATATTAAATTAAAAAAGGAAGCTGATAACAGCATTAAACGCAAATACTTATATACTGTAAACTTTGCATTAAACAATAATGATAGTGAAGTTGCACCTTACCTAGCACTAACTGAAATTTATAATGCCAGGATTGATTTATTAGATACTATAAATAAATCATTAACTCATAAAGTTAAAGATTCTAAATATGGAAAAGAGCTGGAAGCTTTTATTGAAGAAATAAAAAACCAGAAGTAATCAACTAAAGTTCTAAATGTCTAGTCCTAAATAGTCGATACAGATTATTAAAGGATTAAATTTATTAATTAAAACTGAACAATCATATGATT
>NZ_CANKXG010000015.1 GCF_947487575.1 uncultured Algibacter sp. | reverse complement strand
TTTATGGCAGAAATTATAGCTGATGGTCAAGTTGAGTTTAATAATAGTCAGCGCGTGTTTATAAAAGAAGCAGATGCCGATGGTTCAGATGATACAGGTTCCGTCTTTTCAAAATCAGGAAAAGGCAAAACATCAAATGGTAATACTTCAAAAAGAGAAACAACATCATCGCCAATGCAAAAAATCAGATTAGAGTTTAGTTCTACCTCAGGGCCAGAGACGAGACATGAGTTATTGTTAGGTTTTAGTGCATTTACAACAGATGGTTATGATTATGGCTATGATGCAAAAAAGGCAACAACAAGCAATAATGCATTAAGTTTAGATTTAGAAGGCGAGCACATGAATATACAAGCCTATGCGCCTATATCAACTGATAAGGTAGTTCCATTAAACTTCAGTTCATCAGGAGATAATGGTTTTGAGATACGGATTTCAGATTTAGAAAACATAGATGAAACTCAAGCCATCTACTTAAGAGATAATGAAACAGGAACGTATTTTGATTTAACCCAAGATACGGCCTATGGTTTTTCATCAGGTCAAGGCATTTTTAATGAGCGCTTTGAAATTGTGTTCCAAAGTGAACAAGAAAGTTTAAGCACAGCAGAATCTATAGTAACAGAAAACTTTATCTATTATCAAAACACAAGTAATACTTTGTTTGTTAAAAAGCTAAATAGCGATGTTAGTAAATTATCGTTAGTAAACATGCGTGGCCAGATAGTTTTAGAACATGCAGATGTATCAAAAGAAAGCTTAGAAAATGGATTACAATTTAGTAATATATCCACAGGCGCTTATGTAGTTTGGATGAAAACAGATACTAATGAGGTGCTTACTAAAAAGGTTATTGTGAATTAATTGCGCATTGAATATTAAAATTTAAAAAAAGACTGCTTTTATAGGTAGTCTTTTTTTGTTTTTAAAATTAATGTTTTAAGTATAATTCCTTAAATTCGCGAACTTATAAGAATCAACGAGAAATGAGCGCTAAATTTCCTGAATATAAAGGACTTGACTTACCAAATGTAGCTAATGATATACTACAATATTGGCAAGAAAATAACATCTTTGAAAAAAGTGTATCTACTAGAGAAGGTAAAGAATCATTTGTTTTTTTTGAAGGCCCACCATCTGCAAACGGACTTCCTGGAGTACACCACGTTTTAGCCCGTGCTATAAAAGATATTTTTCCGCGTTATAAAACCATGAAAGGCTACCAAGTTAAACGTAAAGCAGGTTGGGACACGCATGGATTACCCATTGAATTAGGTGTTGAAAAAGAATTAGGAATCACTAAAGAAGATATTGGTAAAACCATTTCTGTTGAAGATTATAATGCTGCCTGTAGAAAAGCAGTTATGCGTTACACAGATGTATGGAACGACCTAACTCAAAAAATGGGGTATTGGGTAGATATGGATGATCCATATATTACTTACGAGCCTAAATACATGGAGTCGGTTTGGTGGTTACTAAAACAGATTTACAATAAATCGTTAATTTACAAAGGCTATACCATTCAACCATATTCGCCAAAAGCAGGAACAGGATTAAGCTCGCACGAGTTAAATCAACCTGGGACTTATCAAGATGTTACTGATACTACTGTAGTTGCTCAGTTTAAAGCAGTTAAAAATACATTACCAGAATTCTTAAAAAAATTCGATAATTTACATCTTCTAGCTTGGACAACTACACCTTGGACATTGCCAAGTAATACCGCATTAACAGTTGGTTCTAAGATTGATTATGTAGTTGTAGCAACTTACAATCAATATACTTTTGAGCCTGTTCATGTAATTATTGCTAAAAATTTAGTTGGAAAACAATTTACTGGAAAGTATCAACAAACAGAAGCTATTTCAGAATTATCTGCTTATTCAAAAGAAGATAAAAAGATTCCGTTTTTAGTAGTTGCTGAATGTAAAGGTTCAGACTTATTAGAAATTCGATACGAACAACTTTTAAAATATGCACTTCCAAACGATAATCCTCAAGATGCATTTAGAGTTATTTCAGGAGATTTCGTAACCACTGAAGATGGAACAGGAATAGTACATACAGCACCAACGTTTGGAGCAGATGATGCATTAGTTGCAAAACAAGCATCACCTGAAATTCCACCACTATTGGTTAAGGACGATAATGATAATTTAGTGCCATTGGTAGATTTACAAGGGCGTTTCAGGCCAGAAATGGGAGAATTTGCTGGTAAGTATGTGAAAAACGAATATTACAATGATGGTGAAGCACCAGAACGTTCTATAGATGTTGAGCTTGCCATTAAATTAAAAGAAGAAAACAAAGCCTTTAAGGTTGAAAAATATAAGCACAGTTACCCAAACTGTTGGCGTACTGATAAACCAATTTTATACTATCCGTTAGACTCTTGGTTTATAAAAGTAACGGATGTTAAGGAGCGCATGTTTGAACTTAACGAAACCATCAATTGGAAGCCAAAATCGACCGGTACAGGCCGTTTTGGAAATTGGTTAGCAAATGCAAACGATTGGAATTTGTCGCGTTCTCGTTATTGGGGAATTCCATTACCAATTTGGAGAACTGAAGATGGGAAAGAGGAAATCTGTATTGGCTCAGTTGAAGAATTAAAAGGTGAAATGGCTAAAGCGGTTTCAGCTGGAGTTTTAAAAGCAGATGTTTTTGCAGATTTTGAAGTTGGAAACAATTCCGAAGAAAACTATGCTAAAATCGATTTACATAAAAACATTGTTGATAATATTGTATTAGTATCACCTTCAGGACAAAAAATGTTCCGCGAAAGCGACCTTATTGATGTTTGGTTCGATTCTGGTTCCATGCCTTATGCACAATGGCATTATCCTTTTGAAAATAAGGGTTTAATCGATAAAGGAACTACATATCCTGCTGATTTTATTGCAGAAGGTGTTGATCAAACTCGTGGGTGGTTCTACACGCTTCATGCTATAGGTACTATGGTTTTCGATTCAGTTGCTTATAAAAATGTGGTTTCAAACGGATTGGTACTAGATAAAAACGGACAAAAAATGTCCAAACGTTTAGGAAACGCTGTTAACCCTTTTGAAACTCTTGGAAATTACGGAGCAGATGCTACGCGTTGGTATATGATTTCAAACGCTAACCCGTGGGATAATTTAAAATTTGATTTAGAAGGTATTGAAGAAGTAAAACGTAAGTTTTTCGGAACACTTTACAATACCTATTCATTTTTTCAGTTATATGCTAACCTAGATAATTTCAATTATAGCGAAGCTGATATTCCTTTAAATGAAAGACCAGAAATAGACCGTTGGATACTTTCAGAATTGCATACGTTAATTCAAAAAGTAGATGTTTTTTATGCAGATTACGAACCAACAAGAGCTGCAAGAGCCATTTCAGATTTTACACAAGATTATGTAAGTAACTGGTTTGTACGTTTAAGCAGAAGACGTTTCTGGAAAGGAGATTATCAACAAGATAAAATTTCAGCATACCAAACACTTTACACATGCTTGGAAACTATTGCTAAGTTAAGCGCACCAATTGCACCATTTTTTATGGATAGATTGTATTTAGATTTGAATGCAGCAACCAAAAAAGAAAGTTTTGAAAGTGTTCATTTAGCAAATTTCCCTGTTTTTGATGAGTTGTATGTTGATAAGTCTCTGGAAAACAAGATGGAAAGTGCTCAAATTATTTCCTCTTTAGTTTTGTCATTAAGAGCTAAAGAAAAAATAAAAGTAAGACAACCATTACAAAAAATAATGATTCCTATTAATAGTGAATCTCAGAAAAATGAAATTTTAGCTGTTGCAGGCCTTATTAAATCTGAAGTTAATGTAAAAGAAATAGAAGTTTTAGAAGATGCTTCAGATATTTTAGTAAAACAGATAAAACCAAATTTTAAGGTCCTTGGACCTCGATTTGGAAAAGATATGAAAGCTGTTGCTCAGTTAGTTAATAACTTTACATCAGAGGATATTAAAAATATCGAACAAAAAGGTATTTTAGACGTTGAAGTGAACGGAAAAAGTATTACTTTAGAACGTACAGATGTAGAGATTACATCACAAGATATTGAAGGGTGGTTAGTCGCAAATGAAGGTGCTTTAACAGTAGCTTTAGATGTAACAATTACCGAAGATTTAAGGCGAGAAGGTATTGCAAGAGAGTTGATTAATAGAATACAGAATTTAAGAAAAGATTCTGGATTTGAAGTCACAGATAGAATAGATGTGACGTTTCAAAATGATGAGCATATCGTAAAAGCTATTGATGCAAATAAGGCTTATATTAAATCGGAAACTTTAACAAACGAACTTGAAATTATTGATAAATTAGAGGATGGTATAGAAATTGCTTTTGATGATGTAAATACCAAACTATATATACAAAAACATTAAAATTATGGCGGAAAATACCGTAAGATATTCAGACAAAGATTTAACTGATTTTAAAGATTTAATAGTTAAGAAAATAGAAAAAGCACAGCACGATTTAGAATTAATTAAGAGTGCTTATATGAACGATCATAATAATGGTACAGAAGATACATCGCCAACATTTAAGGCTTTTGATGAAGGAAGTGCTGTTATGAGTAAAGAATCTAATTCTGCATTGGCTATTCGTCAAGAAAAATTTATTCGCGATTTAAAAAATGCATTAATTAGAATAGAAAACAAAACCTATGGCGTTTGCCGTGTAACTGGAAAACTAATCAATAAAAAAAGATTAGAACTCGTGCCTCATGCAACCCTAAGTATTGAAGCCAAAAACATGCAATAATTTTATTTTAAATTATATATTTGAAACGTCTCGATAAACACGAGGCGTTTTTTTATTTGTCATTCCTGCGAAGGGCAGGAATCTATTATTAAATGAAGTATTCTGTTAAATGTCACTAAAAAAATCCATATTCCTAATCCTAATTATTTTACTAATCGACCAGATTAGTAAAATATATATAAAAACAAGTTTTGCGCTTCAAGATAGCGTTGAAGTTTTTGGTTGGTTTGAAATTATATTTGTTGAAAACGATGGAATGGCTTGGGGTACAAAAATTAGTGATTTTGTATCCTTTATATCTGACAGAACAGCCAAAGTTATATTAACATCCTTCAGAATTGTTGCTATTTTCGGAATTGGCTATTGGTTGTATGATGCTACAAAAAAACAGAGCGCTAAAGTATTAATTATAGCTATTGCTTTAATATTTTCTGGTGCTTTAGGGAATATAATTGATTCGGTATTCTACGGGGTTTTATTTGATCATAGTTACGGACAAATAGCAAGTTTTCTTCCAGAAACTGGCGGATATGATAGTTTGCTACATGGCAAAGTTGTAGATATGTTACACTTCCCCTTATTTGAAGTAGATTTACCAGAATGGTTTCCTTTTTCTGGAGGGAAACGCTTTAGCTTTTTCGACCCCGTTTTTAATATAGCCGATATGGCTATTAGCACAGGTTTTATAATGCTTATTGTATTTAATAAGAAGGCATTTTCTAATAAAGAGGTATAAAATTAAATTTTTCTATTTCGAATTAATGGCCTGCTTAATCTTGTCTGCTTTTTCTAAAAGTATTTTTAATTGTTTCTTCGAATTTTCAAGATTAAAATCTAAGCCATGTTCATTTATTTCTTGAAAAGTACTTATTAATACTAATGAACAAGAGTTTAAGCGTTTCTCCAAATTTTTATCTCTTTCAATAGTTTTCCTTTTTACAATTCCTAAAGCGGATAGAAGGTAAAGGATAAAAGCTATTACAATACAACTTGGAATAATAATTATTGTAGCAGCAATTGCAACTAAAATATTTGTTAATCTGTTATCAAATATTTCACCAGCATCGTTATGATAAGCTTCATGGCAATGATTTGGTCCATCGGCAGGACAAAATGTAACATTTATAATCTTTTCAAAAACAGACCAATACCAAGGTACTTTTTCGTTTTCAGGAAAGTAATGATGATTATAATATCCTACTCTAGCTGATATTGTATTATCTGGATCTCCGCCAGCTATGGCATTTCCAAGTTGATCAATAGATAGAAAAAGGCGAGAAAAGTATTTCCAGATTTTTGATTTTTTAGTAATCATGAATTCAGAATTTGAAGTTAAATGATAAAGTTGCAAAACGTGAAGTTTCTTTAAGATCTGTATATTGATTCTTAATATTTAACAAGTGTCAAACTTATAAACTGTATTAGCTGTAACACAATAATCTAATCTAATATCCTTATTAAAAACATCACTAATTTCATCTTCAGTTTCAAAAAAAGAAAGCCCGATTTTAATGGTTTCAGGGTTGCAATTTGTTAAAAACCGGTCATAAAACCCTTTGCCATAACCTACACGATTTCCTTTTTTATCAAAAGCTAAAAGTGGTATAAAAACCACTTCTACTTTATCATTAGTAATTTCTATACCATCAACAGGTTCAGGGATATTATAACTATTCTTTTTAATAACCGTATTGTCAGTCAATAGAAAATGCGTCATCTCTCCCGTACCAAAATCACTTTTAGAAATCAGGATATTCTTGTCTTTACCTGATAAAATATTCAAAATATAATCGGTATTTACTTCCTTTTGCTCTTCAATAGCTAAAAAAATATGGTAAAAAGAATACTCCCAAATAGGAAGTTTTAAAATTTGATTTGAAATGGATAAACTCAAATTGTCAATCTGAATCTCAGATAAGTTTTTTCGGAGTGCTTTGTATGTTTTTCGTAATTCAGATTTAGTCATAATTCTACTTTTTAAGTTCCATAGAAATATGAAATAATGCATCACCTTGATATACAATTGGCGATTCATTTACATTTATAATATACCCTGTATTTGATGCTCTTACAAAATAGTTAAATTTCCCATATGGGTCGGTAATATTTCCTAATATATCATCTTTTTCAACAAGAGAGCCAATAGCGACAGAAGCTTTAAACATACCAGAATACTTAGCACGTTGCCATTTACTTTCATTAATAAAAACGGTTTCTTTTTTTGGCTTTGATGATTTAAAAACGGTTTTCAGCATACCTAAATGTTTCAACACACGTTTAGAGCCATTAACTCCAGAATTGGTTACAATATCATCTATATGAAAAGATTTTCCACCTTCAAAAAGTAATAGTGGTTTTCCTAGTTTATAGCAAGTTGTTCTAAACGATTTGGATAGGTTTTTAGAATATAATACAAAAGGAGCACCGAATACTTTGGCTAAGTCGTTTAGTTCTTTATTTTCTTTGGAATAGCGTAACTGAGGCGCATTAAATCTGCCAGAGCCACCCGTATGAAAATCGATAATTAAATCTACATGTGGAATAATATCTTGCATCAGTTTATATGCTACCCGTCCAGCCAAAGAGCCAGTTTTACTACCTGGAAATACGCGATTTAAATCACGCCCGTCAGGGAATTCACGTTTTAAATTGATGAATCCAAAAATATTAATAACAGGCATACAAATAATAGTACCACATTTAGGTTTATTAATGCCTTTAGCAATAAGTTGTCGTACTATTTCAACGCCATTAACTTCATCTCCGTGAATACCTGCTGTAAAAAAAACTGTTGGTCCGGGTTTTTTAGAACGCTCAATAATAACAGGAATGTTTACAGGCGATGAGGTGTGTAAATTAGCAACATCAAAATTTACTTCTTTACTTTCACCAGGTTTTACAGTTTCACCTAAAATGGTCAAACCATTATCATTTACTTGAGTCATTTATCGTTTGTTTTTTTCAATAAAAGAAATAATTGCTCTTGCAATATTACGCCCTGTAGCAGATTCAATACCTTCCAAACCAGGAGTGGAATTTACCTCCAATAATAAGGGGCCTCTTGCAGATTGTAACATATCTACACCACAAACGGGAAGTTTTAATGCCCGAGATGCGTTCATGGCTAATTTCAACTCATCATGATTCAGTTTAATAATATTTGCCGAACCACCACGATGCAAATTAGACCTAAATTCACCTTCTTTACCTTGACGTTTCATGGCTCCAACAACCTGTCCGTCAACCACTAAAGCGCGTAAATCGGCGCCGCCAGCTTCCTTTATAAATTCTTGTACAATCACACGAGCTTGCAACCCATTAAAAGCCTCCAGAACAGATTCAGCAGCATTTTTAGTTTCAGCCAAAACCACACCCAAACCTTGCGTACCCTCTAAAAGTTTAATAATAACAGGGGTTCCGCCAACATGTTCAATAACCTCTTCAACATCGCGAGAGTAATTAGTAAAAACTGTTTTTGGCATACCAATACCAGCTTTACTCAAGCGTTGCAAACTGCGTAATTTGTCTCTAGAACGTTGTATGGCGTCTGATGTTACAATAGTAAAAACGCCCATCATTTCAAACTGCCTAACCACCGCACAGCCATAAAAAGTAACCGAAGCTCCAATTCTAGGTATAATGGCATCTACATAGTCTAAATATCTATCTTTAAAATAAATAGTTGGTTTTTCTTTTTCAATAATAATATCGCATTTAAGAGGATCTATAACTTCTACTTTGTGTCCTCTTTTTTCACCCTCTTCAACCAAGCGGTCGGTAGAGTATAAATTAGGGTTTCTAGATAGTATAACGATATTCATTAAAAAGAAGTTTGACGCAATAATGCAATATAGTAAAAAAGCGAAACGAATTTTCACATTATCTAGAATTTAATATACCTTTGAGTTAATGGATTTGCCCACATTAGATATACAGTTAAAAACCTTGCCAAATCAACCTGGGGTTTATCAATATTATGATAAAGAAGGGACGATTATTTACGTCGGAAAAGCAAAAAACTTAAAGAAGAGAGTTAGTTCTTACTTTACAAAAACCCATGAAAATGGAAAAACAAGGGTATTAGTAAAAAAAATAGTCAACATAAAACACATTGTTGTTGAGACTGAAACCGATGCACTTTTACTTGAAAATAACTTAATTAAAAAGCATAAGCCACGCTATAACGTACTGCTTAAGGATGATAAATCATACCCATGGATTTGCATAAAAAAAGAACGTTTCCCAAGAGTGTTTTCTACTCGGCGTATTTTTAAAGACGGCAGTGAATATTTTGGCCCATACACCAGCGGAAAAACCGTTCATACACTTTTAGATTTAATACGGGGCTTATATAGTTTGAGAAACTGTAATTTCAATTTATCAGAAGAAAAAGTAGATTCTGGTAAATATAAAGTCTGTTTAGAGTATCATTTAGGAAACTGTAAAGGGGCTTGTGAAGGATTAGAAACTGAAGCTGAATACAACAAAAATATAAAAGCTATAAAAGAAATTTTAAAAGGTAATTTTAAAGATTCTTTGTCTCAATTTAAATTGCAAATGAAAGCGTTTGCCGCAAACATGCAGTTTGAAGAAGCTCAAAAAATAAAAGAGAAAGTCGAGGTTTTAGAAAATTATCAAGCAAAATCAACTATAGTTAATCCGAAAATCAGTAATGTAGATGTATTTTCCATAATGAGTGACGAAAGTTATGGCTACGTTAATTTTTTACAATTATCATATGGTTCTATAATTCGTTCGCATACCTTAGAAATAAAAAAGAAATTGGATGAAACCGATTTAGAACTTTTAGAACTCGCCATTACAGAAATCAGGCAACGTTTCAATTCAAATTCCAAAGAAATTTATGTGCCTTTTAAAGTCGATTTAGGTGAAGATATTAAAGTAATCATCCCGAAATTAGGTGATAAAAAACACATTTTAGACTTATCACTTAGAAACGCCAAGTATTTCAGAATGGAGCGTTTTAAACAAATGAAAATTGTAGACCCAGATAGGCATGCTAATCGGATTATGGCTCAAATGAAAGTAGATTTAAGGCTTTCAGAAGAACCAAGGCATATTGAGTGTTTCGATAATTCAAACATACAAGGCACACATCCGGTAGCAGCTTGTGTCGTGTTTAAAAATGGAAAACCAAGCAAAAAAGACTATCGCCATTTCAATATAAAAACTGTTGAAGGTCCAGATGATTTTGCATCCATGGAAGAAGTGGTTTATCGCAGATATAAACGTATGTTAGATGAAGACCAACCCTTGCCACAACTCATTATTATTGACGGTGGGAAAGGGCAATTATCATCAGCATTAAAAAGCTTAGAAGCTTTAGGTTTAAGAGGTAAAATTGCCATTATCGGAATTGCTAAACGTTTGGAAGAATTATTTTACCCAGACGATCCAATTCCCTTATATTTAGATAAGAAAAGTGAGACCCTAAAAATAACACAACAATTACGAAACGAGGCACATCGTTTTGGTATCGAGCATCATAGAAATAAACGAAGCAAAACGGCGTTGAATACAGAGTTAGAAACCATTTCTGGCGTTGGCGAAAAAACAGTTGTAGAATTATTAAGGCATTTTAAATCGGCAAAACGAGTTGCCAATGCCAAGTTAGATGAGTTGGAAGCTGTTGTTGGAGTTTCAAGGGCAGAAAAGGTTTATAATTATTATCATGAGAAGTAAATAACCTGCGAGGTTTTAAAAACCTTGTAGGTTTGAAATAAAATTGAATTATAATATTTAAATGATAGAAATTGTTGAGTTGAGAGATAAACCAGAATTAAAAATAAAGTTGAATGAGGTTGGAATTGAAATAATTGATCCTTCTCAGCCAAAAAATTGTGGAACATTTTTGTTTAATGATATAATAAATATTGAGTTGAAACCAAAAAGGACAGATTTGTTTATTACATCTTTAAGTTGGATTGTTGATTTGTTAATTGCGGGTGGAGGAGGAAAAAACTATAAAAACGATGCTAGTTTAAAATTAGAAACTATAAATCAAACTTTAAATATATGGTTAACTAATGCAGATTTAAATAGAGCAGAACGAATGACTAGATTAATTGAAAATAAAATAACCTCTAAAACGAGCAAAAGTATAATTTGAATATAAAACCAATCATATTATTTTATAACGCGTGTCATTTCGACGTAAGGAGAAATCTCATCATAAATACACGAAATGAGGTGTCTCAATCTCACCTCATTTTTACATGACAAAATACTTAACAACAATTTGAAAATATACTCCTTCATATTAACTCTATTTCTACTAACTTTTCTTTCCGCGAAAGCGCAAAACGAAGCAGAAGAGAACCCTAAACCAAAAATTGGCTTAGTGCTAAGTGGTGGTGGCGCAAAAGGATTAGCACATATTGGTGTTTTAAAAGTTATAGACAGTTTAGGGGTAAAAGTAGATTATGTTGCAGGAACAAGTATGGGTTCTATAATTGGGGCTTTGTACGCGTCAGGCTATTCGGGAAAGCAATTAGATTCCATTTTTCAAAAAGTAGATTTTGATAAAATTATTAATGATGATTTACCTCGATCGTCAACAGCTTTTAGCGAGCGCGATAATATGGAAAAGTATGCCGTTAAATTGCCGTTTAATGATTTTAAAATTAAATTACCATCAGCACTTTCAAGAGGTCAAAACACATATAGTTTACTACTAAAATTACTAATTCATGTTAATCAAGTTGATGATTTTAGTAAGCTACCTATTCCATTTTTTTGCATTGCTACAAATATTGAAACCGGAGAGCAAGTTATGTTAGAGAAAGGCAATTTAACGCAGTCTATTATGGCTAGTGGTGCATTACCTTCATTATTTCAACCCGTTACTATTAACAAACAAATTTTAATTGATGGAGGCGTTGTGAATAACTATCCTGTTGATGAATTACGAGATAAGGGTATGGACATTATTATTGGGGTTGATGTTCAAGATGGTTTAGCTACGCGCGATGAACTTACATCTGCTCCAGAGGTATTATTTCAGTTAAACAACTTTAGGAGCATAAGTAATATGAAGTTGAAAGTTAAAAAAACCGATATTTATATTAAACCTAATATTAGAGATTTTAATGTGGTTTCTTTCAATCAAGGTAAAGCTATTATTGAATCTGGTAAAACCGCCACGTTATCTAAGCTTAATATTTTAGGGGAGTTAACAAGTAAAATGCCTAATGTAAATGAAAAGGTAAAATTAAAATCGATAGATAGTATTAAGATTAACAATATTTATTTAAATGGAAATAAAAATTATACTAGAGCTTATGTTTTAGGGAAACTCAAATTGAAAAAAAATAAAAAAATAAGTTATGAAAATTTCAATAAGGGTATTAACAATCTAGTAGCCACAAATAACTTTGAGACTGTAGAATACGAATTAAAAACCGATAATGATAAAGAAGGATATGACCTTATTACTAATGTAAAAGAAACTGGCGTAAATACATACTTTAAACTCGGGATACATTATGATGAATTATACAAAAGTTCAGCACTTTTAAATTTAACAAAAAAGCAGTTGTTATTTAAAAATGATGTAGCCTCATTAGATGTTGTTTTAGGTGATAATGTGCGTTATAATTTTGAGTATTTAATTGATAAGGGTTTTTATTGGAGTGTAGGGGTTAGGTCTAGATACAATCAGTTTCGTAAAAATATTAGCGCGCAATTGGTGTTAGATGACGGTCAAATAATGGCTTCAGGGTTAAACAATATTGATGTAAAACTAAGGGATCAAATGAATCAGTTTTATTTACAAACGTTGTTTAGGCGCGATTTTTCTTTAAGTATAGGTTTAGAGCATAAACGTTTAATAATAAAGTCTGAAACTATATTTGGAAATAACTCTAATGAGGACTTTTTATTTGAAAACACAGATTATCTAAGTCTATTTGGTAATTTAAAATTAGATACTTATGATGATAAATACTTTCCTAAAAAAGGCGTTTATTTTAATGGTGATTTAAATATATATATAAGTGCTTCAAGTTTTGTTGAAGATTTTGAGGAATTTTCTATTGCCAAGGCAGATTTAGGTTATGCTTTTAGTACTTCAGATAAATTAGCGTTTAACCTACAAGCCAGTGGAGGGTTTAAATTAGGTGATAAGTCTAATAGAACACTAGATTTTGCTTTGGGTGGTTATGGTAATAATTTAATAAACAATTTTATTCCGTTTTTAGGGTATGATTTTATTTCATTAACAGGTAATAGTTATGTAAAAGCAGCTGTTATTGTTGATTACGAGGTGTTAAAAAAGCACCACATTACTTTAGAAGGAAATTGGGCTAACATTGACAATAATATTTTTGAATCAGGAGAATGGTTTTCGCTTCCAGATTACAGAGGTTATGCCTTAGGGTACGGGATTGAGACTTTTTTAGGGCCTATTCAAGCTAAATATAGTTATTCGCCAGAACAAAATGAAAGCAACTGGTTTTTTAATATTGGTTTCTGGTTCTAATTTGTTTTTTGTTTCCAGAAATGTGGGAATATAGTAAAACCAATTAACACAGTAATTATCAATATTTTTTACGATATTTGTATTACTATGAAGCTCTTTTGGAAAGACTTACTATCATATCTTCACTACCTCATCAAGAGAAATCCTGAATGAATATACTTTTCGTATCTTTATGAATAAGAGATATTTACATTCTTAAGCATAACTTAAGAACTCTTTTTTTTATTCAATTTTAAAATTTAAAGCATGCCTTTTTATCATAAATTAGGAAACATTCCTCATAAGCGACATATCCAGTTTAGAAAACCAGACGGTAGTTTATATTACGAGCAACTATTTGGTACTATTGGTTTTGATGGTATGTCTACAAATAGCTATCACGAGCAACGACCTACCCAAGTAAAAGAAATAAAAAACCAGTATAGTGTAACCCCAAAAATTGCAAAAGCAAATAATATAAAATCATATCGTTTAAAAGGGTTTCAAGTAAAACCAGAAAACGATTTTTTAAACAGCAGAAAAACGGTTTTAATAAATAGTGATTGTGCTATCATATTAGCAGCGCCAAAGCAATCTACAAAAGATTATTTTTATAAAAACACCGATGCAGACGAATTGATTTTCATTCATAAAGGCACAGGGAAATTAAGAACCATGTTGGGAAACCTCGATTTTAAGTATGGCGATTATTTGTTAGTGCCTCGTGGTATTATCTATAAAATAGATTTTGATACAGAAGATAATAGACTCTTTATAGTAGAATCTCGTAGACCCATTTACACTCCAAAACGTTACAGGAATTGGTTTGGGCAACTGTTAGAACATTCGCCATTTTGCGAACGCGATATTCGTCAGCCACAAGAATTAGAAACCTATAATGAGTCTGGAGATTTTTTAATTAAAGTAAAAAAGCAAGATGATATTATTGAGATGGTTTATGCTTCTCACCCATTTGATGTGGTTGGATACGATGGATATAACT
Source organism: uncultured Algibacter sp. (assembly GCF_947487575.1). GTDB lineage: Bacteria > Bacteroidota > Bacteroidia > Flavobacteriales > Flavobacteriaceae > Algibacter_B. The sequence goes on along the minus strand of NZ_CANKXG010000015.1, from coordinate 57,848 downwards.
ATCCGTATGCCTTTTCAATTCACGACTTTGAGCCTATAACGGGTAGAATTCATCAACCGCCACCCGTACACCAAACTTTTGAGACCGATGCGTTTGTGGTATGCAGTTTCGTACCTCGACTTTATGATTATCATCCACAATCTATTCCAGCGCCTTACAATCACAGTAATATTGATAGTGATGAGGTGTTGTATTATGTTGATGGCGATTTTATGAGCAGAAACGATGTTGAAGAAGGTCATATTTCATTGCACCCAGCGGGTATTCCACACGGTCCACACCCAGGAGCCACAGAGCGCAGTATTGGGGAAAGAAAAACAGAAGAACTTGCCGTTATGGTCGATACTTTCAAACCGCTAATGGTAACAGAAGAAGGTATGAAAATTTCTGATGATAGTTATCATAAATCTTGGTTGGAGTAATTTTTTTATTAGAAGCTATTTCCTGCTTTCCGCTATATCTTTTTTGAAGAAAAATCAAAAAAGGATGCCGCTTCAATCAGGGCTAGGGATAGAAGTAAGTTTTAACTTTACGAATTAACAATTAAACTCATAAACTTAAAGAACATGAGTAAAGACATAAAATCAGTAAACTACGGTTTAGAAAAAATATTTGAAGGCGCGCAAGATTTCTTGCCACTTTTAGGAACAGACTATGTAGAATTCTATGTAGGTAATGCAAAACAATCAGCACATTTTTATAAAACAGCATTTGGCTTTCAATCTTATGCATACAAAGGCTTGGAAACAGGCTCAAAAGACTCGGTGAGTTATGTGTTAACGCAAGATAAAATCAAATTAGTACTTACTACACCACTTAGCAGTAAGTCGCCAATAAACAAACATATTGTAAAACATGGTGATGGTGTAAAAGTGATAGCCCTTTGGGTTGAGGACGCTAAAAAAGCATATCAAGAAACCACAAGCAGAGGAGCAAAATCGTACATGGAACCTATTGTTGAAAAAGATGAATATGGAGAAGTAGTTCGAGCAGGAATTTATACCTATGGTGAAACCGTACACATGTTTGTAGAACGCAAAAATTATAAAGGTGCGTTTTTACCAGGATTTCAAGCATGGAAATCTGATTATAACCCAGAACCAATTGGATTAAAATTTATAGATCATATGGTTGGAAATGTAGGTTGGGGACAAATGAATACTTGGGTAAAATGGTACGAAGATGTTATGGGATTTGAAAACTTTTTATCTTTTGATGATAAACAAATCCATACGGAATACTCCGCGCTTATGAGTAAAGTGATGAGTAATGGTAATGGACGTATAAAATTTCCAATTAATGAACCTGCAAAAGGTAAAAAACGCTCACAAATTGAAGAGTATTTAGATTTTTACGAAGGCTCGGGCGTGCAACATATAGCGGTAGCTACTGATGATATTATTAGTTCGGTAAGTCAATTAAGAGCCAGAGGCGTTGAGTTTTTGTCTATTCCGCCAGAGGAATATTATAGAGCTGTACCAGGCAGGTTGGAAGAACATAGCCATGAATTACCAGAAGATATTGAAGCTTTAAAAAAGTTGGGTATTATGATTGATGCTGACGAAGAAGGCTACTTGTTACAAATATTTACAAAACCGGTGGAAGATAGGCCAACTTTGTTCTTCGAAATTATTCAGCGTATGGGAGCAAGAGGTTTTGGAGCTGGAAACTTTAAGGCGCTTTTTGAGTCTATTGAACGAGAGCAAGCCAAAAGAGGAACACTTTAATTTGAACTATATAGACCTGTGAGGTTTTAAAAACCTTAACCTTGTAGGTCTTGATGTATCTATAATTTAGACCCAGGAGAACCTATCAATAAGCTTTCCTCCCTCTTTGGAGAAGCTAGGGATGGGTTGTCTTTTTATCTTGTTTATTAATTGAGTTGTTTTAATTTACCTACCCTAACCTTTCTAGTAAGGTGAGTTAAATGGTTTTTGCCATTAGGAAGCAAAAAAGTTGATACTTAAATATAATGTTTTAAGTGTGCAGGTTTTTTGCGTTAGCGATAGTAGAGGAAAGCCCACAGCCCGATCCGATAGCTATCGGGAGAGGTCGAGGACTTGTAACGGATAGCCCGACCTCTTTTTCGAGGTAACACCCTTATTTATAAAGACAAATAGTTAATTTTTGTTAATGTAATAGAACTATAGACGACTAAAGGATAGGGAATTCAATAAAATTTATATTTTTGGAACAGTAATTGTAATTTCTTAGTTTAAACAATAAAATGTACACAGAGAAGTTACATATCAAATACCCAAAGACGATGAAAAAATTACTACTTATATGTATAGCCTTAATAACTATGCAAACGACTTTTGCTCAGCAAGAATCGGCATTTGGAGGAGGCGAATGGTTTAAATTTAAAATGAGCTATAGTAACTGGCTTAAAGCAGGTAATGCAACACTTACTGTAAAAGACACAACACTTGATGAAAAAGAGGTATATCACGTAGTTGGTAAAGGTTGGACTACGGGTATGATTAAGTGGTTTTTTAAGGTAAAAGATAGGTATGAAAGCTATTTTGATAAAGAAACCATTATGCCTTATAAGTTTGTTAGAAATATTGATGAGGGTGGACATACTAAAAATTTAGAAATAGATTTTGATCAAGAAAATAATAAAGCCCATGTAAATAATAAAAAGCTTAAAACACAAAAGGTTATTGATACTAAACCTAATATTCAAGATATGGTTTCAACCTTTTATTATTTGCGTAATAACTTAGATACAAAAACCTTGAAAAAAGGTGATGAAGTTGAAATTGATATGTTCTTTGACGATGAAAACTATGGTTTTAAATTAAAATATCTAGGTGAAGAAGTTATAGATACTAATTTTGGAGAGATAGAATCTTTAAAATTCAGACCATATGTTATGGCAGGACGTGTTTTTAAAGAGGAAGAAAGTTTAACACTATGGGTGTCAAAAGATAAAAATAAAGTACCTTTACGGATTAAGGCAGACTTGGCTGTTGGCTCTTTAAGAGCAGACCTAGAAGCCTTTAAAGGGTTAAAACATCCTTTTAGAATAGTTGTTAATAATTAAGACATTTTGAATTCTAAGATAACCGACCAACTAAAAGAAAAATACAACGCCATAGACCAAGATGCCGAGGTGCATTTAGAAGGGTTACTGCATAGTAAACCCATTAATTATTGGGATTATATTCAAACAGATGCTTTATTAAATCTACAAGTACAACGTACTGTTTTTCCTGATGAGAACGTATTTATTATGTATCATCAGGTAAATGAACTGTTGTTTAAAATGGTGCTTTCTGAAATGGATCAGATAGCAAGGCACGATAATATTGATACGGATACGTTTACATCTAAAATAATGCGTATTAGCCGTTATTTTGATGTGCTAACCTCGTCTTTTAGTATAATGAAAGATGGCATGGATGTGAATCAATACAACAAATTTAGAACTACATTAACACCTGCTAGTGGTTTTCAAAGTGCACAATACAGAAAAATAGAATTTGCATCTACAGAACTTATAAATTTAATAGATAAGCGATTTAGAAATACTATAGATAGAAATTCATCTTATGAAAATGCTTTTGAGCATTTGTATTGGCAAGCAGCTGGAAAAGATTATGAAACAGGTAAAAAGACTTATACATTATCTGCCTTTGAAGATCGTTATAAGGATGAATTTATAAGGTTTACTAAATTTTATCAAGCTAATAATTTGTGGAGTAAATTTAAGTCGTTGCCTAAAAAGGCCCAGTCTAACAAAGATCTAATAAAAGCAATGCGTCATTACGATTATACTGTAAATATAAAGTGGGTGATGGCACATTACAATACGGCTAATCATTATTTAAATATTAATGGTAAAACTGCTGAAGCCACTGGCGGAAGCGAATGGGTAAAGTATATGCACCCAAAATACCAAAAAAGAATATTTTTTCCAGATTTATGGACCGAGAAAGAAATAGAAAAGTGGGGAACAGGTATCTAATATTAGTATTGTTTATAATCTGCATCTTTGGATGTAAAGATGATAAAAAGATTGTAATTGAAGAAATAGTTGAGGTTATAGAAGAACCAAAAGAAATTTTAGAATTTGGTTTTAATGTCAATGATTTTATTGTTAAAAAAGATACTATTCGACGCGGTGATAGTTTTGGGGAAATTTTGGAACGTAATCATGTGGGCTATCCACAAATTTTCAACATTGCTGAAAAAGCAAAAGATACCTTTGATATTAGGCGATTGCAAGTTGGAAAACCATACACCCTTTTATGTGCAAAAGACTCTTTAGAAACACCTAAGTGCTTTATTTATCAACCAAATTTGGAAGAATATGTGGTTATAAATTTCCAGGACTCCATTCATGCATATACAAGTAGGAAACCTATTACCTATGTTGAAAAAACAGCTACTGGAATAATAAATAGTAATATTTCTGAAACTTTAGAGGAACAAGGATTAAGTTCTCGATTAGCTTATAAAATGGCGGATGATATTTATGCATGGACTATCGATTTTAGAAGACTTCAAAAAGGAGACCGATTTAAAGTTATTTATACAGATAAATATATTGACGACACTATTTACACAGGAGTTCATAATATAAAAGCAGCCTATTTCGAGCATAATAGAGAACCTTTTTATGCTTTTGAGTTTGTAACCGATTCGGCTAAAGGAATTGTGGATTATTTTAATGATGAAGCAAAAAATTTACGTCGTGCATTTTTAAAATCTCCCATAAAATTTGGTAGACTATCTTCTAGATACAATTTGAAGCGACGTATTGCGGTTTACGGTTTTAGAGTAAAGCCTCACAGAGGTACCGATTTTGCTGCCCCAATTGGTACGCCAATTATGGCAACAGCTAACGGAACAGTTACAAGATCTGAAAAAAGGGGAGGAAATGGTAATTATGTTAAAATTAGACATAATGCAACTTACCAAACGCAATATTTGCATATGCGTAAACGTAAAGCAAAAGTTGGACAGTTTGTTAAACAAGGTGATATTATTGGATGGATTGGTATGACTGGAAGTACTGGTGGCCCGCATGTCTGTTATCGCTTTTGGAAAAACGGAAAAGAAGTAGATCCTTTTAAACAGAAATTGCCAGAAGCAAAACCTATATCAGATTCGTTAAAAGTGAAATACTTAAATTTTATTCAACCTATAAAATATCAGTTAGATAATATTCATTTTTTAGAGGATGTTTTTGAAGAACAAAATCAACCAGAACACACTATAAAACAAAACGATAATCTCATATCACTTAACTATTAATCAAATACTCATGGCATTACCAAGCATAAACCCGACAAAAACTCATTCATGGGAAAAATTAAAAGAACATTTTGAAGGAATTAAAGATGTTCAAATGAAAAATTTGTTTTCTGAAGATAAAAATAGAGCACATGAGTTTACCATTAAATGGGATGATTTTTATGTTGACTTTTCAAAAAATAGAATAACAACTGAAACTTTTAAATACCTTTTAGAACTAGCAGAAGATGTGAAACTGAAAGATGCTATTAAAAGTCAGTTTTCAGGAGAAATAATTAACAAAACTGAAGGAAGAGCTGTTTTACACACCGCTTTAAGAGCGCCAAAAACAGCAGAGTTTAATGTTGATGGAACGAATGTTATTCCGGAAGTGTATCAAGTAAAAGAAAAAATTGAAGGCTTTACAAACGAAGTTGTAAATGGCCATAGAAAAGGATATACTGGAAAAGCATTTACAGATGTTGTAAATATAGGTATTGGAGGTTCAGACCTTGGTCCAGCAATGGTTGTAGATTCGTTACAGTATTATAAAAACCATTTAACTACCCATTTTGTAAGTAATGTAGATGGCGATCATGTAAACGAAGTTATTAAAAAACTAAACCCAGAAACTACATTATTTGTAATAGTTTCAAAAACATTTACTACGCAAGAAACATTATCAAACGCGAATACTTTAAAAACATGGTTTTTAAAAACAGCTTCAGAAGATGCTATTGCTAAACATTTTGTTGCGGTTTCCACCAACATTAAAAACGTACAAGAGTTTGGTATAGATGAAAGCAATGTTTTTCCGATGTGGGATTGGGTTGGTGGCCGTTTTTCATTGTGGAGTGCTGTTGGTTTAACCATTAGTTTAGCTGTTGGCTTTAAAAATTTTGATAACTTGCTTAAAGGTGCTCACAAAATGGATGAGCATTTTAAAAATGAAGATTTTGATAAAAATATCCCAGTTGTTTTAGCTTTAATAAGTGTTTGGTATAACAATTTTTTTGGAGCAGAAAGTGAAGCTATAATTCCATATTCGCAATACCTAAATCAGTTTGCAACGTATTTGCAACAAGGTATAATGGAGAGCAATGGAAAAAGTGTAGACAGAAATGGAAATCCAATAGATTACCAAACAGGAACCATTATTTGGGGAGAGCCTGGGACAAATTCACAGCATGCCTTTTTTCAGTTAATTCATCAAGGCACGAAGTTAATTCCTGCCGATTTTATTGGGTTTGCTAAGTCATTACACGGTAATCAAGACCATCAAGATAAATTAACTTCAAACTTTTTTGCACAAACAGAGGCTTTGTTAAATGGTAAAACTAAAGCTGAGGTTATTGCTAAAGGTACTGAAGAAGCTATTATTCCTTTTAAAGTTTTTCAAGGAAACAAACCAACAAATACGATTTATATCAACAAATTATCTCCTGAGAGTTTAGGAAAATTAATAGCCATGTACGAGCATAAAATATTTGTTCAAGGAATTATCTGGAATATCTTTAGTTATGATCAGTTTGGAGTAGAATTAGGGAAACAATTAGCGTCCAAAATTTTACAAGAATTTAATAGTAGTGCTAATAACGAACATGATTCTTCAACCCATAATTTATTGAATTATTATAAGAAAATGTCGTAAATACCTGCAAAATGTTTACAAAAAAGGCAAGTATGTTAAATACTTGCCTTTTTTTGTTAATAATTACGATCATAACTCTTAACATTTGCATAATGCAAAAATCTAATTATTGCGTATTTTTGCTTCGACTAATTTCAAATAATTAATTATGAAAAAAACTATACATTTTTTAATGTTTGCGGTAGCATTGCTGTTTTCAGCAGTTGTTATGGCACAAAGTACAATCTCAGGTACTATTGTTGAAGCTGGAAGTAACATTCCGCTTCCTGGAGCAAATGTAATTGAGAAAGGTACTTCTAATGGTGTTACAACAGATTTTGATGGTAATTTTTCCATCACTACTAAATCTTCTACTGGAGATGTTGTAATATCATATATTGGATATAATTCTAAAACTGTTGCCTTTTCTGGTAATATGAGCCTTGGGAGCGTATCATTAACGTCTAGTCAAGTAGGTTTGGAAGAAATTCAAATTATTGCTTCTGTTGCGGTTGATAGAAAAACACCAGTGGCTGTTTCTACTGTTAGAGCTGCAGACATCGAGCTTAAACTAGGAACACAAGAATTCCCAGAAATTTTGAAATCTACTCCAGGTATCTATGCAACCAAACAAGGGGGAGGTTATGGTGATGCTCGTGTAAATATTAGAGGTTTTAGTTCTGAAAATGTTGCCGTAATGATTAATGGTATTCCAGTAAATGACATGGAAAATGGTCGTGTATTCTGGTCTAACTGGGCAGGACTTGGAGATGTAACTAGCCAAATGCAAGTACAAAGAGGTTTAGGGGCTTCAAAAATTGCTGTGCCATCTATCGGAGGTACAATTAATGTAGTAACAAAAACAACAGACATGGAAGCTGGAGGAAATTTCATTACATCTATTGCAAATGATGGTTACTTTAAATACGGATTAACGTATTCAACTGGATTAATGGATAACGGCTTTGCAGCTACAGTTTCTGCAGCAAAAACTGAGGGTGATGGTTATGTTGATGGTACTGAGTTTACAGGGTTTAATTATTTTATAAATATTTCTAAAAAAATAAACGATGCACACAAGTTATCATTTACTGCTTTTGGTGCGAAACAACAACATGGTCAAAGACAAAACAGGCAATTAATTGAAACCTTTAGAAATAGCGATAGAGGTAGAAAATTTAATGCCGATTGGGGTTACAAAAATGGACAAGTAACATTTCAAGAGGATAATTTCTATCACAAACCACAAATTGCTTTAAACCACTATTGGAATTTAAACGATAATACCTCAATTAATACATCTGCTTATGTGTCTTTCGGTACTGGCGGTGGCGGTGGAACTAGAGGTGATACTAGTAAATTTGTTATTAATCCTGATGGAACAAGTGATTATAGGAGTGGTTTATATGGACCATTAGATTTTGATAGAATCTCTGATGAAAATGAAGCACTTGGTGCAAATGGTTCTGAAACTATTTTAAGAGCGTCTCGTAATGATCACAATTGGTTTGGAGTTTTATCTACTTTAAAAACAAATTTAAGCGATGATTTGGTGCTGTTAGGAGGGGTTGATTTAAGATCCTACACAGGTATTCACTTTCAGGAAGTTACTGACTTATTAGGCGGTCAATACTTTTTAGATGATAGTGATGAAAATAATCCAAGTAATGCAGCAAGAGTTGGAGATGTTATCAACTATAATAATGATGGAAAAGTGGGTTGGTTTGGTCTTTTTAGTCAATTAGAGTATGATGTAAATGAAAATTTCAATACTTACTTGGCTTTAGCTGCATCTAACACATCATATCAAAGAATTGATTATTTTAATTATTTAGATTCAGATCCTTTACAAGAAACAGACACTTATAATTTTTTCGGTTATAGCGTTAAAGGTGGTGGGAATTTCAGAATAGATGGAAATCATAATGTATTTGCCAATATAGGTTACTTTGAAAGAGCGGCAAATTTTGATGCAGTATTTTTGAATTTTTCAAATGATAATATTAATGCTGATGCTGATAACGAGAAAATCACAAGTTTTGAGTTAGGTTATGGATTCAGAAGTGAAAAATTATCTGCCAATGTGAATTTATACAGAACCACTTGGAACGATAGAACGGAAACCGCTACTTTCCAACAACCAGATGGAACAAGAGCTACAGCAAATATTCTTGGTGTTAATGCATTGCATCAAGGTATTGAAGTAGACTTTAAATTTAGAGCGACAGATAAATTAAATATTACAGGTCAGGTATCACTTGGAGATTGGACATGGGATAATAATGTAGCTAACGTTAGAATTTTTGATGAAGAACAAAATGAGATTGACGATTCACCTTTCAATTTGCATATTGCTGGGTTAAAAGTTGGTGATGCAGCCCAAACAACAATGGCTTTAGGATTAAATTATCAATTTTCAGAAGGTACCAAATTGGTGATAGACTACAACTTTTTTGCTGATAACTATGCTGATTTTGATCCAAGTGATAGAGGAGTTACTTCTGATAACCCAGACCCTACTGCTGCTGCTGCTGAAATAGCCGCTGAATTAGCCACTAATCCTACGCAACCATGGAAAATGCCAGATTTTGGATTATTTGATGTTGTTTTAAAACACGATTTTAAATTTGGTCCTTTCGATACCACTTTAACGGGTCGTGTTAATAATGTATTTGATACTGAGTATATTTCTGATGCTCAAGATGGATCAGGATCGAGAACCGATACTGCACTAGTGTATTACGGTTTTGGAAGAACCTTTAGTGTTGGAGCAAAACTTAATTTTTAAAAAACTATGAAAATGAAAAAAATAATTTTTTACTTAATGATTATTGGATTTACCGTTTCAGGTTGTAATCCTTTAGAAGATATTTACAATGATATAGATGCTGAAGAAACCATTATTGTAGGAGATGTACAATATATCCTTACTGATGAAGATTACGATGAACTAGAAAAATCTTTCGGGAACTTTAACTCAGAGGATGAGGCAAAAGATTTAATCCCTGGATTATTAGCAGATAAATATCCTGTGTGGGGTTTAGGGTCGTCAGCCAATGTAACGTTTGATTTGTATTCACCTAAAAGAGAAGAAAAAAGTTTAATTAGATATACGGTTTCTAGTCAAGATTATGATGACTTAGGTCATAGTTTTGGGAATTTTGATCGTGAGTCTGAAGTATTCGAATTTTTAGAATGGAAATATCCATCTCCTGAAGATAGAGCATTAGTTTCGTTAACTTATGATTTTTATAACGGAAGTACAAATGAGTTAAATAATGGTTTCTTATTTATAAATGACGCTTGGGAATTTATATTAGGTTTCACAGATGAAGAATACCAAATTATGGGTGAAGGTTTTCCCAACTTTTCTAGTGAAGATGAAGCTGCTGAAAAGACACCAATTCTACTAGAAGATAAATTAAAGTTCGGTGGTTACGAAGCTGGTGATATTGTTGGAACAATGTACAAGTTATTTGTTACTGATGAAGATGATATTGATATGGATGGTCGTACTGATGATAGAACAACATACAGCTATGTGAAGTATTTTATCTTTGATGGTGCTAACTGGGCTGAATATAAAGATGTTATCAGTTCAACAGTTCAGTTTGGACATGATGGTTCAACTTGGGTTCCAGATAACACAATTAAATACACTTTTACTGCGGATGATGTTGCTCTAATATCTGATGCTTTTATAACTATTTATGAAGGTCCCGCTGATAATGTTGGTTTCTTTGGTAGTTTTGATAGAAGATCAGGTAGCAGTAATTTCTGGAATGATGATATGTTACTAGAAGCATTCAATGTACTTTTAGATGCCAGAAATCCTAGTGCAGAAGAAGGGCAAAAATATGTTTTAACTTTTGTAGTTTATACTGGTGCTACTGGTAGTGAAAGTAAAAGCGTTGTTAAAGAAGGTGGTGTTTGGGTTTACCAATAAGCACTTAATGTAAGAAAATAGGAAAACCACCTCAATCTGAGGTGGTTTTTTTTCCTCAAAATTCAATATCTTTATAATGGTTATGAAAAAACTTATTTTAATACTAAGTGCTATAGTTATATGTTGTTGTAGTTCTGGAGGTGATGATTCTCCTCCACCAAAACAAGAACCTACGGAAGATGGTAAGCCAATTGCCGTAAACGATACGGCAACTACTCTTGAAGATGAAGAACTTACATTGAGTACTTTATTGAATAATGATACTGTTGTTGATAATGCTAGAATAAATGCATTTGATACTTCTACAGCTAATGGCGGTACAGTTTCAGACGAAAGAACATACTATTTATACACGCCTAAGCAAGGGTTTGTTGGGGATGATACATTTACATATACGTTATGTGATGATGATAGTCCGGCAAATTGCTCTACTGCAACAGTTACTGTATCTGTTACAGATGAAGGGAATCCGATAGCTGAAAATGATGATTTAAATGTTTTAGAAAATACCACGAAAACTATTACTTCGCTTTTAGAAAATGATAACACCATTGATGATTCTGTTTTAACCTCAATAGACAATACAGGCACTCAAGGAACGGTTGTTTTAAACAATGACAAAACAGTGTCATATACACCTCAAAATGGGTTTTTGGGGCAAGATTCTTTTGCTTATACTATTTGTGATGATGATAGTCCCGATAATTCATGCTCCACGGCTACGGTTACTATAACTATCATTGCGCCTCTAAGCTTTAACATCCCAGCGGAATTAGTAGATTATTATAATGGTGTGATTTTTTCTGAAGATTCAGATTTAATGTTTGATGAACTAGAAAGTCTTACAGAAATAAACCATACAACCATTTTATCATATGGTGAAAGACATCAATATTTATATAATGCAGATGCTGATTTAACAAATTCAGACAATGTAACATTAATGTATTCTGGAGAAAGTAGGTATTGGGAAGAATATGATTCGCCATCAAATCCATATTCACCGAAGACTTTTAATACAGAACATGTTTACCCACAATCTAGACTCTCTGCGGATGACGCCGTAACAGACTTACACCATTTAAGAGCTTGTGATGAGACAATTAACAGTGATAGAAGTAATTATCCTTTTACAGATGGAAGTGGAACCTATAAGCTGTCGGGAGAAACGTGGTTTCCTGGCGATGAATGGAAAGGCGATGTTGCAAGAATGGTATTGTATTTAAACATAAGATATGGCGAAACGTTTTCTAAGGTTGGAACTCTAGACTTATTTTTAAAATGGAATATTGAAGATCCTGTTTCAGCTTTCGAAGAACAAAGAAACAATGTTATTTACGCCGCTCAAGGCAATAGAAATCCATTCATTGATAACCCATATCTGGCCACATTAACTTGGGGCGGTAATAATGCAGAAAACAAATGGGAATAATAAAACAATTGAAACCGTTTCTATAAAGAAGCGGTTTTTTATGAATTAAAATCGTTATTTTTGACTGGTTAAATAAAATTTAAAAACAATGTACGAGGCTATACAAGTATTACATTCATATTGGGCATATTTAGTGCTATTAGTTTTAATAATTGCAACAGTTAATGCGATTATAAAAACAGTTGGCGATAAAGAGTATGCAGCTAATGATTTCAGAAAATCATTATTTACACTTATAGTATCCCACATTCAATTATTAATTGGCTTAGTGTTGTATTTTGTTTCGCCACGTTTAGAGTTATGGAGCGAATTAGGTGGTCAAGTAATGAGTAATTCCATAGCACGATTATATCTAGTTGAACACCCACTTGTTAATATCATCGCAGTGGCATTAATTACTATTGGCTATTCTAAGCATAAAAAGAAACTAACCTCTAACGCCAAATTAAAAACCATAGCTATTTTCTACACTATTGCGCTCGTATTGTTCTTGTCTAGAATTCCTTGGAGTACTTGGTTAGGTTAATTAACTTCTTTAATTAAATACATATAAACAGGAAAGTGGTCGCTAAAACCATTAATAAAGCCATCGTAGCCCCAACTTCTATAGGGATAGCCTTTGTATTTACCTTTGGTAGTAATTAAATAGTTTTTGTTAAAGATACCTGCTTTGTAGTATCTAAAAGAGGCATAATTTTTTTCTAGTAAGGGTTTAGAAATGATAATTTGATCAAATAAACTCCAATTGTCTCTATAAGCCGTAGTGCCTAAACCATCCCTATAAAATTTTTCAAAAGGATTATATAAACCTTTAAAACCAACTTTTTTGCGCTTTCTTTTGGCTTTTAAAACAGTCTTCACACTTGTGTTTGTTGGGTCGTCATTTAAATCTCCCATGATAAAAATTTTTGCATAAGGGTCAACGGTTTGAATTGAATCCACAATGCGCTTGTTTAGTTTTGCAGCAGCTATACGTTTAGGTCTGCTCCTTACTTCCCCACCACGTCTTGATGGCCAATGATTCACTATAATATGAATTAAATCGTCTTCAAGTTTACCACTTACGAGTAATTGGTCTCGTGTTGTTATTCGTTTTCCATCTTGATCATCATAAATTTTTAATTCGTGCGTACTTGAACTTATAGGAGTAAATAATTTTTTTTGATACAGGAGTGCTACATCAATACCTCGTGCATCAGGAGAATCGTAATGTACAATACCATAATTTTTTTTAAATAATAATGAGTCGTTAACCAGGTCTTCCAGAACAACTTCGTTTTCAACTTCAGAAACTCCTAAAATAGCTGGTACATTGTTAGTTACGTCTTTGCCAATTTCAGAAATAACCTTAGCCATATTAGTTATTTTTTGCTTGTAAGCATAGCTTCGATTTATTTTTAATTCCATCATAGGACTATATTCATCTAGCTTTGTAGGGTCGTTTATAGTGTCAAATAAATTTTCGAGGTTATAAAAAGCAAGGGTGTGTATTTTAAACTTTTTGTCTTGGGCGTTTAAGTTCATAAACACACTTATAAATAAAATTGAAATACTAACTTTTAAAAAATTCATTGATTTATCTAAAGAAATTTTCACTATTAATTTAATACAAAACCTAAGCCAAAGTTACGTGTTTATAATAAATGTTGTAAATTTTGCTTTTTAACACGTTACTTTTCAATTTAATACGTGTCTCAAAATTAACTATGAATAAATTAACCCTCATTTTTTTATTCAGTTTTTTTTCAATTTCCTTGCATTCTCAACAGACGATTGTAAGAGGAAGTGTTAAGGATGCAGTATCATTTCAACCCATTTTAAATGTAATGGTTTATTTAGAAGATACCGGTCTTACTTTACTAACTGATGTTCAGGGCGAATTCATGTTTTCTTCAGATGTTCCTTTAGGCGAACAAGTTGTTAAGATTTCCAAATCAGGATACAATACCAAACGCTTTCCTATTGTTGTAAATGAAGGAGAAATAGTAGATATCTCTGACATGACTTTAGAGCGTGATTTATCTCAAAGTCAAGATCTATTTACCATAACATTATCTGATGATGAATTGGATAATGATTCTAGTGGCGCAGATAATATTACAGGTTTATTATCATCTTCGTTAGATGTGTTTCAACGCACTGCGGCTTTTGAATTTAGTCAATCGTTTTTCAGGTTAAGAGGATTAGATTCAGAAAATGGCTCAGTGCTTATCAATGGTATTTCCATGAACAAGATCTATAATGGTAGGCCTCAATGGAGCAATTGGGGTGGTTTAAATGATGTCATGCGAAATCAAGAATTAACCACAGGATTATCTCCGTCAAGTTATAATTTTGGGGCTATTTTAGGAACTACAAATATTAATGTAAGAGCGTCTCAAGCAAGATCGGGAGGTCGAATTACTTATTCATCTTCAAATAGAAGTTATACTAACAGATTGATGGCAACTTATGCTTCAGGGCTTTTAAAAAATAATTGGGCATATACTATTTCTATAGGAAGACGTTGGGGAAATGAAGGTTATCAAGATGCCACAATTTATGATGCGAATTCCTTCTTTCTTTCTGTTGAAAAAAAACTAAATGAAAAGCATAGCTTAAATTTTACAGGAATGTATGCGCCCAATCGTAGAGGGAAATCATCTCCCAATACCCAAGAAGTTTTTGATTTAAAAGGTATTAGATATAATGAATATTGGGGTTGGCAAGATGGTAAAAAGCGTAATTCTAGAATAAAGGAGGTTGAAGAGCCTATATTTATGTTGAATCATTATTGGGATTTATCTTCAAAAACTACGTTAAACACTAATGCCGCATATCAGTTTGGGAAACTTGGGAATAGCCGTTTAGATAACAATGGCACCGATTTAGTAAATGGCTTTCCAGAAGGCGGAGGCGCTAACCCAAGCCCAACATATTATCAAAAACTACCAAGCTATTTTGAACGTAATTTCCCTGATGATTTAGAATTTGCATACCAGGCCTTACAAGAATTTCAAGATAACGGACAAACAGATTGGAATGTGTTATATCAAGCGAATATATCAAACGCACAAACAGGAGGAAATGCCGTTTATGCATTATACGAAGACCGAGTTGATGACACACAATTTACTTTAAATTCAATATTGAACACAGAACTAAATGATAATGTGGTGTTAAATGCAGCGTTAAATTATCAGAGATTAAAATCTGAAAATTATGCCCAAATTTTAGATTTGTTAGGTGCTGATACTTATTTAGATATTGACCAATTTGCCACAGATATTGATGAAGCCCAAAACGATTTACAAAACCCAAACAGGCTGGTAAGGGAAGGCGATACCTTTAAATATAATTACAATCTATTCGCCAATATATTAAATGGCTACGCTCAAGCGCAATTCACATATAATAAATTGGATTTTTATATTTCAGGAAGTGTAACAAATACCCAATATCAAAGAGAAGGTATGTATCAAAATGGAGCATTTCCAGATTCATCTTTAGACAAGGGAGAGAAATTAACCTTCACAGGCTTCGGTTTAAAGAGTGGAGCAACTTATAAAATTTCAGGAAAGCATTTATTAAATGCTAACGGTGGTTATTTGTCTAGAGCACCATCACTAAGAAATACCTATTCTAATTCAAGAGAAAATCATAACATTGTGCCTAATATCACTGAAGAAAAGATACTATCTACAGACATGAGTTATATTTTTCGTTCGCCAATTATCAAAGCGAAACTAACTGGATATTACACAAAGATAGAAGATGCGAATGAAATCTCTTTTTTCTTTGCCGATGGTATTGGAGGCGATAATGTTGCTTTTGTTCAAGAGATTCTGCAAGGTGTAGATAAACAACATTTAGGAGTAGAATTTGGTATTGAAGCTCACGTGACTCCAACAATAAAACTTAAAGGTGTTGCTTCGGTTGGTCAATTTACTTATGCCAATAATCCCAATTTGTATTTAACTACCGAAGCAGATAAAGAGTCTGTTGCGGCAGGTTTTGTCAATGGATTTAAAGATTTCGGACAATCCAATCTAAAGAATTACAAAATAGCAGCTGGGCCACATAGGGCGTATTCGGTAGGTTTTGAATATCGTGACCCCGATTTTTGGTGGTTTGGAGCTATGGCAAATTTCTTGACCAATACGTATATTGATATAAGTCCGTTAACGCGTTCTTCAAATTTTACCACAGATTTTGATGGCAATGTATTTAATGATTATGAGAAAGATTTAGCTAGAGATTTATTAAAACAAGAACGTTTTGATGATTACATGGTTATAAATTTGGTTGGTGGAAAATCATGGAAAATTGGAAGTAAATACATTAGCGTTTTTGCAAGTGTAAACAACCTTTTAGATGAGGTGTTTAAAACAGGAGGTTTTGAGCAAGGCAGAAATGCTAATTACCGAGAATTAAGAGATGATAAGGCTTTAGATACTCAGGTTTTTGGTTCTAAATACTGGTATGGTCGTGGTGCTACTTACTTTTTAAATGTGAATTATAGATTCTAGAGACCAAGAGAATTGCCATTCCTGTAAAGGCAGGAATCTAAAATATAAATTATGAAAACAAAAATTAACAATGCAGTATTTGCTTTTATTGGGTTGCTTCTAGTAACCATGTCTTGTGTACAAGACGATGATTTTGGAGTTCCAAATATTTCAAGTGAGGACTCAATGATTCCTGCAGAAAAATTAACCACATTCAAAGCTATTAAATCACTTTATGAGCAAGCCGTTAATGGAGGGAATACAACTGCAGTAATAAATGATGATGTATATATTGTAGGTTATGTAGTGTCTTCCGATAAGGCAGGAAACTTTTTTGAAGAGTTAATCATTCAAAATAAGACTGATGATAGTAATCCAGATAATGACCCAAGACTAGGTTTTAAAGTCGATATAAATGTGAGTAGTTTATCTGATACCTATCAATTCGGTCAAAAAGTATATGTAAAATTACAAGGCTTAACTATTGGGGGAACCAGTGGCGTAATTACTATTGGAAAAGGCGATGCTGTTAATGTCGAGCAAATTCAACCTACAGAATACAAAGAGATTGTATTGAGAAGTAATGAAATAGTAGAGATACAACCCAAAGTTTCAGGTTTAGCTGATTTAACTGAAAATGATGAAAACACCTTGATTCAGTTAGATAATATGCAATTGAATAGATTCGAATTAGGAGCAAGTTTTGCAAGCGAATCGTTTGATGAGTTTGATGGTTTACGTTTATTAGAGAGTTGCGATTCTGGTATTCAAATAATTATGCAAACCAGTACATTTTCCGATTTCAAAACCCTTATTGTTCCGCAAGGAAAAGGAAGTGTAACGGGTGTTTTTAGTCGCGATTTTAGGGATAATTTTAACGTACTTGTCATAAATAGTTCGGTTGCCGTTAATTTTGAAAATACTGAGCGTTGCGATCCACTGGAATTAACTTGTGGTCTGGCTTCAAGCGTGGGTACTGGAAATTTATTTTATGAAGATTTTGAACCCCAAAGAAATAACAGACCAATAGAAATTGATGGGTGGACAAATTATATGGAAACAGGCACGGAAGCATGGGAAGGTTATACATCAACATCATCAAATGCATCGTTAGGTCGGTCTGCTAGATTTCAATCATCTAGTTCTGGTGATATTAGTAATATAGGCTGGTTAATAACACCAGCCATAAATTTAGATGCTCAAGATGGTGAAACCTTGCGTTTTAAAACTTCAAATAGTCTTGCAGATAGTAGTTATATGGAAGTCCTGTATTCGTTAGATTGGGATGGAGAAGAAGCCAATATAACTTCAGCAACTTGGGGTGTATTGTCGGCAGCATATGTGGTTAAAGATTCTGATTCTTTTGCACCTTGGTTCAGCTCTGGTAATGTAGATTTATCTTGTATTTCAGGAACTATGCATATTGCTTTTAAATTTACAGGAAGCGGACAAGATACTTTTGATGGTATTTATGAATTGGATGAAATTAGCGTGGATTATGTTGAATAGTAAAACAATAATTTTACCTTTGGCGTATTAAATACTGATATGACCACATTCGACTCCATATTTTTTCATTTTTTTCAACATTATAAAACAAGAAAAAATAAAAAAGCCAATAGTATTGCTACTTTTTATATAACTATGTTACAATGTAGTTTACTGTTGCTTCTTGGTGTTTTTTTTGCAGGTTTTTTTAGGCAAATGCATGTAACAACAATGTCTGCTTCAAAAGCTTGGACATTGTTCGTTTTGGTTACCATTTTTATTTATTTCAAAAACTGGATGCAATACGGTGGTAGAAAACGTAAAGTACTAAATGCTAAAATGCTTAAAAAGAAAAAACTCTCGTATAACATTTGGTTGCTATGGTTATTACCTATTGTTATTTTGGGATTAACCTATGTACTTTATCAAGCTACATAATCACTTTTTTAAAATAGCATAAACAGGAAAGTGGTCACTATAACCGCCTTTATATTTTGGACCAACATAAGTTCTAAAGGGAGATCCTTTATAAGGCCCTTTAAAAAGCTTTAAAAAATCCTCATCAAAAATATTAGCCTTAAAAAACTCAAATTCATTTTTAGAGCTTTTAAAAAAATTAGTTGAGATTAAAATTTGGTCGAAAATAAACCATTGGCGTCGGTGTTTTACAGAGCCACGCGTAAAAGAACGCAAGGTCTCCATGGTGTTATATAAACCATAATCATCAACTAAACGTGCAACACTTTTACTATGCGGGTCATCATTAAAATCGCCAATCACCAAAATCTTAGCATGGTCGTCCTCATTTTTTAACGTTTTTATAATATCGCCTACTTTTTCAGAAGAGGCTATACGTTTAAACTCGGTTTCTTTTTCACCTTCACGTCTTGATGACCAATGATTTACAATAACATGCACTTTTTCACCATCTAAATTTCCAGAAATTAATAGTATATCTCTTGTATAATCTGGAGTGCCATCTAAATCAGTAAGAGGTATAGAAAACACTTCAGAGTGCAGAACTTTAAAAGCAGTTCTATCATACAAAAGAGCGACATCAATACCGCGTTCGTCTGGCGAGTCAAAATGCACAAAATCGTAATTACAGTTTTTTAAATGTTTAGATGAAATTAAATCTTTAATTACAACAGCGTTTTCAACTTCAGCTAAACCCACTAAAGCAGGATGTTTTCCAGTTTCACGTCTTCCAATATTTGAAATAGCATAACCTAATTTCCGTAATTTGTTTTCGTAGCGTTTTGGCGTCCAGTTTTTAATCGAACCTGGCAAGAAATCATTATCATGTTTATATTTGTCGTTCTTTAAATCGAATAAATTTTCAACATTATAAAACGCCACAGTTTGCATATCATGGCGAACGGGAATATCTTCAAAAGGGTCTGTCATAGGTCAAAAATAGGCTTAAAAATATTAAAATAAAGAATTTGATAATTCTTTATTTAAGATTCTTGCATTTGCAGGAACGACACTTTCAGGTGAAACCTCGATATAAATATCGAGGAGTATTTTTTCAAATAATAATCAGTTCAATTATGTAACTTTGCCAATATAATATTTTTTATAATTGAGAGGCGTATATGGGTTTAGAAAAGGCTGTTTTAATAGGTATTATTACTAAAGATCAGGATGAAGAAAAATCTAAAGAATATTTAGATGAGCTTGAGTTTTTAACATTTACAGCTGGCGGTTATGCTGTTAAACGTTTTACTCAAAAAATGGACATGCCAAATCCTAAAACGTTTATAGGAACGGGTAAGATGGAAGATGTTAGCCAATTTATAAAAGAAAATGAGATTGATACAGCTATTTTTGATGATGAACTTTCGGCCGCTCAAGAACGAAATATTAGTAAAATTCTTAATGTAAAAGTTCTAGATAGAACCAATCTAATACTTGATATTTTTGCGCAGCGTGCACAAACTAGTTATGCAAGAACTCAAGTAGAACTGGCACAATGCGAATATTTACTCCCACGATTAAGAGGCATGTGGACACACCTTGAACGTCAAAAAGGGGGGATAGGCATGCGCGGACCCGGTGAAACCGAAATTGAAACAGATAGACGTATAGTTCGTGATAAAATAGCGTTGCTAAAAAAACGAATAAAAACTATAGATAAGCAAATGGCCGTGCAACGCGGTAACCGTGGTAAAATGGTTCGTGTGGCGCTGGTTGGGTATACCAATGTTGGTAAATCAACACTCATGAATGTGGTTAGTAAAAGTGAAGTATTTGCCGAAAACAAGCTTTTTGCTACGCTAGATACTACAGTTAGAAAGGTAGTCATTCAAAACCTCCCATTTTTGTTGAGTGATACGGTTGGTTTTATCCGTAAGCTTCCAACGCAATTGGTTGATAGTTTTAAAAGTACCTTGGATGAGGTTAGAGAAGCCGATTTATTACTTCACGTTGTGGATATTTCGCATCCTAATTTCGAAGAGCATATTGCTTCTGTTGAGAAGATTTTGGGTGAGATTAAAAGTGGCGATAAGCCGACTATAATGGTATTCAATAAAATTGATGCTTACAATGCAGAACCTCTAGATGAAGACGATTTAGAAACCGAACGTACCGAAAAACATTATACTTTGGAAGAATGGAAAAGCACTTGGATGAATAAAGTAGGCAACAACGCATTATTTATTTCGGCATTAAATAAAAGTAATCTAGAAGATTTTAAAAAGCGCGTGTACGATGAGGTTCGCGACATTCATGTTACACGTTTTCCGTACAACCATTTCTTGTATCCAGATTATAATTACGAAGACATGAAGTAATGTTTGGACGTTACCCCGAAAAGGGGTCGGGCTTTATTCATTGGTTTATATTTTATAATATTGAATTCATGAATGTAAACATTTCGGCAGTCGCTTTCTGCGAGGAGCCTCAACAAATGCCTCAATTCTTGAAAGAAGAATAGCTACAGGTAAAAGCAAAATGAGTACAATCAACATTATTAGAAATAAATTAATTGCGCGAATCTTTACTGTTGTTAAAAGACAAATACCATATGTTGACACTATGAAGTTTGCCGCTTAAAAAAATAAGATTTTGTTTGTTTTAATCATAGAATACGCAAGTATCAGCTAACTAATGTTTTAAATTTAAAGTATGGATTTTTCTGGAAAGGTTCGTGTTAACATTTGGTGTATAATTTCGTTGCGTGTTTAAGCACTAATTTAGCAAATAAATCACAGATAGAAAGTCCGCAAGGACTTTTGTAAGTATACTATAACTAGCAATTAATTTTATACTGTGTTAGCCACTGACTTTATTATTATAATTAAGATTGCAATACACAGAAAAATAATTAATAAAATAATCGTGTTTTTGTCATATCCGGAACTCCATGGTGTAATTTTTTGTGAATCATAAAACTCAGCTTTTCCTAGACCATTACCATTTTGAAAATTATTTTTGTCATATTTGAAGATTAATGAATCGTTTGGTAAGTTTTCTTTATAGGTTTGAAAGTATTTTGAATTTTTTAATGATAACCTATAATTATTCATTACCAGACTAGGAGGTTTTCTTTTTTCTCTTTTACCAAAAACACACTCTGTTATTGCTCGCATATATATTGGAGGGCCTAAATGAAATACTCCACGAGGGTTAATTATAAATCTGGATGCCAAGTTATATTCAATTGCTTTTTTGAATATTGGATTTTCTCTACAGCTTATCATCAAATCTTGTGAAAAATCGATATTACCGCAAGTTGGTAAGATACATTTAGTTCCATTTTTTATAATATCATCAAAGGGTATGTTACAATATCTATCTATATCAACATAAATCCCTCCTTCATAGTAAATTTTGAATAATCTCCATAAATCAATTTTTTCTACAATCTTTTTATTTTTAATCTTGATATAATCCCATTTTCTTAATTTACTTTTTAGATATATTTCAACATCCTTATCGTCGCTGATTTCTAATTTATAATTGGGGTTTATTTTTTTTAGATTAGCTAAACCATTTAAAATAATTGGGGATTTATTGTCTAATATATTTTTTGTTTTCCATGAGACATGAATCAGTTTTGGAATATTGTCGTGTTTAGATAAATCTAGCTTTATAGGTGTATCTATATTTTCTTTCATTTTTTGTTTGTAGCTAATAGTTCGTGGATATCAAACGTTTTAATGTTTTATATCCAGCGTTAAACGAATTTAGTTATTTTCTCTGACAAAGTCAAACGGGTAATTCGTATCATAGCACAAAAAATGCGCTTCCTTTTTTTAGGAAGCGCATTTTTTATAAATTTTATATCTCTATAAAATAGATTAGAAGTTATAGCTTAAACCAAATGTGTAATAGGTTTGTAGATCGTTATCAACATTATCAAACGTTGGTTCAGTTTGAGCAGGAACAGCCAACGGGTCAAACTGATCTAAAGCAAAATTTAAAGCTTCTTGTTTGTTGCTTCTTAAGCCAAAATCAAAACCAACACCAATCATTTTCCATAACGTATAACTAAATGAGTTGCTCCAAGTCCAGTTAGAAAGGTTTCCAGATTTATAGCTTTGAAAAGCAGATAAGTTAGTTTTAAAGTTTATTGCTCCTATTTGTCTGGTGTAATCAGCAACAATTTTAGCACCTAAAGATGATTCAAAAATAGCATCATTATCGGCAAATACAAAGTTGTAGTTTAATGGGTGTACAACTACTATTAAGTTTTCAATAGGTGTCCAAGTAGCACCAAAACCAACATCTAAATAACCTGGGTCGTTAAAATTGCTTAAAATGGTTGTTCTGTATTCAGCTAATCCAGAAACTGCTAAGTTTTTAGCTATATTTCTACCGTATAAAGATGAAATGTTGAATACATCTGTAGTAGGGTTAAAATCTTCACTATCAGTATCATCATCTTTATTATCTAACTTTACCCAATTTAAGTTTGTTGTTAAACTGTTTCTCCAAAAGAATTTCTCTTGAATTAAGTTAGCGAAACCATTTACAGTAAAACCAATGTTACCAGAATTGTTGTTTGGAGCTCCCTGTGCATACCAATTGTTAAAACCAGATAAGCTACCACCAATAGTACCAAAAGCTCCTTTTTTCCAACCTGGAAGTGCATCTATTTGTGCTTGTAAAGCATTAGCTTCAGCTTGAGCAGCATCTGCTATAGCTTGTTTCTCGGCTTTTTGTGTTTGTAATTCTTCTTTAGTTTGCGCATTTATTGATATAATGCTAACACCTAATAATAATGTGAAAAATATTTTTTTCATAATTTTTAATTTTTGTTGAATTTTTTTGCAAATATACTGTTTAGACGCAACTATGAAAGATTAGTCACATAAAAATTACTTCTTCTTAAAAAGAGGAACAGAAGAACAGGCTTCGCCATACATAATAGACTTAGCCAACGGTTGTAACTTGGCAGAAAGCATAATATAAGCATTTTTAGGCACGGGTTTATTGGAACAACCCTTTATGATTATAGGTTTATCTTTATAATCTATAACATTAAGATTATTGATAATATCTTGATATATGGACGTTTCTAAATTTTCTAAGTCGCCAACAATAACTTTTTTAGCATAAGGCTCTAATTGAATACTTAATAGCATATACGCCCAACCCGGTATTATAGCATTGCTACTGCAAGTTAGTGCTACATAGTTATCTTGATATTGACTCCAATCAAATTCTGCAACCTGAGTTCTAAAATCTTTTTCTCGAAGCACAAAACCTTCAAACAACCAATCTTTAATATCAAACAACACACGTTTCCCTTCAGGGTAAAAATCCTCTAGGTCAATAGTTATTAGTTTGCTATTCGCTACGCGATTTATAATTTCGTCTGGCATATATTGAGACTTTTCGACTGCGCTCAAGGTGACATTTTTTAATTTACTATAGAGTTATTGTAAACTTAAGACTATAACAATATTAAAGCATCCCTAATTCCAGCTTTGCCTCTTCACTCATTAGTTCTTGAGTCCATGGTGGGTCAAAAGTAATTTCAACTTCAGCATCTTTTACAGCATTGAGCGATTTTACTTTTTCTTCAACTTCTAAAGGTAGTGTTTCGGCAACAGGGCAGTTAGGTGTTGTTAATGTCATTAAGATTTTTACATCATAATCTTCGTTAACAAATACATCGTAGATTAAACCTAGTTCGTAAATATCGACAGGTATTTCTGGGTCGTAAATCGTTTTCAGGACGTTTACTATTTTTTCGCCTAATTCGGCCGTATCTATTGTTGTTTCACTCATTTCTTAAATGTTTAATCGTTTATTTGTTTAACTGTGTAATCGGTTCAACGATTATACGATTCAACACATCAACTAATTTAGTTGTGTTTGGTACGCAATGGCGTACATTTTTAATTGCTTCACCATACTTACTAAACCATTAGCACGTGTTGGCGATAAATGCTCTTTTAAACCTATTTTATCAATAAAATCAGTATTGGCAGCAATAATATCTTTTGGATGCTGATTGGAAAATGTACGAATTAAAATGGCTATTATCCCTTTTGTGATAATTGCATCACTATCAGCGGTAAATTCAATTTTATTATCGTCCATTTCAGCATGGACCCAAACTTTACTTTGGCAACCTTTTATAATGTTCCTTTCGGTTTTGTATTGGTCGTCAATTAAGGGCAAATCTTTCCCTAAATCAATCATATATTGGTAACGTTCTTCCCAGTCTTCAAACATTGAGAATTCGTCTATAATTTCGTTCTGAACCTCTTCAATACTCATAGTTTCAATTTTATACAAAAATACGATAAGAATTTAAGACAGCATCATTTTAGCTTTCTTAACACCTTCAACTAAAGTATCTATTTCTGCTTTGGTATTGTAAAATGCAAAAGAAGCTCTAATTGTTCCTGGAATTTTATAAAAATCCATTATAGGTTGCGCACAATGGTGCCCAGTTCTAACCGCTATTCCTAACTTATCCAATATTGTACCAACATCGTAAGGGTGAATACCTTCTAGATTAAAAGAAATAACAGACGTTTTATGCTTTGAAGTGCCGTAGATTTTTAAACCTTCAATTTCAAGAAGTTTTTTAGTACCGTATTCTAATAGTTCGTTTTCGTAAGTAGCGATGTTATTGAAACCTACACTATTCATGTAATCAATAGCTGCTCCAAAAGCTATTCCTCCACAGATATTTGGGGTTCCGGCTTCAAATTTATGTGGTAAATCGGCGTAAGTTGTTTTTTCGAAAGTTACTTCAGCAATCATTTCTCCTCCGCCTTGGTAGGGTGGAAGCTTATTCAGCCATTCTTCTTTTCCATATAACATGCCAACGCCTGTTGGTCCACATATTTTATGTGCAGAAGTAACATAGAAATCAACATCTAAAGCTTGCACATCTGGGTTAATATGAGGGGCAGATTGCGCGCCATCAATTAAAACTGCAGCACCAACTTGGTGTGCTTTTTTAATAATATATTCGATAGGGTTAATAGTTCCTAAAGCGTTTGAAATATGATTTACGAAGACAAGTTTGGTGTTTTTTGAAAGTAATTTGTCGAATTCAGACATGATGAGTTCGCCATCTTCATTCATAGGAATCACTTTTAGATTGGCTTTAGTACGTTCGCAAAGCATTTGCCAAGGCACAATATTACTATGATGCTCTAAGGCAGAAACTATAATGTCATCGTTTTTTTTTAGTAGTGATGAAAAGCCGTTTGCAACAAGATTAATACTGTGTGTTGTGCCCGAAGTAAAAATAATTTCGTGCGAGAACTTTGCATTAAAATGGGCTTGTATTTTATGCCGTGCTTGTTCGTATAAATCGGTTGCTTCTTGACTTAAAGTATGGACACCACGATGAATATTAGCATTGTAATTTGAATAATAATCTACAATAATATCAATAACCTGTTGTGGTGTTTGCGATGTTGCTGCATTATCAAAATACACTAAAGGTTTACCATTTACTTTGCGATAAAGTATCGGGAAGTCTTTTCGTATGTCTTGTACATTGAACATGGCAGATGATTTAGCCCCGATAGAAGTGGCATCCTTTTTTGTTTTTCTCAAAAAAGATATAACGGATAGCGGGAAATAGCTTCAAATAAAAATTTTATAAATCGAAACCAAGATCGACACCTAATTTGTTGGCGATAATCTTAGTAATGTGTTGTTTTAATTCTGGAATTTTAACCGAACTTAATACGTTATTACTAAAAGCAAACATTAAAAGTGCTTTGGCTTCTTTTTCTGGAATACCACGTGAGCGCATGTAAAACATAGCACTTTCATCAAGCTGACCGATTGTACAACCATGAGAACATTTAACATCATCGGCAAAAATTTCTAATTGCGGTTTGGTGTTTATGGACGCTTTATCGCTTATTAATATATTATTGTTGGCTTGAAATGCATTGGTTTTTTGCGCTTCTTTTTCAACCACAACTTTACCGTTGAAAACCCCAGTTGATCTATCATCAAAAATACCTTTGTAATCTTGATGGCTTTCACAATTAGGCTCGATATGATGCACTAATGTGTTATGATCTACGTGTTGTTTTTTGCCAATAATGGTTATACCTTTTAAGGTTGAATCGATACGCTCACCGTTTTGGTAAAAGTTTAAGTTATTACGAATTAGCTTACCACCAAAAGAGAAGGTGTGCACAGAAGCGAAACTTTCTCTACTTTGTTTAACAAAAGTATGATCTATTAATGATGCGTTTTCGTTATCGTTTTGGATTTTGTAATAATCGACAATAGCACGTTTGTTTGCAAAAATCTCAGTAACGCTATTAGTTAATACTGGATTACTTGTTAAGCTTTGATGGCGCTCGATAATTTGCACATGCGAATTCTCGTCTACCACAATCAAATTACGTGGTTGTAGCATGGTAGCCGATTCATTTCCTGTTGAAAAGTGTATAATTTGAATAGGTTTTTCTACTACTTTATTTTTTGGAATATGTATGTATGCACCTTCACTTGAAAAGGCTGTGTTTAAGGAAGATAAGCTGTCTTTTTCAGCGGCTTTATTGAAATAGTTTTCAATAATTAACTGATATTTTGGTTTGCTTAAAGCAGCGGACATTAAACATACATCAATTCCATCATGTGTAGTTTGCGACAGGTGTGAGGAGTATTTTCCATCAATAAAAATGATTTTGTAAGCATCAATATCGTGGATAAAATACTTTTTTACATCCTTATAGTCTAAAGCGTTTTCTTGCTTTGGGAATACACTATAATCTTCTTTTAAAACACTATTTAAAGAGGTGTATTTCCATGTTTCTTCCTTTTTTGAAGGGAAGCCTTTTTCTTCAAATACTTTTATAGCATCAGACCTTACATCGTGAACATAAGCATCTATATCGACTTTGTTTTCGAAGGCTAAAAATGATGAGACTAATTTTTCTTTTAAATCCATTGTTTTCAGTTTTCAGTGGCAGTCTCAGTTTTCAGTAAATGGAAAACTAAGAGTGGTACTGTTTACTTTTTTTAAACTTTAGAGTAATCAGATAAAGATAGGTAAACTGCCCACTGTGACTGAGTACTGCGACTATTTTTATGCGTTTACTTCTTCTTTAATCCAGTCGTAACCTTTTTCTTCTAATTGATGTGCTAGCTCTTTACCACCAGATTTCACTATGCGTCCGTTATAAAGTACGTGAACAAAATCAGGAACAATATAATCTAACAAACGTTGGTAATGTGTAATAACTACAACAGCATTGTCTTTACTTTTTAGTTTATTAACACCGTTAGCTACAATACGAAGAGCATCAATATCTAATCCAGAATCAGTTTCATCAAGAATAGCCAATTTAGGTTCTAGCATAGCCATTTGAAAAATCTCATTACGTTTCTTTTCACCTCCAGAAAATCCTTCGTTTAAAGAGCGTGATAAAAACTTTCTATCGATTTCTAAAAGCTCAGATTTCTCACGGATTAATTTAAGCATGTCTTTTGCAGGCATGTCTTCTAATCCTTTTGCTTTACGAGTTTCGTTAATAGCAGTCTTCATGAAGTTAGTTACAGAAACTCCAGGAATTTCAACAGGATATTGGAATGATAAAAACACACCTTTATGAGCACGCTCTTCCGCACCTAATTCTTCTATGTCTTCTCCTTCAAAAACGATGTTCCCTTTAGTAACTTCGTATTCTTCTTTACCAGCTACAACAGATGCTAACGTGCTTTTACCAGAACCATTTGGCCCCATAATAGCATGAACTTCACCTGGTTTAACTTCAAGGTTTATGCCTCTTAAAATAGCTTTGTCTTCAACACTTGCGTGTAAATTATTTATTTTTAACATACTTTTTTTAAAATTCCAAATAACAAATACAAAATTCCAAACTAATGTTTATTTTTTGGAATTTAGAGTCTGGGATTTGTGTTTTTATTCTTATTTATTTTTCTAGTTTCACTACGTTTTTATCGTCTTTGGATGCCGATTTTACTTGCAGTATTTCAACAATTTCAACTTTATTTTCCCAAAGAATTTTTTCGTCTTTGTGATTTGTAATTTTTCCTCGAATTTCAACTTGAACCATATCTGTAGGCTCTGTTTTATGTTTTTCAGCTAACTTGTTTAATTCTAGCGTTTTATCAGTTACTAAAACGCCATAAATTTCAGTGTGCGTTTGCAAAACAGCTGCACCACCATAATAGACAAACTCGCCCTTTAGTAAGGTAAGTCCATCACTTTGCTTTTCCGTTCTTTCAGAACTATTTGAAATTGTAGTTTCTTCTTTTTGTTCTGTTTTGTTTTCGTTCTTACAGCTAATAAATGCTGCAACACATACTAATAGAATAATTACTTTTTTCATTTTAATTAATTTTTAACCAACACTTCCTTCTAAACTTATTTCTAGTAATTTTTGAGCTTCAACAGCAAATTCCATTGGGAGTTTGTTTAAAACTTCTTTACTAAACCCATTTACAATTAATGCAATGGCTTTCTCAGTATCAATACCACGTTGGTTACAGTAGAAAATTTGGTCTTCCCCAATTTTACTAGTGGTAGCTTCGTGTTCTATTTTTGCTGTTTTATTTTTTGCTTCTATGTATGGAAATGTGTGTGCGCCACACTCGTTTCCCATTAATAAACTATCACATTGTGAAAAGTTACGCGCATTGTCCGCTCTTGAGTTTATTTGAACTAAACCTCTATAACTGTTTTGTGATTTCCCTGCTGAAATTCCTTTAGAAATAATAGTCGACTTCGTGTTTTTTCCTAAGTGAATCATCTTTGTTCCAGTATCTGCTTGTTGGTAGTTGTTAGTTACGGCTATTGAGTAAAACTCACCAACTGAATTGTCGCCTTTTAAAACACAACTTGGGTATTTCCACGTAACGGCAGAACCTGTTTCAACTTGTGTCCATGAGATTTTTGCGTTTTTTTCGCATAATCCACGTTTGGTTACAAAGTTGAAAACACCACCTTTACCTTCAGCATTTCCAGGGTACCAGTTTTGTACCGTTGAATATTTAATTTCAGCATTATCTAAAGCTATCAATTCCACAACAGCGGCGTGTAATTGGTTTTCGTCACGACTTGGAGCAGTACATCCTTCAAGGTAACTAACATAACTACCTTCGTCTGCAATTACTAAAGTTCTTTCAAACTGACCAGTCCCTGCTTGATTGATTCTGAAGTATGTTGATAATTCCATTGGACAACGAACGCCTTTTGGAATGTAACAGAATGAACCATCACTAAATACTGCTGAATTTAAGGCTGCATAAAAGTTATCTTTTTGAGGAACTACGGTTCCCAAATATTTTTTCACAAGTTCTGGATGCTCTTTAATAGCTTCAGAAATACTCATAAAAATAATACCTTTTTCGCCTAATGTTTTCTTGAAAGTTGTAGCAACAGAAACAGAATCAACCACAACATCCATAGCTACTCCAGCTAGTTTCTTCTGTTCATCAAGAGAAATGCCTAGTTTTTCAAAAGTTGCTAATAATTCTGGGTCAACCTCATCAATACTATCGTATTTTGGTTTGCTATTTGGAGCAGAATAGTAAGAGATACCTTGAAAATCTGGCTTAGCATAGTTTACGTTTGCCCATTCTGGTTCAATCATGTCTTTCCAAACCTTAAAGGCTTCTAGTCGCCATTCGGTCATCCATTCTGGCTCTTCTTTCTTTTTAGAAATAGCACGAACAATATCTTCATTTAAACCATTGGGAAATGTTTCAGATTCTATATCAGTATAAAACCCATATTCATACTCTTTGGTTTTTAATTCTTCGCGTAAATCATCCTCGGTATATTTCGACATATTGCTTTCTGTATTTTATAATGAAAATGATTCGCCACAACCACAAGTTCGGTTAGCGTTAGGGTTGTTAAAAACGAAACCTGTTCCGTTTAAACCTCCTGAATATTCTAGTGTTGTTCCTATTAAGTATAAAAAGCTTTTTTTGTCAACTATAATTTTTATATCGTTATCTTCAAAAACTTTATCGCCTTCTTGTTGTTCTTTATCAAACTTTAAATCGTAAGATAATCCAGAACAACCACCACTTTTTACACCCACACGAACGTAGTCAGTTATAGCATCATAACCATCATCGGTCATAAGCTCAACCACTTTCTTTTTAGCTGTTTCAGATACTTTTATCATAGATTCTTTTATTAAATTTAGGTTTGTGCTCAATATTTTATTAAGACAGTTTCTAAATAGAGAGCAAATATACAATATAAGTCCCTCAAAATCGAATAACCTAACATTATATTAATATATGGTTTTATAGGTTTTTCTTATTGGTTTTCTATTCAATTAATAATTTGGGCGTTACCACAAGGGTCGGGCTTTTCGCTGTATCTTTTTAAGAAGTATTTTCTAACTATTAACGTTTTTTTAAAATTAAATAAGGGGTGTATAAATTAATTTTGATTTTTTAAAACTTCTTAAAAAGGATGCCACTTCAATCCCTAACGCAAAACAGCATAACGTTGAAATTTCTTAGATACAAGTTCATGCTTAGTTTAGGCTATTTTTAATGAAATAAATGATGAAGTATTATAAAAACTTAAGCTGTCCTTTTTATGTAAAGAAGAGATGAGAACTTCTTATTCTCTTTATGAGAAACTTCAGTTATAGAGCCATTAGGTTCATATTTGAAGTAACTTTTACAACATTTACAGATAATCTCTGGTGTATTATCATTGGCTTGACTTAAACGAAAAAAATTGTGTCCGTAGGTGGAGCAAAAAATGTTAGATGCTATTCTCTTATTCATTTATAAATCGCTTTAGAGGGATTAATTTAATTAAAAGTTGATAAATAAATAGCTTAAAACCATATTTTTTCGATGAAATGCATAATTATTCGTAGTATTATTCTTTTAGCTTAATTATTTTTAACAAAGTCGTGGTCAGATAAGGATAGTAAAAAAGCTTTTAAATCGACTTTATCTTTATCTGATAAACCAACACCACCCTGTGCTACTTTTTTCATTAAAGGGTCAATAGTTGAAGAATTTTTTAAGCCTTCGCTATAGTGATTAATAACATCTTCTATAGTTGTAAATCTTCCATCATGCATATAAGGTGCTGTAAATGCTAGATTTCTAAGCGATGGTGATTTAAATTTTCCGTTATCGGCTGGATCACCTGTTACGGCTCCTAAACCTAAGTCGGTAAAAGTTTCATCTAAACCATTGTTGTGAAATATATTATCTGTCCAAAGTGGGTTTTTGTCACTGCCATGGCAATGAAAACAATCACCTTTGGTCTCGTCCATAAATACGTTAAACCCGTTAAGTTCCTGTGGGGTTAGTTCGCCTTCACCTAAAAGGAATCTATCAAATTTTGAATTGGCAGAAATTAATGTGCGCTCAAACTGTGCAATGGCTTTAGTGACTAGGGTAGAATCAATTTTTGAAGTTCCAAAGGCTTTTTCAAATAAAAGAGGGTATTCTGGGTGTTGTTCCAGTTTTTGTTCAACTTCTGTCCATGTACTTTTCATTTCTATGGGATCTGTAACAGGAACAAAAGCTTGATGTTCTAAACTAAAGGTATTGCCATCCCAAAAGAACTTTTCATCATAATTCCAAGCTAGATTAAAAAGCGGCATAGAATTGCGGTTACCTAAAATACCGTCAACACCATCACTAAACCTATCAGAATCGGTAAATGCATTTTCAGGGGCATGACAATCTGCACAAGCTTGGGTATTATTTACAGATAAAATCGAATCAAAAAATAGTTTCTTGCCCAGAGCAACACCTTCAATTGTTTGCGGGTTATCAACTGGAATTATTGGTGCTAAAATATTGTCTTCAAAAAGTTTTGGGATGCTAAGTTTACTTGGAGTTG
The DNA here is from genome assembly GCF_947487575.1 of uncultured Algibacter sp. Taxonomy (GTDB): domain Bacteria; phylum Bacteroidota; class Bacteroidia; order Flavobacteriales; family Flavobacteriaceae; genus Algibacter_B. The sequence goes on along the minus strand of NZ_CANKXG010000015.1, from coordinate 25,319 downwards.
CTACATATTTATTAATCGATTCGTTTTCGCATGAAAAACAAAAAAGCATTATAATAATATGTAGTTGCCATATTTTCAAAATAGATTATTGATTTACAGTTTTTAAATTAAAAACATCTTGCCCATATTCAAACATCATTATCTGTGCTGCAGAATTTGGCATCAATGTTTGATTTAAAATATTCAAATCCCATGTTTTTGGATTTTTGAACCATTTTGCAATATTCATTTCAATATTAAAAGTAGCATTGTTTGATATTGTAATGGCACCTAGGCTAACATTAAAAAAGGTGTCTTGCGGAAATGTAGGATTCGCTCCAGGATTATCTACAGCTCTTATAGCATGATAATTAAATCCTTGTTCTGTACCGGTTTTGTTTAAGAATTTTCCATCAAGTTGCATGTAATGGTAGCCACTTCCTAATATTGCAGGTACGCTCCATAAAGCTGAGTTTAAGTCTTCGTAGTTGTTCGAATTGTCTTCATTATTAAACCCAAAAGTAAAGGTAACATCACTATAAGACCCAGTTGTTAAAAATGTAGTTGGTGTAAACGATAAGTTTTCATTATTGGTAACATCAACTAAATTATAACCATCTAAAACGGTTGTGCTTCCATCAATTTTATAAAAAGTTATTTTTGATATGAGATAACGTAACCTTTCTATACTTAATTGATTACCATGGGCATTTGTGAATTTAATGGTGTTAAAATCTGAATTTGTAATTGGAATTTCATCCCAATTATGACTAAAATTAAAGGTTACATTTGTTAGGGAAACCTTATCATCATTATCTTCACTACAGGATGTTAATCCAATACATAGAAAAACAAAAATTAGGGAAACTATTCTTTTCATTTTGAATTATTTTATTTTAAAAAGTAGTAAATCTGTGAATCCTCTATTGTTTGAAAGGTCTAAATTTGAGCTGCTTGAATTTCCAACTATAATGAGGCTTTTGTCGTTTAATTCAACAGCATCATACGCAAAATCAATTTCTGAGCCACCAATAGTTTTTTGCCATTTTAAATTTCCATTGGTGTCAACTTTTATTACCCACGCATCATTTTGACCATTATTATTAGTTAGATTTCCATCTAAACTTCTGGAGTTTCCAGAAATTATAAAGTCATTATCTTGAGTTTTGGAAATAGAGCGTGCCACGTCAAAACTCGAGCCTCCAAAAGTTTTCTCCCAGATAAGATTTCCTGTTGGAGATATTTTGATTACCCATAAATCTGCAGCTCCTTTGTTTGTAGAAACGTCAAAATCGTTGCTTCTAGTATCACCAACAATAATATAGTTACCGTCGTTTGATTTTACTATTGCTCTTGCCTCATCGGTTTGTGAACCTCCAAAAGATTGTTCCCAAACTAAAGTGCCTGCTTCTGATATTTTTACAACCCAAAAATCGTAAGTGCCTTTATTATTGTTTATATCAACATCTGCGCTATCTGAAGAACCAACTATTAAATAGCCTTTGTCTTCTGTTTGAATAACATCATATGGCGTATCTGTAAATGAGCCTCCATAATATCTTCTCCAAGCTATTTCTCCAGTTGCATTAATTTTGATAGCCCAATAATCGCCTCCTGCATGCTGTATTCTTGAAGATTTGGATTTGGTGTTTTTACTGTTTCCTTCTCCATTTGAAGCCGAAACATCTAAAACACCTGTTAATAGAAAACCTCCATCATGAGTTTGAATTATTGAATTGCCAATATCTGCTCCTAAAAAACCATAATTTTTTTCCCAAGAAATAGTTCCTGAAGCATCTAATTTTGAAACCCAATAATCATGCGCACCGTTGTTTTCGGTAACATGACCATCACTACTTTTGCTAAATCCAATAATAGCGTAGCCTCCATCATGAGTTTGAATGATGTCGTTTCCTCTATCATCGTCTGTGCCGCCAAAAGTTTTTTGCCATTCAAGTGCATCATTTTGGTTAAATTTAAGTAGCCAATAATCAAAAGAGTCATTTGACTTGTTGGTTATATCTATGTCTATACTTTGAGTATATCCTAAAATAGCATAACCGCCATCTGAAGTTTTTATTACAGCCTTGGCACTTTCGTTTTTTGTGCCACCAAAAGATTTTACAAAATCAACTTTAATAGTTTCGGGTGAGTCACCATTAGAGTGATCGTTATTTTTAGAACAACCAGACACTAAAAAAGCAATAGAAACTAAACTTAAGGCAAATATGTGTTTCTTCAAGTAAAAAACCATTTTGTACAATTATGTGCCAGTTTTTCTAATGATGAACAAGCCTCTATCTATATCACTAACAATAATATTTCCACTAGAGAAATAAGGATAAATACTCCAAGCGCCATTAAACTCTGTACTGTTATCTTTAGGATAGGTGTCGAAAAAACCAACTTCTGTTAAGGTGCCGCTTCCAATTTGCGACATGTTTAGCATGCGTACTCCAGCTCTATAGCTTGCAAAATAATATGTGTTGTTTTTTACATAACCATTATGATCTATGGCTGCGCTTGTCCCAAAATAATCAAAATGATAGGCAGGATTATCTAAATCGGTAAAATCAAAAACAATGGTTCTTGTATTAGCTCCAATTCTTACTTCATCTAATTCATCGCCTAATATAAAATATGTCATGTCTTCAGAAAACCAACCTTGATGCGCATACCAAACGTTATTATAGCTAATGGTTGAAATAATAGTTGGGTTAGCTTTATTAGTTACATCTACAATAACAACTTCATTCTCATTGCTTCCAATTAAAATTTCTTTGCCAGAGTAGTCGGTATCAGGTCCATTATATGTTACAACTTGTGCGTCATGAGAGTATCCCCCTTCTAAGAAACCACCTTCGGAAACTGGATTCTTGGGGTCTTGAATATTTATAAAAATAGGTCCTCCAGCAAATTTAGTACTTCTGTTTGCTCCAACAATATAAGCGTATCCGCTTTCTTCATTTATTACTATATTATGGGCTTTTCCAAATTCTGTAAAATGAGTGTCTGCAGTAAAAATTTCTGGGGGATTGGTTACATCTCGTAAACGTGTTAAATCAAAAACTTGCATGCCATGGTCGTCATTACAGTTAGGGTCTCTACTTAAACTGCAATCTGCAACTATAAAAGCATGGTCTTTATAAACTTTAACATCGCGCCAAGGGCCGTTGGAAGATGCTGTTGGAAGTTTTCCTAAATAAATTGGCTCGTTAGGTTTTGTAATATCTACAAAAGCAGTGTTATTATTAGTTGCCATTAAAGCATACTCTTTTCCTGTTGTTGTGTCCGTCCATCCCCAACAATCATTTCCTGCTGTAGCTCCAAAAATATTTAAAGGGATATTTGCCATTAAATCATAGTCGTTACATGGATAAATGTCAGCAATACCACCTTCGCAAACTGCTAATGGACTATTGGAGTTATCAAAATCTTCATCACATAAATTTCCAATACCATCATTGTCTTCATCTTCTTGATTTGGGTTTGCTAAAGAAGGACAATTGTCTGCGCTTTCTTCAATACCATCATTATCAGTATCAGTTATAGTAATTATTTCAACAGGTTCATCATTGCAAGATTGCACATTTAATAATAAAAAGCATATAAAAAAAATGAAGTAAAAAGGGCATGAAAATTTCATAGGGAGATTTATTATAAAAACTAAATAAATTTAGTTTTAGTATAAAGATAGTAAAAACAAATATAGCTTCTTATTTTTGCACTATGATAGAAGATAAAAATCAGCAACGAACACAATTAGGAGACTTGGGAGAGTTTGGACTAATTGACCATTTAACTAAGAATTTTAAAATTAAACAGAAGTCGACTGTTAAAGGTATTGGAGATGACTCAGCAGTTTTAAATTTCGAAAACAATAAGGTAGTTGTAACTACAGATTTACTTGTTGAAGGCGTGCATTTTGATTTAAGTTATATGCCATTAAAGCATCTGGGTTATAAAGCTATAATGGTTAATTTATCTGATGTATATGCTATGAACGCTAAAGCAACTCAGGTTACCGTATCAATTGCAGTGTCTAACAGATTTCCTTTAGAAGCTTTAGAGGATTTGTATGCTGGTATTGAAACCGCGGCAAATATTTATAAAGTAGATCTTGTTGGAGGGGATACGACATCTTCCAATACTGGATTATTAATTTCTGTAACCGCAATTGGCGCTATTAATGCTAATAATGAAGTTTATAGAAATGGAGCAAGGCCAAATGATTTATTAGTTGTTTCTGGTGATTTAGGAGCTGCATATATGGGATTACAGGTTTTAGAGCGTGAAAAGGAAGTTTATAAAGTGAACCCTAATAGTCAGCCAGATTTAGAAGGATATTCGTATATCATTGAAAGGCAGTTAAAACCAGAAGCGAGACAAGATATTGTTGAATTGTTGAGTGATTTAAATGTAAAACCTACTGCAATGATAGATATTAGCGATGGGTTATCTTCTGAAATAATTCATATTTGTAAACAAAGTAAAGTAGGTTGTGATTTATATGAAAATAAAATTCCGTTAGATCCTCAGGTTATTTCAACTTGTGAGGAGTTTAATATTGATAGCACTATGGTAGCTCTTAATGGGGGAGAAGATTATGAATTGCTTTTTACTATTTCTCAAGATGACTTTCCGAAAATAAAAGCTAATCCAAACTTAACTATAATTGGGCATATTAAAGAGGAGAGTGAAGGGCTTCATTTAGTGACCAGAGCAGACACTAGAATTCCGTTAAAAGCACAAGGGTGGAAAAATTTTAATGATTAAAAACTAATAAGTTTTTTTCTGCACGACCTTTTAATGAAATAGGTTTTTTTAATTTATTGATTCTTACGATACGTTTGTGGTGTATGCGCTCAAGAACATCGTTTATTTCTTTGAATTTTGGAGTAAGTTCTATTAAATTTCCGTTACTGTTTGTAGTGAGTTCTTTTTTGCAGTTTTTACAAGTGTATTCTTGAACATGATAAGTAACTTGTCTTGTTACTTTATAATCATGGCCAAACACCATACAATGGATATTTCTCATGTTATTTGCATATTAATATATTTAAAGAGAAGCCTAAATGTATTAAAAACCAATTAATTATGTTAATATGCAGTTAATAAATCGATGAAGCGAGCGCTTTTTTCTTTAAACGTTCAGTTCTTGAGGTGTGGATGCGTTCAAGAATAGCATTTATCTCTTTAAATTTTGGAGTAAGCTCTATTAAACTACCGTTGCTGTTTGTGGTTAATTCCTTTTTGCAATGTCTGCAGGTATATTCTTTTACATGATAGGTTACACGTTTTGTAACTTGATAATCATGCCCAAAAAGATTACAGTACATTTTAGGGATTGAAGTAGGTTTTTTCATGATTTTATAGTTTGGGAAAATAAAAATAAGATAAAAAACAAATAAATCGATTAAAAGTTATTATTTTTCGACGAAATACATAATTTTATATAAGAATTCATCTTTATTTTCTATATGACTCATATGTCCATCATGAAACTCTGCAATTTCTACGCTGGTATTCTCAGTTTGAGATATTAATTGCTTGTAATCTAAAATGGGATCTTTTTTACTTACCATAAGCATTCTTTTATATGGCGCTGAATGTAGAATAGTCTGTCTGTCTTTTCTGATTTTCATACCTTCAAGCGCAGCAATTATACCTTGTAATGGTGTCTGTTGTGCGTCTTGAATAAGGGCTTTGATATTGTCTTGAAATTTAGATTTGTTTTTAGGGTTGAATAAATTACCAATGGCCATTCGAATAAACGTTTTGTGATTTTGTTTTACAGCTTTAATGGCACGATCACGGTTTATTTTCTTTTCTGTGGAGTCGGCATTTGCTGTTGAATTCATTAAACATAAACCTGTTAATGCTTTAGGTTTTTTTTCCGCGAAAGCGAGCGCCACATAGCCACCCATGGAATGTCCAATAATAATGGAGGTTTTAATTTTTAAATGATTTAATACAGCTTCAATAGTTTCTGCCATTAGTTCCATGGAGTGAACATATCCTAGGCAACCTGTTTTACCATGACCTAATAAATCAATAGTTATAATCCTGTTATTTTTTGAAAGTATGGGTATGAAAGGTTTCCACATTGAAGCATTTTCTAAAAAACCATGAAGTAAAACTGTAGTAAGTCCTTGGCCCTTATCTGTGTAAAAAATATTTATACCTTTATGCTCTAAATACATGCTTAATTTATCTAAGACAAAGATAAAGTCATGCTGATAAATAAACTAAGATTTAACCCTTTTAATGGCAGTGAAAGCCTTATCAACAAATTCATCTTCGACTAAAATGGTAAACTCATTTGTAGTAGATAATACTTCGTATAAAACAATGCCCTCCCAAGCTAAGCGTTTAAAAAAATGATAATATAACCCAGCAATTTTAGAGTTATCTTGAGGCAGGTTTATACTAATTGCAGACAAATTTTCTTGAATTGCAATAAACGATTCGTTTTTAAGATGTTGATTTATAAAATCATTTAAACTACTTGAAACTACAATATTGCTTTCATGAATGCCTCGAGTAAAGGCGTAAAAAAGTTTATCTTCTTTATTAATCCGTTCTAATATTTTGGCATGGTTGTCAATTAAAGTTGTTGAGTTTTTAACTGTAAAATCGGTAAGGTTTGAGCGTACCGTGATATCTCCAAGATTTTGAATAACACGTTTCATTTTAATAGAATTGCCTAAAGTTACTGGTGGGTTATAACGCCTTAAAGCCATCATAATCGCTCCTGGTTTCACATCTTTTTTAAGCATTTTACTTATAGGCTCTACAAGTTCAATAGCAAGTGCACTAAAGTTTATAATGTTCCGCGATAATGCCTCTTCTAAATAGGGTTGTGTGATTAAAATATCTTCAACACAATTTGATACAGTTTTCATCGATGTAATTGTCTATTTGTTAACTATTTAACAATTTGTGCAAAAATAACTTTTTTTTATTAAAAATATAGTTTGTAAGTAAAGGAATTATAGCTTTGTGGTTCAAATAGGTGAAAATGAAAGTATTAAAATTTGGTGGAACTTCAGTAGGTTCTGTTAAAAACATGAGTAATGTTAAAGATATAATTACTGACGGAAGTAAAAAAGTAGTTGTGCTTTCGGCAATGTCTGGTACAACAAATCAATTAGTTGCTATTGCCAAATATATTGAGAATAATGAATCTAATAAAGCAATTGATAAGATTAACGTTCTCCATGAGATTTATTTTAATACCATTGATGAACTTTTAAAGGAATCGCTTTTAAATAGCGAAGTTAAAAATTATGTTTCAAGTGTTTTTGAGTTTTTGATTGAAAGTACTGATAAGGATTATACTGAAGCCTTAAAAAATAGAATTTTAGCACAAGGCGAATTACTTTCTACCTTTATGTTTAATAGTTATTTGAAACAAGAGGGTATTAGTTCTACGTTATTGCCAGCTTTAAGTTTTATGAGAATAGATGAATTTAAAGAGCCAGATTCTGATTATATAGAGGCTCATTTTAAAAGTGCTATAGATCTTGCTGAAGATTCAGAAATTTATATTACTCAAGGATTTATTTGTTTGGATAGTAACGATGAAATTTCAAACCTCCAACGTGGAGGAAGTGATTATACTGCAACATTAATTGGAGCCGCATTTAAGGCTGATGAAGTTCAAATTTGGACCGATATTGATGGGATGCACAATAACGACCCAAGGTATGTTGAAAACACAAGAGCTATTTCAAATTTATCATTTGAGGAAGCTGCAGAGTTGGCTTATTTTGGAGCTAAAATTTTACATCCTCAAACAGTAACTCCTGTTAGAAAGGATAGTATTCCAGTTCGATTAAAAAACACAATGAAGCCTGATGCTCATGGTACTTTAATTTCTAATAGTACTTTAGGAGATGGTATTAAAGCAATTGCAGCAAAAGATAATATTACGGCTATTAAAATTAAGTCGGCTAGAATGCTGCAAGCGCATGGTTTTTTAAAGAAAGTTTTTGAAATATTTGCGACCAATGAAACGTCGATTGATATGATTACAACATCTGAGGTAGCTGTTTCGTTAACTATTGATGATGATAAGAATTTAGACAAAATTTTGGCAGAACTAGATAAATTTGCAATGATTGAAGTGGATAAAAACCAAAGTATTGTTTGCTTAGTTGGCCATTCTGTAGTTAATCATCAAGGAACTTATAAGCTATTTAAAATATTACAAGATGTAAAAATTAGGATGATTTCTTATGGGGGAAGTAATAATAATATATCTTTATTAATAGACTCAAAAGATAAAATTAATACGCTACAAAAACTAAACAGTTATTTATTTGAATTAGTCACTCTATAAATTATAATATTAGATTTGTTAGCAAAAAGGGTCGTTTTTAACGACCCTTTTAAATTTTAAGAATTCATTATAGATTCAATTTCATCAATTTCTATTGGTATATTTTTCATAAGATTAAAAGGTTCTCCAGATTTTTGAATAACAACATCATCTTCTAATCTAATACCAAAACCTTCATCTGGAATGTAAATTCCTGGTTCTACCGTAAATACCATATTGGCCTGCATAGGTTCTGTTAGAATGCCATAATCGTGTGTATCTAATCCCATATGGTGACTTGTACCGTGCATAAAGTATTTTTTGTAGGCTGGCCAGTCTGGGTTTTCGTTTTGTACATCGGCTTTGTCAATTAAATTTAGTTTTAATAATTCACTTGTCATTATTTTTCCAACTTCAACATGGTATTCCGTCCAATCAGTTCCTGGAGTAAGCATTTTGGTAGCCTCATTTTTAACATGAAGCACAGCGTTGTAAACGTTTTTTTGCCTTTCAGAAAAACGACCAGAAACAGGAACACTTCGTGTCATATCACTAGAATAGTTTGCATATTCAGCGCCAACGTCCATTAAAATTAAATCACCAGCTTTACATTGTTGATTGTTTTCAATATAATGAAGCACATTAGCATTTTTACCTGAAGCAACAATAGGTGTGTAAGCAAATTTTTTGGACCGATTTCGTAAAAATTCATGCATAAATTCCGCTTCAATTTCATATTCCCAAACATTAGGTTTAACAAAATTTAAAATTCTTAGAAATCCTTTCTCAGTTATATCACAAGCTTTTTTAATTAAATCAATTTCAATAGGTTCTTTTACAGATCGTAAACGTTGAAGTATAGGGTTGCTTTTTGCTACTGAATGTGCAGGGTATTTGTTTTTTAACCACTTGGTAAAGCGGTCTTCGCGAGTTTCAATTTCAACATTGGCGCGATAATGTTCATTAGTATTTATGTAAATTGTATCACATTGCGTCATTAATTCGAACATAATTTTTTCCATATTTTGTAACCAATACACGGTTTTAATTCCGCTAGTTTCAAAAGCCTTTTTCTTAGTCAATTTTTCGCCTTCCCATATAGCAATATGTTCATTGGTTTCTTTTAAAAATAAGATTTCGCGGTGTTTTTCTTTTAGGCAATCAGGAAATATAACAAGGATGCTTTCTTCTTGATCTACGCCACTTAAATAAAAAATATCTCTATGCTGCTCAAAAGGCATTGTGCTATCTGCGCTTATGGGATAAATATCATTTGAGTTAAAAACAGCCAAGCTCTTTGGCTTCATTTTTGCCTTAAATTTTGCTCTGTTTGTTTCAAAAAGTGATTTGTTTATTGGTGCGTATTTCATGTTAAGTAAAGTTTGTTTTTTACGACTACGTAAATGTATAAATAAAAAGTAGATTTTTATTTCCTATATTTGGTAATCCCTTACCTAAAATTTATTAAAATAATTCAAAATTATGATTAAAAAATTACCATTAAAAATAGCCTTTTTACTTGTAGGCTTTTTAATAAGTGCACCTACTTTGTTTGCTCAAGTTTCACTTAGAGAGATATCATTAAAAGAGCAAATAGATAATTCTAGTTTAGTAATTGAGGGAAAAGTTATTTTTAGCAAAGCTTTTTGGGACGCTAACCACAAAATGATTTACACACGTAATACTGTTGAGGTTTATAAAGTTTTTAAGGGGGAACCAGTTGATACAATCGAAATAATGACGGAAGGTGGTATTGTAGGGCTTAATGCAATTTTAGCATCACACTCATTGAAATTAGGAAAAGGAAGCTTCGGTATTTTTACTTTATACGGAAGTAATATAAATATTGATGAAAAGGGAAATTCTAAGTATCAGAAATACAGAACATATAGTGAAATTCAAGGGTTTTATAAGTATGATTTGTATGGAAATACTGTTTCTAATACACTTAGTAGAAAGAAGGGTATTGCTACCTCATTTTATAGTGATATTATTAACATTACAAATAAAAAATATTTAGAGGTAAAGCCTTTTGATGTTAAAAAGTTACAAAAGCAAAATACTAAAAATACTAATTCACGCCCTCCATCTGGCATATCTTTATCGCCTTTAACCATAACTGCTGGTGGTGTAGGTCCAAACTCTATTTTAACAATTACTGGATCTGGGTTTGGAGCCGCTCAAGGCAAAGTTGGTTTTAGGGATGCAGATGATGGTGGAACATCATTTTTTGATGCTTTAGATACTCATGTAGAATCTTGGACCGATACTGAGATAACCGTTAGAGTGCCAACTATTAATACATCTGATGAAACTATTGCTGGTACAGCTGGAACAGGGATTATTAGAGTAACTGATGGAGGAGGTTCTAGTGCGTTCTCAAGTGAAACACTTACAATACGTTATGCTGAACAAAACCTACCTACTGATTTTTTGGGAAGTTTAACATCATACCAGTCACAGCATTATGGGGACAACAATAATTTAACTGATGGTTTTTCTGGAGGGTATACTTGGGAAATGTTTGAAGATTTTTTTAATGATTCAGATGATAATGATTACAGTGACCCACCTGAACTTTTAGGCGCTAAAGCATCATTTATTAGAGCTTTTGATTCTTGGAGATGTGAGACTAAAGTTAATTGGGAGGTGAGTACTACACCCACTTCCGTAGATGATAGGTTTACACCCGAAAATATTATTAGATTTGATAATGGTTCAGAATTGGGAGCGGGCATTTTAGGAACTTGTTATTCGAGTTATGGAGGAAGAGATTGTTCAGGTGAAATTATATGGTATGTTACAGATTTGGACATTGTTTTTGATGATGGGGTGAATTGGTATTTTGGTGAAAGTGGTGAAACTTTTGATTCAGGAGAATTTGATTTTGAAACAGTGGCTTTACATGAATTAGGTCATGGGTTTCAATTAGGTCATGTTATTGACCCATCAAATGTTATGCATTATGCATTGGCTTCAAATTCAACCGCTACAACTTTGGATGCTAATAGTATTGAGGGTGCAAGTAATGTGCATTCTAGAAGTACTTCTAATCAAATTTGTGGTACGCCAATACTTCCTTTAATGACAGATTACACAGGTACTTGTGGCTTAAGTGTTGATGATAATACATTAGAAGAGGGGATTTTCCTATATCCAAATCCTGCAAAAAAGGAATTTTTTATTAAATCATCTTATTTAAATATTGATAGGGTTGAAATATACGATGTTAGTGGCAGGTTAATTTCAGATACCGATATTTTTGAGGGCACTAGGGTAAAAGCTATAAATATGAACCATGCTTCAAAGGGCCTGTATTTTGTTAACATACATTCAGAAGAAAGATTTATTACAAAAAAGCTCATTCTTGATTAGTAATAAAGAGAGAACACTCATAAAGAAAAAGGGAGTCATTTAAATGACTCCCTTTTTTACTGGGTTAAAAGATTTTTATTTATTCATGGCTTTTTTAATTAATCCAATTACAGCCATAACAACACCACCGCCAACGCCACCGCCAGCAACACTTCCTATTATGCTGCCTATATCCAAACTACTTGATGCCTCAGCAGCTTCTGCACCACTTAAGCCTAGCATACCTAGTATACTGCCGCCAAGTCCGCCGCCTAGTATCCCTGCTACGGAATTCCATAATGTTCCTAAAGATGAATTTTTCAAAAGCGAACCAGCAATATTTCCGCCAACTGCGCCACTAACAAGTTGAATAATCAAAGGTAAATACTCTTCCATTTTATTATATTTTAATTAGTTATATGGTAAATTAACAAAATTATTAACAATTACTTATAAAATAGACTGTTTATTTTAAGTATTCTTATTTTTTCATGTAATTAATTATAACATTATTTGTTTTTAAAATCATTCTAAATAACAAAACATGACATTTGTTATTTGTCTAAGACTCCGTCCATGGCTACCTTTGTTAAAATCAAAAAATAACTTTAAAATAATGGGTGGATTTTTTAAATCTTCGATTGGAAGAAAAGTAGCCATGGCGCTTTCTGCATTCTTCCTCATGTTTTTTTTACTTCAGCATTTAGTTATAAATATGTTATCTGTGATTAGTCCAGATGCATTTAATGAAGTATCGCATTTTATGGGCACAAACCCGCTAGTCCAATTTGCTTTACAGCCTGTATTAATTTTTGCAGTTGTATTTCATTTTGTAATGGGCTTTGTTTTGGAACTGAAAAACAAAAAAGCAAACGGTGTTTCATATGCCAAAAATAATGGCGGCGCAAATTCTACTTGGATGAGCAGGAATATGATTTATAGTGGTCTGGTAGTACTAGCTTTTATTGTTCTACATTTTATTGATTTTTGGATTCCAGAAATTAACACAAAATATATTGTAGGAGATATGACTGGTTTGCATAATGGAGAATTTAGATATTATCATGAATTAGTTGAAAAATTTCATAGCCCTTTACGAGTAGGAGCTTATGTTATTTCGTTTATCCTTTTAGGATTGCATTTAGCACATGGTTTTACATCTGCTTTCCAATCCATGGGAGCTACAGCAGGTCGTAAAAAGAATTTGCAACTTATAGGTAAAGCGTACTCAATTATTGTGCCTTTAGGATTTATAATAATAGCACTTTTTCATCATTTAACACATAACCATTAATCTTATATAATATGGCTTTAGATTCAAGAGTACCAAAGGGTCCAATTAAAGATAAATGGACAGATTATAAAAATAAAATTGATTTAGTAAACCCTGCAAATAAACGCCACATAGATATTATTGTTGTGGGTACAGGTTTAGCAGGAGGTTCTGCAGCAGCTACTTTAGCCGAATTAGGATATAATGTAAAAGCATTCGCTTACCAAGATTCTCCGCGTCGTGCGCACTCTATTGCTGCACAAGGAGGAATTAATGCGGCAAAAAATTACCAAGGTGATGGCGATTCAACATACAGATTATTTTACGATACCGTAAAAGGAGGAGATTACCGTTCTCGTGAGGCTAATGTATATCGTTTAGCTGAGGTGTCTACAAACATAATTGACCAATGTGTAGCACAAGGTGTTCCTTTTGCTAGAGATTATGGTGGATTGTTAGATAACCGTTCATTTGGAGGTGTATTAGTTTCAAGAACCTTTTATGCTAAAGGACAAACAGGTCAGCAATTATTGTTAGGAGCCTATTCTGCAATGAATCGTCAAATAGCGCGTGGAAAGATTGAAATGTTTAATCGTCATGAAATGCTTGATGTTGTAAAAGTTGACGGAAAAGCAAGAGGTATTATTGCTAGAAACTTAATTACAGGTGAGGTTGAGCGTCATTCTGCTCACGCAGTTGTAGTTGCAACAGGTGGCTACGGTAACGTATATTTTTTATCGACAAATGCTATGGGTAGTAATGTTACTGCCGCATGGAAAATTCATAAAAAGGGTGCTTATTTTGCAAACCCTTGTTATACTCAAATTCACCCAACTTGTATTCCACGTTCAGGCGATTATCAGTCTAAATTAACGTTGATGTCTGAATCGTTACGTAATGATGGACGTATATGGGTGCCAAAAAGTTTAGACGACGTAAAAGCAATTCGTGAAGGCAGTAAAAAACCAACGGATTTGTCTGAAGATGAAAGAGATTATTATTTAGAGCGTCGTTATCCTGCCTTTGGTAATTTAGTGCCGCGTGATGTAGCATCTCGAGCTGCTAAAGAACGTTGTGATGCTGGTTATGGAGTTAATGCTACAGGAGAAGCAGTTTATTTAGATTTTGCAGCAGCTATTGAGCGTTACGGAAAAGAACAAGCAAAGATTCAGAACATTTCAAACGCATCTGATGCTAAAATATATGAATTAGGACAGGCTATTGTTGAAGCGAAATATGGAAACCTATTCCAAATGTATGAGAAGATTGTAGATCAAAATCCATACAAAACTCCTATGATGATTTATCCAGCAGTACACTATACTATGGGTGGCGTTTGGGTGGATTACAACTTGATGACTACTGTGCCAGGATTGTACTGTATTGGTGAAGCAAATTTCTCAGACCATGGTGCTAATAGACTTGGAGCTTCTGCTTTAATGCAAGGTTTAGCTGATGGATATTTTGTATTACCATACACTATTGGAGATTATCTTTCTGATGATATTAGAACCGGTAAAATTTCAACGGATACAAAAGAGTTTGAAGAAGCTGAAAAAGAAGTTAAGGCTAAAATAGATTTCTTTGTTACTAACAAAGGAACAAAGTCTGTAGACTATTTCCACAAGAAGCTAGGTAAAGTAATGTGGGATAAATGCGGAATGTCTCGTAACGAAAAAGGTTTAAAAGAAGCCATGGTTGAAATTAAAGCAATTCGTGAAGAGTTCTGGAAAGAAGTTTCAGTTCCTGGGTCGGCAAGCGAAATGAATCCTGAACTTGAAAAAGCAGGTCGTGTTGCTGATTTCTTAGAATTAGGAGAATTATTTGCTAAAGATGCTTTAACAAGAAATGAATCTTGTGGCGGACACTTTAGAGAAGAATCTGCTGAAGAGTCTGGACCACAAAAAGGTGAAGCAAAACGTAACGACAAAGATTATGCATTTGTTTCAGCTTGGGAATATAAAGGAGAGCCTGCAGATGCAGTTTTACATAAAGAAGAATTAGAATTTAAAGATATAGAACTTAAACAACGTTCATACAAATAAGAAAGACCTATGAATTTAACACTTAAAATTTGGAGACAAAAAGACTCGAATGCAAAGGGTCAAATGGTCGATTATAAAGTAACTGACATTTCAGAACATATGTCTTTTCTTGAAATGATGGATGTTTTAAATGAGCAGTTAGTGAATTCTGGAGAAGAGCCAGTTGCTTTTGATCATGATTGTCGTGAAGGTATTTGCGGTATGTGTTCAATGTACATAAATGGAGAAGCACATGGTCCAGATAGAGGCATAACAACATGTCAATTGCACATGCGTATGTTTAAAGATGGTGATACTATTACTATTGAGCCATTTAGAGCCGCCGCATTTCCTGTAATTAAAGATTTAGTAGTAGATAGAACTTCTTTTGAGCGTATTCAACAAGCAGGAGGTTATATTTCAGTAAATACGTCTGGGAATACTCAAGATGCAAATTCAATTCCTATTTCAAAGCATGCTGCCGATGAAGCTATGGATGCAGCAACTTGTATTGGATGTGGTGCTTGTGTAGCTACATGTAAAAACTCTAGTGCCATGCTATTTGTTGGTGCTAAAGTATCTCAATATGCATTATTGCCTCAAGGTCAAGTTGAAGCAGCAGATCGTGTGCAAAACATGGTCGCTCAGATGGATTTAGAAGGGTTTGGTAACTGTACTAATACTGGAGCTTGTGAAGTTGAATGTCCTAAAGGTATATCTCTAGATAATATTGCTAGAATGAACAGAGAATTAATGAAAGCTACTATCAAATAGCCAGCTGTTATAACAATATTTAAACCCATATCAACTAAGTTGGTATGGGTTTTGTATTTATTAAGTATATTTATCCCTCAATGGTTTTTATGAACAAAGTACTTATAGCACTATTTTTTTGCTGCATTTTTCAAGTTGGAGGTATTTTTGCTCAAACTAATTATAGTATACGTTGTTCTTTTGATAAAAAGGTATTATTAAAGCATTTACAATCATTATCTTCTGATGCCTTTGAAGGAAGAAGAACAGGTACAAAAGGTGCTACAAAAGCCAGAAAATATATTATTAATCAATTTCACAATCTAAAGGTTGAGCCTTTAGGGAAATCTTTTGAACAACCATTTTCATTTATTAAAAAGAAAAAAGTATTTGATGCTGTAAATGTTTTAGGTTTAATAGAAGGCTCAGTGTTTCCAGAAAAGTATATAGTGATAAGTGCACATTATGATCATGAAGGTGTTAAATATAGTAAGGTTTATAATGGTGCAGACGATAATGCCTCTGGGGTAGGAGCTTTGTTTGCATTTGCTGAATATTTTAAAAATAATCCACCAAAGCATTCAGTTATATTAGCTGCTTTTGATGCTGAGGAATTGGGGCTTCAAGGTTCCAAATACTATGTGAATCATTCTATTATTTCTTCACAGGATATTATTGTTAATATCAATATGGATATGATAAGCCGCAGTAATAAGAAAGAATTATATGTAGTAGGAACTTCTGAAAACAAAAAATTAAAGTCCTTGTTTACAAATTCGAAATATTCATCCGACATAGAATTGATTAGAGGCCATGATGGTTATGATGGTTTAGATGATTGGACTTACACTTCAGATCATGCTAGTTTTCATAAAAAAGGAATCCCTTTTTTATATTTTGGTGTTGAAGATCATAAAGATTATCATGAGCCTACAGATGATTATGAAAATATTCATCCATTATTTTATGTTGAAGCCGTAAAAACTATAATCTCTGTTTTTGAAAAAATGGATTGCTCAGTGGGTTTTAAAAATAGGCCTTAAGCTGAATTGAACCCGAATGTATAGTTCTACTACTTTCCGTTTTTCTTCCAAAATAACTGAGATTCAAATCTAAAAATTTAGTTAGTTTTTTTTGTGCTAGTAAACTCCAAGTAAAGTTTTTTCCTGGTTGTAGACCCTCTAGTATTTGGTAGGCCACAGGTGTGTTTGGATTACCTATATAATCGTTTGAGAAGTAATTAAACTCACCGTTTATAGCACTTTTTTGGTTGTTTCCGAAAGTAAAAGACATGCCGTATTTTTGCTGTTTTAAGTCCTCCATTTCACCAATAGTATTAGTTTTACTTGCGTATTGGTAGAATATATCAAAGCTTGAATTATCATTGAATAAATATGAAAGCTTCGGATTAAATCTAGTCTCGTCGAAATTATAATTTTTACTCGCAAAATTTTGGCTAATACTTTCATTATTATCAAAAGCTGAAAGCATATTAATTAACCAATTTGCTGATAATTTATGATTAAAGTTGAGTTGGTGACTTTTTAAACTATTCTCTATAAACCCTACAGATAAGACATTTCTTGTTGTATTATCTAAAAACGTATAAGATGTTGTATAATGTTGCTTTCCTCGGTTAAAAAATAATACGTTTCTAAAGTTTAATTGTAATCCAAGCTGATCTTCTTTGTTATTGTTAAAAGGGTTTAAATTGAAACTACTACCCTCTCGTTTTATCTTTCTATCAATTAAATAGCTAGTTTGGTTATAAAAGTGTGACCAGAATTTTTTTGGTTTGCTTTCTGAAACTGACCATTGAGAAGGGTTGATGGTGAGCGTTTGACTTAATCTATTTTGATGTGTTTTTATAAACACGCGATTAGGTAGGAGCACCCGAATAAATTTGCCTTGATCTTGAAATTGAGCAATTTCAAACTCTTCCAATTCTTGAACTCCGTTTTCGTTATAATCGTTCCATGTATAATTACCTTGCCCTGCTTCAACTTCAACATAGGTGAAGTCTTGTTGTGGTAATCGTCCTGAATTGGTTTCAAAAATGGTATTCCATTGAATAATTTGATTGAAAAGTTTTTGGTTGAATTGTAATCTGGAGTTTATGGAGTTTTCATCTTCAATAGTTTGATCGGTGTTTTTTAGAGTTCTGTAATTAGCATATAGAGACAGGTTGGTATTTTTATTTTGTATAAGGCGAGAGTCTAAATAAAACGTGTTAGATGTGTTTACTCTTTGTAATTTATTATTTTTAATACTATCATTAACTCTATTTTTATAGCCTATTTCTGTAAAAACTTTGGTGCTGTCACCAATACCAAAAAACACTTCGTAAGATTTAAATTGTTGACTTAACGCTGTGAGTTCTTGAGTTGAGATATTACGTTGCTTATTATTTTCAATAGCTATTTTTGTACCAATCCAACTTTTTTTCATGCTGTAGGTAATACGATTGTATGATCTTAAAAACGTAGAAGTATTTATGGTTGACTGAGCATTTAAAAAACTAGAATTTGATAAAATATTAAACTTGTTTAAAAGTAAATTAGCGTTTGCAACATGCCGGTTACCGTTAAAACCATCAGAAAAGTTTAGGTTTTCAAACTGATAATTAACAAATCCTTTTTTAGAATGAGTCAACCTAAAACCAGAATTAAGGAATATTTGATTTCCGAGGGTACTTGCTATTTGATTTCCTGGAGGTTGATCTAAATTCCAATCTCTATTAAATTCTGGATTGTATAAGCCTTCAATGTTTCTATAATCAGAACTTATATAATCAGTATCAATAAATACATCAAAATTCCATAGACTATCATTTTTAATAAACGCTTGCTCCATTTTAAATTTTCCAGCAAACCCATCATTATCATCATCATCTAAATTAGAAAATGCATTTAAATCATTTTTACTTCCAGACGCTTCAAAACTAATATTGGTTTTTTCTGAAGGTTTGTAACTTCCATTCAAAACAGCAATTTGCAATTTAGTGGGGGCTACTAACTGAACAATAGGTGCGTAATTTCCTAAATTGGCACCAATGTACTCATAAATGTTATTAATAGCATTTATGTTACTCAAAGCATAATCACCTAGGTTATCTCCAACAAGAGTGAAGGTAACACGATATAATTCATCGTTTGGGTCATTCGAAAAAACAAAAGCTTCAACACCCCCAATGAGTTCTTTTTTATATAAAATTCTGTTATCGTTTGGCTCTTCTTGGATTGCAGAAGGCGCTACCATTTGGGTTCTGTCATCACCAGCATTTGCTAAAATGGCAACTTGCTCATCAGAAAGGTTTTGCTGTAAAGGCTGGCTTTTAGCATCGTTTTCAGAATATACAGAAACACCTATTTTTAGTTTTTCACTTTCATAATTTCCTCCGCCATAAGCTACAAATCTGGAATAATTGCGATCACTAAATTGATAATCAACAGTAATTCGCATCTCAGAAGTTATAGGAAACGTGGAGTTAAAAATAATTTCGCCTGCATTATAATCTATAATGTAATCTTTGTCTTCACCACGTTTTATTGGAATACCATTTACATAAACCGTTTCACTTCCAGAAACGATAAGGACAAATAGCTCGCCATTAGGACCTTGAAGCTTATAAGGGCCTTGATTGCCCTCTTGAGCTGTAAACTGGCTGGTTGTAAATTGGCCTCTTACAATTGCACCTGCCGCAAATAAATGGGTTCGATTGCCTTCTTTTCCCAATTTTAAATTAAAATTTAATCCTTGTACGCGTTTTGAAAAACTCGCGAAGTAAGAATTGGTGTTTAGTAAATCAATATCACCAGCACGAACATTCCAACGGTTACTAAATAATTCAATAAATACTTGGTCAAATTCATCTAGGCGCTGAGAATATCCGCTTTCTTGTAAGGGAATATTAGCATCTTGAATTGAGGCTCTTAGCGAAACCTTTTCATTAAGTTTTCCTGTAATTTGAAGGTCTAATTCGCTATTTAAAACGGAATTTTGATTATTACCTACAGTTACTCCACGAGATATACTTCCTGAAGTGGTTAAACCATCAAAAGGAATAAAATTTCTATTCGTATTGGATTGTGTTAACTTATATAAAGTTTGACTATTACTATTTTCTTTAACTATAATATTCTTATCTAATTGTTTGTAGGTTTTTGTTAGAAAATCAGGAAATTTAAGATAGTGTATAATTACAGAATCGGTTTCAATAGTTTTTTTAAAAGTTAAAATGGCTTTAGCAAAATCAACAGAATAATTTGTGGAATCAATAAATGTATTATCTAACCTTGTAATGGAAAATGAATTAGAATTGATACTAACACTATCAATTTGAATGGTATCCTTTACAGCAACCTTTTTTGTTTTATAGTTTGAGCTTTGATTTTGCGAAAACCCGCAAAAACCAATAAGAATCAATAAAAGGCATGTAAAAAACTTCATCAGATACTTAAACTGTAAATCGTTTAAAATATTTTGTTAATAGCTTCGTTAAAACTCCTGCTACTTTTAATGGTGTAAAAGTAACGCATTATTTATTTTAGCTGAAATACTTATCTAATCAAATGAAAATTGTATCCTATAACGTAAACGGCATTCGTGCAGCCATTAATAAAGGTTTTATAGATTGGTTAAAAGCAGCAAATCCAGATGTTGTATGCTTACAGGAAATAAAAGCCATGAAAGAACAATTAGATTTAAGCCTCTTTGAAGAAGCGGGTTATAAATATAATTATTGGTTTAGCGCTCAAAAAAAAGGCTATAGTGGTGTCGCTATTTTGAGTAAAACGGAACCAAAACATGTTGAGTATGGTACTCGTATAGAATCCATGGATTTTGAAGGCCGAAATATTCGAGCCGATTTTGATGGTGTTTCAGTAATGAGTTTGTATTTACCTTCAGGAACAAATGATGCCAGATTAAATCATAAATTGGAATATATGGATATGTTTCAAGAGTATATAAACAATCTTAAAAAAGACATTCCAAACCTTATTATCTGTGGCGATTATAATATTTGCCATGAAGAAATGGATATCCATAATCCTAAAATGAAAGGTGTTTCAGGTTTTTTACCAATAGAACGCCAATGGATTGGAAAGTTTATTGATAGTGGCTTCATTGATTCGTTCAGATTTATAAACCCTGAATTACAGCAATATAGCTGGTGGAGTTACCGTGCTAATTCGCGTGCCAATAACAAAGGTTGGCGATTAGACTATGCTATGGTTTCAAAACCATTACAAGAAAACATTAAAAGGGCCGTTATACTGTCTGAAGCAGTTCATAGCGATCATTGTCCTATCCTAGTAGAAATAGAAAAAAAATAAGAAATAAACCCAAACAACATGATTAAAAAAAGCATCTTCACCGTATTTACTCTAGTGGTTTTAGCATCTTGTGTATCTCCAAAAGTGTATAAAGACTTAGAAGCAAAGTATGCCGATTTAAAAAAGGAAAACAAAAAGCTGTCAACCGATAACGAAGTACTTTTAAGTGCTAAAACGGCAGCCGAAAACGAGTTAAAGCAATTGCATACGGCTTATGATGAAGCCGTTGCACAACGTGATAAATTACAAGGAGATTATAACGCAGCAAAATCTAATTTAGATAATTTAAAGGCATCGTACGATGCTTTAGAAAAAAATAGTACTGCAGCCATAGCAGCAAACTCGCAAAAGAATAGAGAATTATTAGCACAACTTGAAGCCAAGGAGCAGGCCTTGGCATCTGAAAATGCAAGACTAGAAAAACTTAAAAAAGAATTGGAAGATCGTTCAAATCGTGTAGCAGAATTAGAACAAGTTATTGCTTCAAAAGATGCCGCAATGACTGAGCTTAAAAATGCCATTTCAAGAGCTTTAACCGATTTTGAAGGCAAAGGTTTAACTGTAGAGCAACGCGAAGGAAAAGTATATGTTTCTATGGAAAATAAACTCCTTTTCAGTTCAGGAAGCTGGACGGTTGGTGCCGAAGGTAAAAAAGCCGTTAAGCAATTAGGAAACGTATTAGGAGACAATCCAGACATAGCCGTTTTAATTGAAGGACACACAGATAATGCGCCATACGCAGGAAATGCGCAACTAAGTGGCAACTGGGATTTATCTACAAAAAGAGCCACATCTATCGTTAATATTTTAAGAGAAAACAACAACATACATCCCGAAAATTTAACAGCGGCGGGACGTGGAGAATTTGCTCCAATTGCATCTAACGAAACTAACGAAGGGAAAGCAAAAAACAGACGAATAGAAGTTGTTTTAACGCCTAAGTTAGATGAACTCTCTAAGCTGTTAAGCGAGTAGAATAATTATTTGGGCGTTACCCAAAGGGTCGGGCTTTCGGCAGTCGCTCCCTCCTTCGTCGGGGAGCTTCAACAAATGCCTCAATCCCTAACGCAAAAAACCTTTAAAAGCTATTCAGGCTTTTAAAGGTTTTTTATATTTACAATCCGTCTAAAAAATAGGTATGATTTGTCATTCCTGCGAAGGCAGGAATCCACAATCTAATATTAGTTTTCAAATAAAAAGATTCCCGCCTTCGCGGGAATGACAAAAATAAAATAGATGAAATACACAACCATTCCAAATACCGATATAAAAGTTAGCAAAATATGTTTAGGCTCTATGACTTGGGGGAACCAAAATACTGAGGCTGAAGGTCACGAACAAATGGACTATGCACTCGACCAAGGTGTTAATTTTATTGATACCGCAGAACTATATCCTGTGCCAGCCACAGCAGAAATGAGTGGAAGAACTAGCGAGATAATAGGGACTTGGCTAAAAAAATCTAGCCAAAGAAATAAAGTTATTATCGCATCAAAAATTGCAGGTAGTGGCGATTATACAGCCCATATTAGAACTACAGGTTTTAGCCCAAATTCAATTAAAAAAGCCATAGATTCAGAATTAGAAAGATTGCAAACCGATTATATAGATTTATACCAACTGCATTGGCCAGAAAGAGATACCAATAGGTTTGGAGTTAGAGATTTTAAGCTTGATACAAAATGGAAAGATAACTTTTACGAAATTCTTCATAGTTTAGAAGGAGAAATTAAGGCAGGTAGGATAAGAAATATTGGTATATCCAATGAAAACTCATGGGGAACTATGCGTTATTTAGAAGAATCAAAAAACCATAATTTACCAAGAGTGGCGACCATTCAAAATGCTTACTCGATGCTTACCCGAACTTTTGAAACCGATTTAGCAGAAGTTTCTTTAAGAGAAAACGTTGGTTTATTAGCATATTCACCAATGGCATTTGGAGTGCTTTCAGGAAAGTATATAAAAGGTAATGTGGCAGATAACGCAAGACTTAAATTATTCCCAAGATTTGCAAGATATAGCGGAGAACAAGCTACAGAAGCTGCTAAACGCTATTTGAAGATTGCAGAAGATAATGGTATGACTTTAGCACAAATGAGTTTAGCTTTTGTAAACCAGCGTCCTTTTGTAACAAGTAATATTATTGGAGCTACAACATTAGAACAGCTAAAAGAGAATATTGATAGTATCAACGTAACTTTAAATGATGCTGTTTTAGAACAGATTGATGCAGTGCATGAGGCTATGCCTAATCCAGCGCCTTAATTTTTATATATAATATTTGCCAATTTATGTATAAATTCTTTAGCTTCTTTTAGGATTTCTTTGTTTTTAAAATTTTTTTGTAATATAGTTTCGAGCCATTTTGATTTACTTCCTCCTATACTCTTATCAAAACTTTCAAGTTCACCAATTAATAATGGAAAGATTCCAATATTGTTTAAATAGGCTATAACTTCCAAACATTTTTCATGAGCATCACCTGAAGGCACAAAAGACAATCCTTGTTTTTTAGCAAAAGACCAAGCACTAGAAATCTTTAAAATATCTTTAATTTCATTTATCTGTTTTTTATTTAGGTTAGGCGCCTTAACTGAGTCAAATGATTTAAGTATTTCTTTTTTTGCTTCTTCTTTATCCAATTGTGACTTAATTTGATTTATTTGGGAGTGAAATATTTTCCATTTTGGTTCAATAATACTCCAATCTCCTCCATGAGCTTCAACTAATTCTTTTAATGGAGTTTGATTATTAAATATATCAAAATCACAAATAGAAAAAGTAGGCACAGAAATTTTCTTAAGAGCTTTTACTATTGTTGGTATTTTAGCTTTACCATGTGCAGGAATAAATAAAGTATCTGAAATTTTATGGTAGCGGGGGTCATTTTCAAATTCTGAGTCGAATAAAGCTGAAAAGAATTTGCAATCACCATCTCCTTCACATATTATGACACTTTTATGGAATAATCCATCAATAATATTAGAGTATCTTAATATGGGATCTTTCCATATGTTTTTAATATCATTATTATTTAATAATGCACCAGAATTGATTTCTTTATTTCTTGAAATTCTGATAATATTTATGTTTTCATTTTTACTTTCTAAAAGACCCTTAATTAAATCAGAACTATGAGTAGAAATGAACATTTGTCTTTCAGAAAACAATTTTCCAATTAATTTTCCTAAAAGCCTAGTCTGAGGTGGATGTAGAAAAGCCTCAGGTTCATCAATTATTAGGGATGTTTTATTTTTAGAAATCATTTCTAATAAAATGGAAACAAAACTGCGCATACCATCACCTTGATCTGATAAATCAGATAACTCCTTAATTCTATCATTATATGATTTCGATAAATAGTTTTCATTTTCTAATAATGTAGGTTTTTCACCTACTTTTAAATGTGTATTTTTTCCTGAAAACCGATCAATTATCAAATCTAAATTAAAAGCAAGTCTAAAATAGGCGTTGATTTCATCCTCAAATGATTGATTTAAATACATAAAATCAATTGGGTGACTTGGTTGCTGTTTATAAAAATCAAGAGTTTCTCTAGACTTTGAATGTGAAATTCTTTGTTCGGCTAGCATTATTTTGATAAAAAAATGGCCAAAGTGTTTGGGGTCATTATTTTCCCACTTAACTCCAGTGTCCTCTGGGTAATATAAATTACCACCAATATTAAATTTATAATTAGAACCTGAGTTTTTAGTCTTTAAAAAATTAACAAAATCAATTGGAGAACCAACTTTTTTTAGGTCTATATTGACTATTACATCATGTTTAGTTCTAAATCCACCCAAATTGGATAGCAAATGGATGTTCTTAAGTGCTGCAGTTTTTCCGACATTATTAGCGCCAACAAAAATTGTAATTGATTTTTCTTTAAGTTGAATTTTGTCTCCATTATTGAACTTAATATTTTCTATTATTAACTTTGGAATCATGTTTTAAGTATATAATATAAAGATACATAAACTTAAAATATTTTCTTACAGATATAATTGAAGTAATCATTTAGAAACAATTAAATATTCAATTAATTGCGTTAGGGATAGTAGTGGAAAGCCCACAGCCCGACGAAGGAGGTGCGAGGACTTGTAGCGGATAGCCCGACCCTTGTGGTAACGCCCAAATAATAATTAAAACAAAAAAACCCGCTAACTTTAAAAGTAGCGGGTTTTTTAATTATTTAATTTGTCCCGTCCTGAAATAGCGATACACTAAAACATTAGTGTAATGAAAACATCGGAAAACACTGGGTACGTAAA
>NZ_CANKXG010000014.1 GCF_947487575.1 uncultured Algibacter sp. | reverse complement strand
TCATATGATTGTTCAGTTTTAATTAATAAATTTAATCCTTTAATAATCTGTATCGACTATTTAGGACTAGACAATTTGATTACCATCTTTATCGAAAAAATGATATTCTAAGTATGTGTAAGCATCTCTTGGTAAAATTTTCACCCATTTTTTATGTTCTAAAAACCATTTAGAACGTATAGATGGAACACCTTTTGTTAAAAAGGCTGCTATAAAAGGATGTGTGTTTAAAGTCAGCTTTTTATAGTCTTTTTTAATTAGTTTTTCAAGATCGTGATTGATTTTTTGTACCAATCCTATAGGTGCTTCAACCTCTGCGCCATTAATTATACCGTCTGGATTTTCCTCGCGGGTTTTAATGTTCATTTCGGGTCTAACACGTTGTCTTGTAATTTGTATCAATCCAAATTTACTTGGTGGCAATATTTTGTGTTTTGCTCTGTCATCTTTCATTTCGTCACGAAGGTGATTGAACAATTTTTGCCTGTTTTCAGCACTAGTCATATCTATAAAATCTACTACTATAATGCCACCCATATCACGCAAGCGTAATTGACGAGCCATTTCGGTAGCAGATATTAAATTGACTTCTAGTGCTGTATCCTCTTGGTTATTTGCTTTATTAGAGCGATTTCCGCTGTTTACATCTATAACATGCAGCGCTTCGGTATGTTCGATTACCAAATAGGCGCCTTTAGTCATAGAAACAGTTTTTCCAAACGAGGTTTTTATCTGTCTTTCAATTCCAAACTTTTCAAAAATTGGAACTTTTGACTGATACAATTTAACTATTGATTCTTTTTTTGGTGCAATTTCTTGCACGTAATCTTTAATTTGATAGTAGAGCTCTTCATCATCAACAGTAATGCCTGTAAAGGTATCATTGAATATATCTCGTAAAATTGATGAGGCTTTATTCATTTCTCCTAATACTTTACTGGGGTGATGCGCTCTGTGCAGCTTTTTACACATTGCCGTCCAACGACTAAGCAAATTTTGTAAATCTTTATCTAGTTCAGCTACTTTTTTGCCTTGCGCTACAGTTCGTACAATAACGCCAAAACCTTGAGGAGTTATACTCTTTACCAAACGTTTTAATCGGTCTTTTTCTTCGCGGTCTTCTATTTTTTGAGAAATAGATATTCTGCTAGAAAAAGGGACTAAAACAATATATCTACCAGCAATAGAAAGCTCTGAGCTTATTCTAGGGCCTTTGGTAGATATAGGTTCTTTAACGATTTGTACTAATAGCGATTGATTAGATTTTAATGCGTCGGTAATTTTACCGTCTTTATCAATATCTTTTTCGAATGGGAAATTTTTTAAAGAAAAATCTTTTAGTTTACCTGTGCTTACACGTTTTGTGAATTTTAAAAGCGAAGGTAGTTTTGGTCCTAAATCATGATAATGCAAAAAGGCATCTTTTTCATAACCTACATTAACAAATGCAGCATTTAGTCCAGGAACGGCTTTTCTGATTTTGGCTATAAACACATCACCAACAGAGAAGTCGTTACTATCTTCATCTTTCTGTAATTCAATAAGTTTTCCATCTTTTAATAAGGCAAAATCAACATTATCGGAACTAGATCTAATGATCAATTCTTTATCCATTTAGTTAATTTTTGTCCCGATAAATCGGGATGGATTAAACATTATTTTTTCACAGGTCCCGATAGCTATCGGGATTAATCCGTGGAGTTCAAACAACACTTAAGGTGTTAAAAAATTAATGAACTCATTTCAATGAACTTGTTGTTTTAAAACCAAAAAAAGTAGCTAATCTAACTACTTTTTTGATTTATTTTTTCTTTTTGTGACGGTTAGCGCGTCTACGTTTTTTACGTTTGTGCGTCGCTACCTTATGTCTTTTACGTTTTTTACCACTTGGCATAAATAGTGTCTTTTTAAATTAATAATTCGTTTTAATACTGAAACTCCCGATAGCTATCGGGACAGCACTTTGGTGTTTTATTTAACGTCTACATTTGTTTTAACGCCTTCTACAAAAACTTTTGCAGGCTTAAATGCAGGAATATTATGAGCTGGTATTTTAATGGTTGTGTTTTTAGAAATGTTTCTACCTGTTTTTTCAGCTCTAGTTTTAATTATAAAGCTTCCAAAACCTCTTAAGTAAACATTGTCTCCACCTTCTAAAGAAGTTTTTACTTCTTCCATGAATTTTTCAACTACGTCTTGAACATCACCTTTTTCCATTCCCGATTTTTCAGAAATTTTTGCTACTAAATCAGCCTTTGTCATTTTAATATATTATTTTTTTATGTTATTATAAATTCTAAAAGGGATGCAAATATATGCATTTAATATTCAATATTTCAAACCTAATTCACTAAAATTTAATAATATAAACGTTTATTTTTGTTTGCTTGATTAAACGAATTGATGATATTTTCAAAAACCTTAATACACTGGTATTCAAATAATAAGAGAAATTTGCCTTGGCGAGAAACCAATAACCCTTATTATATTTGGTTGTCAGAAATTATTTTACAACAAACTCAGGTCAAACAAGGATTACCATATTATGAAGCTTTTGTTACTAAATTTCCAACGGTTTTTGATTTGGCTAATGCTGATGAAAGTGATGTGCTTAAATTATGGCAAGGGTTGGGGTATTATTCACGAGCTAGAAACTTGCATGCTTCGGCAAAGTATGTAGCAAATGAATTAAAAGGTACGTTTCCTGATAATTATAAAGACTTATTAAAACTTAAAGGTGTTGGCGATTATACGGCCAGTGCCGTAGCTTCTATTTGTTTTAATGAGGTTACAGCCGTTGTTGATGGTAATGTGTACAGAGTGTTATCCAGATATTTTGGTATTGATACACCTATAAATTCATCACAAGGAGCAAAAGAGTTTAAGGCACTTGCTCAAGAATTGATTGATAAAAAAGAGCCTGCAGAATTTAATCAAGCTATTATGGAGTTTGGTGCTACACAATGCAAGCCCAAAAACCCAAATTGTGGTGTTTGTCCGTTTCAGGGTAGTTGTATAGCCCTTAATAAAAGTAGAATTGGTGAACTACCGGTTAAAATTAAATCTGCAAAGGCAAAAAAAAAGTATTTCAATTTTTTAGTTTTTATTTCTGAAGATGAAAAAACGATTCTAGAAAAACGTGAAGGGAAAGGTATTTGGCAAAATTTATATCAGTTTCCTTTAATTGAAACTGAAAAGAGTATAAATAGTATTGCAGGTTTTAATAACTTACTTGAAAAGCATGACATTTTAAAAAACATGCGTTTTGAATTATCCTTATATAATAAGGAACCTATTATTCATAAATTATCACATCAACATTTATATACCAAGTTTTGGGTGGTTAATTTAGAAAGACTTCCAATTGAAGGTGTTTCTATAGGGAAAGTGCGGGAATTTCCTGTTCCTATTTTAATAGGAAATTTTATAGAAAGCTTTAATTTTTAAAATACTCTAAAAAGTAGAGCTTTTGAGTTGCAGCAGAAATTGTCATTCCTAAAGGATTGGGAATCTAAAAAATAAAGAATTTTACAATATCAATTTTCACTAATTCTTTATTTTTGAATAGTTTAGTATTAACAATCATATTTTTTTATTAATTTTAAAAAAATGCGAAGCAATTCAGTAATTTTGCTTCTTCATAAAAAACACAAATTATGGCAGGTACGTTAAATAAAGTGATGCTTATTGGAAATTTAGGCGATGATGTAAAAATGCATTATTTTGAAGGTGGTGGCTGTGTTGGAAGGTTTCCTATTGCAACTAGTGAAACTTATGTGAGTAAACAAACTAATGAGCGTATAACAAATACCGAATGGCATAATATAGTAGTTAGAAATAAAGGTGCTGAAATTTGTGAAAAGTATTTAAGTAAAGGTGATAAGGTTTATATTGAAGGACGTTTGAAAACTAGAAAATGGACAGATGATAAGGGGAATGATAGATATTCAACCGAAATTCAATGTAACGATTTTACTTTTCTTTCAACAAAAAAGGAGAGCGGAACTAATACTAATGCGCCAAGTGCGGCTGTTGATCAAAAACCAACAACAAGTTCGCAAGTAAGTACAGAGCCTATTTCAGAAGATAATGATGATTTGCCATTTTAATAATATTCTCGATAACCAATTGAGATTCTTTGTTTAACTAAACCAGTATAATTGGATCCTGACCCCACGAGTTGTATACTTTTAATTATGGCAATTGATATTTCGGTTGTTTTTAGTTTTGCATTACTGTTTTTGCTTTTGGTGTGTTCTGCACTAATATCTGGTGCTGAAGTAGCACTATTTTCGTTAAATAGAAGTGATGTTGAAGAAGGTTTAGAACATAACTCAAAACGAATTGAAATTTTATCAGGACTCTTAAAACACCCTAAAAAGCTATTGGCTACCATTTTAGTGGCTAACAACTTTATTAATATTGCCATTGTAATTTTGTTTGCATTTTTAGGCGATTTTATGTTTGGTAACATTTCTAGTCCTCAAATTAAGTTTATTGTCGAGGTTGTTGTAATTACTTTTTTAATTTTATTATTTGGTGAAATTCTTCCTAAAATTTATGCAAGCAGAAATAATTTAAAGTTTGCCACATTTATGGCATATCCTCTTAGGTTTTTAGATGTTATTTTGTCTCCTATTAGTTTACCAATGCGCAGCGTAACCTTAGGGATTCATAATAAATTAGGGAAGCGAAAATCTAATTTAAGTGTAGATCAATTGTCGCAAGCTTTAGAACTTACCAGTGAGGAAGATACCACTAAAGAAGAACAAAAAATTTTGCAAGGCATTGTGTCTTTTGGAAATACAGATACTAAACAAGTTATGAAACCTCGTATGGATATTTTTGCGCTGAATATTGAGCAGAAATACCTTGAAATTATGCCCGATATTATCGAAAATGGATATTCAAGAATTCCTGTTTATAAAGATAGTATGGATACTATAGAAGGCATTTTGTATGTGAAAGATTTATTGCCTTACGTTGATAGAAAGAAGTTTGATTGGACAACTTTAATACGCGAACCATTTTTTGTGCCAGAAAATAAAAAGTTAGATGATTTAATGGCTGAGTTTCAAGAAAAGAAAGTACACCTTGCTGTTGTTGTTGATGAGTATGGTGGTACATCAGGATTGATTTCTTTGGAAGATATTATTGAAGAAATAGTTGGAGATATTAGTGATGAGTTTGATGATGAAGATTTAACATACTCTAAGCTTGATGACCATAATTATGTGTTTGAAGGTAAAACAGCTTTAAAAGATTTTTATAAAATTATTAGGCTTGAGAATGATACTGTTTTTGAAGAAAATAAGGGTGAAGCAGAAACCATTGCAGGTTTTGTTTTAGAAATATCTGGAAGTTTCCCTAAACTAAATAGTAAAATAAAATTTGAAAATTACGTTTTTATTATTGAGGCCATGGATAGAAAACGGATTAAATTAGTAAAATTCACAATCACATAATGTCAAAAACTCTTTATCTTATACTTTTAGTAGTTGTTTTCTGTTTTTCATGTGGTGAAGACTTCGTGCCAAAACCAAAAGCAGAATTGCGATTAGAATACGCAAAAGCAAAATATGTTGATGCTAATTTAGAATTACCATTTGCTTTTGAAAAAAATTTATCAGCTACAAAAGTCGTATCAAAAGAATTAAAAGCACCAACCAAAAGCTATGGTATTAACTTGGAGTACCCAACGCTAAAAGGAACTATTTTTTTAACGTATAAGGCTATTGAAAAAGATGAAAAAAACCTAAGAGATTTTTTAAGAGACGCACAAAAATTTACTTTAGAGCATACTAAAAAAGCAGACGAAATTCCCGCGTATCCTTTTGAAGATAAAAAAAAGAAAGTCTATGGAGTATTGTCTGAAGTTAAAGGGAATGTAGCCTCTCTAGCACAATTTTATGTCACGGATAGTATAAATCATTTCCTAACAGGATCCTTGTATTTCTATGCAAAACCTAATTACGATTCTATATTACCTGCCGCAGATTACCTGCAAAAAGACATTAAGCGTATTATGGAAACTGTTACTTGGAAATAAAAAAGGCTTCTCTTACTGAGAAACCTTTTTTATTAATTTATATGAGCTATATAAAACTAGGCCTCTTTCTTTGCGCAACATGTTTCTTTGCAATCTGCTTTACATGCTATTTTTTTACCTTCTTCAGCTTTACAGCAATCTTTTTTACAACCAAGTTCACAAGCTTTTTTGCCTTTATTTGAACAGCATGCCTTCTTACAATCAACTGAACATGCTTTTTTTACTGAAAAATCTTCTACAGTTTTCATGTCACTTACTTTGTAAGTCTCTGAAACTTTCACAACAGCTTCTTCAAGAGTTGTAAGTGTAACTTTAGCTTCATTGTATTCAACCATAGCTAGCTTCTTGTCAAAATTCACAGTAGCAGATTTCACCCCATCCATTTTAGCGATTTTCTTTTGGATAGTGGCGGCGCAACCAATTTGGCAGGTCATACCATCAATAGTAAATTCTGCTTTAGCATAAGTTGCATTTGGGTCTAATTCTTTAACTGTTTCGGCTTCTATTTCAACAGTTTTTACTTCAGGATTCTTTTCATTCTTACAGCTAAAAACAAAAGTAGCAATTAGTGTAAGTGTTAAAATATGTTTTATAGTTTTCATTAAAATAATCTTTAAAATTTTATATCACAAAACTAATAAATAATGCGGTTTATTGTGTTAAAAAGCTGAGTTTTGTGTTTTAAATGTAATTTTAATGAGCGGTATAAGTTCTAAATGGTTATATCTTTTTGTTCTTGCATTAATTTGGGGGAGTTCCTTTATTTTGATTAAAAAAGCACTTTTAGGTTTATCACCCTATCAATTAGGTGCTTTAAGAATTGTTATTACAGGCTTTTTTTTGTTTGCTATGGGTTTAAAAACCATTAAAACAATAAAGCCAGCCGACTGGAAATGGCTTATTATATCTGGAGTTTTAGGGTCTTTTATTCCTTCTTTTTTCTTTGC
This sequence comes from uncultured Algibacter sp., assembly GCF_947487575.1. Lineage (GTDB taxonomy): Bacteria > Bacteroidota > Bacteroidia > Flavobacteriales > Flavobacteriaceae > Algibacter_B. The sequence goes on along the minus strand of NZ_CANKXG010000014.1, from coordinate 65,666 downwards.
AATTGCTGAAACTGAAATTGATAGTGCGGTAGTTTCTGTCTTAAATTCTTTAGTGCCATTAAATGCTATTTTACTAGGATTTGCTGTTTTTAAGATTGCCTCAACAAAAAGGCAGATATTGGGAGTTATTATTGGGTTTTTTGGAACATCAATATTGATTTTGAAAGGTGCTGATTTAAATCCCAATCAAAACTATTGGTATGCCATTTTTGTGATTCTATCAACCTTAATGTATGCTACAAATGTTAATATCATTAAAAAGTATTTGCAGCATGTAAAGCCCTTAACTATTGCTACTGGGAATTTTGTTGGAATTTTTATTCCAGCTATCATAGTGTTGCTTTTTACAGATTTTTTTTCTGAAAGTACATTTAATCACCCCGATTTTAAAATGTCAATGGTTTACATTACTATTTTATCCTTTTTCGGAACAGCATTAGCTAAAATATTGTTTAATAAACTGGTACATATGTCTACACCAGTATTTGCCTCGTCCGTAACCTATTTGATGCCTATTGTGGCTTTAATGTGGGGGTTTTTGGATGATGAGACTTTTAGTTGGTTGCAAGCCATAGCGAGTGTAATTATATTATTGGGTGTGTATTTATCCAATAGAAAACACCCTAAAAAGTAGTAATTATCCTCTGAATCAATTGTTTAAAGCAAAATTTACGCTTGCGAAATTATTTTTATTCAGAAATTTTCACGAAATTTAAGTGAATTAATCCTGACTAAGTATGAAAAATTTATCACTCCCTATTCGTTTTGGTTTAGTAACTAGTGCCGTTTTGATAGCTTATTTTTTAGTGTTATCATTGGTTGATAAACATTCAAATCCAGCATTTAGTTTTGTAAATGTTATTATTACAGGTTTTGGGATTTATGAAGCCATACGTTTAAGTAAACTTGAAAACTATGGTAATTTCTCTTATGGTGAAGGGTTTAAGACAGGTATTATAACGGGCTTTGTTGCCACTATAATTTTTACCATTTTCTTTTTGTTTTATGCAACAGAAGTTAATAGTGCATTTTTATCAGAATTACTTCAAAAAGTAAAAGGTGGTTTTAATGCAGATATTGGTATGGTGACATTTGTGGTGGCTGTTATGGGGCTTGCAACAACAGTAGTTTCTTCGTTAACGGTGATGCAACTTTTTAAAAAGACTAGAAATCTTCCTCAAAATTAATAATAACGTTTGTAGTTTAATTAATTAGAAGTATATTTGCACTCATTTTTGAACAAAATTAATTAATAAAAACGTTACGCTATGTACGCAATTGTAGAGATAGCAGGGCATCAATTTAAAGTTGAAAAAGACCAAAGAGTTTTTGTTAACCGTTTACAAACTGAAGAAGGTAAGAAAGTTTCTTTCGATAATGTACTTCTTTTAGGTGATGGTGACAAAGTAACTGTAGGCGCCCCGGCTATAGATGGAGCACAAGTAAGTGCAAAAGTCTTAAAGCACCTTAAAGGTGATAAAGTAATAGTATTCAAGAAGAAAAGACGTAAAGGTTACCGTGTAAAAAACGGACACAGACAATCTTTAACTGAAATTGTAATTGAAAGTATTGCTGCTTCGGGAGCCAAAAAGGCTGCCAAAGTTGAAAACGAGGGAGCTAAAAAAGCTGCTCCGAAGAAAGAAGTTAAAAAAACTGAACCAAAAGTAGAAGCGAAAGCTGCTGCTCCTAAAGCTGAAAAAGTTGCACCTAAGGCTGCTGCTAAAAAAGCAACAGGGAAAGCTGACGATTTGAAGAAAATTGAAGGTATTGGTCCAAAAATTGCAACAACTTTAGCTGAAGCAGGAATCGCGACTTTCGCAGATTTAGCAAAAGCTAAACCAGCTGCAATATCTGAAATCATCGCAGGTGTTCGTGGAAATCACGTAACTGATACTTGGCCAGCACAAGCTAAATTAGCAGCTGATGGTAAGTGGGATGAGCTTAAAAAATGGCAAGACGAATTAGACGGTGGTAAAGCTTAATCACTTAATATTAACAATATAAAAACTTAAGACAATGGCTCATAAAAAAGGAGTAGGAAGTTCTAAGAATGGTAGAGAATCAGAATCAAAACGCTTAGGTGTTAAGATTTTTGGTGGACAAGCTGCTATTGCTGGAAACATTATATTAAGACAACGTGGTAATACACATCACCCAGGTGAAAACGTATACCAAGGAAAAGACCATACTTTACATGCATATGTTGATGGTCTAGTAAAATTTACAAAGAAAAAAGATAACAGATCTTACGTTTCTATTGAACCTTTTGAGGTTTAGGAAATTTTTTTCTTAAAATTTAAAGAAACCCTTTCTGTTTACAGAGAGGGTTTTTTATTTAAAAAGAAATTACCAAGATTAATTTTTTGCTTCTGTTAAAATGGTCATTCCCGTATAAATGGTAATCTAAGTAAAGAATTTTAAATTTAAAAGATTCTTTGTTTCTTCAAAATATCGTTTACAATTTTTAAATGATATTTTGTATGTATTTCTAAAAAACGAAGGGTTTGTTTTTTTGTTAACATACCAAAAACATGATGATTAAAATATACGTTTTCAGGTAGCATTGATAACGTATTTATATGTGTTTTTGCTTATTGTAATTGGATTATTAAGGCGTTATCTTCAATGTCTTCTGGCGGTAATAATTTTTTTGGTGCTCTGGCTTTTCCTTTCGGGATGTAGCATAATGGAAATAAAACAAAACGCCATTTATTAAATTCCTTCTTGTAATTTTTCGGGTTAGATTCTTCTGTCTATGTACTAATGACATTAAAAACTTTTAAACTATGGTCCAGTTGCCAGCCAATAGTAGACTTTGAAACAGCATCATTTTTAAGCGCTTTATTGGGTATGTTTTGCTCTATTTGAGATAATAACTGATTCAATATTTTGGTGTGATTATTAGTCATAAATTAAATTATTTCTAAAAGATATTAATTTAATTCTTAACTTTAAGCTGTTGCGTTTTGCAATTTATATTTTATTTTACTTAAAATTGACTAATTATGCTACCATTTAGATCTGAAATTAGAAATTCCCCAACGCAACCAACTATTAAAATTTTTTTGAGTGATGAATCTCTGGATGGAAGAGTTAAAAAACATTTAGAACATTTTAATGAGATTGAAACTATTGAATTGAGAGAAACTCAAGGGCAAAACCGAGTGGGTGAAAACATCACGATTTTTTTAAAGGATGATGCAGATATAAATAAGATGAAACAATCTATCGATTCTAGTTTATGGTGGTATTTTGAAGAGGATTTGGTGGATTAGTAGGTTACTCTGGTTTTGAATTGATTATTGGATTAACCTAGGGATTGAACGGCATGTTTGAGCTCCCTGACGTAGGAGGGAGCGAGTAGTAAAATGGAAATCAATGAATAAAGCCCGACCCCCTTGTGGTAACGCCCAACTTCTCTATAAGATTCTTCATGATTCAGAATCACTCGAAGTGACAAAAAAATCCCAAATCCCGATAATTATCGGGACTGCTTGGGATTTAGTGATTTTTTATACTATCAAGAGATTGCCACGTCGCGAACTCCTCGCAATGACAGGTTTTTTTTAATATCTGTAATGTTCAGGCTTATAAGGGCCATTAACAGTTACACCAATATAGCTAGCTTGATCCTCACGAAGTTCAGTTAACTCTACACCAATTTTTGCTAAGTGTAATTTTGCTACCTTTTCATCAAGATGTTTTGGTAACATATATACATCGTTTCCGTAAGCATCTGCATTTTTCCAAAGTTCTATCTGTGCTAAAGTTTGGTTTGTAAATGAGTTGCTCATTACGAAACTTGGGTGACCTGTTGCGCAACCTAGGTTTACTAAACGACCTTCGGCAAGTATGATAACATCTTTTCCGTTGATAGTATATTTATCTACCTGAGGTTTGATGGTGTTTTTTGTGTTTCCGTGGTTTTTGTTTAACCAAGCCATATCAATTTCGTTATCGAAATGCCCAATGTTACATACAATAACTTTGTCTTTCATGGCTTCAAAATGACGCCCTTGAATAATATCTTTATTTCCTGTAGTTGTAATTACGATATCTGAATTTGCTACTACAGTTTCTAATCGTTTAACTTCAAAACCATCCATTGCTGCTTGAAGTGCACAAATAGGGTCGATTTCTGTAACGGTTACAATACTTCCTGCGCCTTTAAAAGAAGCAGCTGTACCTTTACCAACATCGCCATAACCACAAACAGTTACGCGTTTTCCGGCTAACATAATATCTGTTGCACGACGAATAGCATCTACTGCACTTTCTTTACAACCGTACTTATTATCGAATTTCGATTTTGTAACAGAATCGTTTACGTTAATAGCTGGCATTGGCAATGTACCGTTTTTTACACGTTCGTAAAGTCTATGAACTCCTGTTGTAGTTTCTTCAGATAAACCATTAATTCCAGAAGCCAATTCAGGGTATTTATCTAAAACCATATTAGTCAAATCACCACCATCATCAAGAATCATGTTTAGTGGTTGTCTGTCTTCTCCAAAAAATAAAGTCTGCTCGATACACCAATCAAATTCTTCTTCAGTCATGTCTTTCCAAGCATAAACCGATGTTCCAGCAGCAGCAATGGCAGCAGCGGCTTGATCTTGTGTTGAGAAAATATTACAAGAACTCCAAGTTACTTCAGCACCTAAAGCTTGTAAAGTTTCAATTAAAACAGCGGTTTGAATCGTCATGTGTAAACATCCAGCAATACGCGCACCTTTTAACGGTTGCTCGTTTTTGTACTCTTCACGAAGACTCATTAAACCTGGCATTTCAGCTTCGGCTAACTCTATTTCTTTTCGTCCCCAATCAGCAAGAGATAAATCTTTTACTTTGCTAGCTACGTAAGGAATTGTTTTTGTACTCATAGTAATTTTTCTTTTTGTTTAAAAACCTAAACTTGATTGGGATTAGTGCTTAATTTGGTTAAATTCGCTTACCAAAATGTTTAATCCACCTTAGGCGGTGCAAAGATAACCATTAACTTTTAGAATATTAAATGCCTTTATATAAAACCATTACTCCAAATTCACAAACTACTGTTAAAATCTGGAAGATTACTGAATCTTATGCTGATTTAATGGCCAAAGTTGATTTAAAACCAGTTGCTATGGAGCGCGTTTTAGGTATGAAAAGTGAATTGCATCAGCAAGGGTTTTTAAGTGTTCGACATTTATTACAAGAATTTGGATATACAGATGCCGATTTATTTTATGATGAAAATGGAAAGCCAAATTTAAAAGATGGAAAGCAAATCTCTATTACGCATTCCTTTAATTTTTCAGCAGTTATTGTTAGCGATTTAATAGTTGGAATTGATATTGAAAAACAACGCGATAAGATTAGTGTTATAGCTCATAAATTTGTTGATTATGAGAGTGATTATTTGAATGAAATGGATAAAGATTATTTTGAAAAGCTAACTGTTATTTGGTGTGTTAAAGAATCTTTGTACAAACTTTTTGCAACACCAGGATTAAGTTTTAAACAACATTGTTTAGTGATTCCTTTTGACGTTTCTGATAAAGAAACTGTGGCTTGGATTGATTATGAAACTAAAAAATATCGCTATAATATTCACTTTTTAGAGTTTGAAGGTTATACTTGTGCTTACGCTATTGCTTAAATGGGGTCTATTTATAAAAACATACAAGATGCCATTAGTAAAGGCGAAAAGTTATTAGCAGTGCTAATTGATCCTGATAAGTTTTCAATTGAAAATACATTTAGTTTTATTGAAAAAGTAAATGCATCTGTAGCAACACATATTTTTGTTGGAGGTAGTATAGTTGATGAAGGTGCTACAAATTATTTGGTTTCTGAAATAAAAAAGCACACAAATTTGCCAATTGTTTTATTTCCTGGAGACGTAAGTCAAATAACTGATAAAGCTGATGCATTATTGTTTTTGTCATTACTTTCAGGCCGAAATTCAGAATATTTAATTGGGAAGCATGTTGAAGCGGTTTCTAAGCTAAGAAATACAAACTTAGAAGTTGTACCTACAGGTTATATTTTAATTGAAAGTGGAAAAGAAACAGCTGTAGAAAAGGTGACCAATACTAAGCCATTAAATAGAGAAAACATTCAATACATAATGGATACAGCTCAAGCAGGACAACTTTTAGGAATGAAGCTTATATATTTGGAAGCTGGAAGTGGAGCTACAACACCATTAACTAAAAATATTATTAGTAGTGTCAAGCAAGAATTGGGTATACCTTTGGTAGTTGGTGGCGGTATTAGAAGTAAAGTTCAATTAGATAATGCTTATGATGCTGGCGCAGATTTAGTTGTTATTGGCACTGCTTTTGAAGATGATGAATCGTTTTTTGACAATTTACGAAAGTAAATTATCATGCTGAACTTGTTTCAGTATCTCATGAAATAATAAAAACATAAATTAATGAAGATATCAGTAGAATTGACACTTACACCATTACAAGACGATTTTGAACCTGCAATTATTCATTTTATAAAAAAATTAAGAGCATCAAGTCTAAAGGTTTTAGAAAACCCACTAAGTACTCAAGTATATGGTGATTATGATGAAGTTATGCAAATATTAACTTCAGAAATTAAAGAAGCTTTTCAACTTATTGAAAAAGGATTGCTTTATATAAAAATAGTAAAATCTGATAGACAGGATTATGAACCCCATTTTTGAGTTTTTCTTTGGTCAATATGCTGGATACGAAACTATTGATATTGTTTTAGAAGCTGTTGCAATTATTTTTGGTTTTCTTTCTGTTTGGTTCTCAAAACAAAATAAGGTTCTTGTGTTTCCAACGGGTATGATTAGTACCGTTATTTTTGTGTATTTATTGTTAAAATGGCAATTGTTGGGAGATATGATGATAAATGCATATTACTTTGTAATGAGTGTTTATGGATGGTATATTTGGACGAAAAAAGTTGACGATTCAGAGGTTACACCAATTTCAACAACAACATTCAACGAAAAAAAGATAAGTATAGCCATATTTTTAGCAACACTATTATTTGTTTACTTAGTTTACCAAAGTTTTGATAAATGGACGAGTTGGGTAGCCTATGTAGACACTGTTACTACAGCAATATTTTTTGTTGGAATGTGGCTTATGGCGAGACGTAAACTCGAAAATTGGATTTTTTGGATTATAGGAGACATTATTTCTGTGCCTTTATATTTTCACAAAGGATTTACTTTAACAAGTTTACAATATTTACTATTTACAGGCATTGCCATTTTTGGCTATTTAGCATGGAAGAAAAATATAAGCAACAACCTGCAAACTGCATAAAAGTAGTTCTGTTTGGTCCCGAATCTACAGGAAAAACAACCTTGTCAAGACAATTGGCGCGTTATTATAACTCTGTTTGGGTACCGGAATATGCTCGTGAGTATCTTCAGAATAAATGGAATGATGAACGTAAAACCTGTGAGCCAGAAGATTTGTTGCCGATAGCTGAAGGACAAATAAAATTGGAAAATAAATTGGCACAAAAAACAGATTCTGTGCTAATTTGTGATACAGATTTGTTAGAAACCAAGGTTTATTCCGAAGCTTACTATTTAGGAAGTTGTGACCCAACACTAGAGAAGTATGCTTTAGAGAATTCTTACGATTTGTATTTTTTAACCTATATTGATACGCCTTGGGAAGCAGATGATTTAAGAGATAAGCCTGAGCATAGAAAAGAAATGTTTGATGCTTTCCATGATACACTACTAAAATATAAAAAACCTTTTGTGCTTTTAAAAGGTGATAAGAGAGCACGATTGGAAACAGCAATAAAACATATTGATAACTTATTAAACCCCAAAGAATAACATGTTTACAGAAAAAGACATTAAGCAAATAAAAAGTAAGGGTATTACATTAGATGAAGTAAATGCTCAAGTTTCAAGATTAAAAGATGGTATGTCGTTCTCTGATTTGGTAGCAGCAGCAACTATTGGAAAAGGTATTGAACAATATGATGATAATGAAACTAAAGAATTTATAGAATTGTATGAAGCAAAACTAAATGAATTGTCTACAGTTAAGTTTGTTCCAGCATCTGGAGCTGCAACTCGTATGTTTAAATTTTTATTTCAGTTTCTACAAAATTTTAAGCCTTCAAAAGAAAGTATTAAAAAATATGCTGAACGGAAGAATGATAATTTAATAGAAATCTTTTTTAATAAATTAGAAGCATTTCCTTTTTATAAGGCGGTAATAGCAAAAATTAAAAAAACAAATCCTGATTTTGATGATTTATCTGAAAGAGAAAAGCAATTGCTGTTTGTTAAAACAATGCTTGATGCAGATGGTTTAAACTATAGTTTTCTACCAAAAGGATTGTTGCCTTTTCACAAATACCCAGAACAAGTAAAAACTGCTTTTGAAGAACACTTGTTTGAGTCTACATTATATTCATCTTCTAATGGTAAATCAAATTTACATTTTACAGTTTCAGAAAAGCATCATTTATATTTTAAAAAAGAATTAAGTGATGTGCAAGATTATTTAGAAAGTAAGACCAATACAACGTTTAATGTATCTTATTCGTATCAAAAAGAAGCTACAGAAACAGTAGCTTTAACACTAAAGGACAAGGTGTTTCGAAATGAAGACGGTTCCATTTTATTCAGACCAGCTGGACATGGTGCGCTTTTAGAGAATTTAAATGATTTAGATAATGATGTAATTTTTATCAAAAACATAGATAATATTGTAGTTGCTGATAGAAATGTTGAAGTATCAAATTATAAAAAATTATTGGCAGGTGTTCTTATTGAAGCTCAAGAAAAGGTGTTCTCTTATTTGAAAAAATTAGACGATGGAAATTTAGAAGATGCTGATTTTAAAGTTATGGCTTTGTTTTTACAATACAGATTAAATGTTCCTATAAGTATTGATTTTGAAAGATTTTCATATGAAGAAAAATCAGAATACCTAAAACAAAAACTTAACAGACCTATTCGCGTTTGTGGGATGGTTAAAAACCAAGGTGAACCTGGAGGAGGTCCGTTTTGGGTTAAAGATGAAGATGGTAATGTATCGTTACAAATTGTAGAATTTGCTCAGATTAATTTTGGTAAAAGAGACCAGCAAGGTATTGTTTATAAAGCAACTCACTTTAATCCAACAGACTTAGTTTGTGGTGTTAAAGATTATAAAGGAAAAAAGTTTGATTTAATGCAATTTGTTGATCCAGAAGCAGCATTTATAACTCAAAAAACTCAAAATGGAGTAGATATTCAAGCGCTAGAACTTCCTGGTTTATGGAATGGTAGTATGGCATATTGGAACTCTATTTTTGTTGAAGTACCTCTTGAAACGTTTAATCCTGTTAAAACGGTAAACGACTTACTTAAACCTGTGCATCAAGTATCTTAATGTTTGATGAAGAAGCCATATTACAAGAGTTAAGTTTTAAAGCTATTAGAAGTTCTGGTAGTGGCGGACAACATGTAAATAAAGTGTCATCAAAAGTTGAATTAACTTTTAATTTAGCAGAATCTTTAGTGTTTAATGATGAGCAAAAAGCACGTCTTCTAAAAAAACTTCAAAATAGATTAACAAAAGAAGGTGTGTTAATTTTACAATGCGGAGAAAGCAGAAGTCAACATAAAAATAAAGAACTTATAATTAAGAGATTCTTAGAGTTGATAAAAGTGTCTTTAATAGTTCCAAAAAAGAGAAAGCCAACTAAAGTGCCTAAAGCAGTTATTAGAAAACGACTAAAAAATAAGCGTTTACATGCTGATAAAAAGACAAATAGAAAAAAGCCCAACATAGATTAAAAAAATTGAGATTTATAATTCGTATTTCGTAATTCGTCCTTACATTTGCATCGTTCTCAAAAAAGGGGTGCCTATTATCGGCTGAGATCATACCCATTGAACCTAGAACAGGTAATGCTGTTTAGGAAAGCGAACGTAAAGAAAATGTCCAGTGGACATTTTTAGCGAGTGCGATAAGGTCATCAATGTTGGTTTTTTACTCTTAAATTTTAATTTGTTTATAATTAAAGATTTAATGAATATTAAAATTAACACTACGACTTCGTATAAGCTAAACGTTCAAAATTTAATTATTAACAATAAAGAATAATTACCTCTTTTTATTCGATTATAAATATAATCGTAATGAAAAATTTATTTCTTTTTTTAACACTTTTAGTGTTATCAGTCAGTGCTTATGCGCAGCAAAATCAAAAAGTGCAAGATTCAACTAAAACAGAAAAACTAGATGAAGTTTTGCTCTCGGCAACTAGAGCGAAGGACAAAACACCAGTTGCTTTCACTAACATCACCAAGGAAGAGCTTGAATCTATTAATTTAGGTCAAGACTTACCAATCTTATTAGATCAATTACCATCAGTGGTTACAACAAGTGATGCTGGGGCGGGAGTTGGTTACACAGGAATTCGTGTTCGAGGTAGTGATGCCACCAGAGTAAATGTAACTATTAATGGTATACCCTATAATGATGCGGAAAGCCAAGGCACATTTTGGGTAAACATGCCAGATTTTGTGTCTTCCGTAGAAGATATTCAATTACAACGTGGAGTAGGTACCTCAACTAATGGGTCAGCTGCTTTTGGAGCAAGTTTAAATTTAAAAACTTTAAATCCTTCAACTAATGGTTATGCAACCACTACCAATGCATTTGGGAGTTTTGGGACTAGAAAGCACAATATTAGTATTGGTTCTGGAATTAAAAATAGTTTTTATGCAGAAGGAAGACTATCAAATATTCAAAGTGATGGTTATATAGATAGAGCAAGAGCCGATTTAAATTCTTACTACATTGAGGCCGGGTTTTTAAATGATAAAACATCGCTAAAAGCCATTGTTTTTGGAGGAAAAGAAGAAACTTATCAATCTTGGTATGGAACTCCAGAAGCTGTTGTTAAAAATGATAGAGAAGGCATACAGGCATTTATAGATAGAAATTTTCCATCTGATGCTGAAACTCAAAATTTATTAAATTCAGGACGAACATATAATTTTTATACTTACGATAATGAAGTAGATGACTACCAGCAAACACATTACCAGTTCCATGCTTCTCATCAATTTAATACTAATTTTTCGGCTAATATCTCTGGAAATTATACTCGAGGCAAAGGGTATTTTGAGCAATATAAAGATGGTGAGGATTTAGGCGATTATTTTCCAAATAATTCTAATGCATCTGATGAAGGCGATGTTATTAGAAGGCGTTGGCTTGATAATGATTTTTATGCATTAGTATATTCACTTAATTACAAAAAAAATGATTTGAATCTTTACCTTGGAGGTGGTTACAATTCTTATAAAGGAGACCATTTTGGCGAAGTTATATGGGATTCATTTCCTTCAGAAATTCCAATAAGAAGTAACTATTATTTCAGTTTTGGTGATAAAAAAGATTACAATAGTTATGTAAAGGCTGAATATAATATTAGTTCTAATTTATTTGCGTTAATCGATTTACAATACAGAAAAGTTGATTATCAGTCGGTGGGGACAAGCTCAGATTTATTGGATATTAATGTAAGTGAAACTTATAATTTTTTCAATCCTAAGTTTGGGTTAACCTATAAAATAGATAATTATAATAGTATTTATGGGTCTTATGCCATTGCTAATAGAGAACCAAATAGAGACGATTTAACTAAAAATCCAATACAGCCAAAATCAGAAAAACTACATGATTTTGAGTTTGGTTATAAACTAAGAACGTTAAGATTTTATACCACCGCCAACTTGTATTACATGAACTATAATAATCAATTGGTTTTAACAGGTGAATTGGATGATGTTGGCGATGCCATTAGGCAAAATGTAGACAAGAGTTATAGAGCTGGTATTGAATTACAAGCAGGTTATAAAATTACCGATCAATTTAGAGTTGATGCAAATGCCACGTTTAGCCAAAATAAAATCAAGGAATTTGATTATGTGGTTTATGATACGCAATACGACCCAAATACTTTTGCTACCGTTTCATACCAGCCTGTGGTTACAGAATTTAAAGACACAGATATTTCTTTTTCACCAAATGTTATTTTTGGAAGTACTTTAACTTTTACGCCTATAGAAAATGCAAGCATCGCTTTATTATCTAAATATGTTGGAAAACAATATTTAGATAATACATCTAGCAAAAGTAAAAGTATTGATGCTTACTTTGTAAACAACTTAAACCTATCGTATAAATTTAAACCAAAATGGATTAAAGAAATAGCGTTAAACCTATTGGTAAATAACTTGTTTAATTCAGAATATGTATCAAATGGTTACACTTACAGTTACTATTACAGACCAGAAGGGTCAAGTGATGCACCTGTTACCGAAAATTTTTATTACCCACAAGCAACAACCAATTTTTTAGTAGGTACTACAATTAAATTTTAAATAATAAATTAGAGAGAAGTGCGGCTGGTAGAATACTAGCTGCGCTTTTCTAATTAAAGATTTGTAATAAATTACCAGATACTTCAACCCGATATATTTTTAATGGACAAAGCGTGTCTTCATTACCAATAGGTGCTCCATCTAATAAACTAAATTCATTTCCATCTTCACAACCGCAAGTTCCAATAGGGTAGTCTACGGTAAGCACAGAGCATGTATTAAAAGTATGATTTGGGTCGGCAGCATCAAAGGCAACATATCTACCCGCCGTATTTGCTATAATTACGCCTCTAGTATTTGGTACATTTATAGTAACAGCACTCCCAGGAAACAGTCCGTTTAATGGATGTAAATTAAGGTTTTCCGTATGATTAAAATCAATATCAAGTAAAATTCTACAGTTTTTATCATCAACAGAATTACCGCTACAGGACATTAAGAGAAAAAATACTATGGCACTAAAAAATGATTTCATAAATTGAGAAATTGAGATGCAATTTACAATAAAAAGTAAAGTGCCTATTTAAAAATTTTGTACTTTTGTTATACAATCTCGTGTAAGCGGGATTTTTTTATTTGCTGAATACTTCAAAGTATTTATTTTGAAGTTTGTCAGCATCTTTTATTAAGTAAAACGATGAAGTTATGAGTAAAGTATCATACTATACACCTGAAGGATTAAAAAAATTACGAGAGGAGTTAAGGCAACTTAAGGATGTTGAACGTGTAAAGGCTTCAAGGGCTATTGCAGAGGCAAGAGATAAAGGCGATTTAAGTGAAAATGCAGAATATGATGCTGCTAAAGAAGCACAAGGGATGTTGGAAATGCGTATTTCTAAATTAGAAGATGCTTTAGCAGGTGCACGTGTAATTGATGAATCGCAATTAGATAATTCTAAAGTATTGGTACTATCAAAAGTGAAAATAAAAAACCAAACCAATGGTATGGAAATGAATTACACATTGGTGGCAGATGGTGAGGCGGATTTGGCTTCGGGTAAAATATCCGTAAATTCACCAATAGGTAAAGGTTTGTTAGGTAAATCTGTGGGCGATGTTGCAGAAATCCAAGTACCTAATGGTGTAATGAAATTTGATATTGTTGAAATATCAAGATAAGTAGTAAGGTTACTATTTCCGCGAAAGAAAAAGTTATATTAAATTTATAAAATGGCTTCAATATTCACAAAAATAATAAAAGGCGAACTACCTTGTTATAAAATAGCAGAAACGGAAGATTTTTTGGCGTTTCTTGATGTGAACCCAAATGCCAAAGGTCATACTTTATGTATCCCTAAAACGGAAGTTGATAAGATTTTTGATTTAGATGAAGCAACTTATAATGCTTTGATGAGTTTTTCGCGAACCGTAGCATTGGCTTTAAAAAAAGCAGTTCCATGTAATCGTATTGGTATTAGTGTTATTGGTTTAGAAGTACCGCATGCACATGTCCATTTAATTCCGCTACAATCTATGGATGATGCTCGATTTATTCAAAAAGTAAAATTATCAGTAGAGGAATTTGAAACCTTAGCTGAAGCTATCAAGGCTGAATTATAAACCCAAATAAAATATTAAAAACAGAATTAGAGCCATCATTGCAATACTTGAAATCGCAATAATCCAAGACGTTTTTTTAATGTAAATGGATTTTTTTTTAGGGGTAAATGCTTTTTTCTGATATTCAAAAACACGATCAATATCTTCAGTCCATTGCACAGGGTAAATAATTGAATCACATGTTTTACAAGTTATTTCATGGCTAATTTCAGAAGTTATTGTTTTATAAAATTTAGTCTCTCTTATTTTTTGCCTGAAAGTTAATCGCAGGCCATCCATACTAAAACACTCAGGGCAATTGTTTTTTAGAGCTACGTCTTTAACATCAATTAATTTTTCCGCCATATTGCCAAGTCTTAAGTTGCTTGTTTTAAAGTTATTTGTATAGTACTACCTGTATTTTTTTCAGATTGTAAAACCTTAATTTTTCCGTTATGGAAATCTTCAATAATACGTTTAGTTAAAGACAAGCCTAAACCCCAACCTCTTTTTTTAGTGGTATAACCAGGTTCGAAAATGGTATTAAAATGTTTTTTAGGTATTCCTTTTCCCGTATCTGATACTTTAATTTTCACATTATTTTCAAGTTGTGATATTTCGACAGTTAGTTTTCCCCTTCCCTTCATAGCATCAATAGCATTCTTTACTAAATTCTCGATAGTCCAGCTGTAAAGTTGTTTATTTAGATTTACGAGAATTTCCCCATCAGGGATTTTTATGTCAAAATCTATTAGTTTTGATGAACGTGTTTTTAAGTAATCGTAAGATTCAATAGTTTCTTTAATGATATCTGCTTTTTCTAAAACAGGAAGCGACCCTATTTTACTAAAACGCTCGGTAATGGTTTTTAATCTATCAACATCCTTTTCCATTTCAGCAATATATTCAGGATTTACATTTTCGGATTTTAAAAGTTCCGTCCAGCCAATTAAAGAAGACAAAGGTGTGCCAATTTGATGCGCCGTTTCTTTGGCCATACCAGACCATAATTTGTTTTGGGTTGCATTTTTATTACTGCTATAAAAAAAGAAAATAACGGCACCAAATAACACAACAATGAGGAGTAATGCCAAAGGATAATATTTTAGTTTATTCAATAGTGGGGAGTTACCGTAGTAAATAGTACTTACAATGCTATTGCCTAATTTTACAGGTATGGGTTTGTTTTCTTCTTTAAATTTTAGGATTAATTTCTGAACATATAGCGAATCTGTAATTTTTTTTTCATTTATATTTTTATGAATTCCCAAGCTTCCATCTTCATTTATAACCAACATAGGTGTTGTTTTGTTACTATGTAAAATCTGTAATGTAAGTTCTAAACTTGTATTGGTATCAGTATTAATAATTTCGTTTTGGGCAAAGGACCAATTTTCCATTTTAGTACGTTCCTCCTCTTTAAAATGTTGGAAAAACTCATAAGTTTTCCATAAAATGAGGGATACAATTGCAAAAGAAGCTATAACAATAACCCAACGAAATATATTGCTATGTTTAGTAAGAATCATTTAAAAAAGGTATTATGCCAATTATTTATAATGGATATTGGTATCATTCCGTAATATAATGTAAATCTGTTAATATTATTGTTCAAGTTGTTAGTAAGTCGGTTTTTAGATGCGTTATAGATTAGTTACATTTGTGAAACTAAATAAAGCAAATGCCCTCATTGGACCCAAAAAGCTTGTCAACCAGTAAATTGCATGGTTATTTGTTGAGTGCTGTAGCGCCCAGGCCAATTGCTTTTGCAAGTACTATTGATGCTAATGGAAAGCCAAATTTGTCTCCGTTTAGTTTTTTTAATGTGTTTAGTGCAAATCCGCCAATCATGATTTTTTCACCTGCACGACGGGTAAGAGATAACACAACAAAGCATACTTTAAAGAATGCTGAAATAACAAAAGAAGTGGTTATTAATGTTGTGAATTATGGTATGGTGCACCAAATGTCTTTGAGTAGTATAGAGTATCCAGAAGATGTTAACGAATTTGAAAAGGCTGGTTTAACAATGCTAAAGTCAGATATTGTAAAGCCTTTTAGAGTTGCTGAAGCCCCTGTGCAGTTTGAATGTAAGGTGAATGATATTATAAAATTAGGAACTGAAGGTGGAGCAGGGAATTTGATTATTTGTGAAGTGGTTAAACTTCATATTGATGATGAGATACTTGATAAAAATGATGCTATAGATCAAAGAAAGTTAGATTTGGTTGCCAGAGCAGGAGGTAGTTATTACAGTCGAGCAAAAGAAGGTTTTTTTGAAATACCAAAGCCAATTTCGCAGTTAGGAATAGGAGTTGATAGTTTTCCAGAACACGTTAAAAACAGTATGATTTTAACAGGAAACGATTTGGGTATGTTAGGTAATATTGAAGCTTTACCAAGTAAAACTAGTGTTAATAATTTTGTTGAGCATGTTGGTGAGCGTTATCCTAATATAAAAACCGCAACACATAGAGAGAAGCATAAATTAGCACACAACTATTTAAGTTTTGGAGATATTGAAAGTGCTTGGAAAATATTGTTATCGTAACAATAAAATTATAAATGAGACGAATATTTAATAATTATATATAAAAATGGAAGTTCAAGGAAGAATTAAAATGATTGGTGAAACTCAAACTTTTGGAAGTAATGGGTTTAGAAAAAGAGAAATTGTTGTAACAACAGAAGAGCAATACCCACAGCATATTATGGTAGAGTTTGTTCAAGATAAAACAGATTTACTAAACAGCTATAAAGAAGGACAGCAAGTAAAAATTAATATTAATTTACGTGGTAGAGAATGGGTGAATCCTCAAGGTGAAACTAAATATTTTAACTCTATTCAAGGATGGAGAATTGAAGTATTACAAGCAGAAGCTGAAGGTGGAAACATACCGCCAGTACCACCAGCAGATGCTTTTGAGCCTGCAGGAGATTTAAAAGAAGAAGATCATGACGATTTACCTTTCTAATTAATACAATTTATTATGCTTGCCCTGGCAGGTATCTCAAAATATTTACCTCAATGTTTACTTAAACATTGAGGTTTTTTTATATTTATACGTATGCAATATTTAAATGAAGATATTTGGTTTCCTGATGTTAAAAAGGCTTCTCCAGAAGGGTTATTGGCTATTGGAGGCGATTTGTCTGCTGAAAGATTATTACTTGCATATAAAACAGGTGTTTTTCCATGGTTTGAAACAGATGAACCTATTTTATGGTGGTCTCCAAACCCTCGTTTTGTACTTTTTCCTGAGAAATTGAAAGTTTCAAAAAGCATGAAACAAATACTTCGAAATAGTGATTATACAGTTACTATAAATAAGGCTTTTAAAGATGTAATAACGGCCTGTTCTAAAAAGCGTAAAGGGCAAGAAGATACTTGGATAACTAATAATATGATAGATGCTTATGTTAATTTAAATGCATTAGGATGGGCTAAATCTGTTGAAGTATGGCGTAACAAAAAATTGGTAGCGGGACTATATGGTGTAGATATTGGTAATGGCGTGTTTTGTGGTGAGAGTATGTTTACCAAAGAAAGTAATGCGAGTAAAGTTGGATTTATTACGTTTATTCAAAATACTAATTATAAACTTATAGATTGTCAAGTATATACAAATCATTTAGAAAGTTTAGGTGCAGAGGAGGTTTCTAGGGAAGCGTTTTTAGAATATTTGAAAGAATGAGAAATTTAATTTTTTGAAAAATTTATGCTACCCTTTTTTAACTTTGAATAAAACCTATTAATACAGAACTGTTTTTCGCTATCTATTAATCAACGTCTCAAATTTTAATTTTGTTCTTCTCTATCTGTTTGGTTCTTATACTTCTTCATATCTAAAACAATTTACTTCATGATCATTAACCATACCTGTAGCTTGCATGTGTGCATAAACAACGGTAGAACCAACAAACTTAAAGCCTCGTTTTTTTAAATCTTTACTAATAGTGTCACTTAAAGGTGTGTTTCCTGGTGCATTTTTATGATTTTTTAAACTGTTTTTTATGGGTTTACCGTCCACAAAATTCCAAATGTATTTGCTAAAACTACCAAACTCTTCTTGAATTTTTATAAACGATTGAGCATTACTAACCGTTGCATTAACTTTTAATTTATTTCTAATAATCCCAGCGTCTTTGAGTAAACTATCAATTTTAGCCTGTTGGTAATTGGCAATTTTTTTATAATCAAAATAGTCAAAGGCTTTTCTGAAATTTTCACGTTTACGCAATACTGTAATCCAACTTAAACCAGCTTGAAACGTTTCTAAAATTAAGAATTCAAAAAGCGTTTCATCATCATAAACAGGAACGCCCCATTCTTTATCATGGTAGGCTTCATATAAATCATCACCTTCACACCAACCGCATCTGTGTTTTTTCATTTTATAGTTGTTAAATAAAGTTTGTAAAGACCATTCTGTAAGGTTTAAAGTAAAAGTATGACAAAAATCATCTTAATTAAAATCTCTAGAGGTTAATTTTGCTTCAGAAGGTTTTGTTTCAAAAAAATGAATACTATGAACGCAATTATAAAACAAAGTATTGATAAAAGTATCTCATATCAAGAATATAGAGATTTAGTAAAGCAGTTAGTAGAAGCTAATTCTAACACAGGATTAGAAAAAACCGAAGCCTTGGCTAATTATACTAAGCTTAATGATAGGCGCATGAGACGTTGGGATAAAACCATAAAAATTTCTGAAGACCTGCAAAAAAAAATATCAGAGTTTAATCAAAAAACAACTTGGTTAATTATTACTGAAAGTTGGTGTGGCGATGCTGCTCATGTTGTTCCTGCAATACATAAAATAGCAGAATTAAACCCGAATATTGATTTGAAAATAGTGCTACGTGATGAGAATTTAGAACTCATGGATATGTTTTTAACCAACGGCGGTAGGGCAATTGCAAAAGTTATTATGATTGATAATGAAACGGGAGAAGTCTTAAATACTTATGGGCCTAGACCAAGTGAAGCAACAAGTTATGTAAATAGATTTAAGGCAAAACATGGTAAGTTAACCCCAGAATTTAAAGAAGATTTGCAGCATTGGTATAATAAAGATAAAGGGCAAAATATAATTAGTGATATTATTGAAATGCTTTGCGAACTTCAACCTATTACTTGCCAATAAAAAAGAATGTAATTGAACCTATTTGGGTTGCTTTTGAAGCATTTGCACTAAATTGTGATTGCTTTGCATAATCAATAGCATGCTCGATTAAGCATTCATTACTTGATGTTGAAGATGTGTTTGCATAAGCATCAATAACATTTCCATTAGAATTTACGGTAATATTTACAACTATTTTACCATCTACTTCACATAAATAAACAGGAATTGGGATGTGCACCTTTTTTCTGTTTGTTAATGAAAATCGAATAGAACTTTTTGAGTTACTGCTATCAGATAGTTGTTCTTTAAGTATGTCATTTACTTTGCTGAACTTGGCTAATTCTTCGGGGTTTAATTTAGAATCTTCAGGAACCTCATATGCTTTTCTAGCTATAGTCTCATTGTCCGAAGTATTTATAGATTTAGGAACATAATCTTCAGGTGGCGCTATGGTTTTATATGCTTGTGCAAAATGTTTAGATTTTTGAGTTTCATTAAAGGCTTTGTTAGTTTCAGCTTTAGCATGGTTTAGTTTCTCTAAAGCTTCAAGAACTTTAATATCCTCTTCTGTAAGCTCCTTTTCTGGCTCAATTTCATAATAACTTTCAGACGCAAACTCACTCTGTTTTTTAAGGCTTAAGTTAAAAACAGAGAGTACTACAGTTCCAGAAATTAGGAGTGTAATAATTAGGGCTTTATGTTGATTGTTCAGGTTCAATACGTTTTTTTAATGGGGAATCGTATCAATATATACGACAAAATACGTTAAAAAGTTTTAAATAACCTAAATTCTAAGAATAATGGTGTTATCTTAAAGCACTGAAAGAGAAATGTTTTCTTGTGAATTTTAACCAGAAAAGAATATTTTTTTAAAAAATATTTAACCTTAGTCCTATTGTAAATTTTTAATAAAGTTGTCAATTGAAGAAGCGTCTTTAACATCAAAATTTCCAATTTTTGTGCGCCTTAAAGCAGATAAATGTGCGCCTGAGTTTAAAGCTTTTCCAAAATCGTTTGCTAAAGAACGAATGTATGTCCCTTTACTACAAACAACTCTAAAATCAATATTAAGTCCATCAATTTTAGTGATTTCAAATTCTGAAATAGAAATAGTTCTAGATGGAATATCAACCTTTTCGCCAGCTCTAGCAAATTCGTATAAACGTTTTCCATCTTTTTTTAATGCTGAAAATACAGGAGGAAATTGTTGAATTTCACCAATAAATTGCGTTGTCGCTTTATGGATTGAATCTTCAGTAATATGTTCAATAGGAAAGGTTTCATTGATTTCGGTTTCTAAATCATAAGAAGGTGTTGTACTTCCTAAAACTAAAGTACCTGTGTATTCTTTTATTTGACACTGAAAGGTGTCAATCTGCTTAGTCATTTTTCCAGTACAAATCACCAATAAACCAGTTGCTAAAGGGTCTAAAGTACCAGCATGACCAACTTTTATTTTCTTTATATTGAAAGCTTGGCGGATTTCCCAGCGTAATTTGTTAACCACTTGGAATGAGGTCCAATTAAGAGGTTTATCTATAAGAAGCACTTGTCCAGATTGATAATATTCAGCTGTTTTCATTATTAAATAAGAGATGATATTACTAGTTTAACAATGAAAAAGTAATGGCAATTAAACCAACTATAACACAGTAGATAGCAAAATAAGTCAGTTTACTTTTTTTAACTAAAGCAATCATCCAAGTACAAGCAAATAATCCAGCAACAAAGGCTGCAACAAAACCGATGGATAAGGCAGTGAAGTTTCCAGAATCATAAGTTAAGTCGCCACTTAAAACATCTTTGGCAATTTTTCCAAAAATTAGCGGCACAACCATTAAGAATGAGAAACGAGCTGCTTTAGTTTTATCATTTCCTAATAAAACTGATGTTGAAATGGTAGCGCCAGAACGCGAAATCCCAGGTAGCATAGCTATAGCTTGCGAAATTCCAATAACAAATGCATTTTTAAAAGATACTTTTTTATTGGTGTCCTTAGCTTTATCCGCCATAAATAAAAGTACTGCTGTAACAATTAGCATACAACCAACTAATAGAATATTACCTCCAAAAAGCGCTTCTAATTGTTCTTCAAAAAATAAACCAACTACCACAGCAGGAATCATAGAGAGTGCAATTTTAGAAATGAATTGTAAATCGTCATTCCATTTAAATTTTAGCGCCCCTTTAATAAGGTCTAAAATATCTTTTCTAAAAACCACAATGGTGCTTAAAGCTGTTGCAAAATGGAGTACTACAGTAAATAATAAACTCTCTTCTGGAACTGAATTATCTCCAAGAATAGCTTTTCCTAATTCTAAATGTCCACTAGAGGACACAGGAAGAAACTCTGTAAGTCCCTGTATAATGCCTAAAATAATTGCGTCAATAATTTCCATGGGGCAAAAATATTAAAATACTACAATAAATAACTTTTTATTGTTTAAACTTTAATAACAGGAGTTGTATTTTAGATGAATGAAGATTGTTATTGCACCAGACAAGTTTAAAAATTCATTAACAGGATTAGAGTTTTGCAATGCTGTAGAAGAAGGCATTCGTGCAACAATGCCTGATACAGAAATCATAAAATTACCTTTAGCTGATGGTGGGGATGGTACTATTGAGGTTGTGAATTACTATTTAAAAGGAGAGATTGTTCATGTTGAAGCTAATAATCCGTTTTTTCAACCCATTAAAGCTTCTTATTTATATGATGAAGCCTCAAAAACTGCATTCATAGAAATGGCAGAGGCTTCTGGAGTTAAACTTTTAAAACCTGAGCATTTTGATTGTAAAAATGCCACATCTCTTGGCACTGGAGAACTTATTATTGATGCCATAAATAGAGGTGCTTTAAAAATTATATTGGGAATTGGTGGTAGTGCTACAAACGATTGTGGTATTGGTATGGCAACAGCTTTGGGTTATCAGTTTTTAGATAAAAACAATAACCAAGTACATCCAGTTGGAGCGAATTTAAAAGATATTAAAACTATTGATTTTTTGAAGGTTCATAAAAAGATAAAACAAGTGAATTTTAGTATTGCTTGTGATGTTACAAATCCTTTATACGGACTAAATGGTGCCGCTTATGTTTACGGTTTCCAAAAAGGAGCTACAGATAATGATATTAAGATATTGGATAAAGGGCTTCAATCATTTTCAAAATTAATAGAAAAGGTTTTTAAAATAAATCCACAAGAAGTAATAGGTGCTGGTGCTGCTGGCGGTATAGGTATTGCTTCAAAAGTGTTTTTAAATGGTACTTTAGAAAGTGGTATTCAATTGATTAAAGATATGAGTGATTTTGATACTAAAATTGAAAATGCTGATTGGATTATTACTGGTGAAGGAAAGTTAGATGAACAAACTAGTTCTGGAAAAACGATTCAAGGTGTATTGTCTTCAGCTAAAGAAAAAGATTTAAAAGTAGCTGTGTTTTGTGGAGCTATTAGTTTAAATGAAACTACAATTAAAAATTTAGGAATTAACTACGCTGATACTGTACTGAATTATTCAGATAATATTGATGATGCCATGAGTAATAGCTATGTTTATGTAAAGGAAATAGCTAAAAAATTTACAGAAAAAAATTTATGATTTTTAAAATCAGGTCGTTATTACAATACTTGTATTGAGTATTATTTCTTATCAGGATTCAATAAAATAGCATAAATCTGAATGCCAAAACCGATAAGAATAAGTGTTGGAGCTAAGCGAATGCGTCTCCAGTTATAAATTTCAGGATTAAAAACATTGGGGTCGTCACTACCACCACCTGCCATCAAAATAAAACCAATTGAAATAATGGCTAATCCAATAAACATGAATTTATAATTCTTTTTACCAAATACAAAAACTGGTTTTGAATTTTCTTTACGTTTTTTCTCTCCCATGATTTATTTACCGTAGAAATAATTTATTGCAAATTAAGTGAATTATTTAAAACTAAGGTGTTAATGGTTTTCTAAATTATAGTCAAAAACTAATAATACAATTCATCAGTTTTTAAATTCAAGAAACGTTGTGTTGCAAAATGTGTGCTTATCCAAGTGATAATAATCCCTAAAGCAAATACAAACACAAATAATAATCCCACTAAAATAGGACTGCCTAGTAACTCTAATTCACTGAATGTTTTGTTTAGATAATACAAAACAATTGCCATACCTATTAGTGCTAAAATGGCACCAATCATTCCCAATCTTACACTTTTCCAAACAAAAGGGCGTCTTATAAAACGTTTTGTGGCACCTACCATTTGCATGGTTTTTATCGTAAATCGTTTAGAATATACGGCAAGTCTTATGGAGCTATTAATTAATAAAACGGCTATTAAAGTGAAAATACCACTGATGATTAGCACCCAGAAACTGATTTTTTTAACGTTGTCGTTCATTAAGTTCACTAGGTCGTTATCATAAGTTACTTCTTCAACAAAGTTTTTGCTTGTCGCTTCCGCGGAAATTTTTTCAAGATGTTCAGAGGTAACATAATCAGCTTTTAAATGCACATCAATGGAGTTTTGAAGCGGGTTATAACCTACAAAGTCCATAAAGTCTTCACCATTTTCAGCTTTCATAAATTCTGCAGCTTGTTCTTTAGAAACATATTCGGTAGATTTTACGTAATCTGCCATCGCTAAACTCTTTTCTAGTTGTTTGGTTTCAACTTCTTTGGCGGAATCTTTTAAGTAAATAGTAACAACTACTTGCTCTTTAAAGTGGTCTGAAACTTTTTTAGCGTTTAATATGAGCATTCCTAAAAGTCCTAATAAAAACAATACTAAAGCAATACTTAGTACTACTGAAAAGTAGGAGGAAATAAGCTTTCGTTTTTGATGCTTTTCAAAGGATGAACTCATGTATAAGTTGGATTAAAACGTAAAAATAATAAAGTAAATGTAATCTGCATTTATATTAACTAAAACATATCAACATTGTTGTATTTAGACTAATTTCTTTGGTTGTTTACTTATAACGTATACACCAATAATAACCATTAAACAACTCAGAATTTTCACGAAACTAATGTCTCGAGCATATTCATCTTTCATTAAAATATAAGCATATAAACCCACCATGATAAAACTAATTACGGGTTGTAGATAGATGTAACTACTCGTTACAGAAGGTGTTACGTAGTTAAGTGCATATACATTAAATAAGTAAGCAAAAAATGTTGTAAATAAAACTACAAACCCAATGACTAAGTAGGTGCTGGTGGTAAAAGCTTCAAAATTTGTAGTGTTGAAATCGTTTAAAGTAAATGGTAAAACGAAAATCAACCCAAATAAAAACATCCAACTCACTATTGTTAAGGCATTATACTTTCGCATTAATGTTTTAGCAATAACTAAGTATAGTCCATAACAAGAAGCGTTTAAAAACACAAAAAGATTCCCGAGAAAAGAGCTAGTTCCAGCTGCTTTGTTTCCATACAAAATCAGAAAAATAGCGCCAACACCAGCAATTAAAATACCAATTAATTTATTCTTTGTAATGGGCTCTTTTAAAATCAAAAAGCTAAAAATCAAAACAATAACGGGTGTTGCCGTCATGATTATTGACGCATCTACGGGCGATGTTAAATTAATACCATGAAAGAAAAATAGCATATTAGCTGCAGCGCCAAGTAAACCACAAAGCACCAATCTTAAAAAGTCTTTACGTTCAACTTTTTCTTTAACAAAGAAAAATTTAATAGTCCAGAATAAAACTACGCAGCAAGCTAATCGAATAAATACAAACGCATTTGGATTTATTTTTTCAGGCATAATACCTTTGGCAATAATATAATTAGCACCATAAATTAAATTGGCTCCCAGAAGCGCAAAATGCGCTTTATAAATATTTGAATTCAATAGGTTGTTATTAAGGCATCAAAAGTAAATGTATATTATTAAAACAGCATGCTATTTTACTTATTAAACTATTAAAATAAAAGGTTTTTAAGTTTATTTATAAAACGTAAATTTGCGCCTTATAAAGCGGAAGAGAATACACCAAAATGAAATACAATTTCAACGACATAGAGGCCAAATGGCAAAAGTATTGGGCAGAAAACCAAACATTTAAAGCTGAAAATAATAGTAATAAACCTAAATACTACGTTTTAGATATGTTTCCCTATCCTAGTGGGGCAGGTTTACACGTAGGGCATCCGTTAGGGTATATTGCTTCAGATATTTATGCACGTTACAAACGCCATCAAGGGTTTAATGTATTGCATCCGCAAGGCTATGATTCTTTTGGTTTACCTGCGGAACAATACGCTATTCAAACAGGACAACATCCAGCGATTACTACTAAAGATAATATTGCAACCTATCGTCGTCAATTAGATCAAATTGGGTTTTCATTCGATTGGTCTCGAGAAGTGAGAACATCAGACCCGAATTATTACAAATGGACACAGTGGATTTTTATTCAACTGTTTAATTCTTGGTATAATAATGATTCTGATAAAGCGGAAGATATTTCTACTTTAGAAACTATTTTTTCTTCGGGCGGCAATGACAAAGTAAATGCTGTTTGTGATGAAAATATCCAACCATTTTCTGCTGAAGATTGGAAGTCTTTTTCATCTGAAAAACAGCAACAAATATTATTACAATACAGATTAACGTATTTAGCGGAAACTGAAGTAAACTGGTGTCCTGCACTAGGAACAGTTTTGGCAAACGATGAAATAATTAATGGTGTTTCAGAACGTGGCGGACATCCTGTAATTAGAAAGAAGATGACCCAATGGAGTATGCGAATTTCTGCTTATGCAGAACGTTTGCTTCAAGGTTTAGATAAAATTGATTGGACAGATAGTTTAAAGGAAAGTCAGCGTAACTGGATTGGAAAATCGGTTGGTGCGTCTGTGACATTTAACGTTTTGCCAATAACTAATAACCAACAACCAACAACTATTTCTGTTTTCACAACCAGACCCGATACCATTTTCGGTGTTAGTTTCATGACGTTAGCACCAGAACACGAATTAGTACAACAAATAACAACTCCAGAGCAAAAAGCTGCTGTTGATGCTTATATTTTAGCGACAGCAAAACGTAGTGAGCGCGATAGAATGGCCGATGTAAAAACCATTTCGGGAGCGTTTACAGGAGCGTATGCCGAACATCCGTTTACAAAAGAACCTATTCCTGTTTGGATTGGCGATTATGTTTTAGCAGGTTACGGAACAGGAGCAGTAATGTCTGTGCCTTGCGGTGATGAAAGAGATTATGCATTTGCTAATCATTTTAATATTCCAATTATAAATATTTTTGAAGGTGTAGATATTTCGGAATCTGCATTTTCAGATAAGGATAAAACCGTTATTGGTAATAGTGATTTCCTTAACGGACTCAATTATAAAAAAGCAACCAAACGTGCTATTTACGAGTTGGAGCAAATTGGTCAAGGTGAAGGGAAAACCAATTACCGTTTGCGCGATGCCGTTTTTAGTCGCCAACGTTATTGGGGCGAGCCATTTCCTGTGTATTACGTAAAAGGCATGCCGCAAATGATTGATGCTTCACATTTGCCAATTAAGTTACCAGAAGTAGAAAAATATTTACCAACCGAAACCGGCGAGCCACCATTAGGAAATGCAACCGTTTGGGCTTGGGATACCAATAAAAATGAAGTGGTTTCGAATGACTTGATTGATAACGAAACGATTCATCCATTAGAGTTGAATACCATGCCCGGTTGGGCAGGAAGTTCATGGTATTTTAACCGCTATATGGATGCTCACAATGAAAACGAATTTGCAAGTAAAGAAGCACTTGATTATTGGCAAGACGTTGATTTATACATAGGCGGAAGCGAGCATGCCACAGGACATTTATTGTACTCGCGTTTTTGGCAAAAATTCTTATTTGATAAAGGTGTTGTGCCAAAAGATGAATATGCTAAAAAGTTGATTAACCAAGGAATGATTTTGGGGACTAGTGCTTTTTGTTATGGTTTTGGTCCAGGTTTATCTTATGAGAAACCTACAGATGTGGTTGAGGCAGCAAAAGCAGGAATAAAAAATAAAAAATATGTCATTCCTAAAGAATCTTATGATAAAGGTTTAAAGGGAGAATTGGATAATATTACCCGAAAAATAATCGATGAAATAATTGCTGAATATAAATCCAAGGGTTTCAATGTTAAGTATGTTGGAGATGAATTTAGCGGAACATTCACGCCTTTTAGAGTTAGTTTAAATCATCTTAAAGGAACGTCAGATTTCCTAGATATTGAAAGTTTGAAACAAGATTCCTTATTCTCCTTTATTAAAGACGCAATTTTTATTACAGATGAAAATGGTAATTACACTACCTATAGAGACGTCGAAAAAATGTCGAAATCCAAATATAACGTTGTTAATCCAGATGATATTGTTGAAGATTACGGTGCAGACAGTTTACGTTTATACGAAATGTTTTTAGGTCCTTTAGAACAATACAAACCTTGGAATACTGCCGGTATTACAGGTGTACATAGTTTTCTTAAAAAACTTTGGAAATTATATGCAGATGATAACGGATTGAAAGTTACAGATGCAACGCCAACAAAAGATGCTTTAAAAACGTTACACAAAACCATTAAAAAAGTTCAAGAAGATATTGAGAACTTTTCGTTTAATACATCGGTGTCTACGTTTATGATTGCTGCAAATGAGTTAACGGCTCAAAAGTGTACAAGTAAAGAAATACTTGAACCGTTATTGGTTTTAATTTCACCTTATGCTCCTCATATTGCTGAACAACTTTTTGCGAGTATTCAATTTGGTAAAATTATAGATGTTGATGATTTACCTCAAAATTATGAAGGTATTTCAAAGGCATCTTTTCCAGAGTTTGATGCAAGTCATTTAGTGGAAAGTAGCAAAAATTACCCGATTTCATTTAATGGTAAAATGCGTTTTACTATGGAATTACCATTAGATATGAGTAAAGATGCTATTGAAAAAGCCGTTTTAGCAAACGAAAAAACACAGGAGCAATTAGCAGGACGTACACCTAAAAAGGTGATTGTTGTGCCTGGGAAGATTGTTAATATTGTTGGGTAACGTGTTTTGTCATTCCTGCGAAGGCAGGAATCCATTAGGAAAACATAAAATAGATTCCTGCCTTTGCAGGAATGACAGAGGATTGTTTTTTAGTCATGTCGTCCCGATAGCTATCGGGGTGGGGCACGATTGAGACATCTCATAATTTATACCGCATTTGATTATGAGATTTCTCTTATCGTCGAAATGACAAAAGTTGAATGATTTCGGTCTGTTCTGCGTTAGAGATAGAAGTGGAAAGCCCACAGCCCGACGCAGGAGGTGCGAGGACTTGTAACGGATAGCCCGACCCTTTTCGGGTAACGCCCAAATATTTAAAATTAGCAAATGGATTATATAGAACTCATTGGTTTTTTGGCAGCAATTTTAACAACCGCGGCATTTTTACCACAAGTTTATAAAACTTGGAAAACAAAAGATGTGTCGAGTTTGTCCTTGCCTATGCTATTGATATTTTTTGTGGGTATTATAGCTTGGTTGACTTATGGATTTCTGAAAAACAGCCCATCCATGATTTTTGCTAATAGTATTACGGTGGTATCATCGTTTTTATTGCTGTTTTTTAAAATTAAGTACGGCAAGAAATAAGCTAAATTGATAATTTAGAGGGGTGCTTTTTAGTCGAAATTTCCAAATCAATAAAATTTCTTTTTCATTTTTTTAAAATTCATAAAAATCTTTCAGTCTGAGTTTTATAGTCTGTTTTTTAGGGTTTTCGTTGTAATTTGTACAAAGAAAACCCTAAAAAACAGATTATGAAAATTGGTGTTCCGAAAGAAATTAAAAACAACGAAAATAGGGTAGGTATGACGCCTGCTGGAGTTTTTGAGCTTACTAAAAGAAATCATATCGTTTATATACAATCCAGTGCTGGTTTTGGTAGTGGCTTTTTTGATAAGGATTATCAGGAAGTAGGGGCTGTTATTTTAGATTCTATAGAAGAGGTTTATGGGTCTAGTGATATGATTGTAAAAGTGAAAGAACCTATAGAAGAGGAATACGAATTAATTAAGCCGAATCAGGTTGTTTTTACATATTTTCATTTTGCATCGAGTGAAACTTTAACCAGAGCCATGATTAAAAGTAATGCCATTTGTATTGCTTATGAAACGGTTGAGGATGAAAATGGTTCTTTACCATTGTTAATTCCTATGTCTGAAGTTGCTGGTAGAATGTCCATTCAGCAAGGTGCCAAATATTTAGAAAAACCTATTAAAGGACGCGGTGTATTGTTAGGCGGAGTTCCAGGAGTACCTCCAGGGAAGGTTTTAGTTTTAGGCGCAGGTATTGTTGGAGTTCAAGCGGCTAAAATGGCGGCTGGATTGGGCGCACATGTTACGGTAATGGATATAAGCATGAAGCAGTTACGTTATGTAAATGATGTAATGCCAAATCATGTGGTTACCGAATTTTCTAGCGAATACAATATACGAAAACGTATTAAAGAGGCGGATTTAATTATTGGTGGTGTGTTAATAAAAGGCGCTAAAGCACCTAAATTAATTACTAAAGATATGCTTAAAGACATGACGCCGGGAACCGTAATTGTAGATGTTGCGGTAGACCAAGGCGGTTGCTTTGAAACTACTAAAGCAACTACGCATGAAGACCCTACATATATTATAGATGATGTAGTACATTATTGTGTTGCAAATATGCCAGGAGCAGTACCTTATACTTCTACTGTGGCATTGACTAATGTTACTTTGCCTTATGTTATTAAATTGGCAAACGAAGGATGGGAAAAAGCATGCAATAGTAGTGCAACTTTCGCTAAAGGCTTAAATATTGTAAAAGGAGATGTTGTATACAAAGAAATTGCCGAGGCTTTTGATATAGCAATGGCCTAAAATTTCATTTTATTAGTTTCAATTTGAAACGTCTAATCCTTTTTTAAGGATTGGACGTTTCTTTATTCAATAAAATAGGTAACTGACAATTATTCAGTTTGAAAACTTGGCGTTATTTTTGCTATCTTTATTTAGAATTTAAAAATTAAAAAAACAATGTTTGGATATTATATATTAATTGGAGCGGTTGCTTTAGTAAGTTGGTTGGTTAGTAATACTTTAAAGCGAAAGTTTGCAAAATACTCTAAAGTACAGCTTAGAAATGGTATGAGTGGTGCTGAGATTGCTCAAAAAATGTTAGCAGACCACGGCATAAGTGATGTTGAGGTTATTTCTACACCAGGAAGTTTAACAGACCATTACAACCCAAAAAACAAAACGGTTAATTTAAGTGAGTCTGTTTACAACCAACGTAATGCAGCAGCAGCGGCGGTGGCAGCCCACGAATGTGGTCATGCTGTACAACATGCGCAAGCTTATAGTTGGTTGCAAATGCGTTCTACATTGGTGCCTGTGGTTAGTGTAACTTCTGGTATGTCTCAATGGTTAGTTATAGGTGGTTTGGTTTTAGGTGGTGCTGCTGGCTTAGGTTTAGGCTGGTGGGTAGCTGTTTTAGGAGTTGTGTTTATGGGAGCTGCTACGTTGTTTAGCTTTATTACGTTGCCTGTTGAATACGATGCTAGTAATAGAGCATTAGCATGGTTAAAGAATAAAAATATGGTAACGCCAGAAGAGTATAAAGGTTCTGAAGATGCTTTAAAATGGGCTGCTAGAACATATTTAGTTGCTGCTATTGGTGCTTTAGCAAATCTATTGTATTGGGCGCTTCAAATTTTTGGCGGAAGAGATTAATTATAGAATAAAAATAAAAGCAAAGCCTCGATATGTTTCGGGGCTTTTTTGTTTCTTTACGGTACATTAATTTAAAAATGGAAAACCCTTTAAAATATTATAAAACACATTTAAAAACCTACCAGAACGAGGTTAAAAACTTGTATAAACAAATGACGGGACTTAGTTCGTTACGTTTGTTAGTGTTTTTAGTTACTGGCTTTGGTATTTATTTCTTTTTTGGGCAATGGCAAATTGCTCTTTCTATTGGTATTCTAGGTGTTGTTTTATTTATTTATTTACTTTCAAAACATACTGATGTTAAGCGTCAAAGAGATTTTAATAAGGCTTTAGTTACTATTAATGAAGATGAAATTAAAATAGCATCAGGCGATTTTTATAATAGAAATGATGGCTTGGTATTTCTAGATTCAACACATTTTTATAGTTTGGATATTGATTTATTTGGTCGTGGTTCATTTTTTCAATTCATTAATAGAACCACTATAAATGAAGGTACTCATCAATTAGCAAATGCTTTAATGGCAAATCAAGTTGATGATATTGAATTTAGGCAAGAGGCTATTAAAGAGCTAAGTTATAAACCTAAATGGCGTCAATATTATTCGGCAACATCAAATTTGGTGGATGTTGAAACGCCTGCAAAACAGATTATTGGTTGGTTGAAAAATCATAAAACATTTTTACCAAAAGCCATGTCTTGGATGCCTACTGCATTCAGTTTAGCGTCAATAGTTCTATTTGTGCTTATCGTTTTTGGTGTTATAAACTATCAAGCTTTAATAGGTTATTGGTTGTTTTTAGGTTTGGCTTTAACGGGGCGTTATCTTAAAAAAATAAACGCATTAGCTTCAAATACTGATAAAATTCGTGATACCTTTCGCCAATATGCAACTTTGCTAGATTTGATTGAAAACGAATCGTTTACTTCGGAATTTTTAAAGCAAAAGCAGAAACAAATTAAGTTTGGTGATAAAAAAGCATCTGATATTTTCAAGACTTTTTCGAAGTCTTTAGATGCCTTAGATAATCGAAACAACATTATTGGGGCTATTTTTGGTAATGGTTATTTTCTAACAGATGTGCAGAATAGTTACCGAATAGAACAATGGATTAGCCAATATGCAGATAAAGTTTCTGATTGGTTTGAAGTTGTGTCCTTTTTTGATGCTTATAATTCACTTGGAAATTATGCATACAACCATCCCGAGTTCATGTTTCCAGAAATTGTAAAAGATGGTACGGTTATAAAAGCAGAAAATTTGGGACATCCATTGTTAAATAAGGAAAAACGTGTTGATAGTGATTTAACTATTGAAAACGAGCAGTTTTTTATTGTTACTGGTGCAAATATGGCTGGAAAAAGCACGTTTTTAAGAACCGTATCTCTTCATATTGTTATGGCAAATGTTGGTTTGCCTGTTTGTGCAAAATCTACGCAATATTCACCAGTAAAATTAATTACTAGTATGCGTACCACAGATTCGTTAACAGATGATAGTTCGTATTTCTTTTCAGAATTAACACGCTTGAAGTTTATTGTTGATGCCATTCAAAAAGAACCTTATTTTATTGTTTTAGATGAAATTTTAAAAGGAACCAATAGTACAGATAAAGCGATTGGTTCCAGAAAATTTGTTGAAAAATTAGTGGCATCTAACGCTACAGGTATTATTGCTACCCACGATTTAAGTTTATGTGAAATTGAGCAAGAATTAGATGATGTAAAAAACTACTATTTTGATGCTGAAATAATTAATGATGAACTCCATTTTGATTATAAATTGAAAACTGGTATTTGCCAAAATATGAACGCGTCATTTTTATTGAAAAAGATGGAGATTGTTTAGTATTATCAGTCTTCAGTCTTCAGTCTTCTAACTTCTAGAATCTTCTCAATCATCTTCAAAGCATTTTCGTTATCAGGTTTTAAACTTAGTACTTTATAATAGTTTTTCAATGCTTCATTGGTGTTTTCTGCTTCTAATTGTGCTTCTCCCAAGCTATCATAAACGTTGCTTTTGTATGGGTATATTTTCGAATTAAAATCAAAAACATACAGCGCTTTTTCTATTTGGTTTGAGCGTAATAATGAATAACCATATGTGTTTAACTCACGACTTCCTTTTGTGAATTCAGAAAACCTAGAAATTAAATTAGATTCGTCCATTTTAAGGCTATCTAAAGGTTTTGTTTCAAGTAAATGATTCATATAATTTGCAACTGAATAATTGGGTCTGTATTTATTGTTAGTAACTATATTCAGCATATCACGTTCTAAAGTTTCTTTCGGATGTTCAACAATTCTATTTACTTCTTTCCCGTTTTTGTATAAAATAAATGTTGGTACACGATGAATATTTAGACCTTTTTCTTCATGATTCGGACTTTGTTTGTAGGCTTCTTTAGTTCTATTAACCGCAATAACCTGTAATTGACTTTCAGGAAATTTTGCAGCTTCAATAACTTTGTAAAACCTTGGAACTTCTTTTTTGCTATCGCCACACCAGGTGCCTAAAAATACTTTGATTTCATAGTGTTTTAAAGAATCTTTAAGTTGTTTAGTAATGCCTTTATTAACCAAGTAGTTTTTATGATTTTTTGAAAACCAAGTATTAAAAGTATTAGAGGTTAAACCATTTTTGTTTATTACACCTAGCAAAACTTCGTTTCCTTTTTTATCAAATTCAATGTGATTTAAGCTTTGAGAAAAACTAAATTGTAAACTGAGTAAAATGATTAATAAGAGTGTTCGTTTCATGTGATGATTTTGATTGTTTTCATCAAAAATAGAATCCTAATTCTTAAAAATCTAAAAATGTGTATGCATAGCAATATGAATAATACTAATGCCTAGCTTGTATTTACAAACGGCATATTATTATACATTGGTAACTGCAAAACCGACTTTTGTACATAATGTTTGATGGTTTTGGCTTTTCTGGTTACTTTTAAAAAATGACTTTCATAAATAAATACACATCGCAAGTTTTGGTACATATCCTCTTTTGGATGCTATTTGTATTTGTATCCTTGTTTTTGTTTTCAGATTTTTATTGGAAAGAAAATCCATTTTTACAATATGTAGCACTTCTAGTGGCTATTGTTTATATGAATAATTTTTTTTTGCTGCCTTTTTTCGTCAAAAAGAAGCTGTATGTTTTGTATGTTTTTGTGTTTGCTGCCATTTCATTTTTTGCCACACAGTTGTACTGTTATGCGTTTGCTCAATGTGGATGTAGTATTCCTAAATGTTTAAGCGACTATTTATGGCAAACACTTGTACCGCTTATATTCTTTTCATTTATATGGGTTTTATACCGATTTATTGATGAGCAAGAAGAAGTGATTAAGGTGAAGAATGAACATGCTGAAATGGAGTTGAAATTTCTAAAATCGCAAATAAATCCGCATGTATTGTTTAATAATTTGAATACTATTTATTCGTATTCAATTGAAAAACCAAATGAAACACCAGAGCTAATATTGATGCTTTCTGATAATTTAAAGCATGTACTATATGAAAGTAATGAGAAGACTATTTCATTAGAAAAAGAAATTCATTTTATTGATAACTATATTAAATTTCAGACTATAAGAACAGAAGGCGTTAAACGCATAAGCTATAACAAATCGGTTGATTCTTTTAAGCGCCAAATAGCACCATTGCTTTTAATTACTATTATTGAAAATGCATTTAAGCATAGTGTTTTGAATAGTGAAATTAATTTGAATATTAATGTTGAGCAAGGTGTATTAAATTTTATATGTGAGAATGCTTTTGATACTGAGAAAGTAACAACTACCGATTTGAAAATTGGTTTGCAAAACCTTGAAAAGCGTTTAGACCTTATTTATAAAGATGATTATAAGTTTAATATTAACAAGACTGATACTTTTAAAGTGGTTTTAAAACTTGATTTAAAATGAAGTGTGTTATAATAGAAGACGAAATTCCTGCGCAAAAAATTTTAAAAAATTTTATTGCAAAAATCCCTAATTTAGAATTGATGGATACGTTTAAAGCTGCTATTGAAGCTAATTCATTTTTAAATTCAGAATCTATAGATGTGGTTTTTTTAGATATTAATTTACCAGATATATCTGGGCTAGATTTTATAAAAACAATTAAAAACCCGCCTGCAATTATTATGACTACGGCATATTCTGAATATGCTGTTAATAGTTTTGAGTTAGACACTATTGTTGATTATTTGGTAAAACCATTTTCGTTTGATAGATTTTTAAAGGCGATTAATAAAGCAAAAGAAAGAGTAGGAGCTATTGAAACTTTTTCTGAAAACAATGAAGAAACTATTTTTTTAAACGTAGATAAAACACTTCATAAAATTGTTCTAAATAAAATTTTATACATCGAATCCGAACGAAATTATATTACAGTCGTAACTGAAAACCAACGACTATCTTATATAGACTCTTTAAAAAATTGGAATATAAAACTTCCAAAGAATCAGTTTATTCAAGTACATAAGTCTTTCATTATTAATAGTTCCTTTGTCAATAAAATTTCTGGAAATACTATTTACATAAAAGAGAATAAAATTCCAATTGGTAGAACTTTCAAACAAGAGTTGCTGAGTAAATTAGGAGTGTAAAATTTGTTTGGTATTAGTATCTTTACTTTCATGCAGCATGATTCTAAACTTCCTGAAGTAGGAACTACGATTTTTTCAATAATGAGTAATTTGGCAAAAAAGCACAATGCCATAAACTTGTCTCAAGGATTTCCAGATTTTGGCAGTGACCAAAAGTTAATCGATTTGGTTAGTAAGGCTATGAATTCGTGCTATAATCAATATGCCCCAATAACTGGGAATCTTGAGTTGCGCGAAGCCATTGCTAAAAAAATTAATTCATTATATAATGTATCATATCAGATAGAAAATGAAATTACTATTACCGCTGGTGCAACACAAGCTATTTCAACCATCTTATCGGCTTTTATAAGGCAGGATGATGAGGTGATTATTTTCAAACCTGCTTATGATAGTTACGAACCTGGAATAAAATTAAATGGAGGTAAAGTGATTCCAATTCAGCTTTTAGCTCCAAGTTTTAGTGTAGATTGGGATGATGTAAATTCTAAGATTAATAGTAAAACTAAAATGATTATTATAAATACGCCGCATAACCCTTCTGGAACTGTGTTTTCAAAAGAAGATATGTTGGCTTTAGAACGCATCACTAAAAACACAAATATTATTGTTTTAAGCGATGAGGTTTATGAGCATATGGTTTACGATGGAGAAAAACACCAAAGTGCCAGTTTGTTTCCAGATTTAAAATCTAGAAGTTTTGTTGTAGCATCATTTTGTAAAACCTTCCATAATACAGGTTGGCGCGTTGGCTATTGTTGTGCCCCAAAAGAGCTTATGGAATTGTTTATGCAAGTGCATCAATTTAGTGTGTTTTGTGTGCATCATCCTACTCAAAAAGGGATTGCAGATTATATGCAAGAGCCAAAGAATTATTTGGAATTACCTGCGTTTTATCAAAAGAAACGTGATTTGTTTTTAAGTTTAATTAAAGATTCTAGATTCACGTTTACGCCTTCTAAAGGCACCTATTTTCAAGTGCTAGATTATTCTAAAATTACTCAGGAGCACGATGTTGATTTTGCAAAAAAGCTCACTAGAGAATTTGGTTTAGCCTCTATTCCGTTATCTGTTTTCAATGAAAACAATCTAGATAACAAGTTGTTGCGCTTTTGTTTTGCCAAAAAGGATGACACCTTAAAAAGAGCTGCTGAAATTTTAAACCATATTTAAGTTACTTTTTGAAAAGTTTTGTGTCTAAATATTGGATATAAAATTTAAAAAAAGAATTATGAGATTTTTGATACTAGTATTGTTTTTAGGATTTGGTTTTTTAGTTAACGCCCAAAACATAAGTTTTAATGGGGTGAGTTATGAAATAAAAAAAGATAGAATATTTAAGGATAGTGTTGATATAACAGATAATTTATCAGTTGAAGATAAACAAGGAATTCGAACATCTTTCAATAAAAAAGCAACTCAAATTAAAGCAGCCGAAGATGCTCAAAAGCGTATAGAAAAGGCTAAAAAAGACCAGTTAAAAGCAGAAAAGAGACAAAAAAAGGCTGAAAAAGCATTAAAGAAACGTCAGAAAGCGCAATCTAAATTTGATAAATCCACAAAAAAGCACAAAAAGGCCATTAAGAAATATGAGAAGCTTAAGGGGCAAGGTAAATTGTCTCCTGAAGATGAAGAAAAATGGTTAGAAAAAATTGAGCGATATAAACAAACTTCTGCTAAAGCAAAGAAAAAATTAGCGTAACTTATTTTAGTAGACTATATGGTTTGAATATAAAAGTAGAATTATTATTTTTCTGTTTTGTAATAAAATCAAAAAGTGTTATTTTAAGGTCTAGCATAAAATAGTTTTAAATGCAAGAAGAACTTAAAATAGCGTTAATCCAGTCTGATTTAGTTTGGGAAAACCCAACCCTAAATCGTGTAAATTTCACCAAGAAAATCGATACTATTTCTAAGGGAGTTGATATTATAGTACTTCCTGAGATGTTTAACACAGGTTTTACCATGAATGCATCCTCAGTGGCAGAAACTATGGGTGGAGCAACTGTCTCTTGGATGATAGAATCTGCTAAAAAAACCGATACCGCAATAGTTGGGAGCATTGTTATTTCAGAAAATAATAATTTTTATAACAGACTACTTTTTGTTGCCCCATCTGGGCAAGTAATTGTTTATGATAAGCGGCATGCATTTACCTTAGTAGGAGAAGATAAAATCTATACTCCTGGTAAAGAAAAAGTAATTATAAATTATAAAGGATGGAAAATTTGCCCGCTTATTTGTTATGATTTACGCTTCCCTGTTTGGGCAAGAAATACCGAGGATTATGATGTTTTACTTTATATTGCTAATTGGCCAAAACCAAGGGTTTCTGCTTGGGATGCCTTATTAAAAGCTCGTGCTATTGAAAATATGTGTTACTGTATTGGCGTAAATAGAGTAGGGATTGATGGTGTTAAAAGTGAATACTCGGGTCATTCAGCAGTCTACAATGTTTTAGGGGACATTATAACTAATTTCAAGCCCAATGAAGAAGATGTGGAAATTGTAACTTTAGAGAAACGACATATTCAAGTCTATAGAAAAAAGCTCAAGTTTTTAGATGATAGAGATACTTTTAATATTACCTAAAAGAGAGTGTTTCTTCAATCCCCCAATCTGCCCTAATTTCAATTTCTTGGAAGTGACTTACTTTTTCAGGTTGAATCTTTTTTAAATAGTTTCCCGTATCAAACTTTTTATTTCCATTGGAATCATGAATAATCCTTATAGAATAGATACTCGGGGTAAGGTTAAAAAAATCAATGGTTTTTGATTTCTTGGCATAACGTTCATATTTTAACGCTCCATTTCTATCTGTTAATTGAACAATAAGTGGATAAGTTGCATTTAATAAGGTTAATCTTGCATACCCAAAAGTTGAAGTTTTTTGAGTTCTCAAAGTATATGATAAGGTGTCTTTGTTTTTATCACCAAAAAAATCTTCAAAAGCTTCTGGAAGGACTTCTATGCTGTATTTGTTGTTCTCAGTTTTATCAAATTGAAATACATACATATTTCTTATAGTATCAAAATCTGTTATGAATTCTACGGCTGTTGAATCTTTATCCATCATGGTAACTTTGGATGTATCAAAATTTAATAGCGGAGTAGTACCAGAAATTTTAAAATCTTCTTCATAACCAATATTACCAGAAGGCGATGCTCCAATAACTAAAGTGTCTCTTTTTTGTTCACTTATTCTAGCAGTAAACTCTTTTTCAAAATCATTTCTAGTAACCTTAAAAAGTAAAGAGTCTACTTCTAATCTTGGTTTATACCAATAATTTAAGGTGTCTGTTTTAGGGTCTTTAGTAATGCGGTATTCAAATTCAGGAGGTGTCTCAGATATAATATTTATATCCATGCCTTCGTTATCGCCTTCATAACCAAAGGCTATTTTTTCGCCAGAAATTAATCTAGGTCTAGTAGCGTTGTAATCTAACTCTTCCTTAAAAAGCCTTAAGGTGTATGAGGAGTCGTTGGGTACTTCAATAAAACTTTTATGATACGCTATTTGATCTGTTTTTTGTTGAAATTTATTATCTCCATTACCATCTTTTAATGCCATCAACAGATACTTTCCAGGTCTCAGATTTTCAATAGAGAACGTTGTTAAACTATCCAGCGTATTCGTTATGTATTTAGGATTTTCTTTATAAATAATTGAATCTGTAAAAGTAGAATCAACCTCGTAAAGTGCCACATTTACAAAAGTTTCTGGCTCTTTTTTTAAGGCATCTACAATGTTCCCTTTTACTGAAAGCGAATCAATATAATTTCCGGTAGAAAACACGTATCTGTAGTATGGATATGGGTTTCCTTCGTTATTGTCAGTTATACTATTTCCAAAATTAAATGCATAAGTGGTATTTGGTTGCAACGTGTCGTAAATTTTAATGGTAATATATTTACTAGCTCCGCTAATTGGCTTGACATCTGGTTGCGTTTTCATTGGAGGCGAAATGATAAGCTGTTTGCTTATGTCTTTTATTTTAATATACTCATCAAAGTAGACTCTAATTTCATTGCCATTAAAGTTAGTGGAATAATTTTCTGGATCCGATTTTATAATACTTGGCGGGATTTCATCCTTTGGGCCACCACCTGGTGTTCCACGATTAGCACAGCTTATAAAAACTAAACCAATAATAAAGGCAAAAATAAAATTTGAAAGGGTTTTGTTCATCAACAATTTTAAATTTCTACAAACCTACATAAATTCAGTTAAAAAATATAACGGTTATTACACTTATGCTATTGCCATAGTGGCAATACTTATTTTTATTTTATTCGCTTGGTTTAAAACCGAAATACAAGCTTCAAGTGTTGCGCCAGTAGTAATAATGTCGTCAACAATTAAAATATGCTTATTTTCAATTTTGATTTGATTTTCAAGGGTGAATAATTCTTCATTATTATTCCAACGCGCTAAACGTTTTTTATTCACTTGCGATTTTGTGTTGGTTACTTTTAAAAGCACATCATCTAAATAATCAGTTTTTAAAGCAATAGCTATTTGTTGACCAAATTTTGTTACTTGATTAAAGCCTCTTTTTTTAAGCTTATTTTTATGAAGTGGCACAGGAATTACAACATCAATACTTTTATAAGCATCAAGTTTTTTTAACTCACCTCCCAACCAATTTCCTAAAAGAAAACCAATGTGTTCATGGTCTTTATATTTAAGATTATGAATAAGCCGTTGCACATTGCCTTTTTTTTCAAACCTAAAAAGTGCGGTTCCATGTTCAATTTTGGCACGTCCATAAAGCACTTTTTTTAAACTATCGTTATTGTCAAAATGAAAATTTGTAACAGGTAAGTCATGTCTACAGTCCAAGCAAATAGTATCAGTGCTGTCATTTAATAAGTTATTACAAGCATAACATACCTTCGGAAAGAACAAATTAACGATAGATTTAAGCATTGTGTAGAAATGTTGTCTTGTAAACTTAATTATTTTTCACAAAAAGACGTTTGTTTTAAGCGGTTTTTTATTTTTGCACCTATGGCAAATCAAGATGATAAATTTAAGAAGGTAATTTCGCATGCAAAAGAATACGGATATGTGTTTCAAAGCAGTGAAATTTATGACGGTTTAAGTGCAGTATATGACTATGCGCAAAACGGAGCAGAATTAAAGAAAAATATACGCGACTACTGGTGGAAAGCCATGGTGCAAATGAATGAAAATATAGTTGGTATTGATGCTGCAATATTTATGCATCCAACAACTTGGAAAGCTTCAGGGCATGTTGATGCCTTTAATGATCCTTTAATAGATAATAAAGATTCTAAAAAGCGCTATAGAGCAGATGTTTTAGTAGAAGATTATTGTGCTAAAATTGAAGCTAAAATTGATAAGGAAGTTAAAAAAGCTGCAAAACGCTTTGGAGATGCGTTTAATAAAGAAGAATTTGTGGCTACTAACGGGCGTGTAGTTGGTTACCAAGAGAAAATAAATGCAACGCTTTCGCGGATGGCAAAATCTTTAGAAAATGAAGATTTAGCTGATGTAAAAGCCCTTATTGAAGAATTAGAAATTGCAGACCCATTAACAGGAAGTAAAAACTGGACCGATGTTAAGCAGTTTAATTTAATGTTTGGTACTAAGCTTGGTGCTTCGGCTGAAAGTGCTATGGATTTATACTTACGACCAGAAACGGCGCAAGGTATTTTTGTTAACTTTTTGAACGTACAGAAAACAAGCAGACAAAAAATTCCTTTTGGAATTGCGCAAACTGGTAAAGCGTTTAGAAATGAAATTGTTGCAAGACAATTTATTTTTAGAATGCGTGAGTTTGAACAAATGGAAATGCAATTTTTTATAAAACCAGGGACTCAAAAAGAATGGTACGAGCACTGGAAAGAACATAGAATGAAATGGCACTTATCTTTAGGGATGGGAGCTGATAATTACCGTTTTCATGACCATGAAAAACTAGCACATTATGCTGATGCTGCTGCCGATATTGAATTTAAATTCCCATTTGGTTTTAAAGAATTAGAAGGCATTCATTCGCGTACCGATTTTGATTTAAAGGCGCACGAAGAACATTCTGGAAAGAAATTACAATATTTTGACCATGAAGATAATGCAAGTTATACACCGTATGTTTTAGAAACATCAATAGGTTTAGACCGTATGTTTTTAGCTGTTTTCTCGAATTCTTTACAAGAAGAAGATTTAGGAGATGGAAAATCACGTACTGTTTTAAAATTACCAAGTGTTTTAGCACCTACAAAAGCAGCTATTTTGCCTTTGGTTAAAAAAGATGGTTTGCCAGAAATTGCAAAACAAATTGTTGAGGATTTAAAATGGGACTTTAATGTAATATACGATGAAAAGGATGCGGTTGGAAGACGTTATAGAAGACAAGACGCTAACGGAACTCCTTTTTGTATTACTGTAGATCATGATACTAAAGAAAATAACACGGTTACCATTCGTCATAGAGATTCTATGGATCAGGAACGTGTAAAAATTGAAGACTTACGTAAAATTATTAAACAAGAAGTTGATGTGCGTTCTTGGTTGATGAAGATGTAACAAAAGAATTTTGTCATGCTGAACTCTTGTGATGAGCACAGTCGAATTATGTTTCAGTAGCTCATAATAAAACACAAAAACCCAAGCAACGCTTGGGTTTTTGTGTTCTAAATATGCACTTGCCTATCTATTTGTTGGTCTAAAGAAATAAGCGATTCTGTACGTTGAACGCCTGTAATTGTTTGAATTTTTTCATGAAGTAGGCGCATTAAATGGGCATTATCTTTACTTAGTAGTTTAATAAATAGGCTGTAATTACCTGTGGTGTAGTGGCACTCTAAAACTTCAGGAATACGTTTTAATGCTCTAACTACATCATCTGTATTGGCAGCTTTGTCAAGATAAATACCAACAAAAGCTAAGGTTGTAAAACCTAAAATCTCAGGATTTATAATAAATTTTGAGCCAGAAATAAGTTTTGATTTTTCTAGTTTACGTAAGCGTTGGTGTATGGCTGCTCCTGATATGCCAACGTTTCTGGCAATTTCTAGAATTGGGGTTCTGGCATCTGTGGTTAAGGCACGAAGTATTTTTTTATCTATACCGTCTATTGTTATTATTT
Organism: uncultured Algibacter sp.; assembly: GCF_947487575.1. Classification (GTDB taxonomy): domain Bacteria; phylum Bacteroidota; class Bacteroidia; order Flavobacteriales; family Flavobacteriaceae; genus Algibacter_B. The sequence continues at coordinate 23,120 of NZ_CANKXG010000014.1, read as the reverse complement.
TATTTTTTTGTTTCATCTAGTTTTAATCTAAAACATAAAAATAAGTATTTGATTTTAAATTGAAACTATAAATTGCGTTAGGGATTGAGGCATTTGTTGAAGCTCCCTGACGTAGGAAGGAGCGACTGCCGAAAGCCCGACCTCCCGATAGTTATCGGGAGTGGTAACGCCCAAATTCTAATTATTTAATGGATTGTAACCTAAATAGGGCACTTCTTTTTCTTGGAAAGTGATGCCGTAATGTTGTAATTCGTCTAAAATGGGTTGGTATACTTCTTTGGTAATAGGAATTTGAACTCCAGGTGTTTTTATTTTGCCATTTAGAATGGCAAGTGTTGCCATAGCAACCGGTAAACCAACAGTTTTTGCCATGGCGGTGTACGTTTGGTCTTCCCCAAGAACCACCATGTTGGCATCGATTTGATATTGCTTTCCATGCAATTCATAACCAAATTTATGGTACATAACTATCATGTCTTTATCGGTTTTGGAGAGTGTCCAACTATCCATTAATATTTTTTGAAGAATTTGGGCTGGAGTGGCTTTTTTTAGTTCTACGGGTTTGTTTGGGTTAAAAATGTCAAGTTCAATAAGTTTATCCCAAACTATATTGTCTTGATCAATTTTAAGTTCGTGTCTTAGTTTTAGTTCTACCGAATCGGTTGGGCTATAAGGCAAAAATGCATTTATAAAATCGCGGTAACTCATGTTCTCGCTATCATCCATGGTGTAACTGTCATCAGTCATTCCAAGTCTTACAAAAATATTCCAAGCGCGACTAAAGCCTACTCGACGCATAGTGCCACGATAAAGTGTTTTAATGTTTTTTAGGCCATAAGCATTTTGGTATTTTAAAGAATCTCTATTGGCATAAACTTCAAAACGGCCAAAATTATCGATTTCTAAAAACTCTGTACGCCTAAATAAACGGCTATAAGGAATGTATTTATAGGCGCCTTCTTGTAAAAATTTTGCAGTACCACCTTGTCCTGCAACAACAACATTTCGTGGGTTCCAAGTGAATTTGTAATTCCAAAGATTATTGTCGCTTTCTGGCGCTACTAAGCCTCCTGTAAAGGACTCGAATAAAATTATTTTGCCGCCTTTAGCTCTTATTTTGTTTAGAACTTGCATAGCGCTCATGTGGTCTATTCCGGGGTCTACGCCAATTTCATTCATTAAAATGAGTCCGTTTTCTTTGGCAGCATTATCTAAATCTTGCATATCTGCACTTACATAAGAAGCTGTAACCATGTGTTTTTTATAGGTAATACAATCTTTGGCTACTTCAATATGAAAACGTGCAGGTAGCATAGATACTACAATGTCTGCATTTTTGATACCTTTGGTTCTTGATGATTCATCAAAAACATCTAAAGTTATAGCTTTAGCATTTTGATGATTATCAACTAATATTTTGGCGTGTTCAATATTTAAATCGCCTACTGTTATAAATAAATTTTCAGTTATAGATTTATCTAAAAGATATTTTAATAAATACGATGTTGATTTTCCAGAACCAATGATTAAAATCTTTCGCATATTGAGTTTAGTTGAGTAATTTTGTTTTTATTGTTGAATTGCTTAAAATGCATTCAATTTTACGAAATTAATAAATATTAAATGTATTTATTGCGAATAATTTATAGAAAATGAATAAAACAATTTTAATTACGGCATCACTATTAGGGGTTTTAAGTATTATTTTAGGAGCTTTTGGTGCACATGCGCTAAAGGATTTGATTCCCTATGAATCACAACAAACTTTTGAAACTGGTGTTCGGTATCAAATGTACCACGCTCTTTTGTTACTATTTGTTGGAAGTACTTCATTAATTCAACAAAAAACTAAGAAAATAATTTACTTTTTGGTGGTTTTTGGGCTTTTATTTTTTTCTGGTTCTATTTATGGATTGGCAACCAATGAGTTGTCTGGTTTTAACTTTAAATCAATTGGTTTTATAACGCCATTAGGTGGTTTGTTGTTGATAATGGCTTGGGTTTTTATGCTTGTCTGTTTTTTAAATATTTCATCTAAAAAAGATAATTAAATTATGGATACTTTAAATAATTGTCTTTATTTTGTATAATATATAATTTTGAACCAAATCATGGAAGACTATAACCAAGTTAAAAAAACGATTTCGCTGGAAATATATGGCATTAAAAATGCAAAAGTAAATTATCAATTATCTCCTGATGAACTTCATGATATTTCAGTGTCAAAAGGTTTAGGTGTTGAGTCATCATCTGGTGCTTTGGCTATAAATACTGGTGAGTTTACTGGACGATCACCAAAAGACAGATTTATTGTAAAAGATGGCGTAACTAAAGACCGTATTTGGTGGGGTGATATTAATATTCCTTTTGCACCTGATGATTTCGATAAATTATATAATAAGGTTGTAGATTATTTATCTGAAAAAGAGCTTTTTGTTAGAGACTGTTATGCTTGCGCAGACGAAAATTATAAACTGAATATTCGAGTTATTAATGAATACCCTTGGAGTAATCAGTTTTCATATAATATGTTTTTACGGCCTATTGAGGCAGAATTAGAAAACTTTACCCCAGAGTGGACTATTGTTAATGCACCTGGTTTTATGGCTGTTGCAAATGAAGATGGTACGCGTCAACACAATTTTGCTGTTTTGAATTTTACTAAAAAAATAGCATTAATTGGAGGTACTGGTTATACTGGGGAAATTAAAAAAGGTATTTTTTCTGCATTAAATTTTATTCTTCCAGTATTTAAAAATACAATGCCTATGCATTGCAGTGCTAATGTTGGTGCTGCTGGAGATACGGCAATCTTTTTTGGTTTGTCTGGTACAGGAAAAACAACATTGTCTACCGACCCAAATAGAAGTTTAATTGGTGATGATGAGCATGGTTGGACCAATGAAAATACAGTGTTTAATTTTGAAGGTGGTTGTTACGCTAAAGTGATTAACTTGTCTAGAGATAATGAGCCTGAAATTTATGATGCCATTAAAAAAGGAGCTATTCTTGAAAATGTTATTTTAAATGATAAAGGTGATGTTGATTTTGGAGACACTTCAATTACTCAAAACACACGGGTAAGTTACCCTATCCATCATATTGAAAACATTCAGAAGCCATCAATGGGTAAAAACCCAAAAAATATATTCTTTTTAACAGCTGATGCTTTTGGGGTTATTCCTCCAATATCAAAGTTAACACCTAGTCAAGCAGCTTATCATTTTATTTCTGGTTATACGGCAAAAGTAGCTGGTACCGAAGCAGGTATTAAAGAGCCTGTGCCATCGTTTTCAGCATGTTTTGGTGCGCCTTTTATGCCGTTGCACCCGTCTAAATATGCAGAAATGTTAAGTAAAAAAATGATTGATGCTGGAGTAAATGTTTGGCTGGTTAATACAGGTTGGACAGGAGGGCCATATGGTATTGGTACTAGAATGAAATTAAAATACACACGAGCCATGATTAATGCGGTTTTGGATGGGCATTTAGGGCTTTATAATTATGATGATTATCATATTCATTCTGTGTTTGGAGTGGCGCAACCTAGAACTTGCCCTAGAGTGCCAACAAGTGTTTTGAGTCCAAGGCAAACCTGGAATGACGATGAAGCTTATTACAAAATGGCTTTTAAATTAACCAATGCCTTTAGAGAGAATTTTAAAAAATTTGAAGCGCATTGTACTGAAGAAATAAGGCGGGGTGGCCCGCAACGTTATGCGTTTTAAGTATAAAATGAAAAAGGGGATGATTTTAAAATCATCCCCTTTTTTTATTCTATAACTAAATAAAGTTTTATTTCCCTTTATTAGCCTTTTCAATATATTTTTGTAATGCCATTGTCATTGAAGGTGTTTCAGGAGTTGGTGCAGCAATATCTACACGCAATCCTTTTTCTTCAACAGCTTTAATAGTCGTGTTTCCAAAAACGGCTATTCTAGTTTCGTTTTGTTTAAAATCTGGAAAGTTTTGAAATAAAGATTCAATTCCTGAAGGACTGAAAAACACTAATACATCATAAGATACATTTGCTAAATCAGATAAATCGCTAACAACAGTTTTGTAAAACGTAGCTTGTTTCCAGTTTACACCTAAAGCATCAAGTGTTTCAGGAACAGCAGGTTTTACTTTATCGGTATTAGGCAATAAGAATTTTTCGTCTTTGTATTTTTTAATCAAAGGAGATAATTCTGCAAACGTACGTTTACCAACATAAATTTTGCGTTTTCTATATACCACATATTTTTGAAGATAGTAAGCTACAGCTTCAGACTGACAGAAATATTTCATGGAATCTGGAACTTTAAATCGCATTTCTTCAGCAATTCTAAAAAAGTGATCTACAGCATTTCTACTTGTTAAAATAATAGCAGTATAATCACTTAAATCAATTTTTTGATGCCTAATTTCTTTAGCTGACACACCTTCCACATGAATAAATGGTCTGAAATCTATTTTTACACGTTGCTTTTCTTGTAAATCGAAGTAGGGCGAGTTCTCTATTTTAGGTTCTGGTTGAGATACTAAAATGGTTTTCACTTTCATAAGCGCGAGTCGTTTATTCTTTTAATTTGAAATAAACACCTTATATAAAATAACATAGGGTGTGATTTCAAGAGCGCAAAGATACAAAATAAAATAAAATAAGTTGTTTTTTATTAAAGTTTGATGTGTTTTAAATGAACTAATTAATCCAATAATATTTACTATCAATAATAAGGAAACTATACTATAAATTATAGTCAATGTAGGTTTAAAACTATAAAGTAATAATGCGTTAACGGGCAATAATAGAAGACCTAAATAATTCTTAAAGCTTATTTTTTGAAATATATATTGATCAATCAGTTTATCGATTTCAAAAAGGCTGCCAATTAAACGCTCAATAAGAACTTTTATAAGGATAAAAATACCAATGCTAAAAGTTAATTTAAACATAGTGTTACCTGATATATTTTGTGTTTCAGTAAGCTGTCTATAAGTAATAAAACAGAAAACAGAAACTGATAAAATTAAGTTAATGAATAATAAGGCATCAAACGTGTCGAAAAATTTCTGATCTCTTGAATAAATTTTTAGGTATTTGTCGTTTCCTAAAACTAAAATAAAGTCATCAAACCGTTTAGGTGCTGCTAATTTTGCAGCAGCAACAATAATTAAGCCTATAACTAATAGTATGGTAAATATTTCGTTTGAAATGATATGACGAAGCATGCCCTAAAATTATTATAATTTTTAAGATTAGGGTATATTATTAGGAAATATTTAAAATAATTAAACGCTGATTAATGTACATTTGCTAAAACTAAAAAGGATTTCAATAAATAGGAAGTATGCTTAATACTGTTGTAATTATTCCAACATATAATGAGATTGAAAATATAGAGGCTATTATTCGTGCTGTATTTTCTCAATCGGATACGATACATATTCTAATTGTTGATGATAATTCCCCAGATTTAACAGCCTTAAAAGTTAAGGAATTGCAAAAAGAATTTCATGATAAGTTGTTTTTAGAGATGCGAAAAGAGAAATCTGGATTGGGTACGGCCTACATTCATGGTTTTAAATGGAGTTTGCAAAAAGGTTACGACTATATTTTTGAAATGGATGCCGACTTTTCACATAATCCAAAAGATATTTTGAAGCTTTACAATGCGTGCTATTTAGAAAGTGCAGATATGTCAATTGGGTCAAGATATAAAACAGGTGTTAATGTAGTTAACTGGCCAATGGCAAGGGTATTGATGTCTTATTTAGCATCAAAGTATGTGCGATTAATAACAGGTATGAAAATTCATGACACTACTGCCGGATTTGTATGCTATAAAAAACAAGTTCTTGAAGCTATAGATTTAGATGCTGTTAAGTTTATAGGTTATGCGTTTCAAATTGAAATGAAGTTTAAAGCCTACTTAAAGAAATTTAATATTGTTGAAGTCCCAGTTATATTTACTGATAGAACGCGAGGAGAATCGAAATTAAGTTCAGGAATTATTTCTGAAGCTATTTTTGGAGTTATCTCAATGAAGTTGAAAAGTTTATTTAAGAAATGAGTTATACCAATTAGTTTTAAAACCAATCGAAATAAATATTAACGAATTACATCTGATATATTTATAAAATTAATACAGATGAAATGAAAAATATGCAAAAGAAAATTACACTAATAAAAAATGCTAAAATTGTTAACGAAGGAGCTATTTTTAGTGGCGATGTATTGATTGAAGACAACTATATAAAACAAATAGCAGATTCAATTAGCCCAAAATCTGCTGATGTATTAGTTTATGATGCCGAAGGGAAATACCTTTTGCCCGGTGCTATAGACGATCAAGTACATTTTAGAGAACCAGGATTAACACATAAGGCTAATATAGAAACAGAGTCTAAAGCAGCTATTGCTGGAGGTATTACGTCTTTTATTGAAATGCCAAATACAAATCCACAGACCACGACTATTGAGAAGTTAGAAGAAAAATTTGAAATAGCAGCAAAAACATCATCGGCAAATTATTCGTTTATGTTTGGTGGTACAAACGATAATTTAGACGAAATTTTAAAACTGGATGTCAATCAGGTTGCAGGACTAAAACTATTTTTAGGCTCTTCAACTGGTAATATGTTGGTGGATGATCCAAAAGTTTTAGAGAAAATATTTAAAAGCACCAATATGGTTATCTCTGTCCATTGTGAGGATGAAGGAACTATAAAGAAAAATTTAAAGGAGCATATAGATGAATTTGGTGATGATATTCCTATTAAATATCACCCCATCATTAGAAGTGAAGAGGCATGTTATTTATCTTCCTCTCAAGCTATAGAATTAGCAAAAAAGACTGGGGCGAGATTACATGTTTTTCATCTTTCAACAGGAAAAGAGACCAATTTATTTACTAATAAAATACCTTTAGTTGAAAAGAAAATTACTGCAGAAGTTTGTGTACATCACCTTTGGTTTTCAGATGAAAATTATGATGAAAAGGGGACACATATTAAATGGAATCCTGCAGTAAAAACTAAAAAAGATAGAGATCAATTATGGGAAGCTTTACTAGATGATAGAATAGACGTAATTGCCACAGACCATGCGCCACATACTAAGGAGGAAAAGAATAACGTTTATACAAGTGCACCATCTGGAGGGCCGTTAGTACAACATGCCTTACCAGCACTTTTAGAAATGTATCATAAAGAAAAAATATCTTTAGAGAAAATTGTTGAAAAAATGTGTCATAATCCTGCAATTTTATTTCAAGTAGAAAGGCGCGGATATATAAAAGAAGGGTATTTTGCTGATTTAGTGATTGTTGATTTAAATAACCCGTGGACAGTAACAAAAGATAATATTTTATATAAATGCGGATGGTCACCATTTGAGGGTGCTACTTTTAAATCAAGAATTACACATACATTCTTAAATGGTACTTTAGTATATCACAATGCTAAATTTAGTAACGTTAAGGCTGCTAAACGATTAACTTTTAATAGATGATATTAAAGCGATTAATAATAATTTTAATAGTAATATTTACAACTATAGCTTGTAATAAATTAGAAGGCCCAGAAAAACCAAAGAATCTAATTTCTAAAGGTAAAATGGTTGATATTTTAATTGACGCTAGGCTGATTACTTCTGCAAGTTCAAAAAACAAGATTATCATGAGAGATAGTGGTCTTGATATGAATACATATATTTATGAAAAGTATAACATAGATAGTTTACAGTTTGCTTTAAGTAATAATTATTATGCATTTCATGTTGAAGACTATGAAGATATTTATACAAGATTAGCCGATAGCATAGATAAACTAAAAAAAGAACTCAAAGTTATTGAAGGAAAGGAATGGAAAGAAAAAACCAAAAGAGAAGCAGATTCATTAGCAAAGGTTTATGAAGAACAAAAGAAAGATTCTTTAAAGTTAAAAGAGACACTAAATAATTCTATTCAAAAGGATACTATGCTATTTAAAGAAAAAAAAGAATTAGAAGGTTTAGTTCAACCTATTTCTGATAGTGTTCCCCAATAGATTTAATAGTTATATCAATAGTTTTAAATTTATAATTTAACACTGTTTTTATTTTATCGCTATTGTAATGTGTTTCGGTTATTAAAGATTTAGCAATATGTTTGGTTAACTGCCTCCGTTTTCCCGTTAATTTATGTTTTAACCAATCTAATCTCCAAGCGATGTTTAAAAGACTTTTACTTGCTTGCTTTTTTGGGAGTTTAGAGTTTACAGATTTGGCTAAGGCTTGAAGAAAATTTTTGTATGTCCAATTTTCTGCAACTAATACAAAACGTTCGTTTATTATTTCACTATGCATTAGCGTAATCATAATAGAAACAACATCATCAATAGAAACCAACCCTACCGTTCCAGAAGAATAATGTTTTAAACCTTTACTGGCTTTTTTAAATAAATTCCCACTGCCGTAGCGCCAAATACCAGGGCCTAGAATAACACCAGGGTTTACAACCACAGCATTAACACCTTCTTGAGTACCCCTCCAAACTTCCATTTCGGCACCGTATTTTGTAATGGCATAAACACTATTGTCGTCTTCCGGATTCCAATTGGTTTCTTCAGTAATGGATTTATTATTTAGAGTGTTACCAAGTGTAGCAATAGAGCTTACATAACAAAGTTTTTCAATAGTATTTGAAATACAAAGGTTTACAATATTAGCCGTGCCTTCAATATTTATTTTTCTTAATATTTGATATTTATCTGGTTCAAACGAGACAAAAGCGGCAGAGTGGTATACATAGGTTACACCTTTGAAAGCTTCAGAAAGAGCAGAGACATCTAAAAGGTCAGCTTTTATCCATTCAATATTATTGAATAAAGAATCAACATCATTTGTATAACAAGAAAATACATTTTTAGTGTTTTCAAGTTTATGCTCTGTTCTATAAATTGCTTTTACTTTTTTATTTTCAGAAACAAGCCTATACAATAAATGTGCTCCAACCAATCCCGTTCCTCCTGTTACTAAAATCATGCAACTAAATTAAAGAATTATTCAGAATTCATAAGGAATTATACCTGTATTTTTATCTTTGCATAGTTTTGTAAAAAGCCCATTATGGGCATTTAACAATTTTAAACTTAAATCTGTAAAAATGATAAAGAATTTTGTTGAAGAATTAACTTGGAGAGGCATGATACATACTGTTATGCCAGGGGCTGAAGAACATTTAATGGAAAGCATGCGCAGTGCTTATGTTGGTTTTGATCCAACGGCAGATTCTTTACACATTGGTAATTTAGTTCCAATTATGCTTTTAGCACATTATCAGCGTTGTGGGCATAAACCTGTAGCTTTAGTTGGTGGCGCAACTGGTATGATTGGTGATCCTTCAGGAAAATCAAACGAGCGTAATTTGTTAGATGAAAAAACGCTGAGGCATAATCAAGACGCTATAAAAGGACAGTTATCACATTTTTTAGATTTTGAAAGTAATGAAGCAAATGCTGCTGAATTAGTGAATAACTATGATTGGATGAAAGATTTTTCATTTCTTGAATTTATTCGTGATGTTGGTAAGCATATCACTGTAAATTATATGATGGCTAAGGATTCTGTTAAAAATAGAATTTCATCTGAATCATCAGAAGGAATGAGCTTTACAGAATTCACCTATCAAATGGTGCAGGGTTACGATTTTCTTCATCTTTATAAAGAAAAAGATTGTTCCATTCAAATGGGTGGAAGTGACCAATGGGGAAACATTACAACAGGTACAGAACTTATTAGAAGAATTGCTGGCGGAAAAGGTTTTGCCATTACATGTCCGTTAATAACAAAATCTGATGGATCCAAATTTGGGAAATCTGAAGGTGGAAATGTTTGGTTAGATGCTAATAGAACATCGCCTTATAAATTTTACCAATATTGGTTAAACTCTAGTGATGAAGATGCTGAAAAATATATTAAGATTTTTACTTTTTTAAATGAAGATGACATTAATAATTTGATATCTGAGCATAAAGAAGCACCACATTTAAGAGTTTTGCAAAAACGTTTGGCTGAAGAAATTACAGTAATGGTTCACTCTCAAGAAGATTTAGATAATGCCATTAAAGCAAGTAATATTCTATTCGGAAAATCTACAAGTGATGACTTAAAAACCTTAGATGAAAAAACGTTTTTGGATATTTTTGATGGTGTTCCTCAAACTCAAATTGAACAATCTGAAATTGATAATGGGTTAGATATTATTGCTGCCTTAGCTGAAAAAGGCGGGTTTTTAAAATCGAATGGTGAAGCCAGAAGGGCTCTTAAAGAAAACTCAATTTCAGTTAATAAGGAGAAAGTAAAAGACGATTACAGTATTACTTCAAAAGATTTAATAAATAATAAGTTTGTGTTATTGCAACGTGGAAAGAAAAATTATTTTGTATTGCAAATAGTATAAAAAATAGAAAAGCCTGAGAGAGAGCTCAGGCTTATCATTACCAACTACTAAAAACTAATTTTTCTTTTTCTTAGCTGATACTTTAGACGTCGTATTTTTTGAAAGCTTACACCAGTTTAATATTATTTTTTGAATTTTATATATTTCTCCAGTTTAAAGCACCATAAGATTACATCCACGGATGTCTGAATTATCAAACCTCCCTATAACTTCAAAGGAACCATTGCTATTTACGCGTCCTAAATCTTGGGTTGCTATAAAAGAGCATGAGTTTACATTGGCTAAATCTATAATGTTTAAACCACCTGCTTTTCCTGATGTTTGTATAGTTAAAGCATCCTCGGTATCGCGAGTTAAAATTTGCATCCAAGGTGGGCAATTAAATATACCATTTCCTTTGGAGTAAGCTTGACTTAAGAGTTCTGTCATGCCATATTCACTATGAATATAGTCCACTCCAAAACCTTTTTTTAGGGTGTTATGAAGTTCGGTTCGGATAAGTTCTTTTCGCCTACCTTTCATTCCTCCAGTTTCCATAATAATGGTATTTTTTAAATTGAATTGATAGGTTTCAATTAAATCTAACAATGCAAAAGAAACACCTATAAGTAATATCTTTTTACCTTCAGTATCAGCTTTGATTAAAGTGTTTTTTAATTCAGAAAAGTTATTTAAATAAAAACCGCTTTCTGGATGTTTTGAGGTTTTTATTATGGAATCTACCATGTAAATTAGTGATGAACCTTCTCGCTCTAAATATGATGGTAGAAGCCCTAAAACCACATAATCTTTAATATTACCATAAAACTGTTCAAAACCTTTTGTGAAACTTTGTGTGTAGATATTTAAATCTGTAATATGATGTTTACTGGTTTCACTTCCTGTAGTGCCTGAGCTTGTGAAGGTTGTTTTTATAAGGTTTTTAGAACTTAGAACATCTCGTGTTTTAAAAAACTGAATAGGTAAAAAAGGAATGTCTTTTATGGTTTTAACCTCGCTTGGGTGTTTATAAAGCAAATCGCAAAAAGACCTGTAGACACGATTGTTTTCAAATTGAAATTTAAAAACTTTTAGGGCTAAAGTTTCAAATTCAGCTTGATTTTTTATATTAAATATTGATTTCGTATCTATCATATTTTAGCAAAGAAACAAAAGTATACAATACCTAATCAACCTCAAAATAAGTTAGACTGTTGATAATGAGTTAGGATGTACGTTAGGGATTGAAGTGGATAGCCCACAGCCCGACGTAGGAGGTGCGAGGACTTGTAACAGAAAGCCCGACCCTTGTGGTAACGCCAAAAAAAAGCGTTGCTAAAAAAACAACGCTTACTGTAATATTAAATTTTTATGTTATCTGATTACAAGCTTTCGTGATGCGCTTATGTTATTTTCGCTGATTTTTAAAATATAAACGCCTCTTTTTAAATTAGAAACATTTAATTCTTTACCAGTTAACACGGTTGTGAATACTTGTTTACCTAGAACATCAAATATTTCTATATGCTTAACTAAACTTTGCTTAGAGGCAATGTTTATTATAGGGCTTTGACTATTGACAGGGTTAGGGTAAATGGCTAATCCTTCAATGTTAGGCTGCGTAGAGGGATTTTTAGCATGGTTTTGAGCGTCTAAATTTTGTGACGTAAAACATGCTAAAGCTGCGAATAAAAATAATAAGTAAATATTTTTCATACACTACGATTTGGTTATACAAAGGTAATGTATTACAGCAAAAGTGATGCCAAAACACTGTTAAAGATTACAGTAATTGGTCGAAATCTTAATTTGATGTAAAGCGTTTGTTACCTTAATGTTATTAAATTTGTTATGTTGATGGAATTATGTTTTTAGTTTTATCTTTACTTCAAGAAACAAGTATATAAGCATGAAACAGAAAGATATTAAAATACTATTGGTTGATGATGAGCCAGATATCTTAGAGATTGTAGGTTATAATTTGTCTAATGAAGGCTATCAAGTTATTACTGCCGAAAATGGACAGGAAGGTGTTGAAAAAGCTAAAAAAGAGTTGCCGCATTTGATAATTTTAGATGTTATGATGCCCGAAATGGATGGTATTGAGGCCTGTGAAATTATTAGAAAAAACCCAGATTTAAAAAACACAATAATTACTTTTTTAACAGCTAGAGGCGAGGATTATTCGCAAGTTGCAGGTTTTGATGCGGGTGCTGATGATTATATTACAAAACCAATTAAACCAAAGGTTTTAGTTAGTAAAGTAAAGGCACTTTTAAGACGTTTTAAAGAAGAAGAAGTCGCTGATACCGTTAAAGTTGGTAGCTTGGTTATTAATAGAGATGAGTATAAAATTGTATCAAAAGGAAAAGAACTTATTTTACCTAGAAAAGAATTTGAATTATTATCTTTACTAGCGTCCAAACCAGGAAAAGTTTTTAAAAGAGATGAAATTCTTGATGCTGTTTGGGGTAACGAGGTTATTGTTGGTGGTAGAACTATTGATGTTCACATCAGGAAACTTCGAGAAAAACTAGGAGATAAGAGTTTTAAAACCATAAAAGGAGTAGGCTATAAGTTTGTAGATTAATGCAGGCAAAATTTAAAAAATCATATCGGTTTGCGTTTCGTACGGCATTGTACATTACGTTATTTACGACACTCTTAATGAGTGTTTTTTTGTATTACTATGATATTTTGAAGTGGTATTATCCGTTAATGTTTTCAATTTGCATTTTTTCCTTTTCGTTTATTATTATTCAATTTAATGTAGAGCGTTTTATATATAAACGCGTTAAAAAAATCTATGACGATTTAACCTTGCTTGAATCTGTTAATCTTACAAAAGGTGCTATTACTACAAATATGCAAAGCTTAACAGAAGAAATAGATAAGTTTGCTAGAGATAAGAAAATCGAAATTGAAACCCTAAAAGTAAGAGAAGAATATAGAAAAGATTTTTTAGGTAACGTGTCTCATGAGTTAAAAACGCCTTTGTTTACCGTTCAAGGTTATATCTTAACCTTGCTTGATGGTGCTATGGATGATGAAAACATCAGAGAAAAATATCTAAAAAGAGCCAGTAAAGGGATTGAAAGATTAGGCTATATTGTTAAAGATTTAGACATGATTACCAAACTAGAAGTTGGTGATTTAAGTTTAAATATGGAAGTTTTTAATATTGTTGAGCTAGTTGAAAATGTTTTTGAAATGTTTGAGATGAAGGCTAGTAAAAAACAAGTAACATTAACTTTTGATAGACCTTACCCAAACCCAATAATGGTTAAAGCAGATAAAGACCGTATTCAACAAGTTATATCAAATTTAATAGTAAACTCCATTAAGTACGGAAGCGAAAAAGGAACTACCGAGGTTAGTATAGAAAACCTCATTAAAAATAAAGTTATAGTAAGAGTTACTGATAACGGAGAAGGGATTAATAGAGTACATATACCGAGGCTTTTTGAGCGTTTTTATCGTGTAGATAAAAGCGGGTCTAGAACAGAAGGTGGTTCTGGTCTTGGACTTGCTATTGTAAAACATATTATAGAAGCACACCAAGAAAAAATATACGTAGAGAGTGAGTATGGTGTGGGTAGCGAGTTTTCTTTTACTCTAGAAAAGGCTAAATAAATCTTTAAAGTCAGTCTCAAAATCAAGCGCTTTTAAACCTTTGTAAGCATTGGTGTTGTTTAATTTTTCCAGGGTAAAATCTTTTTGTTTGCAACTTGGTACTAAACTCATTTCTGTAAGTCGTTTAGCTAAATATTCTTGTTCAAATTGCCCAGGTGTAGGAATGAAAAAGGCTTTTTTACTAAGTTTAGCCAAATCCATAACTGTAGTATAACCAGAACGCGAGAGTATTAAAGCACTTTCATTTATAGTTTTTTCTAGTAAAGCAGAAGTCATAAAATTATAAATTGTAATAGTTCCATAAACTTGTATAGTTTGCTCTTTCTCCACAATGCCTTTTACAAAAATCACGTTTCCAGAATAGTTTTTTAATTTAATAAGTAACTTTTTTTCAAGCAATGTGCGTTGTGGTTCGGGTCCCGAAAGCAAAACCATTAAATCGTTTTTAATTTTAGAGTTTGTTTTAGTAAATCTGCTCAACGGCCCCATATATTTTATAGGTGTATCAAAATCTGTAATGTGTCCAAGTTTTCCACTTAAATTAATAGCATTATCAGAATCAGGAACCCAACATTCATCAAATTTTTTAATAATTTTTTGATGCGCTTTAGTACTCAGCCAAGTGGTATTACCACTCAAAACATTTAGTTGATGTGTTATAAAAATAGAAGGCACTTTTTTACTCCTCACCCCTAATCTGTTATCAGAAATTATTCCAGCAATATCATTGTTTTCTAAAATGCTAGAAACGGCTCTTTTTTCAGCCTTAATAGCCTTTAAAAGCTTAGGTGAATTCTTTAAAAGTTTTAGTTTAAAAAGCCTTCCGTTTTTTGTGTACTTAATATTATAAGTAGGCAACTCAATGGAAGATAGGTTAGGAAATTCTTTTCGTAATAGTGTTAATGCATTGCCATCACTAGCAATAACGGGTACAAATCCTTCGTCAATCAAAGCATTTATAATAGGGATACAACGCGTAGCATGTCCAAGTCCCCAATTTAAAGGCGCAACTAAAATCCGTTTTTTCATCTTAATAATTTGAACGTTACCACAAGGGGCGAGCTTTTCTCTGCACTCCCTAGCGCTAATTTGCTAATTTCAAAGATAAGCTATTAAGGTTCTTGTGTATTTGCTTAATTTTACCAATTCAAAATAATAATAACAAATAGTTAATAAATTTTGGGAAGTAAAAACAAACTAAAAAGATTCAGAGAAAACGAAACATTTTCCAATGTCGTTCAACCTTCAAGAGAAGAATTGGTAAACTCAAACTTTAAACTAAAAGGTAATTGGAAAGCAAAAGTTTTTGAAAATAATAACCCGTTAGTTTTAGAATTAGGTTGTGGTAAAGGTGAGTATTCAGTCGCTTTAGCAAAAAAGTATCCAAACAAAAACTTTATAGGCATCGATATTAAAGGCGCACGTTTTTGGAGAGGCGCCAAAACAGCCTTAGAAGATAATATTCCTAATGTTGCTTTTCTTCGCACCCAAATTGAATTAATAGACCACGCTTTTGCAGAAAACGAGGTTGATGAAATTTGGATTACCTTTCCAGACCCACAAATAAAATACAAACGGACAAAACACCGAATGACCAATGCTGTGTTTTTAGAGCGGTACAAACAAATTTTAAAACCAGAGGGTGTGATGAATTTAAAAACCGATAGCGAATTTATGCATGGCTATACGTTGGGTCTTTTACATGGTGCAGGACACGAGGTTCTATATGCTAATCATAATGTTTATAAACAAGAAGGTAGCCCAGAAGAAGTTACAAGCATCCAAACCTTTTATGAATCGCAATATTTAGAACAAAACAAACCAATTACGTATATTAGGTTTAAAATTAAGTAATAGTGAACATTACGTTTATCTTTTTTCTAGGTTTGTTTTTTGCAATGATTGGTGTTGTTCCACCAGGGTTGTTAAATATGACAGCGGCTAAAATAAGTTTAAAAGAAGGTTACGTTCGAGGTATAGTATTTTCTGCGGGTGTTTGTGTTATAGTTTTAATACAAACCTATTTAGCAAGTATTTTTGCACGTTATTTAAGTAAACACCCAGAAGTTATTGGAGTTTTAAGAGGTGTAGCTTTGGTGATTTTTATTTTGGTAACCATTTACTTTTTGTTTGTAGCTAAATCTGGAGGCAAACAACAAATAGAACCAAAAATTAGAAGTAAACATAGTCGTTTTTTTCAAGGTATGCTTTTATCTTCAATTAACGTGTTCCCTATACCATATCAAGCTTATATGACTATTACTTTGTCTGCTTTCGGTTGGATGACTTTCGAAAAAACAAGTATAATGGCTTATGTTATTGGGGCTGGTACAGGTACATTTGTAACTCTTTACATGTATATTTTCTTCTTTGATAAAATAAAAAGCAAGTCTTTTACGTCGCAAAAAAATATGAATCGGATTATAGGTGGTGTTACGGGGGTTATTTCAATAGTAACTTTAATTAATATTATTAGAGACTTTTAAAATGAAGCCAGAAACCCTTAATTTTTTTGATAAGGTTTATGAAGTTGCAAAACTAATCCCTTACGGGCGGGTAACAAGTTATGGTGCCATAGCTAAATATTTGGGGGCAGTAAGAAGCGCACGAATGGTTGGTTATGCCATGAATGGTTCTAGTGGAAAAGACGTTCCTGCGCATCGTGTTGTAAACCGAAAAGGTTTACTAACAGGAAAGCATCATTTTGATGGTACAAATCTCATGCAACAGCTACTAGAAAGTGAAGGTGTTAAAGTTATTGAAAATCAAATACAAGATTTAGAAAAAGTATATTGGGATCCTTCTATGGAGTTGTAGTTATGTCCTAATTTTTCAAAAATTTACAAATAATTACAAATCCATCAGCCATAACAAAACCCAATAATCAAATCAATAAAACTTCTAGCATCAAGCTTCTGTCTTCCGTCATTATTACTTATATTTGCCTTTAGAATGATTCTTAATAAAAGAAATGAAGCTAGATAAAAAAGACATATTAAAAGCACTTGAAAATATTACCGTTCCTGGAGAAGGACAAAATATGGTAGAGAGTGGAGCTGTAAAAAACATAATTACATTTGGTGATGAGGTTATAGTGGATATTACTATAAAAAACCCAAGTTTACAGGCCAAAAAGCGTACTGAGGTGGATATCCTTAAAACCATTCATGAAGAGGTTTATGAAAAGGCAAAAATCACAGTAAACGTAAAAGTGGAAGCGCCAGAACAACCAAAAGCAAACGTTATAAAAGGAAAGCCAGTTCCTGGTCTTCGAAATATAATTGCTATAGCATCAGGTAAAGGCGGTGTAGGTAAATCTACAGTCACTGCAAATCTTGCGGTTACTTTAGCAAAAATGGGCTTTAAAGTTGGTGTTTTAGATGCTGATATTTACGGACCATCTATTCCTATTATGTTTGATGTAGCAAATGAAAAACCATTAGCAGTAAACATCGACGGAAAATCAAAAATGAAACCCATAGAAAACTATGGTGTAAAAGTATTATCAATTGGATTTTTCACACAACCTAATCAAGCCGTAGTTTGGAGAGGACCAATGGCTGCAAAAGCATTAAATCAAATGATTTTTGATGCACATTGGGGCGAGTTAGATTTCTTATTATTAGACTTACCGCCAGGAACAGGAGATATTCATTTAAGCATCATGCAATCCTTACCAATAACAGGTGCGGTTATTGTTAGTACACCTCAAAATGTGGCTTTAGCAGATGCTAAAAAAGGAGTCGCTATGTTTCAACAAGAAAGTATTAATGTACCTGTATTAGGAATTATTGAAAATATGGCATATTTTACACCTGCTGAATTGCCAGATAACAAATATTTCATCTTCGGACAAGAAGGAGCAAAACATTTAGCAGAAGATTTAGATGTGCCATTTTTAGGAGAATTACCATTGGTACAAAGTATAAGAGAAGCAGGAGATGTTGGTCGTCCAGCAGCATTACAAACAGCAACAGCATTAGAGCAAGCTTTCGAGAAGTTAACTCAAAATGTGGTACAAGAAGTAGTAAGACGAAACGACGATTTACCGCCAACCGAAGCCATTAAAATTACAACTATGGCAGGCTGTGCAGCAGTTAAAAAATAAAGTATGACTTCAGAAGAATTAAAAGAAAAAGTTGAAATAGCACTAGACGAAATCCGTCCATTTTTGCAAAGTGATGGTGGAGATATTTCATTACTATCTATTGAAGATGATAAGCTAGTAAAAGTGCAATTAAAAGGCGCATGCGTAGGTTGTAGTGTTAATCAAATGACACTTAAATCTGGGGTAGAAATGACCATTAAAAAGCACGCACCTCAAATAGAGCAAGTCGTAAATATTGATGCTTAGTCAGAAAATTTAAAAAGGTTCTGCTAAAGTTTCAATCAAAATAACAATCCAATGCAAAAGGAATCCTTAAAATTCTATAATTTTAAGGATTCCTTATTTTTTCATAAAGCATTTTAAATTCATAAATAAAAAGTGTCAAAATAAAAGCGCATATATTAAATTTGTGGCACGAATTATGACATGCATTTAGCAGAATCAAAAATTAAAACATGGAAGACGTAAATATAAAAATCACAGACCGAGACGGTGTAACACACGATATTGTTGCCCCAACTGATATGGCTATGAATCTTATGGAAGTTGTGAGATCTTACGAGCTTGCCCCAGAAGGCACTATAGGTGTTTGTGGCGGTATGGCTATGTGTGCTTCGTGCCAATGTTATGTTAAAAGCGAAACTGAATTGCCAGAAATGAGTGACGATGAAGAAGCTATGCTATCCGAAGCTTTCGATGTTCAAGATAACAGCCGTTTAGGCTGCCAGATTCAAATCACCCCAGAAATGGAAGGACTAGAGGTAGAACTAGCTCCAGAAAGCTAACATATTCCTTTGAAGAAAGGAATCTCATAAATTCTAATTAATAATATTGATTATTTGGGCGTTACCCGAAAAGGGTCGGGCTTTCCGTTACAAGTCCTCGCACCTCCTATGTCGGGCTGTGGGCTATCCACTTCAATCCCTAACGCAAGCATACTTGCTAAAGTCATATTTTTAAATAAAACTAGAGAATCACCACCAAACCAAAAACAGCTTTTTTAATTCCCCGTTCTTAAACTTAATCCAGCATAAAGCAGAAAATTTTTGCTCAAGAAAATCTTTAGTTTTCAACTCAAAGGCATCAAAGTTTAACCAGTTCACATTAGCATGCGGAATCACCAACCAATCTTTTTTAGTTGGCATGTAAAACTTACAATCCTCAAATTGTTGTAATGCATTTAGATTAATATAAAACCCAGCAATACAATCTGTATTTAAAGTTTCAAGTTCAATATCTTGACTAGAAAAAGGTAAAAACAATTGTGCTTTAAAGTAAACCTGTTGCTCAATATTTTTAGTGCTTAAATCAAGAGCATCTAAATACGGTTTACAAACATCAGAATAGAGCAGAGGTAATTGTTTGTTTTTTAATTTGTTTAGTTTTTCAACTAAAGAATCTTTCCTATTAGGGCCAATAAAATGGTCAATTTCAGAATTACCTACTGAAGCATCATACAAGTAAAACTTATAAATAATTTCAAGATGTATGGGTTTGTCATTTCTAAGCAGTAAACAATCCAATTCACCTAAAGTAATTTTACCATCTTGAACTTGAATATTTTCAGCTAAAACAGAAATATCATCTTGCTGTTCTAATTCAAAAGAAACTAATCGCTCAACATATTTCCCAAGGCGTAGATTTTCATCTAAATCAATATCTATTTTATCAGATGTAGAAAAAACTTCAAATTGCTTAATATTGAAAACAGAATTATTTCTCCATAAACAAGGTATCTTTAAAAAACCTTCATATCTTTTTTGGAACATTTACTTATTAATAAGGCTTATTTTTTCATTAACCCTATCCGTAAAGTCATGTAAGTATTCTGGAATATTCCTTTTGAACTGGTCAATTCTCCAGCTATTGATTACTCCATTTTTAGAATACTCAATAAAAATACCCCCTCCATCAGAACAGTCAGGGCAACCTATAATTTCATCTTTTTCAGTGAGTAATTTTTCTGGTAAAGAGTCAATTAAATCTTTAACAAGATTAAATTTTTCGTTGTCTTTTTCTTCAAAATTGAATGTGTCAAGTGCGTAATTATCTTCAGTATCCTCATAAAGTTTGGTGTCTGTAAGTTTAAAAATTTCTATGCATTCTTCACCAGCACAAAAACCATAAAAATGTCCAAAAATTAAAAAGTCATTTTCATTTGTTGGTTTTCCATCATTAGAACTACAACTGTATAAAACTATTGATAAAGCAAAAAGAAAAATATATTTTTTCATAAGTATTATTTCTTAATAAGATGCTCGAATTTAAGTTTGGTTGCGTTAAAATACTAAGTGTTTGTTTTATAGTCAACTAATTTCACGGGGCCTTCAAGTAAAACTCTAACAATTTGAAGTGTTCCATCATCTCTAGTAGCAATTTGCCATTTAATTAAAGAAATAGCGCCATTTTCAATCTCCATTCCTGTAATGCTTCTAGGGTGTACACAACTACCATCATTAAAAAACGCAATATCTCCAGGTTCAGGAAAACGAGGTCTGTGAGTGTGCCCAACAATAGTCATTAAATTATTGTTTTGGGTAATCCACTTCTTAGTTCTACGTTCTACTTTTATAAGCTCTTTGTAGTTTTTCGCAGGACTTGTAGGGTCTGCAATTCCCATAACATTTAGTGGTTTCCAAAGTAAACGTACCATAAGTCTACTCCATTTCCAAAAGAGGTAATTCCACCAATCTGCTTGATGTCCGTGGGTTAAAAATAATTCTTGTCCTGTTGAACAATGTTTTAAAATAAGCCCTTCATGGTATTTAATGTCACCAAAAAGTTCAACATCTTCACCAACTTTAGGGTCAAAATAAGTTGATAAATGTTTCTTTACATAGTTTGCGTCTCTGTAAACCATATCATGATTTCCCCATATCATATGCAATCTGTCATCTTTATGAAATAATTTCATAAGCATAAAGACGTTCTTATGGGCATTCAAAATAGATTCAAACGATAGGTTTTCCCAAAGTTCATCACCATCACCCAATTCGCAATATTGAAATCCTTCAGCATAATAATGTTTTAAGGCGTGAAAGTATATGTTTCGGTTATTGGCAAAATCGTCAGCAAAACTATTGTCACCTCTATGACAGTCACTAAATAGAATGAACTTGCTATAATCATCAAAATCAATGATTTTAGCTGTTTTATAGGCATTATCTAATCTTTTCTTGGATGAAAACATAAAGTAAATGTAATCAAAAAAAGCGTTTCAATTTGAAACGCTTTTTAAGTCTTGGAACAAAAAGGTGTTAATGAATGGCGTACTGTAACCCAAAAGTTAAACTGTAATTCTGTTTTAATTGAATACCATTTAAATCTTGGTAAAGAGGCATTGCGATTTCTGTAGCAAATCTCAGCCCTTTTAACCCTCCTTTTGTTACTAAATAATTCAATCCAAACCCTGAATTAATATAAGTTCCTCCAGAGTTTTCTGTATCCGCAGTAGTAACCATCATAGGGTTTAATAATGTGCTATCACCATCAATTCCATTAACTAATACGCCTTCTAAACGCACAGAAACACTTAAATTATCTCCAGCTTTCCCAGCAATCCAGTTATTGAATTTATAACGATTTCCGAATTTGTAATCTTGGTCGTTATCGTTAATATTTATCATTCCAGATAATTGATGTCCCCAAGAAAATGTATCACATTGCCCTAAATATGTTAATGCTAAATTAGTACCAAAAGAACCAGTTCCTAGTTGCATTGGGTAAGGTAATTGAACAGCATTTCCCATTGAAACAGGTAGTACATTCTTCTCTTTAATACTTCCCGTTGGAATGTTTACACCAATTTGAGCATGCATTGCCTTTCTGTTTTTGTTAAAAATACTGTATAAAACATTAAGAGAAATATCGCCTAAGCCAGATGTATTAGTGACAAATTGGTTACCATTTCGCATTTGTAAATTCATGTCGTTTTCAAGATAATTAGCCATAATCATCAAGGTTATTCTGTCTGAAGGCGAATACATAGCACCTAACATGTGCATGTTCATAATCATATCTAAAGGCGCTACCATGTATCCAGAATGAGCGTTTGCTGTAGTGGCGTCATCAGTATTTTGTCTTAATTGGCGCATATCCATAGTCATGTATCGGTATGAGAACATAACTCCACCTTTATGATGAGTATGGTCTCCCATTACAGAAATTGGCGCATGTCCATCTGGTCTATTTGATGACCACTCTGGGTTTGATTCGTGTTTGTTATGATGTTTGTGTTGTGCAAAAGTTAGTGTTGTTACAACACAAAATATTGCAATGAATATATTTTTCATCGTTTATTTTAAATTAATTATAAGTAAATTGTTTGGGCGTTACCACAAGGGTCGCGCTATTCGCTATATCTTTTTTGAGAAAAACAAAAAAGGATGCCGCTACTATCGCTAACGCAAAGGCGTAATAAAATCAAAAGCAATAATAAAATTATACTAAATCGGGTGGCTGAAACGCACTATAATTGTAGTTATAATAATATAGTATCTGGTAAGGGATGCTTGTATATTTTTTTAGAGATGTAAAACAGTTTATAGCTTCAACTTTATAAATGTTTACAAAACCAATGGGGTAATTCTCTAACGAAATGGCTAACGCATTAGAGTCATTCTCTTGTTGCTTTTTAATTTCTTTTACTAAATGACATTTTCCATTACATTGAAGCTCAGGTTTATCTTTGTTAATACATAAAAAATCAGCAATATAATCTTGATTAAGCACATATTCAACGTAAGGTTGAATAGGTCTTAACATAGCAAGTATGTATAAAAAAACAAAAAATAAAGATGTAAGCTTGTGCAAAAAATAAATTTTCGGCAAATATATGTGTTGATTCTTTTGAAACAAAAAAACCGGAGTTAATTAACTCCGGTTTTTTTACTTTAAAAATTGTCCCGTCCTGAAATAGCGATACACTAAAACATTAGTGTAATGAAAACATCGGAAAACACTGGGTACGTAAAGCG
>NZ_CANKXG010000013.1 GCF_947487575.1 uncultured Algibacter sp. | reverse complement strand
ACGCTTTACGTACCCAGTGTTTTCCGATGTTTTCATTACACTAATGTTTTAGTGTATCGCTATTTCAGGACGGGACATTTTAAACAAAAAAAACGCCCACTAAAAGTGAGCGTTTTGTTTTATCTCGTAAATCGATTAAGGAATTTGCCTTAAAAGATTCCCGTTTGCACGGGAATTCACTAACTAATAAAATTAAGAGATAAAGGGTATGTTGGGGTTTCGCCTCGGCTTGCTCGTATAGCATTTACTATAGGAAATATAACGGAGATGATGCCTAAAACGATAAAGCCTAAAAGCCCTAAACCGAATAATAATATTAACGGAATACAGATTAGACAATATACGATTAAACTTAACTGGAAGTTTATAATGTTTTTTCCGTGAGTATCCATTTGATACACTTTTTCTTTTTGTGTAAGCCATAGCACTAGCGGTAATAATAAACTACCAAAACCAGTAACCAAAGTGATTAACTGACTTAAATGTGTGATGACTAATAGTTGATTGTCTTGTCGCATGATGATTAATTATTGATTGATACTTATATGACGCACAACGGTATGATTTGTTACACTTTTAACCCTTTTTTTCTTTTAGTTAATTGAATTAATTAAATCTTTTTTTTCATGTTTTGATTATAATGCGCCTCAAACCATTCGGGTTGTTCTATATTATAATCATATATATAATCTGCTATTTGATCAATAACATCTTCAGGATAAGGTAATTTTTGCATCACGCCAAAACGCCTTACAGCTCCATACATTTTTGCATCTTTTTCAGTGGGGTTCTTAATCCAATTTTGCATATCTGTAATAAATTCTTCTTTTGAGGTATCTTTAAAAATATAACGCCTTTTAATAGCAATCATGGGTGGTGCTAGTCTTTTATCTTCAGAAGTTGTGGCATCATGACACGCATAACAATATGTTTCCATAAGTTTTTTTCCGGGGTGAATGGTATCCTGTTTTTTAATATTGTTTTGTGCTGTGTCTAATACTCTATTTTTAGAGTTATTACAACTGGTTAATAATACAACCATTAGAACTGTTAAGCATAGAGCATTTTTCATTGCGCTGAAATTTTAATTTATAAATTATTCAAATAAGGTTTAAAAAAATTATTCACTCATTTGCATAACTAAAAGCGGAATATCAATTTTAAAGGCAAACCGCTCTACAGTATGGGTTTTAAAAAGGCGTTCTAGAAACGAGTGTTTTTTATTCATAATTGCTAGCATGTTAATATTATTTTTTCTAATGTAATTGTGTACAACATTGAACATATCATCACTTGGAGCATCAATAAATTCGTGGCTTGCATCATTAAAATTTTTATCAAAGAAATCCATATTATCATAAGCATCATATACCAAATGATTTTGGTCTGCTAAATGAAGTATCTGCATTGAAGTACTTTTTAATTCTTTTATTTTAATTAAAACCTGTAAGTGTTCCTTTTTAAAACTTTTTGAATTTGTTGTTGCAAAAGCTAAGTGATTTATTTTTTTAAACTTACAGCCCTCAGGAATTGCCAACACAGATGCATTACAGCGTTGCATTACACGAACTGTATTGCTACCAAAAAGCATTTTTGATATACCAGAAGCACCTTTTGTTCCCATAATAATTAAATCTATATTGCGTTTTTCAACAACTTGGTTAATGGAATCTATAAAATTATCATAATCAACAATAGAATGAAATTGATAATTTTCATTTCCAAACTCTTCGCTAACTGTAGTTATTATATTTGAAATAGACTTTTTTGCAGCATCAATCACTGTTTTATAAATACTTGTAGACGAATTAACGACCATCATATCATCAGTTATAAAAGAAGAAGCTTTCTGAACATTCACGATATAAAACTTACATTTTTGACCTTTTAAGAACTCTAAAGCATAATAAATAGCGTTTATAGAATTTTTTGAAAAGTCGGTAGGTAGCAGAACATTTTTCATGATATTAGATATTATCTAGTAAACTTATCTTTTTTACATAATAAAAACTATGACATAAATCAGCTAAACAGACTTTTCAATATTCATAATAAATTAGCATAATACCTTTAAGCATTGTATTTTCGGCACAATAAATGATTAATGGTACGTTATAATCAAAAAAATAAATTTATGCTTCGTTTTTCTTTTTTATTAACATTCTTATTCTCTTTAGCATTAAATGCTCAAAATAATAATGCCGTTGGAGTTGGCGAAAAACTAGTCTACACGGCATCTTATAATATGTCTGGTATTATGACAAACTTGGCTGAAGTGACTATGGAAACTGATGCTGTTAAAACGTCAAAAGCAACACTTTTACGATTAAAATGTACAGCTTTCACCTATAGCAAATGGGATAGTTTTTTTAAAATTAGAGATTTATATGAAACTTATGTGAATCCGAAAACCCTAAAGCCTTATTTACATAATAGAGATATTAACGAGGGTGGTTATTATAAAAATATGAAGTATACCTTTAGCCATAAAACGAATACGGTTAAAAGTGTTCAAACAAAAAAGAACAATCATGTTGAAAACAAAACAATATCTATTGCTCCTGATACTAAAGACATTATATCGACATTATATGGCATAAGAACTTTTGACTTAAGAAACTTAAGCCCTGGTACTAGCAAAGTATTTAGCATTTTATTTGATAGAACTGAAGAAAAAGGAAAAGTTACCTATTTGGGTAAAGAAACCATATCTACCCCTTTAGGAAAAAAAGCTTGTTATAAATTATCTATAGGTTCTGCAAGTTCTAACACATTAAACGGTACACTTTGGCTAACCGCTGATGAAAATAAAATTCCTGTTTTAGTAAAATTTAAAATCCCAGTTGGATCTGGCGAATTAAAAATAAAATCTGTTTCTGGTTTAAAACATTAAACATATTTAAAATGAAAAGACTTTTTACTTTTTTAGCTTTAATTGCATCAGTATTCGCTATTATTTTTTCTGTTTTACCTATTTCTAACCTCGCTATTTTCCCTGCAGTAGCTGCGCTAATTTTTGGCTTAATTGCTTTTTATTTATCCAAAAAATCAGGGCATGTAAAAAAGATAATTCAATTTTCATTTCTTTTAACCATTGCTGCACTAGTACTAACCACATATAAATCTATATTTTCTAAAACTGAAGTTACAAACACTAAGGATATTGAAGCTACTGAAAGTAAACTTGAAGAGGAGTCGATAGAAGAACTAGAAGAACTTGATATTGAAATAGATGATTCCGACTTAGAAGACATCACAATTAATGAGTAAGTAATTTCTTCTCAGAATTTGTATCTTTGCCCAAGACTTAATAAAACTAATAATTTTTCTCCCTAACAAAATAACAAGATTGTAAGTTATGTGTGATTAATAATAACTTAATATACATGAAAACTTTTTGTATCCTCTCTCTAATTGCATTGGTAGGAACATGTTCTAAACCAAAATATGAAGTAAAACTTCAAAATCTTAAAGATAATATTGTACTATGCGATAGTGCTTTAGTAATTAAGTATGCTAATACAATAACAACCAAAGAATTAAAAACACATTTATATAAATTTTCGTCCAATGAATTTATGGGCAGAAAAGTTGGTACCCCAGGGCAAAAGTTAGCCACTAATTTTTTGAAGTCTTATTATATAAACGAGCAAATTAAATCGCCCTTTGAAGGCGAAAACTATTACCAAACTATACCTGCTAGTTTTTTTTCGAATAATTATAAAAGTTCTGAAAATGTATTAGCCTTTATTGAAGGCACAGAAAAACCAGAAGAAATTATTATTATTTCGGCGCATTTAGATCATCTAGGAGTTTCTAATGATGGACAAATAAATAATGGCGCAGATGATGATGGTTCTGGAACTGTTGCTATTATGGAAATGGCTCAAGCATTTACTATGGCAAAGAAAGATGGTTACGGACCAAAACGTAGTATTTTATTTCTTCATTTAACAGCTGAAGAAATTGGTAAAAGAGGTTCAGAATTCTACACAAAGCATCCAGTTTTTCCTTTAGAAAACACCATTACTAATCTTAATATAGATATGATTGGTCGTGTTGATGATATACATATAAACAACAAAGACTACATTTATTTAATAGGATCTGATAGATTAAGTAAAGAACTCCATTATATTTCTGAAAAAATCAATAACACCTTCTTTAATATTAATATTGACTATAGATTTAATAAGATAGGCGAAAGGAACAGTTATTACTCTAGATCTGATCATTATAATTTTGCTTTACAAAACATTCCTGTTATTTTCTATTTTAATGGTGAACATGAAGATTATCATAAGGCTTCGGATACACCAGATAAAATAGATTACTCATTACTTAAAAAACGTACAAAACTTATTTTTGCAACAGCCTGGCAGATTGCTAATCAAAAAAACAGGCTTGTAATTGATGCAAACAATGAATTGTTAAAATAGATTGAAAATTTATCAGTCTATTAATTCATTTTTGTAATATAGCTTAATAAAAAATTACAAATTCATGAAAAATTTAGCCATTCTTATTTGTGTTAGCACTCTTTTATCTTCTTGCAGTTCATCACAAAATAAAAATAATACAGATAAAGACGTTAGTCCTGAAACTTATGCAACTACAATAACCTCTAATGAACTTAAAGACATGCTTTTCACCTATGCCTCAGATGATTTTGAAGGAAGAAAAACAGGTGAACCTGGGCAAAAAAAAGCTATTGAATTTATAAAAAACAATTATAAATCAAATAATATTGAATCACCTATTGCTAAAGATGATTATTTTCAAGAGATTCCCGCATCGTATTTTAATAAAAGTGGTATTGAAGATTCAGAAAATGTAATTGCCTATATCAAAGGAAGCGAAAAACCAGATGAAGTTATTATTATTTCTGCACACTTAGATCATATAGGTATTTCTGGAAATGGTGATATTAATAACGGTGCTGATGATGATGGCTCAGGAACTGTTGCTATTTTAGAAATTGCCGAAGCTTTTAAAGCTGCTGAAAAAGATGGAAATGGCCCTAAACGCACTATTGTATTTTTACATGTGACAGGAGAAGAAATTGGACTTTACGGCTCACGCTATTATGCAGATGAGGACCCCATTTTTCCTTTAAAAAATACAGTTGCAAATTTAAATATTGATATGATTGGTCGTGTAGACTCTAAACATGAAGCAGGAGGCAAAAACTATCTATACCTTATTGGATCTGATAAATTAAGTAAAGAGTTACACAATGTTTCCGAAGCAATTAATAAGCAATATTTCAATTTAGAATTTGATTATACTTATAATGATGATAATGACCCTAACCGTTTTTATTTCCGATCAGATCATTACAATTTTGCAAAAAACAACGTTCCAGTAATATTCTATTTTAATGGTACGCATGCTGATTATCATAAACCATCGGACACACCAAATAAAATTAATTATGCCTTTTTAGAAACTCGTACAAGACTAATATTTCATACTGCTTGGGAATTAGCTAATAGAGATGAAAGAATAAAACTAGATTAAATCTACAAGATTAAAACCACAAAAAAAGCCTTTCAATTTCTTGAAAGGCTTTTACTTTTTGGGTGGAAGACCGGATTCGAACCGGCGACCCTTGGTACCACAAACCAATGCTCTAACCAACTGAGCTACAACCACCATGTGTTTTTTATTATCTAAAGTTTAAAAAACTTTAATAAAAGGAGTTGCTCTAACCAAAGAGAAGAACACCACCGTGTTGCTTTTATCTAAAACTTTAAAAAAGTTTTCAAAAGGAATGCTCTAACTAGTGTAGAACCACCGTATAACTGCATTTTGTAATGCGTGTGCAAATGTAATTGATTTCAATCTTTATTACAAAGACTTTTTTATTATTTTAATGAAGTTTTTAACTATTTTAAATCAAACAAACTATCAACAGCTACGTAACGCTCTGTAGTAAAACCTTCTGCATGCTCCACACCTATTAAGCGTCCTAAATCTCTAGACCTATAAATAATACTATCTGTAAAATTTTTACTAGATATTGGTGTTTCAGGTTCTTTACTATCAACATTAAAAAACTGAGTTTTATATGCCAAAACGGATTCCATCTTTTTATCTATAAATCCTGAAACATCAACTGCTAAATCTGGATTTAAACTTTTCCATTGTATATAGTGGTATACTTGTTTTGGTCGCCATCGATCTTGTAATACGCCATCATCATCTGTTTTAATTTTTATCAATCCGCTTAAAAAACAAGCATCACTAACGAGTTTACTTCCTTTTCCATGATCAATATGCCTATCGTCAATAGCATTACAAATAACAATTTCTGGTTGATACTTTCGTATCATTTTAATAACTTTGAGCTGGTGTTCTTTATCATTCACAAAAAAACCATCAGCAAACCCTAAGTTTTCTCTAACCGAAACACCTAATATTTTAGCTGCATCCTTCGCTTCCGCATCTCTAGTTTTGGCTGTACCTCGAGTACCTAGCTCCCCTCTAGTTAAATCTATTATACCAACTTTTTTCCCACGCGCTACTTCTTTAGCTATGGTACCTCCACAACCTAATTCTACATCATCTGGATGTGCACCAAAGGCAAGAATATCTAATTTCATATCTAAATTTTATTTTTTTATTCTGATTTCATCAACTCAAGCATCAAAATATTCATCAAAAATATGGAATATCTCAAAACTCTTGATAACGAAAACGTATTCGTTAATAGTTTCTTCATTTTATACACTACAAAACTACTAATTGTTTAAAAACACCCCTAAAATACAAAGCATGACATTCGTCATAATTATAAGAATATATCCACTGTAATTTTACTTCATAATTATTAAGCACCCTAATTTAGTGCTATATTTAACAAAGATTTACAAGATATGATTTATTTAATGCTTACCATTTTAGTTATTACCATTGGGCTTTTTGTTTGGGGCAAGTTTACACCAGATATTGTAGCTCTAATTTCTATGTTGAGCTTATTCCTAACAGGTATTCTAGACTCCAAAGAAACCTTAAGCGGCTTTAGCAACCCAACGGTTATTATGATTGCTGCATTGTTTATTATTGGAGAAGGTATTGCACAAACAGGATGGACTGCGCTTGCTGGTAAGAAATTTGTAGAATGGGCGGGCAAAAGTGTTCCTAAACTGTTAGTAATTATAACACTTGGTGGTGGTGTATTATCAGGGTTTGTTAGTAATACTGGTACTGTGGCTACTCTAATGCCATTAACTATTTCTTCAGCTTGGAGCATAGGCACATTACCTTCTAAAATGCTTATGCCAGTAGCATTTGGATCTAATACTGGTGGATTATTAACCTTAACAGGAACACCTCCAAACATTATAGCCAGTAATGCATTAGTTGAAGCTGGTTTTGAAGGCTTTTCATTCTTTGAATTTGCATTAATAGGTATACCATTACTTATTGTAGCATTATTATACTTTAGATATATAGGGTATAAATTATTACCAGAAAACAAAACCAATAATAAGCCCGTAAATATTGAATCTACATTACATAATTGGATTGAGGCATATAAAGTTGATAGCGACTATTACCGCTTACGTGTAAGATCAATATCTCCTCTATTAAACACCAAAATAGAAGCTTGGCAATTAGAAAAAGATTACAATGTTACTATTATAAGAATTAAAAGAAGACACCCTAATGTATTAAAAAAAATACCTCAGTTTATTGAGTTTCCTAGCCCGAGTACTGAATTTCTATACCATGATATTATTACCGTAAAAGGAGATACCGAGGCAATCAATAAAATAATGATTACGTTTAGGTTAGGGCTATTACCTTTAGAACCTATTACTGATGAATTAAAACACAATCTTATTAACCAAGAGGTTGGTATGACCGAAGTAATTGTCAACCCTAACTCAATGCTTGTAGGCAGAAAATACAAGCTAAACAATTACTTTAAACGCTTTGGCATCCAGCTTCTTGCTGCATCCAGAAACAAAAAACCATTGTTAGAAAAAGAAATTACTGTAAAGGCTGGCGATGCTTTCTTAATACGTGGTACTTGGGAACATATTGATGATTTAAAGAAACAACACGAAAACTTAGTTATTATTGGTAGTCCTGAAGGAATGGCCAAAAACGTAGATAGTCTTAGTT
Source organism: uncultured Algibacter sp. (assembly GCF_947487575.1). GTDB lineage: Bacteria > Bacteroidota > Bacteroidia > Flavobacteriales > Flavobacteriaceae > Algibacter_B. Next base: position 102,263 of record NZ_CANKXG010000013.1, on the reverse strand, counting down.
CAAAATCTTTCATCGCGCTTGGTGCGTTGTTATTAATGATTGTATTTATGGTTTTCAAGATTCTTCCAGGGTCTATGGCAGCATTAATTGCAGCAGGCGTAGTATTATTAACAGGATGTGTCCCTATTTCAAAAGCATATAAGGGCATTAGTTGGACAAGTGTAGTAATGATTGCTGCCATGATACCAATGGGTATAGCGCTTCAAAAAACAGGAACCGCACAATTAATTGCAAATGCATTAGTAGATTATTTAGGAGCCATTCACCCTATTATGCTATTAGGAGGTATATTTTTACTAACTACAACATTTAGCCAAGTAATAAACAACTCTGCAACTGCTGTATTAATGGCTCCTATTGCCATACTTGCGGCCAATTCATTAAACTTATCTCCTGCTCCATTTATGATTGTAGTTGCTATTAGCGCATCAACAGCATTTTTAACGCCAATAGGAACAACAACAAATGCAATGGTTATGACCGCTGGAGGTTACAAATTTATGAACTATATGAAAGTAGGCGCTCCACTTTTACTTCTATTTTTCATTATATCGCTAGTACTTGTTCCAATGATATGGCCATTTTAAATAAGAACATTCAACAAAAATTTACACCCTCAAAATACCAAAAAATGAAATATTACATTGCTATACTATTTTTCATATTTAGTTTCAGTAAAACATTTTCTCAATCTCCTGTAGAAGATGAGTTAGGATCTTGGTTCACTTTTTTAGGAAATCATAAAGTTTCTGATAAAGTTAGCATAAGTACTTTAATTCAAGCTTGGGACTATGAGTTAGCTGATAATTTCAACTTTATTTTATATAATCTTTCACTAAACTATGCTGTTTCACCTAAAGTAACAACTACATTGGCTTATGGGTATGCAGATATTGATAGTGGCTTTGAAACAAATGGCCCACATACTTTTGAAAACCGTTTATCTGAACAGATTGGCTATAAACATAAGCTATTTAAACTTCCAATAGATCACAGGTTAAGAGCTGAGCAACGGTTCCTAAACAAATCTACTTCAAATATCACACATAATAGATTGAGATATAGACTTGGGCTTAAAATACCCCTTAATAAAACCTTATTCTTTCGTATTCACAATGAATATATTACGACTCTTAATTCCAAAAAAGTAACTGGTTTTTCAGAAAATCGATTTTATTCTGCTTTGGGAATTAACGTTTCTAAATCTGTAAATGTACAAGTTGGTTACCTCAACAGAGCCATAAAAAAATTAAGTCTCCATAGACTGCAATTGGGCTTGTTTTATAAAATAGATTTGAGAAAAAAAGAACTATAAAAATATAATTTTTAGTATTGGTTATTAGTTGAAAAGGAATCAAGACAAATATTTAAAACGTTTTGGTTCCTTTTTATTTATAAGTCCAAGCTACAATTCGTGAAATTTTCTGTCCTTGTCCCATGTTAATTGTTTTTATATCTGAAGCACCTAATTTCTTTAAAGAGGTGTACATGCCTTTTACCAAATCTTTTTTAGAAACCAAAGTTGTAAACCAAACACACTGTTCTTTAAATAAAAAACTTTCATATAGATAATTATGGATAAAAGCTTTCTCTCCACCTTTATACCATAGTTCATTTTGAGTACCTGAAAAATTTCTAACCACTTTATCGCCTTCTTTTTTTAAGCCTTTCAACTTTCTTGAAGTAGCTTCTAAAGCTTCTGTTTCAGATTTATAAAATGGCGGATTACAAATAGATACTGAAAACACATCATCTTTATTTAAAATACCTTTTAAAATTTGAGAAGTATCTTTTTGAAGTCTTAAAGTTATAGAATCAGTAAAATTATTTTTATCGATGATTTCTTGAGCAAATTCTAATGACCTTTCATCAATATCAGTAGCAACAAAACTCCAATGATATTCAGCTTGTCCTAAAATGGGATAAATGCAACTCGCTCCAGTTCCAACATCCAAAACACTAATGTTTTCTAATATTTTAGATGACTTTAATAAATCAGCTATATGATGAATATAATCCACACGCCCAGGAATTGGCGGACACAAATTAATATCTGGAAACTCCCAAAACTTAATATTGTAGTCTTTAAATAATATGGCTGTATTTAGAGCTTTAACAGCTTTAGGATTTGCAAAGTCTATCGTTTTTGTTTGATACTTATTTTCAAAAACAAAAGGCAATAAATCTGGATATGTTTCGCATAAAGCGTCTAAATCATATCCTGATTTATGTTTATTCTTTGGATGAAATTTCGAGTTTACTTTGATTTTTATTTCATTTTAATAAGTATTCAAAACTACAAAATAGTTTTCTAGTGAGTTATCATCAATTCTTATATATTCGCAAAAAAAGTTACAGATGTTAAAAGCGGTTATTTTTGATATGGATGGTGTTATTATTGATAGTGAACCTATGCATAATAAAGCCTATCATGATATGTTTAACGAAGTTGGCATTGAAGTTTCAACTGAGTTTTACGAATCTTTCACAGGACAATCCACTATCAATATTTGTAAACGTTTATGCGACCATTTTAATTTAGAGCAATCCCCAGAAACTCTTGTAGCCATAAAACGTAAACATTACAAACACTTTTTTTACAGCAATTCTGATTTAGGGCTTATTGATGGCGTTTTAGATTTAATAAAAGATTACCATAGCAACGGACTTACTTTAGTACTAGCATCTTCTGCAGCTATGACGAGTATTAATCAAATATTTGACAGGTTTAATTTAAACCAATATTTTGTAGCTAAACTAAGTGGTGGCGATTTAAAACAATCTAAACCACACCCCGAAATTTTTATTAAAGCTGCTGAAGCTACAGGGTTTTCAAAAGACAAATGTATTGTTATTGAAGATTCAACCAACGGTGTTGAAGCTGCAAAAGGTGCAGGTATTTTCTGTGTAGGTTTTGATAGTTTTCATTCTAAAAACCAAGACTATTCAAAAGCTGATATGGTTATTAAAGATTTTAAAGCCATTGCGTTTAGTAAAATAAAAAACCTTCTTTAATCCTTACTTGCTTCTTTAGATTTCAAAATAATAGCCTTCAAGCGCTCCTTCCGCAACACAGCTTCAGATTTCTTTTTATTCTTCTTCTGATTCATCAACTTAGAATGTTTCGCTTTATTCTTAGTATTCTTTTCTCTACCTGTTTTTGCCATAATACGTAATAACTATTGTTTTGCCTTTAACAAGGCATTTTGCTCTTCCATAAGTTCTGTAAGATGCGATAATAACTCAATATCCTTTGGTGTTACAACGGTAGTATCTTTAGTATCCTGAGCTTTATTCCTTAATCTATTCATAAACTTCACCACAATAAAAACCGTAAATCCAATAATGATAAAATCCAATAATGCTTCCCCTAAAGCACCATAACCTATGGCAACCTCATCCGTTAAAACAGTACCTGAAGCATCACTAACAGCATCTTTTAAAATGATTCTTTTATTCTGAAAATTCACACCATCAGTTAACAAAGATAATGGCGGCAGAAATATTTTTTTCACCAATACATCAATCACTTTATTGAAAGATGCACCAATGATGATACCAATAGCCATATCCATCATGTTTCCTTTTACAGCAAACTCTTTAAATTCCTTAAATAATTTCATACCTAAACCCTATTATATTTTCAGATGCAAAGATATTATAATTGGGATTAGATTGTAATTGGGATTTTTAATCCTTTAAACAGAAAAAGCAACTTAAAAGACATAGTCACAATTACTTTAAAATAGCGCTACTAAATATCATCATTTTAACTAATAATCAAAATTATTACTCATTAAGCTAATATTTTATATTATTAGTTTTTAAGCTAATAATTTTGTATTCTTCTATAAAAATGATACATTTGATACTATCTTATACCAAATCATGACAAGTATAATAACAGGAGATATTATAAACTCTAAAAAAAGCACTCCAAAAAACTGGCTAGAAGCACTTAAAAACACGCTTAATAGTTTTGGTAAAACACCAAAAACATGGGAAGTTTACAGAGGCGATAGTTTTCAACTAGAAGTACAACCAGAACAAGCCTTACAAGCATGTATGCTTATAAAAGCCACTATAAAACAATTTGAACATTTAGATGTACGTCTTGCCATTGGTATAGGCGAAAAAACATATCAATCTAAAAACATTACCGAATCCAACGGAAGTGCCTTTATAAACTCTGGCGAGTGTTTCGAGAATCTAAAAAAAACAACATTAGCCATAAAATCACCTTTCAATAGCTTTGATACAGCATTAAACATCATGCTAGAATTAGCACAATTAACCATAAATAATTGGTCTAGCACCACAGCAATATTGGTAAAAACAACTTTAGAAAACCCAGATTTAAACCAAAATCAATTAGCCAAAATCCAAAATAAAACCCAAGGCAACATCAGCCAAGGCCTTAAAAGAGCAGGTTTCGATGAGATTTCAAAACTACTAGACTATTACAAAACCCAAATACAAAGCCTATGTTAACCCTAGCCATAAAACTTATACTAGCCCATGCCATTGGCGATTTCCTATTTCAGCCCTACAAATGGGTTCAGCACAAGGAAAAACACAAACACAAATCCAAGTACCTCTATTGGCATATTTTAATTCATGTTATAGCACTAATTGTACTCCTACAATTCAATTTTAAATATTGGTTAGCCTTAATCATCATCCCCGTTTCGCATTACATAATCGACATTATAAAACTCCACCTCAACACCAAAATAAATCCTCGTCTGCTATTTGGTTTAGACCAACTCGCACACCTCCTAGTTATAGCCTTGGTAGTTAAAATCTATCAACCTTACAACATCAATTTAGAGTTCCTGTTCCAACCAAAAACACTCCTGTTTTTAACCTGTTTACTCGGAATCACAAAAGCATCAGCAATCATCATGCGAACCATAATATCCAAATGGGATTTATCCGAATACAACAAAGAATCAACACTTGAAGATGCCGGCGCATATATAGGAGTTCTCGAGCGCCTTTTCGTATTCATGTTCATCATCACAAACCACTGGGAAGGTGTCGGTTTCCTCATCACCGCAAAATCGGTATTCCGTTTCAGCGATTTATCCAAAGCCAAAGACCGCAAACTCACCGAGTACATCCTCATCGGCTCACTCATCAGTTTCGGTTTAGCCATCGCTTTCGGGTTAGGCTACGAGTACGTCTTAACATTAATCGAAAAATAAAAAACAATTTGGGCGTTACCCCAAAAAAAGGGGTCGGGCTTTCCGTTCCAAGTCCTCGCACCTCCTACGTCGGGCTGTGGGCTATCCACTGCAATCCCTAACGCGGGCAAATCCGCAGAAGCCACTACTTTGAAGATTAGCCATTAGCAAAACAAAAAAAACTAGTTCTAAAAAGATAAAATAATAAAAAAGTCAACACCTTAATTCCGACACAGTCGGAAACATCAATTTGCAAAAAAAATGAGAAAAGAAACCTAATCGCGATGCGCAGCATCAAGCGTAAAGTTTCAATAACGAATGGCGCTTTAGCAATTTCCTTAAATTGATTTGATTTTTTGGTTCAATGTATCAAGGCTAAATGAACGCACCAAAAACTAAGCAATAATCTGATTTAAATGATACTCCAAATGATCCAAATAATCTTCCATCAAAAACCTCAAATCACAAACATCACCATTTTCAAGAGCAATCTCAAAGTTTAACGTTTCTTCATTCTGAATACCAAACAAATAAACTATTCTATTATTAATAGCATTCCAAAAATCAAGTAGTTCTCTAGTATCAGAATTTTGATAATCATTAGCCTTTACCAAATCATTTTGCTTATAATTATCAAAACGATATGGTTTTTCTTCAAACTGAATTTCGGTAAAACGTTTCAGATTATTAACAGCAGAGTCAATTAAATGTCCTAAAATTTCTTTTTTAGACCATTTTTCAGGAGACCTTCTATGTGAAATTTCAGATTCAGAGCACCCCAAGATATAATCACTCCCCAATTGGATTAATCCTTCTAATTTATGTTGCAATGCCTTCATTTTAAAAATATTAACCTACTTTTTATAATACCTCGCATACCCACGATACGCAAAAAATCCTAAAACAGCAACCAAAACACAAGCAATAGCAATAAACTTAACACTCACAATTTGATCTCCACTAGCATAACTATGCAAACCAGCTAAGTAAAAATTCACTCCAAAATAAGTCATTAGAATACTTGCAAACGCTATAATAGACATCAGGTTAAAAAACCAACGTCCACGTAATCCAGGAACTAATCGCATATGGATTACAAAAGCATAAATCATAATACTAATAAGCGCCCACGTTTCTTTCGGATCCCAACCCCAATAGCGCCCCCAACTCTCATTGGCCCACATACCACCTAAAAAGTTTCCAATGGTAAGCATTACTAAACCAACCGTTAAAGCCATTTCGTTAATAGTAGTTAGCTCTTTAATGTTTAAATCCATTTTAACTTTATTGCCTTTGGTTGTAAAAATCATGAGTAATAACGACACTGCACCTAAAATCATCCCTAAGGTAAACGGACCATAACTAGCCACAATAACCGCCACATGAATCATTAACCAATAACTATTTAAAACCGGTTGTAAATTGGCTATAGCAGGGTCCATCCAATTCCAATGTGCAATCATTAAAATCATTGAGGTTACAAAAGCTGTTGATGCGATGGTTAAATCACTTTTTCTTCCAAAAGCTAAACCAAAAAACATAGTTGCCCAAGCCACATAAATCATAGACTCATAAGCATCACTCCAAGGTGCATGACCAGAAATATACCAACGTGTAATTAAACCAGCAGTGTGTAATATAAACAAGCCTAAAATGACAAATTTTAAAACCGTTACAGACACATTAACAAACTTGCGCTTATCATTAAATATCTGAATAATTAATAACACAAACAACAAACTCCCAGCATACATATACCAACTAAAAAGCTTCTTAAAAATATCATACTTATTGTAAAGTACTTCGGTTTTCACTTTATCATCACTAAGCATCACTTCCCCTCCATAACGATGTTGTGTTTTTTTGAAGGCAGAAAGTAACTTTTCGGCTTCCTTAAAATCTCCAGATTGTTTTGCTTGATTTAAGGTAAACAAATAGGCTCTAAATCCATTTTTTATAAAATTATTATAAAGCGAATCTTTTATTATAGAAGGGGCCGTTTTATAATCAAAATTTGAAATCCACTTGTTATTTTCATCTTCTGGAATCGGGAAAATTTTTAAAGACCTCCCTTCAATAGTATTATATAATAAATTAACACGTTGGTCGGCTTCTTTAAACTCCTTTTGAAATCCGTTTGGTATTTGTGCTTTGTATGCTTCATCAAGATATGGCGCTAATATATAATCCCCTCTGTCTGTAAAAAAACTAGCCAAAGGCACATAATCTTCATCCTTACTAGCTCCGATTAGACTCCGTATTGAGTCTGCTTTTTTAGCTCTCAAATAAATAATAGGCACATTGTACCAAAGCATTGGACTTTCTTGAATAGAAAGAAACACTTGGTTGGCATCAAAATCTTCATACGCATCACTTTTACTTAACTTCCTAAGCATTTCAGAAGCATACGTATTAACCGGCATCATACGCCCGCTTAAATCCTGAATTACTAAATGCCCAAATTTATCAGCGTGGGCTTTAGGTGCTATATTCGCTTTTAAAATAGAATCTATTTGTGCTTTGGTTGGCTGTCCAGAATGATCATGCCGATCGCCTTCATGGTGTTCTTGAGCAAGTCCGCTAAGTCCAAAACATAAAACGAGAACAGTAAGCAGCTTCGCTTTTTTAGCTTTCACCTTTTCCAAGTAGCGTTTTAAGTCTGCAAAACGGGAATATTTAGAAAATAGAATAGCCATTAACCCAAAATATAACATCATGTAACCGATGTAAGTAATCAATGTTCCCCAATAATCATGGTTTACAGAAAGTATAGTTCCTTTTTCATCTGGATCAAATCCAGATTGGAAAAATCGATATCCATCATGATCTAAAATATTATTCATGAATATTTTATAATCATAATCTTCAGTGCGTTCATCTACAATAGTGACTTCACTTGAGTAAGCTGAATAGCCACGCTCTGTTCCTGGATAACGTTCAGCTTCAAAATCGTTTAACTTTAAAGAGAATGGTAACTCTAAAACCTTTGAACCGTATCTAAAAGCAAAATTTAATCCGCCAATTTTAACTTGTTTAAAATTGCTATTTGTACCTTTTCCGCCTAATAACCCAACATGTTGGGTTTCGCCATTAGTGGCTACTTTTAAAACTACACCATCTTCATCGTTCTTTAATTTTTCTGATTTCTCAACCACATCAAAAACACCTTTTACAACAGGATTAGGGAATACCATTTGCATATTACCAATCTTATAAAGCGAGCGTAATACTAGAGGCTGCAAACTATCTTTTACTAGTTTACCTTGTACTCTGGTTGCCATAGTCATATAATCGCCTTCAAAAGGAGAATTGATACTTAAAGAATCACCTTGATATGTAATATTAATAGCGCCATCGGTAGGTTTATTAAGTGCAATTAATATATTATGAACGTTTGCAATTTCTCCAACTTTCAAGAAATGGTTATGTCTTCCTCCATCTCCTGCTTCTACCATTTTTAAATAAGATTCGCCATTATCATTTGGAATAATATCTTCTTCTGCGCTAACTATAAACTTTTCTAGTTCAATAGTTACTGGTTCATCACCATACTCTGTATTGATTTTGAAATCATTTTCTAAACGACCTGAAAAATCAACTTCGCTTTCTAAAAAGCGTTGTTGTACTTGCCCATTAATTTCATAATCACCATCAATGTAAGCTGTAATGTATGTTTTTTGTGAAAGAAATGAATTCTCTGTAGCGCCTTCACGTATGGCCATCATGCCTTCAAAACTTGCATATCTTGTAATAAAAGCACCTAACAAAATAAAAATGAAAGCTAAATGCAAAATGAATGTTGCCCACTTTTCTTTTTTGTACAGTCTGAATCTGAATATATTTCCTGTGAAATTTATGACAAAAAATACCATAATAGCTTCAAACCACCATGCATTATAAATTAAAGTCCTAGTGTATGGTGTTGGCGATGTTTCTTGTCCTGAATCTAAAATAGTTCCAGTTGCCATGGCCACAGCAAAAAGGATAAATAAAACAGCAGTAAGTCTGGTTGAGAAGAAAATATTAGCGAGCTTTTTTTGCATAATCTTAAGCCTTTTAAAAGGTTTTGCAAATTTAAGGATTAATGTTTATTTGGAAGTGTTAAAGTGTGGTAAAAGTTTGGAGTTGGAAGCAAGGAGTTGGAAGATGAAAGACTGATGATAGAAGACCGAAATTATTACGCTGAGATTCGCGGAGTTTCACAGAGATGCACTAAACCCAAATTGACTACTTACTCTACTCTGTTTCTTTTATCGCAAAGGCTCAAAGACACAAAGATGAACACAAATTACTGAAAACTGTGACTGTTTACTAAAGGCTACATACTGAAGACTGCTTACTGAGGACTGCTTACTGAAATCTTGCTTCGAAAATTTTGAGATATAGGAATGTTCCCATTTTTCTGGCACGACGTTTTGCGTTTTCGGCATATTCGCCTTCAAAAAGTTCTTCTATAGTTTCAAACCACAGGTTTAGCCAGAGTCCGAAATGTAATTCTGTGATGCTGTTATTGTTTTCTTTATCGACTTTTACGTGTGCTTTTAGTGGATCGCCATGGTATTTATGCTCTAACTTGCGAGTCATGAACAAACTTGTTTCCCAGAAAGTGGTTAGACGTTCTAAGTGTGCATCCCAATCTTTTATAACATCGTTAAAAAATGGCTCAAGTACCTTATCTGCTCTTACTTTTTTGTAGAATTCTGTGACTAGTAGATTTACGTCTGCTCTGGTTTGGAGGTCTTGTTTCATGTATACAAAATTAAGCTATTTTGTTGGTAATATACATGTTGAATTCTGCAAACTAAATATATTTTGTTACTTGGAAATTTGAAGAGTTACAGGCTATTTTTTCGCGCAAAGGCGCAAAGGCTTACTCGGTTGAATACAGATTGTTAGAAACTGATTTTTTTATACAGACTTTTGCAAACTGAGACTGAAACTAAAACTGAAAACGACCTTAGCAAATAGGTGCGCAAGGGATAGAAGTGGATAGCCCACAGCAAGCGCACCTTAGTGCGGTTGCGAGGACTTGTAACGGATAGCCCGACCCTTTTGGGTTGCGCCCAAAAATTAATAATTCTAAGGGTTAATTCATATTTCATTAGTATTTTAGCAACATGATTTCTGTTGTACTACTTGGCGCTGGTAATATTGCCACACATTTATTTAAGGGTTTTGATAAAACGGGTGAAGTTTCTGTTATCCAATGGTATAACAGGAGTTTGCTTGCTATAAAACCGTATATAAATTTGGTTGATATTACCGATGATTTGAATAACCTAAAGGACGCAGATATTTATATTTTAGCGGTTAGTGATGATGTGATTTCGGAAGTATCAAGTAAAGTGCCTTTTGTTGATAAATTGGTGGTTCATACCTCTGGAAGTGTGAGTGTTTACGATTTGGATATGAAACATAAACGTGGGGTTTTGTACCCGTTGCAAAGTTTTAGTAAAGCGGCTGAAATAGATTTTGGAGATGTGCCAATTTGTATTGAAACGATTGATAAAAAGAGTTATCCGTTGTTAAAAAAAATTGCGGCGAGTTTAGGTAGTCCAACAAAACGGATTAATAGCGACCAAAGGCGTGTACTGCATTTAGCGGCAGTTTTTGTAAATAATTTTACGAACCAACTGTATAGAATTGGGCATGAAATTACGGAAAGTGAGGGTGCTGAATTTGATTTATTGAAGCCTCTTATTTTGGAAACGGCGAAGAAAGTTCAAGAGATGTCGCCTTTTAAAGCGCAAACGGGTCCTGCGAAACGCAACGATAAAAAAACGATTAAAAAGCACTTAAAACAATTAGAAAATGAGCAGCATAAAGCGATCTATGAATTGCTTACAGAATCTATAAAACGTACGCATGGAAGAAAAAAGTTATAAGGAATATTTAGAGCATATTACCACATTTATTTTTGATGTTGATGGGGTTTTAACGGATGGATCGGTAACGGTTACCACTACCGGCGAAATGCTAAGAACGATGAACATTAAAGATGGTTATGCTTTAAAAACCGCTGTTGATGCGGGTTTTAATGTGTGTATCATTTCTGGAGGTAGTAATGAAGGCGTTCGTATTAGATTATCTGGTTTGGGTATTACCGATATTTATCTTGGTGCTCATAACAAGATTGAACAGCTTGATGATTACTTTTCTAAAAAGGGTGTGAAATCTGAAAACGCGCTTTATATGGGTGATGACATTCCTGATTATCCTGTTATGAAAGGTATTGGTTTACCGTGTTGTCCGCAAGATGCTGTTCCTGAAATTAAAGCCATTTCGAAATATATTTCTCATAAAAAAGGTGGTAAAGGTGCGGTTCGCGATGTGATTGAACAGGTTTTGAAAGTTCAAGGAAAATGGAATGGCAATTTTGGAGCTAAGTATGATTGATTTTGGTTACTGGTTACTGGTTACTGGTTACTGGTTACTAAACTGTATCATTAATTCTTATTATCAATCAATTAACACATCAACAACTATTAACTAATAACCAAAAACGATTAACTATCTAAACCTCATCCGATGGAAAAACTTAGTAATGATTGCCATAGTGCAATTACTTATTAAGTATGCGCTTTTAGAACCTTTTGGTGTGCAAACAGCTTTGGATGCATTTGGTATTACACTTTTAATTTTAGCCACCATTTGCATTGCAGCTGCTGGAAATATTATTAATGATATTTACGATATTGAAACTGATTTAGTAAACAAACCATATAAGGTTATTATTGATAAATCTGTTTCAGAAAAAGCTGCCTATAATTGGTTTATCGGGCTTAATTTAGTTGGTGTTAGCGTTGGGGTTTACTTATCGAATACAGTTGGTAAAGCACCTTTTTTCTCCATATTCGTGGTTATTTCTATTTTGCTTTATGTGTATGCTTCTTACTTAAAACGCACGCTTTTAGTTGGCAATATTGTTATTTCTGTGCTTGTTGCTTTGAGTTTAATAGTTGTTGGTGTATTTGAATTAATTCCGATGATGACACCCACAAACCAACAAACCCAAGTAGTATTTTTTAAAGTAATTTTAGATTATGCGTTGTTTGCTTTCTCAATAAACTTATTACGAGAAATAGCAAAAGACATTGAAGACATTGATGGCGACTACAAAGCTAAAATGCACACCTTACCCATTGCCATTGGGCGAGAACGAGCAAAACATGTGCTAACTGCTTTAAATTTCTTTCCATTAATTGGTATCATCTTTTACGTAGTTTCAGATTTATACAAACAACCCATAGCTGTTGGCTATTTTTTGCTGTTTATTATTGGCCCGCTTATTTATACAAGCATAAAAACCTTTAGCACCTCTACTAAGAAGGATATGCACCATATTAGCAATATGTATAAATGGATTATGCTTTTCGGGATGCTTTCCTTACTTTTATACAAGTATGTTATTCTAGGATAGAATTTTATCTCTCAGAGATTCGCTGAATAAAATAAAAAATGTCGCGCAAAGGCGCTAAGACGTAAAGAAAAACGAGTGCGAGTGCGACTAAAAAAATAAAAATGCTAAAAGAAAAACTAAAAGACTTTAATATTATCCTCGCTTCAGGTTCTCCTAGAAGGCAAGCGTTTTTCAAAAACCTAGAACTCGATTTCAAAATAAGACTTAAACCCGTAAAAGAAGAATATCCCTCACGATTAACACATTTTGAAATCAGTAATTACCTCGCGCAATTAAAAGCTTTACCCTTTAAAAAAGAGTTACAATCCAACGATATTTTAATCACAAGCGATACCATTGTTTGGCATAACAACACAGCCTTAGGAAAACCACATGATGAAGATGAAGCTTTCAGTATTTTGAAATCATTAAGCGGCGCAACACACGAAGTAATTACTTCGGTTTGTTTTACAACGCCTTCCTTTGAAAAAACACTTCATAATATTACAAAAGTAACTTTCAAAGCGCTTTCCGATGAAGAAATAAACTTCTACATAAAAACATACAAACCTTTCGATAAAGCAGGCGCTTATGGCATACAAGAATGGATAGGACAAATAGGTGTTACAAAAATTGAAGGCTCTTATTTTAACGTTATGGGTTTACCCGTTCATCTTGTTTACAAAACGTTAAATACCATTGCAGAAACAACTTAGCGTTGTAAATTTATGCTATGGAAACAATTAAGAAATTAGAAAAGGTTATTAAAGGAGAAATTCTTTTTTGGCTTACAATTGGGGTATTCGCTTTTATCGTATCATGCCAAAACAAAACGGCATCAAAAGATTTTGCAATGCATTCTGACACAAAAATAACTGAATCAGAAGCACCTAAAAAACAAGAAACCTCTCCAGAATTCAATGCCTATTGGTACGCTGGAGAAGCCGAAATTTCTTCCTATAAATTAGAACAAGCCCGCTATGGCGAAATTCGAGAAGGTAAAGCCGTTTTAATCTATGTAACTGAAGATTTCCTTCCAGACATACAAGTAAAAGCAGATTATCAAAACGCTAAAAACATTCCTGTTTTAAAATTAAATGCCACAAAACACTTTAATACTGGTGTATATCCATACACCATTATGCAAAGTACCTTCTACCCTGTTTCAAACAATAAACACGCTGTAAAAGTATCAAGTTCTATGCAAGAATGGTGCGGACATGTGTATGCTCAACTTAACAACAGAAAGCAATTTGAAGTTATGTCGCATTCTTATTTTGAGGGTGAAGCAGACCAAAATTTTAAACTCGATAAAGCTATTTTAGAAAACGAGTTATGGACTAAACTTCGCATTAATCCAAAATCATTACCAACGGGCGAATTAAAAATTATTCCTTCTTTAGAGTTCACAAGATTAAAACATAAAACCATAAAAGCCCACAAAGCATCTGCAACCTTAACAGAAAACAGATATTCTATAAAGTACCCAGAATTAAATAGAACATTATCAATTACATTTAACCCAAAATTTCCGTACGATATTTTAAGTTGGGAAGAAACCTTTAAAAGCGGCTTTGGTGCTAATGCTAAAACGCTAACCACAAAAGCCACAAAGCTAAAAACCATCAAATTGCCTTATTGGCAAAAGAATAGCAATAAAGATAAAGTTCTCAGAGAAACCCTTCAACTAAATTAAAATTATTTTCATTTTGGGCGTATCTTTGTATTAAATTTTAACTTATGTTTACTGCATTCATCGAAAACAACCAAGACGAATTTACAATAACAGGATTCATTCTACTTTCTGTACTAGTTATAAGATTTATTATAAATTTTACAATACGAAAAATAGCCAAAAAAAATAGCATAAACGATGCTAGAATAAGGCTCATGTGCAGATACGTTTCAGTTACACTTCTTATACTCACATTAATTATTGAAGCCTTCATTTTTGGAGCAGAATTTAAAGATCTCGCAGTAATATTTTCGTCTGTTTTTGCTATTTTAGGTATCGCTCTTTTCGCTATTTGGTCTATTTTAAGTAACGTAACCTCAGGCATTATTATGTTTTTCAACTTTCCATACAAAGTTGGCGATAAAATAGAAATCCACGATAAAGATTTCCCAATTACTGCTATTATTGAAGACATTAGGGCCTTCCAACTCCATTTAAGATTAGAAAACGGTGACCTAGTAACCTATCCCAACAACCTCATGTTACAAAAAGCAGTAACTCTAGTTAAAAAGGACGCTATAGACGATATTATTGAAGATGACGGCGAAGCTGTATAATATATTCCATATATTTAGAGTATAAATTCAATCAATGCTAAGAAAAAGAGTTTACCGATCCAAAAAGATTTTAGGAAAAATCCCAGGTAGTATTATCTACACAGGCGATCGCTCAAAAGAAAAACTTTTTATCGATACCTTTGATTATGGTAAAGACTTTTGTACCGAAAAAGAATTGCAATCCGTTCAAGAAAGTTTTGAGTATAAAGATACCGATTCTGTAACATGGATAAATTTAAACGGCTTAAACCACGTTGATCAAATTGAAGCCCTAGGTAAACACTACGCATTACACCCTTTAGTATTAGAAGATGTTGTAAACATAGCGCAACGCCCAAAAATTGATGAGTATGATGATTATATATTTGTCTCATTAAAAATGTTGTATTATGATGATGAGCAACAAATTGTTTCAGAACAAGTCAGTTTTGTATTAGGCAAAAATTATGTCCTATCATTCCAAGAAGCCGAAGGCGATGTTTTTGATCAAGTCAGAAACCGTTTAAGGCAATCCAAAGGTCGTGTACGCAACATGAAATCAGACTATCTGTTATACGTCTTAATCGATGCCATAGTCGACCATTATTTTAGTGTTATAGAAATTTTAGGCGATAAAATAGAAGACTTTGAAACTGCAATTTTTTCGGGAGCTGTAGATGATGATATCAGTCAGAAAATCCAAAATCTAAAACGCGAAATTCTAAGAGTACGTCGTGCCATTTTCCCATTACGCGAAGTTATTAATCGTATCGAAAAAAACGAAAGTCCGCTTATTCAAAAAAAGACAATCACCTATTACAAAGATATTTACGACCACCTCATTCAAGTTTCAGAAAACATCGATATCTACCGCGAAATGATATGGAGTTTAATGGATATGTACATGACCACCATCAGTAATAAAATGAACGAAGTCATGAAAGTCCTCACCATAATGGCATCCATTTTTATCCCGCTCACCTTCATCGCAGGCATCTACGGCATGAATTTCGAGTACATCCCAGAACTCCAATACAAATACTCCTACTTCATCCTCTGGGGCGTCATGATTATCATGTTTTTAGGCATGCTCTATTATTTCAGGAAGAAAAAGTGGCTTTAAATTTTTAATACTTGGGCGTTACCACAAGGGTCGGGCTTCCCGCTACAATCTTTTGCTTTTTTGTCATTCCTGCGAAGGCAGGAATCCACTAACAAACGCATAACCTAATCAAAAAGTCTCTAACCCATTTACAGAAAAGCAAAAGGATTTCCACTACAATCCCTAACGCAAAGGCTAACTATATTTCAACATTAAAATTTCATTTTTAAATAATAGAAACCACCAACTTGATTTTGTAAAAAATTTCAACTAACTTCGTTTAACGTCGGATATCAAACATTAAAACGATTTCATATCCGCGAAACATTAACGGTAATTAAAACCAACCAATATGAAAAATACAATCGTACTGCTTCTAATACTTTTTGTTTCTTGTAAACTACCTTCCGAAAAGAAAACCGAAACAAAGGATACTGAATTAGAACAATTGCGGACAAGTATTGATTCACTATTTAATTCTAATATCGGAGAAAATGAACCTGGAGCAGCTATACTTGTTTCTTATAACGGTAAAATGATTATTGGCAAAGGCTACGGAATGAGGGATCTGACAGAAAATCAACCGATAACAAAAAGCACTAATATGAGGATGGCTTCTGTCAGTAAACAATTCACAGCACTAACCATACTAAAACTTGTTGATGAAGGAAAAATATCATTAAATGATTCTGTTTATTCAATTTTTCCAATAGAAACTTTTAAGGATGGAACTACAATCGAGCAATTAATAAATCATACTTCTGGAAAAGCTGACGCTGAGAAAGCATTTTTTAAAGAATGGGATTCCACAATGATAGCAAACAATAAAAATATTTTAGAATGGTATTCTAGTGAAAATCGTACAATCACAAAACCAGGAGAAAAATATCAATACAATAATGGGATATATGAATTCATTCCTTGTATTGTTGAAAAAGTGAGTGGACAAGAATTTGCTGAATTTGCAAAGAAAAATATATTCAATAAAGCTGGAATGAAAAAAACCAATTTTTTCAATCTTACAAAACCTATTGAAATTGAAGAAAGAGCATTTTGTTATGAAAAAGACAGTTTAGGTAATTGGAAAAAAATGGATGGTCATTTTTTAAATGGTCTTTTAGGAGCTGGTGGAGTATATACAAGTGTAAATGATTATTTTCAATATGACCTAGCTTTAAGAAATAAGACTATTCTTTCTGAAAAAACTCACGAAATAATATTTAAACCTAGTTCCACGAATAAACATAATGGAGTTAAACGTTATTATGCAATGGGTTGGGGTGTTACTGACTGTACTGCAACGCATACAGGAGGTTGGTTTGGCACAAATACATTTACTAAAAGATATTTAAACAAGCCTTTAACAATAGCAATATTTATGAATCGAAAAACATTATTTACCAATGACTTGGTTAAAAAGACGGATTCATTAGTTATCGAATATGTAAAAAACTACCGCTAACAACTTATATGAAAAATTGCTAGTTTTACCCTAAACCAAAGTTTGTTGCTTTGTTTGCTAGCTTCTGATTTTCCCTCGGAAAATACTCGCGCACAAACACGCAACTTTTAATATACATAAACGATGGAATCCATTCAGCGAAAAGCTGACCAAAATGGCTCCGAAACTGTGTTGCTCCCTCCCTTTTGGTTCATGAATACCATCTTCCTGCTAAACCAAATTATGAACAACCAAAAATTAACAATTGTAGCTAAAATTTTGGCTAAGCCTGAACATAGAAACCTAGTTAAAAATGAATTAATCAAACTCATAGCACCCACAAAATTAGAAAAAGGATGCATTAACTATGATTTGCACCAAGATAACGACAATGAAAACCTGTTTTTGTTTTATGAAAACTGGGAAAACAGAGCGTTATGGGAAGCACATATGAAAAACACGCATTTAGCTGAATATGAAAAAGCTACAGATGGCGCAGTAGAATCGTTTTCTATTAATGAAATGACCCATATAGCATAAAAAAGTACATAATTGATAAAGCCACTAGTACTTATTTGATATAAAAAAGAGGTTGTTTAAGCTATTAAACAACCTCTTTTATTAAAATTATGACTTTACTATTATTATTGCTAAATTTTATTTATCGACAATTTTCGCATTAACATTACGCCATAAAATTACTGCTTCACCAGCTTTACAACGATAAGCCCCCATACGTAACTTAGCTTGAGTTGCTTGATCTGGTCTTGGTACTGTAAAACTTTTAAACACACCGTTTATTGAAGAATTTACATAATGTCTAAGTTTACCATTACGCGTTTCAAAACCTGTTTTAACTTTTACAAAAAAGTCTCTATTTTCTCTAACTCTTGTTATATAAGTTAACCTTCTTCCTCCTTTACCTTCACCACCACGTCTTTTTATTTCTTCTCGGTAAATATTAAAATAATTCTTACCATCAACCTCTATTGGTTTCGCAATAAATAAACAAATTGCAGGATCTGGAGACCCATTACCACTTGTATCTTTACCTTTTGCTTGAATAAAATAAGTACCATCTCTGTTAGTCATACTACCTAATGGTCTTGTCTCATTTGGAAACTCACCAGCTCTAGCAATTCTTACAGTTCCAGTTATTTCAATAAAATTTCCACTTTTAACTTTTCTTACAACCTTACTAGCTCTTTCAATTCTAGTTTCTCTACTATCAGAACTCGTATTAGCTCTAAGCCTATACATACCCCAAGTATTTGTTGTACCATACTTAGTTTGCACATAGTTATAAACACAAGATCGATCATCAATAATAGTATTAACGTTTTTATTAACATCTGTACCAGGTCCACTATAAGGCAACTCTGTTGTACTGCATGCTCTAGCTGCACTAGAGTTTTCAGCAACTAATTCTTCTTGAATCTCACTCAAATCAGTTGTTTCTAAAATTTCTTCTTGATCATTGGAACAACTCATTACAGTTGCCAAAACTGCAACTGCCATAAAAGTTTTTAGTGGTTTAAAATTTAATTGTTTTGTCATTTTTTTAGTTTAAATTAATTAAATATTTTCTTACAAATCAAATTTTAAAATAAAAATCAATTAAACTATCCTGTAGAATGCTGATGAATTATTAAGAAATTATACACTTTTTAGTTTATTCACTTTTCGCAAACCTTTTTATTAAAAAATCATAAATAATTAATGATAATAACATGAAAACTAGCAAAAGCAAACCCAAAAACTGAAAAAATAATTTTCGAACAGATATACCTTATATTGTCATTTCGACAGAGCGAGGCACGAGCGACAAGAAATCTCATAATCCAAATTTGCAAAATGAGATTCCTCCTCCTATGACGTTCGGAATGACAAGTATTATTTTAGCATCTAATTCCAAAGCGTTAAATAAAAACTAAAACCAGCATAATCGCTCGTTTCTTTTTTATATTTGGTTTTAGCTAAATAAAAACCATGCAAAAACGCTTATTTTACTTATTCATAGGGCTTTTAACCATTTCTTTTTCACAAGCCCAAAAACCCAAAAAACCTTCATCTTCAGGGATTTACGAATCCATCCAAAAACTAAACTTTTTAGGTTCGGTTTTATATGTAGCTGCGCATCCAGACGATGAAAACACTCGTTTAATCTCATACATGTCTAATCACGTAAAAGCAAGAACTGCGTATTTATCGTTAACCCGTGGTGATGGCGGACAAAACCTAATTGGTCCTGAAATCAGAGAACTTCTAGGTGTTATTAGAACACAAGAACTTCTGGCTGCAAGACGTGTAGATGGTGGCGAACAACTATTTACCAGAGCAAACGATTTTGGATACTCTAAACACCCAGATGAAACTTTAGAAATCTGGAACAAAGACCAAGTATTAAGCGATGTGATTTTAGCTATAAGACAATTTAAACCCGATGTAATAATAAACCGCTTTGATCACAGAACACCTGGAACAACACACGGGCACCACACCTCATCTGCCATGTTAAGCATGGAAGCTTTTGACCTTGCAAACGATAAAACTGCATATCCTAGATTATTAAAAGACACTGGTGTCTGGGAACCTAAGCGATTGTTTTACAATACCAGTTGGTGGCGCTACGGCAGTCGTGAAGCCTTTGCTAAAGTTGACAAAAGCAACATGTTAACTTTTGATATTGGCACCTATTATCCACTAAAAGGTATGTCTAATAACGAATTAGCATCTTTAGCTAGTAGCCAACATTTATGTCAAGGTTTTGGACGTTTAACTACAAGAGGTACACAAACCGAATACATAGAATTTTTAAAAGGTAAACCACTTACTGATGATAAAAACATCTTTTCAGGAATTGATACGTCTTGGAATCGCATAAAAGGCGGAAAAGCTATTGGAGATATTTTATATGCTATTGAAAATAACTTCAATTTTCAAAATCCATCAACACATATTTCACAATTAGTAGAAGCTTATAAGCTACTTCAAAAAGTAGAAAACACCCATTGGAAAACTCAAAAATCAAAAGCTTTAAAAGATATTATTCAAATGTGTGCGGGTTTGTATCTGGAAGCATCAGCTGCAACCAATTGGGCTACCTCAGGCGAATCCATAAAACTAAATTTAGAGGTTTTAAACAGAAGCGAATTACCAATTACATTACTAAGCATTACCAACGCTAGAGATATGAACATCTCAAAAAACATGATGTTGGAAAACAATGTGAAATACGATTTCAAAGAAGTTTTAAAACTAGATAGAGATCATAAAGTAACCACACCATATTGGCTAAACGAAAAAGGCACTTTGGGCATGTACAAGGTTAACAACCAAAATTTAATTGGTAAACCTGAAACCCCAAGAAAGCACACCATCGATTTTAATGTTTTGATAAATAATGTACCTTTTACATTTACGAAACCAGTAATACAACGCTTTTCAAAACCTGATAAAGGCGAATTATATCGTCCGTTTGAAATCATCCCTGAAGCTTCAGCTAAAATCACCGAAAAAGTAATTATTTTAGATAATAACCAACAACGTGATATTACAGTAGTTGTAAAAGCGGGAAGAGATAATCTAGAAGGCGATGTGGAAGTGTGTCATCCAAACGACTGGAGCATTTTGCCAAAAAAACAAAAAGTAAACATCACTCATAAAGGCGAGGAACAAATACTTACATTTACTGTGATTCCACCTAAAAACCAAAGCGAAGGGTTTATTGGTCCAATAGTACATATTGGCGAGAAAGATTATACTAAAGAACTCATTGAAATCGATTACGATCACATTCCTTTCCAAACGGTTTTACTTCCTAGCGAAAGCAAAATTGTGCGTTTAGACATTCAAAAACGAGGCGAAAATATTGCCTATATCCAAGGAGCAGGCGATGTAGTCCCTGAAAGTTTAGAGCAGATTGGTTACAATATTCACATTATTACACATAATGATATAAATGCTGAAACCTTAAGTAAATTTGATGCCGTAGTTGTTGGTATTAGAGCATACAATACTATTGAAGAATTAAACTTTAAACAACAACAGTTATTTGATTTTGTTGCTAATGGTGGAAATATGATTGTGCAATACAATACACGCCATCGTGTTAAAGTTGACCATGTTGCGCCTTATGATTTAATATTGTCTAGAGATAGAGTTACCGATGAAACTGCCGAAGTTCGTTTTCTAAACCC
Organism: uncultured Algibacter sp.; assembly: GCF_947487575.1. Taxonomy (GTDB): domain Bacteria; phylum Bacteroidota; class Bacteroidia; order Flavobacteriales; family Flavobacteriaceae; genus Algibacter_B. Next base: position 80,665 of record NZ_CANKXG010000013.1, on the reverse strand, counting down.
AGAGCATGAAGTCTTAAACTTCCCAAATAAAATAACACAAAACGATTTTGAAGGCTGGACGCAAGAGCGAGGTTTATATTTTCCAAACGAATGGGGAAGCGAATTCACTCCTATTCTATCCATGAATGATAAAGGCGAACCAGCAAAAGATGGTAGCTTACTTATTGCTAAACACGGAAAAGGACATTACATATATACAGGCTTAAGCTTTTTTAGAGAGTTTCCTGCAGGTGTTTCTGGTGCTTATAGATTATTCGCAAACATGCTATCTATAGGAAAAGGTGATATTAAGCAGAATCAAAAATTAAACGATTAACTATGATCGAAGACAAACCAAAAAAACAACCTTGGCTTAAGCTATACTCTATTGTTTTGATAGCTAATTTGATCTATATTATTATCTTTTTCCTCATAACAAAATCCTTTTAATATGACACAAACTTTAGATTGGATTGATTGGGTTGTTTTAATTTCCACACTACTAGCAATAGTAGGATATGGTACATGGAAAACAAAAAACAGTAGTAATAGTGTTCAAGATTATGTTCGTGGTGGCAATACTTCAAAATGGTGGACCATTGGACTATCAGTAATGGCGACACAAGCCAGTGCTATAACATTTTTATCAACTACAGGGCAAGCCTTTTCTGATGGTATGGGCTTTGTGCAATTCTACTTTGGTTTGCCAATAGCCATGGTTATTATTTGTTTGGTTTTTATTCCTTTATACCATCGTCTAAAAGTATATACAGCCTACGAGTTTTTAGAAAACAGATTCGACTTAAAAACCAGAAGTCTAGCTGCTATTTTATTTTTAATTCAACGTGGACTTGCAGCCGGTATTACCATTTTTGCACCAGCCATTATTCTATCTGTTGTATTAGATTGGAATATTACATACCTTAATATAGCCATAGGTATATTAGTAATAATTTATACAGTATCTGGCGGAACTAAAGCTGTAACAGTAACTCAAAAGCAACAAATGCTAGTCATTTTTGCAGGAATGTTAGCTGCATTATTTATCATTTTAGATTTAATTCCTGAAGACGTTTCTTTTACTAATGCCATTGATATTGCTGGTGCAAGTGGACGTATGGAAGTTCTAGATTTTTCGTTTGATTTAGAAAACAGATATACCGTTTGGTCTGGTTTAATTGGCGGAACGTTTCTTGCTTTAGCCTATTTTGGAACCGACCAAAGCCAAGTACAACGTTACCTTTCTGGAAAATCTATGAAAGAAATGCAAATGGGTTTAATATTTAATGGCATATTAAAAGTGCCAATGCAATTCTTTATTTTATTAGTTGGCATTATGGTTTTTGTGTTTTATCAATTTAACCAAGCGCCTTTAAACTTTATAGATGCATCAACCAAAACCGTTTTAAATTCTGAATATTCTCAACAATACCAAACGCTTCAGCAAAAACAAAACGAACTTTTTAACGTAAAAAAAGAGCTCAGTATTCAATATTCTAAACAAAATAGTGAGTCCATAAAAAGTGATTTATTTCATTTGGATAGTATTGAAAAAACATACCGCTTAGAATCAAAATATTTAATTAAAAGGAGTATTGATACAGCTTATGCTAACTCTTATGATAAACTAAATAGTGAATTATTAAGCTTAAATAAAAACTCAGATATTTATCAAACAAAAAAATCTGAATTAAATAATTTATACAAAGCCTCTGCCAAGGACACAGCGACTAACGATAGAGATTATATATTTATATCGTTTATTCTAAAATATCTCCCAAAAGGCTTAATAGGATTGCTTTTAGCGGTAATTCTTTCTGCTGCTATGTCATCTACTGCATCAGAAATTAATGCATTGGCAACCATTACATCTATTGATTTATATGGCCGGAATGTTAAAGAAGAAAAAGATGAAAAACACATGGTAAAGATGACTAAAATTTTTACTTTAATCTGGGGAATCATTGCTATTATTATTGCTTGCTTTGCTAATCTTGCTGAAAACTTAATTCAGCTTGTAAACATAATTGGTTCTATATTTTACGGCAATGTACTTGGTATTTTCTTGCTCGCATTTTTCTTTAAATATGTTAAGGCAAATGCCGTTTTTACTGCTGCTTTAATTACACAATGTATTGTAATAATTGGATGGTGGTTTGACTGGATGCCCTATTTATGGCTAAACCTTTTTGGCTGTGGTCTTGTTATGCTTATTGCATTTTTAATTCAATTTATAACACCAAATAATAATAAAATCCATGCATAAAACTATTAATTGGGGTATAATAGGTTTAGGAAACATTGCCCATAAATTTGCAACCGATTTATTAACTATTGAAGGTGCTACATTACACGCTGTAGCCTCTAGAAATCAAGACAAGGCAGATGCTTTTGCATCTAAATATGGAGCCAAAAAAGCCTATAACACTTATGAAGCTTTAGCTAAGGACAAAAATATTGATGCCGTTTACATTGCTACACCACACGCATTACACAAAGAAAACACCTTGCTGTGTTTAGAACATGGTATTGCTGTGTTATGCGAAAAGCCATTTGCCATGAATAGTGTTGAAGTTGCAGAAATGATTACCAAAGCCAAAGCTAAAAACGTGCTTTTAATGGAAGCCTTGTGGACGTATTTTTTGCCACACTACAAATACGTTTTAAACTTACTAGAAGAAAAAAAGTTTGGTGATATTTTAAAACTAGAAGCCGATTTTGGGTTTTATCGTGCTTTTGATGATTCGTCTAGATTATTTAACAAATCTCTTGGTGGTGGCAGTTTACTAGATATTGGCATTTACCCTATTTTTGTAGCACTTTCTACACTTGGAATCCCTAAAAACTTGAAAGCTAAAGCAACATATTTTGATAATGGCGCAGACTCCTCTTGCGATATGGTTTTTGAATATGATAATAATGTAAACGCTTATTTAAAAAGCACATTAGTTGAAGACACCGCTACTGAAGCTATATTTTATTGCGAGCGTGGTACTATAAAAATAAACAGCATGTTTCACATGCCAACAACCGTAACAATTATTCCTAAAAACGGCTCACAAGAAACTATAGATTTTGGATACAATACTATAGGATATAATTACGAAGCTATCCATTTTAATGAATTACTAAGACTTGGAAAAACAGAAAGCAACGTTATGACTTTCGAGTTTAGCAAACAGCTTATTGAAATACTAGATACTGTTAGAAAGCAAATAAACCTAAACTACTAAAAATACAACTACCTAAGCGGATAAGTGCGTTAGGGATTGAAGTGGATAGCCCACAGCCCGACGAAGGAGGTGCGAGGACTTGTAACGGATAGCCCGACCCCTTGTGGGTAACGCCCAAATTTAAAACATAAAAAAAGCGCAACCATTTACGATTGCGCTTTTAAGTATATTTAAGAAGGCTATTTTACATAGCACCCCATTCCTTTAATACTTTTTCGTTTTTTCTGATGTAAGCACCATATTTAGCTTCTTTTGCCAAAGCTAGTGAAGATTTTGCAGCCGCAATTGCAAACTTTTTGTTACCCGCCTTTGCATGGATTAAAGCTTGTTGATGAATCCACCAAAACTTTGGCTTTGCCTTAGACATATCTACAGCTTTATCAATCCAAATAACTGCCTTAGCAATATCGCCACCAGACTCTAAATTATAAACCGCTGCAGAATAAAAATCTGCTGCCGCGGGTCCGTTCATAACCTTTTTAATATTTGCAGTCACCTTAGCATCTGTAGGCACTGTAAACGGAATAGCCGCATAAGATTTTTCCCATATTAACTCTAAAACAGCGCTATCGTTTTTAATATTATTAATATCCATAGCAAACGTCTCTACGTTAAACGGAATTTTTTCTACCTTAACATTTGCAGTAGCAACCACCTTGCTATCATCCCATTTTTTAGGAGAAGGCACACCCCAATTTTCGGTATTAGCATAAAACATAACATCCCAAGAGGTAGCAGAATTTAGTTTTGTAAAAATAGCGTAAGCCCCTGCTTTAACATCTTGTCCAGCAATTTTAACATCGTCGCTAAAAGTTATAATCGTATTTTTATTAGCACCCGTTCTCCAAATAGTTCCATAAGGCTCTAATTCTCCAAATATTTTACGTCCTTTTACTCCTGGTCTAGAGTATTCTATAGTAATATCTGTAAGCCCTACTTTTTGCTCTAATTTAGCAAGCGGGCTTGGTTGTGGCGTTTCTATTTGTGCATTTACCGAATAAATGGTGGTGCACATTAAAAATAATACAAGTAATTTTTTCATTTCAATTGTTATTAATAGTTAAGATTTATACAGCCTAAAATTAACCATAATAAAATCGGTTATTGTTAACAAAAGCTTAAAATAAGACGTTGTATATTTACCAAATATTAATTGGGGCGTTACCCAAGGGTCGGGCTTTCCGCTATATCTTTTTTTGCCATATATGGCAGCAAAAAAAGGATGTCGCTTCAATCCCTAACGCAAAAGATGAACTAAAATGAAACAATACATCTCCGAAACAATAGGTACATTCGCCATGATATTCTGCGGTTGTGGCGCTATGACTATTAATGAAATAACAGGCGGAAGCATCTCGCATGCTGGAGTTGCAGCAACATGGGGCCTTATAGTTATGGCCATGATATACGCTTTTGGCGAAATCTCTGGCGCACATTTTAATCCCGCTGTGACTATAGCTTTTGCATTTGCAAAAAAATTTAATTGGAACAAAGTACCAAAATACATTTTAGCACAAGCTATTGGTGCTATATTTGCCGCATTTCTATTATGGTTTCTATTTCCAGAAAGCCAGTTTTTAGGCGAAACTACACCAGCAGAAGGATTTCCACCATACAAAGCTGCCATTTTAGAGTTTTTACTCACCTTCTTTTTAATGGTCGTTGTTATTAACGTTTCAACAGGTAGTAAAGAAACCGGAACCATGGCAGGGATAGCTGTTGGAGGTATAATTCTGTTAGAAGCAATGTTTGCAGGCCCGATGACTAAAGCCTCCATGAATCCTATTCGTTCTATCGCTCCTGCCCTTTTTACTAGTAATTTCCAGTATTTATGGCTGTATATTACTGCACCAATTTTAGGCGCTATTGCTGCCGTTTCTAGCTGTAAATTGGTTAAGGATGTGCAATGTTGTTAAGCTTCAATAACAAAATCTTATAGTGCTATTTATTATTTTGTTTAACTTATTTTAATATTTGTTAAACATTTTGTATCTTTACCATAAATATAATTATTATGGCAAAGAAAAAATCAATAACAAAAAACGATATTATCACATGGTACATGGATTATGTTTCAGAACATAATCAAAACCCAAAAACGGTATTTGTTTTTGCCAAAATGAATAATTTTGAAGAAACAAAATTCTATGAGCATTATGCATCTTTTGAAGCCATAGAGAAAGGCATTTTTGAAGCCTTCTTTACAAGTTCTGTAAATGTTTTATACAAAAGTGAAGACTACAAAATATTTGATGCTAGAAATAAATTATTAAGCTTCTACTATACCTTTTTTGAAAACCTAACAGCAAATAGAAGTTACGTTAAGCATGTTTTAGATAAGTACAAAAATGACCTTAAAGGCTTAAAAATACTATCTGATTTAAAAACACACTTTACCATATATGTAAGCGAGTTAGAGATTCAAATGCTAGACATAAAGCAAGAACAACTTGAAAAAATTCAAGATAAAGCATTAAAAGAATCCGCTTGGTTACAATTGTTACTTACAATGAAATTTTGGCTAGATGATACTTCTTCATCATTTGAAAAAACTGATATTTTTATCGAGAAATCTGTAAACACAACATTCGATGTATTAGATATTGCTCCCTTAAAAAGTGTATTAGACTTGGGTAAATTCTTATTCAAAGAGAAATTTCAAATGAATTAAGATAATATGAAAACTATAGATAACATACCAACTTCCAAAATACAACGGGCAACTAAGTTGGTTTCCACTGGTGTAAAGGTTGGCGTAAATTATTTAAAATATTACGGCGATAAAATTGTAAAAAACGAGGAACAAGCTAAAGAACGACTCAATAAAAAAAATGCAACAGATATATATGATGGTTTAAAACAATTAAAAGGTAGTGCACTTAAGGTTGCACAAATGTTAAGTATGGAGAAAAGCATATTGCCTCAGGCTTATGTTGAAAAATTTTCTTTAGCACAATTTTCAGTACCACCATTATCACCACCTTTAGTTATAAAAACATTTAAAAAATATTTTGGAGAACATCCAAATAATCTATTTGATACTTTCAACGCAACTTCTGTTAACGCTGCAAGCATCGGTCAGGTGCATATTGCAACTAAGAATGGGAAAAAACTTGCTGTGAAAATCCAATATCCAGGAGTTGCAGAAAGTATCGCTTCAGATTTAGCTATGGTAAAACCTATAGCCATGAGTATGTTTAATATTAAAGGGAAAGATTCTGATAAATATTTTAAAGAAGTAGAGCATAAACTAATTGAGGAAACAAACTACACGTTGGAAATGAAGCAAAGCAAGGAAATTGCTTTAGCTTGCTCTCACATTTCCAACTTAGAGTTTCCGAATTACTACAAAGCGTTTTCATCAGAACGTATAATAACTATGGATTATATGGAAGGTGAACACCTTTCAGAATTTACAGCTTACAATACAGATCAAGAAAAATCAAATAAATTAGGACAAGCCCTCTGGGATTTCTACATGTACCAGATTCATAATTTGAAAAAAGTACATGCAGACCCACACCCAGGAAACTTTTTAGTAAATGACGAAGGAAAATTAATAGCACTAGATTTTGGGTGCATGAAAACTATTCCTATCGAATTTTATACACCCTATTTTGAATTAGCCAAACCAGAAAACATCAACAATAAAGACTATTTTGTTTCAAAACTATACGAGCTTGAAATTCTTCGAGAGGATGATTCTAGTCGAGAAATAGCCTTTTTTACTAAGATGTTTCATGACATGCTAAGCCTTTTTACACAGCCCTTTCATCAAGACACTTTTGATTTCTCTAATGCTAATTTTTTTAGAAAAATTACTGAATTAGGAGAAAAATATTCTAAAAATACCGATTTAAAAAAGATGAATGGTAATCGTGGTTCAAAACATTTCATTTACATAAACAGAACCTTTTTTGGCCTATATAATTTAATGTTTGACCTAAAAGCAGAAAACATCAAAATCAACAAATTAAACAATACATGTATGAAACAATAGACACATTAACCATGGTATCTGCGGTTGTATATCTCTGCTTAAATCTTAGGTTTAATTGTTGCTACCTCAAGCTATAAACTATTAAATACCAGCAATATTGTTAACACAATAAGTTATTGTTATAGTATTATTAATTATAATACTTAAATTATTTAAATAGTTAGCGAACAATTTAGTATTATTGCCATAAATATTATTACTATGGAGTTAATTGACAGAGCGTTGGAGTTTGAGCAAAGAAAAATGAGATCACTTTCTACTAGCGACCGTGTAAAACTTTCTAGAGAAGCAAAAGCATTAGTCTTAGATTTGAATGAAGTATATAAGGTTGAAAAGGACGAGGAAATCATGGATATTATGAAGCGCATTACAGCTATAAAAAGAAAGATAGAAAAACGACTGAAAGGTCGTCCTTAAAGGCACTACTGCCAAAAACAGATATTAAATATTTGTAAATATAAAATTTTCCCTAATAAATCCATATAAAAATAGTTAATCTATCATAATTTACTATATTGGCTAAATTGGCATGCAAATTGCTCCCATTAAGTTAGATTAAAGATTAAAAAAATATATGGAAATTATTGATAAAGCTTTAGAATTCGAGAAGCGTAGACACACTTTTAAAACAACAAGTGAACGTATCGAATCATCTAGAGAAGTTAAAAGTTTAATATTAGGTTTAAATGACATTTATAAAAAGGAAAAAGATCCAGTAATAATGGATTTAATGAAGCGATTAACCGTGATTAAGCAAAAAATTGAAAAAAGGTTAAAGGGTAGACCTTAAAAACTAAATGCCCTGAAACCTATGAAAACAATAATAGTAGTTGGTGGAAGTAAGGGCATTGGAAAAGCATTAGTTGAAAAACTATTAGTTAATTGCAATGTTATAAACATTAGCCGAAGTATTCCGGACATATCGCATAACAATTTTACTCACCACAATTGCGATATTACACAACAAGAACTACCAGATATTGATATTGCAGATGGATTAGTATACTGTCCTGGAAGTATTAATTTGAAACCTATTTCTAGATTAAGCATTGATGATTTTAAAAACGATTTTGAAATCAACGTGCTTGGCGCTATAAAGGTGATTCAAAAGTACCTTTCTATTCTTAAAAAAGGAAATAATCCTTCTATAGTGCTATTTAGTTCTGTAGCTACAAAATTAGGTATGCCTTTTCATGCAAGTATTGCTGTGGCAAAATCTGGCGTTGAAGGTTTGGTAAAATCTTTGGGAGCTGAATTAGCTCCTACCTTCCGAATTAATGCTATTGCTCCAACTGTTACAAATACAGATTTGGCTTCTAAACTACTTAGAAACCAGAAGATGATTGAAAATATTACCGAAAGACATCCTTTGAAAAAATTTCTAGCTCCTGGAGAAGTTGCTGATATGGCTGAATTTTTACTATTTGAAAAATCGTCTTCAATATCAGGACAAATTTTTGAGATGGATTGTGGGATTGTTAGTTTTAAAATTTAAGTCATGAATCCTCTAAAAACATTTCTGACTACTTTAAATTCAAAACGTAGTATGACAAAAAAAATGAATTTAGATACAATTTACGACATAAAAATTAATGCCATAAATGGAAAACCTATAGAGTTATCTAAATTCAAAGAAAAGCACATATTATTTGTAAATGTAGCCTCTAAGTGTGGTTTTACGTCTCAATATAAAGACTTACAAGAATTACATGACATCTATCAAGACAAACTTCAAGTTATTGGATTGCCCTGTAATCAATTTGGAAGCCAAGAACCAGGTAATCCAGAAACCATTGCATCATTTTGCGAAGTTAATTACGGTGTCAGCTTTCTTATTACAGAAAAAATTGATGTTAAAGGTAAAAACCAGCATCCAATATATACTTGGTTAACTCAAGAAATCAATAACGAAAAAAAAGATTCTTCTGTTAAGTGGAATTTTCAAAAATATTTAATTAACCCAACTGGAAAATTAGTAGACTATTACCTCTCTACTACTAATCCATTAAGTTCAAAAATCATAAAACATTTAAAATAGAAAGTTATATTCGGATTATTTAAAAAGAAATCTAAATTGGCAAAATTTAAAATATCATGAAAGAATGGAATGAATTATCAACCATTAATAAATCTGCTAACAATCAAAAACACTATGAATCTAAATTAGTTGCAGAACAATTAAATGTATTAAGAAATGAAGTTACTTAAGTATATAGTTATCTTCTTGATTATTAATTTTGGCGCATTGGCTATAGGCAGTTGGCTTATGGATAATGGCCCACAAACTGAATGGTACACCAATTTAAACCAAGCACCTTGGACGCCTCCAGGTTGGGTTTTTGGAGTAGTATGGGTAACCATTATGCTTTGTTTTTCCGCCTACATGGCATATTTATACAGGTTAAAACCTACAAAGAAGGTAATTATATTATTTAGCATCCAATTTGTATTAAATGTTATCTGGAACTATATTTTTTTTAATCAACACTTGGTTAGTTTTGGTTTAGTTGTAATACTATTACTTACATATATTGTCTCTTTTTTTACTTTTTCTTTTAAAAAAGAAATAGGTGTAAAAACTCTATTAATATTACCCTATTTAATTTGGCTTTGCATTGCAACTTCTTTAAATGGGTACATTTTACTAAATAACTAGAATGAAAATATATACACTTCATAAAAAACAAAAATTACCCATAACCGTAGATAAGGCATGGGGGTTTTTATCAGACCCAAAAAACCTAAAAACTATAACACCAGATTATATGGGATTTAATATTTTATCTGGCGCGGATAGACCTATGTTTGCTGGTCAAATAATTCAATATATCGTTACACCAGTTTTGGGTATAAAAACCAAATGGGTAACTGAAATAACCCATAGTGTTGACAAGCATTATTTTGTTGACGAACAGCGCTTTGGCCCTTATACCCTATGGCATCATAAACATTTTATAAACAAAATTGATGGCGGTGTAGAAATGGAAGATATAATAGACTACAAAGTCCCTTTTGGTTTACTAGGGCAATTAGTTCACCCTATACTAGTAAAACCAAAATTAGAAGAAATTTTCAACTACAGAACAGAAAAATTAGAAGCACTTTTTGGAGTTTATAAATAATTATGAGATTTTCGCTTTCGCGGAACTGAAAAAACTTAAATAATTGAATGAAGCAAGCCGTAAATATTTTTTGGTTTAGACGCGATTTGAGATTAGAAGATAACGTAGGGTTTTATGAAGCGCTTAAAAGCGACAAACCTGTATTACCAATTTTTATTTTCGATTCTGAAATTCTTAGTAAACTGCCAGAAAATGATGCTAGAGTTACTTTTATTCATGAAACACTTCAGGGTTTAAACAATACGTTAAAAGCTTATTTTAATACTAGTATTGCTCTATTTCATGGAAAGCCTATTGCTATTTATAAAAACTTAATTAATAATTATAACATAGAAACTGTTTTTACAAATCATGATTATGAGCCTTATGCTAAAACACGCGATACTGAAATAAACACGTTTTTATCTAAAAGTAACATTCAATTCAAAACCTTTAAAGACCATGTTGTTTTTGAAAAAAATGATATCACAAAAAGCGATGGCAAACCATATTTAGTTTACACACCTTATATGAAACGTTGGAAGGAAACATTTAGAAAACGCCCTTTCAAATTTCACCCTTCAGAGGATTTACTTAGCCATTTAATTTCTGATACAAATTTACCCAATTTAAGTTTGTCGGATATTGGCTTTAAAAAATCCATTCAAAATATACCCCCTCATACCGTTACTCCAACGGTTATTCGGCATTACGAAAGCACCAGAAATTTTCCAGAAAAAGATAGCACTTCTAGGTTAGGACCTCATTTACGTTTTGGAACAGTTAGCATCAGAAAGATGGTTGAAAAGGCGATTACTGAAACGAATGAAATATTTTGGCAAGAATTAATTTGGCGGGAGTTTTTTATACAGATTCTTTGGCACTTTCCACATACAAAAAACTCTAGTTTTAAACGAAAATACGACCGCATTGAGTGGCGTAATAACGAAATTGAATTTAAAACATGGTGCGAGGGTAAAACAGGTTACCCCTTAGTTGATGCTGGTATGCGACAACTTAACGAAACTGGTTTTATGCACAATCGTATTAGAATGTTAGTTGGAAGCTTTTTATGTAAACATTTATTAATTGATTGGCGCTGGGGAGAGGCTTATTTCGCAGAAAAATTACATGATTACGATATGGCAAGTAACATTGGTAATTGGCAATGGGTTGCTGGTTGTGGTGTAGATGCAGCTCCTTATTTTAGAATATTTAATCCTACCACGCAAATTCAAAAGTTTGACAAAGCGTTAAACTATATAAAGAAATGGGTTCCAGATTTTCAGGAACTGACTTATCCGCAGCCAATGGTTGACCATAAATTTGCAAGGGAACGGTGTTTGGCAACTTACAAGAGCGCTTTGAGTTAATATCTATTTCTTTATTATTTAATCGTTTCAAATTAAAAACTTAATCTAACAAACAAATCCACTTTAGAGGTTGCAGTGGATAGTTCACAGCCTTATTAAGAAAGTATGACACCCATAACAGCAGTAAGGACAAGCCTCAATACCCCCTTATCCTTGTGTTAACACCAAAAAAAACTTCCAAAAGGAAGCTTTTTTATTGTATTTTAGTTATAGTTTTATTTTTTAACTACAGCAGATGCATTAAGTTTAGAACTCATTTCCATAGAAATTGCAGATCTATCAAACTTTAGTTTTCCAGCCATAGTTTCGATAACACAACTGTTGTCTTTATCATTTAAGTCAGAAACTTTACCGTGTAAACCACTTTTAGTAATTACTTTATCACCACGTTTTAATTCGGCTGCAAATTTCTTTTCTTTTTTTGCACGTTTCATTTGTGGTGCAATCATAAAGAAATACACAACTACGAACATTAAAATAAATGGCATAAATTGCCCAATACCTTCTCCCATTTTATAATTTATTTAGTTTGCCCTGGTACTGGTTTAGCTTTATTAGGATCAGGTTTTACAAATGCTGTAATTTTCACAACCTCAGAACCTTTTTCAGTATTAGCAGTAACAGTTATTGTTTTAGTGATTTTATTTGCACCACTTCCATTAAATTTAACAGAAAACTTACCTGAATCACCAGGCAAAAGAGGCTCTCTACTCCAATCTTGAGGAACAGTACAACCACAAGAACTTTTAATATTTGTAATTACTAAAGGCGCATCACCTTTATTAGTGTAATTAAAAGTAGTTTCTACTGCTGTTTTTGCTTCAATTTCACCAAAATCGTGTTCTTTTTTATCAAATTCTATTACTGGAAATTTTGATGCAACCGCATCTCTTTCTGCAGCAGCAGCAATGTTACTTTCATCAATTTTTTGACTAGCTTTCTCTTTACAAGAGGTAAAAGCAACTAAACACATTGCACTAAGTCCTAAAATTATTTTCTTCATGATAGATTATTTTAAATTTTTTTAGATGTGTAAAAATAGTAATTATTTAATCGATTAAAAACTTTTGTATTCTTCTTAACACATTTTCGTATATAAATAGTGATTACATAAGCCCACGCCCTATTTTATTTAACTCACCTGCGGCTTCATACTCCTTAACCAACTTATCTAAAATACCATTAATAAAAATGCTGCTTTTTGGCGTAGAATATTCTTTTGATATTTCTAAATACTCATTAATAGTTACTTTTACAGGAATTGAAGGAAAGTTATTTAACTCGCAAATAGCCATTTGTAGCAATACATAATCAACAGTTGCAATACGATCGGAATCCCAGTTTTTAGTTCTCTTACCTATCTCTGCTTTAATTGTTGCGTTGTTTAAAAGTGTTTTCTTAAATAAATCTATAGCAAATTGTTGGTCTTCTACATCTTTATAAAGTTTGGGTGTAAAATAATGCTCCGTTGATGACTCTTTAACTTTTCTAAGTAATTTTAGAATAGTGGTATTAACCGTAGGAAGGTCATCTAACCAAGTTAGGTTTTTATCTTCCATATAATCATAAAGCTTATCGTTGGGAGCCATAATATCTTTAAAAACATCGACTATAAAGTCCTTATCTTCTTTAAAATCAGACACTCTAGTCTTCATATACTCTTTGTATAAATCGCTAGATATAATATCCTTAAAAATAATATCTATGTATTCACCATCTAGCTCCCAATTGGTAATTTTGTTGGCTTCTAATTGTTCTTTTAAAGAAAAATTATCTTTTAAAAGTTTTAATAACTGGTTGTTAACAAACTTTCTATTTGGGTCTTTATCTTCTTTTGTGGCAAGATGTTTTTTCTGTTTCTTTTGTAAATCGCTTTCTGCTCGTTTTTGAACTTCAATTAATAAAGACATTAATAACAAATACAAATTGTACATATTATCAATACTAAAGAGTAAAAACTTTTGGTCTTTACTAAAATCGTCACTCTCACTACCTTTAAAGGCGTATAACGTTTGCATGACTTTTACACGTATATGTCTTCTATTTAGCATCATTACAAAGAACTTTAATTAAAAAGATGAAATAATTTCATTGTTTTTAGTGCCGCAAAAATAACACTATATTTAAAAAAACAAGAGTTATTCATCATTTAATTATCAGATAAATCTTTAAGCTTAATTTAACAATTAGCTTAACCCATAAACTAAGTAATTTAGCATTATTACGTTATATTTGCTATCCTATTCCTATCTAGGTAAATGAAAGAATTAAGGCACCTCAATAAATACTTTTTTAAATATAGAACACATCTAATTATTGGTTCTATCATTACTGTAGTGGCACGTTTGTTTTTACTGTATACGCCACGTTATGTAAAAAAAATATTTGTAGCGATAGAGCGGTATTTTGAGAAATCTATAGACGAAAGCACCTTTAGGGCAGATTTATTAGAAGCCATTCTCTATATTATTGGTGCTGCAGTAATTGCTGCTATTCTTACTTTTTTTATGAGGCAAACCATCATAAATGTGTCTCGTTATATTGAATACGATTTAAAAAACGAAATTTATGCCCAATACCAAAAGCTCTCATTAAGGTTCTACAAACAAAATAGAACAGGTGATTTAATGAACCGTATTACAGAAGATGTAACAAGAGTTAGAATGTACGGTGGACCAGCCTTAATGTACAGCATTAACACACTTGCTCTTTTTGTGATAGTAATTATTTACATGATAAATGCCTCGCCAAAATTGACGCTATACACCATTGTACCGCTGCCTATTTTATCTGTTATTATTTATAAATTAAGTAAAGAAATCCATAAACGAAGTACTATTGTTCAAGAGTATTTATCGAAACTTTCGACTTTTACTCAAGAATCCTTTAGCGGTATTTCTGTAATTAAAGCTTACGGAATTGAGCCACAAACCTCAGCAAATTTTAAATCGCTTGCCGCAGAGAGTAAAGAAAAACAAATTAATCTAACTAAAATTCAGGCATGGTTTTTCCCGATGATGATATTACTTATAGGCACAAGTAACTTATTGGTTATCTACATTGGTGGCATGCAATACATAAATGGCGAAATTGAGAGTATTGGTACTATAGCAGAATTTATTATTTACGTAAACATGCTAACATGGCCTGTAGCTACGGTAGGTTGGGTAACTTCAATTGTACAACAAGCCGAAGCATCACAAAAACGAATTAATGAGTTTTTAAAAATTGAACCTGAAATTAAAAACAATGTAAATAATCATACTGAAATTACAGGCGATATTGTTTTCAAAAATGTATCCTTTACTTATCATGATACCAATATTATAGCCCTTAAAAATGTAAGTTTCCAAATTAATGAAGGTGAAACTCTTGCTATTCTGGGAAAAACTGGGTCAGGAAAATCTACTATTTTAGATTTAGTTGGAAGGCTTTACGATATTGATAAGGGTTCAATTAAAATTAATAGCACTGAAATTAACAGGCTAAACCTTAATGATTTGCGAAATAGTATTGGCTACGTACCACAAGATGCTTTTCTGTTTTCTGATACCATAAAAACCAATATTAAATTTGGAAAGCAAGATGCAACTGAGGATGATGTTATAGAAGCTGCCAAAAATGCACAAGTGCATAAAAACATCATTAAATTTAATAAAGGTTATGACACTGTTTTAGGAGAACGTGGTATTACACTTTCTGGCGGACAAAAACAACGTGTTTCAATTGCCAGGGCTATTATTAAAGCACCTAAAATATTATTGTTAGACGATTGCTTATCGGCTGTGGATACAGAAACTGAAGAGAAAATATTAAAAAACCTCAGTAAGATTTCAAAAGAAAAAACAGCCATTATTGTCAGTCATAGAGTGTCTTCAGCCAAAAATGCAGATAAAATAATTGTTTTAGACAATGGAAAAATTGTTCAAGAAGGAACGCATGAAAGCCTAATAAATTTAGATGGCTATTATAAGCACCTTTATTTGAAACAATTAAGTGAAACAACTTCCAATTAGAATAACAAAAAAAGTAGATTTTTTTAAATTAAATGCAATAAAATAGAATGTTATAAAAAGAAAATTTAAAATTTATTGGTTTATTTAGTTTTTTTTTAGATTTTTGATATTATAATTAGATAAATAAATTATGTACAACGGTAAGATGGAGCAAGAGGAAATTTTCTCGAAAGTATTAAGAGCAGGTAGAAGAACCTATTTTTTTGATGTAAGAGCTACAAAAGCTGAAGATTATTACTTAACTATAACGGAAAGTAAAAAATTCACTAACGACGATGGGTCTTTTCATTACAAAAAGCATAAAATATATATTTATAAAGAAGACTTTTCTGAATTTAAGGAGATTTTAGCAGAAATGACCGATTATATTATTAACGAAAAAGGAGATGAAGTAATAAGTGAACGTCATCAAAAAGATTTCAAAAAAGAATATGAAGATGATGGCTCTCGAGTTACTGAAGCAGATTTAAAAACTGAAAAAACTGAAAATTTTACAGATATTGATTTTGATGATATTTAATCTTCAAAAAGCACTAAATAGAAAAACCGCAATTTTAAGTTGCGGTTTTTTTTATCTCATTTTTTGATAATAAAAGTAAAAGACTCTTTTACATAAATTAATTTACAGATGTTCCATTTTTAACCTTACTCTCAGGGTTTAAAAGTATTACATCCTTACCATTAACAGCCCCCAACACTAAACATTCGCTCATAAATTTAGCAATTTGTTTTTTTGGAAAGTTTACCACCGCAACAATTTGTCTATTCAATAAATCTTCTTTTTTATAAAGTGTAGTTATTTGAGCAGAAGATTTTTTAATTCCCAAATCCCCAAAATCTATAGCAAGCTGATAGGCTGGGTTTCTAGCTTCAGGAAAATCATTTACCTCTAGAATAGTTCCTATGTGTAAATCAACTTTAGTAAAGTCATCGAAAGTAATAGTGGTATTCATTTTTTAAAAATACAAATTTTAACGAACTTTGAAGAAACTTATAATTATGGCAAGAACACCATCAAATATGCTTCCTTTAGGAACAGTAGCTCCAGATTTTTCTCTTTTAGATACAGTTTCTAATACAGCTTTAAGCTTAAATACCCTTAGAGGTGAACGTGGAACAGTTATCATGTTTATATGTAACCACTGCCCTTTTGTTATTCATGTAAATTCAGAGTTGGTTAATATGGCAAACGCTTATGCGGAAAAAGGTATAAGTTTTATTGCTATTTCTAGTAATGATGCTGTAAATTACCCGCAAGATTCACCAGAAAAAATGAAAGTACACGCTTTGAATGAGGGTTATCCTTTTCCTTACTTATATGATGAAACACAAGATACAGCAAAAGCTTATGATGCAGCTTGCACACCTGATTTTTATGTTTTTAATAATGATTTAAAACTTTCCTACAGAGGACAACTAGACGATTCTAGACCTGGAAATGGTATCTCACTATCAGGCAAAGATTTAAGATATGCTTTAGATTGTTTAATAAATGAAGAAGAAAATACAGAGTCACAAAAACCTAGTATTGGCTGTAATATTAAATGGAAGAACTAATTTAGTTTTAATTGCCAAAAACCAACATCTAACCAAGTATCAAATTTTCTCCCTACCTCTTTAAAATGAGACACTTGTTCAAAACCAAATTTCTCATGTAATTTTACGCTTGCCTCATTAGGCAATGTTAATCCGCCTAATACTACATGATAATTTTGGCTTTTTAGTATGTCCAAAAGTGCTTTGTACAGTTTTGATCCAATTTGCTTACCTCCATATCCGTTTTTAATATAAACAGTAGTTTCAACTGTTTGATTATATGCTGGTTTTGGTCGCCATTTACTTCCATAAGTATATCCTAATATCTCATCATTTTCTTCAAAAATTAAAAAAGGAAAATCTTTATCAATCCTCGTTAATTTTTCTTGAAAAATGATTAAAGTTAGAGGTTTTATATCAAATGTAATTACTGTATTTAAAACGTAATAATTATAAATATCAAGTAATTCCTCAGTATCTTTAATATGAAATGGCCTTATCATCTACAACCAACCTTTACGTTTCATTACGTTTTCAATGTGTGCATAATGATGATTACTGTGCCAGGCATAATTACCTACATTATAACTTAGCAATACTTCACTATTGGTTTCAGGGTGAATAAAGCTCTTCTTTAAATCATCTGTCGATAAAGATTTTAAAAGGTTTACTAATTTATAATGAATGGCTTTTAAATGCTCTATTGACATTTGTATTGGTGCCGTTTTACTATCGCTTAATTCTGCCCAATCTGCCTCATTATATGCTTTTATAAGGGGTTTATCTTCTGTTAATGCCCATTTAAAACGCGTGTAACTATGATGATGACTATCGGAAACATGATGAACCGTTTGCCTAATTGTCCATCCACCGGGTCTGTAAGGTGTATCTAACTGTTCTTTAGTAAGATGTTTTACAAGTGCCTCAAAACGAATTGGAAATTGCTCTAAAGTTATTATCCAGTCTTCAATATGTTGTTTGGAAATATCATGAGGACAATCAAACTGTCCAATAGGGTATTTTAGTTGTTCTAGTTCTGCAAGATTCACGAGGTTTAATTTTTTAAATGAACCTCTAAAATAAGTATTATTTACAATTAAGCAACCTCGGAAGTTCCTTTTTTAGCCCAATTAATTACAGAGTAAAGTGAATTAAAGTTTTTTATTTTATGATTAAAAAACTAGCTATGTACCATTGAATTAAGTTTTGCGCTTGGTCTATCTGAAACCACGTAATAACCCTTTTAGAAACTAACTATTTTTAAAGAATTTAAACCAATCCATAGCCCCTACCGCATAAAAATTAACACGATTAGATATGTAAATTATCGCTTCCATCTGTTCTTAAAAAGCAGGCGAAATCTTACACTATTTGACTAGCGTGTCCTCTCCAATTAAAATTAACACCAATTTTTATATTTCAGAGACTATAAAACCATCAAAAATAAAGATACCTCCAAAAGAATAATTAAGTTCTTTTAGCAATATTTCTGAATTCAAATATGCATCCCTAACACTAATCATCACGCAAAAATAATTTACCAGACCAATTACTAAAACAAATTCGACCAACAAATTAATTAAATGCTATACTACTGGATATTACAAAAAAAGCACTCTATTCAGAGTGCTTTTTAAATATATTTAAAAACTATTATTTCACATCCATTAACTCTACATCAAAAACAAGTGTAGCATCTGGCGGAATAACACCACCTGCACCAGCACTTCCGTAGCCTAAATGACTTGGAATCACTAAACGTGCCTTATCGCCTACTTTTAATAAGCTTATACCTTCATCCCAACCTGGAATAACTTGGCCAACACCTAAAGGAAAATCGATAGGTTCGTTACGTTTGTATGAAGAATCAAAAACAGTACCATCAGATAATTGTCCTTTATAGTGAACAGAAACAGTTTGTCCCTTTTCTGCTTTTACCCCATTACCTTCTTGAATAATTTGATAACGTAAACCGCTATCTGTTTTATCAAAACCAGTTGCTAACTTATCTAATTCTGCTTCTGCTACAGCTTTAATTTCTGCTAATCTTTTTTCTCTTGAACCTTCAAATGTTCTGAATGCTTCAATAGCGTTATAGGCCTCTGCATCAGCACCTACACGAACAATTTCTAGAGTTTCAATAATATCTCCTTGTGCAATAGCATCTACAACCTCTTGTCCATGTTCTACCTTTCCAAAAACGGTATGTTTATTATCTAACCAAGCAGTTTCAACGTGCGTTATAAAAAACTGACTTCCATTTGTTCCTGGTCCTGCATTTGCCATAGATAAAACTCCTGGGCCATCATGTTTTAATTCTGGATGAAACTCATCATCAAACTGATATCCAGGATTTCCTGACCCTGAACCTTGCGGGCATCCTCCTTGAACCATAAAATCCGGAATAACTCTATGAAATTTTAAACCATTATAATATGGCGTGCCTTGAGGTTTTACTTTGTTTTCTAAATTTCCTTCTGCTAAAGCAACAAAATTCCCCACAGTCCCTGGTGTTTTTTTGTACTCTAAAGCAACAAGAATTTCTCCTTTTGTTGTATTAAATTTTGCGTATAATCCGTCTTGCATTGTTCTATTTTTATTTGAAGGTGCAAATATATGAAACATACATAACTAAAAGTTAATACTTAAGCAAAATCCTAAAATGCACGTAACATGTGTCCTTTTATGAGAATAAATACAATAACATAATTTACTATTATAGTTTTGCGCATTATAATTTTAATTCTAGTTTTACAAAAACGATTATAAGATGAAATTTGGTTTAAATAAAATTCGTGCTGTATTTGGTGATAAACAAAGTATGAAACAAACTCAAGTTGAGAATCAAATAGATGATATTATTAAATCTATTGATGAAGAGGCTTTTGCTATTTCTGAACAAAATGTTTTATTTGGAAGAACTTCCGAACTTGGAGGCTACTATTATGCAATTACTATAATTGTAGGGAGTTTTAAAATTAAAACCAACAAAGGCGCAAAACTTGTCTTAAAGGGACATAATTTTGATTTAACATTAAACTCGGATATGGATGAGTTTGAATCAAACCACTCTAATGCTTCTAAAAGACACATTACCAGAATAGATTTCCAAATTGAAAAGAAAGATGTAGCTAAGTTTGATAAAAAAAAGATTACATCTTTAACTTTGAGTGTTAAAAAGCAAGAGGTTGTTTTTAAGACACTATAGATTGAATATTTTAATTTACCATTTAATTGGCTCTATCAAAAAAATGATAATTTATGCAACATCTAACACAAATAGTAAAACAATTTACTATTCTCAAAATACTGGTAATTAAATAATTATGAATCGAATAATATTAATATTTACCATATTACTTTTTCCTTTGGTTACTTTTAGTCAAAAAATAGAAAAAGATTCAATTAGACTTTTCTATTTAGGTGGTCAATCAAATATGGATGGTTTTGGTATGAATTCTGAATTACCAGATTCTATTAACGTTAATTTTAAAAATGTATGGATTTTTCATGGCAACCCTGCACCCGACAACACCAAAAACGGTGGATTAGGAAAATGGAGTAAACTCAAACCAGGACATGGATATGGTTTTTCTTATGATGGGAAGAAAAATAATTTATCTGAACGATTTGGTATAGAAATGTCTTTTTCAAAAAAACTTCAGGAATACTATCCAAATGAGAAAATTGCTATAATCAAATATTCTAGATCTGGAACATCTATTGACAGTTTAGCTGCTAGACAATTTGGTTCTTGGGATCCTGATTATAAGGGTGCTAAGGGAATAAACCAATATGACCATTTTTTAAGTACAATAAAAAATGCATTTAATGATATTGATATTGATAATAATGGTATTGAAGATTATTTAATTCCTTCTGGAATATTGTGGATGCAAGGTGAAAGCGATGCTGCTTTTTCAGAAAAAGTTGCCAATCGATATTATGACAATTTAAATCGCTTAATGAGTTTAATTCGTGCAGCGCTCTTTAAGAATGATATACCTGTAGTTATCGGTAAAATATCAGATTCATGGGATAGTACTGATAGTAAGGTTTATAAATATGGAGAATTGGTTCAATATGCTCAAGAGAAATATGCACGTACAGATAAAAATGCTGAAATTGTAAGGCATACTAGATACTACAAATATTCTGACACTTGGCATTATGACAATGATGGTTTCTTAGATTTAGGATTAAAGTTTGCAGAAGCTATTTATAGATTAAATGAAGAATAAACTTTGATATAATAAAGCAAGTAATCACTTCTTAAATATAGCATAAAATTTAGCAAATAATCACGTTTAAGAGCAACAGCATCCTTGTGTTTTAATTAATAAACAAAATAAGATAGGTATACCAATAACTTAATAAATGAATTTCTGCCTACGCAGGAATGATAGAAACAAAAGATATAGCGAAAAGCCTGATTCTTATGGTAAAGCTAGAATATTTAAAACTTAGTTAGCAACTTCACTAATAAACTTTATACGATATAATCGAAGTTCTTCATCATCATAATCGCCATCAAACTCATCAATAGCTTCATCAATATCATCTGTTTCAGATTCCATAAAATAATCATGGATTTCTTCTTGTTGATCCTCATCTAAAATATCGTTAAGCCAATAATCAATATTTAACTTAGTGCCAGAATATACAATAACTTCCATCTCTTTTATAAAATCTGGCATAGACATTCCTTTGGAAGAAGCAATATCATCTAACGGTAATTTTCTATCTACATTTTGGATGATATATAGTTTATTTGCTGAATTACTACCTGTTGATTTTACAACTAAATCGTCTGGACGAACAATATCGTTTTCTTGAACATACTTTTCTATAAGTGCAACAAAATCTTTACCATATTTTTTAGCTTTACCCTCGCCAACACCATGAACATTAGATAATTCTGATAAATTAACTGGATACTTTAACGCCATATCTTCTAAGGAAGGGTCTTGAAAAATAACAAAAGGTGGGACACCTAGTTTTTTTGCACTTCTTTTCCTTAAATCTTTTAACATACCCATTAAAATTGGGTCTGCGACTGCTCCAGTTCCTTTTTCAGCGGTAATAATAGTACCATCTTCTTGTTCGCCTTCAAATATATGATCCTCTGTCATCATGAAAGACTGTGGTTTTTTAATGAATTCTTTACCTGCATCTTGCAGTTTTATGATACCATAAGTTTCAATATCTTTTTTAAGAAAACCTGCCACTAGTACTTGCCTTAACAAGGCCATCCAGTATTTATTGTCTTTTTGTTTTCCGTTTCCAAAAAAGGGTTGTTCGTTTGTTTTATGGGAGTTTATTAAAGCATTTTCTTTCCCTATTAAAACATTAACTAAGTCTTTGGATTTGTATTTTTCGTTAGTATTATCTATAGTTTCAAGAAGTATTTTCACCTCATCTTTTGCTTCTACTCTCTTTTTCGGATGCCGCACATTATCATCCATATCGCCACCTTCACCAGTTTCAGTATCAAACGCTTCACCAAAATAATGCAGGATAAATTTTCTTCTAGAAATAGATGTTTCCGCGAAAGCGACAACTTCTTGAAGTAATGCTTGCCCTATTTCTTGTTCTGCAACAGGCTTACCAGACATAAATTTTTCTAGCTTTTCGATGTCTTTATAGGCATAGTATGCTAAACAATGGCCCTCACCTCCATCTCGTCCTGCACGTCCGGTCTCTTGGTAATAGCTTTCTATACTTTTAGGAATATCATGATGAATTACAAAACGCACATCGGGTTTATCTATTCCCATACCAAATGCAATAGTTGCTACCACCACATCTACATCTTCCATTAAAAATTTATCTTGATGACTAGAGCGCGTTTTAGCATCTAATCCTGCATGATAAGGCACCGCATTTATTCCATTTACTTGAAGTACCTGTGCTAACTCTTCAACACGTTTTCTACTTAAACAATAAACTATGCCTGATTTTCCATCATTCTGTTTTATGAAACGAATAATGTCGACATCTACATTTTTTGTTTTTGGTCTCACTTCATAATATAAGTTAGGTCTGTTAAATGAGGCTTTAAAAGTAGTTGCATCACCTATACCTAAATTCTTAATTATATCTTCTTGTACTTTCGGTGTTGCTGTAGCTGTTAGCCCAATAATTGGTATATTATCTCCTATCCTTTTTATAATATGACGTAGGTTTCTATATTCTGGCCTAAAATCATGTCCCCATTCACTTATACAATGCGCCTCATCAATGGCCATGAACGATATTTTCACGGTTCTTAAAAACTCAACATTCTCTTCTTTAGTAAGCGACTCTGGAGCTACATATAGTAATTTTGTAATACCGTTTACTATATCCTCCTTAACTTGCTTTATCTCGGTTTTATTTAGAGAAGAGTTTAGCACATGTGCCACACCATTTTCTTTTGAAACGCCCCTTATAGCGTCCACTTGGTTTTTCATTAACGCTATAAGTGGAGAAACCACAATGGCTGTACCTTCTTCCATTAATGCTGGTAATTGGTAACATAATGATTTACCCCCGCCTGTTGGCATTATTACAAATGTATGTTTTCCTGCTAATAAACTTTCTATAACACTTTCTTGAAGTCCTTTGAATTTACTAAATCCAAAATATTTTTTTAAAGCAGCATGCAAGTCACTTTTTGATATTGACATGAATTGTATAAAATTATTTTTTGATTATATCTCTAAGAGAGCAGAAATTATGATTAGTTAATTTCATAAAGCATTTAGAGAACCCTCATATTTTTTTCGTTAGTTTTGTAACTAATTTTCAAATTACAACAAATTTCAATTTGATTAACACTAAAGATAACAAAATCTTTAAACATCAACTCAAAAATAACAAATTTTGAAAAACAAAAGTTCTATTATTGATACTGCAAGGCATACTATCGAAATGGAAAGCAAAGCCATTTTAAACTTATCGAGTTTAATTACAGACGATTTTGCAGAGGCTACCCAACTCATTTACAACTCAAAAGGGCGTGTTATAATTACTGGTATTGGTAAAAGTGCCATTATTGCAAACAAAATTGTATCTACTCTAAATTCTACTGGAACACCCGCTATTTTCATGCATGCTGCAGATGCTATTCATGGTGATTTAGGACTTATTCTTAAAGATGATGTTGTCATTTTTTTATCAAAAAGCGGAAACACCCCAGAGGTAAAAGTACTTGTTCCGCTTATAAAAAGCGCAAAAAATAAAATGATTGCCATAACAGGAAACATAGAGTCCTTTATAGGACAACATGCAGATTATGTTTTAAACACTTATGTTGAAAAAGAAGCTTGCCCAAATAACTTGGCGCCAACAACAAGTACAACAGCCCAACTTGTTATTGGAGATGCTCTTGCGGTTTGCTTGTTAGAGTTAAGAGGTTTTTCCAGCAACGATTTTGCTAAATATCACCCAGGTGGCGCCTTAGGAAAAAAATTATATTTACGTGTTAAAGATATATCTTCAGTAAACGAAAAACCAAAAGTAACGCCTACAACAAATATTAAAGATATTATTGTAGAAATCACAGAGAAAATGCTTGGGGTTACTGCAGTTGTAGAAAATGATGTTATTGTTGGTATTATTACCGATGGTGATTTACGTAGAATGTTAACCAAAGTGGATAGTTTTTCTGGCTTAACAGCAAAAGACATTATGGGTAAAAATCCAAGACGCATAGAGGCTGAAGCAATGGCTATTGATGCATTAGAGGTTATGGAAACAAACGAAATTTCTCAGTTATTAGTTGAAGAAAATGGTAAATATGCAGGTATTGTACATTTACACGATTTAATAAAAGAAGGCATTATATAATGGCTAAAAAAAATATTAATGAGATGTCTTTTTTAGACCATCTTGAAGATTTACGCTGGCACTTAATTCGAATAATAACTGCAGTTATTATTGTAGCTACATTAGTTTTTATTTTCAGCCGTTTTGTGTTTGATCAAATTATTTTCGCCCCGCTAAATATGGGTTTCCCAACCTATAACATACTCTGCCAAACCGCAAAATTAATTGGTGTAGACACCACATTTTGTGCCGAAGAAATGCCAATGATTTTACAAAACCGAACCATGGCAGGTCAATTCTCAGCAGATATCTGGACAGCCATTTTAGGTGGTTTCATCATCTCTTTTCCTTACGTAATTTATCAGTTATGGAAATTTATTAGTCCAGGTTTACACAGTAATGAGCGTAAACATTCTCGCGGTTTTATAATAATTTCATCTATGCTATTCTTTATTGGTGTGCTTTTCGGCTACTATATTATAACCCCATTATCTTTAAACTTTTTAGCCAATTATAGTATTTCTACAAGAGTAGATAATCAAATAGATATCAGTTCATACATTGCATTAGTGCGCTCATCCGCACTAGCATCAGGATTAATTTTCGAACTACCTATCATCATCTATTTCTTAACAAAAATTGGTTTAGTAACCCCAGAAATTTTAAGAAAATACAGAAAATACGCCCTTGTTATTGTATTAATTTTATCAGCAATTATAACACCTCCAGATATTACAAGTCAAGTTATAGTAGCCATCCCCATTATAATTTTATACCAAGTAAGTATTTATATTTCTAAAATCGTCATCAGAAATCAAAAGAAAAAAGAAAAACGAGCCTAATATTATTTTACAAATTAATTTTGGGCGTTACCATTTATAATCCTTTAAGGTTTCTAAAAACCTTAAAGGATTATAAATGGTCGGGCTTTCACTACTCAATCCCTCCTTCGTCGGGGATTTCAAACATGCCGTTCAATCCCTAACGCACATATCCGCCAACTAAAAACCTATCATAAATTAGCACTAACTCTAAAATCAAGTCTATTTAACAATTAAAAAGGTTAATAAAGCGTTATACCACAGTAACAATTTCCACAATTAATTAAAATTTCCGTAATTGCACCCATGATTCTAAGAGCAGAAAATTTAATGAAGTCCTACAGCGGACGAAAAGTAGTAAAAGGTGTTTCTCTTGAAGTAAATCAAGGGGAAATTGTTGGATTATTAGGACCAAACGGTGCTGGTAAAACAACCTCTTTCTACATGATAGTAGGCTTAATTAAGCCCAATGGTGGTCATATTTTTCTTGATAATACCGAAATTACCAAATACCCTATGTACAAACGTGCACAAAACGGTATTGGCTACTTAGCACAAGAAGCTTCTGTTTTTAGAAAACTCAGTATAGAAGATAATATTCTAAGTGTACTCCAACTTACAAAATTGAGTAAAAAAGAGCAAAACATGAAAATGGAATCGCTTATTGAAGAGTTTAGCTTAGGGCATATTCGTAAAAGTCGTGGCGATTTATTATCTGGTGGAGAGCGCCGTAGAACAGAAATTGCGCGTGCCTTAGCTACCGACCCTAATTTTATTCTATTAGATGAGCCTTTTGCAGGTGTAGACCCTGTTGCTGTTGAGGATATTCAGCGTATTGTAGCGCAACTTACTAAAAAGAATATTGGCATTCTTATTACCGATCATAACGTACAAGAAACACTTGCTATCACAGACAGAACTTACTTAATGTTTGAAGGTGGTATTTTAAAGCATGGTGTTCCTGAAGAACTTGCAGCCGATGATATGGTACGAAAAGTATATTTAGGACAGAATTTCGAATTACGTAAAAAGAAGATTAGGGATTAGAAGCCTTAGGCATATTTTATTATTTTTACTATTCACAATTAACATTGCTTATAACTAATATAAAAGCAGAATTCACATAAATTCCTAGAAACATTACACCACACCTCTTATCCCTTTACTAATCATCCTGAATTTGTGCAGATTTATAATCATTATTAGTAGCTAAGCCATTTGTTGATTTAGAAATATAACTAAACCAACCATTAAATCTCCTAATAACTTCTTGCCCCCCAAATTCATCATTTTTATCATATTCAAAATATTCTGTTCCACCTCCTCGAATAGTCATCTTACCGTGATAATTTTCCCAAAAAGCATATGTTACAAACAAATAATTATCATTAACTAAAAAACCTAACATATTAGGCATGTGGCTATAGTGATGCAATCTAATTTCTGAGCCAGAAATTGAAACATCGGAAATATATCCTGAAGCATTTTTAATTGAGTTAGAAATATTCTCTACTTCTCCAAATCGTTCATATATACCTGAGTTATCTTTTTGGACTTCAGGATTCAATAACCCTACATCAATGGTAAATTTGGTTCTATTCGAAACTAATGAATTTGGGTTGTTTTCATCAATAAGCTTTGATAATACATTATTCCAACCATTTCTACCTGCAACTCCAATATATTTTATATTAACGCTTTTTTCTTTTTGAATGATTGATTCAATCTTTTTATGCAATTCACCTGAAGCCATCAAATTCAAACCTTTATCTTCTTTAATAATTTTCTCATACATCTCAAACATCATTTGCATCAAAATAAGAGATAAAAAAATCAGCATAACTACTTGTACAGCACGCTTATCTTCATCTTTCAAAAATTCTACAATAGGAGATTCCAATAGTACAGCTATAAACATAATAATATATGCAATAGGCCTTTTTGCTATTTTATAACCTTCTTTAAGACGGTGAATCCATGTGATTTTTGCATCTGCCATTATTATTTATTTTTAATGAAGTTATTAGATGTTTAATTGTAAATATAAAAAATAAATTACTTTTTATAATTTTTACTTACATTCTGCTCAGTCAACAACTTCTTCTGATAGCGTCCTTGAACCACATCAACAATCACTAAAACTACAATAACAAAATAGAACGTTGTTTTACTCATTGGTACAATCTCGTTACCAAATATTTTTAAATGTGCTAAATGCCCACCTTCGGTTACTAGCATAATTCCAACAATAAAAAGTATAAATAACCCTAATACTTCATACATTCTGTTTTTAGCCAGAAATACAGAGATTTTATCTGCTAACACCAACATTAACAAACCGCTAAATACAATAGCTATTGCCATAATAATAAATGCTGTTGTTGAGTTTTCAATAGAACTAGTAAGACCAATAGCAGCTAAAATAGAATCAAAAGAAAAAACCAAATTCATAATAACAATACTAGTAACAACCGCATTCGGGGATTTAGTTCGTTTTGAATCTCCTTCAACATCATGACTTAAATCTTTTGTAGAAATCATATGCCAAATTTCTTTAATCGCTGTATAAATAATAAATCCGCCTCCAGCAAGAACTATTAAACTGTGCCCGTTAAATGCAAATTTCAAAACATCATCAATACCTCCTGTTAACCAAGAAAATGGTGTTTGAAAATAACCAATAACAGAAACTAAAATAAAAAGCAAAGCAATTCTTAAGCCTATAGCTATAAGAATACCAACTTTTCGAACTCTTTTTTGATCTGAATCAGGAGCCTTTTTACTTTCTAAAGAAATATATAGGAGGTTATCAAACCCTAAAACAGCTTGTAAAAGTACTAACATTAATAAGGTAAAAATGTTTTCTAACATGAGTAAAAATTTATTTTGAAGTTAAATTATCTAAAACAGACATGATTATATAAAGTAATATTATAGCTGGTATTGCAGCAAATTGTAAAACTATAAGCAATACTAAACATAAAATAATAAAGATATAACGGGTTGCATTTCCTTTAAAGCTGTAATCTTTAAACTTTAAAGCAAACAACTTAATACCTGAATTGAGCAAATAACAGCTTAAAAGCGTAAGCCCAATTAAAAACCATTTATTTAGAATAATTGTGTTAATAGCATCACTATTTTGAAATTCTATAATTAAAGGCAATGAAATAATTAATAAGGTATTTGCAGGAGTTGGCAAGCCTTTAAAGAAACTTTGCTGATCTTCGTCTATATTAAACTTTGCTAGCCTATAAGCAGAAGCTAGAGTTATTAGTAAACCCATTAATGGCAAAATTGCTATTTTGAATCCTTCAAATCCCACGATAGAATCCCAATCATTTGATATTTCAGGCATATCCACTGTTAAACTCAAAAGTTTGTACATAAAAATACCTGGAACTAATCCGCTAGTTACCATATCTGCAAGCGAATCTAATTGCAAACCCAATTCACTTTGAACATTTAGCTTTCTAGCTGCAAAACCATCAAAAAAATCAAAAAATATACCCAGAAACACAAATAAAGCTGCAGAAACAAAATGACTATTAACTGCAAGAATCACAGCTATACTTCCGCATAATAAGTTTAAAAGCGTAAGTGCATTAGGTATATGTTTTTTCATATTAATGTATTTTAATTTTGTAAAAATAACAAACAAATTGAGTCTAAAGCAATATCTATTATATTTTGAAGTTTTAAAGAATGTAAATTATGTGCATCTTTGTAAAAAAATTGCGATTGAGACTTTACATCACCACATTATTTTGTGTTTTATCTGCTTCTTTATTTAGTCAAACTGTTAGGAAATACTCCAATGAGTTTATGAATATTGGTGTGGATGCTGCTGCATTGGGAATGAGTAGTGCAGTCACCTCTCACACATCCGACGTAAATTCGGGGTATTGGAACCCTGCTGGTCTTTTAAAACTCGAAGACAACCAATTATCTTTGATGCATTCCAGTTATTTCGCAAATATTGCTAATTATGATTATGCAGCTTTTGCAATGCCTTTAGATAACAGAAGTGCGGTTGGTATTTCGCTAATTCGTTTTGCTGTTGATGACATATTAAACACCACGCAACTTATTGATGCAGAAGGCAATATTAATTACGATAGAATCAGTTTATTTTCTGCTGCAGATTACGGTTTAACATTTTCTTACGCTCGAGCATTACCCCTAAATGGTCTTAATTATGGAATAAATGCAAAAGTTATCCGAAGAATTATTGGTGATTTTGCTTCCTCTTGGGGTTTTGGTTTAGATCTTGGAATTCAGTTTGAAACCAATAATGATTGGAAGTTTGGTATTATGGCCAGAGATATAACCACTACGTTTAATGCCTGGGCCATTGATGAAGATGAGTTTGCAACTATTAGTAATGCGGTTGAAGGCCAGAACCAAGAATTGCCAGAAAGTACTGAAATTACTATTCCTAAATTACAAATTGGAATTTCAAAGCTAGTTGATTTTAATGTTGATTATACACTCTTAACATCGGTTAACTTAAATGTTCGGTTTGAAGAAAATAACGATCTCATTTCAACATCATTTGCCAGTATAAATCCAGCATTAGGGTTCGAATTTGGTTATATTGATATGGTATATTTAAGAGGGGGACTTGGAAATTTTCAAAACGAAGAACAATTTGACGAAGAACAATTAACATTTCAACCTAGTTTTGGCTTAGGTTTTAAATACAACGGTATTCAAATTGATTATGCGTTTACCGATATTGGAGACCAAAGTGGTGCACTCTATTCCAATGTGTTTTCACTAAAGCTTGATTTTAGTATATTTAGATAATGAAGCACAATTTTACACTTTTTATACTTCTTTTTTTTCTTGTTGACATCTCCTTTGCTCAACAAAACCAATTAACTTCTCAAGCTGAGATTAGCGTGCTCACAGTTGGCCCTGGGAATTCGTTAAATGATGCTTTTGGCCATAGTGCTTTTAGGATTAGAGATACGAATAACGGACTAGATGTGGTTTATGGTTATGGCGAATACGATTTTGACGCCCCAAATTTCTATCTAAAATTTGCGCAAGGAAAACTTAATTACCTTATAAATAAAACTGATTTTAAGAGATTTTATCAAGTTTACAACTACTACAATAGAAGTATTAAAGAGCAAGTTTTAAATTTATCACAATCCCAAAAACAAAACCTTTATGATTATTTAATAAACAATTATAAACCTGAAAATAGACGCTATTTATACGAGTTTTTTTATGATAATTGTGCCACAAAAATTAAAGATGTAATTAATATTACGTCAAACAATACGACCACTTTTAATACTCCAAATAATTTTAAAGATGCTACGTTCAGAACTTTAATTCAAAACAATTTGAATAGAAATTCTTGGGGAAGTTTAGGTATTGATTTAGCACTTGGCTCGGTAATTGACAAAAAAGCAACTCCCGAAAACCATATGTTTTTACCTAAAAACATATATAGTTTTTTTGAAAATGCTACGATTGGAGACAGCAAAAAACCTTTAGTAAAACTAAATCAAACTATATATTCTAAAAAGGAAACGCCTATAGCCAGTCAATTTTTATTAAGTCCACTTTTTATCTTGGGAGTCATCGGTTTGTTAATCATTTACATTACATACAATGACTCAAAAAAAGGAAAACATACCAAATGGTTAGATATAGCACTTTTTTCAATAACAGGCTTAATAGGTGTATTTATATTATTGTTATGGTTTGCTACAGATCATACAGGAACCCACCAAAACTACAATCTGCTTTGGGCTTTTGCACTTAATATTTTAGTTATTGGTCAATTTTTTAGAAAAGAGGTAAGTGCTTGGTTTGTAAAGTATATTAAGTTATTAATAATTTTTCTTTGTCTTTTAACACTACATTGGTTAATAGGAGTTCAAGTTTTTGCTATTGGTTTAACCCCATTACTTATCGCCTTATTTTTCAGGTATATCTTTTTAGTGAAACATTTCAACAAACAGTAAATTGGATTACGAAATTTTTATTGCCCTCTAAAAAAGATAATAGTACTCAAAGTCTTTATCAAGATATTCATATCTAGAAAAAAGCTCCTATGCTTAATATAATATAAATCATATTGCAGTTTAAGTAAACTGTCATCAATTGAGGCAGCATATCTTGTTTTTACCTGTGCCCAACCTGTAAGTCCAGGTTTAACAATATGCCTTGTTTCATAAAACGGAAGCATTCCTGAAAGTTCTTTTACAAAAAATGGCCGTTCTGGTCTAGGGCCAATCAAACTCATTTCACTTTTTAATATATTTATAAATTGAGGAATTTCATCTAATCTTGAATGTCTTAAAAATTTACCAAAAGGTGTTACTCTTGCATCTCCTTTTTTTGCCCAAACCGCACCAGATTGCTCAGCATTCTTAATCATAGTTCGAAACTTAATAATCTTAAAAACCTTACCATTTTTACCTATTCTATCTTGAGAATAGAATAAAGGCCCTCTATTACCAATAAGGTTACCTAATAAAATAATTGGTGATAATACAACTCCAATAATAACTCCTACTAACGATATTAAAACATCAAAAACACGATGAAAAAACAAGTATAGCTTATTCTGGTTACTTCTGCTAAAGGGAAAATATTTATAAAAATCTTTACCAACAAACTGAACTGGTACCCGCTGGGTCATCCCCTCATATACTTGTGTATATTCATTAATTGGAAACCCTTCTTCAAGTAATTTTATCAATGTATAGTAAATTTCAGAAGTAATGTTTTCTGAATTATAACTAGCTACAACTATTTCAGATAAATTTTCCTTTTTTATAATCTCTCTAATCTGTTTAGGACCATACTCAGGAATGGCATTATACTTAACAGCTGCAATTTTATCAACTTCGCAATTAATAAAACCAACAATTTTATAATTAGGGTCTGAGCTTTTAAAAGCGTCAACAATAGTTTCAATGTTTGATGTTTCACCAATAATTAAAACTTTTTTATAGAATCTAGGAGAGACAATAAAACTTATATATGCCATTCTCCAAATAAACAGAGCAATAAGAATTGCAAAATAAAAGAAAAGGATTTGCAGCCTATTATCAGGCAACTCTGGTGTTAAAAATGGTGTTAAAAGATAGAATAAAACGGTTGTAGAAACGGTAAAAACAATTCCTGTAGCTATCCTTTCAATTTTACTTGCTTTTTGCAAATCATACAATTCAAAAACAGTGCCGAATATAGAAACGTAAAGAATAAGGACTAATGCCCACGCCCACTTATCTTTTGTTAATGTAAAATAATCAAAATCAAATGTATTACTAATAAAATATAGCACAAACAATATTGATAAAATATCAAAAATACGCAAGAGTATTTTACGCTCTGATATATTAAAATGGATGCTACTTTTAGACATTTTCAAGGAGGTAATAGAGAGACTATAAATATAACAAGTAAAATTCTATTAAGAGTTAATTATTTCAATACTTTAATCCACTGTTTTTTAACAATTTCCCAATCAAGCTTTTCGGTATTCAGTCGTGCTTCTTGTATTATGTTTTGAGCATAATCTTCAGAACTCGATAATTTCTTAATTGATTCAACAAAAGCTTCTGAAGAATTTGGTTTTACTAAAATCCCACTTTTATCGTTTTCAATTAAAAAAGGCATCCCCCCAACGTTTGTAGAAATTACAGGCAACCCCAAAGCCATTGCCTCGATAACACTCACTGGCATATTATCAAAATTTGTTGTATTAATGAAAATATTATACTCCTTTGAAAGCTCAATCCATTCTTTTTTTGACAATTTTCCAGTAAAACGAACATCAACATCCAATTTATCAGCATACTTCTTAGCGTCTTGTAAAGTTCCATCATTATCTGGACCAACCATGCAAAGTTTAACCTTAATGTATTCATTTTCAAAAGCCTTCATAACATCAATTGCTAATAAAGGGTTATAAATTTTCGAAAAAGAACGCACCCAAAGCAACTTGATACTATCAAAAGTTCTTTCCTTAAAAGGATAATTTTTTAGTTCTATTGAATTTGGTATGTTTATAACATTATTGAATCCAGAAGCTTCAAATTTAGATTTAATAAACATTGAAGGTGCTACATTTATATATGCATTATTGAATATAGATTTAGATAAATTAGAAGATGACTTAAGTCTTTCAGGCAGATTTCCTCCATGTAGAATTGGCAAATACTTCAATTTTAGAACTTGACATAATTGACTCACAAAAAAAGCATAATAGAAGTTGAGTGTACTATAGGTATCAATAAGAACATAATCGGCTTTTTTTCTATATTTAAAGCACGTCCACAACATACTTACCAATCTAACAACTCTATTTTCACTTTTAGATGCAGAATAAACTGTATAACCCGCCTTAACTAATAAAGGGGCTAACACATCAATAGATGATAAATTAGCACGTTTACTAACCCCAGATTTATTACCAATATATATTAAGGTTTTCAATGACTTATTAAAGTTGATTGTTTTTTATTTTTGAATTGTTGTACTTTTTTAACACGATTAGTTTTGTACTGAATATCTAATAAACAAAGACCATATACAAATGCTGGCGCCGCAATACGCATTGATGAGTGATTTATAGTTAAAAACCAGAAAATGTAACAGGAATAAAAAAAGAAATTAGATTTATTACCTATCCTCAAAAACAAAGGTGTTAGTAATAAAATTAAAATAGCTGTTAACCCAAATAGGCCATGTTCTGATAAGATACGACTCATTTCATTATGAGAAGCCACCGTAACACCTTCTCTTTTTAGTCTTAATTCTTTTATTTTACCTACACCTACACCTACTATTGGGTTTTTAAAAAACTCTTCCAATTCAAAAAAGATTAAATCTGATCGTCCAGTAGAAACATCAGCCTTTTCCCGGCCTATTGCATCTTTGTTAGCATATCTGTTTTCAATTAATCCGCTAGTTTGAATGGATGAAAACAGCCATATTAACAACCCTAAACCTGCAAAAACAATTACTAATCGACTAATTCTAAACTTGCCTTTTTTATTCACTCTCTTGAAATAAAAATAAATAAACACTGCAATCATAAATAACGCAGTTATCACCCCCCCTCTACTGAATGTAACTATACCTCTAAAACTCATTACTGCTAATAAAAACCCATTAACCAATTTAAAAAATAAAGTCGGAGAAAGCATAAAAAAACGTATTGAAAACACAAACATACCTAACCCTAGTACAGTCGATACTTGGTTTGGCCCAAAACCCCCTGAGGCAGCAAAATTTGAACCTGTACCTGTGATTACCTCTTGAAGATCTGGTGTATAAAGAAACAAATATGTTGTAATTGATATCATTGGCAAAGCCATATTCAATAGCACTTTATGAATATTTTCATAATTTATTTTAAGTTTATAACAAAAAATAGAGACAATACCTAAACAGACTGGTCCACTTAAATTAAATGCTATGGCTTTTCTTAATTCAGTTTCTTCAGTTGCGCTAAATCCAGCAACGAATATGCCTGGGATAAGCAAAAGAACATAGACTACAAAAGGGATAGCTACCTTACTTGACTTAACAGTAAAGAGTCCTACCAATGTAAACAAAATAACCAAATACTTTGAAGTTTCGTATAAAAGACTGCCACCTGTCATTCTTAAAAACACCTCTGCACCAACCACATAACTGCAAGCCATCAAAACTTTTAAAGCCTTTTCGGATGGTTTTGCTTTTAAAATTTGAATTATAAAATAAATAAAAATGGCTATTAAATATACTTTTGACAGCGCTCTAAAATTAAAAATACTAAAGCCTATTAAAATGTGCAAAAAAATATTCTTTATGTAATTAAAGCTTTTCAATTATTTTTAATATAGGTGTTATATATTTTTAAAATAGTTTCTATTTGTGCGGTTTGCGAATAGTATTCTTCAACATGCTTATTGTAACGTGTTGCAAATGTATGCCGCAAATCTTCATTTTCAATATAAAACAATAATGCCTTTGCCATTTCTATTGATGATGAAGCTTCAATCAATAAGCCGTTTTCTTTATCTGAGATTACAGTTACACACTCACCTACGCTAGTAGCCACAACTGCTAATTTGGCAAAACCATATTCTAATAAGGCTAAAGGTAAGCCTTCAGATTTAGATGATAAAACTCCAATTTCAGCTTGTTTTAAAATATTAAACACATCTAGTTTGCTGCCATACATATAAACAGATTCTTTTAAGCCAAGCTCTTGTTTTTTATTTTCAATAGCCTTAGAATAACTATCTATAAAATCTTTGCCGACGCAATGCAACGTCCAATCTGGATGTTTTTTTAAAACCTCTTTAAAAGCCAAAAGTAAAGTAATATGATCTTTTTGAGGTCGTAGATTTGCTAAACACACTATTCTTTTACCAGATATTCCAGATAAAGTAGTGCTTTTAAGTGTTTTGTTTACCTCCGCAAAGTTTGGTAAATACGTTGCGTTTTTAAACTTTAATATTTTTGACGCCCATAATTTAAGTGGTTTATTTACACTGAATATATGAGAGAAATATTTAGAACACCGCTTTAAAACACTATATTTTCTAGTTTCTAGAAATTCACTATTTCCATAATGATCATGCCAAATAATAATAATTTTAGGGTTTAAAAACCTAATAATCGTTGCTAAAAAAAAAGAACTGGAATGTGCATGAATAATATTTATTCTATATTCTTTAACATATTTATTTAAACGTTTTATGGCTGCAAAATCAATAGTTTTAGTTTTATTTAAAAACAAATAACCCACATTAGGAGAAAGACTTTCTTTCAAAACACCTTCTTTGCGAGTAGTACATAAAAAAGAACTTTCAATCTCAACAGATAAACCATTAGCAATATTTATAGCTACACGTTCGGCACCTCCAACATCTAAAGAATCTATTAATTGTAATACGCGCATTTAATGTTTTAATATTTTTTTTATTTCTGTTTCAAAGACATCTAAAGTATACTTTTGAGACCATTCACTGGCACTATTTGACATTATCTTTAAATTCTTAGTATCTTTTAAACTTTCCCAGATAATAGAAAAAGCCTTTTCCTTATTTGGAGGTATTAAAATACCCCGCTTACCAAAATCTAGCATAAAAGGGACACATGAAATTTCAGTAACAATTGGTACTACACCAAAAAACATAGCTTCAGCAACTGCCTTTGGCCAACCCTCAGATTTTGATGGTAATATTAAAAAATGACTTTCTTTTAGTGCCTGTTTAATTTCAGATTGATTTCTGTTTCCTAATAACCTAACCTTTCCTTCCAAATTATTATCAACTATATAATTTTGCAAATCTGGTTTTAAAATGCCCTCACCATAAATATCAAAATCTATATTTACACCCTGATTAATTAAGGCTTCAACAATTTGAATAGCCAATAACGGACGTTTTCCATTTACCAAACTCCCAAGAAAAACAAATTTTAAATTTGTTGAATAATCTCTAATTTCAGAAACTCGCTTTTCTTGATTCGAAAAACTAGCTGTAAAAAATGCTTTAATATTTTTAGTTTGATTTTTCCATTCACCATAAACTAAAGCAGTCATATTTTTTGTTAGAAATGTATTTGAAAGCAACCACTTTTGAAACTTATAACTTTTAGGCTGAACAGCAGCTGGATTCCAATTTCCAGCATATTTTGCTGTTTTAATTTTATTAGGAAAAAACACTTGAACTAAGCAACCCAATAGTCCTATATTTCCAGGGCATCTTAAATGAATATGATCTGCTTTTTTACAAGCTTTAAAAATATTAATTAAAATTGAGGGTATTTTAATTATTGAAAAAATTGCGCTTTTTATACTTGTAAATTTAATTGACGCGACAAGGTTAAAGCTTATATTATCATGTAGATAGGCCAAATCAATTACACTTTTACTTTTATCACTTTGTGGAGCAACAATAATGACTTCGCTAACATGCTTTAACCATAAATTCATTTCACGAACATAAGGCGCATAGGCAGAAAAGGTATTATTTTCCTCTTTATGCTCAACATGTGTGATAATTAGAAACCTCATGGTTTAACTTTAGGGGTATTAAAAAGTAAAGATAGCCATCCTACAATTCTTCCCAAAGTTTCTGTAAATGCTTCTTTTTTATAGGGCGTTGTGAAAGTATTCGAAAACCTAACAGCCAACAATAACAACTCGGTTAAATTCCATTTTAAACGTGAATTAAAACTCGGTTTAGAATATTTTACACGCCATACATACCAACCATTTCTAACAACCATTTTACCATAAACAAACTTATTTGGTCTACCTGAAGCATCATGATGATGGGTCAATTGTGCGCTTGTATTAATATATAGGCTACCCTTTTTTGCTATACGTAGCGAAAAATCGGCATCTTCATAAAGGCCATAGCCCTCAAAATAAGTAGAAAATGATAAAGTATCAAACACCATTCTTTTATAAGAAGAAACCCCTCCCATAATCTGTTCTACCTTATATATTTTGCCAGATGGGGGTAAAAAACCAATAGATCTTCCGTGAGCAAAACTTGGTAAAAAACCAGGTGGTTGGTCTGGTTGCAAATGAAATTTATTTCTTAACCTAAATCTAGAAGGTTCATTTCGCTCCCAACCATCATAATAAAACTTATCAGTTGTTTTTTTATTTGATGCTTTCACCCATTCAACTTCATTGGTAATATACCCACCTACCGCTAATGCATCCGGATACTTCTTATAAGTTTCTATTAAATTATTAAAATAATTAGGTGTTAAAATAACATCATCATCTAAGAAGCATATCACTTCTGATTCTTTTGAAACTAAATTGATTCCGTAATTTCGTTGCTTAGTTAACCCTCTATTATCCTCTTCAACCTTAAAATATTTTAAATTCTCAAAGCTATTATTCGTAATAGTCTTTTTAGTCTCACCATTTAAAGAGGCATCAATAATTAAAATTTCGTTTGGATATAAAATTTGTTCCTTCACTGAAAAAAGTAGTTTCAACAAAGGTTCACTACGCATATAAGTACAAACAATTAAGGTAAAATTCATAACGTAGCCTTTTAAGTATTAGTGACTTTTTTCTTTAAGCTCAAAAGATATTCTTTGTTAAGATATATAAAACTAAATAATAAAGTAAGGCTATATATAGCATTAAAACGTAAACCTGTATAAATATAAATAGACATTAATGTTTGGCCGATTAGAATTGCAAAAACCACTAAATAAACCTTGTCTTTTTCTGATTTGGTCTTTAACTGCCTATGCTTAAAAATTCTGATTAAACATTGTAAAAATAAAACAACATATAATATTCTAAAACCGATTGCTAAAGTCTCTAAATTTCCTGCTTTTGCCTTTTCTGGAAATGGATTGAAATTAGATTTCAGTTTAATAAAAACAATCTTAAAAAAATCTCTGAAGTTCAAACTTTTAATATAAATGGCAGTACCCTCTTTATAAAGTTTACCTAGTGTTAAAATCGAATTTCTAGGCTTACTTTCTATATTATCTACGTATTTTAAATTTAATCCTTCATCAGCTAAATCACCATCAACATTAGTATAATTCGTTATTACATTTTCATTCCACCCTTTAGAAAATGTCGCCCCTTGAGATGCCGTTAAATATATACCCTGCCTAAAGGTTTGTTGATTTCTAATTGGCCATAAAACGATTAATCCAATGGTTAACAGAGCATGCACTACCATTCTTATTGGGTGTTTTTTTAACCCAACTAGACCATAGATAACTAATAGTGTTAATACGAAGAATATTGAAACTGGATGACAAAGAATTATAACCACTGATAATAAGGGAACAATAATACTATACTTTTTTGAATCATTAAACAACACAAAAGACAATGCCAATAAAAGTATTAGAATTGAAGTTAAGCTTTCTGACAAAAATGTTATTGAATACTTTAAATAATAAGGCTCTATTAAGATTACTAAAAAAAGTAACAAATGAATGGGTTTAATGTTTTTAAAACGCTTTAACAATAAAAAAGCCATTACAAGCAGTATTAACTCAAAAATAGATTTCGCTATAATTAAACCTAAAATGTTATTAGTTACAAAAAAAAACAAAGCCAAAACATAAGGCCATAGTGGCGGTCGCCAGGTGGCACTTTCTGTAGGGTTTTCAGAATTATTATCTGAAAAAACATTAAACTCATTAATATTTTTCGCAATTCTCAAATAGTGAGAGGCATCACCACTATTATACGCCTTTTCAGGTTTATATAACCCGTTACTATTAGATAATACTAAGTAATAAATTTTAGGCAACAAGAGGCATAAAAATGCAAATGCTATAAAAGATGGCTTACTTAAATATTTAATCATTATTTAAAAAATCGATACTTCAAAATACAGTATATGGCTCTAAAACCATCTTTCCATCCAATCTTTTTACCTTCTTCAAAAGTTCTACCATAGTAGCTAATTCCAACCTCATAAATTCTTACCTTGTGAATTCTTGATATTTTTGCTGTTACTTCGGGTTCA
Source organism: uncultured Algibacter sp. (assembly GCF_947487575.1). GTDB lineage: Bacteria > Bacteroidota > Bacteroidia > Flavobacteriales > Flavobacteriaceae > Algibacter_B. The sequence continues at coordinate 40,302 of NZ_CANKXG010000013.1, read as the reverse complement.
AAACCAAATCTATTCTCTTTTAAACTTAACGATTTTAGCATATCTGCATTAAACATTTTATAACAGGTTTCCATATCTGTTAAGTTTAAATTGGTCATCATATTACTAAAGAATGTTAAAAACTTATTTCCTATACTATGCCAAAAGAACAAAATTCTATGCGGATTACTTCCCATAAACCTACTACCATAAACCACATCTGCATAACCATTTAAAATTGGGTTTAGAAGCACATTATATTCCTTTGGGTCGTATTCCAAATCGGCATCCTGAATAACAATAATATCTCCGGTAGCATTATTAATTCCTGTATGCAATGCAGCACCTTTACCCTTATTCTTTTCGTGTTCAAAAAGCTTGATATTTAAGTCTTCATTCGAGCTAATATATTTTTTTATGACTTCAGAAGTTCCGTCAGTACTATAATCGTTTACAATAACTAGCTCACGCTTAATATTTCCTAATAGCTCAACATCTTTAATTTTATTTAAAATTTGGTGAATAGCAGAAGCTTCATTATAAGCTGGAATTATAATTGATAATTTACTGAATGTGCCGCTCATTGATTTTTTTTAGTTTTTGTATAATACTAATTATACTATTTAAATTGTTCTCCTTTTTTTATTAATCGTTTTGCATACATTAAAGATTTGCTAAACTGTAAATATTTATACGGCAATTTTAACAATCTCAAAATAATTTCTTTTTTTTCTCTTTTAAAAAGATATATAAAAAAATGTTTCCAACGCCATTCTTTAATTTGCGTTGACGTATAATGCTTCAAGAATTTATATGTGATTGTTGGACTAGGTACTGGACGAATATTCTTCACTGGTTTATCCAATTCCCATGGTTGAATCTTGCGATTCTTACCAAGTATTTTTGACTGATTACCCCAAAACCGGTAACCTCCCACTGGTGGTTTTAAATGTAAATTAGGCGAAAATGGATTGTGTAATAATACTTCGCCCAACTTTAAAATCCTTAGACCAAAATCGGCGTCTTCTCCATAACCACCATCAAAATTAACATCATTACCCACTAATTTTTCTACAACTGTTCTTTTAACACAAGCATTAGCGTTACTAAATAAATGAGCAACACCAACTTTCCATCTATCATGGTTTAAAGTCGACAACTTTTCCTTTAAATCATTAAGGTTTTGATTCGTGTTATCTGCCATAATATCTAACCCATTACATGCACTCACATTGTAAGTTTGCAATAACCTAATGTGGTTTTCAACAAAATCTGGTAATACACGTACATCATCATCAGCAAAAATAATATAATTACCCGAACACATATTTATAGCTTCATTTCGAGCACGACAGCTTCCTTTAGTTGTTTGCCATTTTACTATAACATTAAATTTGAAATTTTCTGGATTATAATATTTTGCATCTCGTTCTTCTTCTGGAGTTGCATCTACAATAATAGCCTCCTTAATTAGATATGACTGTGTATTATGGTCTTGTAACAACAGTTCTGTATATTCCTGACGTTTCATTGTTGGAATAACCAAACTTACTGTAGGATTCCCTTTTATAGGTTTTAAGTCCCTGTAAGAAAGAATTTTATTTTTCTCTTTAGATACTTTTTTAGAAGCATTCTTTAAAGTTTTATATTCTGAAAAGAAACTAAAACACTTTCTAAACAGCATATAATAACTATGATGCTTTTTGAAATTTTTCAAAAAAAACAAATACCTATCTTCTTTTGAAATTGAAACATTAACTACCTCTTTTGGAAATAACCCTTTTACATAAAGCGGAACACCACCTGAATTTCTTATCAAATTAAATCCGAAATCTAATCCACTGATAATATCATTAGAGTATTGATTATCAAAACCTCCTAAAACTTCCCATACAGATGCTCTAACAACAAAGTTATGAACATTCATTCTCCAACTAACACATGTGTCTACCCCTTTAAAATCATTTATAAACCACCAATATACCGCAGAATGATATACCAATTCTTGAAAACAATTTTCAAAACCTTGATCTAAACTACTGTGCCATAAATCTCCGGAACCCATAGATAACTCTTCAAGTATCTCTAAATCTGGCGCTCCGTTATACAATAGGACTTCACCGCTTTGTGTTATATATGTACTGAGTTTAATCATTTTTAGGAAGTAGCGACTTATAAAAATTAATGTTTTTTTTAAGAATTACAGAAGTTGAAAAATTAGAAATAACATGTGCTCTGCCATTAATTCCAAATCGTTTGTTTTTTTCTTCATCCTTTAAAAGGGTTATAATTTTAGTTGAAAACTCATCATGATTTTTAGGATTTACCAAATATCCTGTTTTTCCATCTTCCATGAGTTCTTTTGCCCAGCCAATATTTGAAGCTACCAAAGCTTTTTCCATTGCTAAAGTTTCAAGCCATGTCATTGGGAAAGCTTCAGCAAAACTAGGTAAAACCACAACTTGAGCCTGACCAATATAGTTTTTTATGTCTCTATAAGGCACCGCTTTTAAATGTGTTACTTTAGATTTCGCTTTTTCTGTTAAACGTCCCAAAAACATATCGAGAGTTGATTTATTTTCAAATGCATCCTTAACATCTTTACCTATTAAAAGTAAACTTACATCATTATGGAGCGCAATAACTTTATTGAAAATACTTGCCAATTCTAATATACCCTTTTTCCTTATAATTGTTCCAAAATACAAAATCTGACCAGTTTTTATTTTTGTTCCAATAGGTTTAAACATATCTGTATTAATACCATTATAAATGGTTTCTATATCACATTCTAAGTTAAATAACTTCTTCGTCAGGTTTGTTGTAAATGTACTTACCGACACTATTTTATCAGCTTGGTTTAAAGCCTTTCTTTCAAAAAAATGATTTTTTCGTTTTTGTTTCCGTCCTTCAAGGTTGCAAAAATAAGTATCGCTACCATGTAACCGAATAATTAACGGAATTGTAAATGACATAAATGCAGTAATTCCAGTCCAATCCGGTGCTTCTAATACACCTATATTGGTTTCTTGAATTTCTTTTTGAATTATTTTCTGTATGTGCTTACGCTCCAAATACCATCCAAAAAACTTGTATCCTTTACGTGAAATTGAAATTATTTTTATACCATTATCAGTGAATACTTTTTCTTCATTTTGAAAAACCACGAATACTGTAATATCATGTCCTGTATTAGCAAGAGACGTAGCTGTATTTTTAATACTTGAACCTAAACCTGCCGAACGCTTCAAGTTTTTATGCGGATATTCAGGAGTTATAAAGGCTATATTCATTCGCTTAATTTAGAAATATCTTTAATTAATATTTTAGTGAATTCCCTAGCCCCTTCATGATTTAAATGTGCACAATCAAAAAAATACCCTTCTTTATTATCAAAAACATTAACATAACTTAATATTGTTGGTATATCATTTTTTAATTCTAAAAGTTTTATTCTATTATTTATATTCTGACAATACGGTGCAGTAAAAAGATGGAGCTTCGTTTCATTTCTTTCTGCTAATTCTTTTATTGCTTCCAATTCTCTATTGGTATGTACAAAACTATCAGGCAACTTACCGTGAATTGCTAAACCCTGTCCTTTCTTAGGATTAAAACCAAATTTAATTTCGCTTCTTGGTTTTTTATTAAAAAGTGTCGCAAAAAACTCTCTAAAACCAACAATTTTATCATACTTCATATATCTATAAAATGGAATATTATTGTAATAAAAATTGTCATTATCCTTATTTAGCTCTTTTTTTACAATAGGATTTTGAATAAAGGGAACTAAATTAGCCTTAAAGGTGTTTGAAAGTCCAGTATTATAAAAATTATAATCTATTTGTATTGCTAAACTTTCAAATGTAATATTATTGGTTTCTGCTAATGACAACAATATTAACATATCTCCTAAACTTGCACCAGACATACCTAAATTGATACATGATTTTCCTGTTATTTCTTCAATTAACTCACAATCTACATGACATTCAGTTCTAGATGAACCCAAAAAGGCCATATCATAGTGTTTATTTTCTAATTGAAGTATTTTATGAACTTTATTTCTTGGATTCTTATTCTTGAAAGTCGTAGAGTAAATTCTATCAAATGTATACATCATTAAAATGAGCGCCACGATAATTTTTAATATATATAGTAAAAACTGCTTCATTAAAATTGGAAATAAATAAATTCTTGATGGTTAGAATATACACCCAAAGTCAAAATCATTAATAAAATACCAATAATCTTAAACCATTTATATGACCCTGAAAAAGGATGTTCATTTTGTTTATGAAACCATTCAATTCCTATAAATATAGTTATAAGAAGCAACATTTCTAAACTATAATTTTCAATACTTAAATATTCTATATTAAAATTTAAATTAGTTATTAATCGCTTAATATAATTACATGCCTCTAAAATATTATTAGCCCTAAAAAACACCCAGGCTAATGCTACTAATGCAAAAGTTGATAACATTTCTAGTAATTCTCGAAATGAAGGCAAAATACTGTGTTCTGAAACTTGATTTAAGTTTTTTCTATTCTTTTTCCTTAACAATAATGGAATAAAAAACAGAGCGTGCAATGCACCCCAAATTATAAATGTCCAGTTTGCTCCGTGCCAAAACCCACTTACCAAAAAAACAATAAATACATTTCTAATTTGCTTGCTTTTAATTGTTCTAGAACCTCCCATTGGAATGTATAAATAATCTCTAAACCAAGTTGAGAGTGAAATATGCCACCTTCTCCAAAATTCTCCGACGTCTCTAGAAAAATACGGGTAGTTAAAATTCTGCATCAATTCAAATCCAAAGAGTCGTGCTGTTCCAATGGCTATATCGCTATATCCAGAAAAATCACCATAAATTTGAAAAGCAAAATACACGACTCCTATGACTAATGTCAAAGTATTTAACTCTTGATAATTATCGAAAATGGTATTCACGTAAGTCGCACAATTATCGGCAATTACTATTTTCTTAAACAGCCCCCAAATAATTAAATGAATTCCTGATTTTGCGTGTTCTAAGTTAAAGGTCCTTTTTATTGAAAACTGAGGCAAGAGGTTTGTTGCTCTTTCAATAGGGCCAGCAACCAACTGCGGAAAGAACGCCACAAAAGTTGCAAAATTCACAACGTTAGTAGTTGGTGTTAGCTTTTTTCGGTAAATATCTATAGTATAACTCAAGGTTTGAAATGTATAAAAAGAGATACCCACAGGAAGTACAATTTGCATTGTGGATGCATGCATTTCAACACCTAATAATGACCATGAATCAATCCAGCTTTCAACAAAAAAATTATAGTATTTAAAAAAGCCTAACATGCCTAAATTAAAAACTAAACTTACAGCTAATAAGTATTTCCGCTTTTTGTCAACCGTTTCATCTCGCAATTTTAAACCAATAGCATAATCAATAACAGTACTCAAAGCGATAAGCAATAAAAAACGATAGTCCCACCAGCCATAAAAAAAATAACTAGCAATTAATAAAAGAATGTTTTGAAGCTTAAGGCTTTTTTTTAACAAAAACCAATACAAGAAAAATACAGTAGGAAGAAATATTAAAAAAGCAATAGAGTTAAAAAACATACTTTAGCTTGAATTTTATTATTTGTTAATTGCATTTATCTCTTTCCAAATAGAACTTGAAGCTAAATTTGCGGGTTGTTTATTTATAACATTAAACCATGCCTTTGCAGCACTAATAGTTTTACCTGAATCATTTAATAGATTTTCAATTTTTTCTGAAATTTCATTTGGATGATTTAACCAAACTACAGCATCTTCTGAAGGTTTAGACCTAAAATGCACATAATCATACACATAAACACCCTCTTCTGGTTTTTCTTCAGTATTAAAATAATTATAATTCATAAACATACAAGGCTTACCATGTATAGCAAAATCAAAAACCATAGAAGACCCTAAATTTATAACAATATCCGAGTATACCGCTAAAGACGCCAACAATACAGAATCTTCAACCGTTGGCAAAATGGTATTCCAAACTTGCCCTTCTGTTCTCCAAATTGGTTCAATAGGAGTTATAATATCCTTAAATTCGTTTATTACAGAGTCATATCTATTTGATATATCAACTGGGCATCTTCTAAAAATCAATCCTAAGTTATGTCCTTCGGTATTTAGTTTTCTAATTGCTAGTGCAACATCCCTTAAATACAAAGGGTCTTTTGGAGATGTTGTAACATCATCTCCGCTGTAACATAAATATGTTTTACCGAAATCTAGACTATAGGTTTTAAAAAGTTCTTCCTTAGAAAGTATTTCATCGTTATTGAAATGAGGTTCGAATTGTGGAGTTCCAGTAACTGTAACTTGTTTGTTTTTAACGAATAGCTGATATTTTAAAAGCTCACCCTTCATGTAATTACTCCATACATGATAAAAATCTGTAACGACATCCAAAGTTGCTTTTGGTACATTATCCCACGAGTAAACAAACCCTATAGTTGGAATATTTAATGCTTTTGAGGCTAATATAGGTGCTATAGCTAAAGCTGAACGCTGACTAGTAGAATAAACAATATCTGGCTTATGAGATTCTAATAGCGTTTTACAAGATTGATAATAGCCTGTACTCGATTCTAATCTATTAATTTGATTTCTAATAAATGTCAATCCTTTTTCTGAATTGAATAGAATAATTAAAATTTTAGTTATAATACTTTTAATTATATTTTTAAAATTATTAATAGGCAATGGAAATGAATATTTTGAATAAATAGTGTCATCAAAACGTTTCCTGTAGCAATTAAGTTCTACACGTTTACGAACATTCTTAAGAATTGTAGTGTATTTATGTAATCGAGAATTAGTAAGTGGGATATGATTTATGCCTAAATCACTTAAATTGAATGGTGTATTATTCCAAAAAACAACATCATAATTATTTTCTAATCCCTTCTTATAAAAACTTGTATAAGCAAAGTTCCTTAAACTAACTCCGTCAGTTATTAAAATTAATATTTTCTTTTTAGAGTTAGGCACTAAACTATAGTTTATTGTTTTTTAAATAATCTTCAGCTTGATTCCAATCATCAAAAGTATCAATATTAATATTGCTATCTAAAGGCGATTCTATATAAGTCAAAGTCTTGCCATAAAGTGAATTTTGTTCTAAAAGCACTTTGGTTTTTGTTAAATAAATAATACCGTCTCTATGATATGCAATAGGTAAATCTTGTCGTCTTGAAATAATTTTTTCTTCGCCTGTTGAAAGTTCTAAACAGTCATTATCGTTTGCTTTAAATGTCCAATGCGGATTGTATTCATCTGGTACTTTTTTAACCGATACCAAGGCATCTGCTTTACTTTCAATAAACTTTTTAATGGCATTATCTATAAACTCCGTAGTTTTAAAAGGACTTGTAACTTGTAATAGGCAAACCGCATCAAAATAAATCCCCTGATCTTTGTAAAAATTTAGGGCATGCTGAATAACTGGTAAGGTTGGCGATTTATCTTGTGCTAAATCTGAAGGCCTTTTAAAGGGCACCTCTAATTTCAACTGATTGGCAATGCTTATAATTCTATCATCATCAGAACTTAAAATTAATTTGGTCAGGTGTTTTGATGCTTTAGCAACATCCACAGTATATTGCAAAAGTGGCTTACCAGCTAATAGCTTTATGTTTTTGCCTGGTACGGTTTTAGAGCCTCCTCTTGCAGGTATAATGCCTAAAATATTCATTAATATGAGATGGTTTTATGAAAACGAAGTTTAACGTCGGCTAAAATATTAGCTATTTTTTCTCCGGAATTCCCTTCACCATAAATGGTACTTTTATTAATAACATCAGAATTTTTTAATCTGTTATTGATTCCTTTTTTAATAGCTTCGCTGTCGTAAGATACATCAATTACATTTTCGCCTCTTGCTCTTCCGTTTTGTCTTGTCCCGATATTTACAACTGGAACTCCTAAAAAAACACACTCCCTAATACCCACGCTTGAATTACCGACAAGACACCTACTATTCACTAACAATCTTAAAAAATCTTCAGGAATCATATTCTTAAAAAAGTGAATATTCTCTGGTTGGTGTATTTCGCGATATGATCTAATTCCGTTTGAAGTTCCATCCGCCCCCGCATCTACATTAGGCCAAAACCAAAATGTTGGAATCCCTAATTCGTGTACAACTTTTAAAGTTGTTGTGACATGCAATCTAGCTTCATCATACTCTGTAGTTACAGGATGTTGCATAACTACTAAATACCCTTTTTCCCAATCTATATCCTTTCCTACACCACCATATTTTTCAATTGGGTTAAAACCTAATTCAGGAGATTTTTTGACCTCGCTTGCAATATCTATTGATGGACAACCTGTGTTAAATATATAATCGGCATCCTCTCCCATTTTTAGCAAACGCGCTTCTGCATCATTAGACGCCACCAAATGGATATCTGCTAATTTAGTATTAGCATGTCTTACTTTTTCATCTATATTACCCGTAACTTCTCCCCCTTGAATATGTATTAATGGAATGTTTTGATAAGCCGCAGCAATAGACGTTGCAATAGTTTCAAAACGGTCTGCAATAGTAACCACAGCATCTGGATTTAAATTATAGAAAACAGTTGCCAACTCCATAACACCTAGACCGGTAGTTTTTGCCATAGAGGTTTTATTTTCACCCTCTAACACCATAAAAACCTTGGCATCTATATTAAATCCATCTTTTTTTATATAGTCAACGGCATTACCATAACGATCTAATAATGCAGAACCAGCAATGACCAGTTGCAATTCCAAATCAGGATGTTTTTTAATGGCAGTTAAGGCCGTTTTTATCCTGCTATATGAAGGTCTTGCTGTAACTACAACACATATTTTTCGTTTTGCCATTATGCTATATCTTCATTATTTAAAAATTCCCATTGTACCATATCTCTATTAAGTCGAGTTCCTATAACACGCCTAAATTCTGATGCTTTCATTCCCTTATTAGCTGGTTTTTTAGCTTCCAAATCTTCAAACTCAATAATATGTCCTTTATCTAAATCTTTATTTACTGCAAGTGATTTTTCAAAAATTACTTTCAATTCCGAAAATTTGCTAGTATCATTTTTATCAATGTTAAATTGATTTGCAATTTCTATATTTCTAAGCGCTTTTACAAGCACTTCTATTTCTTGAATGGTTAATGAAGATGTCGTGTCTGGACCAAAAACCTGCCTATTTAAAACCGCGTGAAATTCTAATATTTCTGCTCCAAGAGCAAAAGCTGCTACACAAGTTTCAATTTTAGCAGAATGATCAGAAAATCCAACAGGAATGTTGTAACGCTCTTTCAATTCTGTTATTACATTCAACCCATATTCTTCTGGTTGTGTAGGATATGCCGTTGTACATTGCAAAACTGAAGTTTCGATATGTTTCTCTTTTAAAAAATTTACTGCAGCATCAAGTTCTATAAAAGAACTCATTCCAGATGATAAAATAACAGGCTTTTTTGTTTGCGAAATTCGTTCTAAAAGCAAAAAATTAGTAACCTCTCCTGAACCTATTTTGTAACGCTTAACACCAACCTGCTCTAACAAATCTACAGCTGCGTTACTAAATGGCGAACTCATAAATTCTAGCCCAACATCATCACAGTGCTTTTTTAAATCTTTCCATTCATTAAGTGAGAATTCCATACGTTTCCAATAATCAAAACGAGTTGCATCTTGATCTGAAAATTTTATTCGAAATGGTTCGTAAATACTACTTTCTGCATCTGCAATATGGGTCTGAAATTTAACAGCATCCACTCCAGTTTTTGCCAAAGCATCTATATAACTATGAGCACTATCAATACTCCCATTATGTGCTTGACCAATTTCAGCTATTATTAAACTCATACTATCCAACTATTCATTTGAGATATGGCAATTTAATAATTTATCTGAATGAAATAAAAGGAAAACAGCTTTAGTTATACATATTTTACTTACTTAAACGGACAAGCTTCTATTAAGCCTATCTTAAGATAATTAACTACATTATGATCTGGAAGTGCTTCATCTTTTTTGAATAACTTTTCAGTATCTTCATTAGCGTTAAATGATTCAATTCCAAGCGGGGTATACGGTTCTATTGCTACGGATTTAAAATAATCTTTAAACTTAATATTATCACCAAAAAGCCTATCTGAAAACTTAATCCATAACGCTGGTATTTGATAAGCATGAGAAACTATAATTCCATGTAAAGATGAGGACATAACATACTTGCATTGTAGTATCTGACCTGTTGTGTCTTCAATACTATTAGTCATTAAATCAATAATCAAAACATCTTTTAAATGACCAAATTTATTTTTAACAAATGCGTAATCAACATAATGAGGTATAATACCAAATGTATAGCTTTTATCTACTTTAGGATTATAGTAATTTGGTAAAAGCAACGCGGGGTCCCCATATACTTCTGGTACATCATAACCTTGACTCATTAAGACCCTTCTAGTTTCTGGCCCTCTGACTGCCAAAAATTTCGCTGCTTTTACTATTTGGTTTTGATTAATAATTCCACTACCCCAAACTATACATTTTTTATTGACATGCGCCAAAATACTTCCTGCCGTAACATAAATAGGCTGCCAAAAATCAAGGATACTAAATTTTTTGGGTTGTGAAAAAACCACTTTTTTATTTGATATTTTTTCGACTAAATATTTACCTAAAACGTCTCCATAATTCTCTTTAGCTTTCCCCATAAGTAGAGATTCACTCCACCAAAACAATCGTATTTTTTTACGGTTAATCATTAATTCCTTAAATCTATAGTGAATTCAATAATCTTTAGGTCTTTAGAAACTTCATAAATATAATTATGGTTTCTATAATCGAAAAGCACTTTTTGTAATACCAAATCATTCACTTGTTTCATTGATAAATAGGGCTGCGACTGTTTATTAAGAACTGATTTAACTTTGTATTTTGAAGAATTATAGTATGTAGATTCTTTGAATACAATTTGAGCAATATCACCTTTAATAGTTCTTAGTTCATAATTCAAAACATGAATAACCTTTGCCTCAATATTATCTATTTCAATTATTTTTGAAGGGTTTTTAAGAATTTCGAAATCTGACTTTGTGTAGTACTTTCTATTTTCTACTTCACCTAATGTAAATTCTTGATTTTCTTTATGTCTTAAAAAATGTCTTTGATTTATACGCTGAATATTTGACAAACGAGGTGTTATTGTCAATTCTTCTTTAGCTTTTTGAGGGTATCTCTCATGCCATTGGTGCAATAATAAATTTGATTCACATCTATTCATATTATAACCAGCGGTTGTTAATCTAAAATTTAAATCTTCATCTTCAGAACCATAAAAATGAAAAAACTCGTCTAAGCCATTGACTTTTTCTAAAGCTTTTTTAGGGAATAAACCTATACCAAAAGTGTCTCCGTAATGCTTTGGTTTTAACTCCTCAAAACTTGATTTTTCAATAGTATCTGAAGAAATACTTTCTGGCAAATAACCTATTTTAAATAAGGAAAACTGATTTGGTTTTATTAACGATTCTATAACAACTGAAAAACTGGGAGCAACTAGCACATCTACATCTGCTATAAAAATAGTATCAGTTTTAGATTTAGTAATTCCGTAGTTAAGAGCCTTGCTTTTATTCCACAATAAGCCCTTATGACCAATATAGCAATAGGTTGAAAATTCAAAATTCCCGACTACCTCGCTTATGTTTTTAGAATAATCGAGCGTACTACCATAATCTATAAAAACGACTTCAAAATTTATTCGCTTTTGCTTTTTTAGTGATAGCAAAGATAGCTTAACCCTATTTGGGTCTCTATTTCTATAAGCGAATAAGATTGTATAAGCAGGATTCATTTTAAAAATTTATTAATCAGATTTCAAATTATAAACCGAAAAGTAAGACTTTTTAAAATGAATACTATCGGGTTGTTTTGATTTATTAAATATAGCTTTTAAAATATTTCTTAAGTATACTGGAATATAGTGTTTAAAAGGTTTTTGTTTTGTCTGTTTTTTTAAACTCTCCCGCTTTCCTTTCCATTTTAATTGCTCATAATCCATTTGCAAAGGTTGATGTTCAAACATTTTAGTTTCTTCCAGCCTTTTGGCTAATACATATATATAAACTGGCTTGGTATTTACAAATTGAATTCTTTGATGTTTTTCACTTGTATCGGGTACATTATAAAACGTGGTACCCATTTCATCAACAAAAATTACAACATCAATTATTTGAAACCCATTTTCTTTACTTAAAACTCTATAAAAAAGTTCTGAGCTAAATTGATAAAAACCATGTCCAAAAAAATTGTTACAAGGATAAATGCCCATGAAATGCCCACCAATTTGAGTCAATTCCATACAATTTTTTATGGCTTGAGGGAAATTAAAAACATGCTCCAAAGTTCCTGAATCAAGCACAAGTGAATATTGGTTTTTGTGCTTATTCTTAAGCGGCTCATTTAAATCATGAATTATAGTTGCATCTTCATAATCTGAAGCATCAATAGAATGAATTTCTTTTCCTCCTATTTCTTCAAAAAAAGCATCTGCAAAAGTATTATCCTTATTTAATATTTTAGAAATATTATTAATAGCATATCCAAACTTCTTTAAGCTTACCCCTAATTGTTCTTGACTTAAATGCAGGTTTTGACGCCCCACCATAATTAATTTACCTAAGTTAATATGCCTTTTAAGTTTTGCACTTAAAATTAATTCGCACATATTTTTTGTAAGCCCCATTTTGTATTACGAATTATAAATTAATAGTGTTATGCTCTAGTTCATTATATTTTTTTAAAACTCTATTTTTAATTGTAGAATACTCCAAAGTATGACGCAATTTTCTGTTGAGTTTAAAAGCTTCTTCCAATAGAGGCTCATTATTTATGGCAAATTCTATTTTATTTTTAATTTCTGAAACATCTTCACTATTATGAATTAAAGTACCATTTTGCCCATCATTAATAATTTCAGAAGTTGCGCCACCAGGGTTAGACTGAATAGGATATGCTCCCATTATTATGGCCTCTAATAATGTATTAGGCATACCATCAGATATAGAACTACCAATGTAAATATAAGCTTGCCCCATCAATTTTAGCAATTCTTTATGTGTCAATTTCCCAGTGCATTTAAAATTACCCCATAAATTAAACCCTTTAAATTCTATATGTTTTCGAACTAACTCGTTATCTGAAAATACCACAATATCGAAATCAGTTAAATAATTTTTTAATTCATAAATAGCATCTAACACCAAATTACAGCGTCCAAATTTATGCTGATACCCCTTTATTAAAATTATTTTTCTAACTTCAAAAGGCTCAACAAAATTTTCGTAATCTGAAATTACATATCCGCCTCCTCCAGGGTAAGTTCCTAAATATTTGCCTTTAAAACCATGATTTTTTGCTATGTGGTAATCGCGCTCACAATCTGTAAACAAATAATCTATTTGAGGTAATGTTTTACGTATTCCTTCTAAATATTTTGGTTCATTTTGATAATAATATAAATCGTTTCCCCAAGCAGAATAAATCCATTTTATATCAGGATATTTTTTCATGACGTTCAAAATGGGAACACAAGACATGTACATAACAAAGCTTTGCACTATATCTGGTTTTATATCTTGAATAAGTTTTTCAAATACTTTAGATGTTTTTCGGTCATTAAAAAACTGTATTTTTTTATATAGATTCGGAAATCTTTTTTTTATAAAAAACCGTCCTGGGAAATCCCAAATGCGTTTCCAACCTACAATTTGATTTACCCAAGAAATAGCATCAACTTTTCTGTTACCATCATTTATATCAAACCAATATACCTCATGACCAGAATCTTTTAGTTGATTAGTCCATCTGAAAAAATGAATTGACGACATTGAAACCATTAAAATTTTCATTTAACTATTTTCTTTTTTAAAGTTCACTTATTAAAATTTCCTTTGAATAATCTGCCGAAAGGTAATGTAATAAATCAGGTCTATTAAGTGTCAAATTATTTGAATTTTGTTTCCAAGTATCATACAAAAAAACAATACTATTTGTTAGTTTTTCAATATCATCAAAATCAAATAAATAGGAATAATCATTCCCCAAGAGACGCTTGCATTCACTATAATGTGGGCCAATAAGTAAAATAGGTTTGTTTGCAGCAACACAATGTGGAAACTTTCCTGGTAAAAAAGGACTAATTTCAGATTTAGCTTCTAAAATAACGTTAACAGATGTAAATTGCTGCATGCTGAAAACCTTATTGAAATCCTCATAATCTTTACTTATATAAAGCTGCGGTATATATTGCCGTTTTTTATTTAAATAATCCTGAAAAATTGACTTTTTTCCTATAAATAATAAAGCGGAATCATTTTTAGCTTCAGGTTTTATCTCTAAAAATTTTTGATAGGCCTCCACCAATGGAAGTGGGTCTCTCAAATTCAATAAATTACCTGCGTGCAAAACATTAAACTTATTACTATCAAAATACTCGGGCAAGCTATCTTTACTACTTTTAGCTGTAACCAATGGATGTGGTAAAATAAGACTCTTTTCTTTAACATCTATATAATAACTTTCCATCCACTCTTTTAAAAGTAAGCTTGGAAATACCACTTTGTATGCCTTTTTTGTTATATCCATAAAAAAATATCGCTTCTTTTTATAGCCATATTCAATAAAATTATAGGGTCTGGGATACAAATGATGTGGGTATGGGTCATGAACATAAGCATACCATTTGTTATGCCATTTTGGGAGCTTTAATAAAGCAGCGTGTGAACGAAAACTAGAGCCTTGACTAAATGTCCATACCATTTGATATTGTTCGATATCTACTTTTTTTATGGCTTTATAAACACTATTTCTATCATTAAAAAAACCAAAAGAAAACCCAAACAGAATGTTTGTAATATTACCAATATCTATTTTCAACCAACGAAAAAATAATCTATGCAACCTACTTAACAGATACATTGCACTAAACTTCTCCTCGAAAACAGGGGTGCATTTTACGTCATCAATACGTATCTCTTTTTGGGTATAATGATATACTTCTGGATAAAATCCTGCTAACTTAAAACTGTTTATAAGAGCCAAACGTCCCTTGGCTGCACTATTTGCATTAACATCCAAAGACTCTGTTATTATTAATATTTTCAACGATGCTTTACTCATAGTTTAAAAAATGGCCCTGCTGTTTGTTTTGAAGTTATAGACATAACTTCAAATTTTTTTATAACGCTTCCAAATTGGGTACATCAAATATTTAAGTTTTATAAACAAACTGGTCTGTGTTTTAGTTTTGTCAAGTAATAATAATTTTTTTAATAATTTATAATCTCTAAGTATGATTGCCAAGCCTGTTAAATATTTTAATAAACTTTCAGACAATAAATCTTTATTGATCAAATTTTTAAATATTAAAAGTATAGCTTCTTTTTTTGATTGAATCCTTTTAGGGTTTCCCTTATAAAATTCTCCTGTATTAGATTCAGCATGTTTTCTTCCGTAAAATAAAGTTTTATTTATTGACACCCCTTTATATCCAGAAGAAAGGATTCTTGAATATAATTCCCACTCTTCTGCATACATTAAATGCTCAGTAAACCTATTCGATTCAAAACATTTTTTTTTCCACATTATGGCACAAGAATTTATTGGAAGTTCATTCTTAATGACAGCTTCTAAATTAGATACACCTATTTGAAATTTAGTATACGCTGTTGTTAAATCAAAATCATAATTAAAATCCTTAACGAATACTGCTCTAACATATCTACAAAAATCAAATTCTGAATTATTTAATTCTTTAACACAAAGCTCTAAATTTTGAGGGTGCACAATATCATCATCATCAAAAAAAATCACATAATCACCTTTAGCTTTGTCTAAGCCAAAATTCCTACTCCCTGGCAAACCCTTCTCATAATTATTAGACCTTTTAAAAAATTGAAATCTATTATCGGTTTTTAGAATTGGTGATATTATTTCTAAAGTATTATCTGTTCCTCCATCATCAATAATTAAACACTCCCAATTTGAATAGGTTTGATTTTGTATAGACTGCAAAGTTTCTGCAATATAATTGGCTCTGTTATAAGTTGCCATTATTATTGTGACCATTGAATTAGTTTTCATTTCAATAGCTTTTTAATAAACCTGAGTGGTTTTAATATTATACTACCTAACTTATAATCAATAGAATTTATTCTCTTTATTTCTAATCCTTTATTTTTAGCTACATTATTTAATAAGTGGGTAATAGTTTCTTCATAATTTTCAATATACAATGCTTTATGCTTTAAGAAAATATATTTCCTTATTTCTGTATCATAATTGTTAACTGCCACTTTTCTCATTGAAACGGCATGCTGGCGGTAGTAAAGTAAAACCTCAGGAATAACAAATACATTCCATTTTTGAGTTAGCCGAATATAAAATTCCCAATCTTCATAACCATTTTTCATTTCCTCATCATAACCGCCAATAATTTTCCAACATTTTTTTCTGAACATAGATGTCCCAATGGCTGAGTTTTTATAAAGAAAATTGGTAATATTTCCTCCTGCAGGTTTAAAAACATCAATAATAGTATTATCAATAAATCTATTACACCAATACGTTACTACCCCAATATTATCATCTTTATTAAATTCTGGAAGCGCCTTTGCGATTAAGGTCTCATTTATTTTATCATCCGAATCTAATAGTAATATATATTCACCTTTAGCCTGCTCAATACCTAGATTACGTGCGCTACTTAACCCGCCATTTTCTTTTTTAAAATATTTAAAGCGGCTGTCTTTTGCTAGCCATTCTTGGGCAACAGTCTCTGTATTATCGGTAGCCCCATCATTTACTATAATACATTCCCAATTATTATATGTTTGATTTAAAACAGATTGTAATGCTTCAGGCAAATATTCAGCCTGATTATAACAAGGAACAATTATTGAAATTAAATCATTATTCATGTTGGTAAGAGTTGAGATTTTATCCAAGTTCTTAATCTATATAAACCTATCCCTTTTATTTTGTATAACTTTTTGTCTAAAATAAAACTTTCAATTGCAACTAACCCTTTTTGATATAAATTATAAGTATTTGATTTATAAATTATTTTCAAAATAGCTTTAACTTCTTCCTTAAAAAGAATAAAATTTGGAAAGCCTTGAGAAAATAAAAACGTAGAAACAAAAGTTCTAAAATGCTTTTTCCGAGGATTAGAATCTGTTAAAGGTTGAATTTTATTAAAAAAAGGAACAAAACTATTCAATACTTTTTTTACGTGTAAGTCTCCTTTTGGATTATTAAGCCCAATACGATAATACGTGTCTATCTCATATAGCCTATCAAATTTAAACTTGTTTGATGCTAATATTCGAATATGAAAATCTACGTCTTGAAAACGCTGTAAATTCTCATCAAAATGAAATTCACTAATAATGCTTCGTTTCCACATTGGACTTAGAATGCACCAAGGTAAATTATAGCTTAAAAACTGTATTAGATAATCCTCGTTCGTAACATGTTCTGAGTCTTGATTAACAATCTCCTCTTTAGAGTTATTATTATTTAAATATGCTGTACTTGCAACAACAAAATCTAATTGCTTTTCTAATATTGTTTGCACTCGTTTTTCAAAACAAAATTTCGATAATAAATCGTCACTATCTAACCATTGTATAAAACTCCCTTTGCTTTTTTCAAAACCATAATTTCGGCATGAATTAGCTCCTTTTTCTTTATGACTTGGTCTTTGAAAATACTGAAAACGGCTGTCTTTTTTACTATACACATCAAGTATATTAATCGTACTATCCGTACTTCCGTCATCAACCGCAATACATTCCCAATTCGCATACGTTTGCGATAATACACTATCTAGTGTCTCAGCAATTGTATTCTCCCTATTGTAAGTAGGGATAATAATTGATATTAATGGCTCACTATTCACTACTAAAGATCCCGTTTTTTAGTTTTTGAAACTCGATATACAATTTCAAAAAGTTCTTTAATCTTATTCTGAACATTTTCAAGAGAATAAAGGCCTGTTAAAATCATTTGATTATTCTTAAATCCCTTTTTTGTCATGGGTTTATTAAGATTCTTGTCGTTTACATCATTCATGCTATGAATCTCCAAGTCAACAGATTTATAATATTTATATGCCACACTATTTTTATTAAAATATAATTTTGCTCCAACATAACCCATTGTAATAATATTGCCAACGGCTTGTTGTCTTATATGGTTAAATATAACATGCCCACAGCTTAATATTAATTTATTATATTTTTCCAAAGGCATAAAACTTAGAATTGGTTGAAAATTATCTCCTAATAATTTATTGCCATTTTTTATAACAAAATCAAGATATTCCTTACTACCGCCGTAACTAAGGGGTACTATTACTTTTCTATTTTTTAAGTCTATTCTAGATAGTTTTTCAAACACTTCTACATGATTGTTAGATGCACTAGCCGAATTACCTACAAGAATATTTTCTTTGCCTTGAACACTATTATTCATTTTATCTCCAATAGTGTGCTCTAAACAAACATAATTGAATGGAGCGTAAATTAATCTTGTATTTAACGAAGAAATAATTTCAAATTCTGTAGGTATTACCGGTACGAAAACATCTATTTCATGCACGGTTTTATAATAATTTGAATTATATATTTGAGAATAATTCTTAAAACGTTTATATAAATCAAACTTATATAAAAGCACTTCCTTTAATCGTTCTTTTGAGCTTTTCCTTTTATCAATAAAAGATAAGGTTTTCTTGCCGTATAATTTACGTTCTAAAGGTTTCCATTTATTATATAAATCATATCCCCAAACAAACCAAACCTTAACAACATCAGTACTTAAATAACGAGTTAATTTTTGTTTTTTTTTATCTAAAGCGTGAATGAAAATAATCTTTGAAACTGAATTATTAATTAGTTTTGAAAATTCTTCATAATGAGCATTTTCATCCAAACATATAGGCTCTACTTGATTAGACTTTACATATTTAAAAGATTCAATCCTTTTATTAGAAATGACATAATAGATTGATTTGTTTGGAAAAACACTTTCAAATAATGCAATAGCTGAATCTATAAATTTATCATCATCAAAAACATGAATTATTTGACGCTTTTTTTCCATAAAATAGTTTATTCTTCAAGTTCAAGTTCTATTTTAATAAATACTTTTTTACCCGTTGACTCATCTATATAGTAAGCATTCTTAAAATCACCATGTGTTAAGGCTCTTAACTTATTTATTAACTTTCTTGTTGTTAACATTTCGTCTAAATCAAGTTTACAGACCTCATTAAAATCCTTTTTTAAATAAAGTACACCTTCCTGTTCTGGTAAAAACGTAACATACTTATTTTCAATAATAGATCTTAGATTTTCTTCAATTAAAGTAATTTCAGCATTTACAATCTTATTATATAACTTTTCAGAAGTATCCAAATTACTTTTTTCAACCTTTAATCTAGCTATAATTGGCCCATGATCTAACAATTCATCAATTTCATGAATTGTTGCTCCAACTTCTAAATCATTAATTATAGCAAAAACTTGTGGGTACCACCCTCGATTTATTGGATTATACCCTGGATGAATATTAATACATTTTACTTGGCTGACCATTTCTTTTGGGAATAGTTGTTTGCAATGCAATGAAAACACCAAATCGTAATTTCCAATTATTTTGCCAACATCTGCTTCTTTTGTTAAATCATAAATCTTCAAGTCCTGAACAAACAACGATTTAAACTGCTTAAAATTGGAATATGGACTAATAGCAAAATGATATTCAATATCGAGGTTCAAAGCACTTATAATGGCCTCAAACTTATTGCATAAAAATATGTTATCACTAATTATTAATATTTTACTATACATTGGCATTAATTATATCTGTTATAATGTTAGCTTCAGATTCCTCTAAACCAGGATAAAGAGGTAAACATAGTACCAAAGCAGAAATTTTTTCACTTACAGGGCAGCTTTTATAGGTCAAATATGGCAATTTGTTTAATGAGGGAAAAAAATATCTTCTGGGATAAATATTTCTTTTTTCAAGTTCAAGCCTAACCTTTAGTAATTGTGATTCAGTTTTAAAAATTACGGGATAATAACTATGATTCCAGTCGGTTCCTTCACGTATTTTCAATAATTCTATTCTAGAATTTTTAAGTTTGGAATTGTATAAATTCGTTAATACTTCTCTTTCTTTAAAAATTAATTGCAAATAAGGCAACATTGCAAGCCCCATAGCAGCTTGAGGTTCACTCATCTTAGCATTGATACCCAAACCATGAAATTCCTCTTCTCCGTTATGACCAAAATTATGATAATTAAACATATCGTCATAATACTTGTTTTTACAAAATATAGCTCCACCTTCTCCTGTATGAAATATTTTCGTAGCATGAAAACTGCATGTACTTACGTCACCAAAATTAAATATGGATTTTCCTTTATAACGAACACCAAAACTATGTGCAGCATCATAAATAACTTTCAACTGATGTTTCTTAGCTATTCTTTCAATTTCCAAGACGTTACAGGGGTTACCATAAACATGAGTTGCCAAAATTGCTGATGTGTTTTTAGTAATTGCGGCTTCAATTTTAGTCTCATCTATTGTGAAATATTCAGGATCAATATCTACGAAAACTGGAGTGCACCCCTGCCAAACAATACTCGAAGTAGTTGCTACATAACTAAAAGGTGTTGTAATAATTTCTCCTGTTAAATTTAGTGCTTTAATAGCAATTTGTAATGGTAAAGTCCCGTTAGTTGTTGCTATTAAATTAGAGACCTCTAAAAAAGTTTTAAGGCTATTTTCTAATTCCTCTACTAAAACCCCACGATTAGTTATCCAATTTTTGTCCCATGCCCGACTTAAAATGGATTGATATTCATCCTGAGGAGGAAGAAACGTCTTAGTTACCCTTATTTTATTTTTCAATTTAATTTTATTTAATCGCTTTAGCAACACACCAAATACCAGTAATCATTTGACTTTCAGTAAATTTAGTTTTATTCATTTTTTTATCTTTTTTATGCAAAAAAGAAACTACTGGCTTTAGCAAAATCGATGACCACTTTCTTTTTCTACCTGATAAAGCTCTTCTTGAATACAAGGCTAGCATACTAGCCAAACTAGCATGCCACCCTCCAAGCGCTTCCATTTTTATAATTTCAAAACCTGCTTCCTTAAGCAAACGCTTTAATGCAAAAGGGGTGTATCGATATTCATCATACGGGACATCATGTAAATTCCATAAAAAAGGCACTGTTAAAAACAAATTCCCGTCTTTTTTTAAAACTCTATGTATTTCTTTTAAAACTATTACTGGTTCTGGAACATGCTCTAATACTTCGATTAAAATAGAACAATCAAAACTATTATTTGTGCTTGGCAAAACTTTTCCATCCCAAAATATATCCGGTTTTATTTTGTCCTGATAAACATCATTTTTTATATCTACTCCTGTATATGTACTAATATTCCCTAAATCAAAAATCAAATTCTTATATGGCATTTCACCGCAACCAATATCCAACAAATCACCGAAAAAATATTGTCTACAAATCTCTGTAATTACCTCTACTTTTTTTGCTAATGGAAAATATGTATCAATATTATTTGTACTTAATTTTAAATTCCTGTAATCCTTCATAATACCTTCGTTAATCAAATTGCCATTTTAACTGAGGCCTAATCTGACCTATAATATTTCCATACCAATCGATATTACGTTTCATAACTTCCTTTGCTTCCCATAACAAAACATCTTCGATATCTAAAATGGCCTTTGAATTTCTCACAAAAAGAATTCGAACACTATATAGCGAATTATTTAAAAAATTTTCAGGCAATATCAATCTTGTTTTATGCACACCCTTTTCAATGTTTATAACAGGTGATATAGAATTGAAAATTGGAACATTATCTGAAGTACTTAAAACTAGGCTAAGGTTGAAATTTTCAATAGCATCAGCCAATACATATTCAAATTCAATATACGTAGGACAAGAAATATCATATTCATTCTCAGAAATAACAAATGCAGATAATAATTTAATATTCTCTCCAGAGGGAATATCTTCATTATTTTCATCCCATTTTTTACCTGTATCTTGATTCTGAGAATGCTTATCTAAATAAAACGAAACTGCCTTATCCACAGTTCCTTCAAAAGCTATTTTCCCATGTTCTAGAACAATGGCTCTGGTACACAAACTTTTTACCGCGGCCATATTATGACTAACAAACAGCACCGTACGTCCTTCTCCTTTTGAGATATCTTGCATTTTACCAACTGCTTTCTTTTGAAACTCTGCATCACCTACAGCCAATACCTCATCAATTACCAAAATATCTGGCTCTAGGTGAGCTGCAACAGCAAATGCCAAACGAACGCGCATACCAGAAGAATAGCGTTTTACTGGTGTATCAACATAGCGCTGACATCCACTAAATTCAATAATTTCATTTTCCTTTTGTTGAATTTCCTTTTTAGTCATTCCTAAAATGGCACCATTAAGATAAATATTTTCACGACCAGTCATTTCTGGATGAAAACCAGTGCCTACTTCAAGTAATGACGCAATCCGCCCCCTAGTTTTTATTTCGCCTGTGGTAGGACTAGTAACTCTAGAAAGTATTTTTAAAAGAGTCGATTTACCCGCACCATTTTTACCAATAATTCCTAAAACTTCACCTTGATTGACTTCAAAATTAATATCCTGTAATGCCCAAACATAATCACTTTTCCCGGTAGTACTTCTGTCATTGGCCTCACCAATTTTTAAAAAAGGGTCTTCTTTTCCTCTTACCTTATACCACCAACGGGTTAAATCATGGCTTAAGGTGCCAGAACTAACAAGGCCTAAGCGATATTGTTTAGAAATATTTGTAGCCTTTAAAATAACATCAGACATCCCCTATTACTTTTGGTGTTTTATAAATTATTGTTTGGCTTCTCGCTCCAAAATATTGTATAAATTTTGGCATATACTTTTCTAGCCTTAAAGCCACTCTTCTATATTTTCTTAGGGTTTTTGTTGAAAACGGTAAAATGCGATAAAAACGTTCAAATACGCCTAGGGGAATAATCTCTACATTACTAAAAAATTGTTGCCCTAAACTTTTAAAATGCTTCGAACTATTATCGCGATGTGGATGTGGATCTAAATCTTCCCATTTTTTAAAGGCTCTTGGGTTGAATAATTTAGAAGGTCTATCATCCATTGGTACTGCCCAACGCAAAGTATCTAAAAACGTACTGTTTATTGCAGGTTCAAAAAAACGAACTTCTCCATCTGGTTTTAAAACCTGACTAATTTTCTTAACAACTTCTAGTTCATGCTCAAGTGTTAAATGATGTAAAAAAGCTTTACCAATAACCATATCTAATGATTGTTTTGACAAATCATGACCAGTAAAATCTCCTTTTAAAAATGTTATATCATATTCAAATTTGTAATTTAAATTTAAAGCTTCAATAATATCACCACTATAATCAGAAATATCATTAGCAACAACCTGAGCTCCTAAAGCAGCTAAAACAGCAACATTAGCACAATTACCGCAACCCAACTCCATTATTTTTTTTCCTTTAACAGTATCTTTAAAATTATTGATATACATACCTACCCAACTAATATCTGTTGTGGTAGCATCCTTTAAGAATGCATCAAGATTATTTAAGGTTTTTATTAGCCCACTTACATTGACACTTTTATACTTATTATCATAAAAATCTCTGTTCTTATTTATATTTGAAATGCTTTCGCTCTGTATTTCTTTCATTATACCGTATCTATAAAACTCTTTTCTGTTTTATTAAAAATAATCAACCCCATTAAAAATAATAACAAACTAACTGCAACTACATAAATGAGCTTTGAAAAAGAAAAATCACCTACACCTAAAGTAATAAACCTAAAGGCTTCAATAATTATTGTTATAGGGTTATATTCTATTAAAACTCCTGCTATTTTAGGAATACTTCCATCAGCTACCTTCTCTTTTATTAAATCTAGCGGATACATAATTGCTGAAGCATACATTAATAATTGTACCCCAAATGTTACCAAATAAGATAAATCTCTATATTTTGTAGTCATTGAAGAAATAATCATACCTAATCCCAAACCAATTAGCCCCATAAAAAAAACAAGTAACGGTAATAAAAATAATTCATTTTGTATGGATACTTGAGTTGCTTGATTAGTGAAAAATATAAAATAGATATAGAAACATACAAATACCAACAACTGAATTCCAAATTTAATAAGATTTGAAACCACCACCGATATGGGCATTATAACTCTTGGAAAATATACTTTTCCAAAAATATTTTGGTTTTTCCTGAATGTATCACTTGTTCCTATTAAACATTCTTTAAAATAGTTCCACAACGTGATACCAGCTAGATTAAATAAAAATGATGGAATACCATCTCCCGTAGAAATGTTAGCAATATTATTAAATACTAGAGTGAAAATCACAGACGTAAATAAAGGCTGTATAAAATACCATAACGGTCCCAATATAGTTTGTTTATATAATGTAACCACGTTTCGTTTTACAAACAGAAACATTAAATCCTTATACCTCCAAATTTCTTTAAAATTGAAGTCTATAAGCTTCTGTTTTGGAGAAATAGTATAGAGCCAATTTTCGTTTTTAGTATTCAAAGTATTATATAGCTAATTATTATATTTTTTTAAGTTTTTCCTATTTTAAAAAATGATTTAATAGTAGAAAGGAATGATTTTTTATACGAGCCATCATCATTATATCCGTTACCATAACTACCATAACCATAACCATAGCCATAGCCATAGCCATAGCCATAGCCATATTTTCCTTTTTGATTGTAGCCATTATAAACAAAACTTAAATTTGCAATCTCTCCTTTACCGTATTTATTATTAATTAAGCTGAGCATACCTTTTTTTGTATAATCTTGTCTAACAACATAAACTGTAGCATCAGCATATTCTGTGAGCTCTAAAGCATCAGCAACAAGACCAATAGGTGGGGTATCTAATACAATAAAATCATAAGATTGTTTTAAATAACTTATCAAATCATCCATTTTATCACTCATCAATAATTCTGATGGATTTGGAGGTATTGGACCCGAAGTTATAACATCTAAATTAGGCACTTTAGTTTGCTGAACTACTGCATTAAAATCTTGTTGACCTATTAAATAATTAACAACACCAATATCATTTTTAATTTCAAAATCTCCAAATATTTTTGGTTTTCTTAAATCTAAACCTACTAAAGCTGTTTTTTTTCCACTCATAGCGAAAACCGTAGCAATATTAATAGAACAAAACGTTTTCCCCTCTCCACTAACTGATGAAGTAACCATAACTGTTTTTGAACCTTCTAGATTGTGTTTTTTATAAAAATATTGTAGGCTCGATCGTATGGCTCGAAATCCCTCGGCTATTGTTGACTTTGGTTTTAAATGCACAACCATATTATTTTCCAAATTGTTTTTCCCTACGACACCTAACAATGGAATGCTCGATAAGTTTTCTAACACTTGAGGGTTATGTATTTTATTATCTAAAAATGTGAGCAAAAAAGCTAATAGTAAAGGAGGCAAAAGCCCACCAATAACAGCGAATAAATATCTTGAGCTCAATTTTAAATCTATTGGTGTTGCTCCCGTATCTTTTGCTGGGTCTATTATTACAATGTCTGAAACACTTGCCGATTTTATAATATCTGCTTCACCACGTTTTGCCAAAAAGACGTTATATGTTTTTTCGCTAAGTGCATATTGTCTTTCTATATCAAATAATTTTTGTTGGGCTTTGGGAAGCTTTCTAATTTTGGCATCTTCAATAGCTATTTTGTTATTTATTAGCTGTTGTTCCCTTTTTAACTCGTTATTCGCAGAATTAATATTCTCGATAAGAACCATTTTCAACCCTTCAATTTCCCTATTTAAGTCTGCAAATATCGTGGCATCTTTTCTAACTGTTGCTCCATATTTAGACTTTTGTACGGATAAAGCATTTATTCTAGATACATTAGTAAGTATATTCCCTTCATCAATTCCTGAAACTGAAGGAGCAGGAACATCGGTAAATGAATTACTCGTTTTCAAATAAGTATCTAAACTATTGTAATACGCTAGCTTTCTATTTATATCATCTTTTTCTGTTTCAAGCGATGTTAATTTACCATTAATAGCAACACTTTCGCTTGTTAAATCAAATATTCTATTTTTCTGTTTGTAGTTATTTAAAGAATCTGCATTCAGAGTTAATTGTGATTTCACTCTGTCTAATTGGTTATCAATAAATTCTATGGTATTGGTTACAAATTGATTCTTTCTATTTAGTTGATCTTCACTTAAAACAGAAACAGTTTCATTCAGGTAATCGACAATTTTAGCCTTATTAACATCAACGAGGCTTAAATTTAGTGTTGGTGAATTTCTAGGGTTATCAATAACTAATCCATTTCTGTACTTTGCTGATACAGCATCAAAATCATTAAATTGAATATAGTATTCGTCATTTATTTCTGCAACACGATCTTCTGCCAAATAAATAACGCCATTTACGTAAGGAAGTCTTATGGTATCTCCTAAAGTAAATTGTTTCTGAAATTCTCCTACAGGAACATCTAGATTAAATCTTTTCTTACTATCAAAATTTTGTGTTCTTGCTAAACTAGACTCAAAATTTATTGAAAGCTGGAATCTGTTATTTTCAAGAAATGTAATTCTAATCGGGTTATTTAATAACTGATTTGAATTAGGAGTTAAATTTATTCGTATTGGAGATGCTTTATAAATATCATCTTTTCTAAATCTGGCTTGTTTTAAGTAAGTAATATAAAATTGAAGATTATCAACTACTTTTTCATGAATAGATCTCGACCGTAAGGATGTAATAATAGTTTGTACTTTTCCTGAAACACCTCCCCAATTAAACGTTAAACTAGTTGTTGATGTGAATAAAGGATTAGATTCTTCTTCTATTGAAATCTGCGTACTTAACCTATACGATTGCTGCTTTCTAATATTTTGCTGGTAAACAATAAATACTCCTACGCCAATAAATAATATAAATAATTTCCAATAACTTAAAACCCTAATTACAAATGCTTTAATATCAAATGAAGGTTGCGATTGTGACTCTGCAATATCGAATTCTTCTTCCATAATTTAGTCAAATATTTAAAGGTTCCGTGTTAAAAAATATGTAGAAACTAACACAGATAAAATTGAAGCTATAGTAGTTATGTTTTGTATTGCCGTTTGTCCAGCCCCTAAAGCTTTTCGTTTTAATGGTTTAACTAAAATAATATCATTAGGTTGTATAAAATAAAACGGTGATTGCATAGCTTTAATATCTGTTAAATCTATATGATGGATTTTTTGTCCATTTGGATATTGTCTAACCACCAAAACATCTTTTCTATCACCAGTTTGAGCAATATCACCTGCATTTGCTAATGCTTCAATAATATTTACGCGGTCTTGAAATAAAGTATAAACGCCTGTACCTGACACTTCACCTGTAACAGTATATTTCAATCCAGCAAGTTTTACAGTTACAAAAATTTCGGCCGTTTCCTTAAAATAATCTTTTAAAAGGGCATTTTTAACTTTAGTCTTTATTTCAGCAATAGTAAAACCTAAAACATTGATTTTTCCTAAAATTGGGAATTCAATATTACCGTGTAAATCAACTGTAAAACCACTAAAATATAACTCCCCATTAGTAGTAGATGTTTTTGTACCTTCAATAGGGTTAAATATACCAACAAGTTCAGGATCTAAGGCCTTTACATTAATACTCAAAATATCATTAACTTGAACCTTGTAAGGCTTTGGTAGTTCTGTTAACACTTGTTCGTTACCGCTTCCATCGCCTTTATCTTGTAAGTAAACAACATCCCTATTAGTTATACATGAGGTACAAAATACACTTATAACTAAAAAAATGACAAGTAAATAACTCTTCATATTGAGGCTAATTGATTTCTCACAAATATAAGTTTTAGCAGTGAAGAATAAAACTTATGACGTATTTTTTGGTTTTTTGTCCGTTATTTGCAAAAAATATTTGCTCTTGAATTATTTAACAGTAGAAAACATATCAAAGTCTTACGGTGAACTCACACTTTTTGAAAACATTTCTTTTAGTGTTCACAAAGACCAAAAAATAGCTTTTGTAGCTAAAAACGGCACCGGCAAAACCTCTATTTTAAATATTCTGTCTGGTGATGATATTGCAGATACAGGAGACGTTATTTACAGAAAAGACATTAAGGCATCCTTCTTATCCCAAGACCCAAAATTTGACAATGCATTAACTATTGAAGAAACCATTTTTGCAAGTGACAACCCCATACTAAAAATTATTTCGAATTACGAGAAAGCACTTTTAAATCCTGAAGACACTGAAACCTACCAAACGGCCTTTGATGCTATGGAACGCCACCAAGCTTGGGATTTTGAAACTCTTTACAAACAAATACTTTTCAAACTAAAACTTGAAGATTTAAATCAAAAAGTAAGCGTGCTTTCTGGCGGACAAAAAAAACGATTAGCCTTAGCCAATGCGCTTATAAATAAACCTGATTTATTAATTTTAGATGAGCCTACAAACCATTTAGATTTAGAAATGATTGAATGGTTAGAAGCGTTTTTTGCCAAAGAAAACATTACGCTTTTTATGGTAACCCACGATCGCTATTTTTTAGAACGTGTTTGTAATGAGATTATTGAATTAGATGAAGGCCAACTTTATAGTTACAAAGGCAACTACTCGTATTATCTAGAAAAACGTGAAGCAAGAATTGAACGTGAAGCTGTTGAAACAGGGAAAGCTAAACAACTTTTTAAGAAAGAATTAGCATGGATGCGTCGTCAACCTAAAGCAAGAACAACTAAATCCAAATCTAGAATCGATGATTTTGCAGATATCAAGCACCGTGCACATCAACGCAGAAACGACCACGAAGTCCAGTTAGAACTTAATATGGAACGTTTAGGAAGTAAGATTCTAGAGTTCCACAAAGTATCTAAAGCGTTTAAAGATAAAACTATGCTTGATGCGTTCGAATACACCTTCAAAAAAGGGGAACGCATAGGCATCATTGGCAAAAATGGAACCGGAAAAACAACTTTCTTAAATATCTTAACGCAAACTGACAAACCAGATTCAGGTAAAGTTATAAAAGGAGATACTGTAAAATTTGGCTATTACACTCAAAATGGCATCACTATAAAACCTGAACAAAAGGTTATTGATGTTATTCGAGAATTTGGTGATTATATTCCATTAAAAAAAGGAAAACAAATTAGTGCGCAACAACTTTTAGAACGCTTTTTATTTAGTAGAAAGAAGCAATACGATTTTGTTGAAAAACTAAGTGGTGGCGAACGTAAACGCTTGTATCTATGTACGGTTTTAATACAAAATCCTAATTTTTTAATTCTTGATGAGCCTACAAACGATTTAGATATTGTAACGCTTAATGTATTAGAAAGCTTCCTTTTAGATTTCCCTGGTTGCATTATAGTTGTAACGCACGATCGTTATTTTATGGATAAGGTTATTGACCATTTATTTGTTTTTAAAGGTGAAGGCATTATTGAAGATTTTCCAGGAAATTATTCTGATTATAGAATTTACGAAGATAGCCAACCAGTAATTTCAAACACAACCGATACAGAAGACAAAAAAGAGAAACAATCTTGGAAACAAAATGAAGCTTCTAAGCTATCTTTTAACGAAGAAAAAGAACTAAGAAATATTGAAAGTAAATTGAATTCTTTGACTTTTGATAAAAAACAATTAGAGAGCAAATTTAATAATCCTGATCTAACTCAAGATGATATTAATAAACTCTCGGACAAGCTTCAGGGAATTATTGATACTATTGAAACAAAGGAAGAACGGTGGTTTGAATTGTCTTCAAAACTAGAAGAGTAATCATGTTTTATCAATTTACTCAATACATGAAATTCCTTCTTAAATCAACCAATCAACATGGCGTACATTCGCCTTTTGTGTATGATTTAGTGACTAAATGTTTTTATGATAAAACACATTTTGAGGCTTATAGCACGATTTTAAAGTATAGAAAATCTCTACTAAAAAACAAGTCTAAAATTAAGGTAACCGATTTAGGGGCAGGCTCTCTAATCATGAAACAACAAGAACGTTTAGTTTCCAATATTGCAAAAAATGCTGGTACAGCAAATAAAAGAGCTAAACTGATTTATAGAATTACAAATTATCTTAAACCCGAAAATATTTTAGAATTAGGTACTTCGTTGGGTATTTCGACCCATGCGATGAGTTTAGGACATACCGAAGCCAATATTACTTCAATTGAAGGTTGCCATAAAACTTCAGATTTTTTTAAAGCTCAATTAAAAAAACTTAAAGCAAAAAATATTTCTTTGATTACGGGGAATTTTAATGATGAAGTTGAAAAACTTAACTCAAATAATTACGACCTTATATTCTTTGATGGTAATCATCAAAAAGAAGCAACTTTAAAGTATTTTGAAACACTGCTAGAAACCGTAAACAATAATTCTGTTTTTATTTTTGATGATATTTATTGGTCTGAAGGTATGACTGAGGCATGGGAAACCATAAAAGCCCACTCCAAAGTTACGGTAACAATCGACACCTTTTTCTGGGGTTTTGCTTTCTTCAGAAAAGAACAAGTCAAGGAACATTTTAATATTAGAATTTAAACTTGATTAACAAAGAATCCCAGAGTTATTATACTCTGGGATTCTATATTTTAATCAAAAAAAACAGTTTTGGCTACTTAACTAAATTAATCTCAACACGTCTATTTTTAGATTGTCCTGCTTTTGTAGAGTTTGTTGCAATTGGCTTACTTTCACCATAACCTTTTGAGGTTAATCTATTAGAAGCTACACCTCTTTCAATCAAGAAAGTCATTACAGAACTTGCTCTAGCTTCTGATAAATTCTTATTTAAAACACTACTACCAATACTATCAGTATGTCCTTCTATAGAGAACTTTGCTGAAGGATATTCTTTTAAAATACCAACAATTTCATTTAAAACAGTATTAGACTCTTTTTTTACAGAAGATTTTCCTGAGTTAAACAAAATTGTCTTCGCATAACTATTTAAGATTTTTTGAACCTCTTTAGTAACTACTGGCTCTATCACTACAGCTTCTTCAACTTCAGGACAACCATTATTAGCAACCGTACCTACAACATCAATACATTCGTCATCCTTATCTAAAACACCATCTGCATCAGCATCAGGCCAAGGACAACCATTATTTTCTTCTGGACCAGCAGCTTCTGGGCACGCGTCAACATTATCCAAAATAGAATCCCCATCTTTATCACCCCATGGGCAACCTCTGTTTTCTTCTGGTCCTGCTTCTTCCGGACACTCATCCACATTATCTAAAATAGTATCTTCATCTTTATCACCCCACGGGCAACCATTATTTTCTATTGGACCAGCTTCTTTAGGACATCCGTCTAATTTATCAATAACGCCATCATCATCTTTATCTTTTGGTTTTCTTTGATATATAGGTATTTTTAAACCTGCATAAGCATCCGCACCTTTAGAATTATCACTTGTAAGAGCAGATAAAACAGACCCAGACCCAATATATAATATCCCCGCTCTTAAACCTAAACCTGCTTGGAAACCACTGTTTTCAACTATACTAACAGGTAAGTAAAAACTAAAAGATTTACTTTCAAATCGTGGTGTTAATTACACTACATTTGAAATACGACTGGCATTTTCCTTATCTTTAGAAACAAGAGAAAAGTCTGTATTTAAATTAATATAAAATCTTTTATTAAAGCTCCAATCTGCATTTAAATGTACTGCCATTGGTAAAGCTGCTGTGTATCCAGTTTCAGAACCAGTTTGGGTATATAAAGTATTTAAAACGTCATCAATATCTTCTGCATTTTCAATGTCCTCTTCACTAATACCTGTATTAGCAATATTAAATGTTTCTTGAACACCATTTTTATAATTTATGCTTCCAATATCAGTAATAGAAAGTCCAACTTTTAATTTGTATTTATTTTCATGTTTATGAACATAAGATGTACCATCAGCATTTGTAGTTTTATAATCGGCATGATTTGGTCTCCATTCATATACAACCCCTAAATCAACTCCGAAACCAGTAGCTTCTGGTAAATCATAATCGTAATTATCATTATCGAAATCATCAAAACGCCCGTATGTAATCTCTCCAGTTGAATTAATACTTCCTGTGGTTTCTCCACCTCCAAGGTTGGTGCCATCTGCATCATAATTTACATTAACATTTCTACCATAGGCATAACCACTGCCAATTCCTTGTAAATACTTTAATGATAATCCACCCTTTAAAAAGTGTTGCTGCTTATCCATAAATACTCTAGCATAGGTTAAACCCACTTCTGCCCAAGCTTGTCCAAAAGCATTAAAATCGCCTTCGTTTACTATAAAATCTTCTGTTTCATCATCATCAATTGCATCAATTGTGTTTCCATTAACTTCATTAATATTTACTACAGACCTTGCCCTAGTAAAAATAGCAATAGAACTTTTTGCGTTTAGGTTAAACATAAAAGAGGGCCCTAAAACATCTTGATAAAGACCAATATTATTATCGCTGCTTGGAGATTTTGTTGCATTCAAATCAAAATCATAATCAGATTTAATAGCGTCCAATACGTTTACGCCATAATAATCATTTCCTCCAAACACACTAACACCAACTAAATTGATATCAGTTTTAAAACGAGAATCTGTAATATTTGCTGGGTTGGAAATAACACTATTTACACCACTGTAGTTATCAGTAAGAAATCCGATATAAGACTGTGCTTTCACACAAAAAGAACTTACAACAAACACTACCGCCAAAGTAATTTTTTTCATAATTTTAGTTTAGGTTAAAATATATTTTATCGACAAAAGTAATAATTTTATCGACAAAACGCATATTACCATGTGTTTTATCACGAAAAAATAACGTAAACAACTAATAATAAGAGTATTAGATTGTGATTTTTTTAAAATATAAAATATTGATAGTTACTAATTTGTAAATGAATTAATATAAAAATCTCAGCGTGTTAATAAACATAAGTTGAGACAACTTTTATTTAACTAGGTTAATTTCTACCCTTCTGTTTTTAGCTCTGCCGTGCTTATACATATTAGTCGCAATTGGTCTTCTCTCCCCATATCCTATGGCAGACAATCTACTTGCATCTATTCCGTTTTTAACCAAATAATCTTTAACGGCATTAGCTCTTTTCTCAGATAGTATTTTGTTCAACTTATAACTACCAATACTATCAGTATGTCCCTCAATAGTAAATGAAGCATTAGGGTATACTTTTAAAACGGCTATAATATCTAACAACACTTTATCAGACTCCTTGCTTAAAGAAGATGTTCCATAATTAAACAGTATAACTTTAGCATAATCATTTAAAGTTTTTTGAAGTTTTTGTAATACTTCTTCAGGGCAGCCATTATTAGCCACTGTACCTTTTTGATCAATACAATCATCATTTTTATCTAATACACCATCCTCGTCGGTATCTTTATATGGGCACCCATTATTTTCTTCTGGACCAAATAAATCAGGACAAGCATCTACATTATCTAAAATTAAATCGCCATCTTTATCTCCCCATGGACACCCCTTGTTATCTTCTGGACCTGCTTCCTGTGGACATTCATCAACATTATCTAATACACCATCTTCATCGGTATCTGGCCAAGGGCAGCCATTATTTTCAACTGACCCATGTATTTCTGGGCAATCATCCAGTTTATCAATAATACCGTCACCATCTTTATCCTTAGGAACATTATGGTAAATAGGTACTTTCATCCCTGCATAAACATCTGCTCCTCGGTTATTATCACTTGTAAAGGCAGAAATCAGAGATCCAGAACCAACATACAATGGTCCCGCTCTGAAGCCTGCACCCATTCTAAAACCATTATTTTCAATAACACTTAAAGGCAAATAAAAACTAAACCATTTGCTTTCATAACGAGGTGTTAATGACACTACATTCGACACTCTGTTTGCCGTTATTCTACTTTCAGACATCAATGAAAAATCTGTATTTAAATTTAAATACATTTTACCATTTATATTCCAATCAACATTTACATGAAGTGCTGCAGGTAAATCAATTTTATAACCTGTTGCAGTATTAGCTCTTGTAAAATAAGTATTTAGAAAATCTCCTATATCATCGGTTCCATCAAAATTATCTTCATTCAAATCGGAAATCGCCATATTAAAAGCTTCTTTTTTACCGTCTTTATAATCTACAAAACCTATATCTGTAACAGATATTCCTATTTTTAATTTGTATTCATTTTTATGGTTGAAATTATTATTAGTAGAATCATTAACTTTATAATCACCATAACTTGGCCTCCACTCATAAACTACACCAAGGTCAACGCCAAAGCCACTAGCATTATCAGGTGTTTCATAATCATAATTATCATTATCAAAATCAGCAAAACGTGCATAAGTTAAATTTCCGCTAGTTGATATACTACCTGTTGTTTCTCCACCACCAAGGTCTGTACCGTCATCATCATAATCAACTACAATCTCTTTTCCTAAGGTAAAAACGCTTCCTAAACCTTTTAAATATTTTAAAGTTAAACCTCCACTTATACTGTGTTGCTCTTTATCTAAAACCGTTCTTGCATAAGTAACACCAAATTCCGCCCAAGAGTGAGCTAATATGTTGAAATAAGACTCTTCAAAATTATAATCGTATGTTGTATCATCATCTATCGAGGCTATTGTGGTACCATTAAGCTCATTTGCATTAACAAAAGCTCTAGCTCTTGTAAAGATTGCCAAAGTGCTTTTTTTATTAATATTAAACATAAATGAAGGCCCCAAAGCATCGACATTTATAAATCCGCTATTTGCATCCTTAGGGTGTTTTTTTGACTCCAAATCGAAATTATAACCATCTTTTGTCGCATCTAATATATTTATTCCAAAATAATCATTGCTTCCAAAAACACTGACTCCACCAAGGTTTATATCAATTTTAAAAGGAGAATTGGTAATATTTGCTGGGTTAGAAATAACGCCGTGAACCCCACTGTAATTATCTGAAAGAAACCCAATATGTGATTGTGCTTCAGTAATTAATGAAAATGTAATTACGAGTAGTAGTAATATGAATTTTTTCATAATAAGAGAGTTGTTGTTATAGCTATAACAAATTTAATTTTTTCAATCCATAAATTACTTACAAATTAACAGGATAAATCTTAATTTACAAAGAAGATATTAACAACTTTTATTGATTTTATAGGCTTTGTAAAACTCTTAAAAATACTATAACTTCGTGATATGAAGATTTACACTAAAACAGGAGACAAAGGTACCACAGCATTATTTGGTGGAACACGAGTACCAAAACACCATATAAGAATTGAAAGCTACGGAACTGTTGATGAATTAAACTCGCATTTGGGGTTAATTCGTGATCAGGATATTAATTTGCATTACCAAAAATTGTTGATGACTATTCAAGACAAACTCTTTACTGTTGGGGCTATTTTGGCAACTGATCCTGAAAAGGCGATTTTAAAAAATGGTAAGGAACGTTTAAATATTGAAAAAATTTCTACTGAAGATATTAAGCTTTTAGAGCAGGAAATGGATACCATGAACGGCGCTTTACCACCAATGACGCATTTTGTATTGCCTGGTGGACATCAAACGGTGTCATTCTGTCACATAGCACGTTGTGTGTGCCGTAGAGCGGAACGTTTAGCCTCTGCACTTAATGATTTAGAACCTTTTGAGGCAAATGCTTTAACGTACTTAAACCGTCTTTCTGACTATCTTTTTGTATTGGCACGAAAGTTGTCATCTGATTTGCAAGCAAATGAAGTTAAGTGGATTCCTGAGAAAAAGTAAAAAGCTTGAAGACAGAAGTTTGAAGTTAAAAAGTATGCAAAAAACAAAAACTGTTGACTGTATACTGATGACTGCAGACTTGCCCGCGTTAGGGATTGAAGTGGATAGCCCACAGCCCGACGTAGGAGGTGCGAGGACTTGGAACGTAAAGCCCGACCCTTGTGGTAACGCCAAAATTTTATTAATAAAGAGTGATTTTGCTTAATTATTATTAACCCGCAGGAATAATTTGTAGGTGTTTAGAGTACAAAAGAATACGTTCTTATAATTATTGATTAAATAATTCATTTTTTTCTTGTGTGTTTAAACTAAAAAATTATTTTTGCAGAAATTAAACACTAAGAAATGTATTGGACATTAGAATTGGCATCGTATTTAAGTGATGCACCTTGGCCAGCGACAAAGGACGAATTGATAGATTACGCTATTAGAACAGGAGCACCTTTAGAGGTTGTTGAAAATTTACAATCTATTGAGGATGAAGGAGACTCTTATGACTCTATTGAAGAAATCTGGTCTGATTACCCTACCGACGAGGATTACCTCTGGAATGAAGATGAATATTAATAAAGCATAAAGAATATTTAAAAAAGTCTCGATTTGAGGCTTTTTTTTTTGTTCTAAAATGTATCTTTGAATGTCTTTTAAAAGACAATATTAGTAACAACGAAAACCTAGGGTAATCCTAGATAAAATATATAAAATTACACTCATGAGTTTTTTAAATTCTGTATTAAAAATATTTGTTGGCGATAAGGCCAAACAAGACGTTAAAGCTATATCTCCATATGTTGATAAAATCAAAGCTTTTGAATCTGCACTAGAAGCTTTATCTCATGATGAATTAAGAGCTAAAACTGCTGAGTTTAAAGCAAAAATTGCTGAAGCTAATGCGGATGTTGATAAGCAAATGGCTGATTTAACAGAAAAAGCTGAAACTACTGAAGATATTGATAAACGTGAAGAAATTTACGAACAAATTGACCGCTTAAAAGATGAGGCTTACAAAATTACCGAAGATGTTTTAGATGCTATTTTACCTGAAGCTTTTGCTGTAGTTAAAGAAACTGCTAAACGTTTTGTAAATAACACCTCTATTACTGTAACTGCAAATGAATTTGACAGAAGTGTTTCTGGTGAAAAAGATTATGTAGTTTTGGATGGCGATAAAGCGGTTTGGGCAAACTCTTGGGATGCTGCGGGAAAACCAATTACTTGGGACATGATACATTATGATGTGCAGTTAATTGGTGGTGTAGCGATGCACCAAGGTAAAATTGCCGAAATGCAAACGGGTGAAGGTAAAACCTTAGTGGCTACACTACCTGTTTATTTAAATGCTTTGGCAGGAAAAGGTGTGCATTTAGTAACGGTAAATGATTACTTAGCAAAACGTGATAGCGCATGGATGGCGCCTATTTTTCAGTTCCACGGTATGAGTGTGGATTGTATTGATTACCACCAACCAAACTCTGAAGCAAGAAGAAAAGCCTATAATGCAGATATTACTTATGGTACCAATAACGAGTTTGGTTTTGATTATTTGCGCGATAATATGGCGCACTCAATAGACGATTTAGTACAGCGTCCGCACCATTTTGGTATTATTGATGAAGTCGATTCTGTATTAGTTGATGATGCGCGTACACCGTTGATTATCTCTGGGCCTATTCCAAAAGGTGACCGCCATGAATTTACAGAATTAAAACCTAAAGTTGACGATATTGTTTCTGTACAGCGTAAATATTTAACTGGAGTTTTAGCCGAGGCTAAAAAATTAATAAAAGACGGTGACACTAAAGAAGGTGGTTTTCAGTTGTTACGTGTTTACAGAGGTATTCCTAAAAACAAAGCACTTATTAAGTTTTTATCTGAAGAAGGTGTTAAACAACTACTTCAAAAAACTGAGAATTTTTATATGCAAGACAATAACCGCGAAATGCCAAAGGTTGATGCGGAATTGTACTATGTTATTGAAGAGAAAAATAATCAAGTTGAATTAACGGATAAAGGTGTAGAATACATTTCTGGAAAGGATAATCCAGATTTTTTCATCTTACCAGAAATTGGCCTTGAGGTTGATAAAATTGAAAAACAAGGCCTTTCGGCTGAAGAAGAAGCGACGCTTAAAGAAGAATTATTTAAAGAATTTGGAGTAAAATCTGAGCGTATCCATACGCTAAGCCAATTACTAAAAGCTTATGCTTTATTTGAAAAAGACACACAGTATGTGGTAATGGAGAATAAAGTAATGATTGTTGATGAGCAAACGGGGCGTATTATGGATGGCCGTCGTTATTCTGATGGATTACACCAAGCGATTGAAGCGAAAGAAAATGTAAAAATTGAAGACGCCACTCAAACTTTTGCAACTGTAACATTACAAAATTACTTTAGAATGTACCGTAAGCTGTCTGGTATGACAGGTACGGCATTAACAGAAGCTGGCGAGTTCTGGGAAATCTACAAATTAGATGTTCTTGAAACACCTACCAACCGCCCTATTGCTCGTGATGATAGAGAGGATTTGGTTTATAAAACAAAACGTGAAAAATATAATGCTGTAATAGAAGAGGTTACCAAACTATCTCAAGCAGGTCGTCCGGTTTTAATTGGTACAACATCGGTTGAAATATCTGAATTACTTGGTAAAATGTTGAGTATTCGTAAAATACCGCACAACGTATTAAATGCAAAACAGCATAAACGTGAAGCTGATATTGTTGCTGAAGCTGGTAATGCAGGACAAGTAACTATTGCCACCAATATGGCAGGTCGTGGTACGGATATTAAATTATCTGACGAAGTTAAAGCCGCTGGTGGATTAGCCATTGTAGGTACCGAGCGTCATGATTCGCGTCGTGTAGACAGGCAGTTACGTGGTCGTGCTGGTCGTCAAGGAGATCCAGGAAGTTCACAATTTTACGTGTCTCTTGAAGACAACTTGATGCGTTTATTTGGTTCTGAGCGTATTGCTAAAATGATGGATAAAATGGGATTGAAAGAAGGCGAAGTAATTCAGCATTCTATGATTTCAAAATCTATTGAGCGTGCGCAGAAAAAAGTTGAAGAAAATCAGTTTGGTGTTCGTAAGCGATTATTAGAATATGATGATGTTATGAATGCCCAACGTGAGGTGGTTTACAAGCGTCGTTACAACGCCTTAAACGGAGAACGTTTACGTGTCGATTTAGCAAACATGATTTTCGACACTTCGGAAGGCATTGCTGAAACTAATAAAGGTGCTAACGATTTTAAAAACTTTGAGTTTGAATTGATTCGTTATTTCTCAATGAGCTCTCCAATTACTGAAGATGAATTTGAAAAATTATCGGCTCAAGAGATTACATCAAAAATATACAAAGCCGCTTTTGAACATTACAGAGAAAAAATGGCGCGTAACGCAGATATTGCTTTCCCAGTAATTAAAAATGTATATGAAAATCAGCGCGATAAATTCAAGCGTATTGTTGTACCTTTTACTGATGGTGTTAAGAGTTTGAATGTGGTTACTGACCTTGAAAAGGCTTATGAAACTCAAGGTAAGCAATTAATTAACGATTTTGAAAAGAACATTACATTAGCGATTATTGATGATGCTTGGAAAACACATTTACGTAAAATGGATGAGTTAAAGCAATCGGTGCAATTGGCTGTTCATGAGCAAAAGGATCCTTTATTGATTTATAAATTTGAGTCTTTTGAGTTATTTAAAGCGATGATTGATGAAGTGAATAAAGATGTTATTTCATTCTTATTTAAAGGTGAATTGCCTCAAGAAACACAAGACACCATCCAAGAAGCTAGAGCTAGAAAGCAAGAAAAGCTTAACGTACAAAAAGACGAAATTCCTAATTTAGATGAGCGTTCTGCACAAAATAGAGCTGCAGGAAATACACAACGCCAACAAGAAGTGGTGGAAACCATTGTACGTGATAAACCAAAAATTGGACGTAACGACCGTGTGACTATTAAGCACGTTATGAATGGTGAAAACAAAACTTTAAAGTACAAACAAGCCGAACCTTTAATTGCTAAAGGGGAATGGGTGTTGATTGAGGAA
Source organism: uncultured Algibacter sp. (assembly GCF_947487575.1). Taxonomy (GTDB): domain Bacteria; phylum Bacteroidota; class Bacteroidia; order Flavobacteriales; family Flavobacteriaceae; genus Algibacter_B. Next base: position 204 of record NZ_CANKXG010000013.1, on the reverse strand, counting down.
GCTTAAAAGAATCAGTCATTACGAGAAGTTTCGATAATAACCTAATAGAGTGATAATCTCATGACTTAAAAACTAAGGTCAATTTAAACAGATTTTCACATTACGAAAAAGTTTGATTCTCAATGAGTGTCTAGTCCTAAATAGTCGATACAGATTATTAAAGGATTAAATTTATTAATTAAAACTGAACAATCATATGATTGT
>NZ_CANKXG010000012.1 GCF_947487575.1 uncultured Algibacter sp. | reverse complement strand
ACTAATGATGGTTGTACTGCGGATGATGTTCTTAATTTAACTGTGACTCCTAAACCTGCGGATGATGTGACTAATGCCACTATCTGTTCGGGTGAAACTTATACTTGGACTGCTGGTAACGGAAACGATTATACCACAGATCAAACCGGAGTTAGAGTTTCTAACGATGGTTGTACTGCCGATTTAGTGCTGAACTTAACCGTAACGCCTGCAACAGTTTGGTACTTAGATGCTGATGGTGATAATTTTGCAATATCAACTGTAACGCAATGTACAGATCCTGGTATTGGTTACACTACAACTGTATTACCATTAACTGATTGTGATGATACAGATAACACAATATATCCTGGCGCTACTGAAATACCAAACAATGGTATTGATGAAGATTGTAACGGATCTGACTTAATCACTTTAAATAGAGATGATTTCACTCTAAGAAATGTGTCAATAATACCTAATCCTTTTAATGATAACATTACTATTAATTTACCTTTAGGTTTTAACAATAGTGATTTCACAATTAAAATATTAGACTTAAATGGACGAGTTATTATTGACAGACAATATTCAAGTATGAATAGTAGAATAAATGTTTCTGGTTTAGATAAACTAGATGAAGCTCCTTACCTATTCAAAATTACAAATAAGGAAACTGGAGCAACTATTCATAAAAGGTTAATAAAACATTAAACTGAATAAAAGCTTAAAATAAAAGGGTCGGGTTATAAATAACTCGACCCTTTTTTATGTAATTAGGCATAATTAATCTTGATTGTAATAATTATTTAAAAGCTTTTACAATTAAAAAAATACCATTTTTCAATATATTGATTTTCAATTAGTTAAAATATTAAAATGCATTTAATCGATTAAATTTGTATTTCATGGAGTTTTAATCTACATTTGGTGCTTAAATAATTAGTCCCAAGCTAAATTTAACCTCTTATGAAAAAAATTACGTTTTTATTAAGGTCATGTATACTTATAGTAGGTATTCTATTTTCTTCAGTTGCTTTTTCGCAAAGTCAAACATTTACATCTAGTGGAACATTCGTAGTTCCTGCAGGAGTAACATCAGTTAACGTTGCTGCATGGGGTGCAGGTGGCGGTGGTGCTGATGAAGCTAGTAACGATGGCGGCGGCGGTGGCGGCGGTGGCGGTTTCCGTGGTGGAACAATAGCTGTAACACCTGGAGATAATATTACAATAACAATTGGAAATGGTGGTACTGGTGCTACATCAAATGGAAATGATGGAGCCAACGGAGGAAATACTATAGTTACTCATACAATTGGAACAATAACCGCAAATGGTGGTGATGGTGGTTTAACCTCCCCAGGAAGTGGTGGTTTTGGCGGTAATGGTGGCGGTGGTTCATTCACTGGTACTGTAACAAGTCAATTAGCATTTAGTGGTGGTGCCGGTGGTGATGGTGATTTTGACGAAGGTGGTGCTGGCGGTGGTGCTGCTGGCGATAGTGGTAATGGAAGTAATGGTGCTGATGCTGCCGGTGATTTTGCTCCTCCAGGTGGAGCTGGTGGAACAAACAATGGTAATGGCGGTACTGGTAATGGCGGTAATGGCGGTAATGATAATAATGGTCAAGATGGTGAAGATTATGGCGGTGGCGGAGGTGCATCAGGTGATGGAAATGGAATTGGCGGTAATGGTGCCCCGGGTCTAGTAATTCTAACATGGACTGCAACACCAACACCAGAAATAAATATACAAGGAAACGGTGTTGATATTACTGATGGAGATACAACTCCAATTGCAGGCGATGATACAGAATTTGGTTCAATAGCTAACGCTACAGTTTTAGATCATATTTTTACAATTCAAAATACAGGAACAGCTACGTTAAACTTAACTGGTGGAGTTCCTTTGGTTGATATTAGTGGAAACGCAGCGTTTTCTATTCAAACACAACCTAGTGCAAATAATATTATTAGTGGTGGTGGCGACTTAACTTTTGTTGTTAGATTTTCTCCTACTGTTGATGTTACTAATGCACAAGCAACAATATCTATCGACAATAATGATTCAGATGAAGACCCATACACTTTTGTTGTACAAGGTTCTTCATTTACTCCAACTACAGAAATAAATATACAAGGTAATGGTGTTGATATTGCTGATGGAGATACAACTCCAATTGTAGGTGATGATACTGAGTTTGGTTCAATACCAACTTCTTTAACTGTAGATCATACTTTTACAATTCAAAATACTGGTACAGCTGTATTAAATTTAACAGGTGGAACTCCAATAGTAGATATAAGTGGTAATGCTGCTTTTTCTATTTTAACACAACCAGCATCTAATACTATTGGTATTGGTGCAAGTTTAACTTTTGTTGTAAGGTTCGACCCAACCGTTATAGGTTCTAATTTTCAAGCAACTGTATCTATAGATAATAATGACGGCGATGAAAACCCATATACTTTCGTAGTACAGGGAACTGCAATTGCTCCCGCTCCAGAAATTAATATTCAAGGAAACGGAACTACTATTCCCGATGGAGATACAACACCAATAGTTGGTGATGATACCGAATTTGGAACAGTAGCTATAGGCGCAGTTATAGATCATACCTTTACAATTCAAAACACAGGAACCACACCTTTAAGTTTAACTGGAGGTTTTCCTTTAGTTGATATATCTGGAGATTCTGGTTTTTATATTTTATCTCAACCAACGGCATCAACAATTGCTAGCGGTGGTGATTTAACTTTTGTTGTAAGATATGCCCCAAGTGTAGTCAGCACAAATGTACAGGCCACAATTTCAATTGATAGTGATGATGTAGACGAAAACCCATACACATTTGTTGTTCAGGGTTCTAGTACTTCTGGCGATCCTTTGTATACCATATATTATGAAAATTTTGACAATAGCAACGGTGGTTGGACAATGTCTGATACTGGTTCAGGTTCTACTTGGGCTTATGGTACAAATGCTACTGAAGTTGGTGAAGCTAACTATTGGTATACAAACACTTATAATAATTATGCAACCAATACATCTACCTATGCAACAAGCCCTGTTATAGATTTATCTGGGTTTGATAACTTAGTATTACATATAGATGTTCGTTTCCAAACAGATACTAATGATGGTGCTATAATAGAATATAGTACTGATGGTACAAATTGGTCAACTCTAGGAGCTACCGGTTCTGGTACAAATTGGTATAATTCTGCTAGTGTTAACGCATTAGGAAGTGTAAATGGTTGGTCTGGAGACAGTACTACACTATTTGGAGGTTCTATTGTTGCAGGAAGAAACAACTTTCATGAGTCCAAAATTCCATTACCTTCATCGCTTGCTGTACCAACCGTTCAATTTAGAGTTCATTTTTCAACCCAAACTTCAAATGGTGATGGTTTTAATTTTGATAATGTATTCGTAAAAGGAGACCCAGATGTTGCATTTCCAAATCCTACAAACGGACCAGGTGGTATTACTAATAACCTAACATTATGGTTAAAAGCAGACTCTGAAATTGGAGTAACTGCTGATGGTGCTGATATTGCTACATGGAGCGATCAAGCTCAAAATAATGACGCCGTAAGTGTTACAGCCACTAGCCCAACTTTTAATAATAATGCTACTGGAAATATTAACTTTAATCCTTATGTAGATTTTGTAAAAGCCAACCAAGATGTAATGAAAGGAAAAGGTGGTTATTTTGCAAGGGAGTATTTTATAGTACTAAAAACGGATGGTATTATTGATAGACAAATATCTAGTACACAAGCACCTATTTCTGGTAGGTTTGCTAACCAAACTATGCATAGTGATGGCTCTGGTTTATACTTTGGTGCAGGTTCGCAAAGGTTCACTAATTATGATTCTATGGTTAACCATATGGTAAGTACTGTACCGCCATCTTTAACAGGTGGTATAGACCCTCAAGGTTCTTATGGTAGAACATATTCTAGTGCAACAGACTCTTATGATAGTGAAGTCATTGTATTTAATATTAAAAATAATCCTGCTAACAACTTAACAGAAATTTACAAGAATGGTATTAGAATAGATAATGCTACCGGTGAAACATCGTCATTATTTGAAACGCTACCATTTAACGAATTTTTAAATTCATACTTCTGCTTAGGTAGTGGTAGAATTTCAATAAACGGACACCCATTTGATACATTTTTCGATGGAAAAATTAGTGAGGTTGTAAGTTATTCTCATCAAAATACATCTTTAGATCAGCACAAAATTTTATCTTCTTTAGCAATAAAATATGGAATAACATTGCACGATACAAATAGTGTAACTGCTCAAAATTTAAATGATGTAGATTACATTGATTCGCAAGAAACTGTTATCTGGGATACTGCTGCAAACGCTGGCTACAACTATGATGTTGCAGGTATTGGTAGAGATGATGCTTCAGATTTAAACCAAAAACAATCAAGTAGTGTTAATGATGAAACTGATGTTGATGGACCAATTGAAGGTATATTAAGTATTGGATTATCTGATATTTACGATACAAATAGCGATAATCAATCTAGTAACCCAACTACATTTAATGATAGAGAGTTTTTAATGTGGGGTAATGATGGTGCCGATTTAAATTTAGCTGCCGCCGCAATTGCTGTAGATATGAGCGATGGTATTGCTGGCTTATCAACTCCCGTTTCTTTCGTTTCAATGCAACGTACGTGGAAAGTTGTTGAAACTGGTGGAGATATTCCATCTTGTAAAGTAAGAATTCCGCAAAGTGCTATTAGAAACATAACACCTCCTGGAAGTTACTATATGTTTATATCTGACACTGGTATTTTTGATCCAACTGCAGACTATAGAGTAATGACTCCAGATGGTAGCGGAAATCTTGAAACAGACTATAACTTTAATGCTACCAAATACATCACTTTTGGTTACGCGCCACAAATTATCAGAGAACGTTCTATCTATTTTGACGGCGTTGTTGATTATATTGATGTTGAAGATAATTTAGATTTAAACACAACTGAATTTACATTATCTGCTTGGATAAAAAGAGATCCTGGTACTACTAATGCATCAATTGTTTCAAAAAGAAACGCAGCAAATACTGAAGGTTACGACTTAAGAATTGATGGCTCTGGAAGATTGGCATTTACATTAAACGGAGGTGCAGCAACTTTAACATCAGGAGTAGCCATACCAGAAAACGAATGGCACCAAGTAGCTGTAATTTACAATTCAGGTAATGCAAATTTATATATAGATGGTGTTTTAGACCCTACCTTAAGCGCGGTAGGCACATCTTTACCAGCTCCTGTAGCAACAACACAAAAATTCTTAATTGCAGCAGCCGATGGCTTTGACCCAAATACAACCGATTATTTTGCAGGAATTATTGATGAAGTAAGGGTATGGAATATTGCTCTAATTCCAGGTCAATTAAGGTATATTATGAATCAAGAATTATCAGAAATCACACATTTCCCAGATCCAGATGATAATACTATAGCACAAATAAAAGGAAGCGTTATACCAACAACAATAACAAATAATGAAATAAATGCCATTCCATGGGGTAATTTAGAAGGCTATTATCCAATGTCTGTTTACACCTATACTAACACAGATGATATGTCTGGAAATGGTAATCAAGGTGCTTTGAGAAACTTAAATACAGTAGATTACCAAACTGCTCCATTACCATATGAAACTCAAGCTGCAGGTTCATGGGATGCCGATGCTACATGGTTAAATAACGCAGTTCAACCGTTACCAAATTCATTATCAATTATTGATGGCACAACACCTATTGGCTGGAATATTGTTGAAATAAACCATGACACTTATTTAGGTGCATCTCCAACAGCTGCAAGAAGCAGAGATTGTTCGGTAGAAGGATTAATAATTAATAGTGGTGATTTACAAGTAAACGGAGATACTGCTTCAAATACAGGTATTGGTCTTACGGTGTCGCATTACTTAAAACTTGATGGTACTATAGACTTAGAAGGAGAATCGCAATTAGTACAATTGGATAGAAGTGATTTTGATGCTACCAGTACTGGTACTTTAGAGCGTGACCAACAAGGTTATTCCAATACCTATTTATACAACTATTGGTGCTCACCTGTGTCTCCAACAAGCAATGCAACCTATACCTTACCAGATATAATGACTAATGTAGGCTTCCTAACTTGGGGGTACGACGGTACGGCTTCACCAATTCAAAATGCCGATTATTGGATATGGAAATATGCAAATAGACCAACTAATGATTATTCAGAATGGCAACATGTAAGAAGTACTGGATCATTATCAGTTGGACAAGGATTTACAATGAAGGGCCCTGGAACTTTAACTTCAGATCAAAACTACATTATGCAAGGGCAGCCAAACAATGGCGATTTTAACTTAGCCATTAACTCGGGTAACGATTATTTAATAGGTAATCCATACCCTTCAGCTTTAGATGCAAATCAATTTATTCTAGATAACATCCATACAGCAGATGGAGGTAATAATGATAGAAACGTTATTAATGGTGCATTATATTTTTGGGATCATTTTGCCGTAAACAGTCATCATTTAGCTAATTACCAAGGTGGTTATGCCGTTTATACATTAATGGGAGGTACTGTGGCAATATCAACAGATTCTAGAATTAATGCAACATATGCTTCTGGAACTAAACTTCCTGAAAGATATATTGCTGTAGGACAAGGCTTCTTTGTTTCAGCTAATGATGGCGGATTAACAGGCTTAGTTCAACCCATTATAGATGGTGATTTAAATTTTAAAAATAGCCAAAGAGTTTACCAAAAAGAAATAGTTTCTGGAAGTAATACTGGTTCTGTATTCTATAAAAATGGTAAAAAGTCACAAAACAGTGCCAAAAATGAGATTGATACTAGAGAAAAAATAAGATTAATGTTTGATTCTCCTGATGGATTTCATCGTCAACTATTAACTGGTGTTGATAAAAATGCTTCAAATAATTTTGATTTAGGGTACGATGCTGTTCTAATTGAAAGTAACGAAGAAGATATGTATTGGAGTTTAGATGAATCCAAACTATTAATTCAAGCTGTCAATAATTTTAATGAAGAACAAAAAATACCTTTTAGCATGAAAATAGCAAAAGAAGGCTTAGCTGTTGTAAGAATCGATAATTTAGAAAACATAGATACTAATAAAAACATTTATGTTCATGATTTACAATTAGACACTTATCATAACTTAAGAGACAACGCATATAGTTTATACTTAACTCCAGGAGAGTACAATAATCGCTTTCAGATAACCTTTACTAGTAATAGTTCTTTAAGTACAGAAAGTTTCGAAGAATTAGATTTACAAGTATATTTTTCAAATGATAAAGAGAACCTTATCATTAACAATCCTAAACTAATAAACATTAAAACTGTTGAAATGTATAATGTATTGAGTCAATCAATATTCAATATAAATGATGATGACCTTGACCTTAACAAAAACTACCATGAGTTTAACATTAAGCAACTAAATACTGGTGTTTATATTATAAACTTAACAACAGAAAATAAAACTATTTCTAAAAAGATATTAGTTAATTAATAATCAAAATAACAGTAAAACACAATTTTTAATATAAGAATATGCCCTAAATATAATTTAGGTCTTTTTTACAAAAAATACACTTAATCGGACTTTGTAATCATTTTATCGATTATATGGATTATAATTGCTATATTCGCTAAGCAAATTTTTACATATAAAATAATGTTTAGCCCCAAAACAAACATCTACTCATGAAGCATTTTGCTACTAATATATTTATATTACTCTCTCTATTATTTTGTAGTACTAAAATTTACGGACAACTTCATTCTAAACCTAATTGTGGGCAAAATTTCAATTTAAATTGGACTACAAACTCTGCTAGTGACGATTATTATTGGCCACCAGGAAAATTAACTAACACATATACTAATGTAGATGGTTCAGAAACAGATGTTACTATTACATTTACTGGAGAAACAGAAACCCTAGGTTTTTGGTCAGGAAACACTCCTAAAGTAGGCACTCAATCTAGTTATTTATACAAAGGCATTGACTTACTTTCAAATGGGTTTTCTGGAACAGGAATTACCTGTACCATAACATTTAGCAAACCTATATACGCATTATCATTTGATATTCACCACATAAACAAATGGGAAACTAATGGTGATAAATATACATTTACGGGTAAAGACAAAGATGGAAATACTATTTATCCCGAATTCACGCACTCCCCTTCTCCTTCTTATAATTCAGATACCAATACAGGAATTGTAAATGCAATTTCTAACTTAACATCTTCAAACAATGCAATAATTGGTGTCAACTTTTCAAACTCTAATTATATTAAAAGCGTGTCTTTTTTATGGGAAGATTGCGATACCTGCGACCATTATTTACCTCATGCAACAGGTATAGGGAATTTTAGCTTTTGCGCACCACAAATTATAGATTTTGATGGTCAAGATGATTATATTAATAGTGACGCTTTTTTAGGAGGCAGAACAGAAGTAACCATGATGTCCTGGATTAAATTAGATGAAGGATCGGATGGTGGTGAAATTATGGGGCAACGCAACTTTAGATTGTTTGTAGACTCATCTAAAAGGTTAAACGCATTTTTAAAAACTAATACTGAATCAGAAATTAAATCTCCAGATTTATCAGAGTACATTTTAAATGAAAACATTTGGCATCATGTTGCTCTAAAATTCAATAGTAACGAAGGAAGTGTAATACTATATTTAGATGGAAAAGCCATTTGGAATTATTCAGATAATGCCCTAGTGGGAACCACTATTGATGGCACTACTATTTGGAACCTAAACCATGATTTTGAAATAGGACGCAATTCACAATTTGATAACGATTATTTTGAAGGGTCCATTTATGAAAGCAGAGTGTTCAATAAAGCTTTAAATGAAAATCAATTACACCAACAAATAAATCAAGAAATTGAAAACAATAATGGAAATATTAGAGGTACAGTAATACCTAAAAATATTGAAGGTTTATTTTGGGATGATTTGTTACTATACTACAATATGAAAAATGCAAATACTGGATTTGTTTCAGATATTTCCAATAACAATAGAAATGGTATTTTGAATAACATGCTAATATCGCAAGAAAGTCAAGATTATACAGCCCCTCTACCCTACGAAACAACAAATTCGTGCGATGGAAACTGGACCAATTCAAATAATTGGCTTCATGGAAGAGTTTGGAATATAAATACTAAAATTCCTGAGCATTCAATCATTAAAATTAACGGAAATTTAGAAGTAGGCATGGATATTCTAACCACTGGACTTATCGTTAATAAAGATGGTATATTAAAAGTAAACCAAAACGTTGCATTAATTAATTCTTGGTACTTATTACTTGATGGAATTATCGATTTAGAAGGAAAATCTCAATTAGTACAAACAGAGAATAGTACATTGGATAAAATTAGTTCTGGCATTCTTGAAAAAAACTTACAAGGAACTGCAGATAATTTTACTTATAATTACTGGTCATCCCCTGTTGGTAAAATAAATAATTCTACTATAAATAATTGCTATACCGTAAAAGACATTTTTCCCAATGTAAATTTTTTAACTGCTGGCTATGATGGAATCATTTCTCCATTATCAATTTCAGATTATTGGATTTGGAAATATAGCAATAAACTTACTGACAATTATTCTTCATGGCAACACGTAAGAAGCTCTGGAGAAATAATACCAGGTGAAGGATTTACAATGAAAGGTCCTGGGGCAAAATCTATAACTGAAGTTCAAGAATATAGACTACAAGGAAAACCAAATAATGGCGATATTAGTTTACCAGTATACGCAGGAAACGACTATTTAATAGGGAACCCATATCCTTCTGCTATTGATGCTGTTAAATTTATTCAAGACAATAAATCAACCATATCCGGTCAAGGATCAACAGATGGCACACTATATTTCTGGAATCATTGGGGGGGTGGTTCACATATAGCGACCGATTATCAAGGTGGTTATGCCTCATATTCACTTTCAGGAGGTGTTCCTGCAGTTGGAAAAAACAACGACACAAAAAATACTGCAACAGGAAACTATCAAGAAGATATTCCAAATAGATACATACCTGTTGGCCAGGGGTTTTACACTACCACTGAAACTAACGGATCAATAAATTTTAATAATAGCCAACGTGTTTTCTACATTGAAGATACCCAAACTAATGTAGCTCATAAAAATGGTAGTAAAACAAATAATGTAGTTAATGGTAATGACTCAAGAATGAAATTAAGAATTGGTTTTAATTCTGTGAACACCTTACAAAGACAACTATTAATAACGGTTGATAAAAATGCGACCTCTGGATATGATTGGGGTTATGACTCCAAATATATTGATACACAAGTTGATGATATGTATTGGCTAATTGGTAATAATAAATATATTATTCAAGGAATTAATGAAATTAATCATGAAACGATTATTCCTTTAGGGATTCACACAAAAACTGATGGATATAATAGCATAAAAATTGATGATTTAAAAAATGTACAAAGCGATTTAGAAATCTATTTATATGATAAAGAACTAAATATTTATCATGATTTAAGACAAAGCAAATATGAAACCTACCTAGAAGTGGGAGAGTATTTAAATCGTTTTGAAATTACCTTTTCTAAGAATAATACTTTGGATACTCAAGAAAATGAAAACAAAAAGATAGAAGTTTATTTTTCAAATGAGAAAAACGATATTGTCATAAATAATCCAGCATCTAAGCAAATTGAATATGTTGAAATGTTTAATATTCTAGGACAAACCCTTTTTAGATTTAACTCTAATACTAACCAAAAACGTATTAAATATAATGCCAAACAAATTAAAACGGGTAATTACATTTTAAAAATTGAAACGGAATTTGGAATGATTTCGAAAAAAGTTTTAATTAATTAAGATATAAAATTCAGACAAAAATTTGTATTTTTATGTTTTTTATCGAATTTTTTATACTTTTCATCTTTATTTGTAAGATATTTTATATATTAGATCATGATTATTTAAATCATATATAAAAAACAATAGTTAGCCCCAAACTAATTAACCCATTTATGAAAAAAATTACTATAACAGGATTTATGGTATTATTTAGCGTCCTGTGTTCACTAAAAGTGACGGCTCAATTACATAGTCCTCCAAGCTGTGGAGAGAATTTCACATTAGATTGGTCTTCTACTCCAATGACATCCAGTGAATTTGATTGGTTAGCCGCTGGTGCATTATCAAATACATTTACTAACGTTGATGGTTCTGGTATAGATTTTACAGTAACCTTTACTGGCGATACTGGTTCTTTAGGTAATTGGGGGGGGCAAACTCCAAAAGTAGGCACATCTGCAAGTGGCACTACAGATGAATACCTAGATCTTTTTACAAATGGTCTTTCAGCGGGAGGCATAACATGTACTATAACTTTTAGTTCTCCTATTTATGCTCTTGCATTTGATTTAGCCCATGTAAATGCAGGTGGAGCTAATGGTGATAAATATACAATAATGGCTACTACCACTTCAGGTAGTACAATTTACCCAACTTTTACAAACTCAGCAACCCCATCCTACACAAGTAATAATGCTACAGGAGTTGTTAATGCTAATAACCCATCTACTTTTGGCACAAATGCTATGGTAGGAATAAACTTTTTAGATTCAGATTACATTACAAGTGTTTCCTTTTTATGGCAAGATTGCGATACTTGCTCAAACTTTAACATTCATGGCTCTGGGTTAGGAAATTTTAGCTTTTGTATTCCGCAAACATTAGATTTTGATGGTGTTAATGATTATATCGATAGACCAGCCTTTTTAGGAGGAAAAACTAACCTTACTATGATGACCTGGATAAAATTAGATAGCGGTTCAGATGGTGGAGAAATAATGGGACAACCTAATTTTAGAATTTATGTTGATGGAGGAAAAAAAATAAGAGGATTTATACGAACAAATAACAATGTTACAGTTAGCAATCCAAGTCCTGCCAGTATTCTATTAAATGATAATATCTGGTATCATGTAACGTTAAGATACAATGGAGATTTAGGAATAGCAGATCTTTATTTGAATGGAACAAATATTTGGAGTTATACAAATGCAGTATTAGTAGGTACGTCACTTACTACTATGCCCTCATGGAATTCTGATCATGATTTTGAAATAGGGCGAAACACACTCAATGATAATGCATATTTTGAAGGGTCTATATACGAATGTAGATTATATAATAAAGCACTTAACTTAAATCAAATCCATAGACAAATAAATCAGGAAATTGAAAACAATTCTGGAAATGTTAGAGGCACTATTATACCAAAAGATATAGAAGGCTTAAGTTGGAGTGATTTAGAGTTTTATTACAAAATGGGTATAATTGATACTGGATATACGCCAGACGAATCAAATAACAATGTTCCTGGTCACTTAAACAACATGAGAACCTATCAAGAATACACCGCGCCTTTACCTTATGAGACAACAGCATCTTGTAGTGGAGATTGGACAGATTCAAGCAATTGGCTTCATGGAACAGTATGGGATATACACAGTGCACCCCCAGAATGCGCCATTGTACATATTAAAGGGGATATGGAAATTAACACCGACAAAACAACAGTTGGTTTAATTTTAGATAGCAGTAGTAAACTTGATGTTAAAGGAGACTCTGGACTATACAATTCTTGGTATGTTAAACTTGATGGTGACATAGATTTAGAAAATGAATCACAATTTATTCAAACAGCAGATAGTGAGCTTGATGCTACTAGTTCTGGAACACTAGAAAGAGATCAACAAGGCACTGCTGATAAATTTACTTATAACTATTGGTCATCTCCAGTTGGCGTATCCAATAATTCCACAAATAATAATAGTTACACAATCCCAGATGTTATAACTAACATTAACTTTTTAACTTATGGGTATGATGGTTCTGCATCGCCTGTAGCAGTAGCAGACTATTGGATTTGGAAATATAACAACAGGCTAACCGATGACTATGCTTCTTGGCAACATGTACGCAGTACAGGAACCATGTTAACAGGAGAAGGATTTACAATGAAAGGACCTGGAACTGGTGATATTTCTGACCCTCAAAACTATATTTTTAATGGAAAACCAAACAATGGGAATATTAATTTAACGGCTAGCCCTGGAAATAGTTATTTAGTTGGTAACCCTTACCCATCAGCCATTGATGCCCATCAGTTTATAATTGATAATGGTCCTGTAATTTCAGGAACTGATGTTGGTTCAACTATAAATGGTACATTATACTTCTGGGAACATTGGGGAGGTGGCTCTCATCATCTTAGTGATTATCAAGGTGGTTATGCAACCTATTCGTTATCTGGAGCCGTTCCTGCTGCAGCTATGGGAACTTCAGACCCTGATGTGGCTACTGGAGGAACACCAACAAAATTGCCTGGACGTTATATACCAGTATCACAAGGTTTCTTTGTTACTGCCGAAAATGGCGGCACTATTAATTTCAACAATGGGCAACGTGTATTTCAAAAAGAAGATGGTAGTAATTCCGTATTTACCAAAAATTCTGATACAAAAAAATCTAAATCAACTAAAACTAATAACTTCAATGATACTAGAATGAAGTTAAGAATAGGATTTAATTCTATTAACACACTTCATAGACAACTTTTAATAACTGTAGACGAAAACACAACTCTTGGATATGATTGGGGATATGATTCTAAATATATTGACACACAAATTGATGACATTTATTGGTTAATTGAAAATGAAAAATTCACAATTCAAGGTGTCAACCAAATTGATGAACAAACTATTATTCCTTTAGGTCTGCACACCAAAAATGCTGGTTTAAATAATATTACTATTGATAAGTTAGAAAATGCACCAAGTAATTTAGAGGTCTTTTTACATGATAAAGATTTAAATATTTACCATGATTTAAATCAAGGTAAATATGAAACTTACCTTCCAGCTGGGGAATATTTAAACCGTTTTGAAATTACATTTTCTAAAACTCAAACATTAGGTGTAGAAGAAAATAGTAGCCAACAAATTGAAGTATATTATTCAAATGAAAAGAGCAGTATTGTAATAAATAACCCTGCATCAAAAACAATAGAATCAGTAGAAATGTTTAATATTCTTGGTCAAGCTTTATTTAGGTTCCAAACCAATACTAATGAAAACCACTTGGAATACGATGCCAACCAAATTAAAACTGGTAATTATATTTTAAAAATTAAAACTGAATTTGGTACTATTTCTAAAAAAGTATTTATAAAATAAAAAGTTGAGTTCTTAATGAAATTATTTTGAAGTTAGTCACAAAAAATGTCTTCTTTATACTTAACTTATTTTCAAGTCCTGGGTTGATCCTCAGGACTTCTTTATTATAGAAACTAATGCTTCAAGCAAAACTTTATCTTGCTCTCCAGAACTCATGTTTTTTAGAGTGTACGTATTAGATTCTATTTCTTGTTCACCAACCAAAACTACAAATGGAATATGGCGCTTATTAGCATGATTCATTTGTTTTTTCATTTTAGCAGCATCAGGGTATAATTCTGCGTTAACACCTTGAAAACGTAATTGCTTAATTGCTTTTAAACTAAACAAAGCTTCTTTGTCTCCAAAGTTGATAAACAAAACTTCAACATTTTTGTTTACCGTTTCCGGGAATAAACCCAATTCTTCAAGTACTAAATAAATACGGTCTAATCCAAAACTGATTCCAACGCCACTAACATCTTTCATTCCGAAAATGCCAGTTAAATCATCATAACGACCGCCGCCTCCAATAGAACCCATTTTCACAGATTTAGGAGCAGACACTTCAAAAATAGCACCTGTGTAGTAGTTTAAACCACGAGCTAGAGTAACATCCAATTGTAAGCTAGCAGTTGACAATCCTAACTCGATAATGGCTGAATTTATAAAATCTAATTCTTTAATACCTTTTTGTCCATCTTCGGAAGTATTAAGAATACCTTTTAAACTTTCAATTTGTGATTCAAATGAACCAGACAATGTAAATAAAGGCTGTAATTTTGAAATACCTTCATCTGAAATACCTTTAGAACGCATTTCTTCTTTTACTTTCTCCTCGCCTATTTTATCTAACTTGTCTAAAGCAACCGTAAAATCAATTAACTTATCACTTGCTCCAATAACTTCAGCAATGCCTGAAAGTATTTTTCTGTTATTTATTTTAATGGTAACACCTTTCAGTTTTAAGGCTGAAAAAACAGTGTCATATAATTGTATAAACTCAACCTCTTGCCATAATGATTTACTTCCAACAACATCTGCATCACATTGAAAAAACTCTCTAAAACGGCCTTTTTGAGGTCTATCTGCACGCCAAACTGGTTGTATTTGGTAACGTTTAAACGGGAATTCAATCTCGTTTTGGTGTTGTACTACGTAGCGCGCGAATGGCACTGTGAGGTCGTATCGGAGGGCTTTTTCAGAGATTGATGAAGTAAGTTTAGTCGAATCTTTTTCGGAATAAGCTTCATCATTAGCTTTAGATAAATAATCACCAGAATTTAAAATCTTAAAAATCAAACGATCCCCTTCATCACCATATTTTCCCATCAACGTATCCGAGTTTTCAAAACTAGGTGTTTCTATAGGCTGAAATCCAAAGGTTTCAAAAGCATTACGAATGGTATTAAAAATATAGTTTCGTTTTGCTACTTGTTCTGGATTAAAATCTCTGGTTCCTTTTGGTATACTTGGTTTTTGAGCCATAACTATGCCTGCGAAAGCAGGTATCTCATTTAATGATTATTAAAATTTATTCTTCAAAGTGGATTCCGCATCAAGTGCAGAATGACAAAAATATAGAATGAAAATGTCATTGCGAGCTTTTTCATCAGAAAAAATTAGCTTGTACTCAGCGCAGTCGAAGTATGGCAATCTCATGAATTAAAACTATAATTAACAGATTGCCACGTCGTGCCTCCTCGCAATGACGGTTCAATTCTAATTTATCAACTTATAAAAATAATTATATAATTCGCCTTTGGTAATGTTAGCACCTTGTTCAATCATTTTGAACTTATCCAAATTTTTATCTTCGCTATAATCTTTATCAGCTTGTAAAAACTCAACGTTTTCGTCCATTAAGTTTTCACGTAACCATGCATAGCCTTCTTGAGTTGTAATATCAACATCATTTTTTAAGTTTACAACTATGGCGTGCATATTAGCATCATCTAAATGAAACAAATACATATGCTGTGGCGCAATATGCTCTATATACTCAGCTTTATTTAAAGCGCCTTCCCAAATTAAATCGCTAAATACATCTAATTCCATTTCAGCCAAATCAGGCTTATTGGCTTTCAAATTAGTCCACTCATCTGCAGTTATAGATTGTGTTGCTAAAAAATTGATGAATTCCTGATGTAATTCTTCAAACTGTTCTTTTGTAAGTCTTGCGTATTTCATTAAAAATTATTTTTTTCGTAAAAACGTAAATCATATAAATTTTACAAAAAAAGCCCCAACTAGGTTGAGGCTTTCAAAATATGTTTATTTAAAGCTTATGCTTGCGCTATAACTTCAAATTCTAAATCAACTGATACTTCTCTGTGTAAACGAACTACCGAAGTATATTTACCTAAACGCTTAACAGTAGTAACTGTTATGAATTTTTTATCTATTGATTGTCCTTCTTTTTCTAAAGCGGCTGCTATATCAATGTTATTTACAGATCCAAATAATTTGTCTCCTGAACCAACTTTAGCAGGTATTTTAATTTCTAATGCTTTAATTGCCTCGGCAATTTTGTTAGCATCATCAACTATTTTCTTTTCTTTAAAAGCACGTTGCTTTAAATTTTCAGCTAAAACTTTCTTTGCAGAAATTGTAGCCAATATCGCTTGTCCTTGAGGAATTAAAAAGTTTCTACCATAACCGTTCTTAACTGTTACAACATCGTCTTTAAATCCTAAATTTTCAACGTCTTGTTTTAATATAAGTTCCATTGTTATCGGTATTTTATTTTAATAAATCTCCTACGTAAGGCATTAATGCTAAGTGACGTGCTCTTTTTACAGCTACTGCCACTTTTCTTTGATACTTTAATGAGGTTCCTGTTAAACGACGTGGTAAAATTTTACCTTGCTCGTTAATAAAACGCATTAAAAAATCAGGATCTTTGTAATCTACATACTTAATACCAGACTTTTGAAACATACAATAT
Organism: uncultured Algibacter sp.; assembly: GCF_947487575.1. Taxonomy (GTDB): domain Bacteria; phylum Bacteroidota; class Bacteroidia; order Flavobacteriales; family Flavobacteriaceae; genus Algibacter_B. Next base: position 103,613 of record NZ_CANKXG010000012.1, on the reverse strand, counting down.
TTCTTAGTCTTGTTAGTATCAATATTAAGCGGCGTTAAATATCTAATTTCGCCGTCTTTTTTTCCTTTTGATTGTTGTTCTATTGATGACATAAATTAGGCTTTTTGTTTAAGTTTAACTCTTCTTCTTTCTGCCCAAGAAATTGCATGTTTATCTAACGCAACCGTTAAATAACGCATAAAACGCTCATCACGCTTAAACTCAACTTCTAATGGGTTTATTACTTCTCCAGATACAGTGTACTCAAATAAATGATAAAAGCCACTTTTCTTGTTTTGGATTGGATAAGCTAATTTCTTTAGTCCCCAATCTTCTTTTGATACCATCTTAGCGCCGTTCGAAACAAGAAAATCTTCGTATTTCTTTACTGTCTCCTTTATCTGATCTTCAGATAAAACGGGATTTAAGATGAAAACAGTTTCATAATGATTCATAAAAATCGTTTTTATTGTTAAAAATTGGGTGCAAAAATAAATATAATTTACCTTTCTGGCAACGTTTTTGTTATTTAATAATTTAGATGTGCTATTTTGTTAATATTATGTTAAAAAACGCATTTAAACGATGTTTTTTGGTTTTTAACCGAATTATTCGTACTATTGTCGATATCTTAACCGAAATAATATAAATGTTATGACTTTAAACTGTGTAGTAGTAGACGATTCAGCAATACAACGTCTCTCTATTGTTAAACTTGTAGAGAATCACCCCTCTCTTAATTTAATAGCAGAGTACAGTAGTGCTTTAGAGACTAAAAATGGTTTAAATACGCATCAAGTTGATTTAATTTTCCTCGATATTGAAATGCCAGTATTGAATGGATTTGAACTTTTAGACGTATTAAACAACAAACCCCAAATTATTTTTGTAACCGGTAAAACCGAATATGCTTTTAAAGCTTTTAATTACGACGCTACCGATTACTTACATAAACCAATTACAAGAGAACGTTTTAATACTTCTGTAGATAAAGCCTTAGAGCAACATAGATTGACTTTAGACTTTAATGAAGAAGAAGGAGAACATATATTTGTGAAGAGTAACCTTAAAAAACGTAAAGTTTACATTAAGGATATCAAGTGGATTGAAGCTCTTGGTGATTATGTAAAACTTGTTACAGAAGAAAACAGCTTAGTAGTATTATCTACAATGAAGTCTTTTGAAGCTGAATTACCAGAAGGTAAATTTTTAAGAATTCATAAATCTTATATCGTGAATCTTGATAAGATTGACAGATTCAACAGTAAAAATGTTGAAGTTGGCGCTTACGAAATTCCTTTAAGTAGAAATAAAAAGACCCAATTAGTTGATGCTTTAAATAATATTTAAAAGCACACAACAATATTAAAAGTTATCGACATTTAAAATTACCCTAACTGACCGAAAATCTTTTATACTCAAGAAGCTATTATTAATTTTAATAATAGCTTCTTTCGTTTTTGCTAACGAGTGTTGTTTAGGAATTTTAACCAAAATATTTTTATGAAACTGATTTCTAATTCTAGCTATAGGCGGTGACTCTGGCCCCAATACATGTTCTTTAAAAAGCTGCCTTAATGATTTAGCGTACCAAATTGAAGCTGTTTCTACTCTATTATAATCCTTATGCTTTAAAGTGATTTTTATCTGTTTATAAACTGGCGGGTATTTAAAATTATACCGATCGTCCATTTGTTCCTTAAACATATCAATATAATTATTAGTAGATACTTGTTGTAATATATTATGATATGGGTTATAGGTTTGGATTAAAACCTTTCCTCGTTCCTCAGTTCGTCCTGCCCTACCCGATACTTGAAGCATCAATTGAAAACTACGTTCATGTGCCCTAAAATCAGGGAAGTTTAGCATATTATCAGCATTCATAATACCAACCAACTTTACATGCCTAAAATCCAACCCTTTGGTTAGCATTTGCGTTCCTACCAAAATATCAATTTCTTGTTGCTCTAAAGCTGTAATTATTTTTTCGTAACCATATTTGCCTCTAGTAGTATCTAAATCCATACGCGCTACTTTATGTTCAGGAAATAACAATTTTACTTCTTCTTCTATTTGCTCTGTACCAAAACCTTTATTATCTAAATCTTGACTTCCACAAGCTTCACAATCTTGCATCATAGCAGCATTATATCCACAATAATGACAACGCAGTTGATTTCTATATTGATGATACGTTAAACTCACATCACAATTTGGGCATTGCGGAGAATGACCACAGGTTTTACACTCTATAATAGGCGAAAATCCACGTCGGTTTTGAAACAATATAATCTGATTACCATCTTTTAAAGTTTCAGTCATTTCTTCAATAAGCCTATCACTAAAATGCCCTTTCATCCGTTTCTTCTTCAGCTTATCTTTAATATCAACCAACTCAATATCTGGCATTAACACATCGTTATAACGCTTTGTGATTTCAACAAAACCATACTTATTTTGTTTCGCATTAAAATAACTTTCCAAACTTGGTGTAGCTGAACCTAAAAGTGTTTTAGCTTGATGCATATATGCCAAAATAACAGCAGTATCTCTGGCATGATAACGTGGAGCAGGATCAAACTGCTTAAAGGATTGCTCGTGCTCTTCATCAACAATTATTAATCCTAGATTATTAAAAGGCAAAAATATAGATGAGCGCGCTCCTAATATTATTTTCGCTTTCGCGGAATTGTGCAGAACATTATTCCAAACTTCAACACGCTCATGAACTGAGTATTTTGAATGAAAAACGGCTACTTGTTCTCCGAAATAATTCTGAAGCCTTGTAATTAATTGAGTGGTTAGCGCTATTTCAGGAAGTAAATACAATACCTGTTTCCCTTCGTTTAATGTATCTTCAATTAACTTAACATATACTTCTGTTTTACCTGAAGACGTTACACCATGCAGCAAGGTAACTTGGTGTTTCTCAAAAGATGCTTTTATTTCGCCTAAAGCTGTTTTTTGATATTCATTTAATCGTTTTGAAGCTTCAGTATCTTCACCAGAATATTCTACTCTATCAGTTTGAATATGATACTCTTCCAAAACACCTTTATCTACTAATGCTTTTATAATGGATGCGGATGCACCACTTTCTTCTGATAAATCTTTAACTTTTACGGGCTTTTTCGTCTTAGCTGAAATAGAAAACAAAGTCATCACAACATCACGCTGCTTTGGTGCTCTACTCAATTCATCTAATAAACCATGAAGCGCCTTTTCTGAAGTAAAACTAGTGTGTAATTTAACATAGCGTACCAATTTAGGCTTATACTTTTCAAACACTTCTTCATCAACAGAAATAGCCTCTTTTTCAATAAGTCTTTTAATTACTGTAAGCACATTCTTCTTATCAAGAATATTAGAAATATCGTGAATTTTTAAATTTGATTGATGATGCAAAGCTTCATAAACCAAAAACTCATCATCCTTCAAAATTGATTCATCAATAGTTTTAACGCTATTTTTAGAAATTACAGTTTCACTTTCTAAAATAAAAGCACTTGGTAATGCCGCTCGCATAACATCTCCTAGCGTACACATGTAGTAACTTGAAATCCACTCCCAAAGCTGTAATTGAATTTGATTAACAATAGGTGTTTCATCTAAAATTTGTTGAATATCCTTGGCTTCATAAGCGGTAGGTGCATTATTATGAACATTATATACAATACCTGTGTAAATTTTAGATTTCCCAAATGGTACAGCAACACGCACACCTGGCTTTATAAAATTAGCCTCAGAATTGGTAATACTATAAGTGAATAATTTTTGAAGCGGAATTGGAATAATAACATCAATAAAGAAAGCCATAAGCTAAAAGTAATATTTTAAAATTATTCTTCCTTTTTTGGATATTTTCTTAAAAATTGAAGTGATGCATTAAGCTCATAACCTAACAATAGAATATTAGCATTAAGCCACAAATAAAATAATAAGATTAACAAGGCTCCAATTGAACCATAAAGCTTATTATACTGCCCGAAGTTTTCAATATACACACCAAACAAATACGATGTTAGCATTATTAATAAGGTCGTAAAAATGGCGCCAACAGAAAAGAATTTAGAATCGCGACCTTCTCTAGTACCAAAATAATATAAAGTTGCTGTTGCAATATAAACCATAACTACAAAAAATAAATACTGCACAATGTTTGGCCAAAACATATCATTTGAGTCTACCTGATACCCCCTACCTTCCAAAGCTTGCAGTAATTCTTTCACAACATAAATTTGAATATATCCTAAAACTATAATGGTAATAATGAGTAGAAAAGCCAAAATCAAAGCAATACTCAACGCATACAAATACTGTTTAAAAACGCTACGTGTTAATTGCTCATGATAGGAATTCTCAAAACCAGAAAACACCGCATTCACACCAAAAGCCATTAAAGCAATAGACAATACAAAAACAGAAGACAATAAGCCTCCACGTTGAGATTGGTCTATGTTTTCAAAAATATTTTCAAAGAAAAAATCGGATGTACTTGAAGGTAAAAAAGATTCTAAAAATTGTAAAAATTCTATTTTAAAATCGTCAATTGGCACATAAGGAATAATAATTAGCACAAATAATAAAAAGGGAAATATTGCAGTAAAAAAACTAAAAGCAATAGCACTTGCCCTAGTTGTTAATGCTCCTTTAACTATGCCTGTAATGTATAAAACTAATAAATCATAAAATGATAAACCTTCAAGACCTGGAAGCTTTAACTGTCGTAAAAAACGCACCAATATATTTATAATGGGGATTTTATCAAGTTTTTCATCAAGCGCCTTAGACATTAATAATTTGCATTTTTAATATTTATAGCAAAGTTATTAAATTAAAAAAGTAAAAAAGCAATAAGAAAAGAGTTAAATTATTTTATGGCTTTTAAACTTAAATCCATGTTATGCACAGAATGTGTTAACGCACCACAAGAAATATAGTTAACACCACACTCTGCATAATGTCTAATAGTAGTTTCGTTTATATTCCCTGAAGATTCAGTAAGGCATTTATCACCAATTAGCTTAACAGCTTTTCTAGTATCTTCATAATCAAAATTATCTAATAATATTCTAAAAACACCTTCATTCAATAAGATTTCCTGAACTTCAGATAAATCTCTGGCTTCAACCATTATTTGTAAATTTCTTCCGGTTTCTTTTAAGTAGTCTTTAGTCAATTCAATGGCTTTAGTTATACCTCCTGCAAAATCAATGTGGTTGTCTTTAAGCATTATCATATCATAAAGCGCAAACCTATGGTTATCACCACCACCAATTTTTACTGCCCATTTTTCTAAAACGCGAATACCTGGTGTTGTTTTTCTAGTATCTAGAATTCTTGTTTTTGTACCCTCTACTAAATTAACAAACATTCTAGTTTTAGTAGCAATAGCACTCATACGTTGCATAGCATTTAAAACAGTACGCTCTGCTTTTAATATAGATTGCGATGATCCTTCAACATACATTACAATATCTCCAAATGTTACTTCGCTTCCATCTTCAATTCTAACATCTAATTTTAAATTCTTATCTACGTGAGCAAACACCTTTTTAGCAAAATTCACACCACCAATAACGCCTTTATCTTTAACTAAAAGCTTCGCTTTTCCTCTTGCATTTGTTGGAATACAGGCTAACGAACTATGATCGCCATCACCAACATCCTCGCGAATAGCATTTTCAATAATCATCTTCACTTCTGTATCAAACTGCTCTTGTGTAATCATAATAAATCATTAGTTAGTTACAGCAAAAATAAGAAATAGATTCGCTAAAATAAATTTTACATTTACGAAATTTATAATTTTTTTTCTAATTAAATGTATTATTCATAAATATGAAACACTAATTTTGTTTTTATGACTATAGCACTAATCACTATTGGTAAGACTGATAACAAACAACTTACATCCTTAATTGATGATTATATTAAGCGTTTAGGGCATTACATTAAGTTTAACTTAGATGTAATTCCAGACATAAAAAAATCTAAAAATTTAAGTGAAGCACAACAAAAGCAGAAAGAAGGTGAACTTATTTTGAATAAAATAAAGCCAACAGACACTTTAATTCTACTTGATGAAAATGGGAAACAGTACGATTCCTTATTATTTTCATCTTACTTACAAAAGCACATGAACTCTGGCATAAAACGTTTAGTTTTTGTTATTGGTGGTCCATATGGCTTTTCTGATGAGGTATATAAAAAAGCAAATGGGAAAATATCATTATCAAAAATGACATTTTCCCATCAAATGATTCGTTTATTTTTTATTGAACAAGTTTATAGAGGCTTCACTATTTTAAGAAATGAGCCTTATCACCATCGTTAATGCGTTTTATAAACTTCTTTACGCTTTTTTAATTGACGCTCTAAATCACTTATAGTTTCTCTTACTGATACTTCAAAATTACGTTCGTTTGAAGTTGCAAAAATTCTTGGGCCTGGCAAGCTTAACTCTATATTACAAATTTTACCATCTTTATAATTTTTCTCATCTAATTTAAAGTGTACCGATGCACTTATTAAAAACTCATATCTGTTAAATAGTTTTTCTAATTTCTCTTTTGTGAAAGCAGAAAGAGTTTCGCTTACATCTACCCCTACATACTGAAAATTTACTGTCATATTCGTCTTCTTTTTAATGTTTAAATTCTATTCTAAGATACGAGTTTTATAAATAAAAAAAAGCAACAAAAATCATAAAATAAAGATAAATTTTTCTTTTAAAAAATTAAATAATCTCTATATCATTTAAAATCAAATAATAGTATTTTTGAAATCTTAAATATTTAATCCATGAAACTTGTTTTCGCTACAAATAATTTAAATAAACTTGAAGAAGTTCAAGCTTTAATTCCAGCAAGCATAAAATTATTAAGCTTAAAAGATATAGGGTGCTTTGAGGATATTCCAGAAACGCAAAGCACTATAGAAGGTAATGCTATCCAAAAAGCAAAATACATAAAAGAACATTATGCCTTTGATTGTTTTGCAGACGATACAGGTCTAGAAGTCGAGGCACTAAACGGTGCTCCTGGCGTATATTCTGCTCGCTATGCAGGAGAACAGCGAGATGACAACGATAATATGAATAAACTATTAAACGCGTTGACTAATAAAAAAAATCGCAGAGCTCAATTTAAAACTGTAATTGCACTTTATATTAATGATACTTTACAATCGTTTTCAGGAGTTTGTAAGGGGAAAATTACTAAAATCAAACAAGGAAAAAAAGGTTTTGGTTACGACCCCATTTTTAAACCAAATAACTTTAATGAAACATTTGCTGAAATGGATTTAAATATAAAAAACAGTATTGGACACCGAGGAAAAGCTGTTTCAGAATTGGTGAAATTTTTAAATTCTTAAGAACGAAAAAATTACTAATAAAAAAGTAAATTTCTGGTTGGCTGTTAATATTCTTTATGTTACTTTTAATCTATGACAGAGGAAGCAATAGAAATAGAAAACGCTGCCATTACAAGGGCCTACAAAGAACTACTAAAGGTAAGTTACACCACGCTTTCTACTGAAGACAAAAAACTTATTCGTAGTGCTTTTGAAGTGGCGTTAGATGGGCATAAAAACCAACGTAGAAAATCTGGCGAAGCTTATATTTTCCATCCGCTTGCTGTGGCAAAAATTGTAGCTCAAGAAATTGGTTTAGACGCTACCTCAATAGCTGCTGCCCTACTCCATGATGTGGTAGAAGATAGTCCGGACTATAAAATTAATGATATAGCTAAAAAATTTGGCAAAACTATCGCTACCATTGTTGATGGACTTACAAAAATATCTTCCTTAAGTAAGGAAAAAGATATGGACGTGTCCTTGCAAGCAGAGAATTTCCGTAAAATGCTTTTAACCCTTAATGATGATGTTAGGGTAATTATTATTAAAATTGCAGACAGGCTTCACAACATGCAAACTATGGACTCTATGCGTCCTGACAAGCAAATTAAAATTGCATCTGAGACCTTATATATTTATGCGCCATTAGCACACAGAATTGGGCTTTATAATATAAAAACTGAGTTAGAAGATTTAGGTTTAAAGTATACTGAACCTGATATTTACAATGATATTTTTGATAAAATAAAAGAAAGCAAAGAAGAACAAGATAATTACATTGCTTTATTCAGTGAGGTAATAGAAAATTCTCTTAATAAAGAAAACTTAAGATACACTATAAAAGGAAGGCCTAAATCAATTTTTTCAATTCGAAAAAAAATGGTAAACCAAGGGGTTTCCTTTGATGAAGTTTATGATAAATTTGCTGTACGTATCATTTACAAATGTGATTCTGACCCACAAAACGAAAAATTTTTAGCTTGGAAAATTTATTCTGTAGTAACAGATCATTTTAGACCAAACCCTATACGATTACGTGATTGGATTTCTTCACCTAAATCTACAGGGTACGAAGCGCTGCACATTACCGTTATGGGTCCAAAAGGCAGATGGGTAGAGGTTCAAATTAGAAGTGAGCGCATGAATGAAATTGCCGAAAAAGGTTATGCTGCACACTATAAATACAAACAAAATAACGAAAAAGAAGATAATTTAGAAAGTTGGATTAACAGGCTTCAAGAAGCTCTTGAAAATCCAGACATGAATGCTGTTGATTTTGTAGAACAATTTAAATTAAACCTATATTCAAAAGAAATATTTGTTTTTACACCTGGTGGCGATTTAAAATCTTTACCAAAAGGAGCTACCGCGCTAGATTTTGCTTTTAGTATTCATACAGAAGTTGGCATGAAAACGCGTGGTGCGAAAGTAAATGGCAAACTAGAACCTTTGAGTCATGAATTAAATAGTGGCGACCAAGTTGATATTATTACTTCAGAAAGTGTAAAACCTAATCCAAACTGGTTAGACTATACTACAACGGCACGTGCACGAAGCAAAATAAAATCGGCCTTAAAAGAAGACAAAAAACGTATTGGTGAAGATGGCAAGGAAATACTTCGTCGCAAATTAAAACAATTAAAAATTACACTTGATGAAAAAACCATTAACGGAATGGTTAACTATTTCAAGTTAAAAACAAGTCTCGATTTATTTTACAGGATTGGAATTGGTACTATCGATAATACCATGCTAAAAAGCTACGCTTCATCAAGAAGCAATGCTTTAATGAGTTTTATCAAGAATAAAATCAATAAAAAATCTACAATTAAAAAAGAGGAATTAGAAAAACAAGAAGTCACTTTAAAATATGATTCACTCGTTTTCGGTAAAGAGGAAGAAAAACTAGATTACAAATTATCTAATTGTTGTAATCCTATTCCTGGAGATAATGTTTTTGGGTTTTTAACAGTAAATGAAGGCATTAAAGTGCATAAAAAAAACTGTCCAAATGCAGTAAGTTTACAATCCAACTATGCATACAGAATAATGTTTGCAAAATGGGTAGATTCTACTCAGCAAGAGTTTTTAGTTAAAATAATTTTAACCGGAATTGATCATATTGGATTAGTAAACGATATTACTAAAATTGTTTCTGAAAACATGCATGTAAACATGAAAAGCATAAGTTTTGAAAGTAATCATGGTCTTTTTTCTGGAAAAATTGATGTTATAGTAAAAAATAATACTATTATAAAAAAGCTTTTAGAAAAACTTAAAAAAATTAATGGCATAGATAAGGTTAGAAGAATGTAAAAAAGCTTAAATTTGCGACGCAATTATGGACGAAAAGGCAGATTCAAAAAATCAAGAGATTGTTAAAAGTGTATTTACTAGCTTTTTAGAAAGCAACGGGCACCGAAAAACTCCCGAACGTTACGCCATACTACAAGAAATTTATAATAATACAGAACATTTTGATATAGAGTCTCTATATCTTAATATGAAAAATAAAAAATATCGTGTTTCTCGTGCTACGCTCTATAATACCATTGAATTACTTTTAGAATGTAAATTGGTTAGAAAACACCAATTTGGAAAAAACCAGGCGCACTATGAGAAGTCGTATTTTGACCGCCAGCATGACCACGTCATTCTTACTGATACTGGGGAAGTTATTGAATTTTGCGATCCAAGAATCCAATCTATAAAAAAAACCATCGAAGACATTTTCGATATCGAAATTAATAACCATTCACTCTATTTTTACGGAAATAGAAAATCAACAACCAATAACTAATTTTTTACAATGGCAGTAGATTTACTACTAGGACTACAATGGGGAGACGAAGGCAAAGGAAAAATTGTTGACGTACTAACCTCAAACTACAATATTATTGCACGTTTTCAAGGTGGACCAAATGCTGGACACACCTTAGTTTTTAATGGCAGAAAACATGTGCTACACACCATTCCATCAGGGATTTTTCATGACGATGCCACCAACTTAGTTGGTAACGGTGTAGTTATAGACCCTGTGATTTTTAAAGGTGAACTAGATAAATTAGAGGAGCAAGATGTTGATTATAGAAAATCATTAATGATTTCTAGAAAAGCACATATTATTTTACCAACCCATAGATTACTTGATGCGGCTAGTGAGGCTTCAAAAGGAAAAGCTAAAATTGGTTCTACTTTAAAAGGTATTGGACCAACTTACATGGATAAAACTGGAAGAAACGGTATTCGTGTTGGCGATTTAGAACTAAGCGATTGGAAAGAAAAGTATAGAGCCTTAGCTGATAAGCATGAATCTATGATTGCTTTTTATAATGTAGAAATTGAATATGATTTAAAAGAATTAGAAATTGAATTTTTCAAAGCTGTTAAAGTTTTAAAATCTTTAAAATTTATTGATTCTGAAGAATATATTTACCAGGCTCAAAAATCTGGACAAACCATTTTAGCTGAAGGTGCACAAGGATCATTATTAGATATTGATTTTGGAACATATCCATTTGTAACTTCAAGTAACACCACTGCAGCAGGAGCTTGTACTGGCTTAGGTGTTGCGCCAAACCAAATTGGTGAAGTGTTTGGGATTTTCAAGGCATATACAACTCGTGTAGGTTCTGGCCCATTCCCTACTGAGTTATTTGATGATGATGGAGCAACTATGGCCAAAGTTGGCAACGAATTTGGTGCCACTACAGGTCGCCCAAGACGTTGCGGTTGGTTAGATTTAGTAGCTTTAAAATATGCATGTCAAGTAAACGGAGTTACACAACTTATGATGATGAAAGGCGATGTACTTTCTGGTTTCAAAACATTAAAAGTGTGTACTGCATATAAATATAAAGGCGAAGTAATTGAACACTTACCATATAATATAGAACCTGAAAATGTGGAACCAATTTATACTGATTTTAATGGTTGGCAAGAAGATTTAACTGAAATGTCTGAAGCTTCTCAAATGCCAAAAGCGCTTAATGAGTATATCGAGTTTTTAGAAAAAGAATTAGAAATTCCTATTACTATAGTTTCTGTTGGTCCGGATAGGAAGCAGACTATTTTTAGGAAATAAAATTTCTATTTTAATATTAGATTATAAATAAAGACTACTTTTTAAGTAGTCTTTTTCTTTACATTTGTTTTATGAATGATTTGAATTTTAATATCTATAATTTAATTATCTTTTCTGGCATACTACAAGGGTTGATTTTTAGTATTGTTATTTTTTTTAATAAACATTACTCTTCAAAAACTAATAAATATATTGCTTTAACAGTATTAGTTTTATCACTAAGTAATTTACAATACTGGTTTTTAGATGTTGGTTTTAATGGTATTTTTTCTGTTTTTAATAAATTAAGAATTCCTTGTGATACTTTAATAGCTCCTTTTTTCTATTTATATGTAAACAGTTTCCTAAAAAATAAAAATAGAAACGAAATAATAATATTATTATCAATTCCTTTCTTTATTTCTTTAATAGTAAATATAGTCCTATATAGCAATACCTTCTCTACTAATACTATATTTAGAACTATCAATATAGTATTAGAAAATTTATCCTTCATATATAATTTAACTCTTATAATATTAATTCTTTATAAAATAAGAGTTTATGAAAGAAGGAATAAAACATATAATATTTTCAATGTTAGTGTTGAAACTAAATGGTTAAAAAACATTCTATATATAGGTGGGGCGATGTGTTTGTTTTGGTTTTTAGAAATTATATATATGCAAACAAAATATAATGCAGGCGGATTAGGTATATATTATCCTCTTTGGATAAGTATATCTTTTCTTATCTATTGGATATCTTATGTAGGAATATTAAAATCTAAAATACAGAAAGAAAGAGTGTTAATTAGAAATTCTATTATTAATACTATAATTCCAAAAAAAAACAAAACAAAATCCTAAAGGATTCTTAAAAATAGAAAATCATATTAAATCTAATAAAAATTATCTAAACCCTAATTTATCCTTAAAGATTCTTTCCAAAGAACTTAACCTAAGCGAAGGCTATATATCTCAACTTATAAATAAAAACTCAAATCTAAACTTCAATGATTATATCAATTCATTAAGAATTACTGATGCTAAAAATATGCTTGTTGATTCTGAATACAATAACTACACCATTTTAGCTATTGGTTTAGAATCAGGTTTTAATTCAAAATCTAGTTTTTATACCGCATTTAAAAAATTTACGGGAAAAACACCTGTTGAATACAAAAAAAGTGTCCGAAATCTTTAACTTTATATATACTGGACTTTATAAATATCTTGTTAATTTAATATTGTTTCATTAATTAATTTATACATCATATAAACATGAAACAACTATTTTTAAGAACTATTCTATTATTATTCGTTGCATTGTCTTTTACAAATTGTAATGACGAAGTTATTGTTAATGAGAATAACCAATTAAATAAATCAAATAACACATTACAGATTAGCAAAGTAACATTGGATGAAATACAACAGGATAGTAAATTACAATCTGCTTTAAACAAAATAAAAGAGCAATTTGATTATAACAAAAAGAGTAACCTATCATTAAAAACATCAGATAACTCAATTTCAATACTAACTGATGAAATTATTCATGTAAAAACAGATTCTACGGAGGCTTTTACTTTTAGAATAGATAAATTAACCCATCCTAAATCTTCCTTTGAAAATTTTATTATAGAAAAAAGAAACGATGATGAATATCGGTTCTTTATTTATAGATATAGTCAATCAAAACAAAAACATAAAGGAGAAAACATATATAATTTATCAAGAGATTTAGTTGAAAATGCCAACATAACTATAGTAACTCCAAACAACAATGCAAGTAAATATATGTATGATGAAGTCACAGATTGTCTTTATTGGTCATATACATCCAGCGATTGCAGTTGTGAAATTACTGAAATAGATACCTGTGGAGGAGGATCAATAGGAGGAGGATCTGGAGGCTCCACTTCCGGAACTGGCAGTTCTACTTCAGGTGGAGGTACTTCATCTGGTGGTAGTAGTAGCGGTACATCTAACGGCAGTAGGTCTACTGTTGGTCTTTTAACCCCATCTGAAACAGCCGTCTTTGATTCTATTGTAAATTGCTTAGAAGATGATTTAAGTAACGATGCTTTAGCTTGGCTACAAGCCAAAGATCAATTTGAAATATTACCAATTAGTAATTATTTAAATGATAATCGCTGTAGTGATGGAGCTAAAGAAAATATTAGAATTGCGATTGAGGGAGTGATTAGTGGTGAATCTTGGTCAAATTTATTTCCTGAAACACTGTCAAACCCCAAAATAACTGATATTGTAGACTATTTAAAATGTTTTGATTTAACAAAAAATGCTACTTTAAAAATATATGTTGACCAACCAAAAGCCAATTCCAGTAATACTTATAGATTTACATTTAATCCATTTGACCCAATTGATGTAGGTCATACTTTTATATCAATTAATCAAAGTGGTATTACCAGAACTATGGGTTATTATCCAACTCCTGGTACAATAGACCCAACAAATGGCGCTAATAGTTCTACAGCCATATTAAGAAATGATGGTAATCATGAATATGATGTTAGCCTAACGACTGATATAACCCCTTCACAATTATCTTCATTACATAATAAAATTACTAACTTTAATTCAACTTATGATTTAAATACCTATAATTGTACAGACTTCGGTATAAGTATTGGAAATTCGATAGGTTTAAATTTACCCGACACTTCTGGCACTTGGGACTATGGTGGAAACGGAAGTAATCCAGGGAATTTAGGTCAAGATATTAGAAATATGAGTCTAGGATCTGGTGTAACAAAAACTACAAGAAACGGCAATGCTCCAGCAAATACTGGAACTTGTCCTTAAAATTTTATAAATATGAAAAAAATAATTTTAGCATTAATTTTAGTGTCAAATATGGCTACATCCTGTTCTCAAGAGAAATTAATAATATCAAATGATGGGGTAGGAGAAATTAAATTAGGAGAACTCTTAATTGAAAAACCAGATATAAAAGGTTTAGAAATCATTACCAATAAGGATAATGTAATACAATTAATTAAACTAACCTCAAATAATTATAGAACAAAAGAAGGTTTTGGAGTAGGTTCTAATTTTAATCAAATAGAAAAAACTTACAAAAAAACAATGCGAAAATCTTTAGGTTCAACAAAAGGAAATATAATCATTGGAAATTTAGGTGAAATAATAGTATATGAAAATATATCATTTGTTGATAACAACAATGATAATAAAGTCGATACTGTTTGGGTTCAACAATTTGTAATTAATAAACATTAAATTCCATAATTTTATTAAAAAACGCTCCAAAACATTTTGGAGCGTTTTTTGTTTCAAAATACTTAAACATCATTTTAATCGTTATTTTTGCTACAAACATTTTTTTATTTTGAACAAACTACAAGCTCTACTTTTCATTCTCTTTTTTGGTTTTGTATCAACATTTAGTATTCATGGGCAATCCGCAAAAAAAATTAATATTGAATATGCCGGTAAATTAACTATTGATGAAGAAAATTATCCAGGCGCAAAAATCTTAACACGCGATGATGCTCAGCAGGTACATATAGAACATGGTGGGTCAAATATGTGGTGCGATAAAGCCATTCATTACAGTAAAGAAAATTTTATTGAAGCCTATGGTAATGTCATCTTAAAACAAGGTGACACCATTAATATGACTTCAAAATATATAGAATATAGTGGCATTACAGAATTTGCATTTGCAAGTGGAGATGTTGTTATGACTGACCCAAACTCAACCATTACTTCAGACACGCTCTATATGGATAGAAGTAGACAACAAGCGTATTATAAAAGTGGTGGTACTGTTGTAAAAGATTCTTCTGGCACTATCACTAGTAAAATTGGTAGATATTATATGAACACTAAAAAATATCGATTTCTTGAGGATGTTGTTTTGGTAAATGATGAATCTACAATTAATTCAGATTACTTCGATTTTTATTCTGACACTGGATACGCATACCTTTATGGGCCTTCAACCATAACAACAGAAACAAGTATAACTTATTGCGAAAAAGGGTTTTATGATACCGAAAACAAAGTGGGTTATGCACTTAAAAATGCTAAAATTGATTACGATAATCGTATTATTGAAGGAGATAGCTTATATTTTGATAATAATACCAGTTTTGCATCTGCAACTAACAATATAAAAGTTACTGATACTATTAACAAAAGCGTAGTAACAGGTCATTATGCTGAAGTATTCAAGGAAAAGGACTCTTTATTTATTACAAAACGCGCTTTAGCCATTACCGTTCAAGAAAAAGATTCGGTGTATATCCACGCAGATAAAATTATGGTAACAGGCAAATCAGAAAACCGAATTATAAAGGCATACTATAACGCAAAAATTTTTAAAACCGATTTAAGCGGAAAATCAGATTCCATACATTCTAACCAAAATACAGGAGTTACCAAACTATTAAATATTTCAACTCTATCTTCAGGTGATAAATTTTCGGTAAAACGAAAACCTATCCTTTGGAATTTTGAAAGCCAAATGACTGGAGATACCATTCATTTATTGTCAAATAAAGAAACAGAAAAAATAGACTCGCTTCTAGTATTTGAAAATGCCTTTATTATTAGCCAAGATACTATTAGTAAAACGGGATATAATCAAATAAATGGAAAAAGACTAGTAGGTTTATTTAATGATGAAAATAGATTAAAACAAGTTGATGTAACAAAAAATGCACAATCTATTTTCTATGCTAGAAATGACAAACAAGAACTTATAGGTATTGACAAATCAAAATCTGGAAGTATTACCATATTATTTGAAAACGGTGATATTGATGAATACACAAGGTATAATCAAGTTGATGGCGACCTATATCCAGAATCTAAGTTCCCTGAAAAACACAGATTTTTAAAAGGTTTTGATTGGCGAGAGGAAGAGCGCCCTAACAGTGTTGAAGATTTATTTAAAGATGACCCTCCTTTAGAATTACCAATTATTAAAGGCTTAGATGATTATATTCCTGAAGAAGATTTTGTTGATGAAGATTTGCTTAAACGTGCTAAAATAGCAGACGAAAAAACTCAAACGATTCAAAAAAACAAATCCAAAGCTTCCCGTAATTTCCCTAAATCAATTAAAAAAAGCATCAAGGATAAATCTTTAAAAAAGGGTGTTAGTCCCAAACAAAAGGAAGCTAAACAAATAACAAAAAAACCTGACTTAATTAAACAGATATAAATGAAGTCTGACTTCTTCAAGTATCAAGCACAAACAACACCACACCCATTGGCCTTGGAGATTTCTCATGCTAATGGTTCTTATATTTACGACAAAAATAATACAGCATACTTAGACTTTGTTGCTGGTGTTTCGGCTTGTCCGCTAGGGCATAATCACCCAAAAGTTGTAAGTGCCATAAAAAAACAACTAGACAGCTACATGCATGTTATGGTTTATGGAGAGTACATTCAAAAATCAGCTTTAGAACTTGCTAAGTTATTGGCAAATAATTTACCAAAATCTTTAGAAAAAACATACCTAACAAATTCTGGAACAGAAGCCATAGAAGGAGCTTTAAAATTAGCAAAACGTGCTACTGGGCGTAGCGAAATTATAGCAGCTCATAAAGCCTATCATGGAAATACTATGGGCGCCATGAGCGTTATGGGTTTTGAAGAGCGTAAGCAAGCTTTTAGACCACTTTTACCAAACATTAACTTTATTGAGTTTAATAGCGAAAAGGATTTAAAAAAAATCACCAAGAAAACAGCCTGTGTTATTCTAGAAACCATTCAAGGTGGCGCAGGGTTTATTGAACCAACTAAAGGTTATTTAGAAAAAGTAAGAGCAAGATGTACTAGCGTTGGCACACTTTTAATTTTAGATGAAATCCAACCCGGAATTGGACGTACTGGTAAACTTTTTGGATTTGAAAACTATAACTGTATTCCAGATATTTTAGTAACAGGAAAAGGTCTAGGAGGCGGTATGCCAATTGGCGCTTTTACAGCTTCAAGTAAGTTAATGGATTTACTACAAGTTCAACCCGCTTTAGGACACATTACTACTTTTGGAGGACATCCCGTTATTGCCGCTTCAGCATTAGCTACATTAAAAGAAATTACAGAAAGCAATTTAATGCAGAAAGTATTAGAAAAAGAACAACTATTCAAGACACTTCTAGTGCATCCACTAATATTGCAAATTAGAGGAAAAGGATTAATGCTTGCACTAATTACACCTTCCTCAGAAATAACAAATACTTTAATTTTAAGGTGCCAAGAAAAAGGTTTAATACTATTTTGGCTTCTTTTTGAACCTCGAGCAATACGAATAACACCGCCTTTAACGATTACAAATGATGAAATTACTATAGGATGTCAATTAATAATTGAAGTTTTAGATGAAATGTACAATCAGTAAATCATATTTAAAATACTGATAATCAAATTATAAGTTACAAACACCTATACAAACACTAGAAATGTTGATTACTTTGTTAAAAACATTTAATTAATCTCCCTCTAAAAAGCAAATAGAAGTTTAATTTTAATCAAACAGAAACTTTTAAATGCGCTTATGGAGTTTAGTCATGATGACAACAACAATTTGCCTCTTACCAAGTTTGAATCAATGCTAAAAACAAATCATGTTTTGTTTTTTGATTCTGAAGAATTTGAAAATATTATTCACCATTACCTAAATCAAGGTAAAATAGCTTTGGCTAAAAAAGCGATTAAATTAGGTTTAGACCAGCACCCAACTTCCATTAACTTAAGACTCTTTAAAGTAGAAGTTTTTGTTTTTGAAGACAAACTTTCTGAAGCTGATATACTACTAAATGAGTTATATAATATAGACCCTACCAATGAAGAAATATATATTCAAAAGGCAAATATATTTTCAAAAAAAGATGAACACGAACAGGCTATAAGTATTCTTAAACAGGCCATTCAGCTTACTAATGATTTTGTGGATTTGTATTCTCTTATTGGAATGGAATACCTGTTTCTTGATAAATATGAAGATGCTAAATCATATTTCATGAAATGCCTAGAAGCAGATGTAAATGATTATTCAGCACTCTACAATATTATTTACTGCTTCGAGTTTTTAAATCAAAATCAAGAGGCTATCACGTATTTAAATCAATTTTTAGATAAAAACCCATATTGTGAGGTAGCATGGCATCAATTAGGTAAACAATATTTTACTTTAAAAGATTTCAAGAAAGCATTAACTGCTTATGATTTTGCTATTATTTCTGATGACACTTTTGTTGGCGCTTACCTAGAGCGAGGTAAAGTTTTAGAACAACTTAAGCGTTATGAGGATGCTATAGAAAATTATACTATTACTTTAAAATTAGATGAGCCTACTTCTTTTGCATTGTTACGCATAGGAACCTGCTATGAAAAACTAGACAAAGAAGATTTAGCAATTCAATATTACGATAGAACTGTTCATGAAGACCCATTGTTAGATAAAGGTTGGATTGCAATCACAAAATTTTATAATAAAAAAAATGATTACAAAAAGGCATTGTTTTTTATAAACAAAGCGCTTAATATTGATTCTGAAAATGTTATCTATTGGAAACTATACTCGCAAATAAATCAGCGTTTAAAATTATATGAAGAAGCTGAACGTGGGTATAAAAAAACTATAGAACTAGGTAACTATGAGTTAAACACATGGCTTTCTCGAGGAGATTTATTAATTAAACTAGGCGAACCACAAGCTGCAATATTTAATTTTGAGCAAGCTATAGAATTCTATCCTGAAAATGCCGAATTGGAATACCGTTTAGCAGGGTTATATTTTGTTTTAAAAGAAAATGACAAAGGCATTTTTTATCTTAAAAACGGACTCAATCATAATGAAGATTATGCTTTCATTATTGAAGAACTTTTCCCTAAAGTTTCTAACAAACTTCAAATAAAAAATATAATTAATCAAACCCTTAAATAAAGTTTTCATAGAGTTATATTATTTTTTTTTAATAACCAATTGTATACCTTTGATTTTAAATAAAATCAAAGTATGCGAAGACAGTTAAAAGATTACCTAATTATTTCGTTTAAAGGATTAGCCATGGGAGCTGCAGATGCCGTCCCTGGAGTTTCTGGAGGTACTATCGCTTTTATTTCTGGTATTTACGAAGAACTTATATCTACAATTAGTAACGTAAATGGGGCGCTATTTAAAACCCTTTTTAATAAAGGTCTTAAAGCATTTTGGCAGCAAGCAAATGGAAATTTCCTATTAGCACTTCTCTCTGGTGTAATAATCAGCTTTGTGTCTTTTATGAAGCTTGCTAAATATTTACTTGAGCACCACCCTGTTTTAATATGGTCGTTCTTTTTTGGCCTTATCATAGCTAGTATTTACTTTGTTGGAAAACAAATTACAAAATGGAATCTTGTTTCAATATTGGCTTTAATTATTGGAGCTGCAATTGCTTTTTATATAAGTAAACTACCATCATTAGGCACTAATGACAATCCATGGTTTTTATTTCTGGCAGGAGCTATAGCTATCTGCGCTATGATTTTACCAGGTATTTCAGGCTCTTTTATACTAATTATTCTAGGTGCATATAAAACGCTTAGTGATGCCATTCATGATATTGACATAAAAAAAATAATCATTTTTGGGTTTGGAGCTGTTGTTGGACTTTTAAGCTTTAGTCACGTTTTAAAATGGCTTTTTAAACATTATCACAATATCACACTAGCCCTTTTAACTGGGTTTATTTTTGGTTCATTAAACAAAGTATGGCCATGGAAAAATACAATAACATGGCACACAAATTCAAAGGGAATAAAATCTCCTTTATTACAGGAAAGTATTAGTCCTTTGTCCTTTGAAGGGAATAATCAACTTACATTAGCCATAGTACTTATGATTTTAGGTTTTTTAACAATTTTTATTCTTGAACGTTTGGGCTCTAAAAAATAATAATGGAAAGTACCAGAACACTTACAGGTAAGTTATTTCTAATTTTAAAAGGATTAGGAATGGGTGCTGCTAATAAAGTACCTGGTGTTTCTGGCGGTGTTGTAGCATTTGTTGCTGGCTTTTATGAAGAATTTATTTATTCTCTAAAAAAAGTTAATTCTAAAGCCTTTAAACTTCTCATAAACGGGCGATTTAATAGCTTTTACAGGTATATAAACGGGCGTTTTTTAGGTTTGCTTTTCTTAGGAATGATTGTAAGCTATTTTAGTATTTCAAAAGTTTTAGACTATCTTATTAAGCATTATGAACTCTATATTTGGAGTGTGTTTTTTGGAATGATTGTAGGCTCAATTTATTATATCAATAAAGATTTTAAAGACTGGAATTATAAAACCTATACTTCGCTTGCTATTGGTATTTTACTCGGACTCGGAATTAGTTTTTTAAACCCAGCAAAAGAAAACGACAACCTTTGGTTTGTTTTTTTCTGTGGAATAATTAGTGTTTCTGGCATGACTTTACCTGGTTTTTCAGGTTCTTTTATTCTTATTCTTTTAGGTAATTATGTACTGCTTTTAGTTGACTCTGTAAATGCATTATACGATACATTTTCTGAAGTCATCACTGGAAATTTTAGCTTTATTGAAAATAATGAGCGCTTAAGAATGTTAAAGGTTTTAGTGGTTTTTACCATAGGTTCAGTTGTTGGTTTAGTAACATTCTCGCATGTATTAAGTTACATATTAAAACGCTTTAAAAGCATAACACTTTCAACTATTATAGGCTTCATAATAGGTTCATTAGGCGTTGTTTGGCCATGGAAAGAAACCATTTATAAATTAGGTGAAACCGGAAGTTTTCTATTGGACTCAAGAAATGAAAAAATTATAGAGAATTACCAGCGTTTCATTCCAGATTTAAACACCCAAACTTATTACGCTATTTGTTTTATTATTTTAGGAATAGTCATAGTTTTGGCATTAGAATGGTACGGACAAAAAACTAGAAAAGCAACATGAACAAACTAGGTTTATTAGGTAAAAATATATCATATTCATTTTCAAGGTCATACTTCAAAAAGAAGTTTGAAAATGAAAATATTAAGAATATTTCTTATGAAAATTTTGATATTGAAAACATTGATTTGTTTCCTTCAATTATAGAAAATACGGAAGGCATAAAAGGTCTTAATGTTACCATTCCATACAAAGAACAAGTCATTCCGTTTCTCGATAAAATTAATAAAAAAGCGAAGGCTATTGGAGCTGTAAATACAATCAAGATTACAAAAAAAGGAAAACTAGTAGGTTACAATACTGATTATTATGGGTTTAAAAACACACTTAAACCATATATTGAGCCGCAGCATAAAAAGGCCTTAATATTAGGTACTGGGGGTGCTAGTAAAGCTATTGCATATGCACTTAGCAAAATGGGTATAGATTATCAATACGTATCAAGAACGTTAAAAGAAGGGATAGGCTTTTCGTATGATACGTTAAACGAAAAAGATATAAATGACCACCAAATTATTATTAATTGCACACCTTTAGGAACGTTTCCTAATATCGAGGAATGTCCTAAAATTCCTTATAGTGCAATAAATGAAAACCATATTCTCTTTGATTTAATATACAATCCCGAGGAAACCAAATTTTTGCAACAAGGCAAAAAAAATGGAGCAACAATAATTAATGGATTAAACATGTTAAGACTTCAGGCAGAAAAGTCTTGGTCTATTTGGGATATTAAATAAAACAGTTCATACTGCTTTGTAAATACTATACTTGTTAGTATCTTTAATGTCGAAAGTAATTTTGACGAACCTTAACATTTTTAAAAATGTCTGATATTAATAAACCTCAAGAAATAGATGGAGTTGAAGAAAATAACTCTGAAGATAGCACCATCGAATTAAATGAAAATCAAAACGTTGAAGCCACTCCTAGTGATGTTACCGAATCTACTGTACCTAATCAAGCTATAGAAGACGAGAGTATTAAGAGTGATGACGTTGTTGAAGAGCAAGACGAGGTAATTAATGAAATTGAAGACTCAAATGCTGAAGATGCAGAAGACGAAGGCAATAAAGACAGGCATACAATTGAGGTTAAAGAGTACGATACTATGTCGTTAGAAGCTTTAGCTATTGAGCTAGAAAAGCTTATAGAGAAAGAAAAGGTACAAGCTATTAAATCTCACGTTGATAATATAAATTCTGAATTTAAAACAAAATTTCAGGCTTTAATTGATGAAAAGAAAGAAGATTTTATAAATGATGGCGGAAACATAATAGACTTCTACTACTCTTCTCCCGTTCAAAAAAGATATAAGGAAGCTTATAGACAATATCGCAAAAAGGTAAATGAACATTATCAAAGTTTAGAAAAAAACTTAAAACAAAATTTAGCTGATAAACTTGAGATTATTGAAGAGTTGAAAGGGCTAATTAATGTTGAAGAAAATATTAATACAACATACAAACACTTTAAAGAATTACAAGAACGCTGGAGAAACACAGGCCCTATACCAAGAGACAAGTATAATAACGCCTGGAATAGCTACCACCATCATGTAGAACGATTCTATGATTTTTTAAACATTAATAGAGAGTTACGTGACTTAGATTTTAAGCACAATCTCGAAAAAAAATTATTAATTATTGAGCGCGCTGAAGAATTAGCAAATGGAGATGATGCCATGCGTGCTTTTAGAGAGTTACAAGAACTTCACAAAATGTGGAAGGAAGAACTTGGCCCAGTTTCTAGAGAACATCGCGAAAGTATTTGGGAACGTTTTAAAACTGCCACAAAAACTATTAATGATAAGCGTCAAGTTTATTATAAAGAAATTGACAAAGTTTACGAAAAAAACCTAGAGCATAAACTAGAGATTATTTCAAAAATTGAAGACATAGCTACTCAAGACACGCAATCGCATAGTGCTTTACAGAAAAAAATTAAATATGTTGAGGAACTAAGAGAAGCATTTTTTAGTGCGGGAAAAGTACCTTTAAAAGTTAATGAAGCAACTTGGGCAAAATTTAAGGACGCAGTTAGAACTTTTAATAGAAAGAAGAACGCATTTTACAAAGACCTTAAAAAAGATCAATTCAAAAACCTACAACTTAAACTTGATTTAATAAAAGTAGCAGAAGACAATAAAGACAGTGACGATTTTGAAACCGTTACACCTTTAATGAAAAAAATTCAAAGTGATTGGAAAAGAATTGGTCATGTTCCAAGGAAAGATAGCGATAAAATCTGGAAACGTTTTAAAGCGGCTTGTAATGGCTATTTTGATAGAATACACGCCAAGCGAAATGCGGCTAGTGAAGAACAAGTTGAAGCTTACAACAAAAAGAACGAGTTCTTAAAAAGCTTAAAAGATTTAGAACTCCCGAAAGATAAAGAAAAAGGTGTTGAAACCATAAAAGAGCATATTAAACAATGGCAAATCTTAGGGCGAGTTCCTAATGATAAACGCTATATTGATGGTAAGTTTCAGAAAACTATAGATAGTTTACTTAATGGATTGAATCTCGACAAAACCGAGGCTGAAATGATTAAGTATGAAAATAAACTGGATAGTCTTCATAATCCTGATGACACAAGAAACCTTGATAACGAGCGTAATTTTATTCGTAAGAAGATTGACGAAGTTAAAGGACAAATCAATCAACTTGAAAATAACTTACAGTTTTTCACTAATGTAGATGAAGAAAATCCACTTGTTAAAGAAGTACATACTAATATTAAAAAACATAAAGAAGCTTTAGATCTATGGAAAGCTAAGCTTCAAAAAATTAAAGGGTTTTATTAGTTAGTTGTTAGTTGTTAGTTGTTAGTTGTTAGTTGTTAGTTGTTAGTTGTTAGTTGTTAGTTGTTAGTTGTTAGTTGAAAATAGTAAACTGAGACTGTAAACTATAACTTCTTAGCTTCTTCCCAAAACACATCCATTTCAGCAAGTGTCATGTCTTTAAGTGGTTTGTTTAATGCTTTAGCTTTACTTTCTAGATACTGGAAACGTTTTGAGAATTTTTTATTAGTACGTTCTAATGCATTTTCTGGGTTTATGTTTAAAAAGCGAGCATAGTTTACCATAGAGAAAATAACATCACCAAATTCACTTTCCATTTTATCTTTATTACCAGATTGTACTTCAGCTTTAAATTCGTTTATCTCCTCCTCTACTTTTTCCCAAACTTGATTTGGTGCTTCCCAATCAAAACCAACACCAGCAACTTTTTCTTGAATTCTGTTGGCTTTTACTAAAGCTGGTAAACTTTTTGGAACACCTTCTAACACACTTGTTTTACCTTCTTTAAGCTTTAGGTTTTCCCAATTACGTTTTACATCGTCTTCATTTTCAACTTTTACATCGCTGTAAATGTGTGGATGCCTATTTATTAGTTTTTCGCAAATGCTGTTACATACATCGGCGATATCAAAATCTTTGGTTTCGCTTCCTATTTTTGCATAGAAAACTATGTGTAATAACACATCGCCTAATTCTTTTTTAACTTCTTTTAAGTCTTTATCCAGAATGGCATCTCCAAGCTCATAAGTTTCTTCTATGGTTAAGTGGCGCAAGGTTTCCATAGTTTGCTTTTTATCCCACGGACATTGCGCGCGCAACTCGTCCATAATAGTTAATAATCTATCAAAAGCTTTTAACTGGTCTTGTCTGGAGTTCATTTTTTTGAAGTTTTTTCAAAAATACGGTTTTGATGTTTTGGATTAAAGGTAATATGTCTAATAATTGTTCCTAGTAGTGATATTTTGTATTTCTTGACTTTATCAGAAAAATTGACTAACTTCTTTTAATACTATAACCTAGTAAATAAGTGCGTTAGGGATTGCAGTGGCATCCTTTTTAAAAAATAGATAGTAATAAATTGGCTTTAAAGTAACCAATAAACAGATAGCCACGTCGCTCACTCCTCGCTATGACGTTTTAAAAAGATATAACGGAAAGCCCGACCCTTTTTAGGGTAACGCCCAAAAAATCTTAAATATAAAAAAAGACCTGTCAGGTTTTAAAAACCTGACAGGTCTGTGTAAGCTATTTGATATGTAATTATGCGTTTTGCTTCTTAATTAAATTAAGCGCTGAACCTTCGTTATACCATGCTATTTGTGCATTGTTATAGGTGTGGTTCAATTTGATGGTATCTGTTGATCCGTCTTCATGAACTGCTTCTAGGGTTAACTGTTTTCCTGGTGCAAATTCATTTAAATCTGTAAAATTGAAGGTATCGTTTTCTTGGATTAAATCGTAATCGCTTTCGTTAGCAAAGGTTAAACCTAACATCCCTTGTTTTTTAAGGTTTGTTTCGTGAATACGGGCAAAAGATTTTACAATAACCGCAGCGACACCTAAATGGCGTGGTTGCATGGCAGCATGTTCTCTAGATGAGCCTTCGCCATAGTTATGGTCTCCAACTACAATGGTTTTGATGCCTACAGCTTTATATGCTCTAGCCGTATCTGGAACGCCTCCGAATTCTCCTGTTATTTGGTTTTTAACAAAATTAGTTTTCTTACCAAAGGCATTTACTGCGCCAATTAAGGTATTGTTTGCAATGTTATCTAGATGCCCTCGAAAACGTAACCAAGGACCTGCCATAGAAATATGATCAGTAGTACATTTTCCGAATGCTTTGATTAATAGTTTTGCGCCTGTAATAGAATTTCCGATAGGTTCGAAAGGTGTTAATAATTGTAAACGCTCTGAATCGTCTTTTACTGAAACTTGAACATGGCTACCATCTGCTTCGGGTGCTAAATAGCCGTTATCGTCTACGGCGAAACCTTTTGGTGGTAATTCCCATCCTGTTGGCTCATCGAACATGACTTCTTGCCCGTCTTCGTTGATTAACTTATCGGTTAACGGATTGAAATCTAAACGTCCAGCAACCGCTATAGCAGCTGTTAATTCTGGTGACGCTACGAATGCGTGGGTATTTGGATTGCCATCCGCACGTTTTGCAAAGTTTCTGTTGAAAGAATGAACTATACTATTTTTTGGCGCATTTTTAGGATCTGAATACCTTGCCCATTGTCCAATACATGGTCCGCAGGCATTGGTGAATATTTTTGCGTCTAGGTTTTCAAAAATCCCTAGAATACCATCACGTTCTGCTGTGTAGCGTACTTGCTCTGAACCTGGATTAATTCCTAATTCGGCTTTCATTTTCAAACCTTTATCTAAAGCTTGTTGCGCAATAGATGATGCTCTTGATAAATCTTCATAAGATGAATTTGTACAAGACCCTATTAATCCCCATTCTACTTTTAAAGGCCACTCGTTTGAAGTTGCTTTTTCAGTCATGGCTTTACCAACTGTTGTTGACAAATCTGGAGTGAAAGGGCCGTTTAGTAATGGCCCTAATTCTGATAGATTGATTTCTATAACTTGATCAAAATACTGTTCTGGATTAGCATAAACCTCAGCATCAGCCGTTAAGTGTTGTTTTACTGTATTTGCAGCATCGGCGACATCTGCTCTATCTGTAGCACGTAAATAGCGTTCCATAGAGTCATCATATCCAAAAGTAGATGTTGTTGCTCCTATTTCAGCTCCCATGTTACAAATGGTTCCTTTTCCTGTACAAGACATAGATGTTGCTCCAGGCCCAAAATATTCAACAATAGCCCCTGTTCCTCCTTTTACCGTTAAAATTTCGGCTACTTTTAAAATAACATCTTTAGGCGCTGTCCAACCCGATAATTTTCCAGTTAACCTAACACCAATTAATTTTGGAAACTTTAATTCCCATGCCATGCCAGCCATAACATCTACCGCATCAGCACCGCCCACGCCTATAGCTACCATTCCTAAACCTCCGGCATTAACCGTGTGAGAATCGGTACCAATCATCATTCCTCCGGGGAATGCATAATTTTCTAAAACTACTTGATGTATAATGCCTGCACCTGGTTTCCAGAAACCAATTCCGTATTTATTAGACACTGACTCTAAGAAATTAAAAACTTCACTACTTACATTATTAGCGTGTTTTAAATCTGTTGCCGCACCTTCTTTAGCTTGTATTAAGTGATCGCAATGTACCGTTGTTGGTACTGCAACCTCTGTTTTTCCAGCTTGCATAAATTGTAATAATGCCATTTGCGCTGTAGCATCTTGACACGCAATTCTGTCTGGTGCAAAATCTACATAATTCTTTCCTCTAGTAAAAGCCTCGGTAGGCTCGCCATCCCAAAGATGAGAATATAAAATCTTTTCTGATAGTGTTAGTGGTTTCCCTACAATCTTACGTGCTTTATCTACACGTTCAGCCATTTTGGTGTAAACACCTTTTATCATGTTAATGTCAAATGCCATAGTATATTTTTTAGTTTTTTTAAGTAACCTAAGATACGAAATAAAGCTTGACTTTAAAAGCCGAATTTTACTCCAGAAATTGAAACTTAGTCCTGAAGTGCGTTAGGGATTGAAGCGGCATCCTTTTTTTTAAAAACCACTTAAAATAAATATATTGAACTACAATTAGACAGATTGCCACGTTGCATACTCCATGCAAAGACGTATAAAAAAAGATATAGCGTAAAGCCCGACCCTTGTGGTAACGCCCAAAGAATTGTATTAAATAAAAGTGCAAAAAAAAATCCCAAGTCTTAGACTCAGGATTTTAAATTATTAAAAATCTGATGACTATCTTACTAATTGCTTTTGCGAAGGCTTAAACTTAGTTAAAACAATGCCATCGACAGCAGCTTCATATTCCGCCATAGTTGGTGTTCTACCCAAAATTGTAGATAATACAACCACTGGTGTAGATGATAATAATGATTCTCCTTTTTTCTCGCCAGAATCTTTTACAACTCTACCTTGGAACAAACGTGTTGATGTTGCCATAACCGTATCGCCTGGTTCCGCTTTTTCTTGGTTACCCATACATAAGTTACAACCTGGACGCTCTAAGTACAGCATGTTTTCGTATTTGGTACGTGCTAATCCTTTTGGTGCGCTATCGTCAAATTCAAATCCTGAGTACTTTTGAAGTACTTCCCAATCGCCTTCTTCTTTTAACTCGTCTACAATATTATATGTTGGAGGTGCAACAACTAATGGCGCTTTAAATTCTACCTTACCTTGTTGTGCTTCAACATTCTTTAACATTTGAGCCAATATTTTCATATCGCCTTTATGTACCATACAAGATCCTACGAATCCTAAATCTACTTTTTTAGTGCCGCCGTAGTAAGATAATGGCCTAATGTTATCATGCGTGTAACGTTTAGAAACATCTTCGTTATTTACATCTGGATCTGCAATCATTGGTTCAGCAATTTCATCTAAATCAATAATAACTTCAGCATAATACTTTGCGTTTGAATCTGGTCTTAACGATGGTTTAATTCCGGTTTTAAGCTCCGTAATTCTAGTTTCTGCTTTATCAACAAGACCTTGAAGCACTTGTTTTGCATTGTCCATACCTTTTTCAATCATGATTTGGATACGACCTTTTGCAATTTCTAAAGATTCGATTAAGGTATCATCTTCAGAAATACAGATAGATGCTTTTGCTTTCATCTCTGCCGTCCAATCTGTAAATGTGAAAGCTTCGTCTGAAGTTAAAGTTCCAATATGAACCTCGATTACACGTCCTTGGAATACGTTTTCACCGCCAAATTGCTTTAACATTTGAGATTGCGTTGCATGAACAACATCACGGAAATCCATATACGATTTCATTTGTCCTTTAAAAGTTACTTTAACCGATTCTGGAATTGGCATAGAAGCCTCGCCTGTAGCTAATGCTAAAGCAACGGTTCCTGAATCTGCTCCGAAAGCAACACCTTTAGACATACGTGTATGAGAATCTCCACCAATAATGATGTCCCAATCACCCACCGTAATATCGTTAAGCACTTTATGAATAACATCGGTCATTGGGAAGTATTTTCCTTTTGGATCACGACCAGTAATTAAACCAAAGTCGTTCATAAAGCTCATTAATCTTGGAATATTAGCTTTAGATTTATCATCCCAAACTGATGCTGTATGACAACCTGATTGGTACGCACCGTCTACAATTGGAGAAATAACTGTTGCAGCCATCATCTCTAATTCTTGAGAAGTCATTAATCCTGTAGTATCCTGAGACCCTACAATATTTACTTCTGCACGAACGTAAGAACCTGCATGTAAGGTTGCTCCAGAAGTTCCTACTGCATTCTTATTAAATATTTTTTCCACAGCTGTTAAACCTTGTCCTTCAATAGATACTTCTTTTGAAGGCGCATATACTTGAGGTGCTTCGATACCTAAAGTTTTAGCTGCAAATGTTTGTAATTTTTTACCGAAAACAACAGCGTAAGAACCGCCCGCTTTCATGAACTCCATTTTCTGTGGTGTAAATGCCGCAGAAATGTCTTTTAATTCTGTATCTCCGTTATATAATTTTTTCTCTTTTGTGTTAATTGTAAGTACCGTTCCTGTTGCTACAGAGTAGGTTTCTTTTAATACTGGTTCTCCGTCTTTATCACGAATTGTTTTTCCATCTGCATCTTTTTGAATTACCCAGTTTTTCAGGTCTAAACCAATACCACCAGTTACGCCAACCGTAGTTAAAAAAATTGGAGCAATACCATTTGTACCAGCAATTACTGGAGCAATATTAATAAATGGCACGTAAGGACTAGACGAAATACCTGTCCATAAAGCTACATTATTTACACCAGACATTCTTGAAGAACCAACGCCCATGGTTCCTTTTTCTGCAATAAGCATCACACGTTTATCTGGGTGCTGAGCTTTTAAAGCTAACACTTCTTTTTGCATGTCTTTATTATGCTCAAAAATACATTGCCCGTGTAATTCTCTATCTGAACGCGAGTGCGCATCTCCTCCTGGAGATAATAAATCGGTAGAAATATCACCAACTCCGGCAATATAAGTTACGACTTCAATTTCTTCGTCTATTTCTGGTAGTTTAGTAAAGAATTCAGCTTTTGCATAACTTTCGATAATATCTTTTGCAATTGCACTTCCTGAATTCAAAGCGTTTTCTAAACGGTCTGTATCAGCTTCGTACAAGAAAACTTGAGTTTTTAAAACTTTGGCCGCTTCCTCAGCGATAGCAGTATCGCTGCCTAAAGCTAAATCTAATAACACCTCAACCGAAGGTCCACCTTTCATGTGTGATAACTGCTCGAAAGCAAATGCAGGTGTAATTTCTTTAACAATTGACTCTCCTAAAATAATTTCTTTTAAAAACTTAGCTTTTACACCAGCAGCACTCGTGGTCCCTGGTAAAACATTGTAGATAAAAAAGTTAAGAGAATCCTCTCTATATTCGTTATCTAAATCTTTAATTTGGGTAATGATTGCGCTTAGTAATTCGGCACCATCAATTGGCTTAGGATGAAGTCCTTGACCTCTTCGTTTTTCAATCTCCTTGATGTAATCTTTATAAATACTCATAAAAGAAGTTTTTTCAGTATTAAATTGGCCTCAATTATTAAATCTAAGCCAAATAGTTAATTATTTTTTAGTTCTACAAACTTAATGAATTAAAGCAAAGTTTTAAAAAGAAACACTAGAATACAACAAGTAATTATAGTTATTTATTATAGTGATATTATTAATTTGATTGATTATGGTTTTACTACTATTTTACTAATAAAATTGATTATTATTTAAGCTAATCACAAAAATACCTTCTTATAGACTTCAAATCTCTTAAATCGGTCATTGGTTTTTCAAAAAACCTGTATAGTAAAAAAGCTAGGGCAAAGGAAGAAAGCCAGTAAACAGCCAATAAAATTATTTTTATAAATACAGATTGCACCTCAATATTTATAAAATGTTGCATTGTAAGTAATATTAAAGAGTAATTAACAAGATACAAACCGTATGACAAAATACTTATTTGGGTAATTTGAGATTTAAATCTATTCGATTGGTCCCAATTAACAAATACTGGAAACAGCAACAACAAGCTAATGGATAAAAGTGGTAAATAAAATATATTGAAAAAAAGTGTTGCATGTTCTGGCTGTAAATCAAATCCAAAAATCAAAATATGAATTCCCAAAAAAAGGACTAATCCAATCCAAAAAAAACGGCGTTCAAATTGCTTTACAAAACTATTGAAATTATAAATTAAGAATGCCGCCAAAAAACCGTAGTATATACTATCAATTCTATATATAACCACTTTTCTTATCTCCTGACTCCATTCATGCATTGATTGTATTTTATTACTTAAATGAAAATTAAACCTCAAGCAAGTCACTAAAATTATAATACCTAAAACTGTAATTAAAAACAATTGGTTTTTGGATGTTTTTTTAAAATAAGAAACCAAAATAAACAAAAGTAAAGGGCCAATTATATAAGCATACTCCTCAATAGATAAACTCCATGCTTCGGTAAAAAAATTAGGATGTGGGCTATTAAAATTTTGTAAAAATCCAAAATAAGTAATTACTTCATTTATAATTTTTCCTTTCAAGACATATAACGCCAGGATATTTAGTGAAAGAATTAAAAAATAATTTGGTAAAGTTCTAAACCAACGACGCATCCAGAAATAACAAAAATCTTTAAATTTAGTCTTTCCTTTTTGTAGTTGCTTTAAAATAATTGTTCCAATGAGGTATCCACTTAGTACAAAAAATAAATCGACACCAATAGTTCCAAAAAATTGAATTATGGTAATTAATAAATGTTGTTGATTAGGAAATAATAAAAGCGTTGAATGTGAAAATAAAACCATTAGGATAGCAATTGCTCGAAGAACATCTAATCCAAAGATTCTATTTTTATAATCTATATACATCGAAGCCCGTTCAATGTAACTAATTTAAAATAAACTCTTAATAATCTGCGCTTCTGAAACGCCTTCTGCTTCTGCTTTATAATTTTTAATGATTCTATGACGTAATATACTTTGAGCTACGGCTTGAACGTTTTCAATATCAGGAGAAAATTTACCATGTATTGCAGCATGAGTTTTTGCTGCTAATATTAAATTTTGCGATGCTCTAGGGCCTGCACCCCAATCTAAATAAGTTTTTACTAAATCTGGAGCTGCTTCTGAATTTGGTCTTGTTTTCCCCACCATAGAAACCGCATATTCAATAACATTATCCGCCACAGGTATACGGCGAATTAAATGTTGAAAATCTACAATATGCTGAGCAGAAAATAAAGCATTTACTTTAACTTTAATATCTGAAGTTGTTGCTTTTACAACTTGTACTTCTTCCTCGTAAGTTGGGTAATCCAAATTAATAGCAAACATGAAACGATCCAGTTGTGCTTCTGGCAAAGGATATGTTCCTTCTTGTTCTATTGGATTTTGCGTTGCTAAAACAAAATATGGTAAATCTAAATTGTAATGATGACCAGCTACAGTAACAGAGCGTTCTTGCATAGCTTCTAGCAAAGCGGCTTGTGTTTTCGGCGGTGTTCTATTAATCTCGTCTGCTAAAATGATGTTTGCAAAAATTGGGCCTTTTATAAATTTAAAATGACGGTCTTCATCTAAAATCTCACTTCCTAAAATATCACTAGGCATTAAATCTGGAGTAAACTGAATACGTTTAAAATCTAAGCCTAATGCTTGAGCAATGGTATTTACCATTAATGTTTTTGCTAAACCTGGGACACCAATTAATAATGAATGCCCTCCAGAGAAAATTGAAATAAGAATTTGAGTAACTACTTCGTCCTGTCCAATTATGACTTTGGAAATTTCTGTTTTTAAATCTTTAAATTTTTTTACAAATTCCTCTATTGCAGCGACATCAGACATATTAACTATTTTTTTAACCAGTTTCCAGAAAAATCACATCCTTTATGTTCTTTACTTATTTTAACATAGGTATCAATAATTTTTTCATCTTGCCACTTTTCAATAGCTCTAATTTTCTTTTCTTCTAATGCTAAACCTTTAATTTTCAAATAATCACGTGCATAATCAGCTTGGTGTTCATCAATTCTATCAGTAACCGTTAGGAGTTTAAATTTTTGCCCACCAGTTCTATCTTCTTCCCTTAATACCAAACTCACTTCTTCATCTTTTAAGTTTTGAATTTGAGCATATAATTCTGGATCCATTCTTGTTAACTCAAAATTATAATCTTGTGTTGTTGGGTTTATCAATTGACCACCATCACTTCTAGTCTCTTTTTCATCACTAACTTCTCTTGCTGCATCAGCAAAAGAAATATCACCAGCAACAATGCGCTCTCTAACTTTTTCAAGACGCTCCTTAGCTTCTTGAATAGCTTCACTAGACACTTGAGGGGTTAATAAAATATGGGCAACATCATATTCTTGCCCTCTAATTTTTTCTAAGGTAATAATATGATAACCATATTCCGTTTTGAATGGCTCAGAAACTTCGCCTTCTTGTAATGCAAACGCTACTTGCCTAAACTCTTTAACCATTTTTGGTTGCTTTTTGTTAAGCGTATATTTACCTCCTCTACTTGCAGAGCCAGGGTCTTGCGAATATAAAACAGCTTTAGAACGGAAACTTGCTCCTTTTTCAATAATATCTGCTTTAAATTGTTTTAAACGGTTAATGATTTTTTGATTTTCTTCATCAGAAACTTTAGGTTCAGCCACGATTTGTGCAACTTTAAGCTCTGTACCAAAATTTGGTCGTTCATCCTCTGGTATTTTATTGAAAAAAGCTCTAACCTCTTCTGGTGTAATTTCAACTTCTTCAACAATTTTAGCTTGCATTCTCTGAGCTAATAAGTTTGATTTATTTATCTCAAACATTTCATCTCTAAAACTTTGCTCATCGTCTTTATTATAAAACTCTAAAAGACGCTTCATAGACCCATTTGTTTGTTGTAAAAACTGTTGAATTTGATAATCAACATTTTTTCTTACCTCAGCATCTGAAACAGGTAGACTATCTTGAATAGCATGATGTGCATAGAGTTTTCTTTCTAACATCAAACCGAATAACTCACAATCTTCAACACCTTCAATGGAACCTCCGCTTGCTTTTATTTGATCCTTTTCTTTTTGAATATCTGATTCTAAAACTATAAAATCTCCAACTACAGCAGCAACACCATCAACTTTAAAGGCATTTGATGTATCAACAGAATCTACTTTTTTAATAACCTCTTCCTTCTTAACTTCATCTTCAATAATTTCTTGGGCGCCAATAGTATTTACTGCTAACAAGACTACACATAAAATAATTATGTGTTTAAGGTTAATTGTATATTTCAAATTGTTTGTTTTTAATCGCATCTTTTGTGATATCTTTTTCTAATTCTCTAATAAATTCGAGCTTACGTTTATTAATGACTATTTGGTCGATTGTAGGCTTAACATATTCTAACGGTGCCGTGTCATTTCTAACTAAAACATCATTAATTTGCATCAAATATACTCCTAATGAATCTTTGAGTTGTACAAAATTAGATTTTTTTAACAGTTGATTTCTGTTTTCTGGATTTACAGATGGAATTTTTTTAATTACTTGACTTAATTTAATCCAAATAGAGTCGTTAAGTGAGTAAGATTTAAATTGAATTGAGATAGAATCTAAAGCCCTTTTATCTTCGTTATTGTAACGTTTTAGCTTCTTTTTTATATTTTCAAAATCAATAATATTTTCGTTAACATGGATATAACGAAACTTAATAAGTTCTTCGTTCAACTTAAAAACTTCTTTATTATTACTATAATATGATTCTGCTTCTTGATAAGAAACATCTCTATTTATGCTACGCTTTACTAAAGCTTCAATATAGGCCTTACTATATAAATCATTTTTATATTGATCAACCAATCTATTAAAAGCTTCTTGTTTTTCTTCTGTTAAATTTAGTTTAGCACCATCAACAAATAATTGCTGAGTAGCCCAACGCTTAATAAAATTTTTAATTAAAAGTGTACTATCTTCTTTTGATGCGTCTTCTGAAACCAAGCCTTTAATATCATCTTTATAAAGATAATTATTATTAACTCTAGCTATTGCTTCTTGCTCATCCGAATTTTTTAATAAGTCGCAAGAACTTACTAATACTAGTAATAATAATAAAATGACTTTAACGCGCACCTTTAGTTTTTAAGTTTTGTTTTAATAGCTTTTAATGTTTCTTGATTCAAAGCTATTTTATATTTATCCTTTAAGTTTTCAATCCAGTTTTCTTCTTTATAATTTTGATAATCGCTTATAACATTGCCTTTAGCGTCTTCAAATGATTTTTGTGTTTGCGGCAATACCTCTTTTACTTTAACCAACACAAAAGCATCGTTATGTTTATAAATTTCTGAAAGCCCTTTTTTAAATTCAAAATTATCTGGAAGCGCTTGGTGTTTAGCATCCATAATACCTGTTGTAAAAATAACATCAATTTTGACACCACTGTTCACAATTGATTTTATTTCATCTAACTCTATTTCTTTACTTAAAAGTTTAGATACTTTTTTTAGTGTTTTTTGTTTTGCTGAAACCGCTACAATAGCATCCACACGCTCTGGCAACATATAATTTGTTTTATGGTTATCATAATACGCCTGTATAGCTGTTGAATCGGTTTTTGCTGTGTTCCATATTGTTGTTTCCATAAGATCAAACAATAATAAACCATCTCTGTACTCTGAAACTATGTATGCATAGTCTTCGTTTTCTTCTTCTAAATGGTCTTCTTGATATTTAATCAAGTTTTTATTTAAAAATAAATTAAACTTTTTTGATACTAATAATTTAATTGGTTCCTTGCCAGAATTATCACGCTGGGTATTGGTTAAATAGACTCCAAAATCATTATAAGAAAATTGCTTCTCACCTATTTTAACTAAATCTTGACGCCCATTAAAATCTGCTGGAAGCTTCCAAGTTTTTTTAAAATAGTCATCATTTAAAATAGAAACAAAGTAATCTAAATTTGGAGGCGTATCGCTAATACTATATTTTACCCTAAGCTTGTTTGTAAGGGCTTTATCAATTAGTTTTGAACGGCTATCGCGTCTTACTTTTTCTACTAATTCTGATTTAATAGCTTCAAAACCAGGTATAGGAGTAATTTCATGTAACTTTACAATGTGCCATCCAAAATCGGTTTTAAAAGGCTCAGAAACATCGTTAATATTTTTTAAACCAAAAGCCACATCTTCAAATTCTTTGGCTCTTAATTGCCCTCCAGAAAATGCTCTAAGCTTTCCGCCTTTTGAAGCAGAGTTTTTATCATCAGAAAATTGTTTAGCTAAAGCTTCAAAAGTTTCACCTTGATTTAATTTTTTATAAATATCTTGAATTCTAACTTCTGGTTTTTCTGCTAAAGAATCTTTTTTGTTTTCCATAACCATAATATGAGAAACCGTACGCTCTCCTCTTGATTCTCGCTTGTCTAAAATATTTACTATATGATAACCAAAACGTGTTCTAAATGGTTCTGAAATACCGCCCACATTCGTATTAAAAGCTGCATTTTCAAACTTATAAACCATTTTAAAACCTCCAAAATACCCCAACTTTTCACCATAAATGGATTGTCCGTTGTGTACTTCTGCTCTTACTTTTTCAAAACCTTCTTTTAAAGCTCTCTCTTTTAATTTAGTTATTTTATTATATGCCGCCAATGAATCTTGTGGGCTTGCATTTTCGTCAACTTTTATTAAAATATGATTTGCATTAACCTCGTACAACATACGCTCATAGGCTTCTGCTACTAATTTATCTGTTACCTTAGAATCTGTTATATAATTTTTGGCTAATTGCTTTTTGTAATTAGCAAGTTCTCTTATATAGGAAGGTTTATTTTGTAAGCCCAAAGTTTTAGCCTCTTCAAGCTTTAATTTATAGTTAGTAAAAAGCTTTAAATATTCGTCAACATCTTTTTGGGACTCATCTTGAACCAAATCTAGGTTTTTGTTATAAACTCTCAGAAATTCTGAAGCATATACAGGTTTACCTTCAATTGTAAAAAGCACATCGTTATCAACTGATTGTGCCTCTACATTTAGCATGAATAATGCTAAAAATAAAGTAAATAAATATCTTAATATCATAGAGTAATTTTTTTTCAACGCTTACAAAAATAATAATATAAACGTATAATACAAGTTGTTTTGCTAACGATTAAAAAAAGTAATTATTATATACTCAATACTTTAAACAACGAATTATATTTCATTCTTTTAACTTTATATTTGAGCAAAATTTCACAACACTCATAATCACTGAAAATAGTTAACAAAACATATGCGTAAACTAAAACTAATTTGGGACTTTCATGGTCCTGATGCCAGCAAAATTGCAGAACACCACGAAATACACCTTAAAGAATACATCCAATTAGAAAAATTAAATATTACCATTACAGGAATTGAAAATTTAAGTAATATACACACCATTGCATTTTTGGTGATTGATGAAAACAAAATGAAACCTATAAGAGATGTTTTAAAACCACATAGAGGACAAGTTTATACAGAAAATGCTTGATACATTATTTATTGAATTTATTATACCATTTTTGATTTTATCAACTTGAATTTGTCAGAAAAATAAACTAACTTCGTTACATCGAATATAAGTCATTAAAACGACGTCATATTCGCTTAGTTGGAGTGAATTCCTGCGTTATTCACTCCAACGTCCCCGCGAATAAGATTTGGAGCGACTGCCAAAAGGCACTCACACCAACAACGAATAAAATTCATTGAAACAAATCTTATTCGCGGGGACGTAACGAAAACCAAAAATTTCAACGCTTAGGATACTGCTTCCTTATGTTCCAAATCAGTTCTTCCAAGCCATTTAGCTTCAATTCATAAACCTGTTCCAACATCGTACCTAATTTTCCTTTTGGAAACCCCTTGTTATGATACCAAACCACATAATATTCGGGTAAATCAATTAAGTAACGGTCTTTATATTTTCCGAAAGGCATTTTAGTATGTGCCAAGTCTATTAAAAATTGTTTATCGGGCAGCATTTGGTTATTGGTTATTGGTTATTGGTTATTGGAACTTAGTAATTATTATTTAGAAGTTGATTTATATTTAGAGTACTTTTTAAGCTCAGTATCTATATAAATTTTCCATGTAGTCTGATATTCAAAATTTCTAGAATAATCAGTTTCATTATCATACTTGTCTTGCATCTGCGCCAATTCAACATTAATATCATTATGCATTTTCTTAAGCTGCCTCCTAACGTTATTCGAAACTTTTAATTGGCTAATTCTATATCTAAACTTACGTGCATATAATTCAGTAATATCAAAATGTAATTGTTCGTGTCCTAAAATATGATTATCGGCCTGTTTAATTTTATACCAAGATTGCTCAGGATAAAAATGTGCAAACACTTCAGTTGTAAAACTAACCACTTCGTTTTTATCAGTTTGAGTAATAGAAAACCCAAATGTAATACCCGAAGCTGTTATAGCAACTGCGCTTTCATTCATATTGGGTTTGTCTTTAAAATCTGCCCAAGATAATTTGTAAGATGCGTTCCAAGGTAAAACTGGTTCTTCATCTTGAACACAAACAAAACATAAAAATAAAAGAAGCATTCTAACCACAGAAACATTATAGGTTTAGTAAATTATAATTTAAACCAAAGTATAAACAGATTGTTACACTGCGTTCACAATAACGTAGCTATAAAACGAACAGCCTTAAATCTTATTGTTTTACCTCAACAATAGTTAAATCGTTGTACTTAACAAGGTAAACAGAGTCATTAAAATAGCCTCCAAAAAGTTTCTTGGTATAGGCAAACTTATTTTCAACATACTCCGTTAAGGGTGCATTATTTACTGATGCATATAAATCTTCAGAAGACACCAAACGCAATACCACATCCATAGTTAAATCAAAACCTTTAACCGCTCTTTTATTAGGCGTAATATTATAAAGCTTAGTATACTCTTTAACAAAAGTATTATTATCATTCTCGCTATACTCTTTTGAGGCGGTAGCAAAATGAAACTGTAAATTAGACAAGTGTGTATTGTTTATTTGCTCACCCTCAAAAGCTGAGTTAATATTGGTAGTGACCAATAAAATTTCTGGAGCAGCTTCCTCTTCTTTTTCAGGATTTATTCTATTATTTAAAGATGCCAAAACACTCGTTACGTTTGATGCATACCCTTCATTTTGAGTTTCTAAGAACACCATGTTTTTTCCAGGTTTTAAGGCAGCTTCAATATCCTCTTTAATTACAAAAAACTCATCTTCACCTTCTTTATTCTTCCTTGAATACACCACCTTAGCCGCATTAAACTCACGCTTCAATTCATTTGCAATGGTTATATTTTTGGTATCAGTAATAACAACAATGTTTTCTACCAGCGTATCAGATTTCACAAAATTAATAACCTTGGTTTTCAATAAATCATCAGATGGCCTAGACTGGAACACATTATCATGCAATTTTAAATTTGTTCCTATTGGAGAAATTACAGGCGTATTATACTTTTTTAATTCCTTGGCTACTGTATTAAAACTAGCAGGTGTTAATGGTCCTATAACCGCATCAACATTTTCAAAATCATTTTCGCTTAAAATTCTTGACACCTCACTAACTTCGTATCGTGTATCATAAACATCAACCTTTAAAGAGAGTCCTAAGGATTTTAGCGAATCTAAAGCCATTAAAACTCCCGAATGAAAATCGAGAGACACATTTAAATATGGGTCTTTCTTTAAACTCTTTTTAGCATCACTTATAGAATCAAAATCAACACGATGCATTCTAAAAGGCAACATAATAGCAATGTGCTTTGTGTTATAATCCGATATACTATCAATCAAACTTATAGCTGCTTTTTCAGCACCAACTACACCTTCAACAGCATCAGTAAAAGGTATTTTTAAAATCATTCCAGACTTTAAGCCCGTTTCTTTTAATCCTGGATTTAAAGCCTCTATTTCATCTTGTTCAAGGTCTAATTTAAGTTTTAAACGATAAAACCCTTCTTTTGGCAAGACCTTATAATAACTATACTGATTGTCAAACTGTTTCTGCTCATCCTCTTCTATATTAGGTACATTAATAATAGCACCTTCCTCTAAAACCTCAGCCATATCTGGGTTTAGAACTTCCAATTCTTCAACCGAAATTCCGAATTTATAAGCAATACGCCATTTACCTTCTTTAGGCAAAACCGTATAGGTTTTTGTAGTAGCAACTTCCTCAATAATCTCAGTAATTTTATAATTCGGAATTTGAAGTTTATCACCTTTACGCAACGGATTAGAATACAAAAATTTATTATATTTCTTAATATCCTCCTCAGCGACATTATACTTTTTAGACAAGCTATAAAGCGTTTCTTTACGTTTCGTTTTATGCTCCTTAAAACCTTGTAACTCTTTATTAACAGTAACCTTAGGCTTTAAAGCTTTAGATATTGGTATAATTAAAACCGTATTAGGTTTCAATTCCTTTTTAGCATCAGGGTTTAACTTATAAATATCTAAAGGCGTTACAAAATAACGTTTTGCAATCCCCTCAATAGTTTCTCCCTTTTTAACGTTGTGCGTACTAAAGTTCTGCGCTTCAACAGTAGTAAAACCAAATGCTAAAAACAAAACAAATACTAATAAAAATCTCTTCATGTTGTTGTATCTCCTGGATAAATATAATAAAACCTGACTACTTAATAATATACGTTCCATATCTCTATTACAGACTAAAACGAAATCTCTTTTCTTAACATTAGCACATAACATGCCAAAATTTTATTTGGGCGTTACCCAAGGGTCGGGCTATTCGTTACAAGTCCTCGCACCTCCTTCGTCGGGCTGTGGGCTTTCCACTACTATCCCTAACGCGGGCAAATCTGCAAAATTAGTTTCAGTTCCAGTCTCAGTAACCACTTATAACTTCCAGCTTCTAGCTAATTTACTCCCATTCAATTGTAGCTGGCGGTTTCGAACTAATATCATAAACT
Source organism: uncultured Algibacter sp. (assembly GCF_947487575.1). Taxonomy (GTDB): domain Bacteria; phylum Bacteroidota; class Bacteroidia; order Flavobacteriales; family Flavobacteriaceae; genus Algibacter_B. The sequence goes on along the minus strand of NZ_CANKXG010000012.1, from coordinate 62,348 downwards.
ACTCTATTAACGCCTTTAACCTTATTTATTATATCGTTAGATGTTTTTTGCAAAAACTCGTATGGTAAGTTTACCCAATCGGCAGTCATACCATCAGTACTTTCTACAGCTCTTAGTGCTACACATTTTTCATAAGTACGCTCATCTCCCATTACACCAACACTATTAACAGGTAATAACATAGCTCCTGCTTGCCAAACCTTATCGTAAAGCCCCCAATCTTTTAAACCTTGAATAAAAATATGGTCTACCTCTTGTAGCATACGTACTTTTTCGGCAGTAATATCACCCAAAATACGAATCCCTAATCCAGGACCAGGAAATGGATGACGCCCAAGTAATTCTGGATCAATACCCAAAGTTGTTCCTACACGCCTTACTTCATCCTTAAAAATAGCACGAAGAGGCTCTACTATTTTAAGCTTCATAAAATCTGGTAAACCTCCTACGTTATGATGACTTTTAATAGTAGCTGACGGGCCACCTGTAGCGGAAACACTCTCAATAACATCAGGATAAATAGTACCCTGTGCCAACCATTTTACATCTTCTAATTTATGTGCCTCATCATCAAACACTTCAATAAAAGCGTTTCCAATAGCTTTACGTTTTTTCTCTGGGTCTTCAATACCTTTTAAAGCATCTAAAAATCGTTTAGAAGCATCAACCCCTTTAACGTTAAGTCCCATACCCTCATACTGGTTTAGTACGCTTTCAAATTCATCTTTACGAAGCAAACCATTATTTACAAAAATGCAATACAGGTTTTTCCCTATAGCCTTATTTAGTAAAACAGCCGCTACAGTAGAATCTACACCTCCCGAGAGACCTAAAACCACTTTGTCATTTCCAACTTTAGCTTGAATAGCTTCAACCGTTTCTTCAACAAAAGAATCTGGTGTCCAATCTTGATTGATATCTGCAATTCTTACTAAAAAATTTTCTAATATCTGCTTACCATCTTTTGAATGATAAACCTCAGGATGAAATTGAATTGCATAAGTCGTTTCACCTTCAATTCTATAGGCTGCATTTTCAACATCATTTGTACTAGCTAATAAAACAGCTCCTGTTGGTAATGCTTTAATAGTATCGCTATGACTCATCCAAACTTGGCTACCTTCAGAAATGCTAGAAAAAAACGGCTCACCCTTTTGGATAAAAGATAAATTTGCACGACCATATTCTCTTGTGTTTGATGGTGCCACTTCACCTCCTGAAAAATGAGCTAAATATTGAGCGCCGTAGCAAACAGCAAGCATTGGTTTTTTACCTCTAATTTCTGATAAATCTGGATGCAATGCATCTTCACCCCTTACTGAGTTTGGGCTACCAGAAAGAATTACAGCTTTGTATTCTGCTATATTTGTTGGAATTTTATTAAATGGATGTATTTCGGAGTATATGTTGAGTTCTCTAACTCTACGAGCAATAAGCTGAGTGTATTGCGATCCGAAGTCTAAAATTAATACCTTGTCATGTTGCATGCGCAAAAATAGGAATTGATTTTAAAATGACGAATTTGGAATACCTCTTTTTTTATTAATTTTTAAACCATAGAATCTAAAATCATTTCTATATCCTTTTCAGTAGTATCTGGATTGATAAAACAAAATCGTGAAACAGTTTCAAAACTATCTCCATTTTTCCATTTTGTAGGGGTTACCAATGCAAAACCATTCTTGTGGTTTTGATAAGTCCAATGTGTGTAATCTTCAGGCTCCCAATCAATTCTTCTATATAAAACACAAGATAAACTTGGTACTCTCACCAACTCTACATGGGGTTTACCTTCAATCAGCTCTCCTGCAATTTGAGCTAACTCAATACCTCGCTCTACTGCTTCTTTGTACCTGTCTGTGCCGTGTGTTGCTAATGAAAACCATAATGGCAAGCCACGTACCCGACGTGTAAGTTGTATTTGATAATCTGTAGGGTTAAAACCATGTGCACCTTCATCTTTAAATATATCTAAGTATGACCCGTCTTGTGAGTGCGCTTGTTTTGCTAATTCGGGGTGTTTATAAATAACAGCGCCGCAATCGTATGGTGAAAACATCCATTTGTGTGGGTCTATGGTAATACTATCAGCTTCTTCTATACCGTTAAATAAATGGCGTACAGAATCTGCAACTAAGGCCCCTCCTCCATAAGCAGCATCAACATGAAACCACAAGTTTTCCTTTTTACTAACTTGAGCAATACCTTCTAAATCATCTACAATTCCAGCGTTAGTAGTTCCACCAGTTGCAACAACAGCAAACAGTCGTTGTCGTTGTTGTATTGGTAAATTATCGATTGCCTTTTGCAATGCCTCCTTCTCAAGTCTATCTTCAGTGTCAACTAATACCACATCTATATCGGCAACTTTTGCCATAGCTTTAATTGAGGAATGTGCGCCAATAGATGTTATAATAAGCCCTTTTTCAAGATTATTCCTCTGTTTTAGGTTCTCCAATATTCTCTAGCCGTTACGATTGCAGAAAGGTTAGCTGCCGTTCCTCCACTGGTAAATACCCCAAATGCACCTTTTGGTAATCCTGTTAAAGAAACAATCCAACGCATAGCTTCATTTTCGCAAAAAATACCACCAGCGCCTTCCATCCAATAAGCGCCATGAATACTGGAAGCAGAGGTGACCAAATCAAACATAACTGCTGCTCGTGTTGGCGATGCCGGCACAAAGGCTAAATGCCTAGGGTGGTCAATAGGCACATTCGATTTAGCTAGATGTTTTCGCCATAATTTAAATGCAACCTCACCACCAACTCCTTGTTTTGTGATGGTTTCACCAACCAAAGCTTTAAGCTCTTCTTCTTTTTTAGGTATACCAATTTTGTTCTTAGTGTTGGATAATCGGTCTATAACATACTTCATGACATCCATAGTCATGTCAACTAAATCTATATCTATTTTGTGCATTCTAGATAGTTATTATAGAAAATTTACTCTTTAAAGGCTCTAAACTTTCTAAAAGTTTTGGAATTAATCGCTCTCCATACTCCAAATAAAACTCAGAAAAATTAGTATTACGCTCTTGTAAACTTCCGTTTGGAAATAGTTCATTTTTAATATCTGTCATTCTTTGAACTTCATCAGAAAGTTTTCTTTTTTGTGCTTTTAATAGTCGCTTCTCAAGAGTATCAAGCCCTTTTAATTGTTTAATTTCTTGTGCTTTTACAGCTCCTAAAAAAGATTTATCGGTTTGTTCTGTTAGCTTAAACAACCCTTCAAATTGCTGTTTTAAATGTAATTTTTGAGGAGAAAAATCAATATCAATATTAGATATTTCTCTAACTTTTTTATTAATTAGAACATCTCTATTCAAAAACAAATCTTCTTTTGAAATATTTAATTTATGAAGTTTTTCTTCATGCTTTTCAGTTTGGATTAAAGCAGAATTTCTTAATAATAATATTGGAAATGGCATTTCTACTTCATCAAAATAATCTTTTAACTGCATCCAATAGGCCAATTCGCCACCTCCTCCAATATAACATAGATTAGGCAATACAACTTCTTGATACAACGGACGCATAATTACGTTAGGTGAAAATCGTTCTGGCGCCTTATTTAGATGTTTTAATATCTCACTCTCACTCCAAACAATATCTGTGTTTAACACTTTATAACTGTCATCCTCAAAAACAATACGCTCTCTTAAATTTTCTTTTAAATAGAATAAATTGATTTCTCGAGGATTAACTTGAATTTTATAATCTTCTGAAATGTTAGATAACCTTTCATTAGTTTTAGTAACCGCAGTAAATGCCGTTTTATTTAATAATTCAGTTTTAACAAAAGGAATAAATTGATTTTTTAATTCGGAATTATTGGCATCAATAATAACTAAACCATATGGTGCAAATAATTCATTAGCTAAAAACCTAGTAGCATCAGTAAGGTTATCATGATTTAGATAAGCTCTGTTAAAAAGATCTTTTAAACCCTGAGCATTTTCACCTTGCCCAAGCTCTTCAGAAAAAACTTTGAATACATCATTTAATCCCTCGATATTCAACTCTCCCACTGCTCCACTTGCTTCTTTATTCCATTGGAATTTCTTTCCCTTAAAATTAAAATAATTAATTTCATCAAAATCATGGTCTTCAGTAGCCATCCAATATACAGGTATAAAATTTTTATCTGGATATTTAGATTTTAGTGCTCTTGAAAGATTTATTGCAGACACTATTTTATATAAAAAATAGAGTGGACCAGTAAATAAATTAAGTTGATGACCTGTTGTAATAGTGAATGTATTTTCAGAACTTAAACTATTAATATGCTTTTCTGTTATTTGAGATGTTTGTATACCTTGATACTGCTTTTTTAAAACTGAAACTAATGTATTTCTGTCCTGTAAAGAAAAAGCATCTCCTTTTTGACTAATTTGATTTTTAAAATTATCAAGACTAGGAAAACGGTTATAAAATGTCCTCAATTCTTGTTTTTCATCTAAATAATCACAAATTAAAGATGAAAAATATCCTGTTTCACTAAATGCAATATGATTTTGTTTCATGTTATAATTAAGAATCATGTAAATATACAGCTATTCTAATTTTTGAAATCTAAAAAATACGTTAAGAGTTTATACGAATAATTATTCCTATAAAACTTACTAAATACGTAATCTAAAAAGTTTCTTAGACAAAAACCAAATACAATTTAATCATTTGTTTTTTAGGTATTTACAATAAAAAAATGTATTTTAATCCTAAAATAAAAAGTCATGAAAAAATCAAATTTATACAAGCTTCATTTAATAATATACCTTTTGCTATTTAGTTCCACCAGCGTTTTAGCTCAAGAAGTCAATTTAGATTTTAAAGAAATAGAGGCCAAAGTTATTGATAGCGACACAAAGAGTCCTTTAATTTTTACAGATATTCTTATTAAAAACTCAAATATTAGTACGGTTACCAATAGCGATGGAGAATTTCTTTTAAAAATACCAAATGCTTTTTCAGGAGGTAGTTTAATACTATCTCACTTAGGGTATAAGCAAACTGAAATAAAAATAGCTTTAATAAAAAAGCATGAAAAAATTGCGCTTAAGCCGGCAGTAACCGAATTAAATCAAATTAATATAACTACAACTACCAAAGATGCTAGAAAACTAGTTGAAGAAACGCTTAAAAAGAAAAGCAGTATTTACAATGACAATAACACTATTATGACTGCTTTTTATAGAGAAACTATTAAAAAACGTAGAAAAAACGCATCAATTTCAGAAGCCGTAATTAAAATACATAAGCAGCCTTATAACAATTTTAGAAATGATAATATTGAACTTATAAAAGCGAGAAAAAACACAAATTACTCTAAACTAGATACTGTAGCTCTTAAACTGCAAGGAGGTCCTTTTAGTAATCTATATACAGATATTATTAAATATCCTGATTTAATTTTCACTTCTGAAGACATTCCTCTGTATAAATTTAGTTTTGATAATTCTACAAGCATAAATAATCGTCATATTTATGTGATTAACTTTAAGCAAAAAAATGATGATGGCATCCCTCTTTATTTTGGAAAATTATATATTGATGCTGAAACTTTAGCGCTAACTAATGCCGTGTTCAGTTTAAATGTTTCAAATAGAGAATTATCTAGTAGAATGTATGTACGCAAAAAACCAAGAAAAGTTGATGTATATCCAACCGAAGCAACCTACAGAGTAAATTATCGAACAACAAACGGAAAATGGCATTATGCGTACAGTAATATATCATTAACATTTAAAGTAAATTGGAAAGGCAAACTATTTAATAGCACCTACACCTTAAATAGTGAAATGGCCATTACAGATTGGGAGATATATAATACCAAGCTTGCGAAAATAAGAAGCAGGTTAATTCGTCCTTCTACTATTCTAAATGAAAAGGCTTCTGGTTTTTCAGACCCAAGATTTTGGGGCACTTATAATATAATTGAACCTGAAAAATCTATTGAATCTGCAATAAAAAAAATACAAAAACAATTAAAAAGAACTTAGAAACTAAAATTTAATTAAAAAAATTTAGAACTCGAAACGGTAAAAAAAATATACTGTTTCGGGTTTTTTTTTAAATTATTTTTAATCAATTTACATGATTGTTTAAAAATCCATATAATTAATAAATAGTCTTACTTTTTCAGTAAATCCCCAAAACAGGGCTACACAAAATCCCTATATTGCAAACTTTTAATAAAAAGTAAACGGAAATCATAGCTTTTTATTTAACCATCAAAACCATTATTTCATGCAAGAAGTAGCAGTAGCAGCCATAGAACAAACAGAATTAATTTCAGCAATTGACACTGTTTGGGTGTCTATTTGTGCAGCAATTATATTTTTAATGGAAGGTGGTTTTGCCCTTTTAGAGGCAGGATTTGTGCGTTCAAAAAATGCCATGAGTATTATAGCAAAAGTTTTTATTGACATCACATTTGGTGGCTTAGCATTTTATATAATAGGATTCGGAATTGCCTATGGAGCATCTAATGGATGGTTTGCTTTTGATACAGGAATTACTGATGGTGATTTAGGATTAGGATTAACCGTTTCTAATAAATTATTTTGGTTTATTCAACTAGGCTTTGCCATAGCAGCTATATCAATAGTTTCTGGTGCAGTTGCTGAAAGAATGAAAGTTTGGGCTTATGCACTTTATGTTATTATTTTTTGTGCCGTATTATATCCTTTAGCAGCTAATTGGGTATGGAACCCAAATGGCTGGTTAGCTATAAGAGGTTTTAACGATTTTGCTGGTTCTGCAGCCGTTCATGCTATGGGTGGATTTGCTGCTTTAGCCGCAGCAATTGTTCTTGGCCCAAGACTAGGTAAATATGATAAAAATGGTAACGCAGTAGCTATTCCTGGACATAATTTACCTCTAGCCGCTGTGGGTGGTTTTATTCTTTGGTTTGGTTGGTTTGGATTTAATCCAGGATCAACTTTAGGAGCTGTTGGAAACTGGGAATTAATTGGAACCATTGCTACAAATACATTTTTAGCATCTGCCGCTGGTGGAGTTTCAACCATGTTTTATACATACTTTAAGTACGGACAAATTGATATTACAATGACTATAAATGGTGTATTAGCCGGTCTAGTGGCAATTACTGCTGGTTGCAATGTTATGGATTCTGGTTCAGCAATAATTATAGGATTAATTGCAGGTATTTTAGTAGATATGGCAGTATTATTTATTGACAAAACAAAAATAGATGACCCTGTTGGAGCTATAGCTGTTCACGGTGTTAATGGATTATTTGGAACTATAGCAGTTGGATTATTTGCTTCGGAAGATGGTTTGTTTTTTGGAGGTGGTACAGAATTATTACTTACACAAGCCATTGGTGTACTTGTTATTGGTTCTTTTTCTTTTATTATTACTTTTATTATAATGAAGGTTATGAAAAAGACTATTGGTATTCGTGTAAATCGTTCTGAAGAAAACGCGGGTATTGATGCCGTTTCATTTGGTGTGGAAGCTTACACTACTTTCGAATAAATAATCATAAACTAAAAACTTAAAATTAAAAAGATGAAAAAGGTAGAAGCCATTATAAGACCATCAAAATTAAAAGCTGTACAGCGCGGACTAAAAGAAGCTGGCATCCCATGCTTAACAGTAATCCCTGTAAAAGGAACTGGGCTACAAAAAAGCTACTCTGAACGCTACCGAGGTACTGAACAATCTATGATTATGAAAACACGAATAATGATTATGTGCATAGTAAGTGATGATAATCTAGAAAAGTGTATCGATACTATTTTAGATAATAGCTCAGAAAGTAGTGTTGGCGATGGTAAAATATTTATTTATAATGTAGAAGAGGCCATAAGAATTAGAACGAGAACTAGAGGAGCTGAAGCTATTAAGTAATTAATTTACTGCTAACCTAGCAAGTATAGGTTCATGATCGGAAAGTTTTAAATTAAAATTTTGGTGAGATAAAACTTCTATATCATTATCTACTAAAATAAAATCTATCCTAAATGGATAGTTAAATAGCGGGTAAGTGACTCCTAAACCGAAACCTGCCTCTATAAAAGAATCCTTTTTATTATTTTTTAAATAATTATAGTTTTTTGAATATTGGGTACTATTAAAATCCCCAGCAAAAATAACTTTCCCTTTAAATGTTTTTGCATGGTTAAGAATAATTTGAACCTGCTTTTCTTGTTTACTTTGAGCTGTATTAACCTTATTTACTAGCATGTTAACTCCTTGAGGATTAAAATTTGACTTACTAATTTTTAATAAATAAGATTGTAAATGAATATTGTAAACCCTAACAATTTCATTTTTTATATTAATATCTGAGTAAATAGCTAAGTTCCTAGTATTAGGAAAATCAACATACCCTTTACTAACAATTGGATATTTAGAATAAATAACTTGCAAAGACTTTTCAAAATTTGGTCTGTAACCAATAAATTGATAGGGATATAAGGGAAAACTTTTTAATTCAAATTTTGAAAACTCTTGAAAACTTATAATATCAGGATATTCGTTTTTAACAAAATCTATTATTTTTTCACTATTTACAGAATTCCTAACATTATGGCTTGCTCCAAATGCCCTGGAATTAAATGTCATAAAACTGAAAACATTTTCCTTGTTTACATCACGTTTACCATTAAATTGTAATGGTGAGCTAAAAAAAATAAAATATATGAATAAGCTTAATAAAGGGAAATAACTATAACCTCTATGTTTTATAAACCAATAAAACATAAAAAGTGTATTGATAATCAGTAATATTGGAGCTATTAATGAAAATAAAAAAGCAAAAAAGTTTAATTTAAAATTACAAATGATGCACCCTACCATCAAAAGTATTGAAGAAATATAAGTAAGCAGCATACTAATCTTACTTCTTCCAGATACTTTTTTAGAAGTTTTATATTTCATCATTTAAAGAAAACCTATTTAACCTTATTTTTTAAAACAGGGTGATTTGCCCCTCATCATCAATATCAGTATCCTCATTTGATTCAGGTTCATTCTTTGAAGTCTTATCATTTTTATTTTCCAAAAATGCAGATGGCACTTCTTTTTCATCAACAACTTCTAAATCATCAGCATGTACTTCTTCTGGGGCTTCATAAGGTAGTGGCTCTAAAAGATTTACTTGGTTTACCTTATCTTTAGTTAATTGATTTCCTAATGCGTTTATCCCTTTAATAGTAATGAATTCCTCAAGATTAATTTCTAAATTACCTTTACGGTCTTTACCCCGTTCTTTTGAAAAAACAATTTCTGCCATAGGCTTCCAATCTGTAGAAACAATTTCTAATTGTGAATTAGAGTGTTCAGATATAAAAGACTCTTCTCTGCCTTCTTGCTCTATAAGAAAACGTTTTACATAATAAAGTTCTTTTTCACCATTAAAGTAAATAGCCGATATTGGTTTTTTAGGTATCCACTTTTCCATTACAATCATATCATCATCAAAATGCATCGTCACCTCTGGTGTAACCGTTTTAAGCATTCCCGACTGATTGATTATTAATAATTTGTCTTCGCCTCTAAACTCTCCTATAAGCTCTCCTCTACCATCAACATTTAAACGCTGGACTGTATCATCAAACCAAATTTTTCGAGGTTTTAAGGTAGATACCCCTTTCTCTTTAAGTTCAACACGTTTTACAGGATATTTAGTAACCAAATTACCTTTTGAAGTTCGTGCTTTAATCAAAATATCAGCAAAATCAATATCCCATTTTAGTTTTTTAATACTTCCTGCTTGCCTTAAATTAATGGATACAACTTCTGCTTCTCCATTAGGATTAGCTGAGAAATATAAACTAACAGAGCCTTTATTACCATTGGTTAAATCGTACTCTCTGTCTCTAGTCATACTAGTAACAGCAAAACGTTTAATGTATGAAGGTCCTTTTTTACCATCACGATAAATCATGTTGTAAATGGTACGCTTATCTTTCTTTTTAAAGACCGCTACATGAATAATATCTTTTCCGATAAATGTTTTAGAATCGACTTTAGTAACCATCATTTTACCTTCTTTGGTAAATACAATAATATCATCTATGTCACTACAATCGCATACGTACTCGTTTCTTCGTAAGGATGTACCAATAAAACCTTCTTCACGATTTACATATAACTTAGTGTTTCTGATTACCACTTTTGTAGCGTCAACATCATCAAAAGTTCTAATTTCAGTTTTACGTTCTCGTCCTTCTCCGTATTCTTTTTTAAGCCTTTGAAAGTAAGTAATAGCATAATCAATAAGATTTGCTAAGTGATGTTTTACTTCGGCTATTTGATCTTCAAGGGCATCAATTTTTTGCTGCGCTTTATCAATATCAAATTTAGAGATACGTTTTATGCGTATTTCTGTTAAACGTGTAATATCCTCAGTAGTTATCGCTCGTTTTAAATGTTTTATATGAGGTTTTAAACCTTTATCAATTGCAGAAATTACACCTTCCCAAGTTTCTTCCTCTTCAATATCGCGGTAAATTCTATTTTCAATAAAAATGCGCTCTAAAGATGCAAAATGCCATTGTTCTTCAAACTCACCTAATTTAATTTCTAATTCTTGTTTAAGAAGTTGAACCGTATTATCTGTTGAACGACGGAGCATTTCAGTAACTCCTATAAATAAAGGTTTATTATCTTCAATAACACAGCCTAATGGCGAAATAGATGATTCACAACTTGTAAAAGCATAAAGCGCATCTATAGTTTTATCTGGAGATAATCCTGATGGAAGATGCACTAGTATCTCAACTTCAGCTGCCGTATTATCCTCTATCTTTTTAACCTTAATTTTACCTTTATCATTCGCTTTTAAAATGGAATCTATTAAAGAAGATGTTGTTGTTCCAAAAGGTAATTCTGTAATAACTAAAGTATTCTTATCTAACTGAGAAATCTTAGCTCGAACACGAACTTTGCCACCTCTATTACCATCATTATAATTTGAAAAATCTGCTATTCCTGCAGTTGGAAAATCTGGCAAAATAGTAAAACGTTTTCCTTGTAAATGTTTGATGGAAGCATCAATAAGTTCAATAAAATTATGAGGTAAAATTTTAGTTGATAACCCTACAGCTATACCTTCGCCACCTTGAGCTAAAAGCAACGGAAACATGACTGGTAAGTTTACTGGCTCTTTACGCCTACCATCATAACTTGCTTGCCATTCAGTGATTTTTGGATTAAAAACCACATCCATACCAAACTTAGAAATACGAGCTTCAATGTAACGAGAAGCAGCTGCACGATCACCAGTTAAAATATTTCCCCAGTTTCCTTGGGTATCAATCAATAAATCTTTCTGGCCTATCTGCACCATTGCATCAGCAATACTTGCATCTCCATGTGGATGGTATTGCATAGTATGACCTACAATATTGGCTACTTTATTATAACGTCCATCATCAAGATCCTTCATAGAATGCATAATGCGGCGTTGCACAGGTTTAAAACCGTCTTCTATAGCTGGTACAGCTCGTTCTAAAATAACATACGATGCATAGTCTAAAAACCAATCTTTGTACATACCAGTAACTCTGGTTATGGTTTCTTGAGGCTCGTTTTGATCGTTTGTTAATTCGTCGTTTTCTTCGTCTATCATAAGTTATGATACTTTCTCATCTTCAATTAAATCTAATTCCACTTTTAGATTATCAATTATAAATTCTTGTCGTGTTGGTGTGTTTTTACCCATATAGAAAGATAATAACTCTTCAATAGACATATTATCATCTAACATGATTGGGTCTAAACGAATATCATCACCAATAAAATGTTTGAATTCGTCAGGTGATATTTCACCTAATCCTTTAAATCTAGTTATTTCTGGTTTAGGTTTTAACTTTTCAATAGCATTTCTTCTTTCCTCTTCAGAATAGCAATAAATGGTTTCCTTTTTATTTCTTACACGGAATAGTGGCGTTTGCAAAATATATAAATGTCCTTCTTTTATTACTTCAGGAAAAAACTGCAAAAAGAATGTAATTAATAGTAAGCGAATATGCATCCCATCAACATCGGCATCTGTAGCAATTACCACATTATTGTAGCGTAAATCTTCTAGAGATTCTTCAATATTTAGAGCAGCCTGTAATAAATTAAACTCTTCGTTTTCGTAAACAATTTTCTTTGTTAATCCGTAACAGTTTAATGGCTTTCCTTTTAAACTGAATACTGCTTGTGTATTAACATCTCGAGATTTTGTAATACTACCAGAAGCCGAATCTCCCTCAGTAATAAATAAGGTGGTTTCAAGATTCCTTTCGTTTTTAGTATCTCCAAAATGTACACGGCAATCGCGTAATTTTTTATTATGAAGGCTTGCCTTTTTTGCTCTGTCTTTTGCTAATTTTCTAATACCAGAAAGTTCTTTTCGCTCACGTTCTGCTTGAAGAATTTTACGCTGAATCTTTTCAGCGGTATCTGCATTTTTATGCAAATAGTTATCTAGTTTGGTTTTTAAAAAGTCGTTGATATAAGTTCTTACCGTTGGTAAGTCTCCTCCCATATCTGTAGATCCTAGTTTTGTTTTTGTTTGACTTTCAAAAACAGGCTCCATAACTTTTATAGCAATGGCACTAACTACAGACTTTCTAATATCTGAAGCATCATAATTTTTTCCATAAAACTCACGAATGGTTCTCACTAAAGATTCTCTAAAGGCATTTAAATGGGTTCCTCCTTGGGTTGTATTTTGTCCGTTTACAAAACTATTATACTCTTCGCTGTATTGTGTTTTACTGTGTGTTAAAGCTACTTCAATATCATCACCACGTAAATGAATAATTGGGTATAGCAAATCTGTTTCAGCAATTTTTTCAGCTAGTAAATCTTTTAATCCGTTTTCACTATAGTATTTTTCACCATTGAAAACTATAGTTAATCCTGGGTTTAAATACACATAGTTTTTGAGCATTTTTACAACATACTCACTCCTGTATTTATAATTTTTGAAAATAGTTTCGTCTGGCACGAATGATACCTTGGTTCCTTTTCTTCGAGTAGTATCATCAAGTAAATCTTGATTAGTCAAATTTCCTTGTTCGAATTCCGCAGAAGCGGACTTACCATCTCTGTTAGATTCTACTCTAAAATAATTGGAAAGCGCATTTACTGCCTTTGTTCCAACACCATTTAAACCAACCGATTTTTTGAAGGCTTTGGAATCATACTTACCACCAGTATTCATTTTTGAAACCACGTCTACCACTTTCCCTAACGGAATACCACGACCATAATCTCTAACAATAACTTTACTACCTTGTATAGAAATATCAATAGTTTTGCCGGCTCCCATCACATACTCGTCAATGGAATTATCTAAAACTTCTTTAAGGAGAATATAAATCCCATCATCTGGAGAAGACCCATCACCAAGTTTTCCAATATACATTCCTGGACGCATACGGATATGCTCTTTCCAATCTAATGAACGTATATTATCTTCGGTATATTTGGTTTGTTCAGCCATAAAAAAGAGTGTGATTTAATGCTTTCTATTAGTAAAAATAGAACATAGCATGCTAATATAGCACAACCTTTCAAAAAATAAAATAGCTAGCTAACAAAGTAATTAACAATGACTATTCTATTTTGTTGAGAACATTTAACTAAGACTTACCCGTCTTATTTAAAGACACTAGTAATATACCTAATATAACTACCAAAGCACCAAATAGTTGTAGTAAAGTCAGTCTTTCATTTAGAAAAATTGCAGCTAGAATTATAGTAGAAATTGGACCTACTCCTGCTACAATTGCAAAATTTGAAGAACTAATCATTTTAATTGAAGCTGACACTAAAAACGATGGAATTACGGTTGCAAATACAGCAATTAAAAAACCTAAGCCATAAACTTCCCAAGAAAAGCTAAAAAGGTTTATTTCGCTAATTAGACTATAATGAACAAACACACAAATGCATGATATAATCATAGCGTAAGCTGTAAATTTCATGATGCCAAATTTTGGAATTAACCAACCACTCCCCACTAAATAAGAGGCATAGGTTATAGCACTTAATAATATGAAGAATCCTCCTAAATAAGTGCCTTGACCAGAAATGGCGACTTCGTTTGAAAACGCAATGATAATTCCTAAATAGGTTAGCCCAATGGCGCCCGCTTGAATTTTAGTTATAGGCTGTTTTAAGAAAATTTTATTTAAAAGAAGTACTATGGTTGGATATAGAAATAAGATGATGCGTTCTAGACTTGCTTTTATATAAGTAAGCCCTACAAAATCAAAATAGCTTGCTAAATAGTAACCTACAAATCCGAAAAACACAAGCCATAGATAGTCTTTTGAATTTGGTTTATCTAATGATTCTTGATTTCTATAGATGTATGCAATAACAATATAGAATGGAAAAGAAAACAACATGCGTAAAAGTAAAATACTAATAACATCAACCTTATAATTATAGGCTAATTTTACCATTACTGCTTTTGAGGAAAATAGAACAATTCCTAAAATACCAATACCTATTCCATACCAAAATTGCTTTTTTGACTGCATGAAACAAAAATATAAAGGTAATTTTTACGAGTATTGAATAAAACGTTTATATTACGATGCCCAACGTTACTATTCTTCTTTTAGAAATTTAAGAACTAGGATGGTTTAAAGCTGAATAAGCTCTTGTCTAGAAAGTTTTAGAGATTTGAGTCTATCTTTACAAATTTTTTCAGCTTCTTTTTTCAATAATTTATTTCTAGTTTTTAATAGCTTTTTCATATAACGCTTCAAAAATAGAATATTAGCCGTTTGCCCTAAAAGGCCAAAAGGAGATTCAAAATGGAACTTATCAATCATTAAAGTTTTATCATCAACTTTATAAAAAATATGTTCATGTCTAAAAGATTTAAAAGCCCCCAACACCATTTCATCTACAAAGTAATTTGGGCTTTCAAATTCTGTTATTTTTGATGTTAGATGTTGAACAAAACCTAAATGCTTAGCCTCCCAGCTTACCCACTCACCAAGTTCAATTAAACCTGTTGTTTTTCCAGCTATAGCAATTTCGCCTGTATGCTTCAAAGATTCTTTGTGAATATCAATATTCCTAGCCAAATCAAAACAGGTTTTGACGTCACAATCTATTCTAGTATGAATTTCAATTAAGGGCATTTTTATATAACTGTCTTAATTATTTGCACCGAAAATAAATAAAAACTTACATAATTACAATGTTTTATTATAAAGTTTGCTAAAAAAAGCTACACATTAAACAAAAAATGCATTACATCGCCATCTTTAACGACATAATTTTTACCTTCTACCCGCATTTTGCCTGCTTCTTTTACTTTAGCTTCGCTTCCATAACTTATATAATCATCATAAGCAATAACCTCAGCACGTATAAATCCTTTTTCGAAATCTGTATGAATTACACCTGCAGCTTGTGGTCCCGTTGCACCTATATCGATAGTCCAAGCACGAACTTCTTTTACACCTGCAGTAAAATAGGTTTGTTGGTTAAGTAACTTATACGCAGAACGAATTAATTTTGCAGAACCCGGCTCATCTAAACCTATATCTTGCAAAAACATTTGGCGTTCTTCATAATCATCTAATTCATTAATATCAGCTTCTGTACCAACTGCTAAAACTAAAACCTCAGCGTTTTCGTCTTTAACAGCTTCTTTCACTAATTCTACATAATCGTTTCCTGAAATAGCTGCACCTTCATCTACATTACAAACATACATAACAGGCTTATCTGTAATAAACTGAGAGGGTTTTACGTAATCTGCATAATCCTCTTCAGAAAAATCCAAAGCTCTTACCGAAACGCCAGCCTCTAAATTTTCTTTTATTTTTAATAAAACTGCTTCTTCTTTTTGAGCTTCTTTATTCCCTGTTTTGGCAGCACGTTTAACTTTATCTAACTTCTTTTCAGCAGTTTCTAAGTCTTTTAGCTGTAATTCCATATCGATAGTTTCCTTATCACGAATAGGGTTTACATTGCCATCAACATGCACTATATTATCATTATCAAAACAACGTAAAACATGAAGAATGGCATCAGTCTCACGAATATTAGCTAAAAACTGATTCCCTAAACCTTCGCCTTTGCTAGCACCTTTAACTAATCCAGCAATATCAACAATCTCAACAGTTGCGGGTAAAACACGTTCTGGATTTACCAAAGACTCTAATTTTTCTAATCGCGGATCTGGCACATTTACCACACCAATATTAGGCTCTATTGTACAAAACGGAAAGTTAGCACTTTGCGCTTTTGCATTTGATAAACAATTAAACAACGTTGATTTTCCTACGTTTGGCAATCCTACAATACCTGCTTTCATAATTAAATATTTTGCGAGTGCAAATGTAGTTAATAAAAAAGAATTTTGGGTCTAAATTTAGTATTGCCGTCTTCGGGTTATTTTAATTTAAAAATTTAAGTTTCCTTTAATAAAACGAAGTAAACTAACATAATTAAAAGTTAAATCGATAACCTAACTCTTTAATCTTTGTAACATTATTTAACTTCACTCGTTTAAAAAATATAAATCATCATCAAAAAAATGAATATTAAAATTACACTCATTTTATTGCTTGCGAGTTTTACTGTTTTTTCTCAAAATATAACAGCAAAACTTATTGATAAAAGCACAAAAAAACCAATTCCGTATGCCACTATAAAAACTGGCGATTATTCTGGTGTTATTTCTAATGACGATGGATTTTTCACTATTAATTCTGAATACGGCAACAAAAGCTTAACCATTTCATGTATGGGGTATCAAAATAAAATTATGACTATTCACGAATTAAATCTTTTAAAGCATATTATTGAATTAGATGTAGCCATAAATCAACTTGGGGAAGTTTACATTAGCAATAAAGCTGCAAATGCTGATTCTATAATTACAAAAGTTAAAAACAAACTAGCTATAAATTATAGTTCTAATTTAAATAAACATAGTGTATTTAGAAGAACTACAGACTATGTAGATTTTAAAAGTTTAGAATTTGAAATTGAAAAAGCATCACACGTTAAGAAAAGAAATCTTGAATCTGTTAATGAAGATTTACAAGCGCTATCCAACAAAATAAAAGAAAGTAATATTGTTCAATTTGATGATTTTAAAGGAGAATTTTATGCCTTTAATAAAGACAGTAGTAAACTTAAAGTAAACAAAGCAACACAGTTACTAGATTATAAAAATGATTTCTCTGTAGAACAAATACAGGAAAAAGCACAACATATTATTTTAAAATATCTTGATACCACCAAAACTTATAAACTTAAAACTGGGATTTTTAAAATTGAAGACTCTCTATCTCTAAAAGATGAAAACCAAGAAGAACGAAATAAACATGAATACAAAGTGTCTCATTTAAATCATGCAACACGAAAACTTTTAAGGCATTCTCAATTTTATGAAAACTCATTTTTAGACAAACTTTTAAGCTTTAATTTATACGAATACACTTATGAAGACACGGCATATAACAATAACGAATTAACCCATATTATAAGCTTTACACCAAAAAGAGGAAAAGCAAAATATACTGGTCAATTGTTTATTAGTAATAATACCTATGCCATAACAAGGGTAGACTACAAATACTATAAAAACAGACATGGCGAAAAGGTAAACCTAAAACTTATTTTAGGCGTTAAATACATTGGAAATGTTAGTACAGGAACGCTTTTATTTGCAAAAGATAGTAGCAATATTTATAATCCAAAATACTTAAAACGTACTACAGGAAGCTATTTTTATATAAACAGAGATGTTAAGTTTATTGAAAATAGCACAGCGCGAAACAAAGTGAGTTTTAGTTTTAAAATTGAAGGCGATAACCAAGAAAAAGAAGAGCTATTATTTACTGCAAATAGCAAACTGAGTTTACAAGATTTTGAAGGTATAATAGAAGATTCTGTTGTGCCTTACAAACAATTAAGCAAGTTTGAAAAAACCATTTGGGACAATGAACAGATTATTGAACCTACTTTGGAGATGAAGGCCTTTACCACAAATTAATTAGTTCTATTTGATGTAAACTGTTTTTGTTAGTGTAGCTCTTCCCCAGTTATAATTAGGCGGATTTGCATCCCACATATTAAACCTATAATTATGCGTAATGCCACTTCTAAGTTGTTCAATATAACCATTTAGCGTATAAGTAATAGTCCTAACCGCTGCTGCACTCGCAAGGTTTTCTGTATAAACATTAGAAATAGTAATCATGTTAGCTGTCTCTTCTTGATTATCACTATTATTTAAAACTGAAAATTTTCTAGATCCTGATGGAGCTTCTACCCCATCTTTTAAAAATCTAATTCCATAATATCCTACTGGTTCTGTAAAAGAGGCAAGCCCCATTGGTACTGAATAATTCATAATTATTCTAGCTTCTACATTGGCAGGTATAGTAACTACTATAGAAAGTCCTAAATCAATATTGTTAACAATGATATCGGCACTTGTGCTATAATTTACTGGAACTACAGCAACTTGTGAATCTACATCCCACAATACAAAATTTTGTGATTTAGATATATTTCCGTCTGCATCAGCTGTTAAAACACTTGTAGCTAAGTTATTTATTGGCAAATTTCTAATCCTCAATTCGCCATTAACATCTAAATCTTTTGTAGGGTCTGTTGTATTAATACCAATTTGAGAGAAACTCAGATTGCAAAAACAAAGTAAAGTAAAGTAAAGTAAAGTAAACTTGTACATCATAATTAGGTAGGTTTGGTTATAATAGTTTTTAAATTAAATTCAAAAAAACTTTGATTAACTCTAAGCATAAGAGAGTAAGGAAGTTACAATTCACTTAGCAAATATAAACAAAAAAAGTACAGACGAAACATAGATAATAAAAACTAGAATTCTACCTTCTTCTAATTAGTATTAACCATAAAAAATCCCAAGCCAAAGCTCAGGATTCATTTTATAATTTAATATCGCTTATCGATTCTACTATCCTTCAGGATGCATAAATTTTTGTTTAGCCAGTAACTCTTCTTCTGTTTCAACAACATCTTCATCAGGTATACAACAATCTACAGGGCAAACCGCTGCACATTGTGGCTCATCATGGAAACCTTTACATTCTGTACATTTATCTGGTACAATATAGTAAAGCTCATCACTTACAGGCTCTTGTGCTTCATCAGCATCAACTTCTTTACCATTTGTTAAAACCACAGTACCTTCTAAACTCGTACCGTCTTTATAGCGCCAATCATCAGCACCTTCATATATTGCTGTATTTGGGCATTCAGGTTCGCAAGCACCACAATTTATACATTCATCTGTTATTATAATTGCCATAGTAATTTTTTATCTTTTAAAATTTAAGAACTCTATTGAGATTCCGTAAATTTGCAGTTGCAAAAATAAAGCCAAAACCATTCATAACCAAATTAAGGATGCAATTACAAGAAAGAATTGATGCTTTTGTAAAATTAGGAGATTTTTTAAGGCAATTTTCTAACGAAGTTATCCAAAAAGCAGATAATATTGAACATAACGAGTTATTCTTTGATGGCTTTAAACACCAGCTAAAACTAGCGAAAGAGAGTAACGGTTGGTTTACTGAAGAGAATATTAGCTTTGCATTAAAGTCGTGGTCTGATGCATTAACATTAAGCAATCTTAATACTTGGCTAAAACCATATACTATTAATAATATAGACTCTAAACAAGTTGCAATTATTATGGCTGGTAATATTCCTTTAGTAGGATTTCATGATTTTTTATCAGTACTAATTTGTGGTCATTCTGTTTTGGTTAAACAATCCTCAAACGATAAGCACTTACTACCCTATTTAGCTAAGTACTTAGAGTTTATTGAACCTCAGTTAAAAGGAAAAATAACTTTTACTGATGCCAAAATTGAAAATTTTGATGCAGTTATTGCCACCGGGAGTAATAATACAGCACGCTATTTTGAATACTATTTTAAAGGAAAACCATCTATTATTAGAAACAACAGAAATTCTGTAGCTGTTTTAACTGGAGAAGAAACAACTGAAGATTTAAAAAACTTATCAGAAGACATTTTTAGATATTATGGATTAGGCTGTAGAAATGTATCAAAACTCTTTGTACCAAAAGGTTATGATTTTAAAGTGTTTTTTGAAGCCATTTACCATTGGCATCCCATTGTTGAAAAAGCAAAATATGCCAACAATTACGACTATAATAAAGCTGTATACTTAATGAGCGAATTTGACATGCTCGAAAATGGTTTTTTCATGATTAAAGAAGATAAAAATTTTGCATCACCTATAGCAACAATGTTTTATGAATACTATGAAAACGCATCAAAATTAAAAGAAACTTTAGAAGTAAAAAAAGAGCAAATTCAATGCATTGTTTCACATGGATTTATAAAAAAAGAAATTGCATTTGGAGCTACACAAAAACCTCAACTTTGGGATTATGCGGATGATGTAGATTCTGTTGAATTTTTGTTAGCAATTTAACGAAAAAATTATTGAATTTTTAACGCATATTACCCAATTAATTAGCAACTTTGTATCTTAAATTTTTATCATAGAAAATGAAAATACATAACTTTAGTGCAGGACCGTCTATTTTACCACCAGAAGTATTATTAAAAGCTTCGCAAGCTGTTGTAGATTTAGATAATAGTGGTTTATCTTTAATCGAAATCTCTCACAGAAGTAAAGCCTTTGTAGATATTATGGAAAATGCTAGAGCACTCGCTTTAGAATTACTTGGTTTAGAAGGAAAAGGTTATAAAGCTTTGTTTTTACAAGGTGGAGCTAGCACACAATTTTTAATGGTAGCTTTAAATTTATTAGAAAAAAGAGCAGGTTATTTAAACACAGGTGCTTGGGCTGCAAAAGCCATTAAAGAAGCTAAAATATACGACGATATTTATGAGGTTGGCTCATCAAAAGATGCTAACTATAATTATATTCCAAAAGGTTATGAAATCCCTGAAGATTATGATTACTTTCACTGTACTTCTAACAATACCATTTTTGGTACACAAATGAAATCATTTCCAAAAACCAACATCCCAATGGTTTGCGATATGAGTAGTGATATTTTTTCTCGTACTTTAGATTACTCTCAGTTTGATTTAATATATGCAGGTGCTCAAAAAAACATGGGCCCTTCTGGAACCACTTTAGTAATTGTAAAAGAAGATATTTTAGGAAAAGTATCTCGTAAAATTCCATCAATGATGGATTACAAAATACATATTGATAAAGGGAGCATGTTTAATACACCTCCTGTATTTCCAGTTTATACTACCATGCTAACTTTAGAATGGCTAAAAGGTCTAGGAGGAATCGCTGCTATTGAAAAGGAAAATGAAAAGAAATCGCGTTTAATGTATTCTGAAATAGACTTAAATCCATTATTTAAAGGATTTGCATCTAAAGAAGATAGATCAGACATGAATGCCACATTTACCTTAGAAAACGATAACCTAAAAGACACATTTGAAACAATGCTTAAAGAAGCAGGAATTAGTGCTGTAAACGGTCACCGTAGTGTTGGTGGTTATAGAGCTTCTATGTATAACGCTCTGCCATTAGATAGTGTAAAAGCATTAGTGGAAGTAATGAGTGAATTAGAAAGTAAAGCATAAAAATTCGCAGTAAGCAGCATCAGTTAACAGTTGCTTACTCAAAAACAATTAAAATTTAATTTAAAGTTGAATAACTAATCGTTCGCAGAACTTTTAACTTTTTAACTTATAACTTATAACTTATAACTTATATAATGAAAGTATTAGCAAACGACGGAATTTCTCAAAGTGGTATTGATGCCCTAGAAAAAGGTGGTTACGAAGTAAGCACTACAACCGTAGCGCAAGAACAATTAATAAACTACATTAACGAAAATGACATTTCAGTTTTATTAGTACGTAGTGCAACCACAGTACGTAAAGATTTAATTGATGCATGCCCAGGATTAAAAATAATTGGTCGTGGTGGCGTTGGCATGGATAATATTGATGTAGAATATGCTAGAGAGCAAGGGCGCAGTGTAATTAATACGCCGGCAGCATCTTCACATTCTGTTGCAGAATTAGTATTTGGACACTTATACGGTTTAGCTCGTTTTTTACATAACGCAAATAGAGAAATGCCTCTTGAAGGAGATAGCAATTTTAAAGGCTTAAAGAAAGCTTATGCTAAAGGAACTGAACTTAAAGGCAAAACTTTAGGTGTGTTAGGTTTTGGTCGTATTGGTCAGGCTACAGCTAAAGTAGCTCTAGGAGCCGGTATGAAAGTAGTTGCCTTTGATCCGTTTTTAGAAAATGCTAACTTAGAATTAGATTTCTTTGATGGTCAAAAAGTAAACTTTGATATTAAAACCATTTCTAAGGAAGACGTTTTAAAACAAGCAGACTTTATTACATTACACGTTCCTGCTCAAAAAGATTATGTTATTGATGAAGCTGAATTTAACATAATGAAAGATGGTGTAATTTTAGCAAACGCAGCTCGTGGTGGTGTACTTAATGAAGTAGCACTTGTAAAAGCAATAGAAAGCGGAAAAGTAGCAAGAGCCGCTCTTGATGTTTTTGAAAAAGAACCAAAACCAGAAATGCAATTATTAATGAATCCTGCCTTATCATTAACACCACATACTGGTGCAGCAACTAACGAAGCACAAGACAGAATTGGCACAGAATTAGCATCACAAATTATCAGTATCTTAGGGTAAGTGATTCCCGATTTCGAGAGAATGACAACTTAAAAGAAAAACTCAATTAAAAAATTGAGAAACTCTTTTTCAAACAAATTGTGACCTAAATATAATTATTGAGTCCTAACTATATAAGTTGGGACTTTTTTTGTACATTCAGCTTCCAATTTTATTAAATTTTATTAATTAATTCATACAACAAACATGGCAGGAATTTTAGATTTATTAAACAGCGACATAGGAAAAACTATTATTAGTGGAGTAGCAGGTTCAACAGGACAAGACAAAGGAAAAACAGGAGGCTTATTAAGTATGGCTTTACCCGTTTTAATGAAAGCTATGGAACGTAATGCATCCACACCACAAGGGGCTGAAGGATTAATGGGGGCCATTAGTGGAAAACACAACGGAAGCATTTTAGATAATCTTGGTGGCTTATTTGGTGGCGGCGTTGACGATGGTATAAAACAAGACGGTAGTAAAATATTAGGTCATATATTAGGAAATAAACAAGCTGGTGTTGAACAGGTATTAGGGCAAAAATCTGGCATGGATACTGGCGCTGTTGCAGATGTATTAAAAGTTGCTGCGCCAATACTAATGGGCGTTTTAGGAAAACAAGCTAGCCAAAACAATGTAAGTTCTGCTGGAGATTTAAGCGGACTACTTGGTGGATTACTTGGTGGAGCTAGTCAAAGCGGTCCAGTTACTCAAGAGCAAACTTTTCTTGAAAAAATGTTAGATAGCGATGGTGATGGTAGCGTTATTGATGACGTTGCAGGAATGGTTTTAGGTCAAGCAACAAAAGGAAAAGGTGGTCTTGGCGGTTTGCTAGGTGGTCTTTTTGGAAAATAACTTTACACATAAATAAAATTAAAAAGAGCTAAACTTATGTTTGGCTCTTTTTTGTTAAAAAAAGCTCAAATTCAATATTTTAGGAATAGTTTTTGTAAATTTATTAAGTAAGCAATACTTTTTACTCATTGAAACTAGTAGTTAACTTATTCCTTATTTTTAAACTTGGTGATATAGCATACTTTTGAAAAAGAAAAGCAACAATCATGAAAAAAATAATTTACATCTTACTGATTTCCGTTTTTTTATTCAACTGTAATACATCAAAAAATACAGCATCAAAAAAAGATGAACGTTTAGAAAGTTTAAAGCAAAATGATACCGTAAAAATTGCAAATGAGGACATTGAATATGAAATCCTAATTATTGAACCAGGCTTTAATTTCTGGTTAGCAAGTACAGCAAGACAAAGAGGTTACTACTCCCAGCAGTTCCTAGAAAACAGGAATAGATTATATGTTATTGAATGGAACCAACGTGTACTTCAACCCCAACGCTATAGTCCAAATTTATATGAATTACAAATTGATTACCAACAAGGTATAGATTATGGCTATGAGGTTAATTATGTGCTTTACAACTACTTTATTTACTTTCAATTAACCTATAAACAAAGATTAGGGGGTTTTGTTCCTAGAATTTAATTTTAATTTAATATTTTTGCAAGCAAATTGCTAGAGTGAAAAAGCTAAAAGAACGTTGGGGAATAGAATCCAATTTGCAGATTATTTTAATACTGATTGTTTTTGCAATAACTGGTTCTACAGCCTCTTATATTGGAAAACCAATACTTTCTAGCCTTAACATAACACCAGAAACTTTTAGTACGCCTGGATATTGGATAGTTAGAATTCTTATTCTATTTGTAATGTATCAATTTCTATTAGTATTTTTTGGCTGGGTATTTGGTCAATATAAATTTTTCTGGACATTTGAAAAGAAAATGCTTGTAAGATTAGGCTTTAAAAGATTCTTAGATTAATTGGAGAAACAACAAAGACATATTATATTTAGAATAGTTTCTACACTAATTGTAGTGATTCTTCTAATCCCTTCAGGTATAAAGCTTATACATGTTTTCGAACATGAAAACCATCCTCAATGTTCAAATATTGATACTGATAATTTTCATGAATGTGAAGTAGATTGTGTGCTTCTTAAATACAGTCTTCAACACCATAATTTAAAATCTCAAAATTATAATATAAGTATTTATTTAATCAATAATTTTGAAATTCCATCCGCAACATATGGTTTCTTTTATAACCATCGCGTTTTATCTTTCTCTCTAAGAGGCCCTCCTACTCTAGTTTAACACTCTGTTTAAACTAAAAAATAATACAAAAAAATAATACAATGAAACACAATTTATTGATTGTGGTATTGTGCATTTTCAGTACGATTCACTCTCAAAATTGTAAGTATACTTTTATTGGTGAAATTATGGATTTCCATGATGCCACGCCAATGTCTGGAGCAACAGTATATATTGAGACACTAAATAGTTACACAACAGGAGATATTAATGGTAAATTCTCTATTAAAAACCTCTGTAACGGCAAATTAGTTCTTGTTATATCACATGTAGGGTGTGAAACTAAACGTATTGATGTAGATATTGTTGGAGATACATACGAGAAGATAAGTATGGAACATCATCTAGAAGAATTAGATGAAGTTAGCTTACAAAATAAAGGTAACAAAACCACAAAAACAGCTCAGGAAACTGTTATTAAAGATAACGTTTTAAAACGCTATAGTAGTCTCAGTTTGGGTGATGCACTAAAAGAAGTTGCAGGTATATCCTCAATTAATACAGGAAGTACTATTGTAAAGCCTATGATAAATGGCCTACACAGTAGTAGAATACTAATTCTTAATAATAGTGTGCGTTTACAAGATCAAGAATGGGGTATTGAACATGCTCCAAATATTGATATTAATAGTGCAAACCAGATTTCTGTTATTAAAGGCGCTGGAGCATTAGCTTATGGAGGTGATGCAATTGGAGGTGTTGTGGTTATAAACTCAAGTAAAGTAATTCGTAAGGACACACTTTATGGACGAACCATTTTAGGAGGGCAAACTAACGGAAGAGGCTACAATATATCTTCAACTGTAAATAAAAATTATAATTCTGGGTGGTTTGCGCAAGTGCAGGGATCCTATAGAAAAAATGGTGATTTTAAAGCTCCTGATTATAATCTTACCAATACAGGGCTAGATTCTAAAGGCTTAACAACGAGATTTGGTAAAAATAAATTTCAATCTGGTTTTGAAGTATATTATAGCTATTTGAAAAACGAAATTGGAATTTTAGGTGCATCACATATTGGTAGTGTTTTTGATTTAGAGCGCGCTATAAATTTAGGTCAACCTTCTATTCGAAGAGCATTTAGTTATGATATCAATGCGCCAAAACAAGACATAACACATCATTTAGCAAAGGTGAGTTATTACAAACGTTTTTCAAACTTTGGTAAAGTAACTTTTCAATACGATTATCAAAATAATAAACGCCTTGAGTTTGATGTTAGAATAGGCGATAGAAGGAATATTCCAGCTATTGATTTAACATTACAAACCCATACTGTTTTAGCAGATGCTAACTTGGATGCAAACTTGAATCGAAAATTTAATTTTGGTATAATGGGGCGCTATCAGGATAATTTTGCAAACCCAGATACGGGCGTAAGACGCTTAATTCCTGATTATAACAAATATGACTTTGGTGTTTACACTACAACAGAATGGCGATTAAACAATGATTTAATTCTTGATGCTGGTATACGCTACGATTTTAATCGATTTGATGCGAAAAAGTTTTATCGTAAATCAAGATGGGAAGAACGTGGTTATGATGTTGATTTTTCAGATATCATTATTGACGAAACTCCAACACAATTTTTAACGAACCCTGTTTTTGATTATCATAACATTTCGGCTTCTGTTGGTGCAAAATACTATCTAAATGATAAAAGTTATCTTATAGGTAACTACGCATTATCTAGTAGACCACCAAATGCTTCAGAGCTATTTAGTGATGGCTTACACCATTCTGCAGCTAGGTTTGAGCTTGGTGATATAAGATTTGATAAAGAAATTTCTAATAGAGTTTCTGCATCTTATAATTACAATACATCAAAATTCAACCTTGTTACTGAAATATTTTATAATAGGATTAGTGATTACATCTATTTAAAACCTTTTGCTTTTATACCAACAACTAGAGGCCCATTCCCATTATGGGAATACCAACAGGCCGATGCTGAATTGTTTGGTATTGATGTAAATACCTCTTATGATGTAACGAATAACTGGCAATGGCAAAATAAAACAGCATTTATAAAAGGATATGACTTAAAAAATGATATTCCTTTAATTGACCTGCCAGCATTTAATACGATGAATCAAATCACTTATAACAATAAAGCTTGGTGTAATTTTTCGGCTAGTATAAAATCTGAATGGGTATTTGAACAGAACGAATTTCCTGATTTCAACTTTGAAATTACAGATGCACTTACAAGTGAAAAGCGGGAGATAGATATCAGTACACCTCCACCCGCCTATCATTTATTACACTTTTATAGTGAAGCTACTTTCTCTTTTGGCGAAAAATCAAATTTAAATGTAGCCTTAGGAATTAATAACCTCTTTGATACATCTTATAGAAATTACTTAAACCAATTGCGCTTCTTCGCTGACGATTTAGGGCGTAATGTAACATTACAAATACAATTTAATTATTAATAAACATGAACACAAAAACTTTAAACCTTAAAACAATGAAAATCAATTATTTAAATTCAAATCTTATGAAAACTAGTAAATTATTTCTTAGTGCACTTTTTTGTTTAACGCTTATTACATCATGTTCAGATGATGATGATCCAGAAGCCGTTCTTGAAGAAGAGCTAATAACCAATGTTACATTAACCTTTGTGAATGATGCAGATGCTACAGATATTGTTGTTATGACTAGTGTAGCACCAGATGGTCAAGATGGCGCTTCTATAGAGGACGTTACTGGATCTTTTACTGCTGGAGCAACATACGCTTTAACACTCTCTATACTTAATGCAGAAGATCCTAATGATCCTGAAGATGTATTAAATGAAGATATTATTAAAGAGGCCGATGAACACTTTTTTACTTATGCTGTAAGCGGCGGTATTAACTTAACAATGTCTAGAGATGGCGATGACATAGATGGAGCTGATAGTAATAAATTAGGTGTAAATACAACGTGGGTTGCAGGAGCTGTAAGTACTGGAAATGTGCAAATCAAATTAATTCATTTACCAGAAGGTGCTGATGATTCTGACGAATTTGGTTCAGTAACTGGAGGTTCAGAAGACTTAAATATTACATTTACTAGCGTTGAAATCCAATAGGGTTTTACAAATATTTATCTAAGCTGTGATAATTAATTACAGTAATATCAAAAAAGGTGGAAGTATTAACTTCCACCTTTTTTATTTGATTTATCTTGAATAATTAGGAGACTCTTTAGTAATGGTTACATCATGTGGATGGCTTTCATTAATACCACTTGCTGTAATTTTAACAAATTGTCCAGTTTCTTTAAGTGCCTCAATATCTTTAGCTCCACAATACCCCATTCCTGCACGCAAACCACCTACAAATTGATGAATACTTTCGTTTAATTCGCCTTTATAAGGTACGCGTCCCACAATACCTTCTGGAACTAGTTTTTTAATATCATCCTCAACATCTTGGAAATAACGGTCTTTACTTCCTTGTTTCATAGCTTCAACAGATCCCATACCACGATACGACTTAAATTTTCGCCCTTCGTAAATAATAGTTTCTCCTGGAGATTCTTTAGTTCCTGCTAAAAGTGACCCTAACATCACGGTATCTGCACCTGCTGCAATAGCTTTAGGGATATCACCTGTGTAACGAATTCCACCATCTGCAATAACTGGAACGCCTGTTCCCTTAATAGCTGCCGCTACTTCTAATACTGCAGAAAACTGAGGAAAACCAACACCTGCAACAACTCGCGTTGTACAAATAGACCCCGGACCAATACCAACTTTTACAGCATCTGCTCCTGCTTCTACTAAAAACTTAGCTGCTGCACCAGTTGCAACATTACCAACAATAACATCTAAATCTGGAAATTTATTTTTAACAGATTTTAATGCTGTTAGCACTGTTTTTGTATGTCCATGCGCTGTATCTATAACAACCGCATCAACACCAGCATTAACTAAAGCTTCTGCTCTATCTACAACATCGGCAGTTACACCTAAAGCAGCAGCGACACGTAAACGTCCATATTTATCTTTATTAGCATTGGGTTTTTGTGTTAACTTGGTAATGTCTCTAAATGTAATTAATCCAGAAAGTTTATAATTATCGTCTACTATAAGTAGTTTTTCTATTTTATGATTTTGTAAAATTGATTCGGCATCAGCTAACGAGGTTCCAACAGCAGCAGTAACCAAATTTTCACTTGTCATTACTTCTGTAATAGATCTTTTGTTATCGTGCTCGAAGCGTAAATCGCGATTGGTAACAATACCTTTTAAAATACCATCTGCATCTATAATAGGAATTCCTCCTATACCATGCTCTGCCATGTACTGTTTAGCATCTAAAACTTTAGCGGTAAGCGGTAAAGTTACAGGATCGATAATCATACCGCTTTCGGCACGTTTTACCTTTCTAACTTTAAGAGCTTGCGCTTCTATAGTCATATTTTTATGTAATACACCAATGCCGCCTTCTTGTGCCATGGCAATAGCCATTTTACTTTCGGTAACGGTGTCCATTGCTGCAGACACAATAGGTACGTTGATAGTAATGTTTCTTGTAAATTTTGTTTGAATACTAACTTCTCTTGGAAGAACTTCAGAAAAAGCTGGAACTAATAGAACGTCGTCGTAGGTTAATCCTTCTCCAACTATTTTGTTTTCGTGTGCTGTCATTTGCAATTACAGTTATAATTGCGTGCAAATATACAATTTAAAAATAGATAAAAGTGCTTCTTTTTTGTTAAGAAATTAACAAGATAAATCTAGTCTTTATGAAAGACCTGTTTTAAGATAATAAGCGTTGAGGCTGTAAAAGTAAGTGTCATTAATATACCAGACAGCATAACAATGTATTTCATCCAGAGCATACCTGTCCAGAGTAGATAAAGACCTCCAAAAGTTAGAATAACAGACAGAAAGGGTTCTACTATCAGAAAGGTTTTTAGTTTTTTTGGAAGTTTGGTTATTGAAACTAACAAGCCTACTAAAAAGAAAATAATAGACATGGATAAAATATGGTTATGAACCAGTGTAAGCATTTCTTGTGGGCTTTTTTTGAAACGCATTACCTCAGCGTTTTCATCATCTTCATTTCCTAAATATTGTTCTTCAATGCCGTTCGGGTTTGCTGAAGAGGTTTCTCCAACAAATAACAAACCTGTATAGAAACCAATACTTAATACAATTACGAATGCACCGATTAATAATTTAATCTCTTTAGGTAGTGTAAATATTAATCCGTTTAGTTGCATTTATAGGATATTTTTGCTTTGAAGGATTTTTAATGACTGAAGAAAATCGTTCATGGCATTGGTCATGGAACGGACAGAAATGGTTGCTCCAGAAATGGCTATAATATTTTCGCCATGTTTTAGCTGGTCTCCTCCTTTTTTTCCTATAAATTGTTTTAACCAACGTGTGCTACCAATTTCGCCTCCATATTCTTCTCTATAAATTAAGATTTTTGATTTTAATACAATTAAATCTTTATCAAGTAATACTAAATAATCGAAAAGCGCTGTTTTACTTGGTGCTTTAGATAAATAGGCATACCCTAAAAGGTTTCCATTTTCTTCAATTTTAAATAAGCTATTAGCTTCGAATTTTGATGGTAAGTCTTTTGTAACATTTGAAGCTATGGCAACTTCGGTAAGGTTAAAGGTTTCAATGTTATAGGTTTTAACTATTTCTTTATTTAATTTTTTCTGAATGTTTTTGGGTAAACCAAAAGACATCATGATTAAAGCTAAAACTAATATTGATATGTGTTTAAAACGCATAGTGCAAAAGTATTGTTTTTTATTCTTTTAACAATTAAAATGCCAAATAGCTTATTGATAATATAAAATTAACGAATAAGCTATTTGGTACTTGTGCGTTAGGGATTGCAGTGTAAAGCCCACAGCCTGACGAAGGAAGTGCGAGGACTTGCAACGTAAAGCCCGACCCTTTTCGGGGTAACGCCCAAATTATTTTAAAACCAAACTCCGATTCCGAAATTTAATCTATTTGCAACATCGCCACCAGAAACGGCGTTGTCTCTAAATTGGTAATCGCCTTTAAGCACAACTCCAGGTGCTAAATGGTAGCTTAAACCAGTTGTTAAGTCGTTTCGATTGTAGGCATCGTTTCTTTGTATACCAACTGTACTGGCGTGAGTGTCATACTGCTCGTACCTTGCAAAAGCAAATAAACGTTGTTTTTTTTCTTGAGGTAGTAGGTTGTAAGCTGCTTCTAGATACCAACCTTGTAACTCGCTTCCTAAATCTTTACCTGTTAGGTTATTATAATCTTCAGTCCCTGATAATGAACCGTGAACGTACTGTCCACGAGCCGTGAAACGTTGGAATGCATAACGTGCATCTAGACCAACCATAGAGATGCCAATGTTGGCTCCTTTGATATCTTCTACATCGTCTTCGGCTTGTGTGTCTCCAAAATATCCTGAAAGTCCTAAACGTAAACCTGGGATGCCGTAATAATCGAATTTCATTGAAAGTGTTGGGCTATCTACAGTAGACTTAATTGCTTTTTGACGACCTGAGCGTAATCCGTTTGATCCTTTTAAAACACCGTTTACTCCACCTTCTCCATCGAAAGAAGTAGATTTGAAGCCGTTGAAAATATAAGCTTGATAACCAAGAGACAACTCGTTAAAGCGTCCTGTTACACCTACTCCAAG
Organism: uncultured Algibacter sp.; assembly: GCF_947487575.1. Lineage (GTDB taxonomy): Bacteria > Bacteroidota > Bacteroidia > Flavobacteriales > Flavobacteriaceae > Algibacter_B. The sequence goes on along the minus strand of NZ_CANKXG010000012.1, from coordinate 30,857 downwards.
CTCTCTCCATGTGGTTGGAATAATTACATTATCTACTGATGGTCTTTCTACACCGTTGAATGTTGTTGGTTCGTGAAACTCGTTTATAATACCAAAAGGTACTAACATTAAACCACCTCGTAAACTAACATTTGGTGCTACATTATAGTTTACAAAAGCTTGTTCTACAAAAATTTCTACGGTATGCTCAACTTCTAATTCTGTTACAAACTGTGTTCTGTCATCAAATTTATAACCGAATAGTAATACTAAGCGTTGAATATCTAACTCGCCATTTAAAGCTTCTGGCTGATTGTAAGTTAACTCTCCATAAGCCCCTACAGTTACTGCTTTTCCATAGTTTCCAGAAAGGATACGTTGCGCTGCATTTAATTGTTTTTGAGGGTCGAAAGTAATTGAATCTTGTAATGTTTGTGAGCTTGCTATTGAAGCTAATAAGATTGAAAAAAGTAAGGTTAATTTCTTCATTTTTTGTTTGATTTATTGTTTTTATTTAGACTTATTATAAATAATATTTCAATTGAAGATGCAAATATAAAACTCATAATCACTTACACAAAGTTTATTTAGATTAATTTTAAATAAAGAAATAAAATAAAAAATAAGATTCTGAAATACAGTGTATTACACTATAAATTTAAACATAATAAATATCTTAAAAAAGAACAAAAGTTTAATGGAAATGATTAAAAATCTTTGAAGCTTCATTGTAAGCACTTTCAAAACTTAACGCATTTAAGCTATTATTTTGTTGAGAAGTAAAGTATGAAAGTAGTTTTTCTGTAGGCATATTTCCAGTTAATTCGTCTTTTGCCATAGGACAGCCACCAAAGCCTTGTATAGCGCCATCAAAACGATAACAACCAGCTTTATATGCTGCATCAACTTTTTCGAACCAAGTAGTTGGTGTTGTATGTAAATGTGCACCAAATTCTATATTTGGATATTTTGGAATTAAATTTGAGAATAAATAATCTATGCTTTCTGGATTTGATGTTCCAACAGTATCGCTTAGCGATAATATTTTAACACCCATGTTTGCTAATTTTTCTGTCCACTCTCCTACTATATCCACATTCCAAGGGTCTCCATAAGGGTTACCAAACCCCATAGAGATATAAACAACAACTTCTTTTTTAGATTTATTGGCTATTTCTAAAATTTCTGAAAGCGTTGTCACAGATTCCGCAATGGTTTTATGCGTATTACGCATCTGGAAGTTTTCTGAGATAGAAAATGGATACCCTAAATAGTCAATTTCTTGATGCTTAGAGGCATCATTTGCACCTCTTGTATTTGCAATAATTGACAAAAGTTTACTTGTAGTTTTACTTAAATCCAGTTTCGATAATACCTCGGCTGTATCTACCATTTGCGGAATAGCCTTTGGGGAAACAAAACTTCCAAAATCGATGGTATCAAAACCTACCCGTAATAATGACTGAATATACTGCACCTTTTGCTTAGTGGGTATAAACTGCTTTATACCTTGCATAGCATCACGCGGGCATTCTATTATCTTTATTGGTTTCGACATATATTGATACTAAATAGAGGATAAAAATACTATTATTTTTTATGATTGTAAGTTTTTAAGTTTATTTACGACTTATAGGAAATTCTATATAATTTCTACAAAAATATAATTATGAAAAAAATTACTTTACTACTTATTTCTTTTTTAGTATTCTCTTCCAGCTCTTTTTCTCAGACTACTGCGATTTACGACATTTCTGTAACTACAATATGGAATAGTACCGATCATTCATCTTTACCTAGTGGAGCACATTGGTCTCCATTAGCTGGAGCTACGCACAAAAACATTAATGATATTTTAGAATTTGGAGTTACAGCTCCTTTAACTAATGGTATAAAGAGTATTGCAGAAACTGGAAATACTACTAATTTTAATAGTGAAATTAATGATGCTATTAGCGCTGGTAATGCCGATCAATATTTGCAGCAAGCATTTTCTCCGTTTGCTGGAAATAATAGCGTTTCAACATTAACGAACATCTCTGTAAGTGAAGATTTTCCATTAATAACGTTAGTATCAATGGTTGCACCAAGCCCAGATTGGTTTATAGCAGTTAATAGTTTAAACCTTCGCTCTGGCATTAATCCTGATTCTAATGGATGGGAAAACACATTTACTATTGATGTTTTTGCTTATGATGCTGGTACTGATGATGGAACCAACTATGGTTCTGGCGACATAATTAGCGCTCCAAGACAACCTATTTCAATGGTATCTGGATTTCCTATTAACGGAAATAGAATGGCAACTATTACGTTTACATTAAATAATTCAACTTTAAGTACTGAACCTATAAAACCAATAGAAAGTTTAAAAATATATCCAAACCCTTCAAATGGTAATGTAACTATTTCTAATATTCAAAATGTTGACTTAAAAACAATAGAGATTTACAGTGTAATAGGTAAGTTGATGAAAATTATTCAGGTTAAAAATCAATCAAAATTAAATTTAGATTTATCACAATTTAACAAAGGAATGTATTTGTTGAAAACGTTGAACAGAAGTGGTTCTAGCTTTACCCAAAAACTTGTAATTGACTGATAAACATTAGGTTTTAAGAAAAACTAATAAGACATTAACTTATTAACAAATAAGTTGCTAAAATGTTAATAATCGAAAATATTAACATTATAACGTTTATTTTATATTTAAGATCCATTTAGGTATACATTTGATTATAAATGTTTTCACCCCAAATGAATATTTTTACCTATAAATTAAACGTTATAATGTTTTCGATATTTATATCGATGTCATTTAGTCTATTTTCTCAAAATAGTGACGAGGTAAACTGTGGAAACATTACAAGCTCAAAATCAATTGAATTTTACAATAGTATTAAACCTCAACTCAAAAAATTTGAGACTTCTTTTTTGTTGTCTAAATCTTCCAGAGGTACTATTCCTACAAAGTTTATAAATTCCATTCCTGTAAAAGTATATGTTATTAGAAATTCAGACGGCTCGGGAGGTTTAAGTAGTACTGAAATTAATGATGCTTTCACTAATTTAAATTCTGTTTTTAAAGATGCCTTACTTGAATTTTTCTTGTGTGACGGTATTGAATATATTGATGATGACAAACTCTGCCATTTTAAAAGAGGGGACGAAAAAAGTTTCACAGAAAACAACTACGTTCCTGGATTAATAAATATATATTTTACTAACAACCTTAAAAACGAGTCTAACGAAAGTATTTGTGGTTACAGTGATAATGTTAGCAGAAATGATATGGTATTTATGACAAATAGCTGTGCTACAAACGGCTCTTCACTTCCACATGAGTTAGGTCATTTTTTCTCTTTATTACACACCCATGGTTTAGATAATAACACTATGACATCAGAGTTGGTTAACGGTAGTAATTGCGATACAGATGGAGATGGCATATGTGACACACCTGCTGACCCTATGCTAACTAGCTCAGCAATTGATAGTTCTTGTAACTATTCTGGAACAAAAACTGACGCCAACGGTGATGTGTTTAGTCCAGACACAAGCAACATTATGTCTTACTCAAGAAAAAATTGTAGAACACTTTTTTCTGAACAACAACTCGCTAGAATGTACGCGTTTTACATGACTACAAAAAGTTATTTATCATGTCCTTCTTTTAATGCTGATATAACCGTTAACAAAAGTGAAACTTGTGAAACATCACTAACTGTTAATTTTGAAAGCCTAAGTGAGAATCTTACTAATTGGCAATGGGATGTTGATGGTGATGGAATTACTGATTACCATACTAAAAACCCATCACATACTTTTGAATCTGGTATTTATGATATAACACTTACGGTATCCAATAAGTCTAAAACAATAAGAAAAAAGTTTAGCAACTTAATTAAAGTAGGTACATACTCCAATCTTTTAGATGAAGATTTTGAAAACTTTAATATACTAGAAAAACATGGTTGGACAAATCAAGATATTTCAAGCAATGGTTACCATTGGTATTCAAATTTTGGTAATACACAATCAAACAAAACTGGCCCTTCAAATTATAAAAACGCTCAAAACGGCTTAAATACTTATATTTATGCTGAAGCATCAGGTGCCAAGGAAGGCGATGTAACATCATTTATATCACCTTGTATTGATGTTAACTATCAAAACAGCGAATTAGAATTTTCATACCATATGTTTGGTAATGATATTGGCGAACTGCATGTAGATATCTTAACTGATTCTGGTTATATAAATGATGTAATAGACCCATTAATCGGGAGTCAACAAGGTAGTCAAAGTGATGATTTTATTACTAAAACTATTGATTTATCAACCTATACCAGCGAAACTATTAAAGTTAGATTTAGAGCCGTAAGAGGTTCTGGATGGAAAGGTGATATTGCTATTGACAATATCCGTTTTAATACAGTTTACACGCCTATATCTGACGAATTATATAAAGTATATCCCAACCCAATTAAAGGTGATTTACTTTATATTAAATCTAATGATTTAGAAACTTTATCAACTTTCACTATCACAAGTTTAATAGGTCAACCTTTTTTATCTGGCGTGGTAACAGATAATCCTATTGATTTTAGTAGTCTATCTTCAGGCACTTATTTGCTTACTTTAATTCATGGCAATTCAAGAGTTGTAAAAAAGATAATTAAATAAAAATTACTTACTTATTAAGAAGTATCGCTTTATTTATAGATTTTATTAAACTTGGACCTTCGTAAATGAATCCTGTATAGATTTGAACTAGGTCTGCCCCTGCATCTAATTTTTCAAGTGCATCTTTAGCCGAATGAATACCACCTACTCCTATTATTGGAAAAGATTTATTACTTTTATCTGAAAGATATTTTATAACCTGAGTACTTTTTTGCTTTATTGGTTGCCCACTTAAACCACCATTACCTATAGCTTCAAGGCTTTCTATGGAAACTTTTAATCCACCTCTATCGGTAGATGTATTACTTGCAATAACACCATCAAGATTTGTTTCTTTAACGAGTTCAACAATTTCATCTAATTGATTGGTATTTAAGTCTGGTGCTATTTTTAAGAGTATGGGTTTTTGTTTTTCAAAAGTTTTATTGGCGTTTTGAACTGTGCCTATCAACTCTTCCAAATAATCTTTATCATTTAATTTAGCATGGCTACCAACATTTGGGCAACTCACATTCAAAACAAAATAATCAACATAAGGATGTAATGCATTAAAACACTCCAAATAATCTTTGGTATAATCTTCAGGTTTAGTATCCGTGTTTTTACCAATATTTCCACCAATGATTAACTTCCCCTTATTGGTTTTAAGTTTTTCGATTGCAGCATTTAACCCATCATTATTAAAACCCATTCGGTTTATAATACCTTTATCATCCTTTAACCTGAATAGTCTCTTTTTAGGGTTTCCAGCTTGTCCTTTTGGTGTTACGGTTCCTATTTCAATAAAACCGAAACCAAAATTTGCCAACTCGTTATACAATACTGCATTTTTATCAAACCCAGCAGCAAGACCTACAGGGTTTTTGAATTTGAGTCCGAATAACTCTCTTTCTAGTTTTTTGTCTTCAATAACATATAAAATTCTATAAATAGATTTAAACCCTGGGATTTTTGACGTGAATTTTACTAATGAAAATGTAAAATGATGAATTTTTTCAGGATCAAAAGAAAAAAAAAGTGGGCGAAGTAGTAATTTATACATCAAGATAATTTCATGCAAAAATAAGTTGAAATCTTGTAAATAAAAAATAGTGTTGCAGTTACTTGTTAACGGCTAATAATTGTAAATTACAGCCAATTATAGTTATCAATTTTTCTAATATGATTTCAAAAGAGCACATTATAAAACGTTTCATTAGCTATGTTACTATTGATACGGAATCTGACCCAAATTCTAATACAACACCTAGTACAAAAAAGCAATGGGATTTAGCTAATTTATTAGTTGAAGAACTAAAGCAAATTGGGATGACAGATGTTAGTATTGATAACAATGCTTACATCATGGCTACATTGCCAAGTAATGTAGAACATGAAATTCCCACTATTGGGTTTATTTCACATTTTGATACCTCGCCAGATTTTACTGGAGCTAACGTTAAACCTCAAATTATTGAAGCCTATGATGGTAAAGATATTGTTTTAAATGAAGCTGAAAACATTATTTTATCACCCGATTATTTTGATGATTTATTACTTTATAAAGGGCAAACATTAATCACAACTGATGGTACTAGCTTATTAGGGGCTGATGATAAAGCGGGGATTTGCGAAATTGTTTCTGCAATGGAATATTTAATTAAACACCCCGAAATTAAACACGGCACCATTAAAGTGGGTTTTACACCAGATGAAGAAATAGGAAGAGGCGCTCATAAATTTGATGTTGAAAAATTTGGAGCAGATTGGGCATACACTATGGACGGTAGTCAAATTGGAGAATTAGAATACGAAAATTTTAATGCCGCTGGTGCAGTCGTAAAAATAAGAGGTAAAATTGTGCATCCTGGCTACGCAAAAGGGAAAATGATAAACTCCATGTATATAGCACAGGAATTTATCAACTCTATACCTAGAATGGAAACGCCAGAACATACAGAAGGGTATCAAGGTTTTTTTCATTTACACAATATGGAAGGTAATGTTGAAGAAACCACACTTCAATACATTATTCGTGATCATGATATGGGACATTTTGAAGCCAGAAAAGAAGTTATGGTAAAGCTTACCAACGAACTTAACAGACAATATGGTAGAGAGGTAGTTACTACCGAAATTAAAGACCAATATTTTAATATGCGTGAAAAGGTTGAACCTGTAATGCATATTGTTGATATTGCAGAAGAAGCCATGAAACAACTTAATATTGAACCACTTATTAAAGCCATTCGTGGAGGAACAGATGGCTCTCAACTAAGCTATATGGGTTTACCGTGCCCTAATATTTTTGCTGGCGGACACAACTTTCATGGGCGTTACGAATATGTCCCAGTAGAAAGCATGATTAAAGCTACCGAGGTGATTTGTAAGATTGCGGAGTTGGTGGCTATAAAGAATTTGAAATAATTCAAGACTTGACATTGTAAAAATTTTCAACTACCTTCGTTTAACGTTGGATATAAAACATTAAAACGTTTCATATCCGCGAACTATTGTAGCCAATGAAACTACTCAGTGAAATTTACGTTTTCATCGATGTAACCCTTTAGTTCAATGAAATTATCCGAATTAATATTTAATTGTTTTAAAATATTTCTTATGTTTTGACCTATTTCATTTGCTTTTACTTCAAGAGGTCTGTCAATAACAAAATTTGCAAATAGGACATTATTAACAAAACTCCATTCTATAAATACTGACAAAGGTCTGTTTCCATCCCATTTATCAACCTTGCTGCGATAGTTTATTGCCTTACAGGCAAAATATATATCCTTAGTTATAGCAAACTCTTCTATAGGTTTTAAATTTTTTAGGTAAAAATCTAATTCTTCATCAGTATTTTCTACTTTTAGAATAAAATTAGCAACACCTGAATCACAAATTTCCACACCATTTACTTTAGCATTTTTCTTATTTACATTCAAATTAGAACCAGAATAAACGTCAATTTTTTGTTCATCTGTTAAGACTAACAAACCACTTCTTTCTCCACCGTGTTTATTTAATAGCTCAAATTTCCATCCAATTTTTATGCATTTTTCTTCAGTTCTTTTATGCTTTTTAAAATAAATTAGATAATCATCAGAAAAAGATTTTTCTACAGATTTTATACTTTTTACCATAACCTCTTTAGCTTCATCACCAAAAACCTCTGTAGCTCTTTCAAATGACATTTTATTTTCTAAAAAATCTGCATCATTTTGCTTAATCGAAATTTTAAATTCTCTATTTGTACTCGTATTTAGATTCTTCGTTAAAATATAAATATCAGTTTTACATTCACCTTTACTCGGTCTGGGTTTACCAATATTTATAATTTCATATTTTTCTTTCTCAAAAATAAATTCATTTGCCTCTTCAAATAATCTTATAATAGAACGCTCAGTTTCACCGTGTTTAATCATTTCAAATCTTTTAATAAATTAGATAATGGAATATTTAAAGCTTTTGACAACTTAAAAGCAATTACCAAAGAAATATTTCTAGAACCTTTCTCAATATCATTTACATAAGTTCTATCAACATCAGCTTCTAACGCTAATTTCTCTTGAGACAAATTGAGTTTTAATCTTTCTTCTTTTATTTTATTTCCAAAATAAACGTTTATATTCATAGCTGTAAATTTGATGTTTTGTAGACAATAGTACAACGGACTATTGTCTACATTTTTATTTCTTTTATAACTTTAAAATAACTAACTTTGTAACTTAAAAGTATTTGATTATATGAAGGTAGTTTCTTTTTTTGCAGGAGCAGGTGGTCTTGATTTAGGTTTTCAAAAAGCAGGTTTTAATGTTATTTGGGCAAATGAATATGATAAAGAAATATGGGAAACTTACGAAAAGAATCACCCAAATACTATTCTTGATAAAAGAAGTATTGTTAATATTCCTGCTGATGAAGTTCCAGAGTGTGATGGAATAATTGGTGGTCCACCTTGTCAAAGTTGGAGTGAAGCTGGTGCAGCAAGAGGAATTAAAGATAAAAGAGGTCAATTGTTTTATGACTTTATCAGGATTTTAGAATCTAAACAACCAAAATTCTTTTTAGCAGAAAATGTTAGTGGAATGCTAATTTCAAAACATACTGAAGCTTTAGAAGGAATAAAAGAACTTTTCAGAAATGCAGGAATAGGATATGAACTTTCTTTTCAAATGCTAAACGCATCTGATTATAATGTTCCGCAAGACAGAAAAAGAGTGTTTTTTATCGGAATTAGAAAAGACTTAAACTTTAAATATCAATTCCCAACTGAAACTTTCCCAAAAATACCGCTTGAAAATGTTATATCTGATTTACAAGAAGGTGTTTTACCGGCTTTAGAATACAATAATACCAATGGAGACAATTGTGTAGTTCCAAATCACGAATATATGATTGGTAGTTTTTCAACAATTTATATGTCGAGAAATAGAGTTAGAAGTTGGGACGAACAATCTTTTACAATTCAAGCTGGAGGAAGGCACGCACCACTTCATCCACAGGCACCAAAAATGAAGTTTATTGAAAAAAATAAAAGAATTTTTGTTCCTGGAAAAGAACATTTATACAGAAGATTAAGTGTTCGAGAATGTGCAAGAATACAAACCTTTCCAAATGATTTTATCTTTCATTACAAAAAAGTTGCAGCAGGTTACAAAATGATTGGAAATGCAGTACCTGTTAATTTAGCGAAATTTTTAGCCAAAAGTATAAAGTCACAAATTGAAAATGCTGAAAAGCTAAATTCGAAAAAAGAATCAGTTTATTCCGAGAAAAAATCACTGGCTACAACACCGTATATAAAAAATAGCGGTGTATTTGCTAAAACGAAAGTATAGATATGTAACAAAGTTCAGTGACAAACCGAAAAGTAATGCTTAAATTCCGCTACTTTTCATATACATAAACGTTAAACGAACCTTTAAAAAACTCCTCTTTTTTCCAACAAAACGTCTTATTACAAAAAAAAACATGCGCATAGATATCATCACAGTTTTACCAGAATTACTTAAAAGTCCGTTTGAAGCTTCCATTTTAAAACGTGCTATTGACGCAGGTTTAGTAGAAGTACATTTTCATAATTTACGTAATTACACTACTGATAATTATAAATCTATTGACGATACGCAATTTGGTGGTGGTGCTGGCATGGTGATGATGGTGGAACCTATCGATAAATGTATTTCGGCTTTAAAAGCAGAACGCCATTATGATGAAGTAATTTACATGACACCTGATGGTGAAACCTTAAAACAAAGTATTGCCAACCAAATATCTTTACAAGAAAACATTATTATACTTTGTGGACATTATAAAGGTGTAGACCAAAGGGTTCGCGACCATTTTATAACACGCGAAATTTCTATCGGCGATTATGTGTTATCTGGTGGCGAGCTAGGTGCTGCTGTGCTTTGCGACGCTGTTATTAGATTAATACCAGGAGTTTTAGGTAACGAAACCTCAGCCCTTACCGATTCGTTTCAAGACGGATTATTGGCACCACCTATTTATACAAAACCTAGAGACTATAAAGGTTGGAAAGTACCTGAGTTATTATTTGGCGGTAACTTACCAAAAATTGAAAAGTGGCGTGAAGAACAGGCGTATTTAAGAACTAAAGAACGACGTCCTGATTTGTTGGATGATTAATCGGTTGTCATTGCGAGGCGTTTTTTACGACGTGGCAATCTTTTTTAATTTTAGTTCTTTTCATGAGATTACTTCGTCATTATTTCTCGTAATGACGTAATTTGATTAATTTTTTGTTTAAATATAATACTATACACAACAAACAACACTGTGTTAAGGATAGAAGCGGCATCCTTTTTTGTGCTGAAATAGAAATTTGATAATAGAGTTAAATTTCAATATACAGATTATGCTTAATGAGATACTGAAACAAGTTCAGCACAAGAAAGATATAGCGGATAGCCTGACTTTTTGTGGTCCTGCAAGGTTTTGAAAACCTTGTAGGTATGAGCAAAAAGAAACACCAAAAAAACACAAATAAAACATTGCAGATTATGAATTAATAGTTATTTTTGCACCCAATTTCGGGTTAACCTCTGGCGAAAATCGTGAATGTTGTTCTGGATTAATTATAATTAAATTTAAAGATATGGAATCTTTAGTAAAATTTGTACAAGACGAATTTGTAACAAGAAAAGATTTACCAGAATTTGCAGCTGGTGATACAATTACAGTATTCTACGAAATTAAAGAAGGTAACAAAACGCGTACTCAGTTTTTTAGAGGTGTAGTAATACAAAGAAGAGGGTCTGGAGCTTCAGAAACTTTTACAATTAGAAAAATGTCTGGATCTATTGGTGTAGAGCGTATCTTCCCAGTTAATTTACCAGCATTACAAAAAATAGAAGTTAACAAACGTGGTAAAGTACGTAGAGCACGTATATTCTACTTTAGAGGCCTTACAGGTAAGAAAGCTAGAATTACTGAGCGTAGACGTTAATAACAATACACCTGCAATTGCAGTATTTAAAAGCCTTGAGATATCTCAAGGCTTTTTTTATTAACTTTTGTTAATAAGTTAAGTACATAAACTGTTGATATCTAAACGCTTAATAAATTGCTTTTTTTGAAATGTGATGTTATATTTACTGTAGAAATAATGACAACCTTGGTTGGTTTCGTGGCAACACGAATTTACATGACTTTCTAAATAAGGTAACGTTCTTTATATAATTGTTTTTGAGGTTGCATTGTGCCGCGTGTATACGTGTGATATCAGGAGACCAAGACATTATAAAAAGTGGCAGATGCGTAAGCAGATGTAAACTAGTATGATGAAAAGCTTAAAAAGCAACCTAAACGAAAGTGCATGTTGTAATATAAGCAATGCTAATAGCAAATTTAACACGAAAGTGAAGCAGGAGTTAGTAGCATCAAGGAAACAATTAACAGAAACATAGTAGTAATACGTCAATACATTTTGAAAATTACAATGATGTTTCGTTGAAATAACAACACTTGAACTGAAACAGTTTAGATGAAAATTTTAAACAAACATGAGTAGCAATATTCATTAGGTCACGCCGAGTTATTTCAAAAAAGCCATATCAACGTAGATTAAGTTCTGTTGTGATATGGCTTTTGTTTTTTATTAAATTACAACTTACTCTTCCCTATTTTGAATATCTTCTAAAAGTTAAGGTTTTCTGCGTTTTTCAAGAAATAATTGAACATTATTAAATGCCAATTTTTGTATATTCGCACCGCGAAAACGTTATCGTTATTTCGTTTTAAATTAATAGCCAAGTAATAATCTAAAAAAACGACACCAATGTCTAAAATCATTTATACAAAAACTGACGAAGCTCCGGCTTTAGCAACACGCTCTTTACTACCTATTGTACAGGCGTTTGTTAAATCTTCTGGTATTAATATTGAAACTAAAGATATTTCTTTAGCGGCAAGAATTTTAGCAGTGTTTCCAGATTTTTTAAATGAAGACCAACGTGTATCAGACGATTTAGCAATACTCGGTGAATTGGCAAAAAAACCAGAAGCTAATATTGTAAAACTACCTAATATTAGTGCTTCAGTTCCTCAATTAAAAGATGCGATTGAAGAGTTACAAGCTAAAGGTTTTAATATACCTGATTATCCTAACGAAGCTAAAAATGCTACAGAAAAAGATATTAAATCGCGTTACGATAAAATAAAAGGCAGTGCTGTAAACCCAGTTTTACGTGAAGGAAATAGTGATAGACGCGCACCAAAAGCAGTGAAGAATTATGCTAAAAAGAACCCTCACTCTATGGGTGCTTGGTCTAGCAATTCTAAAACGCATGTTGCCACTATGAGTGAAGGTGATTTTGCTCATAATGAAAAGTCTGTTACTTTAAAAAATGCTACTAACATAACTATAGAACATACAGATAGTAATGCTAACACTACGGTTTTAAAAGATAGTTTAGCTTTACTTAAAGGTGAAATTATTGATGCTACAGTAATGAATAAAAAAGCATTAGTTAGCTTTTTAGATAAGCAAGTTGCTGATGCTAGAGATAAAGGTATTTTGTTTTCGTTACACATGAAAGGCACGATGATGAAAGTGAGTGATCCAATTATTTTTGGGCACGCAGTAAAAGCGTTTTTTAAAGATGTTTTTGCCAAACACGCTGCAATTATTGAAGAACTAGGTGTTAACGTGAATTCTGGTTTAGGGAACTTATTAGAGCGTATTCAAGAATTACCTGAAGCAAAACGTACTGAAATTGAAGCTGATATTGCTGCGACTTACAAAAAAGGTCCAGGGGTGGCTATGGTAAATTCTGATAAAGGAATTACTAATTTACACGTACCTAGTGATGTCATTATTGATGCTTCTATGCCTGCAATGATTCGCACATCTGGACAAATGTGGAATGCTGAAGGTAAACTACAAGATACAAAAGCGGTAATTCCAGATAGTAGTTACGCTGGTATTTATGCGGCAACTATAGATTTCTGTAAAGAAAATGGTGCATTTAATCCTACAACTATGGGTACTGTACCTAATGTAGGTTTAATGGCTCAAAAAGCTGAAGAATATGGCTCTCATGATAAAACTTTTGAAATCTCTGCAAGCGGAATAGTAAAAGTTATTGATGCTAACGGAAACACTTTGTTAGAGCACACTGTTGAAGAAGGAGATATCTGGAGAATGTGCCAAACTAAAGATGCACCAATTCAAGATTGGGTAAAATTAGCTGTAACACGTGCTAGAGCTTCTAAAACTCCTGCTGTTTTTTGGTTAGATGAAAATAGAGCACATGATGCTGAACTGATTAAAAAAGTAAATACATATTTAAAAAATCATGATACATCTGGTTTAGATTTAAGAATCTTATCGCCTATTGAAGCCACAAAATTTACGTGTGCAAGACTTATAAAAGGTGAAGATACTATTTCGGTTTCTGGAAATGTATTACGTGATTATTTAACAGATTTATTTCCGATTTTAGAAGTTGGTACAAGTGCAAAAATGCTATCTATTGTTCCATTAATGAATGGTGGTGGTTTATTTGAAACTGGTGCTGGTGGTTCTGCTCCAAAACACGTTCAACAATTACTTGAAGAAAACCACTTACGTTGGGATTCTTTAGGAGAGTTTTTGGCTTTAGCGGTTTCTTTAGAGCATTTTAGTAATGTTAATAACAATTTAAAGGCTAAAGTTTTAGGTGAAACTTTAGATGATGCTACTGACAAATTATTAGAGAACAGAAAAGGACCTTCTAGAAAAGCTGGCGAGTTAGATAACCGTGGAAGTCATTTCTACATAGCTCTGTATTGGGCGCAAGAATTAGCTAATCAAAACAAAGATGCAGCTTTAAAATCTGAATTTGAACCTATTGCAAAACAACTAGCTGATAATGAAGAAACCATTGTAAAAGAATTGAATGATATTCAAGGTAAATCTGCTGATATTGGTGGTTATTACGAACCCAATGAAGCGCTAATAAATAAAGTGATGAGACCTAGCGAGACATTCAATACGATTTTAAGATAAAAATAACATTAATATAAATTTCAAAAGCTCCTTTTTAGGAGCTTTTTTTATACTTTTATAAAAAAAGCTAATTCATGAAGAATACCTTACTATGGTTTCTTTGCGCGTTTTATTGTTCTATTTCTGTATTAAACGCTCAAGAAAAATTTACATTAAGCGGAATAATTTCTGAAGAAAAAAGTAATGAAACGTTAATTGGTGTCAACATTATTTTCCCTGAAATAGCGGCAGGAACAACTACAAACGAATATGGTTTCTATTCCCTTACACTACCAGAAGGCACATATGATATTGTAATTAGTTATTTAGGGTACGCAACCGTTAAAGAAAAAATTACGTTTTCCAAGGACATCTCAAAAAACTTTAAATTAATAGATGCTTTGGAGAGTTTAGATGAAGTTGTTATCACAGAAAATATTGAAAAACTCAATATCAGAACACCACAAATGAGTGTCAATAAATTAACTTCTACAACTATAAAAAATATTCCTGTTGTCCTTGGAGAGGCAGATATTATAAAAGCAATAACTTTACTACCAGGAGTTACCAATGCAGGCGAAGGTTCATCAGGTTTTAACGTGCGTGGTGGTGCTGCAGATCAAAATTTGATTCTTTTAGATGAAGCCACTATTTACAATTCATCACATTTATTTGGTTTCTTTTCTGTTTTTAATCCAGATGCAATTAAAGATTTAAAACTTTATAAAGGTGGAATTCCTGCCCGTTATGGCGGCCGAGTTTCTTCTGTTTTAGACATCTATCAGAAAGAAGGAAATAGCAAAGAATTTCACATGAACGGAGGTATTGGTATAGTTTCTAGCAGATTATTAGCTGAAGGGCCTCTTAAAAAAGACAAAGGCTCTTTTCTTTTTGGAGGACGGTCAAGTTATGCACATTTATTTTTGCCTCTATTTGATATTAATAACAAAGCATACTTTTACGATTTAAATACTAAATTAAGTTACAATTTAAACGAAAAGAATAATATTTACTTATCTGGCTATTTTGGTAGGGATGTTTTTAAAATTCAAGATCGATTTGAAAACATTTATGGTAACTCAGTTTTAAATTTTAGATGGAATCATTTATTTTCAAATAAGCTATTTTCAAATTTATCTCTAATTTATTCTGACTATTATTATGATTTAAAACTGGATTTTGTTGAATTTGAATGGGTTTCTGGAATCCAGAACTTCAACTTAAAATATGACTTCAAACATTATTTAAATGACAAACTAAAACTTCAATACGGGTTAAACAGTATTTATTACAAATTTAATCCAGGGGATATTAAACCTTCAACCGAGTCCTCTGGAATCAATCCTTTTAAACTTACTGATAAGTATGCTTTTGAGAACGCTATTTATATAGATGCTGAACATAAAGTTTCAGATAAATTAGCTTTATCTTATGGATTACGTTTAAGTACCTTTCATCGTTTAGGCCAGGATGAATTAAATATTTACGAGAATAATCAAGCTGTTTTGTTTAATGAAGATTTTCAGATTTATGAAAAAGCAGAACCTATAGGCACTGAATCTTTCAATAGAAGTGATGTCATTGAAAGTTTCTCCAATTTAGAGCCTAGAGCTTCTCTAGCATATCAACTAAATTCTGAAAGCTCTATAAAATTAAGCTATAACCGTATGGCGCAATATTTACATTTGCTTTCAAACACCAACTCACCCACACCCTTGGATATTTGGACACCTAGTGGTAAATATGTAAAACCTCAATTGTTAGATCAATATGCCGTTGGGTATTTTAAAAATTTTAATGACAACGCTTATTCTTTAGAGTTAGAAAGCTTTTATAAAAATGTTGAAAATAGAATAGATTACATTGATGGAGCCAACTTAGTTGCCAATAATGCAATAGAACAGATAATACTAAACGGAAAATCTAGAGCTTATGGCTTAGAGGTTTTACTTCGAAAAAATGAAGGTCGTTTTAAAGGTTGGTTAGCTTATACCCTATCTAAATCGGAACAGAAAGCCCCCGGAAGAACGGCAACAGAATTAGGAATAAACAACGGAAATTGGTACAGTTCGCCTCACGATAAAAGACACGATGTATCATTCACAGGAAGCTATGAATGGAATAAAAAATGGAAATTAAACGCTAACTTCTTATTTCAAACAGGTCAACCTGCCACTTTCCCAAATGGTCAATATATATTTAATGGACTTACAATTCCTAACTATAGTGACAGAAATTCAGATAGACTTCCAGCATACCATCGTTTGGATGTATCTGTAAATTATACGCCAAAACCAAATAAAACTAAAGGTTGGCAAAGCTACTGGGTCTTTGGTCTCTACAATATTTACAACCGCAAAAATGCGACCTCTATATCTTTTGGGCAAAATGAAACTACTGGACAAAATGAGGCCACTAAATTATCCATTTTTGGAATCGTACCGTCACTATCTTATAATTTTAAAATATAAAGTTATGCGAATACTAAAATATATTTTATCTATAGTTCTAGTTTTAATTATTACAGCCTGCGAAGAGGTTATAGATGTAGAACTAAATAATGTACCTCCTAGGTTAGTAATTGATGCTGCTATTAATTGGCAAAAGGGTACAGACGGAAAAGATCAGGTAATAAAATTAAGCCTTACTGCGCCATTCTTTAATGGCACAATACAACCTGCTACTGGAGCAACTATTAATATTACAGACACTAGTAATAATACATTCAATTTTATTGAAGAAGCTAGCAGTGGTATTTATAAAAACAATTCTTTTATTCCAGTAATTAATGGTGTTTATAATTTAAATATTACTTATAATAACGAGCAATATAGTGCTACCGAAACACTTATACCCGTTGTTCCTATAGAGTATGTAGAACAAAAAAATGATGGTGGTTTTTCCGGAGATCAAATTGAACTTAAAGCATTTTATACAGACCCCATAGACATCGAAAATTTCTATTTATTTGAATTTAATATTGTAAAATATAATACAACTTTTCTCGATGCTTATAATGATGAATTTACAGATGGTAGTCAAATATTTGCATTTTACACCAATGATGATATGGAACTTGTTGATGAAATTATAATAACCAATCATGGGCTTTCCGAACGTGCTTTTGAATTTTATAATATTCTTTTACAACAAAAAGCCGAAAACAATGGTGGTCCTTTTGAAACGCAACCAGCAACGGTAAGAGGAAATTGTAATAATCAAACCAATCCAGATAACTTTCCCTTAGGCTATTTTAGAGTTTCTGAAATCGATGTTTTTAGTTATATTATTGAATAATTAGTAGTTCATTAGCTATTTTCTATACTGATTACTTCAAATTTTATGTACTTTTGAAACATGAGTTTTATAAAAACCACAGAGCAAGATTCTAACTACAATCATTTGGAAAAAATGAGTGTTTTAGAATTGCTAAAAAACATCAATAAGGAAGACAAAACTGTTCCAAACGCAGTTGAAAAAGTATTACCACAAATTGAAGCTTTAGTGTTTCGAATAGTTGAAAAACTAAAACATGGTGGTCGATTATTTTATATGGGAGCAGGTACCAGTGGTAGATTAGGTATTGTTGATGCTTCGGAATGCCCTCCTACTTTTGGTGTCTCTCACGATTTAGTTGTTGGATTAATTGCAGGTGGAGATTCTGCTATTAGAAAGGCTGTGGAATTTGCTGAAGACTCAAAAACTCAAGGCTGGATAGATTTACAAGAACACAATATAAACTCAAAAGATGTGGTTATTGGAATTGCAGCTTCAGGAACAACACCTTACGTGATATCTGCTTTAGAAAAGTGTAATGAAAACAACATTATCACGGGTTGTATTTCTTGTAATAAAAACAGTCCACTTTCAAATGTATCTCAATATTCAATTGACGTTGTTGTTGGTCCAGAATTTGTAACAGGAAGTTCAAGAATGAAAGCAGGAACGGCTCAAAAGTTAGTACTAAATATGATTACTACTTCCGCCATGATTCAACTCGGTCATGTAAAAGGGAATAAAATGGTAGACATGCAACTAAGCAACAATAAACTTGTTGATAGGGGGGCTAAAATGATTATGAAAGCAGTAAACGTCTCTGAAGATGAAGCTTTGGAATTACTTACCAAATATAAAAGTGTTCGTGAAGCCGTTAACAATTATAATAATGGAAACTGATAGAACAAATAAAGAAGTACTTGCCAAAGGACTTAAGTTTTTGGGTTATGCCTTAGCCTGTATGTTTACAGGGCCAACTCTAGTTTATATTTCACAGACTAAACTAAGAAAACCAATAGACCTTATTGTTCTAATTTTATCAATAGTAATTTGTATCCTAGCAATTTTCTTCGCTTTCAAAGGTATCAATACTATTCTGGACAGTATGTTTAATAAAAATAAAAACTAATTAACAGAAGTCTGTTTAGGTGTAGTAGGGTTATATCCAAATTCTTCATCATTAATAACAATACCTAAACTATCAAAAATATAATTGATAATAGCATAATGATGAATAGTGTGACTGTTCGCTTGAGCCAATAAAGAACCATAAGTATAAGGAATCTCTGTTTTACCCAATCCTAAATCGTCAATAACTAAAACAGCTTCATTAATATCAAATGATTGAGAATTTAATTTACCAATAATTAAATTAAGGTAATTTTGTGCACATTCACAGTCAGCTTCAACTTCCTTATTTCTACTTCTTGCTGTTAAGTCAACTCTATTTTCAGAATCTGTAGTAAAAATACAGTCATAAAAATCTAAAATATGTCTAATATGAGTACCAATACTCGAATAATATGGTGAAACCGAGGCATCACATAATTGATTATTAGATAAATGGTCTAATAAAACTTGAGATTTTTGAAGTGTTTTAAGTGTAGATTGGATGATAACATTCATGGTTACTAAAATAGTTAAAAAAAATTTAATTAAACGCTACGCTCGTTAGTCTTTCTTTTACTTAATCCTTACGTTGTCATATAACATTGTAAGAGTAAATTAGTTTATAAAAATCGTTATCTTAGTTAAATTATTATATGTATTTTACCCCATCAAAAAACTCAACCTTATAAAAAACTTGCTAGTCATTAGGCATAAAACAACCATTTATGTTCTGCCACTTTTCATATTGTTTTTTTGTTGTTGTCTATTAAACGCACAAAAAAATGACAACACAAATTTAGATTCAAAATTTCCCAAAAAGCAATTTTCCTTTAAAACCTTAACCATTAATGATGGGTTGTCTCAAAATAGTGTTATTAGTATAGCACAGGACAGTATTGGTTATTTATGGATGGCTACACAAGATGGTTTAAACAAATATAATGGTAGAGATTTTATACATTACGATAAACAGTTTGAAGACATCACCAGAACTAATTTTAGTAAATTAGGTAAAGTATATATAGATAAGCAAAACAGGCTCTGGATAATTACACACTCAGGAAAATTAGAGCTTTACCATCAAAAAACCGATAGCTTTAAGCATATTAAACTCCCATTTGATGCAAGTACGGTGTTTCAAGATAAAGACTTGAATTTTTTTATTGGCTCATATAATAAAGGCCTTTTCAAGATAGATGCCCAAACAAAGGATACTATTCAAATTTTCAAAAACAATTCAAACAAAACGATATACAATATTATTGAACAGGATAGTAGTATTTTAATTGCCTCCTCTGGTTATGTATACGATTTAAAAAAAGATAATAGCTATAATGAATTACCTGTTATAGGCTCTAAAATTGAAAATTTTAGTGTTTTAAAAAAGAATAAAAATGGAGATATATGGTTGGGGTCTTATGGTTCAGGTTTATTTTTCAAATCTAAATCAAGTAACTTTTTTAGCAAATTTAAAGCACCAACCCTTCCAGAAAACCTGAATATTGAGGACCTTCTAATTGATTCAAAAAGCCGACTATGGATTGCTACTTATGGCAATGGTGTATACTTAATTGATTTTAAAACAAATGTTATTGAAAACTTTAAGGCTAATAAAAACAATCCTTTTGCTATTCATTATAATGATATGCTTTGTTTATATGAAGATACAACTGGAATCATATGGTTTGGGTCTGATGGTACAGGAGCTAGTTATTACGACACGCACTTAATTAAATTCAATATCTTAACTAACAATCAAGTACCAAAAACGGTAAATGTCGATATGGTAAGATGTATTACTACCGATAATCTTGACAATATATGGATTGGAACTTCAGGAAAAGGCTTAACCGTTGTAAACCAAAAAACAGACAGTTATAAAACATTTACCACAGAAAATACAGCTTTAGCCAGTAATCGAATAATTAGTTTAAACTTTATTGAAAATGAGTTATGGATAGGCCACCAAGGATACGGATTAAATATTATAGACAGTAATGGTAAATATAAATTTTACCCGAAAATTAAAAACCTAACCATTTGGAGTATTGTTAAAGCTGTAAAAAACCAAGCTTGGTTGTGCACAGAACGAAATGGCATTATATTATTTGATAAAAAAAAAGGTATTTTAAAGCAATATAATACAGAAAACTCTTCATTAAAATCTAATAATGTTAGAGCTCTAACTTTAGGAAAAGATAACGATATATGGATAGGGACAGATGATAATGGTTTATTTAAGCTTAATAAACAAACCGGGATTATAAAAAAAATTGATTTAATAAATGATAAAATAAAATCTTTGTTTGTTAAAGACAATATACTTTGGGTGGGTACTTATGGAAATGGGCTAAAAGAATATAATATAACAAAAAACACTGTAACTGTTTTTACAGAAAAAGAAGGACTACCTAACGATGTTGTCTATGGAATTCTTCCTGGTGTGAATGAAAACTTATGGTTAAGTACCAATAATGGTTTAAGTCAATTTATTTTAAATAATAATGAAAAACGTTTTGAGAATTTTAGTGTTTATGATGGTTTACAAGCAAAAGAGTTTAATACCGGAGCATATTTCAAAGACAAAAAAGGCACCTTAATTTTTGGTGGATTAGAAGGTATTAATTGGTTTCACCCTGAACAATTAACATTCAATACTATTAAGCCAAAAACCATCATTTCAAAATTTGAAGTATTCTCAAAAGCGAGAGATTTAACCCAAGGTTTGAGCTTAGAATACAATAATAATACGGTTACCTTCACATTTTCAAGCCTTCACTTTTCTCAACCCAAACGAAATGCGTATAAATACAAACTGGTAAATCACGATAAAAATTGGATAGAATCTGGCAACTCCAATATAGCCCACTACACAAACTTGCCTCCAAACAACTATAAATTTCAAGTTATTTCTAGTAATTATGATGGTGTTTGGAACAACTCGCCTACCTCATATTCATTTACTATAAACCAGCCATGGTATTTAGGAACTTTGGCTATTATTAGTTACATAATACTGGCCTTCCTATTAAGTTTTGCAATTTATCGTTATCTAAAATGGAGATTGCATATTAAAATGCAACTCCAGTTTGAACAAAAAGAAACCGAACGCCTCAAGCAATTAGATGGGTTTAAAACAAAACTTTACACAAATATTTCTCATGAGTTTAGAACTCCACTTACACTTATTACAGGCCCTATAGAAAAACAATTAAGCAACCCTAAATTGTCAAAAACAGATAAAACCGAACTAACATTAGTTCAACGCAATTCCAAACGTCTTTTAAATTTAGTAAACCAATTACTCGATTTATCTAAATTAGAAACGGGAAATTTAAGTTTATCTGTAAGTCAAGGTAATTTAGGCATCTTCTTAAAACAGCTCGTTAAGGGGTTTCAATTTAATGCAGAAGAAAAGAATATTTCTTTTTCATATAAAATAGCACCAATTGATAAGGCGTGGTACGATAAAGATGTTATAGAAAAAATCGTAACCAATTTATTAGCAAATGCTATAAAATATACACCAAACGGTGGTTACATTAATTTTGATGTAAACACACAACAAGGCCAAATCATTCTTACCTTTATAAATAATGGAAATACCCTAAAATCTGAAGATATTGGAAAATTATTTCTACGATACTATCAAAAAAACAAATCTACTGATGGTGTTGGTATTGGACTATCTTTAGTTAAGGAACTAACCATTTTATCTCATGGAAATATTGTTGCTCATGCTTTAAATGAAGATGATATTCAATTTACAGTAACCTTACCTATAGAACGTTCGTTTTTTAATGCATCAGAGTTTGCTGAAGAAGCATTTTCTAATACACCAGAAATAGATGAAAATCATGATTTACAAACATCTACAAATACGTTAAAACAGCCTTTAATGCTTATTGTTGAAGATGACCTAGACATCCGCATTTTTCTAAAATCAATATTTAAAAATGAATACATTGTTGAAGAAGCAATAAATGGCGAATTGGGCATAAAAAAAGCTATAAAAATTATTCCTGATATCATAATAAGTGATATTATGATGCCAAAAACTGATGGTATAGCGCTATGCAATACTTTAAAACAAGATGAGCGCACAAGTCATATTCCCATTATCCTCCTTACCGCAAAAAGTGGAAATGACAATGAAATTAAAGGCTTAAAAACTGGAGCGGATGATTATGTAGTAAAACCGTTTAATAGCGAAAAACTAAAAATCAAAGTAAAAAACCTTATTGAATTAAGATTACAATTACAACAACGTTACAGTAATGGTTTAGAACTAAAAGATATTGCAACAACATCTGTAGAACAACAATTTTTAAATAAACTTAAAGATGTTTTAACCGAAAACATTACAAATTCTTCATTTAATTCGGCGGTATTTACAAATAAAATGCACATGAGCCGTATGCAACTTCATAGAAAATTAAGAGCAATTACTGGATTATCTACAACTGAATTTATAAGAAGTGAGCGTTTAAAACTATCCTTAAAACTTTTACAAACTTCTGATCTTTCTATTTCAGAAATTGGCTATCAAATTGGTTTCAATTCACCTTCTTATTTCATAAAATGCTTTAAAGAAAAGTATCAATGCACGCCTTCAGAATACGTTTTAAAGTAGTATTACACTAGATTTTTAAACGTGTTACATATGTTACATACTTTGTTACATACTTGATATCTTCTAAAACACTTTCATTATAATTTTACAACTGAACATAAAAATGATGTTAAGTAATCCACTACCTAATCATTAAAATCAATGCACAAAACCGATGATATAAATAAAGAAGAAAATCAAAACATTTATTTAAGCATCGATCATTTAAAAAAAGGGCATTACTTATTAAATATCACTCTTAAAAATAAAGTAATTAAATCTATAGAAATAAAGAAATAAAGATGCTATTAATCAAGTGAAGAAAAGGGGAATAATGAAAATATAACTATGGCAGTTATTCCCTTTTTAAGAAACTAAAATTCTTTTTTTGCTCCTCAATTCTCCCCTAGTCCATGATTAAATGAGCAACAGAAATTAATCATAAATCTAAAAAAAATGAAAACAAAAATCACATTAACATTAGCACTACTTTTTTGCTTTTTAACCAACGCCAATAATATTTCAGTAAGTAATATTACTTTGGAAAACTTAAATGAGCCTGATTGGGTGCAAATAGAATTCGATTTAAGCTGGGAAAATTCTTGGAGACTAAACGCAGGTCCATCTAATTGGGATGCTGCATGGGTATTTATTAAATATCGTGTAAATAGTGGAGATTGGATGCACGCTCAACTTGCACAAACAGATTTTATTGCAGCCTCTGGAAGCACTATAGACATATCTAGTGATGGTGTTGGTGCTTTTGTTTATAGAGATAGTGAGGGTAGCGGCGATTTAAACCTACAAGATATGCGATTACGCTGGGACTATGGTTCTATAGATCCAAATGATATTATAGATATAAAAGTATTTGCTATTGAAATGGTAAATGTCCCTGAAGGATCATTCTCTGTAGGAAGCTCTACAGGTAATGAAGTTGGTAAATTCTATACATTTCTTCAAAATATTCCTTACAACGTAACATCAGAAAACGCCATTACAATAGCTGGCGGAGTAGGCAACCTATATTATAGTACCGCTACTGGTGGCTCCAGACCTGGAGACCAATTAGGCCCGCTACCTGAAGCATTTCCAAAAGGTTTTAATGCATTTTACTGTATGAAATATGAAGTAACTCAAGGACAGTGGGTTAGTTTTTTTAACACGCTTACAGCAAGCCAAAAAACTGATAATGATATTACTGGAACCAATGGCAAGGGTGTAGATACAGTTTTAAATAGAAATTCAATTTCTTGGGAAGAAGGTAGTGCTAGTGCTACAACTACATCACCAGACATTCCTCTTAATTATGTTACAAACAAGCTATTATTGGCTTATTTAGATTGGTCAGGTTTAAGACTAATGACAGAGCTAGAATACGAAAAAGCATGTCGAGGTCCAATTGCTCCAAAAGGAAATGAATTTGCTTGGGGTAATGCAAACATTGCTACCAATACATATACTTTAATAAATGAATCTCAATCAAACGAATTAGTATCAAATCCAGAAACGGGTACAGGAAATGCTTTATATGCCTCAACCAATGGCACTCCAACTGGACCTAAAAGAGTTGGCATATTAGCTGCTAGCGCTGTAAACAAAACTAGAGAAGAAACTGGAGGAAGCTATTATGGCATTATGGAATTAACAGGAAATCTATATGAGCGTTGCATAACAGTTGGGAATCCAGAAGGCAGAGCATTTACTGCAACACATGGAGATGGTATATTAACTCCTAGTGGAGATGCCAATGTTAGTTCGTGGCCTAATGACTATAATACAGGCATAGGCTATAGAGGTGGTTCTTTTTTTAATGGTATAAATTTTATTAGAGTTTCAGATAGGCACGATGCCGCTTCAGTGATATCAATTGGAAACAACAGGTTAGGGTTCCGTGGAGTAAGGTCTATTGATTAAAACATTGACTCATGATTCAAAAATTATATTTTATACCTATAGTACTCATTAGCTTTCATTTGAATGCACAATTCATTGGAGGAAGAGATGATGGAAGTGATATAGCTTCCCTAAAAGGTAGCAGATTAACTGGTGAAATAGCCTCATTTTCTGTAATGTATCAAGGTAATCAAGGTGATGGTCACGATACTGAAATGAATCAACTATTTCTTGCAGGTTCTGATGTTAACCTTTATCACGGAAGCTCGGGCGATGGCTTTTCTATAAATGCGTCTACACTAACTATTTCTGGAAGCAACATCAATAAACTATATGTTGGAAATTCTGGTGATGGGCATTCAGAGAATAACGTGCAATCCATTATCAATGGTACAGATTTAAGTATGCTTTTTACTGGAAATTCTGGTGATGGCGCAGATTACCAAGAACTGAATTCTGTATTCCTTGTAGGGTTTATGAACGCTATTTTTGAAGGCGGCGATGGCGATGGGTTTTCTAGTGAATTAAAACCAGGAAATTACCTGTCTGGTCTTATGCTAACCTTATTTAATGGGGGTAATGGTGATGGATTTGCTGTAAATAAATTAACCTCGGCATTAACCTTAGACCTCATTGAACAATTGATAGAAATGGATGTACTCTTATACCCAAATCCAGCAAGTCATACAGTAAACATCAAACCAGGCCAAGGAGTAATTATTACTGCAATTGAAGTCTACGATATAACTGGAAAAGCAGTCCATGTAAACTTATCTATAGACCATACTATCAATGTTAGTAGGTTACCAGATGGTATGTATCTATTGAATATTATTTCAGAACATGGTAAAGTAACAAAAAAATTAATCGTTAAAAAGTAACAGAAAAAATATATTTAATTTTTTTGTAGTTAGTCATTAGTTTAGTTAGTGAAATCAAATTGAGCCAAAAGTATTAGAGATTAAGTGTTAAAGTATGCTTTTGGTTTAATTTGATAATTCATTCACCACTAATCTAATTTCTCCATAACTATACTTATCATCCAATTGGTGTTTCAAATCAGATAAGTTTTCATATTTTTTCTTCGGAATAATAGTCTTCAACTCTTCGTAATAAGCAACCGACATTAAATCGGTAATTTTAACTTCTCCAGATGGTATAAAACTAGCCAAATGACCAATAATTGTATTTATGTTTAATTGACGAGTTTCAGCAATATTTGCTACCGATTTTCCAGTTTCAAAAAGTGCTAACGATTCTTTTTTAGTATCACCTTTTTTTCGTTTAGGTTTTGGGTCATCAAATATTTCAATTTCAGTAGAAGTCTCAATATCATGTTCATCACAATAAGATTTAATTACTTTCAAAATTTCAGACCCATATTTTTCAACGCGGGTTTTCCCCATACCATTTACCTTAAGTAATTCTGCCTTATTGGTTGGCAAAATCTCACACATTTCATATAAAGCCTTCTGAGTAAAAATCTGATAATGAATTAAATCTTTCTCGTCAGCAATATCATTTCTAAGCACCCTAAGTAATTCAAACAACTCTACATTACTAGTACCTTCAACAACTGTTTTTCTAGATTTTTTAGGTTTTTCTTTCCCCATAAAAACAGACTTAGTTCGAAGTTCTAAAATATGTTCAGCAGTAAAACCAGTCACCAAACCTTTAAAATAAAGTAACTTAACCGACAATAACTCTTCAAAATTTTCTAAGTGTTTAACAATCTCACCTCCTACTGCTTGATTATCTGTTGTAAAAGCAAAGGTTTTTAATGGAACAACAATTTTGGTTTCTGTTTCAGATGAAAAATACGTAATCCCTTTTTTAAAACGCTCCTGAATCATAGCGCTATGTTCAGGCAAATTACCAGCCTTAGCAAGTTGTTTTAATTGGGCATTAAATCCGTTGGCTACTTTCAAAAAGTTTGTAACTGTATCTTTAATGGGTAAAAACGTAGCTTCAACAGGTCCTTCAACCACCGTTCTATTCTTATAAAAAACATCTAAAATTCTATTCAGTGGATATAAAAATTTATAAAAAGCAAACACTTCAGCTATTAAATCCAACTGAAAATTAGACTGCGATTCTGCCAAAATAACTTCATCTGGTGCATTCTGCTCTGCGTTCTCGTTAAACGAAGTTACATTCCTATCACTTATAATTTGGCTTGAATGTATCTTACTCTTCAACACCAAACCCTCCAAAGATTTACATCTACTTAATGCTACATAAGTTTGCCCATGTGCAAAAGCACCTTGTGCATCAATAATAGCTTTTTCAAACGTTAAACCTTGACTTTTATGTATGGTAATACTCCAAGCCAAACGCAAGGGCATTTGGGTGTAAGACCCAATTATATTTTCCGAAATGGCTTTTGTTTCCTTATTAATTGTGTAATTAATGTTATTCCAAATTTCGGGTGTTGTTACAATATTAAAATCATCTTCGGGGCAATGCACTACCACTTCATCGGCATCTAACAAAATTACCTTTCCTATTTTCCCATTAAAATACCGTTTTTCAGGGCTACTATCATTTTTAACAAACATTACCTGTGCCCCAACTTTAAGTTCTAAAACCTCTTTATTAGGGTAAGCATACTCAGGAAACTTACCATCAACTTCAGACTTATAAGTAAAGGTCTTGGTTTTTAACTTCTCCAACTCCTTCCTATTGGTCGCTTCTGCTTTGTTATTATGAGTAGTTAACGAAATATAACCAGCATCGCGCTCAGCTATAAAGTCGGGTATAAAGCGCTTATTTAATTCAGCTGCGGCTGCTTCAGTAAGCGCATTATTTCTAATCTCGTTTAAAATTTCAATAAACTTAGGATTGTCCTGCCTATAAATATGTTTCAACTCAATAGTAATAGCATTACATTGTTTGTAGGCGTGGCTACTAAAAAAGAATCCGTTTGTATAATACTGTTTTAGCAAACCCCATTCCTGCTCCTTAATCACCGGCGATAGTTGTTGCAAATCACCAATCATCAATACCTGCACCCCTCCAAACACTTTGTTTCGGTCTCTAAAACGACGTAAGGTTTTATCAATTCCATCCAGCAAATCGGCACGTACCATGCTAATTTCGTCAATCACCAACAAGTCCATCGACTTAATAATATTAATTTTCGTCTTACTGAACTTCCTATTAAAACCTTTCCCAGCATTCAAATCTGTATCAGGTAAAATCGGACCAAAGGGCATTTGAAAAAACGAATGTATTGTAACCCCCTTTGCATTAATAGCGGCGACACCCGTTGGAGCAACGACCACTAAGCGTTTCAAACTATTCATTTTCAAACGGTGCAAAAACGTTGTTTTACCAGTCCCTGCCTTACCCGTCAAAAAAATAGAACGGTTTGTATTATTCACGAACGCCCATGCCAATTCCAGTTCCCTATTTTCTGTCATTAAATAGTTTAAAAATTTAAAAAATTCAATATAATAATTTGAAAAATCTTTTTAGTGGGTTTTATATATAAAATTAAAAGAAAACAACTCAAGACTTGTTACAATATGCTTAATTATTTAAAAACTGCGCTATCCGTTACTAGTTTTGGCTCGATGCGCGCCTCACCAAAAGCTAACCACTGCTATCGCTCCCTCAACTATCTATCAACTACATTAATTACACCAATTGATTATTTATTTATTAAATATTTGCCTATTAACAAGAACAAAAATTACATTATAAAAAAGGGAAATCGATAAAATAATATTAAATTACAAAAATGAGCAGTTCAAATTATTATAAGGATTTAAGTAATGAGTCATTACTTGGTGTGTATTTAAATAAGGTTTATCCTAAAATATTTGAGGCTACAAAATATGTAATAAAAAGAATAGATAATCTTGATTTGCAACATAAGGGCGTTGATTTAGTCTTAACAAATAAAAATATAACTTATTATGTTGATGAAAAAGCGCAATTAGATTACCTTAATAAATCACTACCAACGTTTGCTTTCGAGCTTTCATATTTAAAAAATGATAATTTACATAAGGGTTGGTTATATGATGGCCATAAATTGACTAACATTTATTTTTTAATTACCAATATTTACACCAAAAATGGCAAGGACCTCTCTGATGGTATCAGAAAGGTTAAAATTACGGGTGTTTATCGTGATAAATTGATTCAGGTTTTAAACGACTTAGGATTAAGCGCACCAAAGTTATCTGAAATTGACAAAAAAATAAGACTTAAAAGTGAGCACGGTAAAATTCCAATCAAAGAATTAAACCCAAAAACGGAAGGCTATATCTACTATTCTAAAGATAACAAAGCTGAATCTCCAATAAATTTAGTATTAAAATTAAAGTTTCTTGAAAAAACTAAAATAAGTAGTGTCCTTTTTAATTCTTGATTTCTTCCGCTAATACTCTTCCAATTTTTTCTATCAGACCAACTACCAAAGCATTTCCCATAAAAAAAGCACGTTTCGTATCACTAATGCCTTCAAGTTTTGTATGATTATCTGGAAACATGTTAAGTCGTTCAAGTTCTTTAGGTGTTAGTCTTCGCATTTTGCCATTAGGCTTAACTACATGTTTAAATCTAGATGCAGACACGCCACCTTCACCAGTAATAATAGTTCTTGAAGCCTTATCTAGCGCATCAGGAAATATCATGCTACCTTCACTATAATTATACTTAAATCCTTGCGCTTTGTTAATCCGTTCTTCTTTTTTAGCACCTTTGAGATACACCCATTTATCAATGCTATCCGCATCAATATAAAATTCTGAAGGCACCTCATTTTCAGGAATTAATATTTGACCTAAATTGATGTACTCTCCACTATATTTTGGAGCATATTTATGAGTCAAATACGCCCCATCAATCATAACCCCTGCATTTTGAAAAGGAGATAATTTCCCGTCTTTATTAAATGTACTTGAAACGGTTGCTAAGTCTTTATCAATAATACCTTTAACTAAGACATTATCTTTTTTAGTACTCGAGAATGATTTAGCCATTACCCCTTCACTCAAAAGCCAATCTTCTTTATTATTTAGTTTTTTAAGCCTTTTGTATATATAGGTAGATTTATGATAAGCCACTATAAAAATGCGTCGTCTTCTTTGAGGCATACCATACTCAGCAGCATTAATTATTTTCCATTCAACCGCATAACCTTTTTCATTTAATGACGAGAGCATTATAGCAAAGTCTCTCCCTCTCTGACTTGCAGGAGATTTTAGTAAGCGGTCTACATTTTCAAGTAAAAGGTATTTAGGTTTTTTAGCTTCAATAATTCTATGGATTTGCCACCATAAAACCCCTTTCTTTCCTATTAGTCCATCACTTCTTTTTAAAGTTGTAGCCACAGAATAATCTTGACAAGGGAATCCACCAACTAATAAATCATGCTCAGGAATATTTTTAGTATCTACTGTAGATATGTCCTTACCACAATGATTTTTTGTCCCCCAACGCTCAGTATATACCATATTAGCATGCTGAGTTTTTGTACTTGGCTCCCATTGGTTACTCCATACTACTTTATAAGGTGCATTCTTACTTTTAGGATATCCTTCAAGTCCAATTCTAAATCCGCCAACACCAGCAAATAATTCAACAACTCTAATCGGCATAAAACAATTGTTTTTCTATAAATTTTTAAAAACTAAAAATATTGTTTTTAATCTTAAAAATAAACGCAATGTGTAGAATATAATAAAGTATTTTTTAACATATTAACATCTTTCTAATAATTTTGTGAATACTGCTAGAGTGTTTATTATTTTGAGTTTAGTGCAAAAAAAAATCCTCAATCTAAAAATTAGATTGAGGATTCAAAAAAGGCAACGA
>NZ_CANKXG010000011.1 GCF_947487575.1 uncultured Algibacter sp. | reverse complement strand
TTGGAGCGACTGCCAAAAGGCACTCACACCAACAACGAATAAAATTCATTGAAACAAATCTTATTCGCGGGACGTTAGCTTTAATGCTTGAGCAAGTTTACGGATATGATAAAAGCCTAGTTTTATTTTCGATTTTTTTTTTGAGTTTTAAAGATGAAAAAACGAAAAACTATGTTGCTGAATTTTGAAAAATATGCTGAATTATCACTCAAACTCTGAATTGAACTGCGTCTGACTTTTTAGCTCTTTTGCGTTATCGAAAACTGAATGTAAAACTCGGAATCTCACTCAAACGGAATTTAGCAAGTTGCGGAATTGCTTACTCGAAATCTGAATTAAAAATATTGCGGAATTTTTGCAAGTTTGCGGAATGATAATAGAGCTGAATAAAGGCTACATAATTTTAAACATTATGTACAAAAATGACAAAGTAATTAGACGTTATTCAGAACCTTTTAAACTGAAAATTTTAGCGGAACTTACAACCGGAAAACATACAAAGAGCGAACTTTGTAAACTCTACTCTATTGCACCTACTACAGTCAATGAGTGGATTAAAAAATACAATCGTAAAGACTTAATGAACACCAGAGTAAAAGTGGAAACTAAAGACGAAATATCTAGAATTAAAACACTTCAAAAAGAAAATGAAAAACTTAAAAAGCTATTGCTTAAAAAGGATCTGGATGCAATGGTAGAAGAATCTTACCTTGAAGTAGCTGCAGAAAAATTAGAATATAAAAATGTTCAGCAACTTAAAAAAAACTCAATATCTAGCTTTTATTAAAACTAGAAATAGAGCTAAGGAATTTACTTCTTTATCTACTATAGCAAGTTGTTTTGGACTTAAACGTGATGCGTATTATAAATACAAATCTAGAGCGGATATGCGTTTAAAACTAGAACAACAGATTATAGATATTGTTAGAAAAAGACGCAAATCTCTTCCTAGAGAAGGTGTTCGTAAACTTACCAAATCTTTAAATAAAGAGTTTGTTAAAGCTAACATTAAAGTAGGTAGAGATACACTATTTAAAGTACTTAAAAAACATAATATGCTTACACTTAGAAAGAAAACAAGTGCTAGAACTACCAACTCTTATCATCGTTTTTATAAGTATAATAACATTATAAAAATATGGAAGTGAAAAAATCAAACCAAGTTTGGGTATCTGATATTACATACATTAGAACCATAAAAGGCTTTTGTTACCTGGCTTTAATAACAGATATGCATTCAAGAAAAATAGTGGGTTATGACCTTAGTGATAGTCTAGAATTAAAAGGATGTGTTAGAGCTCTAAACAAGGCTATATATCAAGCTAAAAACATTAAAGGTCTTATACACCACTCTGATAGAGGAATACAGTATTGCAGCAATCAATACACACAAATACTCAAAAGAAAAAAGATAGATATTAGTATGACAGAAGAAAATCATTGTTACGAAAATGCTATGGCTGAAAGAGTAAATGGCATATTAAAAGATGAGTTTTATCTCGACCAAACCTTTGACAACAAGGCTCACGCTAAACGAGCTGCAAAAAATGCAATTAATTTATACAACCAAGTAAGATTACACTTATCTTTAGATTATAAAACACCTAATATGGTATATAAATTATCAGCGTAAATTCAATTTTAACCTGTAGCCATATTTCAGGACTAGACATTTGAAATGACTTTATGAAAAAAATACCTAATTATTCATTATTTTCTTCGATTGTTGTTTTCTGTATATGCTTATGCGGTTGTAATATATCAAGTCAGAAGACGCACAGTAATCCATCGAATACTTCAACCCAAAGAATTTTGCAAAGAGATACCATTTTGGACATTAACAATGACACAGTTTTTAAACATATAAGAGAAAAATTTGTTTTTTCAGATATTGATTTTATACCCACTATTGATTTTGAGAATAAACATGAACTTAAAGAAATCCGTTATTCAGATTGGTTAGATAATGACCATTTGATAATATTGACTATTGAATACAAAAAGCCTAGTACATTTTTGATTTTCAATACAAGACATCAACAAATTGTGGACACCATTATTTTAACAGAGTTATTTGAAACTTGTGGTGGTTATATATCCGGTCACAACATACATGGGCTATCAACCTACAAAGATTATTTTTTATTTTCATGTAGTAGTAGTAGTAGTAGTAGTAGTAGTGGTATGTATAAACTATTGGGTTATGATTTAAATGAAAGAAAAATATACAATATAGAGAACTTTATAGAGGATAAGGACATTGTTTATAAAAAAACAGGGGAGTATTTACACAACGATGGTCGAAAACATGCCTTTTTACCTGACATAATTTCGACTTATGGCAAATTCTCTTTTACAAATAACAATGGGTTTGAAATCAAATCATCCACTACAAATTATGCTGAAAAAAACTCTTTTGATGATTATTATACTACTATCAAATTTCCCTCACTTCAAAACATGATTCAGAAAACAAATGGCTTTGACCCTCCAGTAATAAAATCTGAAAAAATGAGTAAAGATGAAATGAATAAACATTTATATCCTTCAAGTCATTATGATAGATTACCCTTAAAATTAAAAAACAAGAAAATTTACAATACCCCTCGAAAAAATGCTATGTTCGGTGCCAGTGATATAATAGTTGATAACGAGAGTCCATATTTATTTTTACCTTTTGCTTATTATCTTAACCCAAAAACTTTCACTCAAAAATTTACAATTGAAAAAGGGAAACAATATACATCCGTTAGTTCTAAGAGTAACGACAAACGAGCGCGATATACAGGCTTGTTAGTAAATAACAAAGAAACCAATGAACTAAAAAGCGTGTTTGTTCATGGTGTTGGAGTTCAAGGGTTTTATAAAAGAAAAGGTAATTTTATAATTACTTCCATCTACTCTGATACAAGAGAGAATCATTTAGTGGTTTGGGATATACAAAAATTTAAGCCTATTGCAAGATTAAATATGGAACAAAACACAAATCATATATCAGAAATATTCTTTGATGAAAAAAATAAACAAATAATTGGCATTCACTCGTATTTTGCAAAGATATTTGTTTGGAAGTACTATCCTGAATGAATAAAACTATTGCCAACACGGTGTATAAGTAATAGCGGTTTAAGTGATAAAATGAAGATATAAACATAAAACAAAGGTAAGTGTAAAACCAAAAGGTTTGTGAGTGGAAATCCGCTACTACTCATACACGAGACCGATGGAATCCACTCAGCGAAAAGCTGACCAAAATGGCTTCGCAACTGTGTTGCTCCCACCCTTTTGGTTCATGAATTCCATCTTCCTGCTAAACCAAATTGCTAGAAGGCTTTTTTACTAACAACAGCGTTTCAATGTCCATTGAGGGAAAACGGAAGCCATCGACTGTGCTAAAAGCAATTTGATTCGACTCATCGAACTCCCGACACAATAAAGTGGCTCACACATCAAATTTTCTAAGGAAAATTAAATATGCAAGACGGCTGATGAGGCTAATTTTCGCGTGGCCACGCGAAAATTAGTCTCATCAGCTTACACTTTTTATACCTTCGTTCTCTAAGCCGAACTGAGTTTAGCAAGAAGTTGGATGTAATAATGACCCCTTCTAACTAAAGGCTACATAATTTTTAGTTTTTTTAATTTAGTTACTTAATTGATATAATCTTTCATTTGAGTTGAGGCAACATCAACAATTTACTTCTTCCTTTCAATAACATAATTCACCATAAGATTTAGTGAATTTTTATATTCAGAATCCGGGTAAGCTTCTAGAATTTGCAATGCTTCTTTTTGGAAAGATTTCATTTTAGTTATTGCATAATCCAGACCTCCGTTACTTTTAACAAAAGCAATAACTTCTTTAACACGTTTAGTATCTTTATTATGGTTTTTAATGGAATTAATAAGCCATTTTTTATCTTTTTTTGACGCCTGATTTAACACGTGAATTAATGGCAAAGTCATTTTTTGCTCTTTAATATCTATACCTGTTGGTTTACCTATTTGCGTATCGCCATAATCAAACAAATCGTCTTTTATTTGAAATGCCATACCAATGAGTTCTCCAAACTTACGCATAGACTCTACGTGTTGCGATTCTGGTTTTACGGAGGCTGCGCCTAGACTACAACAAGCCGCAATTAAGGTTGCTGTTTTTTGTCGAATAATTTCATAATAAACGTCTTCAGTGATATCTAGCTTTCGAGCTTTTTCAATTTGAAGTAACTCGCCCTCGCTCATTTCTCGAACTGCGATTGAAATAATTTTTAGCAAATCGAAATCACTATTATCAATAGAGAGTAGCAGGCCTTTTGAAAGTAAAAAATCGCCAATTAAAACAGCAATTTTATTTTTCCAGAGCGCATTAACAGAGAAAAAACCTCGTCTTCGGTTACTATCATCAACCACATCATCATGAACTAGAGTTGCTGTATGAATTAATTCTATAACTGATGCGCCTCTATAAGTGCGCTCACTAACTTCTCCATTAGAAACCATTTTAGAAACAAGAAATACAAACATAGGTCGCATTTGCTTCCCTTTTCGGTTTACAATATAATGTGTAATTCTATTTAATAAAGCAACTTTACTGGACATAGAAAGTTGAAACTTTTGCTCAAAAAGTTCCATTTCATAGGCTATAGGTTGCTTTATTTGTTCTACTACTTTCAATGGGTTGGTTTAATAAGGTTCAAATATAAGTTTTAAATGGAATAATTTATGTTTTATTGGCTAATTGTCCGCAAGCTGCATCAATATCTTTTCCTCTGCTTCGTCTTACCGTTACTGTAATATGGTTACTTTCTAAAACTGCAACATACATATCTATAGCTTTTGATTGTGCTTGTTGAAACTTGCCATCATCAATTGGATTATATTCAATTATATTGACCTTACTGGGTGCAAATTTGCAAAATTCCACTAAGGCATCAACATCTTTTCTTTTATCATTTATCCCATCCCAAACCACATACTCGTATGTAATTCTGTTTTTTGTTTTAGCATACCAATATTGTAAAGCTTCTCTTAAATCGTTAAGTGGAAAAGTGGCATTAAAAGGCATAATAGAGGTTCGAACCTCATCTATAGCCGAATGTAATGATACTGCTAGTTTAAATTTAACATCATCATCTGCCATTTTTTTAATCATTTTTGGCACGCCTGATGTTGACACCACAATTCGTTTAGGAGACATTCCTAAACCTTCTGGTGATGTAATTTTATCAATAGCTTTTATAACATTATTATAATTCATGAGCGGTTCTCCCATGCCCATAAATACAATATTACTTAATGGTCTGCTATGATACAATCTGCTTTCATTATCGATTGCGACAACTTGGTCATAAATTTCGTCTGGATTAAGGTTTCGCATGCGTTTTAAACGTGCAGTTGCACAGAATTTACAGTCTAAACTACAGCCTACCTGACTTGATACGCAAGCGGTTGTTCTGGTTTTTGTTGGTATTAAAACTGATTCTACAATTAAATCGTCATGTAGACGCACAGCATTTTTTATAGTACCGTCGTTACTGCGTTGCATCTGGTCGACCTTAATGTGGTTGATTACAAAGTTGTCTTCCAACATTTGGCGTGTTTCTTTTGAGATATTGGACATATCTCCAAAAGTGTGAGCTGATTTTTGCCACAACCATTCGTATACTTGGTTACCACGAAAGGCTTTATCGCCATTTTTTACAAAGAATTCCCTAAGTTGTTCTTTGGTTAATGCACGTATGTCTTTTTTATTGATTTCCATTAATACCATTTATTATTTAAATATACCATAATAAAATGCCCTTTTTCCCTTTCTATTTCATCTGAAAAAGAAACCGTAACTTCAGCTATGCTTAATTTTTATGATTTATATAAAGAAAAAAAATCATCATTTTCTTTATATGATACATTCAAACAATAACTGGTATGATGCAAAAATAAGGAAAGCGTTTACGAATTACGATATTTGATTTACGAATTATAATTGAAGTTGTGCATTGCATTAGGGATTGAAGCATTTGTTGAAGCTCTTTTTGTGTTGTTGCACCTATGCAACACAAAAAAGCGACTGCTGAAAGCCCGACCTTTAGGTAATGCCCAAATAATTAAAACAAAAAGCCTCTTAAAAAAGAGGCTCTTGTTATTTAAAATATATTATGACTAGATAATTAACATGGCATCGCCATAGCTATAGAAGTTATAGCCTTCTTTGATTGCCTCATCATAAGCACGCTTAATAAAATCGTGACCTGCGAATGCTGAAACCATCATTAGTAGCGTTGACTTTGGCGTATGAAAATTGGTTATCATTGCGTTTGGAATTGTAAAATCATATGGTGGAAAAATAAATTTATTGGTCCAGCCATCGTATTCATTTAACTCTCCGTTTGTTGATACGGCACTTTCTATGGCGCGTACTGCCGTAGTCCCTACTGCACAAATACGGCGCTTTTCTTTAAGGCCAGTGTTTACAATTTTAACAGCTTCGGCTTCAATTTTAAGCTCTTCACTATCCATTTTATGCTTAGATAAATCTTCAACTTCTACAGGGTTAAAAGTACCTAAACCAACGTGTAATGTTACTTCGGCAAAATTAATTCCTTTAATTTCAAAACGTTTTAATAAATGTCTTGAAAAGTGAAGGCCTGCTGTTGGAGCTGCTACTGCACCTTCATTTTTAGCAAAAATAGTTTGGTAACGTGCTTCATCTTCTGGCTCAACGTCTCTTTTAATATATTTAGGGAGTGGTGTTTGCCCTAGCTCATTTAATTTTAAACGAAATTCTCTGTATGAGCCGTCATATAAAAAACGTAATGTACGCCCTCTTGATGTAGTGTTATCAATTACTTCTGCTACTAAAGATTCATCTTCACCAAAATAAAGCTTATTACCAATTCTGATTTTACGAGCTGGATCTACCAAAACATCCCAAAGGCGTTGCTCTTCGTTTAACTCTCTTAATAGGAATACTTCAATCCTAGCACCTGTTTTTTCTTTATTACCAAAAAGTCTTGCAGGAAATACTTTGGTGTTATTTAAGACTAGAACATCATCTTCATCAAAATAGTCAATAACATCCTTAAACATCTTATGTTCAATAGTTTGTTCTTTTCTATTAAGCACCATTAAACGTGATTCGTCTCTATTCTCTGCAGGATATTCTGCTAGACGTTCTTCTGGTAATTCGAAGCCAAAGTGTGATAATTTCATGGATTAACTTTTATTGTTTTATGAGAAAGTTGCAAATATACAATCTAAGAATAGGGGTTGTCAAGTAAATGAGTGATTATTATTCAGATAAATTAAATCCAATAGATTTTAAATCGTCCCAAAAAGTTGGATAGGACTTTGAAACCACCATAGCGTCTTCAATAATAATTGGTATTTTTAATGCTAATGGTGCAAATGCCATAGCCATTCTATGATCATTGTAAGTTGCGATAGCTACATTTTCGTTAAAACCATTTGATACTTTTAAATGAAGAGAATCATCGGTTATTCTAACTTCTCCACCAAGTTTTTCTATTTCGGTTTTAAGAGCTACTAATCTATCAGTCTCTTTTATTTTAAGTGTATGAAGACCTGTTAAATAACAAGACACTCCCAATGCAAAACAAGTTACGGCAATAGTTTGTGCAATATCCGGTGCATTCTTTAAGTCTAACATTAAAGGCCCTATATTTTCTGAAACCTTTTTTAAAACAATTGAGTTGCTTATGAATGTAGTTTCAACTCCAAATTCTTTATATATATCTACCAAAGCTGAATCGCCTTGTAATGAGTTTTCTTTGTATGAAGACAATGTGATTTCTGTACCTACTTCACTTAAAGCTGCTATACTGAAATAATACGATGCTGATGACCAATCTGACTCTACTGTTAGAATTTTAGCTTCTAATTTTTTTGCGTTTGGTTTTACTGTAATAACGTTATCTATAAATGATGATTCTATACCAATTTCATCCAACAAACTTAATGTCATGTTAATGTATGGAATGGATGTTATTTCGCCTTCTAGGGTTAATTCTAATCCGTTTTCAAGTTTTGAAGCTACCAATAGTAATGCAGAAATATATTGGCTACTTACATTTGCTTTTAATGATACTTTATTTTTGGTAAGCTTTTTTCCTGTAATTTTTATTGGAGGAAATCCTTCATTTTCTTCATAACTTATTTGGGCTCCTAAATCTTGCAGAGCTTCAACCAAAATTTTAATTGGTCGCTCTTTCATTCTTTTAGAACCAGTAAGAATTGTTTCTCTACCTTCTTGAACTGAAAAATATGCTGTTAAAAAACGCATTGCTGTTCCTGCGTGGTGAATATCGATAACTTCTGCTTGCGAACTTAATGCTTTTGTCATTAAATTACTATCATCAGAATTTGAAACATTTTCAAGTTTAAATTCTGGATATAATGCTTGTAATAACAACAGTCTATTTGATTCACTTTTTGAACCCGTTATTTGAACAGAAGATTGCTTAACTATTTTAGATTTTTGAAGTGTAACGTGCATATTCTTTTAAATTTCTATTTAAAGAAGTCGCAAATTTACTCGATAATCGAGATTAATACTAAGTTATTTAGTGTTTTTTTAGTGTTATACCAAAAGTATAAGCACGTGTTATTCTAAAATTGTCATTTCAATTTTTCGTTATTATGATGCCTATCGTGGTCTCGCTTTGCTTTCTTATTCATTCTTTTATCAAAAGCTTTTTGTAAGTCCACACCCGTTTGGTTTGCCAAACACAATACAACAAACATTACATCTGCCAATTCTTCGCCTAAGTCTTTACTTTTATCGCTTTCTTTTTCGCTTTGCTCACCATAACGTCTGGCTATAATTCTAGCAACTTCGCCTACCTCTTCTGTAAGTTGTGCCATATTAGTAAGCTCATTGAAATACCGAACACCGTGTTCTTTAATCCAATTATCTACTTCTTTTTGTGCGTTTTGAATATTCATTACCCTTTGGTTAAAACAATTTGTTCAGCTTCTTTTTCTACGAGTTGGCTAAAATACTGTTTTAAAGTATCATAGTAAAAGTATGGTATAATTGGCTCATTGATTTGCGCTGTAATTGATACCTGAATGGTTTTATCATTACCCATTACTTTATACGTAAACGACCCATAATTATCTGGGAGAGTAATAGCAGTAGGTTCTGGAACACTTTCAATTTTATATCCTTCTGGAATATTTATAATGATTCTATATATTGATTTAGATGGATATATAAAATCTACTGGAAATTCTCTTTTTTCCAATTTAAAAGGGTTTTCGCTTGTTTTTAAAAAGAACATAGGCGAAAAGTATATTTTATCCCCTATAATATCGGCCTGGCTTTCCTTTACGAATTTATAAGATTCCGTTACTGGTTTGTTTAAATCCAACTCATTTTTAACTTGATAATCTGAAATTTCTATACCATTATATTTATTTTCTAATTTTTCTAAAAAATCATCTTTATCAACTTCAATATAACTTTCTCTAAAAGAAAGTGCTTTATGATCTGTTTTTACACTTCTATAGACCCCATCAATATCTCCATTTTCATGTATAGTGGACATAATAGATATACTATTTCTTGATTTTTGTTTCGGGTATAAATCAATTAATGAAGAACCTCCTTTTTCAGCAATAACACGACCTTGCCAATTTAATGTTCTAAAAGGCAAAACATTAGGCACACTATACTTGCTAGTAGCATCCAATAAAATGTCTCCATCCGCAAATTTAACACAACTAACAACATAATTGTAACCCTCTCTAGTTGGGAATAAAGGAACACCATTTTTTCTGGTACTTATTAATACTGGGTATGCCCTTAAACCAGCATACTGCAACATAGAGGTAAGCATTAAATTAATTTCTGCAACATTTCCTACTTGATTTTTATATGCCTTTTTAACGCCATCATTTGTATAGTAACTATAATTGTTATTCCATTTTACTTTAGATTTTACAAAATCAAAAATTAAAGAAACTCTTTTTTTAGGGTCTGAAATGTTACTAATAAGAGCATCAATATCATCTTCATAATAACCCCTTTTATCTAATTCATCTCCAAAACTTGAATTCTCATATATATTCTTTACAACATCTTGCCATGTTGTAGAATAATATTTCGCAATAGAATTTGGAAACTTAGTATAAGACAGCTCGTATTTTACTGATGAGCGGTAATTATTGATATTATTCACATACGGCTCATCTTTTAATGC
The DNA here is from genome assembly GCF_947487575.1 of uncultured Algibacter sp. Lineage (GTDB taxonomy): Bacteria > Bacteroidota > Bacteroidia > Flavobacteriales > Flavobacteriaceae > Algibacter_B. The sequence continues at coordinate 120,430 of NZ_CANKXG010000011.1, read as the reverse complement.
GGGTATATTTGACAAATTATACGACGAAATACTATTTTCAAACTCTACAACCTCGTTATTATAGCTAGTAGTATTAGCAGTCTTATTCATACCTGTACCACCAGAACTAGTTTTATTTGTAAAAATTATTTTACCTCTAACTGACTTAATCTCAGGTTTTACAAATAAAAACCCTTTTGTATTCAATTTAAAATTAAAGTATTCAGGGGTTTCAAATTTAGCTTCTAGCTTTTTTATAGGAATATCGTGTTGAAATACAAAGTCATCAACATTTGAGTAAAAAGGAGAATTAATTCGATATTTATATTCTATAATACAGCCTTCTTTTATGTTAGGCATAGTAAACTTTGTCTCATTTCTATATCTAGATTTTTCTGTTTTAAATATGCCTTTTTTTCAAGCTTAGTATCTTCAATTTTATTGCCGACCAAGTTATAAGTATAGGCTTTTAAACTACCTACCTGCTCATCATTGCTTCCGTTTTTATAAAGACTAATAGCCTTGGTAGCATAATCAAAACCTTCTTGATTATAAATCTTGATACGCTCATGAATTTCTGTAATTAAATTAAAACCTTCACCTTTTTGGTATTGAAAAAATGTTCTTCTATTTTTATAAAGATATGTTGCATTAGCAGAAGAATCTAATGGATTAAATTTTTCTTGAAGCTCTTCCTTTGATATTTTTCCAAAATCGTAATCTTGGGCTAATACATTTAACGAAACACTCAAACAAAGTAATACTATAACTATTCTCATTTAACTTATTTTTTTATTAATGCTATTTTTGCGTTGTCTTGCTTGGTTACTTCTTTATAAAAACCCCTAAAACTGCTATAGTCTTCTTTAGGGAATTCACCATCATTAATTATAAATTCTCTTTTATAAACCAGTGTACTTTCATCTTTAACAGTAATCTCTGTTTTATAGTTTCCAAACTTATTTTCAATAGACTTATTTTTTGGCAATGCCTCTACCTTATAATCTGATGGTAATTTAATTTCAGTCTCATCAATATGCTTAAAACCTCTATTTACTTTAAAAGGCAACTTTCTGTTTCTATATCTGTCTGGCACATGTAGGTTCCTGTTTAAAACATTAATATTAATCAACATTCTATCGCCAATCATTTTCGAATAATTAGTGGCATCAAAATCTACAATTTCATTAAATTCAATATTATCTTTATCATTATTAATAGACATTGACTTTATGTCCATATTATTTATATACTTCCATCGCTTTTTATAGTGTACATCTAAGTCCCTTTGTGTTTCTTTCTCCAACCAATATTTTTTATCATACTGAATACCTTTTGAAACAATATTCGCATTTACAAATATATTTCCATCGCTCGAAATACTATAACTACCTTTTAAATTTTGCAGATTCTCTTCTGTAGTATATTTTTTGGTATGAACAATTTTACCTCCTTCGGGTGTAATTACAAATACATCTCTATTATCAGTAAAATCCCCAATAAAGCCGAAAGGGAGTGATTGACTTGTGCACTCTAACCACACAGAATTATTGTCACCATCAGGAATGTTAAGTATAACATGATTTGTCTGACCTAAAAATGTTGTAAAATCTTTTTCTAAACCAATCTGTGTATCAGGAGAAGCATAGGCTCGAGTGTAATAAGACTCTACACCTACAACACTTAAAAGTGCTTTAGTGTAATTTGTCAACCCTTTGCAGTCTCCATATTTAACTTGATCTACATCGAAAGCAGAAATAGGTTGAATTCCACCAATACCTTCTTGAACACTTATATATCGTGTATTGTCTTGTACAAATTTGTAAACAATTTTAGCTTTTTCAATTGGGTCTTCAATGCCTGATACTAATTCTTTTATTTTATCTTTTGTTTCCTCTAAAACAGTTCCTCTTCCTACTAATAGTTTGTCATAAAACCATTTCCCAATACTATTCCAATCACCAGTTACTCCATCATACCCTTCATAATGAAAATTTTGGGGAGTAATTAATAATCTTGGCCCAAACTCTCTAAATTTTGGACTATAGGCTTCAGGTTTTAATGCTATCATATTCTGAGCCTTATAATTTATAACACCTTCAACACTTTTATTTGAGATTGAATAATTAGAAAAGTTTTTTTCTTTAACATTCATTCCAACAGAAGCGTCATAAACAACTTGATAAGTACTTGTTTGGGTACTTAAATAGTATCCTTCTAATGGTCTCCAAGTTGGAATCCAAGCTGTGTTTTTTGTTTCTGTTTCATAATAAAATTCTACTGTATAAGGATATTCTATCGGTGTGTAGTCTAAATATTTAACCCTACTATCTTCATATAATGAAAAACTACTTACAGCCGAAACATCTTTAAAGTCCCCTTTTTTATATTTTTTTATTTCCTTACCTAAGTTATTATAAACTTTTGCTCTCAACTCCTTTATTACATTTTTATCATCATAATAAACATAAGTGTTTAAATCATTATCGCCTTCTTTATTAAGTACAGTGATAATTCTTAGATAACTATGTTTCAAATTCTTTATTGAAGAAATTTCAATGTTTGTTTCATCTAATCTTAATACTGCATTAGCATTTTGTTTAAGACTATCAGGAATTGTATAACTTGTATAGAGGTTTTCTTGTGAAGAAACTAATACGACTGTAAACAGTGTAAAAAGATTTACAATAAACTTTAAATTCATACTGTAGATTTAAATTCTCACTAAATGATTAAAAGTAACATAAAACGATTTTCAGTTCTATGAGAAAAATCATTTTTTATTAAAAGGCTATGACAATCTTTTGATTAAAAATCTTACAATAAATATAAGTAAACATGGTAAAACCATGCACTTAAATTCGCTTAAAAGCACTTTTATTCCCCAAGTGGAAAAAAAGTTTTTAATTCCTAGTGGAGATACTAATATTTCTCGAAATGAAAAGAAAAATCTATTGTTATCGAAAGGTATAAAAAAACCGACACCTTTACCTCCTGATGTCATGGCATCAAAAAAACCGTGTGATAAAGTAGATAGAAAAATAACCAAAAACCAAATTAATTTATTTTTCTTGCCAATAGTTAGCATTAAAGTTAATGCCCAAAGTATAGCAAAAAGTATAGAATGTGTAAACCCGCGATGCCCTAAAGGATGATGATAAGCTATTCCTAATTTAAAAGCAACAACATCAAAATCAGGTAAAATTGTAGAAAATATTGCCGCTAGCAACAACCATTTGAGACTCTTATTATCTATAACTTTTGTTATTGTAAATCCAATTACAGCATGGCCAAATATTGATGCCATTATGCTTTGTTTTTGGAGTCTATAATTATAGTAACAGGGCCGTCATTGAGTAACTCAACTTTCATATCTGCACCAAATTGCCCTGTTTGTACTTTTTTACCTAAGTCTTTTTCTACTTGGTCAATAAAATTTCCATAAAGCGGTATAGCCAATTCTGGCTTTGCAGCATTAATATAACTCGGTCTGTTTCCTTTTTTAGTAGAAGCGTGTAAAGTAAATTGACTGACTACAATAGCACCGCCGTTTGTATCTTTTAATGATAAATTCATTACTCCATTTTCATCACCAAAAACGCGAAGGTTTACAATTTTATTAGAAAGCCATTTGATATCTTCAAGAGCATCCTGTTCAACAATGCCAAGCAAAATTAAAAGCCCGCTTTCAATTGAAGCTACTTTTTTTCCTTTAATCGTTACACTTGCGTTAGAAACTCTTTGGATTACAACTTTCATTCTTTATCCCAAATATCTGTTCGGTAGTGCTCATCTTCACCTTCTAATATTTGCAAATAGCTTCTATAACGTGAATATGCAATTTCGTCATTCTCTAATGCGTTTTTTACGGCACATTTAGGTTCTTTTAAATGTAAACAATTGTTGAATTTACAATTTTGTTTTAGCTTGAAAATTTCCGGAAAATAATCACCAACTTCTTCTTTATCCATATCTACAATTCCAAAACCTTTTATTCCAGGAGTATCTATAATTTTTGCTCCAAAACTTAAATCGAACATTTCTGCAAAAGTAGTTGTGTGCTGTCCTTGGCTGTGTTGCATTGAAATTTCTTTGGTTTTAATACTTAAAGTAGGCTCAATTGTGTTTACTAGTGTAGATTTACCTACTCCTGAATGACCAGAAAACATACTAGTTTTATTCTGCATTAAAGCTTTTACTTTACCTACATTTTTTCCAGTTTTTGCTGAAACGCCTATACACTCATAACCTATTTCTCGATATATATGTGCTAAAAAACGAACCTCATTTAAAGTGTCTTCATCGTAAGTATCAACCTTATTAAATAATAAAACAGTCTTTATTGAATACGCTTCAGCAGTTACTAAAAACCTATCAATAAAACTGGTAAGTGTAGGCGGATTATTTATGGTAATCATTAAGAAAACTTGATCTAAATTCGCTGCAATTATATGCGTTTGTTTGGATAGATTTACAGATTTCCTAACGATATAATTGGTTCTATCATGGATGTTATGAATAACTCCTGTTTCCTCATTATTATCAGTTTCTAATTCAAAATCTACAACATCACCAACTGAAATTGGATTGGTACTTTTTATACCTTTAATTCGAAACTTACCTTTGATACGACACTCATAAGTAACACCAAAATCGGTTTTTACCGTGTACCAACTTCCTGTAGATTTATAAACGCGTCCTGTCATCCATTAGATTATGCTACAAAATAACAATTTTTAAATTGATTTATATTAACCTCTAATTGCTTTTTTAGGCGATAATCTTTTTCCATCGGCAATAATATTGATAATGTATATTCCAATAGGATTTTGAGACAAGTCTATACTAATTTTATTATTTACATTTTGATAGCTGAATGTTTTTATGAGTTGCCCTGTAATACCATTCACTTGAACTTGAATATCCCTATAAGGTTTTAATAAAATTAATTGAAAAGTTCCATTTTTTGAAGGGTTTGGGAAGAGTTTTTCTGTAAGAATATTTGATTTAAAATCATTATTGATTAAGTAAGTTACATCAAACCCACAAGTAGTTTTACAAGTATTGTAACATCGAATAACATGACTACATATAGTCGTTCCATATGCTACAATTTCTACCTCATTTAGGGCAATGCTCCCTTCTAACTTTAAATGTATTTGTTTTTCATTGTCAATAACAATCTCTTTAGTGTTGTACCCTAAATACGAAACCAATAAAGTATCATCTATTTTTGCCTGAATCTCAAAATAGCCTTCAGTGTTCGACACCACTCCTACCTTTGAATTTTTAATAAAAATATTAGTTCCAGAAAGTAATGCAATTTCATCAGAAACAGTTCCTTTAATTGTGGTTTGAGAAAATGCGACAAAAGACATCGTAAATAAAAATAGTGTAGTTGGTAGTTTCATGGTTTTATATTTTGGTTTACACTTCAAACCTAATTAATACCTAAAATTATAAAAAACACGAATGGGTGTATGCAACCTTTGAACAAGTGAACTATATATATATATATAAGAAAGTATAAACTTTTAAAACAACTGAATTAAAGTAATATTTTAATCTGAGAGTTTTTATATTAGCTCTTTAATCTTAACATGAAAAAATTTAACAACATGAAAAAAATAGTATTAGTATTAGCAATTGCCGTTTTTAGTTTTATTGAAACTGGCGCGCAAGTAGAGTTTAAAGTAGTAACAAGTGTAGAATCTATAGTACCTAATGGATTAGGACGTTCTAGAATTATTAGTGCAAACGACACAAAAGACTACAAAGAATTTACTACTACACAAACCAAAGAAGACAACACTCGTAATAAATCAAAACGTGACGAAATTAGAGTTAAGGGCTATGACGAAACTAAACTTTTAAACTTTTTTAATATAGGAGGTATTCGTTTTCAAAATATCGCCGCTAACGATGCTATAATAGAATCTAAAATAAATACAATGATTGAACAGGGTTGGGAACTTGCATTTGTAACTAGTGCTGTTGAGAGTGCTGGCAAAGGAGATAATCAAGGTATTTTTATTACTAGATATCTGTTTAAAAGAAATAAGTAATAAGCTGTTGAAATTACTTCAGCATAACTCTTAATTGTAATAAAAAAATGCCTCATTTAAGTGAGGCATTTTTTTATGGAATTCAAATAATTGGATATGAATTATCCATTAATGATTTTCTCTTGATGATTAATAGATTCTTGGTGAACAGCTTTAAACATTCTTAAGATAAACTCTTCACTTAAACCATGTTGTTCTCCTTCTAAAACCATTTTTCCTAAAATCTCGTTCCAGCGTTTAGATTGTAAAACAGCTACATTCTTAGTCTTCTTAAGGGCTCCAATTCCATCAGCAGCTTGCATACGCTTCCCTAATAGATCTAAGATTTGATTATCAACCACATCAATCTGTGCTCTTAAATTATTTAACGTTTTATTGTAATCCTCTTCGTTACTACCTTCTTTTTTAATTTTTAAATCTTTCATAATTTGTACCAAAGTAGCAGGTGTAACCTGTTGTGCAGCATCACTCCAAGCATTTTCAGGATCATAATGCGTTTCAATCATCAACCCATCGAAATTCAAATCTAAAGCCTCTTGAGACACTTCCTGAATCATATCTCTCTTACCAGTAATATGCGACGGGTCGTTAATTAAAGGAATATCAGGATATTTATTTTGAAACTCAATAGCCAATTGCCATTCTGGAGTATTTCTATATTTCGTTTTTGCATACGTTGAAAACCCTCTATGAATAGCTCCAATATTTTTAACACCAGACGTATAAATACGCTCAATACCACCTAACCATAATGCTAAATCTGGATTCACAGGATTTTTAATTAAAACTGGCTTATCAGTACCCTGCAAAGCATCTGCAATCTCTTGCATAATAAACGGAGATACTGTAGAACGTGCACCAATCCATAATAAATCTATATCATGTTCCAAAGCTAATTTTACATGAGCCGCATTAGCAACTTCTGTACACACTTTCATTCCTGTTTCTGCCTTTACTTTTTGCAACCATTTTAACCCTAAAGCTCCAACACCTTCAAACATACCCGGACGTGTTCTTGGTTTCCAAATGCCTGCTCTAAAATAGCTTACATCTGTATCTTTCAATTCGTGAGCAATTTTCAATACTTGCTCTTCAGTTTCTGCGCTACATGGACCTGCAATTACTAACGGATGATCTAAATTTAAATCATCTAACCAGGTTCTCATTTTTTTTGTGTTTTCCATTTTTACTTAATATTTAGCCGCTTAAGCTATTCCGTTTACTATTTATTTTTTACTCTTTATTCTCTTTTTTTTGGCGTTACCACAAGGGTCGGGCTTTACGCTACAAGTCCTCGCTCGTACCTCGCTGTGGGCTTTCCTCTGCAATCCCTAACGCGGGTTTACTTGCTAAGGCCTGCTTTCAAACCTTTCTAAATTATACCATTCAAAATATCTTTTATATGATTGGTACTTTTCATCTCCTCAAAAATGGCTTCAAAATTATCAGCAGCCATTAACTCTTTAAAATGCGTAAGGTTATTAATATATTCCTCTAAGGTTTCTATAACATTACTTTTATTCTGTTTAAAAATAGGCGTCCACATTTCTGGCGAACTTTTAGCCAAACGTACTGTAGATGCAAATCCACTACCCGCCATATCAAAAATATCACGTTCATTTTTCTCTTTATCAATTACTGTTTTCCCCAACATAAATGAACTGATATGAGATAAGTGTGATACATATGCAATATGTCTATCATGCTCCACAGGATTCATATATCGTATACGCATTCCAATATCTGTAAAAATCTTTAAAGCCTTTTCTTGCAACTTAAAAGTTGTTTTTTCAACCTCACAAACAATATTCGTTTTCCCTTTAAACAAACCTTCAATAGCTGCTGTTGGCCCAGAATGTTCAGTACCTGCAATGGGGTGCATCGCTAAAAAGTTTCTTCGCTTCGGATGATTCTCAACAACCTTACAAATCGCTTCTTTTGTAGAACCTGCATCAACTACCAAACCAGTATCTGATATTTTATCTAAAATAGTTGGCAACAATTTCACTGTAGCATCAACAGGGATAGACACAATTACTAAATCAGCGTCTTTAATATCCTCCAAAGTTGCCTTTTTATCAATTAATCCTAATTCTAAAGCGGTATTTAGCGTAGTATCTTTTCTACTTATACCATGAATAACCACATCTGGGTTTTGCTTCTTGATATCAATAGCAAGACTCCCTCCAATTAAACCGACTCCTATGGCATATATATTTTTCATACTATTTTACTCTTGCTAAGGCTTCTTCTAAAACTTCAGTTGATGCACACAAAGAAAACCTAATATAACCTTCACCTTTAGTACCAAAAATGGTTCCTGGTGTAATAAAGATATGATTCTCCTTCAATACTAAATCTATAAACTCTTCAGACTTTAAATAAGCAGGTAACTTTGCCCAAACAAAAAGTCCAGACGCTTCTTTATCATAAGTACAATTAAGCGCATCAGCTAATTTCCATACTAAATCCCTACGTTGTTTGTATACATTATTTAAAGTTGCAAACCACATATTCGAGCATTTTAAAGCCTCTATAGCACCCTTTTGTATGCCATAAAACATACCAGAATCCATATTGCTCTTTACCTTCAAAATATTACTAATATGCTCGCTTGCTCCCATAACCATACCTACACGCCAACCCGCCATATTAAAAGTTTTGCTTAAAGAATTTAATTCTAAACACACCTCTTTGGCGCCCTCAATACTTAAAATACTTGTTGGGTTATCATTTAATATAAAACTGTATGGATTATCATTTACTATTAAAATATTATTCCGCTTTCCAAAGGCTACTAGCTCTTCAAAAACTGTTTTACTTGGTTTTGCTCCAGTTGGCATATGCGGGTAGTTTACCCACATCAATTTCACTTTACTTAAATCTAAATTTTCTAGAGCTTTAAAATCTGGCATCCAATTATTTGCCTCATCCAATTCATATAAAACTCCTTTTGCTTCAACCAATTTGGTAACTGATTGGTATGTTGGATATCCAGGGTTAGGAATTAGCACCTCATCACCCGCATTTAAATAGGTCATAGAAATATGCATAATACCTTCCTTACTCCCCATTAAAGGCAAAATTTCTGTACCCGAACTTAAGTTTACCGAAAAATGTTCTTTATAAAATCTAGAAATTGCATCTCTAAGCTCAGGAAGCCCTTGATAACTTTGATATTTGTGCGCAATAGGATTCTCAAAACTCGCAGAAATTGCAGATAGCACCTTTTTTGGTGGCTGTAAATCTGGACTACCTATACCTAAATTAATGATAGGCTTACCATTTGCAATCAGCAAATTAACCTCTCTTAATTTTTTAGAAAAGTAATATTCTTCAACCGTTTGCAATCTATTTGCAACCTCAATCATAACTTCGCATTTTTATATTCTCCTAAAACTTTAAATTCTTCGCCCATAATATCTATAACAGATTTAGCCTTCTTAAAACTGTCATAAGTTTCAAACGTAACATCCACAAAAAAAGCATACTTCCATGGTGTTTCAACAATTGGTAATGACTGAATTTTAGTTAAATTTAATTTACAATCGCTCATTACATTTAATATCGTAGCCAAACTTCCACGCTTGTGGTTAGCCTCAAATTTTATTGACGCTTTATTAATTTCTAGTTCTGGGACTTCAGAATTGGTTCGTTTAACAATTACAAAACGCGTTTCATTATGTTTTATAGTCTGGATGCTATGTGCTAAGATATCTAACTCAAAAATTTCAGCTGCAGTTACACTTGCTATAGCACCAATACCTTTAAGATGTTTTTCTTGTATACGTTGTGCCACTTCAGCGGTATCTTTATCTTCAACTAACTTGATATGCGGATGTAATTTAAAAAACTCCTTACATTGCAACAACGCCATAGGATGAGAATACACTTCCTTAATATCACTAATATTTTGATTTGGCAATGCCATTAAATTGTGCTGGATATCCAAATAATGCTCACCAACAATATGCAAATCGTACTTATCAATTAATGCATAATTAGGAATTATAGAACCTGCAATGGAATTCTCTAAAGCCATAATAGCAGCATCGCATTCTTTTGTGATTAAAGCATCTACAACACGATCAAAAGTCATACACTCAATAACATCTACAGGGTTATTAAAAAACTCCTGAGATACTATGTGGTGAAAAGACCCTTGTGCTCCTTGTATGGCTACCGTTTTAATCATATAAAAAAAGTCTCGATTTTCATCGAGACTTGCATTTAAAATATATTGTTATAATTTATACACACAACGTCTCGATTTCTTTGCTAAAAAAGAAATAAAAAAAGTTAAAATATGTATAAAAAGCTGTTGTTCTCATAATTACGTTGGCTAAAGTAATTATTATTTTGAGAAATCAAAATACAATAAAACCTTTTTTTTATTTTTCTGAAAAGTTTTAAAGATTTTATAGTAAAACTACCTTTACGTTAGTTAATCATTTATTTTTGAACAAATTATTTAAATATGTCTATTGAAGTTAAAACCATATCAAAAATTTACGGCACTCAAAAAGCCTTAAACAAGGTGTCTTTTAAAGTTGATAAACCTGAAATTGTTGGGTTTTTAGGACCAAACGGTGCTGGTAAATCAACCATGATGAAAATTTTAACGACCTATTTAAATGCTAATTCTGGTGAAGCCAAAGTAAATGGCTTTAATGTTAAAAATGATAAAAATGATGTACAGAAAAGTGTTGGCTATCTGCCAGAACACAACCCATTATACCTAGAGCAATATGTAAAAGAGTATTTAGCGTTTAATGCTAATATTTATGGTGTTAGCAAACAACGTATTGACGAGGTTATTGAACTAACGGGGCTAACACCTGAGGCTCATAAAAAAATTGGACAACTTTCAAAAGGGTATCGCCAGCGTGTGGGTTTAGCAAATGCGTTGTTGCACGACCCTGAAGTTTTAATTTTAGATGAACCAACCACAGGGCTTGACCCAAACCAACTTATTGATATAAGAAACTTAATTAAATCGGTTGGGAAAACTAAAACCGTATTTCTGTCTACACATATTATGCAAGAGGTTGAGGCCATGTGCGACCGCGTTATTATTATTAGTAAAGGTGAAATTGTTGCTGATAAAAAATTAAAAGACCTTCGTGACGAAAAGGAACAAGTGGTGATTGTAGAGTTTGATTATCGTGTGGAAGATGCTTTTTTATTGAAACTCCCAAAAGTATCGAAAGTAGTAAACACTTACGATTTTGTTTATGAGATTACGTTTAAAACCTCTGAAGACATGCGCTCTTATGTGTTTGATTTTGCGCATGATAATCAATTAAAAATTTTACAATTGAATCAGAAAAACACGAGTTTGGAGAGTTTGTTTAGGGAATTGACTTCGGCGGGTTAGTTTTTAATTCTGATTATGCTTATTGTTTGCTAATGAGTGCGTTAGGGATTGCAGTGAAAAGCCCACAGGGAGGCACGACCGAGGACTTGCAACGAAAAGCCCGACCCTTTAGGGTAACGCCCAAAACTTTTTTTATTTTATTACTAACAAATGTCATCTTTATAAAATATTTACCTTACTAATTTTGCCCTGTAAATGATAAAGGAGTACGATTTCTAATATGAAAGTAGTCAATAAACTATATTTGTAATTCTTCAAAAAAAAACACTAAAATGAGTAAAGGAATTTATGTTGCAACCATTGAACCTAATAGCGGAAAATCTGTTGTTGTACTAGGTTTAATGCGTATGTTGTTAGGTAAAACGGCTAAGGTGGGATACTTTAGACCAATTATAGAGGACACCAAGGAAGGGGAGTTTGACAATCATATAAATACTGTGGTATCTTATTTTGAATTAGATATTAATTACAAAAAAACATTTGCCTATAAGCGAAGTGAAGTTTTGGAATTATATAACCAAGGGAAGTCTGGAGATGTTATAGATCATATTATTAAAAAGTATAAAAATCTAGAAGAACGCTTTGATATTGTTTTAGTTGAGGGTACTGATTTTTCGCATGAAAACTCTAGTTTAGAATTAGATATTAACATGCTTATTTCTAAAAATCTTGGACTTCCAGTTATTATTGTATCTAAAGGGGATGGTATAGAGTTGGCTGAAATTGCTGATAATGTTCAACTTGCTCATGATACATTTAAAGAAGAGGTAGATGTACTTTCTATAATGACTAACAAAGTTAATATTGAAGAGGTATCTGAATTAAAATCATTACTACAAACTAGAATTACATCTGGTACAGATATTACCGTTATTCCAAAAATAAAAAGTTTATCTAGCCCTACATTAAAAGAAATTGTAAAATCTCTAAATGGCAATGTGCTTCTTGGTAACAATATGCTAAATAGTCAAGTTGATAATTTTAATGTTGCCACCATGCAATTGCGTAATTACTTAAGCAGACTAAAAGATGATTGTTTAGTAATTACAGCTGGAGATAGAGCTGATATTATATTGGGGGTTTTACAAGCAAATGTTTCAAAGAATTACCCTAAAATATCTGGTGTTATTTTAACTGGTGGTCTTATTCCAGAAGATACGGTCTTAAAATTAGTTGAAGGATTATCTAGTGTTGTACCAATTATAAGTGTAAATAAAGGTACGTTTGAAGTAGCTAATGAAATTGGTAAAATTAAATCTAGAATTTATGCCGAAAATATTGAAAAAATAGAAACCTCTATAGCTACTTTTGAGAAGTATGTAAATACCGATAAATTGGCGAACGATTTAATAACATTTGAATCTGATATTTTCACGCCTCGTATGTTTCAATATAATTTATTGCAACGTGCTTTAAAAAACAAAAAACATATTGTTTTACCAGAAGGATCTGATGAACGCGTACTTAAAGCAGCTGCTAGACTAATAGATGCTCACGTTGTAGATTTAACACTTATTGGTGATGAAACTGTAATTAAAGAAACTATAGCCAAATTAGATATTCCTTTAAATACATCTGATATTACAATTACTTCCCCTCTTAAATCTCCAAACTTTGAAGATTATGCTAATACTTTTTACGAACTGAGAAAGCATAAAAATGTAACTATTGATATGGCTAGGGACACTATGTCTGACGTATCATATTTTGCAACCATGATGATTTATAAAGGACACGCAGATGGTATGGTATCAGGCGCAGCACACACTACAGCACACACCTTACGTCCTGCTCTTCAATTTATAAAAACCAAACCTGGAGTTAATATTGTGTCTTCTGTTTTCTTTATGTGCTTAGAAGATCGTGTTTCTATTTTTGGAGATTGCGCTATTAATCCAAACCCAAATGCAGAACAATTGGCTGAAATTGCCATATCTTCGGCTAAATCTGCTGAAGATTTTGGTGTTGAGGCTAAAGTAGCCATGTTATCCTATTCATCAGGAGCTTCTGGAAAAGGAGAAGATGTTGAACGTGTTAGAAAAGCTACTGAAATTGTTAAAGAGCAAGCACCACATATTAAAATTGAAGGTCCTATTCAATATGATGCAGCTGTAGATATGCGGATTGGACAAAGTAAATTGCCAGACTCTGAAGTTGCAGGACAAGCTAGTGTTTTAATTTTTCCTGATTTAAATACCGGAAATAACACTTATAAAGCGGTACAACGTGAAACTGGAGCTTTAGCTATTGGTCCTATGTTACAAGGACTCAACAAACCCGTTAACGATTTAAGTAGAGGTTGTACTGCCGATGATATTTACAGTACAGTAATTATAACCGCAATTCAAGCTCAAGATATTTAATATATGCAAGTATTAGTTTTAAATTCAGGAAGTTCTTCTTTAAAATTTCAATTGATTTCAATGCCAGAGAAAACCATTCTTTGTTCTGGGTTAATTGAGCGTATTGGATTAAATGACGCTATATTTACATTCAAAACAGATAAAGATTCTATTGAAATTATTGACAACATCCCAAACCATAAAGTTGGGTTAGAGTTATTATCAAAACAACTATTAGATAAAGAAACCGGCATAATCAAATCTACAGATGCTATTAATATTGTAGGGCATCGTGTGGTACATGGCGGTAAACATTTTACAGATACTACTGAGGTTACCCCAACAGTAAAAGATAAGATTAGAGCTTTATCGTCGTTAGCACCTTTACACAATCCTGCCAATTTAGAAGGTATTGAAGTTGCCGAAGCCATTTTTCCAAACGCAAAACAAGTTGCTGTTTTTGACACAGCATTCCATCAATCTATTCCGGAACATGCTTATAAATATGCTATTGCGAATGAGTTTCTAGACGAACATAGTATTCGTTTATACGGGTTTCATGGTACCAGTCATAAATATGTTTCTGAAAAAACTATTGAATATTTAGGTAAAGAACACTCTAATATTATTACCATTCACTTAGGAAATGGCTGTAGTATGACCGCCATTAAAGATGGAAAAAGTATTGATCATTCTCTAGGATTTTCTCCAGTGAATGGATTAATTATGGGAACGCGTTCTGGAGATATAGACCAATCTATAATATTTCATCTAGCTGACAAATTTGGTTATAGCTTAAAGGAAATTAACACACTACTCCAAAAGAAAAGTGGCATGTTAGGTTTAACGGGGTTTAGTGATTTAAGAGATATTCAAGCTGAAGCTGAAAAAGGAAATAAATCTTGCCAGCTTGCTTTACAAATGAATGCCTATCGTATAAAAAAATACATTGGTAGTTATACGGCTATTTTAAACGGATTGGACGCTATTGTGTTTACCGCAGGAATTGGTGAAAACTCACCATTAATGAGAGAACTTGTTTGTACTAATCTAGATTATCTAGGAATTAATATCGATTTAGACAAAAACAATGTAAGACCAGACAAACTAACTGTTATTAGTCCTGAAAGTTCAAAAGTAAAAGTACTAGTAATACCGACTAATGAAGAGTTAGAAATAGCCAAACAATCTGTGCGTTTATTCGAGAAATAACTGCTATTTATTCTGCTACTATTTTATAAGTCCTGTGGCAAGTAACACAAAGATTAAGTAAGCTATTTAATTCTCTGTGTGCCTGCACGAAATTATTATTAGCACGAATACTATCTGCTATAGCATCAAATTTTGCATGCGTGCTCAACCCTAGTTTTTTAAATCCAATAGGTAAACTTCCCATCATTCCTTTTGGTGTTTCTTCAACAATCTTTGCTCCAGATTGTCTTCCACCTTCAAAAATCAAATCTGCGTCTTTATTTAATATGCCTTCATTAATTTGCTCTATACTTTCTAAAAAAGTACGCATTTCAGCAAGAGCAAAATCGGTATTATTTTTAGAAAGTTGAATTGCTACACGGTGGTCTTCAGTTTCAATAACAGAACCTCTAAAAATGAAAAAATAGATTAAAAACAGTGTACTTAAAAAGAATATTACAGCTAAAACAGTGGGCAATTTTTTCATAAAAATCATTTAACACTACAAATATAAACCTCCTTTTGGTTTATATTTGTAACAATAGTATCATAATCTAATTTTTAAAAATTAAGCGTCCTCTATAAACCTCTTCAACATCGACAATAGGGGGTTTATTAACTCCAACTACATTTCCAATACCAGAAATTTTTCCTGTAATTTCTTGTTGTGGGTTTACAATCATATCATTTGAACCTCTATTAGAAACAGTAACATTTTGTGCAATTAAATTACGCCCTTCAAAACGAGAATTACCAGTTGCAAAAGTTACTCTCAAATTATCAGTTTCTCCAGAAACATAAGCTACGGATAGATTATTGAATACTGTTATAAAACTAACATTATCGATTTGTAATCTAAAATCGCCCACATTAAAACTACCCGGAGCGTTAAAATCTTCAGATAAGATAGTTAAACTTGGGTAAGACAAAACCCCATCAGAGCTAATATCATATTGAGTTGAACTTCGTATTTCGGTAATATTTGGAGACGTAACATACACTTTAGTAATTCCATAATCCCTAACGTAATTACAGGTGTTATTATCGGTTAAAGTCAATCTGCTATCAACAACTTCGGCAACAACATCATTCAATAAGTTCTTTCCTGTTTCAATAGTTACAGTTTGCGTAACACCTTCTTTAATAATCAACTCAATATCTCTATTTACTAAAATTTTGTCAAAAACAGAAAGAGTAACTTCTTGCTGTACTATGCTTCCTGCTTTTTGAAAACAGTCACTAGCATCTTCACTATCGCAAGCAATAATTAAAAAAAGTAAAAGGATGTATTTTAAAAATTTCATACTTATAGTTCTACAATCTTACACCAATTCCTAATTCAACACCTTCAGCTTTAGCACCATGAGATTTTAATGTTAAAGCACCAAACCATTTTTTTGCGAAATAACGTTTCAAACCAAGCCTAGTATAAACTCTTCCTTCAAAATCAAAAGGGTAATATACATAATAGCCTAATTGCGTAATTAATGATGTTCTATTAACAAACAATTCATGTCCAGCAAAAACTCCAATACGTTTATGGTCTTCATCTCCAGAAAGACCTGAGTCAGGAAAGGCAATACTTTTATAATAAATAAGTTCCTTTAAAAAGTTTGAAAAAAATACATCTGTACCCAATTGAAATGCGCTTTTTTTATTAATCCGTTTATCAGCATAAGCAGAAACCACATACATCGCATATTGGCCACTTCCAACAATATCACTCTCATTAATTCCTGTTCTAAAAACTACGTTATATTTAATAGGTTCAGAAAAAGCCTGGTCTTGCTTTTTATTAATAGTGTGTTGATATTCTAAAACTTGGTCGTCTAAATTGTAAGTTAAACCAATATTAAACGTTATAGAATTAGTACCATTATTAGGTGATTTTACATTGGCGTTTGAATAATGAATTAAAGAAAAACCGCCTTGTAAACCAAATCTATCAAAAACACGTTCCTTTTTATAGTTTAGCATCACATATGTGCTACTCCCAAAGGTTGAACCAAATGCTACATTCTTAAAGTTAGTTTCTCTATCATAAGGGTTAGTATTATAAACCATTCCCTGCCCTATACGAAACATTAAATTACGGTTTAAAAAGTAAAAATTATAATGTGCATAAAGTGCATAATTATTCCCTAAAACAGGATTCTTCATGTTTTGATACGCAAACGAAACACCATAATCTGGAAAATTATATCGTTGTTCCCAATCTTCAAAACCATATGTTTTTTTATTCCAACCTAAAATTACGCCTTCAGGATGTCCTTTAATTAAATGTAGAATTTCATCATTGTGAAGGGCTATATTCCCTCGAAAATAATTTACATCAATATACGATGTATGTGTCTTATCTTGAGCAAAAGAAAAGCTAAAAACTAAACAAAAAACGCATAAAAGTGTTTGGCGCATAAATAGGTTTTGTGTGGTAAAAGTAACTTAATTATTAAAACAATGCCGATGCAATAGCCTTTATATTATCACTTTTCCCCATAGAATAGTAATGCAACACGGGTACACCAGCTTTTTTCAATTCTTCAGATTGCTTAATTGCAAACTCAATACCCACTTGCCTAACCGCTTTATTATCTTTACATTTATCAACTTCGTTAATCAATTCTTCAGGGATATCAATTTTAAAAACTTGAGGCAATAATTGTAAATGGCGCTTCACCGCAATAGGTTTAATACCAGGTATAATCGGCACATTAATACCCGCAGCTTTTGCAGCATCAACAAATTCAAAATATTTCTGATTATCAAAAAACATCTGCGTTACTACGTAATCCGCACCGGCATCTACTTTCTCCTTTAAGCGTCGCAAATCCGTTTGTAAAGACGGTGCTTCCATATGCTTCTCCGGATATCCAGCAACACCTATACAAAAGTCAGATTTATGCTCAGTCTCAATAACATCATGCAAATATTTTCCCGTATTTAAGTTTTGAATTTGCGATACCAATTCGGTAGCAAACTTATGTCCTCCATCACAAGCTTTAAAATATTTTTCATGACTCATAGCATCACCACGTAACGCCATAACATTTTGAATTCCAAGATAATGACAATCTACCAATACATACTCCGTTTCCTCTTTTGTAAAACCTCCACACAAAACATGTGGAATCGCATCAACATCATATTTATGCTGAATTGAAGCACAAATACCAACTGTTCCAGGTCGCATACGCGTTATTTTACGGTCCAAAAGCCCTTCACCTTTATCAATATAAATATATTCTTCTCGCGATGTTGTTACATCAATAAACGGCGGATTAAACTCCATCAACGGATCTATGTTATTATACAATTCCTGAATATTTCTACCCTTTTGCGGCGGTATAATCTCAAACGAAAACAACGTTTTTCCGTTCGCTTTTTCAATATGTTCTGTTACTTTCATCTATTCTTTTTTGTTATTCTCGCCATAGCGGAAACCTTATCAATATTTATTTTTTTGGCGTTACCACAAGGGTCGGGCTTTTATTCATGCATTTCTATTTTAAATTTTTGAATTCATGAACATAAATGTTTCGTTACAAGTCCTCGCACCTCCTGCGTCGGGCTGTGGACTTTCCTCTGCAATCCCTAACGCGAGAAGTGCCTCCCCTAACCCCTTCAAAGGATGGGAATGCTTACTCTTATATTTTTTTCAGACCTGTCAAATTTTAAAAACTTAAAAGGTCTAATCATTTAATCACACAAACCTCCGTAATCTATTCCTCCCCTTCGAGGGAGGTTATGAGGGGCTTTTTACTCTGCGAGTGTTGGGTGCAACCACTTTCTAGCTTTACTCTTGTCAATTCCTTTTCTAGTTGCATAGTCAGTTAATTGGTCGTCAGTAATTTTGCCCAAACCAAAGTATTTAGATTCTGGATTTCCAAAATAATAACCCGAAACTGCTGCAGCTGGCCACATGGCTAAACTTTCGGTTAAGGTTACCCCAATCAATTTTTCAACCCCCAACAATTCCCAAATCATTTCCTTTTCCAAATGGTCAGGACATGCAGGATACCCTGGTGCAGGACGAATTCCTTTATAACTCTCTTTTATTAAATCTTGGTTTGTTAAATCTTCATTGGCAGCATATCCCCAATGCTTGGTTCGTATTTGCTTATGTAAATATTCTGCAAACGCCTCAGCAAACCTATCAGCTATAGCTTGCGCCATAATCGCATTATAATCATCATCTTTTGCTTTATAACTATCAGCCAATTCTTGCGCTCCAAATATAGCAACGCAAAACGCACCCATGTAATCTGTTTTACCAGATTCTTTTGGAGCAACAAAATCTGCTAAAGCATGATTTGGAATACCTTCTCGTTTTTTCAATTGCTGACGCAACGTTCTAAAAACAGCAATTTCTTCGCCTTTTTTCTGGACAGAAATATCATCTTCATTGATAGAATTTGCTTCAAACAATCCAAAAACTGCTTTTGGTTTTAAAGATTGCTTTGAAATAATCTGCTGAACCATTTCTTGAGCATCTTCAAACAATTGTGTGGCTTGTTCTCCAACAACATTATCTGTTAAAATATCTGGATATTTACCATGTAAATCCCAACTTCTAAAAAACGGACTCCAATCTATAAATGGTAATAATTCTTTTAAGCTCAATTGCTTCAAAATCTGCACACCTAATTCCTTAGGTTTAAAAATTTCAGACGTTTCCCAATCAATCTTATATTTTCTTTTTCGTGCCTCTTCAATTGAAATATATGATTTCTCCTTACCTCGTTTTAAAAACTTAGTACGAAATTCATCATAATCTGCTTTCAATTTAGCAACGTATTCGTTTGATGTTTTCTTATTCAATAAATCACCAACAACAGTTACTGCTCTCGATGCATCATTTACATGCACCACGGCATTTGTGTACTGCGTATCAATTTTAACAGCGGTATGTGCTTTAGATGTTGTAGCCCCTCCAATTAATAAAGGCACTTCAAAGTTTTTGTTTTGCATTTCCTTAGCCAAATATACCATTTCATCTAAAGATGGCGTAATTAACCCTGATAATCCAATAGCATCAACACGCTCAGCAATGGCGGTTTCTATAATCTTTTCAGGTGGTACCATAACACCTAAATCAACTATTTCGTAATTGTTACAGGCTAATACAACACTCACAATATTTTTACCAATATCATGAACATCGCCTTTTACGGTTGCCATTAATATTTTACCAACAGGCTCAGACTTATCTGATTTTTCAGCTTCAATAAACGGGTTTAAATATCCAACCGCTTTTTTCATTACACGTGCCGATTTCACAACCTGTGGTAAGAACATTTTTCCTGCTCCAAATAAATCACCAACCACATTCATACCCGTCATTAAATTCCCTTCAATAACTTCAATAGGTTTATTAGCAGCTAATCGTGCTTCTTCAATATCTTCAATAATAAAAGCATCTAAACCTTTTACTAAAGCATGAGTAATTCTATCTTGTAACGGATTTTCTCGCCATGACAAATCTGCCGTTTTTTCTTTTTTAGAACCTTTTACTGTTTCAGCAAAATCCAATAAACGCTCAGTAGCATCATCACGTCTATCAAGAATAACATCTTCAACATGCTCTAATAAATCCTTTGGAATATCATCATAAACCTCCAACATAGCAGGGTTTACAATCCCCATATTCATACCATTCTGAATAGCGTAATATAAAAACACCGAGTGCATAGCTTCACGTACCGTATTGTTTCCTCTAAACGAAAACGACACATTGCTCACACCACCACTCACACTAACATTTTCAAGATTTTCTCGAACCCATTTTGTAGCTTCAATAAAGTCAATAGCATTTCTTTTATGCTCATCCATTCCTGTTGCGACAGGAAATATATTTAAATCGAAAATGATATCTTCTGATGGGAAACCAACTTTATTGACTAAAACATCATACGACCGCTGTGCTATTTCAATACGTCTTTCATAATTATCGGCTTGCCCAACTTCATCAAAAGCCATAACAATTACAGCAGCACCATATTTTTTTATTTGTTTTGCTTCCCAAATAAATTTTTCTTCACCTTCTTTAAGCGAAATAGAATTTACCACGCATTTACCTTGAACCACTTGCAATCCTGCTTCAATGATTTCCCATTTGGAAGAATCAATCATCATAGGCACACGACAAATATCAGGTTCTGCAGCTATTAAGTTTAAAAAACGCACCATGGACTCTTTTCCATCAAGAAGTCCATCGTCCATATTAATGTCTACTATCTGCGCGCCACCATCTACTTGGTGACGTGCAATATCTAGCGCTTCATCAAATTTTTCTTCCTTGATTAATCGTAAAAACTTTCTTGAACCAGCAACGTTTGTTCGCTCTCCTACATTTATGAAATTACTGTTTTCGTTTAGAATCAAAGGTTCTAAACCAGATAATTTCATGTAACGACTTTGGTTAATGGTTACTCTTTTTTGGTTATTAGAATCACTCATAGTTATAATTTCTTGTAATAGTTGATAAATCCATTAAGCAACTTTTTACAAGTTTCTATTTGAGATAAAATATTATTTAAATTTTCTTCTGAAATAAACTCCAAATCGTTTGATAGATATAACTGAGTTTCTAATTCATACAAAGAACCTCTTGAAATATATAAAAAACGAATGATATCCTTTGGAGTTTGCCTTCCACATCCTTCAGCTATATTAGATGGGACGGAAACTGAACATCTTCTAATTTGATTTGTAATTCCGTAAACCTCCTCTTTCGGAAAATCATTAGTTATGACATAGACTTGACTGACTAGTTTCCTAGCTTCAATCCAAACATCTAATTCTATATAAGACTTCATTTTTTTTCTTTTACAAAAAACTGGTTATTTTTTGTTTGTTATTAATTATTGGTTTCACTCAAACTATTTTATAACACAAAACTTGTTTTCTAATTCTTTAAATCACTTTTCCATATTGTTATTGCTACCAACTATTAACCAACAACAAATAACAATTAACTAAACATAATGCTCTACTGTTGGAAATGGTTCGTAAAAATGATGTAATAATGCTTTCCATTCTTGATATTCATCTGATTGTCTAAAACCAATTTCATGGTTTTCAAGCGTTTCCCAGTTTACTAATAATATATATTTATCGTCTTGCTCAATGCACTTTTTCAATTCATGCGAGATGTAACCTTTCATTGAAGAAATAATCGTTTCTGCTTTTTTGAAATTGTTTTCAAAAGCTTTAGACTGTCCTTTCTTTATAATTAATGTGGCTGCTACTTCTAGAATCATAATTTATTTATCCTAAGACTCTTCGACTGCGCTCAGAGTGACAACTTCACGGGGTTTATATTTCGAAGCTATATCTGCAATCACTCGAATATGATCAGGACTTGTACCACAACAACCACCTATAATATTGATTAAATTCTTCTTTAAATACTCTTCAATTTGCTCGCCCATTTCTTCAGGCGTTTCATCATATTCTCCAAACGCATTTGGCAAACCTGCATTAGGGTGTGCTGAAATCGCAAAATCTGTTTTATTAGCAATTGCCTCTAAATGTGGTTGTAATAAATTAGCACCTAAGGCACAATTAAATCCAACAGACAATAATGGAATATGCGATACTGAAATTAAAAAGGCTTCTGCTGTTTGTCCTGATAAAGTTCTCCCTGATGCATCTGTAATGG
Source organism: uncultured Algibacter sp. (assembly GCF_947487575.1). Lineage (GTDB taxonomy): Bacteria > Bacteroidota > Bacteroidia > Flavobacteriales > Flavobacteriaceae > Algibacter_B. The sequence goes on along the minus strand of NZ_CANKXG010000011.1, from coordinate 97,816 downwards.
TCCCGCTTAACATAATTGGCATATCAATATTGCGTTCTTCCTTTACTTGCTCAATAGCAAATAAAGCCGCTTTTGCATTCAAAGTATCAAACACCGTTTCAACTAATAATAAATCTACTCCTCCATCTACTAAAGCTTCAACTTGTTGTTTGTATGCAATACGTAATTCATCAAAAGTTACAGCTCTATATCCTGGATCATTCACATCTGGCGACATACTCGCTGTACGGTTTGTTGGTCCTATAGAACCTGCAACAAAACGTGGCTTATGAGGTTCTTTAGCTGTAAATTCATCAGCAACTTCTTTGGCTATTTTAGCCGACTCATAATTTAGTTCATACACCAAATTTTCCATTTGGTAATCTGCCATAGCAATGGTAGTTCCAGAAAAGGTATTGGTTTCAACAATATCTGCGCCTACCTCAAAATATTTTCCGTGAATGGTTTTTATAGCTTCCGGTTGGGTAATAGACAATAAATCGTTGTTACCTTGCAATGGTGTTGGGTAATCTTTAAAGCGTTCGGCTCTAAAATCTTCTTCTGTGAATTTATAAGCTTGTAGCATAGTACCCATGGCGCCATCTAAAACTAAAATTCGTTCTTTTAATGCTTGTTGTATACTCGACATTTTCTTTTATGTTTCCAAACCTGTCAGGTTTATTATTCAAATGTCATCAAGAAAAGTTAGTATTCACTTTTCGTTATCTTTCCAATACTTTCGTATTAGTAGAATTTAGCACCTTCTTTAAAAGTTAAAGGGTTGCCAAGGCTTCAACGGGTCTAATCCCTCTACCTTTCTTGATAACACTAGTACGTTAATGAACTATAACGCAAAAATAAGGACTATATTTTTGTTATCCTTATCCTGCGAGGTCTTTTTTAATCTTGTATGTATTTATATTTTAAATCTACAAGGTTTTGAAAACCTAGTAAGAGTATTTTTTTTCTTACTCAAATAAAGTAGATGATAAATACCTATCTCCTCTATCACAAATAATCGCTACAATAACACCTTCTTCAATCTGCTCTGCAATCGTTAAAGCACAAAACACAGAACCGCCACTACTCATACCGGCGAAAACCCCTTCTTCTTTAGCTAAACGTTTTGTTGTTTCTTTCGCATCTTCAGCTGTAACATCTACTACAATATCCACTTTTTTAGGGTCAAAAAACTTTGGCACATACTCTGGTGACCATTTTCTAATTCCAGGAATTCTTGCACCATCTGCAGGTTGCGCACCAACAATTGTCACATCTTTATTTTGCTCTTTCAAATATGTTGATGTTCCAGTAATGGTTCCCGTAGTTCCCATTGCAGACACGAAATGAGTTATTTTTCCTTTGGTTGCTTCCCAAATTTCAGGACCAGTAGTTTTATAATGTGCTTTCCAGTTATCATGATTTTCAAACTGATTCAAAAGCGTATATCCTTTCTCATCACGAAGTTTAAAAGCCACATCACGAGACCCTTCAATACCAACATCGGCAGGTGTTAAAATTACCTCAGCGCCATAAGCACGCATGGTTTTTACACGTTCTTCAGTAGAATTTTCAGGCATAATCAACACCATTTTCAACTCTAATAACTTCGCAATAAACGCTAATGCAATACCTGTATTTCCGCTTGTCGCTTCAACTAAAGTTCCTCCTTTTTTAATGTCGCCACGTTTCAAAGCTTCATTAATCATATTAAAAGCAGGACGGTCTTTTACACTTCCACCAGGGTTGTTTCCTTCTAATTTCAAAAACAAACGCACACCTTTTTTATTCAAAAGATGAGTTGCTTCAACTAGAGGAGTATTCCCAATCTGACCAATAATACTATTTTCGAATCCCATTTTTCTTAGGTCTTATTTTTATTTCTGTTTGATATGTTACTAATGAGTTTTCAGGAACAGATTCCGTAATCCAAACATTAGCTCCAATCGTGCTTCCCGAACCAATTACTATATCGCCACCTAAAATAGTTGCGTTAGCATAAATGCATACATTATCCTCAATGGTAGGATGTCTTTTGGTAGAAGCCATATCCTTAGACACAGAAATACCTCCCAAAGTAACGCCTTGATAAATCTTCACATTCTTACCAATGATAGCCGTTTCTCCTATGACAATCCCAGTACCATGATCAATATAAAACGACTCTCCAATAGTTGCCCCAGGATGAATATCAACACCTGTAATACCATGAATATACTCACTCATCATTCTTGGCAAGATATAAACACCGTGTTTGTAAAGTGCATGGCTTAATCTATATATTGAAATGGCATAAAAGCCTGGATACGCCATATAAATCTCAGCTAAAGAATGAGAAGCAGGGTCGTTTTTTTCAAAAGCAACCGCATCTAAATCTAGTTTTCTTCGAATTTCAGAAAGTTCAGTTTTAAAAGTATTCCAGATTATCTCTGCATTTTCAATCTCTAATTTAGATAGAATCTTTGAAAAGGTCTTGCATAAATACTCCTCATGAGTCACTTCTTGCTCACAATCGAACAAAGAATAAAACAAACGTTTCGTAAATGTTTTAGCAGTATCTTTTAGACAAACATTATAACTTTTCATTAGTTATCTTTTTTTGTTGTTTGAGTTGATAAAAATAAAGTTTCTACTTGAATAATCTTATATTATTAAATATTAAATCCCGCGGTTTTAAAAGAAAAATCGCGGGATAGTTTTTATAATAAAAAGTTAAATTTTAATTTATAGCTTGAACAACCGCTTTTGGTGCTTCTTTACGTGTACCGTCAAAACCATTTACACCAGAAACTGTAGTGTACTTCAACACAAATTTTTTACCTGGATTAATAATTTTATATGCCGCTTGACACATTATAGTGGCTTCATGAAAACCACAAAGTATTAATTTTAATTTTCCAGGATAAAAATTACCATCTCCAATAGCAAATATCCCAGGGATATTAGTTTGATAATCTAAGGCATTATTAACTTTAATGGCATTTTTCTCTATCTCTAAACCCCAGTTTGCAATAGGTCCTAATTTAGGAGATAACCCAAATAACGGAATAAAATGATCAGTTTCTAATCTAATAGGCTCCTCGTCCTTTTTGGTAATTTCAATAGCTTCAACTTTGCCGTCACCTAGAATATCAGTAACCTCAGCAGGTGTAATTAAGGTGATTTTACCTTCATTTTTCAATTCCTGAACTTTTTCAACAGAATCTAAGTGCCCTCTAAACTCGTTACGTCTGTGTATTAATGTTACACTTTTTGCTACGTCAGCTAAAAATATACTCCAATCTAATGCCGAATCACCACCACCAGCAATCACAACATTTTTATCGCGGTAAAATTCAGGTTCTTTAATCATGTATTCAACCCCTTTATCTTCATATTTAACAAGATTCTCAAGTTGTGGTTTTCTAGGTTCAAAACTTCCTAAACCACTAGCAATCGCTATAACAGGTGCTTGGTGCTGTGTACCTTTATTTGTAGTTACTATAAACGAGCCATCCTCTTGTTTTTCAATAGTCTCAGCGCGTTCACCTAACGTAAATCCAGGTTCAAACTGTTTTCCTTGCTCTAATAAATTATCTGTTAAATCGCCTGCTAAAATTTCAGGAAATCCAGGGATATCATAAATAGGTTTTTTAGGATACAGTTCTGAACATTGCCCACCTGGTTGAGGTAATGCATCAATTAAATGACATTTCAATTTTAATAATCCTGCTTCAAAAACAGTAAATAATCCTGTTGGCCCGGCACCTATGATAAGTATATCAGTCTTAATCATTTTATGATTCTTTTTTTTCTATTAATCCTTTTGTGAATTCGTTTAGGGTTTCCACCTTTTCTTCAAAATCACCTTTTATTGTTTTTCTGTACTCGTTTAAATTCTTCACTAAATCATCAACATTTTCAGGAATCACATCCTCAAAAAACTGACGCAAACGTTTAGCTGTTGTTGGCGATTTTCCGTTGGTACTAATAGCCACTTTTACATTGCCTTTTGTTACGATACCACCCATATAAAAATCGCAATATGGTGGGTTATCGGCAACGTTAACTAATTTGGCTTCTGCTCTGCAATCTTTCCAAACCTGAACATTAACTTCAGGTATGTCTGTCGTTGCAACAACCATATGCTTGCCAATTAAATACTTTTTTTTGTAAACATCTTCAACCAATGTTACACAACCTTTTTTTGCCAGTTCTATAGTACCTGCTCTAAACATAGGCGACACCATAGTAACATATGCATCTGGACTCGATTTTAATAAAAATGTTAATTTTTCTTCAGCAACATTTCCTCCTCCAACAATCAACACATTGAGACTTTTTGCTTTCAAAAAAATAGGATATAAATTATTTCTTTCCATAATTTATTTCTGAACAAATTCTCTTGAAATTGAGTCTAAAACTGCTCGTTCTTTAACAACATCTCCAATAACTATAATTGCTGGAGCTGCTAATTGTTTCTCCTTTACAACTTGTTGAATATTTCGTATGGTTCCAAACCCAACATTTTCATTGCCTCGAGTTCCATTTTGGATGATAGCAACAGGCGTGTTACGTTTATTTTCAGCATAAAAAACCTTAACAATATCACTCAACTTATGCATGCCCATTAAAATAACAATGGTTGCTGTCGATTTTGCTGCTAATTCAACATCTGCCGACAACGCATGGTCTTTTGTAGTAGCTGTAACTACCCAGAAACTTTCTGAAGCCCCTCGTTTTGTTAATGGAATTCCTTGATAAGCAGGAACAGCCAAAGCTGATGAAATACCCGGAACCACATAAGTTTCTAAACCAAAACCTCTTACATAATCAATCTCTTCTGCACCGCGACCAAAAATAAATGGGTCGCCACCTTTTAATCGTACCACATGCCCTTTCTCTTTGGCTTTAGTAACAATTAACTCATTGATTTGCTCCTGCTGAAACACATAACAACCTCTACGTTTCCCCACAAAAATACGTTCGGTATCTTCCGATGCATATTTAAGCAACGATTCGTTGATAAGCGCATCATATAATATGACATCCGCCGACTCAATAGCTTTAATCGCTTTTAAAGTGATTAATTCCTCGTCTCCAGGACCAGCACCTACAACAGTTAATTTTGGGGTATTAATGTTCATTTCTTTTTCTTAAACCGCTTTCTTTTCTAGTTCAGTTTGAGCTTCTCTAAATGCTCTAACTTTAGCTAAAAACTGATTTGCATTTTCAATATATTTTGATGCAAAATCTTTAGTGGGTGCAAATTTATTAATTTGATATATCAATTCTGAAAAAGAAGTACCTAAATCGATTCTTCCGCTTGCGACAAATAATTCATCAAACTGAGAAATAATCCCTGCATGCGTATTTGTCTTTTTGTTTTCAGCTAATAATAACGCTTTTGCAGAATTCACTAAAGATTGGTATGCTAAATAAATAGCTCCAGAGTACACACCGTTACCAAAAGATTCATTAGCATTTTCAATTTTCTCTTCACTTTCAAAGAATAAGGTTGCTATTAAATCGATAACTACACCTGCACATTCTCCAATTCCAATCTCTTTTACATACTTCTCTTCTTCTCCCCAATCGATAAAATCAGCTTGAGTTAAATTAGTAGCATCTTGTAAATCGTTTAAGAAATCGTAGAAATACTTTTCGCCTTTTTCTTGGTAGTACTCCACAAACTGTTTACCGTTGGCATGTGCTTCATAATCATTTAATATTCTACGTAATGCTTCTGGCCCTCTTTTACTTGGTACTTTTACTACTTTATCTGCAAATGTTGCGTTACCGTCACCTTGGTTACCACCACCAAGCAATACTTGTAATGCTGGCGCTACTAATTTATCTGGCGTACGCACGGTCATACCTTGGAAACCAATATTTGCCATATTGTGTTGTCCACATGCATTCATACAACCACTAATTTTAATAACTAAATCTTCGTTTTTTAAATATTGCGGGTATTCTGCTTTTATAACACGCTCTAATTCTTCTGCAATACCGGTACTACTCGCAATACCTAAGTTACAAGTGTCAGTTCCTGGGCATGCTGTAATATCAACCGCTTTATTATAACCCGCTTCAACAAATCCTAATTTCTCTAACTCTTGATAGAAAAATGGCACTAAATCTTCCTTAACAAAAGGGATTACTATATTTTGACGCAATGTTAAACGTACTTCTCCAGCTCCATATTTATCAACTAAATCAGCTAATAAGCGTGCTTTATCTGTATAAAAATCCCCTAATAAAACCTTAATCCCGATACCTAAATAACCCTCTTGTTTTTGAGGTATTAAGTTAGTAGATTTCCAAGTTTCAAAAGCTTGTTGGTCTTTAATTTCAACCGTTGGAATTTCAGTAATCTCAACTGGTGTTGATGCCACATAAGCATCAGCATCAATGGCAACACTTTTAAATTCAATCGCTTTTTGCTCTTCAGCTATTAAATCTCTAAACGCTTCTAATCCGATATCTTTTAATAAGAATTTCATTCTTGCTTTAGCACGACTTTTGCGCTCTCCAAAACGGTCAAAAACTCTTAAAACACCTTCCATGATTGGAATAATTTTATCTGTCTCTACAAAATCAAACAATACATCAGCATGACGTGGTTGAGAACCTAAGCCTCCGCCCACCATGACTTTGAAACCACGAACACCGTCTTTTACTTTGGCAATGTATCCTATATCATGTAAGTACGACAAACCCGTATCTTCATCTGTTGAAGAAAAAGATACTTTGAATTTACGCCCCATTTCCTGACAAATAGCATTACGCAAAAAGAATTTATATAAAGCATCTGCATAAGGCGATACATCGAATGGCTCATCAATATCAATACCTGCAGTTTCAGAAGCTGTTACGTTTCTTACAACATTTCCACAAGCTTCACGAACGGTAACTTCATCTTTTTCAAGTTCAGCCCAAAGTTCAGGAGTTCTATTCAAATCCACATAATGAATTTGAATATCTTGACGTGTTGTAATGTGTAATCGTCCTCTTGAATATTCATCAGAAACCGCTGCAATTCTGCGTAACTGATTACTTTTTAGCTTTCCGTAAGGCACCTTAATACGAATCATTTGAACGCCTTCTTGACGCTGACCGTATACACCACGAGCTAAACGTAGACTTCTAAATTTTTCCTCGTCAATTTTACCGTTATGAAAAAGCTCAATTTTATTAGCTAATTCTATAATATCCTTTTGGACTATCGGATTTTCTATTTCTGTTTCGAAACTTTTCATGCTATACCTGACTTTTCCTTTTTTTTGAAAAGCATTTTTTAATTTATATTTCTACTGAATAAAACCAGCTCCAACCGTACTATTTGATTGCGGGTCAATTAAAATAAAAGAACCATTTGTTCTATGGTTTTTAAATTGGTCGTAAAAAATTGGTTTGTTTAATTTAAATGTTACCGAAGCAATATCATTTATTGATAAACCTGTTACATCCTTTTCAAAACCGGAATAATCTGGATTAATTTTATGATTGATTCTATCAACTTTCGCTAATACTTTATTGACACCATGCTGAACAATATATTTTCCTCCTGGAGTTAATTGATCTGTATCCATCCAACATACATTGGCAGTAAATTGTTTATCTATAGTTGGTAAATCGTTTTCTTTAACAATCATATCACCACGACTTACATTGATATCATTTTCTAATGTGATAGTCACTGAAGAACGTCTTGATGCCGTTTCATACTTTTCATCATAAAAATAAATATCTTTGATTTTAGACCTAGTTTTTGAAGGTAATACAATAATATCATCTCCAACACTTAAATCGCCTCCGTATACTTTTCCAGCATACCCTCTATAATCATGGAAATCTTCCGTTTTTGGACGAATTACATATTGCACTGGAAAACGTGGTGTTCCTACGTTAAAAATATCAGCTTTATCTAAAGTCTCTAAATGCTCTAACAACGCTTCGCCTTTATACCAAGGCATAGCCTCAGTTTTGTTTACAACATTATCACCTTTTAAAGCACTTACAGGAATGAAAGTGATTTTCTGGTCTTGATAGTCTCTTTTGCTCATCAATTCAGAAAAATCAGCTTTAATTTTATTATAAACATCTTCTGAATAATCAACTAAATCCATTTTGTTAATCGCAACAACTACATCTTTAATTCTCAATAAATTATTGATGAAAAAATGACGATTAGTTTGCTCAATAACACCTTTTCTAGCATCAATTAAGATGATAGACGCTTGTGATGTTGAAGCTCCCGTTACCATGTTACGTGTATATTCAACATGACCAGGAGTATCTGCAATAATGTAGCTTTTCTTTTTAGTTGAAAAGTAAATATGTGCGACATCAATTGTGATACCTTGCTCTCTTTCGGCAACTAAACCATCCGTAGCTAATGAAAAATCTAAGTAATCATAACCACGTTGTTTACTTGTTTTTTCAATGGCTTCTAACTTATCTGTAGTTAAGGATTTCGTATCGTAAAGAATACGTCCTATCAACGTACTTTTTCCGTCATCTACACTTCCTGCTGTTGCTATTTTTAATACTTCCATTTTTGTTGTTATTGGTTACTAGTTACTGGTTATTAGTTATTCGATTATCCTAAACCCCAATAAAACTTCAGTAACTTATTTTTTAATATTTTTTTGAGATTTTAAGTTTTGATTGGCTACCATTAACTAATAACCAAAAACTATTAACCATTTCTAGAAATATCCTTGTTGTTTACGTTTTTCCATCGCTGCTTCTGAACGCTTATCGTCAATACGAGCACCACGTTCTGAAATTGTAGAGTCTCTAATTTCTTCTACCACTTTAGAAATAGAAACCGCATCAGACAATACGGCTGCTGTACAACTCATATCTCCAACGGTTCTAAAACGCACCATTTTTTCAACAACCTCTTCATTTTCATCTCTGTAAACTACATCATCTTCAGCAGACCAAATCATACCGTCTCGTAAAAACACGTTACGTTTATGAGCAAAATATATTGATGGAATTTCAATATTTTCTTTTTCTATATAAGACCAAACGTCTAGCTCTGTCCAGTTTGAAATTGGAAATACACGTACATTTTGACCATGATCAATTTCACCATTCAACATATCAAATAATTCTGGACGTTGGTTTTTCTCATCCCATTGCCCAAAATCATCACGTACAGAAAAAATACGCTCTTTTGCTCTTGCTTTTTCTTCATCACGACGCGCACCACCAATAGCTGCATCAAATTTAAATTCTTCTAAAGCATCAAGAAGCGTGGTTGTTTGCAACATATTTCTACTTGCGTAACGTCCAGATTCTTCTTTTACTTTACCTTCATCAATTGAATCTTGAACATTTCTAACAATTAATTCTAAACCTAATTCTTTACACAAACGGTCTCTAAATTCGATAGTTTCAGGGAAGTTGTGCCCTGTATCAATATGCATTAATGGAAAAGGAATTTTTGCAGGATAGAATGCTTTAACCGCTAATCTTACCAAAGTAATTGAATCTTTCCCTCCTGAGAATAACAATACAGGTTTTTCAAACTGTGCAGCTACTTCTCTCATGATGTAAATCGCTTCATTTTCGAGCGAATTGATATGTGATGTATCTTTCTTCATTTTTATTATTTTACACCTACAAGGTTTTTAAAACCTTGCAGGAAATTTAAGCGTGTAAGCCACACTCTCTATTTTCTAATGCTTTTGTTGGATCGAAATATTTGAATTCGTTTGGCAAATTATTGTCTTCTAAATACGTATCTAATTTTTCATCAGACCAATAGTAAAACGGACTCACTTTTAAAACGCCATCTTTACTTAAGCTAAAGATACCGATACTGTTTCTAAAAGCTGTTTGTCCTTGACGTAAATTTGTGAACCACACGTTTGGTTTATGCTCTTCCATAGCTCTTTTAAAAGGCTCTAACTTTACTTGCTCAGTAAACAAAGCGTGTTCTGGCGCATCAATACTAGGAATTCCCATAACCACATCTCTGTGAGAAGACGTTTGTTTTGGAACATACAAATGTACATTTAAACTCAAATCTTTAATCACTTGTTCTGCGTGCTTGTATGTTTGGGGTGTATTGTAACCCGTATCACACCAAACTACAGGAATGTTTGATTCTACTTTACTTACCGCATGAAGAATTGCAGCTTCATAAGGTCTAAAGTTAGTTGTAACTACAGCATTATTATTAAGTTCAAAAGCCTTCTGAATAATTTCAGAAGGTGTAGCTTTTTCAAAGTCTTTGTTTAATGCTTCTATTTGATTGTCTGTAAACATAACCTTATCTATTTATCTTCCCCATTTTATAGCATTCCAAATACGCTCATGGAAAAAGTACAATACTAATTTTGTTAAAAAATCTACTGATGCAATGGATGCTGCAACTGAAATTTCGCCAGTTAACACATAAGAAACTACCAGAGTATCTAAAGTACCTACTACTCTCCAACTTAAAGCCTTAGCAACACTCCGTATTGGTTTTTCTCCAACACTATCTTCCTTGTAAGTAGACTTTTGTTTACTCTTTAATAACATTTGCGCTATCATTTGTTGTTATTTTATATTAATCCTATCAATTTAGTAGGGATTACAAAAGTAATACTTTTTTCCACTCTACAAACTATCAAACTTATTTTTTTGAATAATGAAGTATTTTGACGATAAATTGAAGAAAACTTACAGGGTTTTCGTGTAAACTGTGAATTTTTAATCATTAGACACCAGAAAGATCTGCTAATGTTGTATTTCTAAAGACTTTTAGTGTGTTATCTCTCACCTCAATCATGAGTTTATGCACACTACATTTATGTTCGTCAGGGCAATCGTCACACTTTTCGTAATAATTTAAACTTACACAGGGAACCATGGCGATAGGACCTTCAAGAACTCGCATGACATCAGTCATTTTTATTTCAGAAGGCAAACTTCTTAGATAGTAGCCACCATGTTTTCCTTTTTTGGAGCCCAAAATCCCAGACTTCCTTAAAGTTAAAAGAATACCTTCTAAAAACTTCTGCGGAATTTGCTCACTTTTTGCTATAACACTAACCTGAACAGGCATATCGCTTTCACTTCTTGCGATGAAGGTCAAGGCTTTTAGTCCGTATTTGGTTTTTTTAGATAGCATTATGCTAATATAGATAATTTAGTTTTTGCACACTAAAACTACAGAAACATTTAAAAATACTGCCCAATCCCAAATACAAATCCATTACCTCCATTTCCTGTTAAATTAATACCTAAATCAAAGCGCAATACTGCATTAAAAATATATTTATGAAATACCTACTCCTAAAACAGAATATAATCCTATTAATAACACAAGTAGGTTACAATATCATTATTTTCTTTCACCTGTCATTTTCGAACACTTTAAACATCTAATTTAACATCGTAATCCAAGCAGTTTTTATTAAATACCTATATTTGATGTTTAAAAAACATATTCCCCTAAACTAAAATCTCATGAAATACTTTAACATTATATTTTTTTCTTTAATACTGCTATCCTCTTGTTCTAAACCTGAAGCAACAGAAATTGAAGAAGAAAAAACCGCAAGAGATTCTAGAGCACCTATTGTCCCAGGCTATAAAATTTTAAAAATAGAAGAAACGAGCTATTATTTTCCGGGACATCTTAGTAGTAATGCACCAACAACTAGCGATATTATAATAAAACGCGCAAAAACGATTACTTTCGAATATAATGGAGATAACACAATTAAAGAATATTTTGAGTACAGCAAACACGAAGAATATGATTTTGATGACGGCACTATAGGCCCAACAGTAAATAATACTCGGGTACATACAAACAAATATGATTTTCACTATGACCAGAACAGAATAAGTCATATAGATCGATTTAGCACGCAAGTGAACAACAAAGCTAGAATCCCCGCCATTATTGAATTCACCTACTTTGATGATGGTAAATTAAAGACTTACGTTCATAAAAGAATTAGACCTTCATATGTAATCAGGGCTTTTAGCCTAGATTGGAGTAACGATAGGAAAATAATTTTTAACCCTATCTTAACTACTGATAGTGCTTCATGGAAAAAAGGTGATTATTTATTAGATGAGAATGGTGACTTTTTATCATATATTGGTCCTGGTACCTTTTTCGATGACAAAAACAACCCATACGATTTAGTATATCCTAAATACTTATTAGGATATCGCCAGTTTGGCTCTGGAAACAACTTACAACCAGTAGAAATAGAAAAGATTAATAAACCTGAAGAATGTAATTGTGAATATACTTACAACGAATACGACTTTCCAATTACCTATACAAAACGATTTACTAATGGCAAGCCTAATTATGAAATTAAATACACTTACGGATTCTAAAAATTAACCTAAAGCTTGCTCCAAATCAGCAATAATATCATCAATATGTTCCAAACCAAGAGAACAGCGCACCATGCCATCTGTAATACCAGCTGCTATTTTCACATCCTCTTCCACCTTAGCATGTGTGGTACTTGCAGGATGCGTTACAATAGTTCGTGTATCTCCTAAGTTTGCAGACAGAGAACACATCTTTATACTATTTAAAAACGCTCTACCGCCATCTAAACCACCTTCCACTTCAAAGGCTACTATATTACCACCTAAGCGCATTTGCTTTTTTGCAATCTCATATTTAGGATGCGATTTTAAAAACGGATATTTCACCCACTTCACTTTTGGGTGCGCTTCTAAAAACTCTGCCAGTTTCAATGCATTCTCACAATGCTTATCCACACGAATAGCTAATGTTTCTAAAGATTTAGATAGTACCCATGCGTTAAACGGACTCATAGCTGGCCCTGTTAATCTAGAAAACAAATAAATCTCGCGAATCAAGTCCGCTTTACCAACCGTAACACCGCCTAAAACACGCCCTTGGCCATCCATTAATTTCGTAGCCGAATGTATCACCAAATCTGCACCAAATTTTATAGGATTTTGTAAATACGGTGTCGCAAAACAATTATCAATCACCAATAGCAAATCGTGCTTTTTACAAATAGCACTCAACGCTTCCATATCTAAAACATCAACCCCAGGATTTGTTGGCGTCTCTGCATAAATAAACTTGGTATTGGGCTGTATTAAATCCTCAATCGCTTCAACATCATTAATACTAAAATATGAACATTCAATATTCCACTTTGGGAAGTATTTGGTAAACAATCCATGCGTTGCACCAAATACCGAGCTGCAAGACACCACATGATCGCCCGCATCCAGCAAAGTTGCAAATGTAGAAAACACCGCAGCCATACCACTCGCAAAGGCAAATCCTGCTTCCGCGCCCTCCATTTTGCATACTTTATCCACAAACTCGTTTACGTTTGGGTTGCTGTAACGGCTGTACAAATCGCGCTGTTTTTCCTCCGCGAAAGAAGCTCTCATTTCCTCCGCATCGTCAAATACAAACCCCGACGTTAAGTACAGGGGTACAGAATGTTCCGAAAACTGAGTGCGTTCACTCTGCGTTCTTATCGCGTCGGTTTCAAATTTTTTATGGCTCACTTTAATTCTTTTTTTTATTTTATTATTTGGGCATTTCCCTATCGGGTCGGGCTTTTCGTTCCAAGTCCTCGCACCTCCTTCGTCGGGCTGTGGGCTTTCCTCTGCAATCCCTAATGCACTTGTTTGCTAGGGTTTGGTTTTAAACCTAAACTTTCGGGTTTACTTTTACTGATATCGAGTTTTGCTCATTTATCAATATATTTTTCAAAAATTCATTTTCTATTTTAATGATAGAATTTTGTTTGTGCCTTATGTGTGCTAACACACTTACTAAAGGGGTATCTTTGTAAAAATAATCTAGATATCGAATTTTTTTTCTATTTCTAGTTCGAAAATCCATTGTAGCACAAACTCCGTTAATTCTCTTTTTTAGATTTTTATCTTTAACCAGTTTTAGAATTTCTATTCTATATTTTTCCGTCTTAGATATAAACTCTATTCCTTTTTTACTGTAGGTTTCTTTAGTAAAAAAGAAGTCATTTGAATATTCTTTTTTAGAAACTTCACCTTCATAATCAGTTGGGTCTATTATTTTTTTATTATCAACTAAGTCTGTACAGATTTTTTCCAAATAATTAAGATATTCTTTTGTCAAACTGTCATAGACTCTTGCTGATTTATTTTTAATTAACTCGTTATTGTAAAGATTCTCAGAAACTTGAATTTCAACTATTTCACTAGATTGAATAAACTCTTCGCTTAATAAACCATACATAAAATATGGTTGTTCCTCTTTCTTACAAGAAAAAACAAGAATCAATATTGATAAAAAAGTAATTTTTTTCATTTGATGTTGTTCAATTTACTTCGAACTAATTAATATGCTTACTCAACCTCAAAATATCTCCAAACACACCACGCGCAGTAACCTCAGCTCCAGCTCCTGCCCCTTGAATCACAATAGGTTGCTCACCATAACTCTCGGTAAATATTTCAAAAATAGCATCACTACCTTTTACATGCCCCAACGTACTATCCTCTGGAATAGACACTAACTTCACTTCCAAATTCCCTTTGTCTTGAGATAAATCTCCCGATAAATCACCAACATATCTTAGCACATGTCCTTCCTTTTGCTCGTCTTTCAACTTCTGATATTGCGCATCTAAAACCTCTAACTGACTCAAAAATTCCTCCACCGAAATATCTCTATAGGCTTCAGGAATCAAATTCAAGACTTCCACATCTTCAAACTCATTTTGTAAATCTAATTCTCTTGCTAAAATCAATAGTTTTCTAGCCACATCGTTTCCAGAGAAATCTTCACGCGGGTCGGGTTCTGTAAACCCTTTATCAACCGTTTCTTGAATAATGGCACTAAACGGCTTGTCTTCCACAGAAAAATTATTAAATAAATAACTCAATGTTCCTGAAAACACGCCTCTAATTCGTGTGATATTTTCTCCAGATTCGTGTAATAATTTAATCGTATCAATTAACGGTAAACCCGCACCAACTGTAGTTTCGTATAAATACTGTTTGTTGTTTTTCTCTAATTGTACTCGTAATTCGGTATAAAAGGCATGCGAAATGGTATTCGCTATTTTGTTTGATGACACCAAATCGAATCCCGCTTCAACTAACGGAATATAATTGGTATAAAACTCCGAACTCGCCGTATTATCTACCGCTATCAAATTCTCTAAATGATGATTTTTTGCATAAGTAATAACATCTTCAATCGAACTCTTGTACGTACTCGAAGCAATAGCCGTTTCCCAATTGGCATTCGCGCCATTTTTATCCAATACCAATTTTCTGGAATTCGCAATGGCAAACACATTCAAATTGATGCCTTTACGCTTTTCAATATCGTCTTTCGATTTTAATATCTGATTAATCAATGCGCCACCAACGCCACCATGACCAAAAATGGCAATATTTATCTTTTTAGAAATCCCGAAAACCTCACCATGAACTACGTTTACTGCTTTGTGTAATTGCGATTTCTTCACCACCAAACTCACATTCTTGCCCGTAACCGTATTATTAAACAATAAGGGTGTAATCTGGTTTTTAATTAAAGCATTAAACGGTTTATGAAACGAACTTAACTCAATTCCAATAATCGAAATAACCGCAACATCATCAATAACATCAATTTTATTGACATCTTGCGAATAGAAATCGCTTTCAAACTCTCGCTCTAAAGCAATAACTGCTTGGGTAGCTTGGTCTGCATCAATAATCAATCCGATGCCTCTTTCTGAAGAACCCTGAGACACAATGCTCACGCTAATACCGTATTTGCTTAACGCTCCAAAAATTCGTGCATCTACACCAATTTTTCCTAATAAGCCACGCCCTTCTAAATTCAACAAGGCCACATTATCTAAAATAGATAACGACGTCACTTCTTTAGTGCTTGGTCTTGCAGTAATTAGCGTCCCCTCGTCATCAGCATTAAACGTATTTAAAATACGTAAGTTGATATTTTTTTCAACTAAAGGAATAATGGTTTTAGCATGTAACACAGACGTTCCAAAATTGGCTAGTTCATTAGCTTCACTAAAAGATAATTCTCTAATTTGTTTTGCATCAGGAACCAACCCAGGGTCTGCGGTATAAATTCCACTAACATGCGTATAGTTTTGTAATTCTTCAGCATCTAAAAAATTTGCGATTAAAGCAGCAGTATAATTACTACCGTTACGTCCTAAAGTGGTTGTTTCATTCTTTAAATTAGACGCTATAAAACCAGCCACTACATTAACCACACCTTTATTGGCATTAAAATAGGCCTGTGTATTTTCTTTTGAAATTTTTGATAATGGTTGTGCATTGCCAAAAGATTCATCCGTTTTTATAAGTTCTCGCGCATCAGTTGCTTGAGCTTTTACTCCATGCGCATTCAATAAATTTGCAATCAGTTTTATAGATAACAATTCGCCTTGCGCCAATATATTATCCTTGGTTTTTTTACTGTAATCTCGTAACAGGCTAACTCCTTCAAACAACTTATCTAAAACTGAAAATTCTTCAGAAAAATCTATGGTTTTTAAAGGCTCAATTTGATATGCTTTAAACGCTTCTAAATCCTCTTGATACGACGCTCCTTTTAGCGCTTTATTCAAAATAGCATCTAAATCATCTGTTGCTGAACCTCTTGCAGAAACCACAACAGAAATTCTATCGCCAGCTTCCACTTTATTTTTTATAATTGAAAGTACTGTTTCTAAGCCTTTTCCGTTGGCTAAAGATTTACCTCCAAATTTTAATACCTTCATTGGTTTTCTTTTAGAATGTGGCACAAAAATGCCTTCTACAATTTTTTCTAATTGGTCATACTCCATTAAAAATGCATCGTGCCCGTGCACCGAATGTATTTCGTTATACGTTACATTAGGATGTGTTAATGCCAACTGTTTATGCGTTTCACGGTTTTCTTCAGCAGTAAAAAACAAATCAGAATCTACTCCTACAATATGGATTTTGGCTTCTATATTTTCAAGCACATTAAAGTTACTAGAACGACCTTTAGTCACATCAATAGACTTTAATAACTGATTCATCAATTTATAAGCTGATAACTGAAACCGTTCCTGCAACTTTTTACCATGATGCAACAACCAACTTTCGACATTAAAAATCTCTAAATCATCATTTTTAGAACGCTTAAAACGTTCTTTAAACGACTCTGGCGTGCGGTAACACAACATAGCATGCATACGTGCATCGTGTACAGGGTGCTTAGAGTTTAATAAAAACTGTTCTTGTATTTGGCAGTTGGCAATCAACCAATCGGTAGATTTCCAATCGGTAGCCACAACTACCAAATGCTCTGTAAAATCAGGTTGTAACACCGCCATTTCCCAAGCAATACCACCGCCTAAAGAGCCGCCAATTGTGGCGAATAATTTGCCAGTACCTAGCGCTTTTAAGCCTTGTAAAAATAACTTTGCCACATCGCGTGCCACAAAATCTTTATAATTATCAATCACAAAACCATCAAAACCGTTCCCTGGAATATTAAACGCCAACACCGAATACAATTTGGTATCAATAACCTTATCATCACCAATTAAATCTTTCCACCATCCGTTGGCACCAGCCACCTCACTATTTCCTGTCAATGCATGATTAACCAAAACAATGGGCGCACTTCCCAAAGCCTTACCAAAAACTTGGTAGCTTAATTTAATTTCAGGGTTACGCGCACCACTTTCAGTAATGTAATTGGCAATGGTAATATGTTGCAATTCGTGTTTCATAAACAGCCTCCCCTAACCCCTCCAAAGAGGGGGATTTTTACTCTTATGTTATAATTGACGGAATATTAAAAATCCATCAACTTTTATTTTTATTTTTTTGGGCGTTACCCACAAGGGGTCGCGCTTTCCGTTCCAAGTCCTCGCACCTTCTTCGTCGGGCTGTGGGCTTTCCACTGCAATCCCTAACGCGGGTGTATCTGCTAAGGTCTTTTTTATTTCCAAAAGTCGTTTAACTTTTGCTTTTTTACCCACACCTAGCCCCTCCAAGGAGGGGAATGCTTACTGTTATGTTTAAAATCTCACCCTTGCCTTCCCAATACTTCAACTACGCTTACTCAAACGTAACATTCCACATGAGTCAGGTTCCTCCCCTTCGGGGAGGTTAGGTGGGGCTGCTTTTTATATCTTAGCAAATGCTTGTTTTAAATCGGCTTTTAAATCTTCAATATCTTCAATACCAACAGACAATCTTATCAAATCTGTAGACACACCTGCCGAAGCTTGTTCTGCTTCATCCAATTGTTGGTGTGTAGTACTTGACGGGTGAATAATCAATGATTTAGTATCTCCAATATTGGCTAATAAAGAGAATATTTGAGTTTCATCTGCAATGGTTTTTGCAGCATCGAATCCACCTTTATGGCCAAAGGTTACAATACCACTTTGTCCGTTTGGTAAATATTTCTTAGCCAAAGCATTGTATTTACTGCTCTCTAACCCTGGATAGTTTACCCAAGCTACTTCGTCTTGTGCTTCTAACCATTTTGCTAATTCTAAAGCATTTTCACTATGTTGCTTAATTCTAACTGGTAATGTTTCTAAACCTTGAATGATGTTGAATGCATTTGTTGGACTCATAGCGCCACCAAAATCTCTTAAACCTTCTAAAATTAATTTGAATGTGTACGACGCTGCACCTAAAACTTCATGGTATTTTAAACCGTGGTATCCCGCAGATGGCTCAGTAAATTCTGGGAATTTCCCGTTTGCCCAATTGAAAGTACCAGCGTCAATAATGGCGCCGCCTAAAGATGTGCCTTGTCCGCCAATATATTTAGTTAATGAGTGTATAACAATGTTTGCCCCGTGTTTAATTGGATTTAATAATGCTGGTGTTGCCACCGTATTATCAACAATAAAAGGCACTTCTGCCGCTTTAGAATGTGCAGCAATAGCTTCTAAATCTAAAACATCAAGTTTTGGATTCCCTAAAGACTCCACAAAAAATGCTCTAGTATTATCTTGCACAGCATCTTTGAAATTATCAGGGTTTGAAGCATCCACAAATGTTGTTGTAATACCCAATCTTGGAAGCGTAACACTTAATAAATTATACGTACCACCGTATAAACTACTTGATGCCACAACATGGTCACCTGCCTTTAATAATGTTAATAACCCTGTGGCAATAGCTGCTGTTCCTGAAGCAAAAACTACGGCACCAATACCACCTTCTACAGCTGCTAAACGCTCTTGTAAAATTTGGTTGGTTGGGTTGTTTAAACGTGTGTAAATAAACCCTAATTCTTGTAAAGAGAAAAGGTTTGCTGCGTGGTCTGAATTGTTAAATACATACGATGTAGTTTGGTAAATAGGAACTGCTCTTGCTCCTCCGTTTGCTGTTACATCATGACCTGCGTGTAATGCGTTTGTTGCTAATTTTTGATCGCTCATTTTTCTATATCTTATTTAGTTAAACTTAAAGATTCCCGCGTTCGCGAGAATGACAAATTCAATCGAAACTTCAATGCAAAAGCATTTCAGAGTACTTTTTTGACTTAATAGAAAAATGTTATAAAGAATTATTAAAATTACAAAAAGTAATTTCTTTGGGGTTATCTATCCAAACGCCGATAAATGAATCGGTGTTTAAGTAGAATTTAGCACCTTCTTTAATAAGTTTAAAGGGTTGCTAAGGCTTCACGGGGTCTAATCCCTCCACCTTTCTTGATAACATTTCAATAAGTGTTTGAACTTTATAACTGCAAATATCGTATAGAAAAGTTAATCTGCAAATTTTTTGGGATACTATTTTTGTTTTCTTAGTAATTGCAAGTAGCTAGTTATCGAAAATTGCGAATAACGCACTTGATTTTGTAAAAATTTTCAACTACCTTCGTTTAACGGCGGATATAAGCCATTACAACGGCACATATCCGCCGTTGGCAGTAATATTCGAAAATCCAACCCATGAAGAAATTTTTCATTCTAATTATCTATGTTGTATTCTCAAATTGCACTGAAAGGCAAAATGAATTAAATACTCTGAACGAGTTGAAAAATAATGTCTGGATTGATTCATTATGCAATGAGTTCACATTCAAGGATTCAATCATTTCACGAAATCTACTTTATAGAGAAAATTTGATTTTCGACCCAATTGGAAAATTGAACTATAACAATGGAATTGAATTGGAATTTGACAACGGAAATGATGACATCCAAAAATATGTTCTAGAAAACAAGAAAAATACAAGGCTAATATTTAAGAATTTAGACAAAGAAAATGATTATCTGACCTTAATAAAATTAGATTCAATTAAAAGGAATGACTTGAAAATAGAAGAGATACATCTAAAAGTTACACCTTTCTATCTTTATTCAGGTATTCTTGAATTTAATATAAAAAAGGACAAAAAAATAACTTACAGAAAAGGAGATATAGTTAAAAGCGAATTAGAAACCAAAACTCTATCTGATTCAACCTTTGACCAAATAGAACAATATTTAGAAATTCTAGAATTTGATGAATACAATGACAAGTATCGATTTGGAGGACATGATGGAGCACAATATAATTTAACAATAAGAACAAATCGATATACTAAAACTATTGAATCTATTCAATTCCCGACAGAGGGAATACGGAATTTTATTTCATTTATCGATTATAAATTAGAAACTGAATAAAATACTACTGCCAACAACGTGTATAGCTCATTGCGGCTGAATTCCTTATCGGAATTCATTGCAATTTACTATATTTCAGTTACGGCGGAAAATCATAGCCGATTTTCCGCAACGAGCCATACACAAACACGTTAAACGAACTCCTCTAATAAACCACTCTAAGTCCACAAAAGCACTAACCCAAGTAAACACACCTGCGCAAGGGATTACGAATACCGTATAGAAAAGTTAATCTGCAAATTTTTGGTGATACTATTTTTGTTTTCTTAGTAATTGCAAGTAGCTAGTTATAGAAAACTGCGAATGACACACTTGATTTTGTAAAAATTTTCAGCTACCTTCGTTTAACGGCGGATATAAGCCATTAAAGAACGGCGCATATCCGGTAATCCATTCTAAGCAATTTAAACCAATACTATATGGCATTTTTATTATTTCTACTATCAATCGGGTTTTTTATTATAGGCTATATCTGGAAAGAAAGCTGTAAAAAATATGAATTTAACAATAGAACTTCGGGAGGGACGGTTGATTTTGAAAGTTATAGTAAATCAAAAAGACATGGAATAAAAAAATATTGGGCAGGGGCTATGATACATTTTGGAAAAGTATCTCTATTGTTTGCTATTCTAGCAGGAATTTATGGTTTTTTTTCACCCAAAAAAGGACCAGGAAAATTCGAACAAAAAATGATAAACCTATTTTTTCCCGAAAAGGACTCTATTTATCACAGCAAACAAGGGGAAAATTGGTTACTGACTAAATATCAAGGTAAAGAAAAAGAATGGCGTAATCTTTTGGCTGACAGTCTCGAAATAAAAAATGAACAAAATTTAGTATTATTTAGTGATTTAATTGATGAAACAACTAAATATGGTGATTACGATATAGAGAAAATCGAAAGTTTAGGAGACATGTATTTTCGCAGAACATTTAAAGATACCAAAATAAACTTAGATTTATTAAGAGAAGCAAAACGCGTAATTGAACTAGGAGAAAAATATATTTCTTTTGAAGCCACTTTACATAGAAGTAAACCTGGTGAGAACTGGGTTATTGAAAAGTATCTTAATGATAATAAAAATTGGAAATCAAGATTGGCTGTAGAATTGCCTATTCCATTACATAGTCTTGAAGAAATATTGAAGCCTCGAAGAAAATATAAATATTCATTTTGGGAGTCTAAGAATAAATTATTAATCGAATTGAATAAAATTAGTATTCAAGAACTTAGAGAAGCACAAAGAGTTTTAGACGGAGAAGTAAAATATCCATATGAATAACAACTGCTTAGAACAATGGCTATAAGTAATTGCTCGTTCTCGCCTACTTCTGAAAATCCTTGCGGATTTTCAGTTTGGTGTGTACTTGCAAAGTTTTGTGCTAACCCACGCAACTACTCATAGCCGAGACCGTTAAACGAACCTCCACAAACAACCACTTTACAACAGTAAAAGCACTAACCCAAGCAAACAGGCCCCGCGCAAGGGATTGCAGTGGCAGCTTTTGGCGAGGCGTGCATCGAGCCAAAACTATTAACGGAAAGCCCGACCCCTTGTGGGTTGCGCCCTAAAAAATTATACGGTTGTTGCTTTAAATTTATCGCGAATAATGTCGCCAATGGGTCTGTTTTCTATCTTGGATTCTAGCCATGAAATTATGTCTAGATACAAAAATGCACGACTTTGGTAAGGGTCGTTTTCGAATTCTTTTAGTTTTTTATGCAACTTAGTGAATTCACCTTTTACTTCGTGCGGGTAGATGTCGCCCAAACCACGTAAAAATTTAATGAATTCTTTTTGTACTTCGTACAAATCTTCCATTTTTATTAGGAACTTGTATGTGCTTTTTATTAGAACATCTAGGTTGTAATCTAAACCAGCTTCGTAATGCGCTACAAGGTTTAAAATTCTTGAAAAACACAGTAAATCTTCGCGCATTTGCAGCGATTTATTACTAATTATTTTTTCTAAATAATAGATGCATTTTTTGTTGTTTCCTGCTCCAAAATACATGCTGGCTATTTTGTAATAAAAGACCATAATGTGGTGCTCGTCTATACGATTTTTGTAACCTTCCAAACGCTCTAAAACCTCATCTACCAATTGTAACCCATTATTAAAACTACCTTCTATAAAATGCAAATTAAATTTGTTATTGTATATAAATAAAAAAGTTAACCCATCTATATTATCATCTTTTGGAAACCATTTTTCTTTGGTTATGGCTTCAAATCTTGATAATGAAAATTTAAACTTTTCGTATTGACTTAGGTAAAAAAGCGATTCTAACAAATAGTGATTACCCCTGAGAAAAAAGACAGGATTTAGGCCAATCATCTCTTTGTTTTCATAAAACAGATCCACCCATTTTGTGGCATATTTGTAGCATGCTAAGAAATCTACTGTTAAAAAACTGTACCATAATTTGGCTTTGTAAAGCCATAATTTTTCTCTGAAACCCAATTTATTTATATCGTATTTAGGTAGTCTATCATGATAATATTTGTCAATAATCTGATATTCTTCATCATTTTTTACATAGCCCGTTTTTAAAAACAAACCGTATAGTTGTAATGATAAATTGGATAGTTTACTAGCTAAAACGTTTTGCAAACTTAGCTCTTTAGCTTGTATGGTAAGCTCGTCTGCTCTACTACTTATACTTCTTGTAATATATTGAGATTCTATAACTTTTTCTAGTTCTACAATTTCAGAAGCTACATTTTTCTCCTCATGATTAACAGCTAATGTTTTAGCTTTATCTAAGATTTTTAAACTTTGTTTGTAGAGTCCTTTATGGTATAAAATGGTTGCAAAATCTAACTGTTCTCTAATTTGAATGCGAATATCTTGATGCGATGGATTTAACCTTAAACTAATTAAAATTTGTTTATAAAGATGGGCTTTAAGATTAGAAAGTTGCTGTTTTTTTACGATGCCTTTTTTTAAGATAACAGCTTCATCGTAGACATTTATTTTATCTAGAATATTAAAGAGTTTCAAAAATTTTGATTCCTCATTAACCCCTAATCGACCCACGTAAAGCTTGAATTGTCTTTTTTCAGATTTAGACAACGATTTAATCAATACAAATAAGTTATCTTTTTGCTCTTTTGTCATAGTCACAAAAACAATGTTAATAATTTGATTTTCAATTAATTATCATGACACACAGAGGGTTAAACATCGTAATAATAAAATATAAAGTTCTGTATTTAGAAAACCAAAATATAAATTCGTGTAACAATACGAAAATAAATTTTAATAAATGTCTGATAATAAAGTCCAAATTTTTGATACAACGCTAAGAGACGGCGAACAAGTCCCTGGTTGTAAATTGAATACTGACCAAAAATTAATTATTGCTGAACAGCTTGATTTATTAGGAGTTGACATTATTGAAGCTGGTTTTCCTGTATCTAGTCCTGGAGATTTCAAATCTGTTGAAGCCATTTCTAAAATTGTAAAACACGCTACGGTTTGTGGGTTAACCCGGTCTGTAGAAAACGATATAAAAGTAGCTGGAGAAGCATTAAAACATGCTAAAACACCAAGAATCCATACAGGTATTGGGACTTCAGAATCTCATATAAAATTTAAATTTAAGTCTACACAAGAAGCAATTATTGAGCGTGCTGTTAAAGCTGTTAGTTATGCTAAATCTTTTGTAGAAGATGTTGAGTTTTACGCCGAAGATGCAGGTAGAACAGATAACGAATATCTAGCTCGTGTTTGCGAGGCCGTAATTAAGGCAGGTGCAACCGTTTTAAATATTCCAGACACCACAGGTTATTGTTTACCAAGTGAATATGGTGCAAAAATTAAATACTTAAAAGAAAACGTAAAAGGTATTGATAAAGCTATTTTATCTTGTCATTGCCATAACGATTTAGGTTTAGCTACAGCAAATTCTATTGAAGGTGTTATTAATGGAGCACGCCAAATTGAATGTACCATAAATGGTATTGGAGAGCGTGCAGGAAACACTGCTTTGGAAGAAGTAGTTATGATTTTAAGGCAGCACCCATATCTTAATTTAGACACTAGAATTAATTCAGAAATGCTTTATGGAATGAGCCAATTAGTTTCTGATAGTATGGGAATCTACACACAACCAAACAAAGCTATTGTTGGTGCAAACGCTTTTGCTCACAGTTCTGGAATTCACCAAGATGGAATGATTAAAAATCGTGAAACTTACGAAATAATGAATCCTAAAGATGTTGGTGTTACAGAATCTGCTATTGTATTAACGGCAAGAAGTGGTCGAGCAGCATTAGCTTACAGAGCAAAAAAGGTGGGATACGAATTAACTAAACTTCAATTGGATGAAATCTATACAAATTTTCTAGATTTTGCCGATAAGAAAAAGGAAGTTGATGATAATGATATCCATAAAATTATAGAAAACAGCAAAGTGTATAACGAAATTACTTCTGCTTAATTAAAAATACATTCCTGCGTTTACGGGAATCCAAAAAAATTAATTGATGAAATTAAATATTGCCGTATTACCAGGCGATGGTATAGGACCAGAAGTTATAGCACAAGCCGTAAAGGTTTTGAAAGTTATAGCTATGGAATTTAACCACATATTTACATTTCAAACAGCATTGGTCGGTTCCTGTGCTATAGATAAAACAGGAAATCCATTACCAGAAGAAACCGTTAGCATCTGTAAAAAAGCAGATGCTGTTTTATTTGGAGCCATTGGAGATACAAAATATGACGAAGACCCTGACGCTAAAATTCGTCCTGAACAAGGTCTTTTAGGTATCCGTAAAGAATTAGGTCTGTATACCAACATCCGCCCAATTATAGCTTACGAAGATTTACTAAACAAATCCTCGCTTAAAATAAAACAAATAAAAGATACTAATATTCTTATTTATCGCGAGTTAACAAGTGGTATTTATTTTGGAGAACGATATTTAAGTGAAGATGGCTGCATTGCATCTGATATTTGTAAATACGAACGTTTCGAAATTGAGCGTATTGCGCATGAAGCTTTTAAAGCTGCTCTATCTAGAAAAAACAAACTCACCTTAGTAGACAAAGCAAATGTACTGGAAAGCTCTCGCCTTTGGAGACGTGTAGTAAAAGAAATTGCGCCACAATACCCAAAAGTAAAAGTTAACTACATGTATATTGATAATGCCGCCATGGAACTTATTATCCATCCGAGGCAATTCGATGTTATTTTAACAGAAAACATGTTCGGCGATATCCTTTCTGAAGAAGCTAGCGTTATAGTTGGGTCTATTGGCTTATTAGCATCTGCATCTATTGGAGATAAGTACGCTATGTTTGAGCCCATTCATGGGGCTTATGCAAAAGCCGCTAACAAAGGTATTGCCAACCCAATTGCATCCATTTTATCGGCAGCTATGCTGCTTGACTATTTTGGGCTTGATGAAGAAGCAGCTCTGGTAAGAGAGGGTGTAGACAAATCATTAAAACTGCACATAACCACACCCGATTTAAATACTAAATACGATAATATAAGCACAACCAAAGTGGGCGATTTTATAGAAGATTTTATACAAAACCCAGAAGAAACAAACTTAAACTTCACAAACATACATTTAGGACAGTCCACAATTATTTAATTATTTGAGTTAGTCACCAAAATTAAAATATTGGGATTCTTAAAAGCGCATTTGAGAAAATGCGCTTTTTTAATGCTCTATTTTGGGCATTTTAAATATTTGGACGTTACCACAAGGGTCGTCGGGCTTTCCGTTACAAGTACTCGCACCTCCTACGTCGGGCTGTGGGCTATCCACTGCAATGCCTAACGCAAAACTTAACTTGCATCAAAACCTGCAAAATATTTAGTGGTTAGCTATATTCAATAACATGAACCAAACTTATAGAAAATTACATATTCTTCAACTCCGCAACCAAATCTGTCAAAGTGTCCTTGGCATCTCCAAACAACATTGCAGTTTTCGAATTATAAAACAACTCGTTTTCAATTCCAGCATAACCAGCTTTCATACTACGTTTATTCACAATAATATGCTTAGCGTTTTCAACATCTAAAATAGGCATCCCATAAATAGGACTAGCTGGGTCATTATGAGCTGCCGGATTTACCACATCATTAGCACCCACAACCAATACAACATCAGTGTTGTTAAACTGTGGGTTAATATCATCCATTTCAACTAACATATTATACTCAACATTCGATTCGGCTAATAATACATTCATATGCCCTGGCATACGACCAGCAACTGGATGTATCGCATATTTTACATTAACACCTTTTTGCGTTAAGAGTTCTTCTAATTCATGTATTACATGTTGAGCTTGAGCTACTGCTAAACCATACCCAGGCACAATAACAACATTTGAAGCGTAATTCATCATAATAGCAGAATCACTAGCTGTAGTACTCTTAATAGAACCTAATGTTTTATTAACACCTTCTACACTTGCATTTGCAGTAAACGACCCGAAAATCACAGATGCTAGAGTTCTATTCATTGCTTTACACATAGCTACAGTTAAAATAATTCCTGCCGAACCTACTAAAATACCACCTACCAACATAACCATATTGTCATATAGCACTCCAGTAATAGCTGCAGCAATACCCGTTAAAGAGTTTAATAACGAAATAACCACAGGCATATCTGCACCTCCAATAGGCAACACAAACAAAATACCATAAACCAATCCGCCTACTAACAAGGCATACAATAATATTTGACTATCAATACTTCCAATTACCACATAAGTTCCTAAAGCAACTATTGCTATAAAAAACACATTATTTACAATATTATATTGTGGAATTTTCACAACACTCTTAACCGTACCATTTAACTTTCCCCATGCTATTAAACTTCCAGAAAAAGTAATAGCTCCAATTATAATTGCCGATAAAATAGTAGTAATAATTGCTGCACTTATGCCTTTAATATCAGCATTTCCATATTCAACAATTCCAATTAGAGCAGCACTTGCTCCTCCAAACCCATTAAATAATGATACTAATTCTGGCATTTTAGTCATCTCAACTTTTACAGCAATTAGCCCTCCAATAATAGACCCAACTAAAATAGCAACTCCTATTAAAACATAAATAAGTGTTGGTACTTCTAAATCATGAATAAAAATAGTCCCGACAATAGCGAAACCCATACCTCCTGCTGCTATTAAATTTCCTGACTTCGCAGTATCTGGATGACCTAACTTTTTTAATCCAACAATAAACGTTACTGTTGCGATTAAATAAACAATACTTAAAATAATATCCATTACTTTTTCTTTTTAAACATGTCTAACATTCTGTTGGTTACAGCAAATCCACCAACAACATTTAATACTCCTAATACTACCGCAATAAATCCAAGCGTTAATGCCACATAATCTGTTGGATTTGAATGTAGCATTACTAAAATGGCTCCAACTATAACCACCCCACTTAAAGCATTTGCTCCAGACATTAAAGGTGTATGTAATACTGCTGGAATACTTTTTATTACTTCTATACCTACAAATATCGATAAGATAACGATGTATATAATTTGTAAATTACTACTAATAAATCCTAATAATTCATTCATAATATTTGTTTAGTTTTTACGTTGAATTCCATTTTGAACAATAAGTGTTTCGTCTGTAATCTCCTCTTCTAAATCCCATTTGAAATTTAAATCTTCAGTTAAATGCATAATAAAATTATAAATATTCTTAGCATACAACTCACTAGCATTTGTTGAAACACTTTCGGGCGCAACTGTAGTACCAATTACTTTTACGCCGTTTACATTAACTGTTTCTTTTAGTTTACTTACTTCGCAATTTCCGCCTTGTGCTGCAGCTAAATCAATGATTACTGCACCGTTTTTCATCTGGTTAACCTGATCTTCAGTAATTAATAATGGTGCTTTTCTTCCTGGAACATTAGCCGTAGTGATAACTAAATCGGCTTTAAACAATGATTTATTCACTGCTTCTTTTTGCCTTTCAGCATAATCACTTGAAGCTTCTTTTGCATAGCCTCCTTCAGATACTTCAGCATTATTTTCTACAGAAATAAATTTAGCTCCTAAAGATTCAGCTTGTTCTTTAGTTTCTGTTCTAATATCTGTTGCCTCAACAACAGCACCTAATCTTTTTGCTGTAGCAATAGCCTGTAAACCAGCAACACCTACACCATATATTAAAACTCTAGAAGGTGTAATAGTACCTGCTGCTGTCATCATTAATGGAAAAATTTTAGTCATTTCATAAGCTCCTAAAATCACCGCTTTATAACCTGCTAAATTATTTTGAGAACTTAACACATCCATATCTTGAGCTCTAGAAATACGTGGCATAGCATCCATAGAAAAGGCTGACGCTCCTTTTTCAGCAATTGCCTTAATCAATTCAGGACTAGACTTATGAAACAATTGACTCATTAATATGTGTCTTTTCTGAATTAGTTCTAAATCATGTTCATCAAACGGATTTATTTTAATGAGTACTTGGGCATCTTTAAAAACATCTGCTCGTGATGCTATTGAAGCTCCAAATTCCTCATAATCTGAGTCTTCGTAGGAAGAACTAGTACCTGCATGTTTTTCAACAATAACTTCAAATCCTTTTTCTACTAACTGCTTAGTAATAAATGGAGATAAAGAAACACGTTTTTCTCCTTTTTGCGTTTCTTTTAATATGCCTATGTTCATAAATCAAGATTGTTTGGTTAATATATTTAATTTAATAGGTATGCTTTTTAACTAGGAAACTTATCCTTAATTTTATCTAAACTCAAATTATGAATACTTCCAACATGAGTGTGTTTTTTAGACGTATCAGGAACATACGTACCATCTTGCACTTGTCCACCTATTTTTTGGTAGGCTTCTCTAAAACTTTGACCTTCAACAACCAATGTATTGATATTATCCACTGTAAATAAGTACTTGTATTTATCATCATGAATATCAATATCTTTCACGATAATTTGCTGAATCGAATAATTAAAAATATCCAAAATATCTTTTAACTCTTCAAAAACAGCAATCATGTTTTCTTTTAACAATTGATAATCTCTATGATAACCACTTGGGAGGTTATTTGTTATTAAAATCATTTCAGATTGTAAGGCTTGAATCTTATTACACTTCCCACGAATCAATTCAAATACATCAGGATTCTTTTTATGCGGCATAATACTACTACCTGTAGTTAATTCGTCAGGAAAAGAGATAAACCCAAAATTCTGACTCATATACAGGCATGTATCCATAGCAAAACGCGCCAAAGTATTGCTCAAACTACCTAAAGAAGCCGCAATAGTACGTTCGTTTTTACCACGCCCCATTTGTG
Source organism: uncultured Algibacter sp. (assembly GCF_947487575.1). Classification (GTDB taxonomy): domain Bacteria; phylum Bacteroidota; class Bacteroidia; order Flavobacteriales; family Flavobacteriaceae; genus Algibacter_B. The sequence goes on along the minus strand of NZ_CANKXG010000011.1, from coordinate 67,869 downwards.
CTGCAACCACATTATACTTTAAGGTTGAAAAATTCATTTCTTTTGTAGTGAACTCTCTATCAATTGGAAACGAACTACCATAGCCAGCAGCAGAACCCAATGGGTTTTGATCCACAGTTTTAATAGCTGCATCTAATAAAAACACATCATCAATCATCAATTCTGCATAAGCAGAAAACCATAACCCAAATGATGATGGCATTGCGACTTGTAAGTGTGTATATCCTGGTAACACTTTGTCTTTGTATCTTTCAGACAAATCCAAAAGGGTATCAAAAAGTGTTTTTGTTTTAGCTTTAATTAAGTTTAAATTGTCTTTGTAATATAAATGACAAGCCACTAAAACTTGGTCGTTTCTTGAACGTGCGGTATGGATTTTTTTTCCAACCTCGCCTAAAGACTTCGTTAATTCAAACTCTATTTTAGAGTGCACATCTTCAAACTGTTCATCTATAACAAAGGTACCATCTTCTATTTGAGATTCTAAGGTTTTTAGCCCTCGTAATAAATCAACTAATTCTTCAACAGTAATAATACCTATTTTTTGAAGCATTTTAGCATGCGCCTTTGATGCAATCACATCGTATTTTGCAATATGAATATCAATTTCACGGTCGTTTCCAACGGTAAATTGTTCTATTTTTTTATCGATTGATATACCTTTATCCCAGAGTTTCATTTTAAAAAATGTTTATTTGTTTATGCGTTGATTTGTTTATACGATTACCCGATTCAACAATTCAACATATATTTTTATGCCTTCTTCTATTTCATTTACATAAATAAATTCGTCTGCCGAATGCGAACGTGTGCTATCCCCCGGACCAAGTTTTAAACTTGGGCAACTTAATACGGCTTGGTCTGATAATGTTGGCGACCCGTAAGTTGTTCTTCCTATAGCGATGCCTGCTTTTACCAAATCATGCTCCACAGGAATTGATGATGAATTTAATCGTAAACTACGTGGTGTGATTTTAGTTACTGGCGCTTTTTCTTGTAAAATTTGTGCAATTTCAGCGTTACTGTAAGCATCATTCACACGAACATCAATTACCAAATCTACATGTCCAGGCACCACATTATGCTGAGACCCTGCATTAATTTGTGTGACTGTTAATTTCACATCCCCCAAAGCTTTTGAGCCTTTTTTAAACTTAAAATCTTTAAACCATTGCAAAGCATCAATCGTATTATAAATGGCATTATTATCATTTGGATGTGCAGCATGACTTGGAGTTCCTTCAATCATAGCTTCAAATACCACCAAACCTTTTTCAGCTACTGCCAAATTCATCAAAGTAGGTTCTCCAACAATAGCAACATCAACCTTAGGAATAATAGTCAACATACTATTTAATCCATTAGGCCCGCTACTTTCTTCTTCCGCTGAAGCGACAATAACCAAATTATATTTTAAATTTTCGTGGTTATAATAGTGCGTAAATGTTGCGATTAAAGACACCAAACAACCGCCAGCGTCGTTACTGCCCAAACCGAATAATTTTCCATCTTCAACAAATGCCTTAAACGGGTCGTTTGTATATGCTGAATTTGGCTTAACCGTATCGTGATGTGAGTTTAACAATAGTGTTGGCTTGCCTTTTTCAAAATGTTTATTAACTGCCCAAACGTTATTCTTTGTACGCTTATAGTCAATTTTATATCGTGTAAACCAATCTTCAATATGCGATGCAGTAACATTTTCTTCAGAAGAAAACGACTGTGTTTCTATCAGCTTTTTTAAAAGTGATATCGCATCATTTGTTAAATCTTGTATCGCCATCTTATAAGATTATTGTTGTAAAATCATCATTCTCTTGAGTTAACATGGCTGTATTTCCCATATTTATGGTGTTAACGCCATGTCGTAATGCGTCAAAACAATTTTCGAGTTTTGGAAGCATGCCATCTGCAATAATACCTTGATTCAATAAATCTTGATAAATTTTTGAATCGATATGTTTAACCACTGAATTTTTATCATTTATATCTCTTAAAACACCTTTCAACTCAAAACAGTAATAAATAGATGTTTCGTATAAATGACTCATTCCTACAGCAACTTGCGAGGTTATCGTATCTGCATTTGTGTTTAATAATTGGCCGTTTCCATCGTGTGTAATAGCACAAAAAACAGGTGTAAAATCGGCTTGAATTAATTTATCTATAGATTTATAAGCCACTTCTTTTACATCGCCAACAAATCCAAAATCAATTTCTCTTACAGGACGTTTATCCGACTTAATACTGTTTATATCTGCTCCTGTTAAACCAATGGCATCGGTATTTAGTGCTTGTAGTTTTGCCACCACGTTTTTATTTACCAAACCACCGTAAACCATCGTTATAACTTCAAGAGTATCTGCATCAGTAATGCGACGTCCATTTATCATTTTAGATTCTATACCTAATTTTGAAGCGATATGTGTTGCGCGTTTTCCACCACCATGCACCAAAATTTTCTTTCCTTCTAAATTAGAAAATAATTTTAAAAACGCATTTAAAGACGCTTCATCTTCAATGATATTACCTCCTATTTTTACTATGGATAGTTTTTCTTTCATTTATCTTAATTTAGGTTTCGACTGCGCTCGACCAAACTGCATGATGAAATTTAAACCTACAAGGTTTTGAAAACCTCGCAGGTTACGTGTTACTTTAAACTTTCTAATAGCTTTTTAAGCACCAATTGTGCTGCGTAGGTTCTGTTATTCGCCTGCTCGATAACCAATGAACTATCAGTATCTAACACAGCATCTTCAACAACTACATTTCGTCGCACTGGTAAACAATGCATAAATTTTGCGTTACCTAATTTTTCTTTTGTAATCATCCAATTTGGGTCTGTGTTTACTACTTTTCCATAATCCACATAAGAACTCCAATTTTTGGTGTATACAAAATCTGCATCTTTAAACGCGTCTTCTTGATTATGACAGATTGGTGTATTACCAGTAATTTCTGGATCTAAATCGTAGCCTTCCGGATTCGCAATCACGAATTCGACATCCATTTTTTGCATGGCCTGCGTAAAACTATTAGCTACGGCATGCGGTAATGCTTTTATATGTGGTGCCCAACTTAAAACCACTTTCGGACGCTTAGTTTTAGCATGTTCTGAAATAGTTATAGCATCTGTTAACCCTTGTAATGGATGACCTGTTGCACTTTCCATATTTACTATTGGAACAGAGGCATATTTTGCAAACGATTTTAAAACGTGTTCGCTTTCATCTTTTTCTTTATCAATCAATGATGGGAATGCCCTTACAGCAATAATATCACAATATTGCGACACCACTGCTGCAGCTTCTTTAATGTGTTCAGCAGTTGTTCCATTCATAACAGTGCCATCTCCAAATTCAATTCCCCAAGCATCACCAGACACATTCATTACAATGGGATTCATCCCTAAATTCAACGCAGCTTTTTGGGTGCTTAAACGCGTACGCAAACTTGAATTAAAGAATAATAAACCTAAGGTTTTATTTTTACCTAATTCAATATATTTAAGAGGATTTGCTTTTAGTGCTTTTGCTTCTTCAATCCAAATATTGATGTTATCTATATCGTGTATGGATGTGTAATGTTTCATTGTTATTTTATTTAATCATCAGTTTCATCTGTTGATGAATAATTCCTGTTTTCTTTGATGCGTATGTGCTTCCAAAAGAAACAAAATTAAACTTTTCATAGAATACTATTGCCGTTTTTCTAGCCCCAAGTTCTATTTTAGTCACTTCGTTTTCTTTACTTTTAATAATTAATGCTTTTAATATTTTAGACCCAACTCCTCTTTTCTGGTATTCATTTTTAATAGCCATTTGAGAAATTATAGCTATGGTATTTTTAATATTCAATCGTCCCGTTCCAACAACCTCTCCATTACTCAAACATATTAAATGATTCCCATTTAGTTCAAAATCATCTTGAATTAAGTTACGTCTATTTTTCATGTTTTTAAAAAACAGATGTTCTCTTAATTTTACGGCTTCCTCATAAAAAGAACTTTCAACATTAATATATTTTAACTCTAAAGCATCCAACTACTTTATTTTTGTAAAAGTCACTTTATCTTCCATAGCATTCACTATAAAATTATCTTCTAACCCGTTTACAATCCATGTTTCTATATTCGCCTTTTTAGTAACCGAAGCGGCTTCAATTTTTGATGCCATTCCTCCGCTACCGTGTGTTGATTTGGAACTTACCACTTGCGTTCTCAATTTATCAAAATTTTGAACTTCACTTATGGTTTCTGGTAAACCATTTTCAATAGATTCTTTAGTGTAAATCCCATTTGTATTTGTTGCAATCATGAATAAATCAACCCCCAAAAGAGACGCTGTTAAAGCACCTAATTTATCATTATCGCCAAATTTAATTTCGTCAGTAGCTACCGTATCATTTTCATTTATAATAGGAATGTAGTTATTATTTACTAGCACTTTAATAGTGTTTGTAATATTAATACGACTTTCTTCTTTTTCAAAATCAGAATACGACAATAAACATTGCGAGGTTAACAACCCATATTCTCTAAAAATCTCTTGATAAATCCTTATCAAATGTGGCTGACCAATAGATGCTAATGCTTGTTTTACGAAAACTTCTTTTTGCTTGCTTTCCAATTTCACAAATTGTTTTGCCACAGCAATAGCACCAGAACTCACAATAATAAACTCGCAAGTATCTTGAAGTTTTGCAATCTGATTTGCAATGTCTTCAATCTTACCTCTAGAAATATTATCGGTTTCTTTAGTTAAGGTATTTGACCCTATTTTTAGTAATATGCGTTTCTTTTTCTGCATCTTATCTTATTTGTCCATTACCATGAACATACCATTTATTAGTTACTAAATGTTGTAATCCAATTGGTCCGCGTTGGTGTAATTTATCTGTACTAATTGCTAATTCACCACCTAATCCTAACTGCCCTCCATCCGTAAATCGCGTTGATGCATTATGATATACTGCTGCTGTATCTACATTTTCCATAAACAGTTTTGCCTCGTCATCATTGCTTGTAATAATGGATGATGAATGCCCTCCAGAGTACTTATTAATCATGGCAATAGCATCTTGGTTTGATGCTATTTCGCCTATTAAAATCTTGTAATCTAAAAATTCTTTATACCAGATATCATCAGACTTGATAGTTTCAAGTCCATTATCTTTTGAGACTATATCATCCCCTAAAACCTCAATTTTAGATTCTTTTAACTTTGAAATCAATGTTTTAACAAACTCATCCTTATTTGGAAGGTTTTCATCTATCAAAACCTTATCAACTGCATTACAAGCTGAAATTTTAGACTTCCCATTCATAATCACATCAATGGCAATATCTAAATCGGCTTCCTTATGCACATATACAAAATTGTTTCCTCGTCCACTTATAATCACAGGGCATGTAGCGTGTTGTTTCACAAAAGCAATTAAACGTTCACCACCACGAGGCACAATCAAATCAACTTTTTGAGTTGGCTTTTCTAAAAATGCTTGCGTTTCAGTTCTGTTAAACTGCAAATATTCCACCCAATTTGTTGATGCATCATAAGCTTTTAAAGCCTCATGCCATAACTCAACAATTTTTAAATTTGAGCGTAATGATTCCTTTCCGCCTTTAAGCAGTATTTTGTTTCCAGATTTAAAAGCAATTCCAGCAGCTTCAACTGTAACATCTGGACGCGATTCGTATATAATCAACACCGCTCCAAACGACGCCGTTTTATTGTAAATCTGCATCCCATTGTCATGCTTAAAACTAAAACGTTCAACACCAACAGGGTCTTCCTGAGATGCTAAATGCGTTACCGATTTTATCATCTCATCAACTTTAGCATCATCCACTTTTAAACGGTCAAACATAGATATATCATCGCCCTTATAAGCGTCTAAATCTGTTTTATTAATTGCAATTAAAGCTTCTCGTTCATGCTCTAAAAGCACAGCCATTTTAAGCAAAATAGCATTTCTAGTTTCTATAGATAATAGTGTATTCATGTTATACAACAGTTGATTTAACTTCAGATAAAACCTCAATTAATGCTTCAAAAAACATACTGATATGTTCCTTTCTAACCGTTAATGGTGGTAAAATCCTTAGTAATTTTTTATTTGCAGCACCACCTGTAAAAATATTATGGTCGTAAATTAATTTTTTTCTTAAATCGCCCACCTCAAAATCAAATTCTAAACCAAGCATTAAGCCTCTTCCTTTAATATTTTTTATTTGCGGTATCGTTTCAGCCAATTTTATAAAGTACATAGACATTGCATTAACATTGTCTATTAATTTCTGCTCTTCAATAACATTTAAAACTGATAAACCAGCAGCACATGCCAAATGATTACCTCCAAAAGTAGTTCCTAACATACCAAACTTTGCTTCAATATCAGGATGAATCAAAATCCCACCAATAGGAAAACCATTCCCCATACCTTTGGCTATAGAAATAATATCTGGGTTTACATTATAATGTTGAAACGCAAAGAATTTCCCAGAACGTCCGTAGCCAGATTGCACCTCATCGGCAATAAACATGGTGTTATTCGCTTTACATAAAGCATCAACAGCCTCAAAAAACTCAGCTGAGCCTTCGTCTAATCCACCAACACCCTGAATAAACTCAACAATAACAGCGCAAACATCGCCTTTTTCAAGCTCTTTTTTAACACCTTCAATATCATTTAAAGGCAAAATAGCTACTGCCTGTTGCGCATTAATTGGCGCAATAATATTCTTGTTATCAGTAGCCGCTACAGCTGCCGATGTACGCCCATGAAACCCATTACTAAACGCTAAAACTCTAGCTTTTCCTGTTCTAAAAGAGGCTAATTTTAAAGCATTTTCATTAGCTTCTGCACCAGAACTACATAAAAAAAGTTCATAATCCTTGCAACCAGAATGTGCTTCTATTTTATCTGCCAATTCAACCTGTAAAGGATTCTGAATCGCATTCGAATAAAATCCAAGCTTAGAAACTTGATTAGTCACAGCCTCAACATATTTAGGATGCGCATGTCCAATAGAAATCACAGCATGACCGCCATAAAGGTCTAAATATTCGGTTCCTTTTTCATCGTAAACGTAAACACCTTTCCCTGAAACTGGTGTTACATCATAAAGTGGGTAAACATTAAAAAGTGGCATGTTAGTTTTTCTTTAATTGGTTAATTTTTTCAAAAGATGCCGTAATTCCTTGAATTAAAGCAGAGCTTAAACCTTGGTGTTCCATTTCATTTAAACCTTCAATAGTACATCCACTTGGCGTGGTAACTCTATCAATTTCTTGCTCTGGGTGTCTACCGGATTCTATCAATAAACTTGCAGACCCAAAGCAGGTTTGCACTGCTAATTCGTGCGCCTCTTCAGCCTCAAAACCTAACTGAATAGCACCTTGCGTAGTAGCACGAACCAGTCTCATCCAAAACGCAATACCGCTCGCACAAATAACAGTAGCCGCTTGTATTTGGTCCTCCGGAATTACCATAGTTGTCCCTAACTGGTTAAAAATCCCTTTTGCCAAATCCATTTTAGCTTTGCCTTTATCATTTGCCGCTAAACAGGTCATCGATTTCCCAATAGAAATTGCCGTATTTGGCATCACACGAATAATCGTTTTATCATATCCAATCACACCTTCAATCCTCTCAATCTCAACACCTGCAGCAACCGACATTATCACATGACTATCAGTGATTTTATCAGCAACACCAGCCATTACCTTATCAATATGTTTAGGCTGAAGCGCAAAAATTACAATATCAGACTCCTCTACCGCCAACGTATTATCATTCGTCACAGTCACGCCATCTTCAACGCCAAATTTATCTACATTCCCTGTATTAATATCACTCAAATACAGCGTTGTAAACGATTTATTCCCAATCAAACCCTTGGCAATCGAGCTTCCTAAATTACCAGTTCCAATAATCGCTATTTTCATAATTAATGTCTTTTCAAAGTTGAAAACTTGTTCCTTTTATTTGTCTTTCCTGCGCAGGCAGGAATCTATTTTATTTTTTATGGCGCTACCCACAAGGGGTCGGGCTATCCGTTATAAGTCCTCACACCTCCTTCGTCGGGCTTTGGGCTTTCCTCTTCTATCCCTAACGCGGAAACCTCCCCTAACCCTTCCTAAGGAGAAGAACTCTTACTCAAATCTTCTTACTCAGACCTACAAGATTTTAAAACCTCGCGCATGTCAATCCTTTTCCTCCCCCTTCGAGGAGGTTAAGTGGAGCTAAAAGTAAGTCCCTTTTAATCCTAGTCCAGTCGTTTCATCTAAGCCAAACATTAAATTCATATTCTGTACTGCTTGTCCAGAGGCACCTTTCAATAAATTATCAATAGTACTTGTAATTAATAATTTACCATTATGCTTATGTAGATGTACCAAACATTTGTTGGTATTTACTACCTGTTTCATATGTAAAAAGTCGTCTGACACAAAGGTAAACTTCGCATCATTGTAAAACGATTTATAAATCGCTTTAGCATCTTCAACATCGCCCTCAAAATCAGTATAAATTGTTGCAAAAATACCTCTGGAAAAATTACCCCTATTTGGCATAAAAATAATTTCAGAAGAAAAATCAGATTGTAATTGATTCACAGACTGATTGATTTCACCTAAATGCTGGTGCGTAAAGGGTTTGTAATACGAAAAATTATTATCTCGCCACGTATAATGCGTTGTAGCAGATAATGATGTTCCAGCACCAGTAGCACCAGTTACCGCATTAACATGTACATCTTTTTTAATTAAACCAGCATCAGCTAACGGCAACAACCCCAATTGAATCGCCGTAGCAAAACATCCAGGGTTTGCAATATATTTTGCTTTTACAATGGCATCTTTATTTAATTCTGGCAAACCATACACAAAAGTTTTACCTTCAAAAATTTTGTCTGCTTCCAGCCTAAAATCATTTCCTAAATCAATAATCTTAGTGTCTTCAGAAAATGTGTTTGCAGATAAAAATTTTACCGAATTCCCATGCCCTAAACACAAAAACAACACATCAATATTTGGATTTACAGTATCTGTAAATTTCAAATTTAAACTACCCACTAAATCTTGATGAATCTTGCTAATCTTGTTTCCAGCATTACTGGTACTAAAAACAAAATCAATATCAGTTTCAGGATGATTAATTAACAATCTAATTAATTCGCCTGCTGTATATCCTGCACCTCCTATAATTCCAACCTTAATCATATCTTAAGAATTTACTTGTCTGTATATTTTATTTTGGTTTCCTAGAATTTTAATAAATCCTTTTGCATCATCAGCAGTCCAAGCTTTGTTTTCTTCACCATACGTACTAAACTTACTCGACATTAAATCATGGTCTGATACAATACCATCTAAAGAAAAGTGATACGGTTTTAAAGCCACAACAACATTACCAGAAACCATCTTTTGAGAACTTTGTAAAAAGGATTCAATATCTCTCATTACAGGGTCTAAATACTGACCTTCATGTAAATGCATCCCGTAGAAACTAGACAAATATTCTTTGTGTTGTAATTGCCATTTAGTAAGTGTGTGCTTTTCTAATAAATGATGTGCTTTTACTGTAATTAAAGCAGCAGCAGCTTCAAAACCAACACGTCCTTTTGTCCCAACAATGGTATCTCCAACGTGAATATCTCTACCAATGGCATATGCCGAGGCTATATCGTTTAATTTCTCAATATTTACTTCAGGAGTATTTTCTTCTCCATTTAACGCCACAAACTCACCATTCTTAAAAGTCAATGATACTTTTTCTTCGCCTTCTTTTTCTAACTGCGACGGATATGCTTCACATGGTAAAGGTTTTTCAGATTCTAAAGTTTCAACACCACCAACACTTGTCCCCCAAAGCCCTTTGTTTACAGAGTATTTAGATTTTTCCCAAGGCATATCAATACCCTCAGATTTTAAATAGTCAATTTCTTCTTGTCTAGTTAATTTCTCGTCTCTAATTGGTGTAATAATTTTAATATTTGGCGCCAATGTTTGAAAAATCATATCAAAACGTACTTGGTCATTTCCTGCACCAGTACTTCCGTGAGCAATATATTCTGCATCAATACTCTTTGCATATTCAATAATTTCAATGGCTTGAATAATACGTTCTGCACTTACAGAAAGAGGATATGTGCTGTTTTTTAAAACATTTCCAAATATTAAATACTTCACTACTTTTTGGTAAAATGTGGCTACCGCATCAATATTTTTATATGTTGAAACTCCCATTTTATAAGCGTTACTTTCTATATGCTTTATTTCTTCATCTGTAAATCCACCTGTATTTACACTTACTGCATGTACATCATATTCCTTCGATAAACTTACCGCACAATATGAAGTATCTAATCCACCGCTATAGGCTATTACTAATTTTTTCATTTTATTATTTTTTATCTTTTTTTAAAAACAAAGCTTGCTTGATTTTCTTTAAACGCATAAACACGCTTTCTTTTATTGGCTTTATATCTTCTTTTTTACTTTTAGGGTCGTACAACATACCTGTACATAAACACATTTTTCTGTTTGTGCGTGTTAAAACATCGTAATTTTTACAAGTTTGACAACCATCCCAAAAAGTTGAATCGTCTGTTAACTCAGAAAACGGTACAGGTTTATAACCTAAATCACTATTCATTTTCATAACAGCTGGGCCCGTAGTAATACTAAACACCTTAGCATCTGGAAACTTATTTCTAGAATGCTCAAATACTTTATGCTTAATTTTTTTAGCAAGTCCTCTTCCTCTAAAATCCGGATGTACTATTAAACCAGAGTTGGCAACAAACTTACCATGACCCCACTTTTCTATATAACAAAACCCTGCAAATTTACTATTTTCAATAGCAATAACAGCATTTCCATTTTCCATTTTGGATGCTACATATTCAGGTGTACGTTTTGCGATACCCGTACCTCTAATTTGAGCTGAGGCTTCAATGGTTTCACAAATTACATCTGCATATTTAATGTGTGATTTATCGGCTATTACAACCTTCATTTCCTTGTCTTTATTAATGTCAATTACTATCTGTTTTTAAAGCTGAACTGGACTCACCTAATTCAATAAATTGATACATACCCTTACGGGCGACGTGGAAATTTACGGCGCATAATAGAACTGTTGTTAATTATCGAATTAACTTTATTTTGAAATACTATGAGAAAATTTTTAGACACTTTTTGAAAAATTAAAATTACGTTTGGTTTTTACTAATATTGGAGCATTAGAAGCGACGGCGATTGCGCACGGGCAAACCGGGAGTAGAACAACGTATTTTATTTTTTAAATTTTTCACAGTGTAAAACTAAGATATTATTTTTTTAAATGGTTAAAAATCATAGAGTTTTTAACAACAATTATAGAAATTTCTATTATTTCATGCTTTTGTTTCAAAAAACTTAATTTTATAACGGATTTTTAGCAAATTTTACTTTGAAAGTTAATTAAAATGGCCGTTCCTATAATCATTTCTGTACTTTAAAAGACCTAGAAGCTGTTTTTTGAGCAGTAGGAAAATCTTCAGGCATCTCATTATTAACAACTTGCCCTGTAGCTGCCCATTCAACGCCTCGTCTTAAAAGCGTTATAAAACCAACACATTCAAATGATGTTGTATCGTGACCAAGAGTTGTGTGAAAAACTCTGCCTTTACCATAATCTATGGCCATGACTACGGGTTCTTTTTGTTCTAACTCTGGTGCTTTTTTACTTGATAACGCTGTAGCCAAAATAGTTACATTCTCAGCAGGTCCTCTTAAAAACGCATAACATTCATCACTGGTGTGCATCCATGAATCAGGCATACCTTTTGTAATCGGATGTTCTTTATTGTAAGTAGTCACAAGAAATGGTTCTTTGGGACCATGGCTACCTGCAGCCCCTTCAGTATAATCTCTTTTAGGCATATTATCTTTATCCACGTATAAATAAGGCCCATCTTTTTCATTTCTATTTCCCCAACCACCAATAGCAATCATTTTATTATATGCTTTCCATTCTGGGAAACTATTATCAGCAGCATGGACACTAACAAAACCGCCACCATTATTCACATAAGTCTCAAATTCCGCCTTTGTTTTCTCAGACCAAGATGCTGCCTGCCAGCCAAAATTAGAAATAACAACATCATATTTTGAAAAATCTGGATTAAAACCTGGATCCGTTTTCGGTTTACCTTCAACACCTTTAGGAACATCAGCTAATGCTAACCATTCACTAAACGTTTCACTTTTATTCAAGAATTGAGTCCTAGAAATATCAACTTGAAACACACCAGTTTCTTCCAAATATTGCTTCATCATTATTGTTGATTTAGGCCACACTACGTGATTATTTTGTCCATCAACAATTAAAACTTTAATTTTTTCGTCTTTAGACTGGCAGGATATACTTGCAAAAAAGACAAATCCCAATAATAAATAAAATGTTGATTTTAACATAGTTGATTTACAGTTTACTATTTTCATTTAATTGCTCCTAAATTCCCAAAATACCTTTCAAATAATCGGCATCAATAGCACCACCAGCAAAATCATCAAAACTACGCGTTGCCGCTTCAATAATATGTTTTTGAATAAATGGTGCGCCTTCTCTTGCGCCTTGCTCCGAAGATTTTATGCAGCATTCCCATTCCATAACCGCCCATAAATCTAACCCGTATTTAGTCAGTTTTGAAAAAATACCGCCAAAATCTACCTGTCCATCGCCCAAACTTCTAAAACGCCCAGCACGATCTTTCCAATCGGCATAACCACCATAAACACCTTGCTTACCCGTTGGATTAAACTCAGCATCCTTTACATGAAACGCACGAATACGCTCATGATAAATATCTATAAACGCCAAATAATCTAACTGCTGTAGCACAAAATGACTCGGGTCGTACAAAATATTACAACGGTTATGATGTCCCGTAGCCTCTAAAAAACGTTCATACGATATCCCATCGTGCAAATCTTCCCCCGGATGAATTTCATAACACACATCCACACCCTGCGTATCAAAATGATTTAAAATAGGTAGCCAACGCGCCGCCAATTCCTTAAAACCCATCTCTACCAATCCGTTAGGACGCTGCGGCCATGGGTACACGGTATGCCACATTAACGCTCCCGAAAACGTAGCATGTGCCTTTAACCCCAAACGCGCGCTTGCTGTTCCAGATTTTTTTACAAAATCTATCGCCCATTCCGTTCTAGCTTTTGGGTTGCCTCTTACGGCTTCTGGTGCAAACCCATCAAACATGGTGTTATACGCAGGGTTTACAGCCACCAATTGCCCTTGCAAGTGTGTCGATAATTCTGTGATTTCCAAGCCGTACGACGCCACTTTTCCTTTCAACTCATCACAATACGTTTGGCTATCCGCGGCCTTCTCAATGTCAATTAATCCCGTTTCCCAAGTTGGTATTTGTATGCCTTTATATCCTAAATCTGAAGCCCATTTGCACATGCCATCCAAACTGTTAAACGGCGCTTCACTTCCTGCAAATTGCGCTAAAAATACTGCTGGTCCTTTTATAGTTTTCATAAAATATTGTTTATAAGCCCCTCCTAACCTCCCCAGAAGGGTGGAATTGAGAACTCAATTATTTTTTATTTGGGCGTTACCACAAGGGTCGGGCTTTACGTTGCAAGTCCTCGCACCTCCTACGTCGGGCTGTGGGCTTTCCACTGCAATCCCTAACGCGGGTGTATTTGCCAATTTTTATTTTATCCGCTAGTTAACTTATTATCAAATACCTTTAATTCAAAAAAGACCTGTCAGGTTTTTAAAACCTGACAGGTCTAGATATAGGTTAAATTTTTGTCCAAGCTGCATTATTGGTATCACTTTCTACAGCAGCGTAAATAAATTTCATCCCACGAACACCATCAGCAATCGTAGGATAATCTGGTGTATCAATAGATTTTCCTTCGTAAACAGCATTAACATGTGTTGCAAAATTTTTATAAATAGTAGCAAAAGCCTCTAAATACCCTTCGGGGTGTCCCGCAGGAATTCTAGAAACCGCCAAAGCTTCATCATGCAAACCATTGCCGTTTGGCGTGTATATTTTTTTGGGTGCTTCCAGCCAACGCGTAATCAATTCATTCGGATTTTCTTGATACCATTCCAAGCTGCCTTTTGTACCGTACACTTTAATACCTAAATTATTTTCTTCACCTAAAGCAATTTGCGAAATAGACATTGTGCCTTTCGCACCATTTTCCATACGTATCAACATATTGCCATCGTCGTCCAAAACACGACCTTCGCCAAATCGACCTAAATCGGCCGCAATTTCCTCTATTTTTAATCCAGTAATGTATTCAATTAGGTTTTCGGCATGCGTACCAATATCGCCTAAAGCACCACCAATACCAGAACGTTTGGGGTCTACTCTCCAAGCCGCTTGCTTTTGCTCTGTTTTCTCCAAAGGTGTAGATAACCACCCTTGTAAATACTGCGCTTGTATTTTTCTAATGGTTCCAAGTTCGCCTTTTGCTACCATAGCTTTGGCTTGTTTTACCATAGAATTGCCAGTGTAATTATGTGTAAGCGCAAATAGCTTTCCACTTTTTCCAACAATCTTTTCCAGTGCTTCGGCTTCTTCTAAAGTTAAAGTTACAGGTTTATCTGAAACAACATGAAACCCATGCTCTAAAGCCATTTTTGCTGGTGGAAAGTGCATATGATTAGGCGTTACAATAGCCACAAAATCCATTCTCAAATCCTCAGGCAATGCTTTTTCCTTTTGCATCATGTCTTCAAACGTACCATAACATCGGCTTTCGTCTAAGCCAAGTGCTATGCCAGATGTAATAGACTTTTCTGCAGTACTACTAAATGCACCACATACCAATTCAATCACCCCATCAATAGCCGCAGCCTTTCTATGTACATCGCCTATAAATGAGCCAGCGCCACCGCCAACCATTCCCATTCTTAATTTCCTACTCATATTCTATTTAAGCTTCTACTTTATTTCTTTTTTTCATATACATATGTAATCCTAAAAACGCTACAATAAGTATTGCAGGTAAGATAGACATGGTTCGTAACGCTTCCGCAGCACTTGCATTATCCATTAAATTACCCATTACAGGGAGCACAATTGATACTGAAAACATACCTGCACCTCCCATAATGGAAAGTCCCAAAGCACCAGTTTCTGGTAAATACTCTGCTACAAAACCAAGCATTGTTGGCCAGAAAAAGGTAACACCTACCGCAAAAACTGCGGCCGCAACAAACGTCATTCCACCACTAGATATGGTGAGCAACCACAAGCCTGCAAACGTAAATATTGCAGAATATAACAACATTCCAGAAGGACTTAATTTATGCACAACCTTACCTGCAAATAAACGCCCCAAAGCCATAATACCATTAATAAATGCTAACACTAACAAAGGTTTAGCTACCGATGCTTTCAACAAAGATTCTATACGTTGTGTAGTTCCCAATTCTGATGCTGCAGTTAAAAACATACAAGCCACCATGAATAAAAACAAAGGCTTTAAAACACTGGAAAACATTTTTTTATTACTAATACCCAACTGCACACGCTCTGTTACCGGAATAGTTTGCCCTAAAAACAAAAATCCATAAATTGCTAAAGGCACAAACAAAGTGCCTACCATAACTTGCCAACTTAACCCTAAAACATCCATAACAAGCCAACCCACCAATGCACCAATTACGATACCTCCAGGAAACCATACATGAAACCGATTTAGCATTTTAGTTTTTTCCTCAGGATACATTGATGCTACCATGGGGTTTAAAGCAGCCTCCACAAAACCATTACCAATGCCTATAAAAAGTGTTGCAATAAATAGTGACGTCATGGAATCTGCCATCAACGTTAACACAATACCAACAGCATGCGTTATAAACGCCATCCACGTTATTTTTTTAATACCTAATAAATCTACTAACGGTCCACCAATAATCATGGCTATTGTAAATCCAAAAAATGCTGGTGCAAAAGCATAACCAATTTGCTCTAAAGTTAAACCAACGCCTTCGGGACCAAAAACGGTTTCCAATCGTGCTCGAATGGCAAACGTCATTGCTGTAGTAATTAAGGCTAAACAACTTGCTAAAAACAGTCTATTCTTATTAACATGTTCCATAATTTATTTGGTTTGGTTGGTTTTATTTTTAAGACAGTTGTTTCCCCACTTTAAGCAATAAATCTCTGGTTGCTTTTATACCTTCATCTTCGGGTAAACGCTTACCTTCATATTCAACACCTACAAATCCTGTATAATTTACGTCCTTTACCATGTTCATCACTTTCATAAAATCTATAGTGGTTTCGTTACCGTTAGCATCAAAATCATAAGACTTTGCGCTTACCGCTTTAGCAAAAGGGAGCAATGCTTCCATACCTTTATACCTATCGTAAGCCTCTAAACAATTACGGTCTTTATCTTTAGTGATACAGAAATTTCCAAAATCTGGCAAGGTGCCACAATTTTCACTTTTCACATTTGAAAACACGCCAGACATCCATTCACCATTTGAAGAAAAGCCACCGTGGTTTTCAACTAAAATATTAATATTAGAATCTTTTGCATACGCTGAGAGTTGTTCTAAAGAATCAACTGCAGCTTTTGCAGCATCTACCTTATTAACCCCTCCCGCTAAATTAACACGAATGGCATGACAACCTAAAAAGTGAGCCGCATCTACCCATTTATGATGGTTTTCAATGGCCTGTAATCGTGCTTTTGTATCAGCATGCGCTAACTTACCTTCACCATCAATCATAATTAACACGTTTTGTTGCCCTTCAGCATCTGCCCTATTATTCATCTCTTTTAAATACGCCTTGTCTGTCGCTTTATCTTTAAAAAAAGCATTTACATACTCTAAACCTTCACACCCAAAACCTCTGGAAGCAGCAGCAAAATCAAGATTATTCATCTTCTTATCAAACAAAGCATTATGCAACGACCATTGCGCCAGTGATATTTTGAAAAACAAATCCGCTTCTTTTTTATCCTCAATAATAGCTTCTTGTGCCTGTTGTTTTGTTGCATTTTTACAAGCATACATGCCTAATGCAGCTATTCCTAAACTTGCTTTAGATGTTTGTTTTACAAAATCGCGTCTTTTCATAAATTGATTCGTTAGTAGTTTATTGAATGCTTTTGAATCGAACATATCATGATCTGTTTTATTCAGTAGAAAAATAAACTTTTAATTCATGCAAATTAATTAATTTTCTAATAATTAAGAATTTAATTATAAATTCCTTAAATTTTGCAAGATTTAATTATCAATTTACTCTTAAAAAGACTTAAATATTTAAATGATTGAAGATAAGATAACCGAATACCCTACCGCCTATGACGCCATTGTAATTGGCACAGGCATAAGTGGAGGTTGGGCAGCTAAAGAGCTTTGTGAAAACGGACTAAAAACGCTTGTTTTAGATCGGGGGCGCATGGTAAAACATATTGAAGATTATCCTACTATGCATCAAGACCCTTGGGATTTAAAACACAGAGGTATAAAAAATCCTGAAGATGTTAAAAAACAACCCAAACAAAACAAGTCTTATATATTAGCACCTACAAGTCAACATTGGTTTGTAGACGATTTTAAACATCCGTATAATGAGCCCAAACCTTTTAGTTGGATAAGAGGGTATCACGTAGGTGGGCGATCGCTCATGTGGGCAAGACAATCTTATAGATTAAGCGATTTGGATTTTGAAGCCAATAAAAAAGATGGTCATGGTGTAGATTGGCCTATACGCTACAAAGATATTTCGCCTTGGTATGACAAAGTAGAAACTTTTATTGGTGTATCGGGGCAAAATTTAGGACTTTCACAATTGCCTGATGGTAAATTAACAAAACCCATGGAGCTAAATTGTGTGGAGCTTGATTTTCAAAAAAAATTAAAAGAAAATTTTGATGACCGTTTACTAACCATAGGACGAACAGCTCACAAAACAGGTGATGCCGTACATGAGGGACGTTCCAATTGTCAATTTAGAAATAGATGTGTTAGAGGATGCCCATTTGGTGGATATTTTAGCAGTAACTCTTCAACACTTCCTGCTGCAGAACGTACAGGCAATATGCATTTGAGACCCAACTCTATTGCTTATGAAATAGTTTATGATGATAAAAAAGGGGTAGCATTAGGTGTGCGCATTATTGATGCAGAAACACACGAAAAAATATTTTTTAAAGCTTCCATAATTTTTAGTTGTGCCTCCACCATTGGTAGTGCTAGTATTTTAATGCAATCTAAATCAGAACGTTTTCCAAACGGTTTGGGTAATGATAGTGGAGAATTAGGGCACAATATTATGGACCACACCACACGCTCTGGTGCTTCGGCTAAAATGGACGGTTTTGAAGATGTTTATTATAAAGGCCAAAGACCCAACGGCTTTTACATTCCTCGCTTTAGAAATTTAGATGAAAAAACAAAACAAAAAGGGTTCTTAAGAGGTTACGGCTATCAAGGAAGAGCAAGTAGAACCGATTGGAAAAGCGGTATGGGAGAACTTAGTTTTGGTGCAGACTTGAAAGATAGTTTAATGAAACCGGGGCAATGGCAAATAGGTATGACTGGCTTTGGTGAGTGTTTACCTTACCATGATAACCGAATTGAATTAAATTACGACAAACTAGACGATTGGGGCTTACCAACTGTAGATTTTCATGTAACCTTTAGAGAAAACGAA
Organism: uncultured Algibacter sp.; assembly: GCF_947487575.1. Lineage (GTDB taxonomy): Bacteria > Bacteroidota > Bacteroidia > Flavobacteriales > Flavobacteriaceae > Algibacter_B. Next base: position 49,145 of record NZ_CANKXG010000011.1, on the reverse strand, counting down.
TTTAGAATAAAAGAAGATATTGAACAACAAGCCGTTGCCATGCTTAAAGCTGCAGGTTTTAAAGATGTAAAAGGGCATAATAACGAAAGTACACCAGGAATAGGTATACACGAAATGGGTGCTGCCAGAATGGGGCGCGACCCAAAAACATCAGTATTAAACAAATACAACCAAATACACGCTGTACCAAATGTTTATGTAACCGATGGATCGTGTATGACATCTTCTGCATGTCAAAACCCATCTTTAACCTATATGGCTATTACTGCTAGAGCTGCAAATTATGCAGCAGCTGAGTTTAAAAAAAACAAAAAAACATCCTAAAATATGGATAGAAGAACCGCATTAAAACAGTTAAGTATTGGATTAGGGTACGCAGTTGCAACGCCTACTATTCTAAATATAGTATCGTCTTGCAGTGCTACAAATAAAGATTGGAAACCACTTTTTTTATCTTCTGAAGAAAAATATATGGTAACCCACTTAACTGATATTATTCTACCAACTACCGATACTCCTGGAGCTTTAGATGTGAATGTACCTCAGTTTATTGATATGATCTATAACGAGATTGAACAAAAAGCAAATCAGAATCTATTTAAAAAAGGAGCTTTAGTATTTTCCAAATTATTTAAAACTACATTTGATTTAGAAGCTAAAAAAGGCAAAAAAGCACAGTTTGAAACACTTTTAACATCTTTATTTAAACTTTCTAAAAAAGCTACTACAACCATTTTACAACAACAAAGTAAGTATTTAGAAACCCTACCAGATTTAGAAAAAGACCACTACATGCTCTACAAATTTTTAATAGCAGTAAGAAGATATACTTTGTTAGGTTACTTTACTTCAGAAAAAATAGGTGAAGACGTTTTAAATTACGACCCTGTTCCTGGGCAACAATTAGGATGTATTCCATTAGAAAATGTTCCAAATGGTCACACTTGGTCTTTTCAAAGATGGTAAATGCTTTTATGAAAACTTTTGTGCTTTGCCTTGTTGTAACAACATTATATTCTTGTTCTCAAAAAGAAAAATGGATTAAACTATTCAATGGGAAAAATCTGGATGGCTGGACTCCAAAAATAAGAGGATATGCATTAGGAGATAATTACAAAAACACATTTTTAGTTGAAGATGGTGTAATGAAAGTTTCATATAAAGCCTATGACTCTTTTAATAATACCTTTGGGCATATTTTTTATAAAAATCAATACAGTAATTATCGTTTTAAGATGGATTACCGTTTTACTGGAGAACAAATTTCGGGTGGCAGACCATGGGCTTCAAGAAATAGTGGTATTATGATTCATTGTGAAGACCCAAAAGGCATGGGTTTAAAACAAAATTTTCCTGTATCCATAGAAGTGCAGCTTTTAGGCGGAAACGGTATTAATAAGCGACCAACAGGCAATTTGTGTACTCCTGGAACACATGTGAAATACAATGACACTTTAGTGACTGAACATATTATTCAATCATCATCTAATACTTATCATGGTGAGCAATGGGTTCATGTAGAAATTGAAGTTAGACACGATTCTATAATCAAACATTTTATAAACGGCAAAGAAGTATTACGGTATTCAAAACCACATTTTGGTGGTACTGTAGACCACAATAAAGCCCTTTGGAAATCTAAAGAATATCAACCATTAAAAAGCGGTTATATTTCACTACAAAGCGAAAGTCATCCAGTAGAATTTAAGAATATTGAAATCCTTGATTTAAATTAAAGTTTATTCTACAATAAACATCCCCTTCATCATACCATAATGCCCAGGAAAACTACATAAAAACTCGTAAGTCCCAACCTCAGGAGCATCAAACTCAATAACAGCGGTTTCTCCTCCACCAATAAGTTTTGTATACGCAATAACATCTTTTGAGCCTTCAGGAACATATTCACTTTTCCTTGCTGATGCTGCTTTATTTCCAAAAGCCACTAGATTCACACCTTGCTTTAGCAAAACAAAATTATGTCCCATCACATTTTTATCCATCTTACCAATGTGCTTTAATGTGATTTTTACTTTTTTACCAGCCTTAACTTTAATTTCTTTTTTATTGAATTGCATAGCATCATTGCCTGTAATTACAATATCGTTAAGATTATTTTCAACAGTTTTAGAAACCTCAGATTTCTTATCATACCTAAATCCTTCTTTTTTCTTTTCTTCTTTTCCTCCACAACTTAATAAAGCTACTGAAAAGATTGCTAAAACTATAATTTTGATTACTTTCATATACATATTGATTTTCAATTATAAAGTTAATCGATTTACACCAAAAACTGAAACAAATCTGGTTTATCATTTAAATAATCTCCATAAAAATCATTTTGCTTCATTTTTTTAATTAAAGGTTCTAAATCAGAAGCTGATTTTAGCTGAACTCCTACTACTGCAGAACCGTTTTCACGATTTGTTTTTTTAGCATATTGAAAATAAGTAATATCATCATTCTCTCCTAAAATATCAACCACAAATTCTTTTAACGCACCCGCTCTTTGTGGGAAATTTATAATAAAATAATGTTTCAAATTTGCATATAATAATGCGCGTTCTTTAATTTCAGGAGTTCTTGTAATATCATTATTGCTTCCACTAACAACACAAACAACATTTTTATCTTTTATTTTTTCAGCATAAAAGTCTAAAACCGAAATACTCAAAGCTCCTGCTGGTTCAACTACAATAGCATCTTTATTGTAAAGCTCTAAAATAGTTTCACATACTTTACCTTCTGGCACTGTAATCATATCATCAAGATTCTCTTTGCATATAGCAAAGTTTAAATCGCCAACACGTTTTACGGCAGCACCATCAATAAATTTCTCAATTGATTTTAACTCTGTATTCTTGTCATTTTTTATGGATTCACTCATGGAAGGTGCCCCTTCTGGCTCAACACCAATAATTTTCGTATTTGGGGACAATGCTTTAAACACAGTTGATAATCCTGCTGCTAAACCTCCTCCTCCAACTGCAATAAAAACATAATCAATGGACGCATCAAATTGTTCTAAAATTTCTAAACCGATAGTAGCTTGTCCTTCAATAACTTTTTCATCATTAAATGGGTGAATAAATGTTTTTTTTAACCCATTACATTCCGCTATTGCTGCATAATAAGAGTCATCAAACGTATCACCTTCTAATTTAATTTCTATAAAATCTTCTCCAAACATTTTAACTTGTTCTACCTTTTGATTTGGTGTTGGAGCAGGCATATAAATAGTGCCTTTTATTTTTAATAGCTTACAAGACAAAGCCACACCTTGCGCATGGTTTCCTGCACTTGCACAGACCACTCCTTTTTTAGATTGTTCAGTACTTAGCGAACTTATTTTATTATATGCTCCTCTAATTTTATAAGAGCGAACTTGCTGTAAATCTTCACGTTTTAAAAAGATATTAGAGTCATACTGTTTTGAATATCTTAAACTATGACCTAAAGGTGTTACAGTTGAGACTTTTCTAATAGCTTTTGCAGCTATTTTTACATTTTCTATAGTAGGAAAGTAAGTCTGTTTCTCCTGATTCATTTTTTTATAATTTAATATTCAATCTTTAATGCAAGTTACAATTTGTTGTAATAAAAAACCTGTCAAAATGATATCATCCGACAGGTTTTTAAAAATATAGTTTAGTTTAGTAGTACTTGTTATACTATTGGCTTCATAGCCGTCATAGAAGATCTTAAAAACTCACCTACTTTTTCAACTGGATGATTTCTTAAAGCTGCATTTACTTCAATAAGTTTTGCATTATCAACACCGTTACCGTTATCTACAGCGTAAGGCTTACCGATAACATCTGTTTTGATATTTTTCATAAAATCTGTTAATAACGGTTTACATGCATGGTCGAATAAGTAACATCCGTACTCTGCCGTATCAGAAATCACACTATTCATTTCGTACAACTTCTTTCTTGCAATGGTGTTTGCAATAAGAGGTGTTTCGTGTAATGATTCGTAGTATGCAGAGGCATCGATAATTCCTGAATCAGTCATAGCTTCAAAAGCTAATTCTACTCCTGCTCTTACCATAGCAACCATTAATACACCATTATCATAATATTCTTGCTCAGAAATTTCAACGTTTCCAGCTGGTGTTTTTTCAAATGCAGTTTCAGCAGTTGCTGCTCTCCATCCTAATAGATCTTTATCATCATTAGCCCAATCTGCCATCATACCAGCAGAGAAACGACCTTCAATAATATCATCCATATGTTTTTGGAATAACGGACGCATAATATCTTTTAATTCTTCAGATAATTCAAACGCTTTAATTTTTGCTGGGTTAGAAAGACGATCCATCATGTTAGTTACACCACCATATTTAAGACCTTCTGTTACAGTTTCCCATCCGTATTGAATTAATTTAGAAGCATAACCTGCATCAATACCCTCTTCAACCATTTTATCAAAACAAAGGATTGAACCTGTTTGTAATAACCCACAAAGAATAGTTTGCTCTCCCATTAAATCAGACTTCACTTCAGCAATAAAAGACGATGCTAAAACACCTGCCTTATCACCACCAGTTGCTACTGCATAAGCTTTTGCTTGTGCCCAACCTTTTGCTTCTGGGTCATTTTCTTCGTGTACTGCAATTAATGTTGGCACACCAAAACCTCTTTTATATTCCTCACGAACTTCTGTTCCTGGACATTTTGGAGCTACCATAATTACAGTAAGGTCTTCACGTACTTGTGTACCTTCTTCAACAATATTAAACCCATGAGAATAAGATAAAGTTGCTCCTTTTTTCATTAATGGCATTACAGCTTTTACAACACTTGTATGTTGTTTATCTGGTGTTAAGTTTAACACTAAATCTGCAGTTGGAATTAACTCTTGGTAAGTACCAACATTAAATCCATTTTCTGTAGCATTAATAAAAGACTGACGCTTTTCAGCAATAGCAGCATCACGTAAAGCATAAGAAATATCTAAACCAGAATCTCTCATATTTAACCCTTGGTTTAAACCTTGAGCCCCACACCCTACGATAACTATTTTTTTACCTTTTAATGCGTTTACGCCATCTGTAAATTCTGAAGCGTCCATAAATCTACACTTCGATAATTGATTTAATTTATCTCTTAGCGATAATGTGTTAAAATAATTTCCCATTGTTATATTTAATTGTAATTATTATTGGTTATTGAATGCTTTTAGCAATTCAGTTACTTTCATTTCATCTTTTGTTACTGCAATTCTTCCAGAACGTACAAATTGCATAATACCAAATACATTTAAATCTCTACGTAAAGACTCAATTTCGTTTCTTCTACCAGATTTTTCAAGTACAAAAAATTCTTTATTTACGGTTACTATTCTCGCATAACTTTCTTTAATTATGTTTTGAATTTGAGGTTCATTAAACAACAAATCAGATTTAATTTTGAACATACAAGACTCCGTAAAAATAGTCTCGTCTTCAGTGTGATAATATGCTCTAATCGTTTCAACCTGCTTTTCAATTTGTTTAACAATCTTAGTCGCATTTGTCTCGGTAATATTCACTACAATTACAAAACGATTTACACCATCAATTTCAGATTGCGATGTTGTTAAACTTTCAATATTAATATGTCTGCGCTGAAAAATAGCAGATATACGATTCAATAATCCGATATTGTTTTCGGTATATATTGATATAGTGAATGATTTTATGTCTTCGTTCATTTCTTTAATCTTAACTTAATCTAACATCTGAAACCGACGCTCCCGAGGGAATCATTGGAAATACATTATCTTCTTTCTCCACACAAACCTCTAAGAAATATGATTCTTTTGAAGCCATCATTTCCTTAACAGCCTCTTCTAATTCATCACGTTTTGTTACTTTTCTTGCTTTAATGTAATACCCTTCAGCAATAGCTACAAAATTTGGGTTTGTCATTTCAGTAGATGCATAACGCTTATCAAAAAACAATTGTTGCCATTGGCGTACCATGCCTAAGAATTCATTATTAAGCACCACAATTTTTACAGCGGTCTTTTGTTGAAAAATAGTACCTAATTCTTGGATATTCATTTGGTAGCCACCATCACCAATAATTGCTACAACCTCGCGTTCTGGCGCTGCCATTTTAGCTCCGATAGCCGCAGGAAGTGCAAATCCCATGGTACCCAAACCTCCTGAAGTAATATTACTTTTTGAAACATTAAAATCAGCATATCTACAAGCTATCATTTGATGTTGCCCAACATCTGAAACAATTGCAGCATTACCTTTACTTTCAATATTTATTTGCTTCAATACCTCCCCCATAGTCAACCCTTCTTTCGTAGGATGGAGATCTCCTTTTATTACTTTTTCAAATTCAATAGCATATAAATCTTTGAATTCTTGCAACCAAGACTCATGAGAATTTTTATTTAAAGCATCAGCAAGCATGGCTAGACTTTCTTTAGAATTCCCTAAAACAGCAACATCTGTTTTTACATTTTTATCAATTTCCGCAGGGTCAATATCAAAATGAATAATTTTAGCTTGTTTTGCATACGTGTCTAAACTCCCCGTTACACGGTCATCAAAACGCATCCCGATTGCAATTAACACATCACATTCGTTTGTCAATTTATTTGGCGCATAATTACCGTGCATACCAACCATACCAATGTTTAATGGATGTGATGTTGGTAATGCTGAAGCACCTAAAATAGTCCACGCAGCAGGAATTCCCGCTTTTTCAATAACCGTTTTAAGTTCTTCTTCAGCTTGACCCAAAATAACACCTTGCCCCCAAACAATCATTGGTTTTTTAGCGTTATTAATCAATTCAGCAGCAGCGTTAACAGCCTCTTGACTTGTTTTTGGGACAGGATTATAGCTCCTTACGCCATCACATTTTTCATATCTAAAATCAAATTCAGTAATCTGAGCATCTTTAGTAATATCAACTAACACAGGCCCTGGTCTTCCACTTTTAGCAATATAAAATGCTTTTGCAATAGCACCCGGAATATCTTCTGCTTTAGTAACTTGACAATTCCATTTAGTAACTGGCGTAGAAATACCAACAATATCAGTTTCTTGAAACGCATCACTACCTAATAAATGAGAAAACACTTGACCAGTAATACATACTAACGGTGTAGAATCTATTTGTGCATCTGCAATTCCTGTAATTAAATTCGTTGCTCCTGGTCCTGAAGTTGCCATAGCAACACCAACTTTACCAGATATACGTGCATAACCTTGCGCAGCGTGTGCAGCGCCTTGTTCATGACGTGTTAAAACATGATGAATTTTATCTTGAAATTTGTATAACTCATCATAAACAGGCATAATAGCACCTCCTGGATATCCGTAAAGAATATCAACACCCTCTGCTATCAAGCTTTTTACTATAGCTTCGCTACCTGTTATACGTTCTGTCTTTTCTGCCACTTCTTGTTTTTTGTTAATTGTTTGTGTTTTCATGTTCTCAACATTTAACTATGAGACTTCTGCTTGCGCAGAAATAACAATTTATTATGCATCCGTTACACAACCTTTTGAAGCTGATGCTACTGATTTTGCATATTTATATAATATTCCTTTTTTATGTTTTAATGGTGGTTGTTCCCACTGTGCTTTTCTTTCTGCTAATTCTTCATCAGAAAGCAAAACATTAATCGTATTATCCTCAGCACTAATTCTAATTTTATCTCCTGTTTTTAAGAGTCCAATTGTTCCGCCTGATTGTGCTTCTGGCGTGATATGACCTACTACAAATCCGTGTGTACCTCCTGAAAAACGACCATCTGTAATTAATGCAACAGATTTCCCTAAACCAGCACCCATAATTAATGAGGTTGGTTTTAACATTTCTGGCATTCCTGGACCTCCTTTAGGGCCTACATAACGAATGACGACAACATCACCTCTTTCTACTTCTCCATTTGAAATTCCTGTATTTGCGGCTTGTTCCCCATCATATACCACAGCTTTCCCTTCAAACAAAAGCCCCTCATTTCCTGATATTTTTGCTACCGCTCCTTCAGTTGCTAAGTTTCCGTAAAGAATCTGTAAGTTTCCTGAAGATTTTAAAGCATTCTCTTTTTGATAAACAATATCTTGTTCTTCAAACTCAATAGCTTCAACATCTGCTAAGTTTTCAGCTAAAGTTTTACCAGTAACCGTCATACATTCTCCATGTAAATAACCGTTTTCTAATAAATATTTCATAATTGCAGGAATCCCTCCAATACTATGAACGTCTTCCATTAAATATTTTCCACTAGGTTTCAAATCGCCTATTAAGGGTGTTCTATCACTAACACGTTGAAAATCTTCTAAAGTAAATTCAATATCCGCAGCATGTGCAATGGCTAAAAAGTGTAATACTGCATTTGTAGAACCTCCTAAGGCATTTACAACAGTGATAGCATTCTCTATAGATTTTTTTGAAATGATATCTTGAGGTTTCAAATCTAATTCTAAAAGATTTTTTATAGCTCTTGCTGTTCTTTCACTTTCTGACAATTTGTTAGGATTTTGAGCAGGTATTGATGAGTTATATGGCAATGCAAAACCCATACATTCTATTGCAGAAGCCATAGTATTTGCAGTATACATACCGCCGCAGGCACCAGCTCCTGGTATAGCTCTTTTAATAATTTCTTTATATTCTTCTTCGTCTATTTCTCCAGCCACTTTTTGTCCTAATGCTTCAAAAGCCGATACAATATTTAATTTTTTCCCTTTGTAATTACCTGAGGCCGTAGAGCCACCATACATCATAATTGATGGACGGTTTAAGCGTAACATTGCAATAACAGCTCCAGGCATATTTTTATCACAACCCACAACTGAAACAAGAGCATCGTAACTTTGAGCTTGCATTACTGTTTCTATAGAATCTGCAATAATATCACGAGATGCCAAAGAATAATTCATGCCAGAAGTTCCCATAGAGATACCATCACTAACACCAATAGTATTAAACCCTAAACCAACTAACCCAGCTATATTACATTCAATCTTAACCTCATCTTTCAAACCATTTAAATGCATATTACATGGATTACCATCGTATCCAGTACTAGCAATACCTACTTGAGCTTTACTCATATCTTCATCAGTCAATCCTGCTGCATACAACATGGCTTGAGATGCTGGCTGAGATTCGTCTTGTGTTAGTCTTTTACTATGTTTATTAAGTTCCTTCATTTTTATTACAGATAACCTTACGTTTAACCTTATTTAATTTTAGTATTCTAAATAATTTAAGATTTTTAACAAAAATTCTTCAAATTGTATTCAACAAGTTATCGAAATTAATTTATTAGGTTCTTATACGAATAAATACTTACCCTTTTCAGGTTAAATTCACGACTACAAAAACTTAATTAAAAAACTAACTATCAATTATTTAGACTTATTTTTTTATGATGTTCAATACACAAAAAAAATCCATAAAAAAACCTTCCGTTTTCTGGAAGGCTCTTAAAATCTATCTTTACTTTTAAACACCCTACCTTATCGTTGTGAAATAATCACAATGACAATAATAGAAATGGTATTTAAAAATTGGTTTTTCATCTTAAATTACTACAAATATTTGTAATTAAAATTTAACAGCCAACTTATTGTCAAAAAAAATAAAATTTGATGTACATATTCTTTTATTTTTTTACTTTTGTTGAAACAATTAATAGAGGAAGGATTTGACTGATTGCAACCTCTTTGTATTGAACTAAAATTCATAAGACACTGAAACGAGTTCAGCACAAGTAAAAATGCTAAAGGCAGTGTAAACTTCCTTCGACGTTCTCGTCAAATCTTACTATAAAATAAAAGAAATGGCTTATTTATTCACTTCAGAAAGTGTATCTGAAGGACACCCAGACAAAGTAGCAGACCAAATTAGTGATGCATTAATTGATAATTTTTTAGCGTTTGATACTGAATCGAAAGTAGCTTGTGAAACTTTAGTAACAACTGGACAAGTTATACTTGCTGGTGAGGTAAAATCGAATACGTATTTAGATGTTCAAAAAATAGCAAGGGACACCATAAACAAAATTGGTTACACCAAAGGCGAATATATGTTTGATGGCAATTCATGTGGAGTTCTATCTGCAATTCATGAACAATCTGAAGACATCAATCAAGGTGTAGATAGAGGCAGTAAAGAAGAACAAGGGGCCGGAGACCAAGGAATGATGTTTGGTTATGCAACCAACGAAACAGAAAACTTTATGCCTTTAGCATTAGATTTATCTCATCGTATTTTAATTGAACTTGCTGAATTAAGACGTGAAAATAAAGATATTAACTACTTAAGACCAGATTCTAAAAGTCAAGTTACCATTGAATATAGCGATGATAATATTCCGCAACGTATTGATGCCATTGTTGTTTCTACACAGCATGATGATTTTGATGAAGATGATGCTATGCTTGCAAAAATCAGAAAAGATATAGTTGCTATTTTAATACCTAGAGTAGTCGCTAAACTTCCTGAGGCTATTCAGAAATTATTTAACAACGATATTACCTATCACATTAACCCAACTGGGAAATTTGTAATAGGGGGACCTCATGGAGATACAGGTTTAACAGGACGAAAAATCATAGTTGATACTTACGGTGGAAAAGGTGCTCACGGAGGTGGTGCATTTTCTGGAAAAGACCCAAGTAAAGTAGATAGAAGTGCTGCTTATGCGACTCGCCATATTGCTAAAAACTTAGTTGCCGCAGGTGTTGCTGATGAAATTTTAGTTCAAGTAAGTTATGCTATTGGGGTAGTTGAACCTATGGGAATTTTTGTTGATACGTACGGCACATGTCCATTTAATTTAACCGATGGAGAAATTGCTGAAAAAGTAACTGAAATTTTTGATATGCGACCTTTTGCTATTGAAGAACGTTTAAAATTACGTTCGCCAATGTACAGTGAAACTGCTGCTTACGGACACATGGGGCGTAAAAACGAAACAGTAACTAAAACATTTTCTCAACCAAACGGCAAAACTACAACTCTTGATGTAGAATTATTTACTTGGGAGAAATTGGATTATGTTGATAAAGTAAAAACTGCTTTTGGGTTGTAAACCTTAAAGCTTTTTAAATATTTAAAGGACTGCCTTAAAAAGGTGGTTCTTTTTTTTTAAATTGATATTGTTATGAATTTAGAATCATCCTATTCAAACAATAATATAAAACTAATTAAGTTGATTAAATTCATAAAAAAACTTCATTAACAATTAATGCTAATGAAGTTTAAATAACTTAAAAATGTTGTTTTATTTATAAAGTACTTTTTTTACAGCTTTAATTACCTCTGTGTAATCTGGCAACCACTCAGCCAATAATGTTGGCGAATATGGCGCAGGAGTATCAGCTGTATTAATTTTCACAACTGGCGCATCTAAATAATCGAATGCTTCCGATTGTACTAAATACGTAATTTCTGTTGCTACATTTCCAAACGGCCAAGCTTCTTCTAAAACTACTAATCTATTTGTTTTCTTCACAGATTCCAATATTGCTTTTCTATCTAAAGGACGCACAGTACGTAAATCTATAATCTCACAAGAAATACCTTCTTTCTCTAATTCATCAGCAGCTTTATAAGCCTCTTTAATTATTTTTCCAAAAGACACAATCGTTACATCAGTACCTTCTCGCTTAAGCTCAGCAACACCAATTGGAATAATATATTCGCCTTCTGGCACTTCACCTTTATCACCATACATTTGCTCACTTTCCATGAAAATAACTGGATCGTCATCACGAATAGCAGCTTTTAATAACCCTTTAGCATCATAAGGATTTGATGGCACCACTACTTTTAATCCTGGAGTGTTAGCAAACCAATTTTCAAAAGCTTGTGAATGCGTTGCTCCTAACTGACCCGCAGAACCTGTTGGCCCACGAAAAACAATTGGGCATTTAAATTGTCCACCAGACATTTGTCTGATTTTAGCAGCATTATTAATAATTTGATCAATTCCTACTAAAGAGAAGTTAAAGGTCATGTACTCAACAATTGGTCTGTTACCTGTCATTGTAGAACCTATAGCTATACCAGCAAAACCAAGTTCAGCAATTGGGGTATCAATTACTCGTTTTGCACCAAACTCATCTAACATCCCTTTTGATGCTTTGTAGGCACCATTGTACTCTGCCACTTCTTCACCCATTAAGTATACGCTTTCGTCTCTGCGCATTTCTTCACTCATCGCTTCGCAAATAGCCTCTCTAAATTGAATTGTCTTCATTTAAAATTTATTTTTAGAACTGCAAAAATAACAATAAATGAGATACCTTTTTATAAGATTTTTTTAAAATTTACTATGCATGCATAGTAAATATTCAGAATAAAATAATTAACTTCGTAAATTCAAAAAAATAAGACATTTTAATACATAAAATCATGAAAATATTAGTGTGTATAAGTCACGTACCAGACACCACATCAAAGATTAATTTTAGTGATGATAACACTACATTCGACACCAATGGCGTACAGTTTGTTATCAACCCTAATGATGAATTTGGTTTAACACGTGCTATGTGGTTTAAAGAAAAACAAGGTGCTTCAGTAACTGTAGTTAATGTTGGTGGCCCTGAAACAGAGCCTACGCTAAGAAAAGCATTAGCCATTGGAGCAGATGAAGCTATTAGAGTAAACACAATTGCTACAGATGGATTTTCAGTTGCTAAACAATTAGCAAACGTTATAAATTCTGGTGGTTACAATTTAGTTATTGCTGGTAGAGAATCTATTGATTATAATGGCGGCATGGTCCCAGGAATGATTGCTGGTTTAATAAATGCCAATTTTGTAAATAACTGCATTGAACTTGAAGTTGATGGCAATTCAGCTAAAGCTACTAGAGAAATTGATGGTGGTAAAGAAACTGTTACGACATCGCTTCCATTAGTAATAGGTGGACAAAAAGGTTTAGTTGAAGAAAGTGATTTACGAATCCCAAATATGCGTGGTATTATGATGGCTCGTAAAAAACCATTAAATGTCCTTGAACCTGTAAATGCAAATCCTGAAACAACTTCGGTTTCTTTTGAAAAGCCTACTCCAAAAGGCGCGGTTACATTGGTATCTCCAGATAATTTAGATGAATTAGTAAACTTGCTTCACAATGAAGCGAAAGTGATTTAAAAATAAAAAATATGTCAGTTTTAGTATATACAGAATCAGAACAAGGTGCTTTCAAAAAAGCAGCTTTTGAGGTAGCTTCTTATGCAAAAGCGGTTGCTAATCAATTAGGAACAACTGTCACAGCAGTTTCTATAAATGTTAATGATACCTCTGCTTTAGGTAATTATGGTGTTGATAAAGTTTTAAATATATCAAATTCGCAACTGGATAACTTTAATGCGAATGCTTATGCATCTGCCATTAAACAAGCTGCAGAAAAAGAAAACACGCAAGTTGTTATCGTTAGTTCTACCGCAGATAGTAAATATTTAGCACCCTTATTGGCCGTTGGGTTAAATGCTGGTTATGCTTCAAATGTTGTTGAAGCACCATCTAGCACAAGCCCGTTTACAGTAAAACGAACAGCTTTTACCAATAAAGCATTTGAAACAACTCAAATTAATACTGATGTTAAAATTGTTGGTGTTTCTAACAATGCGTTTGGTTTGGTTGAAAATAGTGTTAGCGCTTCCGCGGAAGACTTCTCACCTTCAATTCCAGATTTAGGAGTTACTGTTAAATCAGTAGATAAAGCCACAGATAAAGTAACCATTGCCGATGCTGAAATAGTAGTTTCTGCTGGTCGTGGATTAAAAGGTCCAGAAAACTGGGGTATGATTGAAGAACTTGCAGATGTTTTAGGAGCAGCAACTGCCTGCTCTAAACCAGTTTCAGACTTAGGATGGAGACCTCATGGTGAACACGTAGGACAAACAGGAAAACCTGTAGCTTCAAACTTATATATAGCCATTGGAATTTCTGGCGCCATTCAACATTTAGCTGGTATTAACGCTTCAAAAGTGAAAGTAGTAATCAATACAGATCCTGAAGCACCTTTCTTTAAAGCTGCTGATTACGGGGTTGTTGGAGACGCTTTTCAAGTAGTTCCAGAATTAATAGAAAAATTAAAAGCATTTAAAGCACAACAATAATTTTTGTGTAGTACTTTAGAACTGCTTAAATTAGCATTTTGACTTAATATACCACATGCAGTTGGTAAAGTTCTAATTTAAGCAGTTCTTTGCGTTTTTATAAATTATGAGTTTAGTAAGATTAAATATAAAAGGCATTTCATACAGCCAAACCCAAAATGGCGCTTATGCCCTAATATTGAATGAAGTAGATGGAGACCGTAAACTCCCAATAGTTATTGGCGCTTTCGAAGCACAATCTATTGCTATAGCATTAGAGAAAGAAATTAGCCCACCAAGACCATTAACCCACGATTTGTTTAAAAATTTTGCAGACCGTTTTGATGTTGTTGTAAAACAAGTGATTATTCACAAACTTGTAGATGGTGTTTTCTATTCTAGTTTAATTTGCGAACGCGATAAAATTGAAGAAATTATAGATGCTAGAACAAGTGATGCTATTGCCTTAGCCCTTCGTTTTCAAGCACCGATATTTACATATAAAAACATTCTTGATAAAGCGGGGATTTACTTAAAAGTAAACCCAAAAAAGGAAGATGAAGATGATGAAGCTCAAGACAGTATTTTAATGGATGAATTAGTTGCTAATGAATTAGAGCCTAATGAACCTCGTGAAAACTACAAAGGAAAAACTTTAGAAGAACTTCAGACGATGCTTGAAGAAGCTGTTACAAATGAAAATTATGAGAAAGCAGCTCACATTCGTGATGAAATATCAAAACGAGAATAACTCTTATTTTTTATTATGAGAAAGCTGTTTTTGCTCTTTGTTGCTATAACTTTTTGTTTTACTTCAACAATTATAGCGCAAGATTTAGAAAAAACAGTTCCTACTGAATCTATTGAAACTATTTCGCAAACAGAAACGATTTTAATAGATTCAACAAATATCAATTTTTCAAAACCAGAAACCTCGACCACTTCTAAGGTTTCAGTAGTAAAAAAAACGAATAAAACCATTACCCCAAGCCAAGGCTTCTCCATAAATAGTTTATGGCGTGGTGTTCTTGGAATGATTACTTTAATTTTTGTAGCCTTCCTTTTTAGTAGTAACAGAAAAGCTATTGATTGGAAAATTATTGGTATTGGATTAGTATTTCAACTTCTAATTGCTATTGGGGTTTTAAAAGTCCCATTTATAAAAGCAATTTTTAAATACTTAGGAAAAGCTTTTAATAAAGTTCTGACGTTTACTGAAGCTGGCACTGAATTCCTTTTTAGCTCTTTTGTCTCTGGAAGTATTGAAAGCCCTTTAGTAAATTTTGCTGTTTCTATATTGCCAACTATTATTTTCTTTTCTGCATTAACTTCTGTTCTATTTTATTTAGGTATTATTCAAAAAGTTGTTAAAGCTTTAGCATGGTTACTTACGAAAATATTAGGCATTTCTGGGGCAGAAAGTTTAAGTGTTGCAGGCAATATATTTTTAGGACAAACTGAAGCACCTTTAATGATTAAAGCGTATTTGGAAAAAATGAATAAATCCGAAATGCTTTTGGTCATGATTGGAGGAATGGCAACTGTAGCTGGAGGAGTTTTAGCTGTATATATTCAGTTTTTAGGAGGAGATAACATTGTTTTAAGAGAATTCTTTGCAAGCCATTTATTGGCAGCCTCTGTAATGGCTGCCCCTGGAGCTATAGTGATTTCAAAGATATTATATCCTCAAACCGAAGAAGTTGATACAAACGTTGAAGTTTCACAAGAAAAAATAGGTTCAAATATTTTGGATGCAATAGCCAACGGTACTACTGAAGGCTTAAAATTGGCTGTAAATGTAGCTGCCATGTTATTAGTATTTGTTGCTTTCATAGCAATGATAAACTATGGGTTACTAAAACTAGGAAGTATTGGTGGAATTAATGAATGGGTAGCTGAAAATAGCCCTTACACAAATCTTTCACTAGAGTCAATTTTAGGAACTATTTTTGCGCCTTTAATGTGGTTAATTGGTGTCTCTAAAGAAGACACGATGATGATGGGGCAACTAATTGGGATTAAATTAGCTGCAAGCGAATTTATTGGATATATGCAATTGGTGGAGTTAAAAAACGTATCGAATGCTTTACATTTAAATTATCAAAAATCAGTTGTAATGGCAACATACATGCTTTGTGGGTTTGCAAATTTTGCGTCAATTGGAATTCAAATTGGAGGTATTGGTTCGTTGGCTCCTGGGCAACGTAAAACGCTTTCTAAATTTGGAATAAAAGCCTTGATTGGCGGTACTATTGCATCTTTAATTTCGGCTACTATTGCTGGAATGATAATTGGATAAAAGCCCCTTTAATTCTCCTAAAGGGAAAACTAAATACAAAATACTTTCGTTAATAACTTTGTAATACTTTGTTGAAAAAACAGACCTTTAAGTTTGATGATTTATCTATTTTTATAGTGTACATTTTGTCATACTGAGCGCAGTCGAAGTATCTCATCTTGGACATTTTATTATAATAAAATCAAGTTTAATTTAATGAGATTCTCACTTTCGTGGGAAAAGCTATGAAACAATATCACGACCTAGTAAATCACGTTTTAGAAAACGGAAATGAAAAAGGAGACCGCACAGGCACGGGAACAAAAAGTGTTTTTGGACACCAAATGCGATTTGATTTAAGCGAGGGTTTCCCTATGGTTACTACTAAGAAGCTTCATTTAAAATCTATTGTTTATGAGTTACTTTGGTTTTTAAAAGGTGACACAAACACTAAATATCTTACAGAAAATGGTGTGCGTATTTGGAATGAATGGGCAGATGAAAATGGTGATTTAGGCCCTGTTTATGGCTACCAATGGCGTAATTGGAATGGCGATGAAATTGACCAAATTAAAGAGGTTATACAGGCCTTAAAGAATAACCCGAATAGCCGTCGTATGCTAGTTTCTGCTTGGAATCCTTCGGTTTTACCTGATACTTCAAAAAGTTTTAGTGAGAATGTGGCGAATGGAAAAGCGGCATTACCACCATGCCATGCATTTTTTCAGTTTTACGTAGCTAATGGTAAATTATCTTGTCAGCTTTATCAGCGTAGTGCTGACATCTTTTTAGGTGTACCTTTTAATATTGCATCGTATGCTTTATTCACCATGATGATGGCGCAAGTATGTGGTTATGAAGCTGGAGAGTTTATTCACACCTTTGGCGATGCACATATTTATAGTAACCATTACGAGCAATTGGAATTACAACTTTCAAGAGATATTCGTCCGTTACCAAAAATGATTCTTAATCCTGAAATTAAAGATATTTTTGACTTTGATTTTGAAGATTTTACTTTGGTTGATTATAATCCACATCCACATATTAAAGGGGTTGTTGCTGTTTAATAAACTTGACCTTTAGACCAAGAATACTAACCTTAGCAGATATTGCGTTAGGGATTGCAGAGAAAAGCCCACAGCCCGACACAGGAGGTGCGAGGACTTGCAACGAAAAGCCCGACCCTTGTGGTAACGCCCAGAAAGTTAAACAAAAAAGCACCCCAAACGAGGTGCTTTCAATATGATTACTAAACAGTAATTATAGGTTTATAACACCGTTTTCTGCACCTGCATAATCGTTCCATGCATAAGCATCGGCAGCATCGTCGTTTACGTATACACCATCTACAACATACTTAAACTCGTGAGATGCCCCAGATTCTAAATCTACAGTACCTTTAAAAGTTCCGTTTTTTAATTTTTTAAGTGGTGCTTTTTTAGTATTCCATTCGTTGAAAGACCCAACAACAGAGACTTTTTTAGCATCGGCAGCAGGTAAAGTAAAAGTTACTTTACAAACTGGTTTACTTTTTAAAAATTGTTTTTTAATAGCCATAATTATATAATTTAATTTTTTACTTTAACGTTTAATAACGGTACAAATTTAAAAACAAATTATAACCCGTAACTATTTAAGTCTCTTTACTTTTTTAAAATTATTAATTTGACAATTTGTGTTCTGCAAAAAAATAGAGTAGGTAAAAAATTGGCAGAATATTTATATTATTATCAACTCTAAAAGCCTGTTTTTAACTGATTATCAGTCTGTTTAAAAACGAAAACCTTTTCGTTAATGGTTAATTCTCAAGTATTTTTATATTACGCTTACTTTTATTAAAAAGGATTAACTTTACACTCATTATTTTACTAGTATGTTCGGAAAAAAGAAACCCACACCACAGATAGATAAAGACCAATTAGAGCTTATTGAA
Source organism: uncultured Algibacter sp. (assembly GCF_947487575.1). GTDB lineage: Bacteria > Bacteroidota > Bacteroidia > Flavobacteriales > Flavobacteriaceae > Algibacter_B. The sequence goes on along the minus strand of NZ_CANKXG010000011.1, from coordinate 30,851 downwards.
AATGCTCAGAAACGTATTAAACAAAAAAAACGTTTGTATGCACATTTTGTTCTTTTTTTAATTGGCGCCATATTTTTAATTATTGCTAATACGGTTTTAGGGATTGGTAAAGATTTTAAACTTTTTGGTATTGATTGGTTTGTGTTTGCGATTCTGATTTGGTTATCCCTATTTATATATCATCTTTTTAATGTGTTTGTAACGCATAAATTTATGGGAAAAGCTTGGGAGAAAGAACAGCTTGAGAAATTAGTTACCAAACAACAACAGCGTATTGATAAACTTAAATCGGGTTTTGAAAAGGAAGAAAAACTTATAGCGCAAAGCGAAGTTTATAATGAAAAAAACACTAATTCTATAAGCACTAAATCAGAACTAACAATAATTGTTGCTGCGGCTGAAAATAATGCGATTGGTTTAGGTAATAAGTTAATATGGCATTTAAGTGATGATTTGAAACGTTTTAAATCGCTTACCAACGGGCACCATATTATCATGGGGCGTAAAACTTTTGAAAGTTTCCCGAAGCCGTTGCCTAATAGAACGCACGTTGTTATAACAAGACAGAAAGACTACAAAGCGCCTGATGGTGTTATAATTGTGCATAGTTTGGAAGATGCCATTGATGCGTCTAAAAGTGATTCGCAACCGTTTATTATTGGTGGTGGCCAGATTTATAAGCAAGCTATGGCTATTGCAGATAGAATTGAATTAACGCGTGTGCATCATGATTTTGATGCGGATACGTATTTCCCTGAAGTGGATACTTCGGTTTGGAAAGAAACTGCAAATGTGTTTCATAAAAAAGATGATGCTCATGACTACGAGTTTTCGTTTTTGACTTATGAAAGGAAGTAATTCGTCTTTAAATTAGTTAGTGAAATTTTTCGCAATTTCTTTTTCTAAATTCTTGATTTAAATTTTAAGTAATTTACCAAATGTTAAAAGAAATACAACTTCGTATTACACTTAAAGAGGAAGGACAGCCTGATATTTTAGTTTTAAAATCTGCTATTAAACTAGATATTGACAGAAAAGATATTACTGGAGTAAAAGTTCTTAGAAAGTCTATTGATGCTAGGAAACCTAAAATTATTTTAAATTATAAGCTAACGGTTTATATTAAAGAGCCTGTTCCGGAAAACTCAGCATATACCTTTGAATATAAAGACGTTTCTAAAGCAAAACCCATTCATATTATCGGCTTTGGTCCTGCAGGAATGTATGCCGCTTTACGCTGTATAGAACTTGGTTTTAAACCCATTGTTTTAGAGCGTGGAAAAAATGTACAAGACCGTCGGAGAGATTTAAAAGCCATAAATCAAGACCATTTTGTAAACGAAGATTCTAATTATTGTTTTGGAGAAGGTGGCGCAGGAACTTATAGTGATGGCAAGCTGTATACCAGAAGTTTAAAACGTGGCGATGTCCGTCGCATTTTTGAAAACTTAGTATATCATGGCGCAACCGACCAGATTTTGGTTGATGCACACCCGCACATAGGAACCAATAAACTCCCAAAAGTGGTTCAGAATATCCGCGAAACCATTCTTAAATATGGTGGTGAAATTCATTTTGAAACCCGTGTTACAGATTTTATTTTAAAGGATAATAAAATAAAGGGTATTCAACTTAAAAATGGTAAAGAATTACCTGTTGAAAATGTCATTTTAGCAACAGGACACTCGGCACGAGATATTTTTTATCTGCTTAATAAAAAAGACATTGCAATTGAGGCTAAATCCTTTGCCATGGGCGTTCGTGTAGAGCATCCGCAACATATTATAGACTCCATTCAGTACCACTGTTCTGGCAAGCGCCACGAATTACTTCCTGCAGCTTCTTACGGTTTGGTGCAACAAGTAAAAGACCGCGGTGTGTACTCGTTTTGCATGTGCCCTGGTGGGTTTATTGTGCCAGCTGCAACAGCCAATGGAGAAGTAGTTGTAAATGGGATGTCACCTTCAAAACGAAATAATTTGTATGCCAATTCGGGTATTGTTGTCGAAATTAATGTGGATACCGATTTACCCAAATACGAGAAATTCGGCGCCTTAAAAGGTCTAGAATATCAAAAGAATTTAGAGCGTTTAGCATTCACCTCTGGAGGTCGAAGTCAAGTAGCCCCAGCACAACGATTAACCGATTTTGTTGAAGGTAGATTGTCGCCAGAATTAAACGACACTTCCTATCAACCCGGACTTAAATCTGCGCCTTTGCACTCCTTATTACCAAAATTTATTGGAGGCAGACTCAGAAAAGGCTTTGAAGCTTTTGGCAGAAAAATGAAAGGCTATTACACCGAGGAAGCTAACATTGTTGGTGTAGAATCCAGAACCTCATCACCCGTTTCCATCCCTAGAAACGAGCAATTACAGCATCCACAAATTTCCAATTTATATCCCTGCGGTGAAGGTGGCGGTTACGCAGGCGGCATCGTATCTGCAGCTATGGATGGCGAGCGTTGTGCGGAAGCGGCTATTGGTGCTTTATAGTTTTATTTGGGCGTTACTTTTTACTCATACCTGCTAGGTTTTAAAAACCTTGCAGGATCGCAAAAAGTCGGGCTTTACGTTCCAAGTCCTCGCACCTCTCCCGATAGCTATCGGGATCGGGCTGCGGGCTTTCCACTGCAATCCCTAACGCAAACCTCGAACTTTCAAAAAACAGAATCACTCCATCTAAAGTTTTATTGTTATTTTTGCGACACAAAAAAACTAACTAAATATGAAAGCATACGTTTTTCCTGGTCAAGGCGCTCAATTCTCTGGAATGGGTTTAGACCTATATGAAAACTCACCGTTAGCACAAGATTTATTCGAACAAGCTAATGATATACTAGGTTTCAACATCACAGATACGATGTTTGAAGGTTCTGCTGAAGACTTAAAACAAACTAAAGTAACCCAACCTGCTATATTTTTACATTCAGTAATTTTAGCAAAAACTTTAGGAGATAGCTTTCAACCAGATATGGTTGCAGGACATTCTCTTGGAGAGTTATCTGCTTTAGTGGCAAACGGCGCTTTAACTTTTGAAGATGGTTTAAAATTAGTATCTCAACGTGCTACAGCAATGCAAAAGGCTTGCGAAATTCAACCAAGCACAATGGCTGCTGTTTTAGGACTTGATGATGATATTGTTGAAAAAATATGTGCAACAACTAAAGGTATTGTAGTTGCAGCAAATTATAATTGCCCAGGACAATTAGTGATTTCTGGTGAAGTTGAAGCTATCAACAAAGCTTGCGAATCTTTAAAAGAAGAAGGCGCACGTAGAGCTTTAGTTTTACCAGTTGGAGGCGCATTCCATTCGCCTTTAATGGAGCCTGCTCGTGAAGAATTAGCTGCTGCAATAGAAAACACAACATTTAGCAAACCAAACTGCCCAATTTATCAAAACGTTACTGCCAATGCAGTAATTGATGAAGCGGCAATAAAAGCAAACCTTATATCTCAATTAACCGCTCCAGTACGCTGGACGCAATCTGTACAACAAATGATTGCTGATGGTGCTACCTTATTTACAGAAGTTGGTCCTGGTAAAGTATTACAAGGTTTGGTAAAAAAAATTAACAGAGTATCTGAAACTGCTTCTGCAACTTTTGAAACTAATAGTTAATGAAACTTAATAAACGCTCCATATTCATCATATTAGTTATTATTTTGACTATTGCGGTTGATCAAATTTCTAAAGTTATTGTTAGAGATAACATTACACTTAGAACAGAAATCAACCCAGGAGAGCGTATTCCCTTAATTGGTGATGCCTTTATAATGATGAATATTGAAAACACTGGTGCTTTTCTAGGTATGGGGAGCGATTTAAATCCTACCCTCAGAATCATTTTATTACTCATTTTACCAATTCTAGTTTTAGGCTTTGTGCTTCGTCATATTTTTAAAGATAAATCTTTAGACAATTGGTCGCTTTTCGCCTTTGCTAGTATTATTGGTGGAGGTATTGCAAATGTTTTTGATAGGATAGCCTTTGGAAAAGTAACCGATTTCTTGTTCATAGATTTAGGAGGCGTTTTTAGAACTGGCATTTTTAATCTTGCAGACTTATCAGTTACTACAGGTATGATTATACTTGTATTTATGAGTTTTAAGAAGAAGAAAACTAGTGAGTCTAATTAAATATTAGTCTAAAGTTTATAAAATAAAAAAGGTCGCTATAAATAGCGACCTTTTTTATATCTATGGTTTATTACTATTCTAATCTTACTTTTTGCTCCCACTTCCACGCAGAACTCATAGCATCATCAAGAGATAGTTTAGTTTTCCATCCTAATTCATCATTAGCTTTATTAGTATCAGCATAAGCAGAAATAATATCACCTTCTCTTCTATCAACAATCTTATAGTTCAATTTCTTTCCAGAAACTTTTTCAAAAGATTGAACTACTTCAAGAACAGAACTCCCTTTACCTGTTCCTAAATTAAACGTTTCATAGTTAGCCTTATTTTTACCTTTTAATAATCTACCAAGAGCTATAACGTGGGCTTTAGCTAAATCTACAACATGAATATAATCTCGAATACATGTTCCATCAGGTGTAGGATAATCATCTCCAAACACAGACAACTCTTCACGTAACCCTATAGCCGTTTGTGTAATAAATGGCACTAAGTTTTGAGGAACACCAATTGGTAGTTCTCCAATTTCAACTGACTCGTGTGCGCCAATTGGATTGAAATAACGTAATGCTATAGCTTTTAAAGTCGGTACTACTTTACAAGTATCTTGGATAATCTCTTCACCAATTTGTTTCGTGTTTCCGTAAGGAGATTCAGCCTGTTTTACTGGAGCACTCTCAGTAATTGGTAATTCATCAGCTTGTCCGTAAACTGTGCAAGACGAACTAAAAATAAAAGCTGCAGATGGTAATTTCTTCAATTCTTTAAGAATATAAACCAAAGTTGAAATATTGTTTTCATAATATAACAATGGTTCTTTTACACTCTCTCCAACAGCTTTACTAGCTGCAAAATGAATAACACCTTTTACACCATTGTGTTTAGCAAAAAAAGCTTCAACACCAGCTTTATCTTTTAAATCTAATTTTTCAAAAATTGGTGTTTTACCAGTAATAGCAGTAATACCATCTAAAACTTTTTCAGAAGAATTTGATAAATCGTCAATAATAACAACCTCATAGCCTTCATTTTGAAGTTCAACTACTGTATGAGAACCAATAAATCCCAATCCTCCTGTAACTAATATTTTATTCATTTATAAATTTTATAATTGTTGATGTGATAAACTCTATTTGTTGGTCATCTAATTCTGTATGCATTGGTAATGAAATAACATCTTTTACTAATTGATTAGTAACTTCAAAATCAGATTCATTATATCTTTTATCCAAATAGGCTTTTTGTTTATGTAATGGAATTGGATAATACACACCACAGGGAATTCCCTTATCATTTAAATATTTTACTAATGCATCTCTGTTAACACCATTTAATCTTAATGTATATTGATGAAATACATGACAATCACAAGTATCACAAATACCATCACAACCGTTTACAGTTTTTGGTATTGTTATACTTTCTAGATCTTTAAAAGCTAAATTGTATTTTCTTGCTGCTATTTGCCTTGCTTTATTATAAGTATCCAAAAGTGGAAGTTTTGCATCCAAAACTACTGCTTGAATACTATCTAATCTAGAGTTTACGCCTACAACATCATGATGGTATCGTTCATACATACCATGGTTAACTATTCCTCTAATGGTATGTGCTAAATTGTCATCATTTGTAAAGATAGCACCTCCATCGCCATAACAACCTAAGTTTTTAGATGGAAAAAAAGAAGTAGCTCCCACATTTCCAATGGTTCCAGCTTTCACTTTAGTACCATTACTGTATGTGTAATTTGCTCCTATAGCTTGAGCATTATCTTCAATAACAAATAAATCATGAGCTTTAGCAAGTTTCATAATCTCCTCCATATTAGCACATTGTCCAAATAAATGAACTGGAACAATGGCTTTTGTTTTGGGCGTAATTGCCTTTTTTATGGCATTAATATTAATATTAAAATCATCTTCATTAACATCTACCAACACAGGCGTAAGTTGCAATAAAGCAATAACCTCAACTGTAGCTGCAAAAGTAAAATCAGCAGTAATAACTTCATCTCCAGGCTTTAATCCTAAACCCATCATCGCTATTTGCAATGCATCTGTTCCATTTGCACACGGAATTACATGCTTAACCTCTAAATAAGACTCAAGGTTTTTTTGAAACTCATGAACTTTGGGTCCGTTTATAAATGCTGTGTTTTCTATTACCTCTTGAATAGAAGAATTAACAATATCTTTTATATTGCCGTACTGACCTTTAAGGTCAACCATTTGAATTTTTTTCATCTAAAAAAAATGTGTTTATATTTAAAATCATAAATAAAAACAGTTATTAACGCTAATATTTTGCGGATTAACAGATAGTAAAATTACAAAAATGATTAACGCTAACCAATGAATTTATTTTAAAGAAATGTATTTTAGCATTAAAAGAAATAATATTGCATTTTATTTATAACATAGGAATATATCTTACCTCTTTTGCTCTAAAATTTGGAGCATTATTTAATATTAAGCTTAAAAAAGGTGTGCAAGGTAGAAAATACACATTCCAACTTTTACAAAACAAATTAAATGTAGGTGATAAAACAATTTGGTTTCATTGTGCCTCATTAGGTGAATTTGAACAAGGTCTTCCTGTATTTACAAAACTTAGAGACCATTACAAAAATCACAAAATCATTCTTAGTTTTTTTTCACCTTCTGGATATGAAATTAAAAAAAACACGCCTATTGCCGATGTTGTTATCTATCTACCTTTAGATACTAGAAACAATGCTAAACGGTTTTTAGATATTGTAAATCCGCAGCTTACAATATTTGTTAAATACGATATTTGGCCAAATTTCTTAAATGAATTAAAGCTTAGAAAATTACGTGCCATATTAATATCTGCTTCATTTAGAAAAAATCAATCATATTTTAAATTCTACGGAAAACAACTTAAACAAGCTCTTTTTGCTTTTGAGCACATTTTTACACAAAACGAAACATCTAAAACGTTACTGCAATCATTAAACTACAATTCAGTTACCGTTAGTGGAGACACTCGATTTGATAGAGTTCACAATCAATTAAAAAATAATAACAATTTAGATTTTATTGAAAAATTTAAAAACAAAAACCTATGTATAGTTGCAGGTAGCACATGGCCTCAAGGAGAAACGCTGCTTATAAATTATATAAATTCCGAAGCCCCCAGAAATGTGAAATTTATTATTGTTCCCCACGATATTAAACCACATCGAATAAAACAGATACAAGATAAGATTACTTCAAAATCTATATTATTTTCTAAGAAAAATGATACCGTTTTAACTGAATTCAAAGTCTTTATAATAGACACTATTGGTCTTCTTTCAAAAATATATAGTTATGCAGATATTGCTTATGTAGGAGGTGCATTAGGTAATACTGGACTGCACAACACCCTAGAACCAGCAGTATTCAGCATTCCTATAATTATAGGCAATAATCATGGCAAATTTCCAGAAGCCCAAGCCCTAATTAATAATGGAGGTATGTTTTCTATTTCTAATCAAAAAGAGTTTAATAGTATTTTAAATGAATTAATTCACAACTCTAAAAAAAGATTGGCTTCAGGAATTAATAACAGAGTATATATAGATAAAAACAAGGGAGCCGTAATCCAAATACTTGATTATTTACGTATATAAAGTGTTTTTAATGAAGATTTTTTATAAAGTTCTTATTTTCAGTAAAAAGTCATTAAATTACACATCTATTAATAGTTAACACTAAAACAAAAACCGATGAAAAAATTATTATTAAGTTCAATCTTGTTATTAGCTTTAAGTTTAAGCTTCACATCATGTAGAGACACAAAAAAAGCAGACTCAGTTGAAGAAGCTGTTGAGAACGCTGCTGAAAACGCCACTGATGCTGCTGGTGATGCAGTAGATGCTGCTGGCGATGCTGTTGAAAAAGCTGCTGATGCCGCAAGCGACGCTGTGGATTCAGCCGCAGATGCTGCTGGTAATGCAGTTGATTCTGCTGTAGACGCTGCAAGCGAAACTGCCGATAAAGCTGCAGATGCTGTTAAAAAAGAAGCTGAAAAATTAAAAGAAGGTCACTAATTTAGACTAGTTTTTAAAAAATTAAAACCACCTTATAGGTGGTTTTTTTTATGACTATACTTATAGTCTTCGCAAATGAACATATATCATAATTGTTATAAATCATAAAATTAAAACCTAAACCCCTTAAAAAAACAAAGACAATAAAGAGGCACAACTAAACCCAATGAGAGCTAATAGTGTCGTCATGAGCGTCCAACTTTTAAAAGTTTGCTTTTCGGTTAAACCCAGATATTTACCAACCAACCAGAAACCACTATCATTTACATGAGACATGATACTTGCACCCGAAGCCACAGCTATAACAAGTAGTGCTTTTTGAGGCTCAGATATAGACTCTACCAAAAGAGGCGCTGTAAGTCCTGCGGCAGTAATCATAGCAACCGTTGCCGACCCTTGTAAAATTCTAACTATAGCTGCAGATATAAACGCAAATAACAAAATACTAACCCCTTTATCTGCAAAATAATTGGCTAACATTTCTCCAGCTCCAGTATTTATAAGCATTTGTTTAAACACGCCACCCGCACCAGTTATTAAAATGATAATCCCAGCTGGCGCCATGGATTTTGAGCTGATATCTAACAATTGTGCTTTTGTAAATCCTCTGCGTATACCTAAAACATACCAAGCAATAATATTCGCAATTATTAATGCTGAAAAAGGATGCCCTATCATACCCAACCATTTTAAAACAGATATTGGAATTACCTTTTCATTAACTAGCGGGCTATTAAGTGTTGTATTCAATAAAATGAGGACAATAGGAATAGCGATAATGCTTATGATAACACCTACTGATGGGAGACTTTTATGTTTAGTAACAGCTGCTACTTCTTGAATAGGAATACCAGAAGTAGTAATACGTTTTGAAATAAATTTTCCTAAAACAGGGCCGCATAAAATTGCAGTAGGAATACCAGCAATAAATCCGAATAAAATAACCCAACCTAAATCTGCTTTTAAAATATCGGCCACAGCCACAGGCCCAGGTGTTGGTGGAATAAAAGTATGCGTAATGGCTAAACCTGCCAATAAAGGAATACCATATAGTAAAATTGATTTTTTTGTTTTCTTTTGAAGCGCATAAATCATAGGTACTAAAATGATAAAAGCCACTTCAAAAAATACAGGTATAGCAACTATAAACCCAGTTAGTACTAATGCCCAAGATGAATGTTTTACTCCAAATTTAGCTAATAATTTATTTGCTAGAGATTCTGCTCCACCAGAATGTTCTAAAATTGCACCAAAAACACCACCTAAACCTACAACAACTGCAACAAAACCCAGCGTATTACCCATACCTTTTTGAACAGTTTTCACAATAGCTAGCGGATCCATGCCAGATAAAACACCTACCAAAATACTAGCCATTAATAATGCTAAAAAGGCTTGAATTTTAAACCTTAAAATAAGTACAATAAGAAAAACAACACTTAATAAAACAGCTCCTAAAAGTGAAAAATCTATCATCATTAATACCATTTAGTGTGAAAAAATTGATTTTCAGGGGCATTTATTTTTTGATAGGTGTGTGCTCCAAAATAATCGCGTTGCGCCTGTATTAAATTGGCTGGCAAATTTTTAGTGGTCATGGAAACCCAATAATTATAGGCAGACCAAAACGTATCGAAAGCAATACGACTTGATAAACTATCAGAAATACTTTGCTTGATTGCAGCTTCAGCGGATTTTAATAGATTCAAACTATTTTCATCTTCTAAATAACTTTCATATTTCTTAAAAACAGTAATTGATTTCTCCATAAATTCAGAACGAATAATACATCCATTAGTCCAAATACGAGCAATTTCCGATAGGTTTAAATCCCAATGATATGCTTTTGAAGCTTGTTGCATCAATTCAAAACCTTGATGATGATTAATAAGTCTTGCAAATCGATAAGCTTTTTCCAAAACAGAAATATCAATAGCTTCAGCTTGGTTTACATTTGGCGCTACGCTTATAGAAAGTTCATGTCTTTTACTTTTAAAAGCAGAAATGTATCTCGCAAAAACCGCAGACGACATCATTGTATTTACTGTACCTAAATCAAAAGACGCTTTTGTAGACCATGAACCTGTGCCTTTATTTCCTGCTTTATCCAAAATAGTATCCAAAACATAAATACCATCTTTTTCCTTTTGAAGAATAGCAATAGTTATTTCCAATAGATAACTTGAGAGATCTGTTTTATGCCATGCTTTAAATATTTTAGCAATAGCGGCATTCGTTTTAGTAACCTTTAATAACGTATAAGCCTCAGCCAATAGTTGCATTTCGGCATATTCAATACCATTATGAACCATTTTTACAAAATGTCCTGAACCAGCTTCACTAATATGTGTACAACAACTTTTACCCCGAGTATCTTTTGCTGCTATAGCCTCCAAAATTGGAGCTATATTTGCGTAAGCTTTTTTTGAACACCCAGGCATTATTGAAGGGCCTTTTCTTGCACCTTCTTCGCCACCAGAAACACCACAACCCACAAAGCTTATACCTTTTTTATTCAAATAGGTAGTTCTTCTATTGGTATCTAAATAATGTGAATTACCTCCATCTATTAAAATATCATTTTCAGATAAAAGCGGTAATAATTCTTCTATAACGTAATCTATTGCTTCGCCAGCTTTTATCATTATTAAAATTTTTCTTGGGCGCTCTAAAGAATCTATAAAATTCTTGAAATCTGAAAAGCCTTCAACCTGCATACCTTCATCCAAATTCATCATAAAATTTTTGAGGATATAAGCTTCTCCTGGAATAGCCCTATTAAACACAGACAATGGAAAGCCTTTTTCGGCAATATTTAAGCTTAAACTGCTGCCCATAACGCCTAACCCAATAACGCCTATAAATGATTTACTCATCTTTTAATTTTGAAATAATAGTGTTTATAATATCTTCAGGCGATTTAGATATATTTATTACAACAGCTTTGTTTGGTATTTCCAAATCTCTAAACTGTGCATTTAATAAATCTGAAGACATAAAATGCCCTTGTCGCTTTTCAATTCTATCTTTAATCAAGGCTTTATGGCCAGATAAATATACCCAAATAATAGATTTATATTTTAATGACAGCAATACTCTATAACTTTCTTTTAATGCTGAACATGCCAAAACAGCACCTTTTTCATTTGCCCACACACTTATATTTTCAGCTAATTCTTCTAGCCAAGGCCTTCTATCTTCATCATTTAAAGCCTTACCGCTTGCCATTTTATCGATATTTGATTCTGGATGAAAATCATCCGCATCAAAATAAGGGACTTCTATTCTTTCAGATAATTTTTTGCTTATGGTTGTTTTTCCAGAACCACTTACCCCCATTACAACTATAACCATAGCTATTTTTTCTGGAGATAAAATGATTTTTTTAATCCTGATGCAGCATGCGGCCCTACCCAAACATCAAAATCTCCTGCTTCTGCTGCTCTAACAGACGCGTTATTTGTAAATATAAAATCTTTTGATGATAATGTAAAGGTTACATCTTTGGTTTCTCCAGCCTCTAATACTACATGCTCAAATCGCTTCAACTCTTTTACAGGTCTAGTAATACTACCAACAACATCACGAATATATAATTGAACCACTTCTTTACCTACCCGTTTTCCTGTATTAGAAACAGTGGCTTTTACAATAATATCTTCGTTAAAATTAATAGTGTCTTTTGAAACCTTAATAGCATCATAACTAAACGTGGTGTAGCCTAAACCAAAACCAAACGGAAAATGCGGTGTATATCCAATATCTAAATAGTGAGAATCATTACCTAACGAACTTTGCCACGCACCAATAGGAATATCATACATAGCCACATAATCTTCTTTATTTGCTGGTCTTCCTGTATTTTTATGATTATAAAAATAAGGTAATTGTCCAGCAGTTTTTGGCCATGAAACTGGTAACCTTCCTTGAGGTTCAATTATACCAAAAAGGATGTCGTGTAGCGCTTCGCCTCCCATTGTTCCGGGGTGCCAAGACATTAAAACCGCATCTACATCATCTATAATATTAGTGATGGTTATTGGGCGACCTGCCATAATTACCAAAACAATAGGTTTCCCAGTTTTAGCCAGTGCTTTTATTAAATCTTCTTGAGCTCCGGGTAAATCTATATTAGATCTACTGTGGGCTTCCCCAGATAAAATAGCTTCTTCACCTGCTATAAACACAACAACCTCTGCTTCTTTAGCAGTTGTTATTGCTTTTTTAAACTGCGTGTTGGATTGATCTCTACTATGCGTTAAACCAGATACATATTTAAAATTGACTTGTGCCGTTTTAAAAGCCTCAAAAGGTGTTACTGTATGTTCCTTTTCGCCATCAAACGCCCATGTTCCCATTTGATCCAAAGGTGCATGAGCCATAGGACCAATTAAGGCTATTTTTGTTTGCTTTGAAATCGGTAAAACCTTCGTGTTTTTTAACAAGACTGTACTTTTAATAGCTGCTTTTTTTGCTTCAGATAAATGTTCCTTTGTATAAAAATTAACTTCATTAGATTTATCAATGTATGGAGTTTCAAAAAGTCCTAATCGAAATTTTACTCTTAAAATGTTTCTTACAAATTCATTTAACTGTGCTTCTGAAACCTTGCCTTCATTTATTAAATTTTTTAAATGATGCTCATAAGCTTTACTAGTCATTTCCATGTCTAAACCTGCATTGGCAGCCAACTCACCTGCGTGTTTCTCATCTGTTGCAAACCCATGAGCAATCATTTCTATTACAGAATCCCAATCACTAACCACAAGGCCATCAAAATGCAATTCATCTCTTAAAACATCTTTCAACAAGTATTTATTTCCAGTTGCAGGCACGCCATTTATTTCATTAAAAGCGGTCATTACCGTTGCAGAACCAGCTCTTAAAGCTGCCTCAAAAGGCGGCAAATACACATTACGTAATAACGAGTTTGGTATGACAGTAGTATTGTAATCTCTCCCACCTATTGCAGCTCCATAACCAATATAATGTTTGGCGCAAGCCGCTATACTTGTTGCATTATTTAATGAATCACCTTGAAAACCTTCTACATAGGCTTTTCCTAAAATGGATGCTAAATACGGATCTTCACCTGGGGATTCAGCAATTCTTCCCCATCGGCTATCTTTTGCTATATCTAGCATGGGCGCAAACGTCCATCGAACACCTACTTGGCTTGACTCAATAGCTGCAATTCTAGATGATGTTTTTGCAACATCTGCATCCCAAGACGCAGCCATTCCTAGTGGAATAGGGAACATGGTTTTAAAACCATGAATCACATCTCTGGCAAAAATTAATGGAATTTTATTAGGGCTTTCTTCAACTGCAACCTTTTGTAATTCATCAACAAATTCTGTACGCATTACATTTAATAATGCTCCAACTTTACCATCTCTCACATCTTGTTTTAATTCATCCGACAAAGTTTTAGCCCTACTTGATGTCCCTCTTAAATTAGTTTGTCCAATTTTTTCTTCAAGAGTCATTTTTGAAAGTAATTCATTAATGACTTCCTCATATTTTTGAGCATTGTTTCCTGATGCTGTATTTTGAGTTTGTTCTTTTTTTGAACAACTAAAAAAGCATAAAATGACAATTAATGTATAGTAATATTTCATGATTCTAAATTTTTCTAATGTGCTTTATAAAATGAGCTTTTAACGCCTTTAACTCCTAAATTAACTTTAAATACTGAACCAGAAAGCGGATATTTTTCCAATTCTTCTTCGGTCATGTCTACTCTTGCCGAAGTAATATACAGCATATTTAAATCTTTACCGCCAAAAGCACAAGATGTAATGTTATGCGCTGGTACTTCAACTTTTTGAATTACGTTTCCTGTGTTAGGGTTAAATTGAATAACTGCATTACCATTCCACATCGCTACCCAAAGCATATTGTTTTCATCAATAGTCATCCCATCAGGAAACCCTAAAGCTTCAGGTATTTTCACTACCACTTTACCATTAGAAATTTGTCCAGTTTTATTATCATATTCATAGCCTTTAATTTCAGATGTTGGTGTATCGATATAATACATTTTTGTTTTATCAGAAGTCCAAACAATACCATTAGAAATTGTAACGCTATCAATTTTCATTTGTAGTTCACTTTTGTTATTTATATTGAAAAGTTTTGCGTGCCCTTCTTTTTGCTTTAAGTGCATGGAGCCTACCCAAAAACGTCCGCTAGGGTCACACTTTCCATCGTTTAGTCTACTATCTTTAAGTTCATCGCTCATGTCTACAAACAACTTTGAACGACCTGTTTTTAAGTTCGTTTTGTAAACACCATCTTCAAGGGCAGACAATACTTCATTTGTATCTATTGGTACCACGGTACCAATTCTAGAAGACATGTTTATAATACGATTCGCTTTCTTTTCTGGATTATAGATATTTAGAGTTTTCTTTTCAATATCAATCCAATATAATTCTTGGGTTTGATAGTTCCAAATGGCACCTTCACCTAAATCTGATGCTATTTTATATTCAATTTCAGCTTTCAAATTTTTATTTGTTTTCACTTTATTTTCCTTTGAATTGCAGCTTGTACAGATTATAATGGCACTTAAAATTAGTATTAGTTTTTGAAACATAGTTTTGTTTTGTTTAACTTATTATGACTACTTGCAACGTGAGCAACTATATTAAAATTTTAAAATCCTTTTCTAAACCGAAACGTCATTTTCTGATGCTATTTTCTTTTTGTGTTCTTCTAAATTATCATAAAATGCTTCAGAATGTTTTAGCACTTTTTCTCTATTATATAATTCTATCTATACACTTTCCATCGATTGGTAGATTTTCTGTTATCAAATAAGTTTTGTGAAAATTGTAAATAAAAAAACATTTATAATTTCTATAAAACTAAAAAAGATTTCATTCTATTACTAAAACAAATAGGTCTATTACTAATACAAATAAGTCTATTGCTAAGAGAAATAAGGTTTCACATCAAATAAAATAGCTAACAGAAAAAAAGAAAATTGAAACATCAGATACTGAGAAAACAAACTCCATTAAAATTATTTAGTGATAACAAAATTGAAAGTGTGGAGTCGCATATGAACTTTTCAAACAAATAAAAATTTTCTTAAACCAAAAAAGCCGAAACTTTCGTTTCGGCTTTTCATCTGTACTGAAGACGGGACTTGAACCCGTACGTCCTAATGGACATTGGATTTTAAGTCCAACGTGTCTACCAATTCCACCACTTCAGCAAATTAGATATGTAAACATATCAATTGGTATATTTTAAGAAAGTCTCAGAGCGAAAGACGGGATTTGAACCCGCGACCCCCACCTTGGCAAGGTGATGCTCTACCCCTGAGCTACTTTCGCAGTTTTTAATGAACGTACAACCCTTCGATTGCGGATGCAAATTTAAAATATTTCTAGGAATTGCAAAGCCTTTTATTAAAATAAATAAAAATAATTTTACGCTTGCTTTTTCTTAACCAACATACGCTTAATTTCATTCAATTTCATAAGCGCTTCTACTGGCGTAAGTGTATCAATATCAATATGTAATATTTCATCTTTGATATTTTCAAGAAGCGGATCATCAAGATTGAAAAAACTCAATTGTAAATCATCATTTAAAGTTTTTACTTTATCCGTAAGCTCTTCACTAGAATGCGATTGCTCTAATTTCTTTAAAATTTTATTTGCTCGATGTAAAACTTGTTGTGGCATTCCCGCCATTTTAGCCACATGAATACCAAAACTGTGTGCACTTCCGCCTTCTACTAGTTTTCTTAAGAACAACACATTGTTTTTGAGTTCTTTTACAGAAACATTAAAGTTTTTTATGCGTCCAAACGTTTCACTCATCTCATTCAACTCATGGTAATGGGTTGCAAATAATGTTTTTGGTTTTGCTGGATGTTCGTGTAAATATTCACTTATCGCCCATGCTATAGATATGCCATCATAGGTACTAGTTCCTCGCCCTATCTCATCAAGTAATACTAAACTTCTATCAGATATATTATTCAAAATAGAAGCTGTTTCATTCATTTCCACCATAAAGGTAGATTCTCCCATCGAGATATTATCGCTTGCACCTACTCTTGTGAAAATTTTATCAACCAGTCCAATTCTAGCTTCTTTAGCAGGTACAAAACTTCCTATTTGTGCCAACAATACAATTAAGGCTGTTTGACGTAATATAGCAGACTTACCAGACATATTTGGCCCAGTAATCATAATAATTTGCTGACCTGTTCTATCTAAAAAAACATCATTAGCAATATACGCTTCGCCAATAGGTAATTGCTTTTCAATAACTGGATGACGCCCATCTTTAATTTCTAAATCAAAAGAATCATCGATTGTTGGATATATATATTTATTATCCTTTGCTAATTGTGCAAACCCGCACAGGCAATCTAATTGCCCAACTAAATAAGCATTTTGCTGTACTGGTTTTATATATTGATTTAACCAGCTTACTAATTCTGAAAATAATTGTTGCTCTATGGCTAGAATACGTTCTTCGGCTCCTAAAATTTTAGCCTCGTATTCTTTAAGTTCTTCAGTAATATAACGTTCAGCATTTACTAGAGTTTGCTTTCTAATCCACTCTTCAGGAACTTTATCTTTGTGCGTGTTTCTAACTTCAATATAATACCCAAAAACATTATTGGACGCTATTTTTAGTGAAGTAATCCCTGTACGCTCACTTTCACGCTCTAACATATTATCGAGGTAATCTTTTCCTGATTTTGACAAACCTCTTAATTCATCCAATTCTGAAGAAAAACCAGCGGCAATACTACTCCCCTTTAAAACATTTACAGGTGCTTCTTCATTTAGAGTTTCCTTTATTTTTTCACGAAGCACATTACAACTTTGAAGTGTATCTCCAATGATTTTAAGTGATTCGTTATCACAATTCGAAGCTAAAGACTTTATAGGAACAATGGCTTCCAATGAGTTTTTAAGCTGAATAACTTCGCGTGGATTAACCTTTCCTGTGGCTGTTTTAGAAATTAAACGCTCTAAATCGCCAATATGTTTAATATGATTTTGAATCTTTTTAAGTATGGTGTTTTCTTTGGTTAAGAAACTAACCACTTCATGACGCTGTTTTATTTTTTCAACGTTTTTTAAAGGCAATGCTAGCCAACGCTTTAACAACCGCCCACCCATTGGCGAAATGGTTTTGTCAATCACATTTAAAAGTGTAACAGCATTGTTATTTGTAGAATTATAAAGTTCTAAATTTCTGATGGTAAACTTATCCATCCACACATAATCATCTTCTGCGATTCTAGAAATAGATGCGATATGCTGTAATTTATGATGCTGCGTTTCGCCTAAATAATGCAGAATGGAACCTGAAGCAATAATACCTTCATATAAATCTTCAATACCAAAACCTTTTAATGTTTTTGTATCAAAATGTTTCGTTAAAGTTTCATAAGCATAATCGGTTTGATACACCCAATCTTCTAAAAAAAACGTATGAAAATCGTCGCCAAAAGTATCATTAAAAAGTGCGCGCTTCTGTTTAGAAACCAATACTTCACTTGGTCCAAAGTTTTGAAGCAATTTATCAATATACTCTGCATTTCCTTGAGACGTTAAAAACTCCCCTGTAGAAATATCTAAAAACGATACCCCAATATATTTTTTATCAAAATAAACCGAACATAAAAAGTTATTCGATTTTGACATTAAAACCTCATCATTTAAAGCCACACCTGGAGTTACCAACTCAGTAACACCTCGTTTCACAATGGTTTTAGTTTGTTTTGGATCTTCCAATTGGTCGCAAATAGCAACACGCTCACCTGCCTTTACCAATTTTGGCAAATAAGTATTTAATGAATGGTGTGGAAATCCAGCCAACTCAGTTTCACTTTCACTACCTGCACCCCGCTTTGTTAAAATAATACCCAAAATACCAGCAGTTTTAACAGCATCACTCCCAAAGGTTTCGTAAAAATCACCTACACGAAATAATAACAACGCATCAGGGTATTTAACCTTAATGGCATTATATTGTTTCATTAACGGCGTTACTTTTTTTACTTTTTCAGCCAATGGAGAAGTGATTTATATGTGTTACTTTTGACAAAATTGTAGCATGCAATGTACTATTAATTTCATGTTTTTTTAGCTTGATTTTTTAGAAGTTATCTACAATTAGAACGAGATTTCAACAATAAAGCCATGCGCAAACTTAAAAATAGCGAATTAGATAGATTAAGCATTGAAGGATTTAAAGAAGCAAAAAAGACTCCAATTATAATAGTTCTCGATAATATTCGTAGCTTAAATAATATTGGATCTATTTTTAGAACTAGTGATGCATTTTTGATTGAAAAAATTTACCTCTGTGGAATAACAGCAACACCGCCACATAAAGATATTCATAAAACAGCCTTAGGAAGTACAGATACCGTTGACTGGGAATATACTGAAAATACTATAGATTTAGTTAAAAAACTAAAAGCAGATAACATACAAATTTGCGCGATTGAACAAACTGAAAACGCTACAATGCTAAACGATTTTGAGATTGAATCGAACACAAAATATGCTCTAGTTTTTGGCAACGAAGTAAAAGGTATTGACCAAAATGTGGTTTCGACAAGTGACATGATTATTGAGATACCGCAGTTTGGCACTAAGCACTCTTTAAATATATCTGTGAGTTGTGGCGTAGTAGTTTGGGATATTTTTAGTAAACTCAAAAATGACTAAAAAAAAGCAATCTTGGCCAATCAAAGCTGTAATGAATCAAATTTATGACATGAAACTTTGGGGTGGAAAAGATTTTGATTTTTATTCTGGTGATGGCTCTCATCATCTTGAAATTATAAACCCATATCTAGAAAAAACTATTTCATTTTTAGATTCTTTTAAACAACCTTTAGTAGTTTGCGATTTAGGCTGTGGCGATTTTAATATCGGAAAGCATCTTACTCCATATACCAAAAAATATATCGCTATAGATATTGTTGACACACTTATTAATAGAAATAAGACTCTTTTTAAAAGTGATAATTTAGAATTTTATTGCCTAGATATTATAAAAGATGAATTACCTCCTGCAGATTGCATTATTCTTAGACAAGTATTACAACATTTATCAAACGCAGAAATTAAAAGCATCCTTAAAAAACTTCACGATTACAAATATATTACCCTAACTGAACATATCCCTTTAGGTGATTTTATTCCGAATAAAGATATTATTTCTGGGCAAGGTATTAGGTTAAAACAGAATAGTGGAGTTGATTTATTAAAACCTCCGTTTAATTTAAAAATTAATTATGTGAAACACCTAGCGACATATTATTTGGAGAGACCCACTAAAAGTCAAATTATCACCATATTATATCAATTACCCTAAATATTCGCTTGTGTGTGTATGTCCCCTAAACAAACAAGGCTGCCTTATCAGGTAGCCTTGTTTGTTTTACATATACAGAGTATAAGCTTCTCTAATTCATTCAAGTTCAAATTAAATTAGTTTTAAACTCTATCATGCGAAGTATTTGCCCATCTAATCTGTGCTCTCCCACCTCTAACTCGGTATGCACCATATCTAATTTTCGATTGCGTCCCTCTTTCGGGTGAAGGAATATTCCAATTAAATGCTTCACCACCAATTATGGCATTACAATAGTGTATTTTTTTTGAAGAATCGCTTGGATCTACTTTAAAACCTACCTCTAACACAAAAGAAGTTATTTCATTTTTATTAACTCTTTTTAGTAGAACTACTTCTCTCCCGCTTCCTGACCCGCCACGTTCTAATATACGCTCAGCATAAATATCGAAAGCTACTTGCTTGTCTGCATTGCTACCTGTACCGTAAATAGGATGTGCTCTATATAAACAAATAGCGGGGTCAGGAGAACCTCCACCACCGGTGTGTTGCCCTTTAGCTTGTGCTATATATGTACCATCTTGACCAAAAGAGCCTGCATCAGCTACTTCAAGAATTCTAAAGTCTCCTGTAAATTTTACAGATGATCCTACATTAGAGTCCGCTATAGGTAATGAGCGTTCTATTCGAGGTTGTAAGGTATTTGCTGCATCCTGATTATTGGAGCCAGCTGTTATATTGTATATTCCCCAAGTAAGTCCATCAATTTCAACTTCTTTGTAATTTGCGTAACAGCTTCGGTCATCAATAGTTCCAACATTAACAGCGTTTGGCAAATCACTTGATGTCCTAGTAGCATTTGCTCCTTCGGCAGTACATGATAAATCACTACCTGTGTCTTCATCCTCAACTATAGCTACAGGGTCTGGATTCGGATTAGGGTCTGAGTCTGGGGCGTATTCAAATACGATAACGTCTTCAGAGAACCCAAGCCCATCTTTTGTACAAGAAAATAAGGCTACAAAGGCGATTAAAGAAGTAATTGATAATAGTTTGTAGGTGAATTTTGATTTTTTCATAACATATAATGTATTTTTGTGTAAAACTAAAAAACTAAACAAGCTACTCTATCCTGTACCATCCTGAATTAATGGTTTCAAATAAGTATATTGTAGTATTAGCATTAAAACGACTTAAATGCCAAGATATTAGTGCAACAACAAATCAACACCCGCAAATCTCACTCAAAACCCATAAATAATCCTTACGATTCTCTACGAAATCCCTATCAGAAACATCAATAATTTTTACTTTAAAATCTTTTTGAGTTTTTAAGAAGTCTAAATAGCCCGTATTAATTTTTTCTAGATAATCGTCAGCGATATTTTGCTCATAATCGCGTCCGCGTTTTTTTATATTTTGTTGCAAACGCTCAGTATTTTGGTATAAATAAACATATAACTCAGGCTTCGCAATATCTTTATACATTAAGTAGAATAACTTTCGGTACAAACTAAACTCGTCGTCATTCAATGTGATTTTAGAAAAAATAAGCGATTTAAATACGTCGTAATCACTCACAATAAAATCTTTAAACAAATCGAGTTGCGATAAATCATCAGAAAATTGTTGGTAGCGGTCTGCCAGAAAAGACATTTCTAATGTAAATGCATACCTGTTAGCATCTTCATAAAACTTTGGTAAAAACGGATTATCTGCAAAGCGTTCTAAAATCAATTTGGCATTAAAATCGTACGCCATTTTTGCAGCCAAACTCGTTTTTCCTGCACCAATGTTACCTTCAATAGCAATGTAATTATATTTTGAAAAATTATACTGCTTGCTCGGGTTTTTTAGCCAAATTTTAATAGGCTCTAAAACCGATTCATCATTGCATTCATCTAACAAAACAGATACTTCTTTATCTGATTTTGGATGCTTCACTTTTGATGCAATATCGTTAAGCGGCAACAAAACAAACTTACGTTTGCTCATTTCTGGATGCGGTACTTGTAGTGTTTTTGTATTTATAATGTCATCTTCAGCAAAAACAATATCCAAATCTATTGTTCGGGCTTCATAAGTATTCTGCGTTGTTCTGATTCTTCCTAAGGAGGTTTCAATTTCCAATAATATATCTAAAACCTTTTGAGGTTTTAAATAACTCTCTAAAACCAAACAACAATTAAAAAAATCATCACTTTCAAAACCAAATGCTGGCGATTTATAAACTTTAGAAATCAGTTTCACATTACCAACACGCACATAAATGGCATTGACAGCAGCCTGCAAGTTTCTAAACTTATCGTCTTTATTGCTACCCAGGGCAATATGATATGTTTTTGGTTTTAACATCGAGAAGCAAAATAATAAAAAGTAAATGGTTTCCTTTATATTTACAGAAGCTATTTATCCACAATTGTAAATGACCATAAAAAACAAACTTGCTGCCCAACGCATTTACATCCTTTTAGGAGGCTTATTCATTACATCATTGGTAGTTTCAAATCTTATTTTTCAGAAATTCTTTTATTGGCATCCTTTTGATATTGAAATTTTTGGCAGCAAACTTTTTGAAATTTCTGTTGGCATTCTGCCTTATCCCATTACGTTTTTAATCACAGATTTAATTAGTGAAATTTACGGTAAAAAACGCGCAAATGATGTCGTGGTAGTTGGAATTTTCGCATCGCTTTTTTCTGTATTAATTATTTTAATAGCTAATGCAGTTCCCGCTCTATCAAGTTCACCAATAAAAGATGATGTGTTTTCTAATGTTTTCGGGCGCACAATTTTAGCAGTTGGAGCTAGTATGTTTGCTTATTTATTTGCACAATTTATAGATATTCGTATTTATCATTTTTGGAAACAACTAACTAAAGGAAAACATTTATGGCTTCGAAATAATTTCTCAACTTGGTTATCCCAATTTGTTGATACTTTTTCAGTAGTATTCTTGCTCTGTTTTTTTGAGGTTTTACCTTGGAGTAGTTTTCAGGGACTTCTAATAAGTGGTTTTTTATTTAAGATAGCAGTAGCTGCTTGCGATACACCTTTTTTATATTTGGGCGTGTATTTATTTAGAAAACGCTTCAGTTTAAAAATTAATGAAGAGATTAATTTATTATAAGTTTACAAATCTTAACAAAATGATAAGATTTCTTTTTCAACCATTAACACTTTTTCTGCGTATATTATTTTAGTTAGTTTCGTCAAATACCATTTCTGTTTTCGCAGGAATACCAAAATATCCTTATGAAAAAAGCTTTAAAAATTATTGGAATTACTTTACTTATAATAATTGCTCTTTTAATAGCAATACCATTTGCTTTCCAAGGGAAAATTAAGGATCTGGTAAAACGATTTATTAACCAAAACCTAAATGCGCAAGTTGAATTTAGCGATGTCTCTTTAAGCCTATTAACAAGCTTTCCGCAAGCACATGTAAATGTAAACGATTTAGTAGTTACCAATTTTGAGCCATTTAAAGACGAAACTTTTGCAACAGTTAAAGACATTTCGTTTACCATGTCTGTTAAAGAATTATTTAAAACAACAGAGGAAACTCCCATTGTTATAAATTCAATACATGTAGATGAAGCGCTTTTAACTTTAAAAACCGATAAATTTGGAAATAAAAATTACGATATAACAAAAGAATACACTAATGACGCTTCCGCGGAAAAGAAACCAAATGGTTTTGCATTTAGTATTAATGACTACCAAATAAATAATAGTGCCTTAACCCATATTGATGATGTTTCAAAAATGATAATTCATGTCACAGAATTAAATCATGAAGGTCATGGAACTTTTTCTGCTGAAGCCTCAGAATTAAACACAAAAAGCAAAGGAAACGTAAGCTTTACATTAGATAGCACCAGTTATTTAAGTAATAATCCAATAAAATTAGATGCTTTAATTGGCTTGGATTTAAACAACAGTAAATACACTTTCAAAAAAAACAAAGGCTTTATTAATGATTTACCACTAGAATTTCAAGGCTATGTGCAACAACTTGAAAATGGACAAGACATTAACATTTCGTTTAAAAATCCAGAATCTGATTTTAAAAATTTCTTAGCAGTTATTCCAAAAGCATATTCTAAAAATATTGAAAATGTTCAAACCACAGGCGATTTTAAAGTACACGGGGTTATAAAAGGATTAAGTTCTGATGAAACTATTCCTAATTTAGATATTAGCATTACTTCAAACAATGCATCATTTAAGTATCCAGATTTACCAAAACGTGTTAGCAACATCGTTATTAATACCGAAATAAAAAATACTACAGGAAAAGTAGATGACACTTATATTAATATAAAAACATTAAATTTTAAAATTGATGATGATGTTTTTAAATCGTCCGCAACCTTAAAAGACATCACAAAAAACATGTTAGTAAATGCTAATATTGATGGTGCTTTAAATTTAGCAAACATAACAAAGGCTTATCCTATAGAATTAGATAATGCACTTACTGGTATTTTAAAAGGAAAATTAAATACTGCTTTTGATATGAACGCTATTGAAACCAATGCTTACAATCGCATTAAAAATAATGGTTCAGCGAGCATTACAGATTTTGTGTTCTCTTCAGAAGATATTGTGAATCCCATTCATATTTCCAGTGCCAACATCACCTTTAATCCAGGAACCGTTTCACTCAATAATTTTAAAGCCAAAACAGGCGACAGTGACTTTGAAGCCACAGGAACCATTAATAATTTATTAGGATTTCTATTAAGCGATAACACCTTAAAAGGAAACTTTAATGTGGATTCCAATTTGTTTAAAGTGAGTGATTTTATGACTGAAGATGAAGCCTCCTCAGAAAAGAAAACTACTAGCGATTCGGAATCTTTAAAAATTCCTGCTTTTTTAGATTGTACTATTAATGCTGATGCTAAAACAGTAATTTATGACAATTTAAATTTAAAAGAAGTAACAGGTAAACTCATTATAAAAGACCAACAAGTTACACTTCAAAACATGAAATCCAACATTTTTGATGGTGCTCTAGCAATTTCTGGAGATGTTTCAACTAAGGAAAATACTCCAACTTTTAATTTAAATTTAGGCGCAGATGGATTCAACATCTCTAAGTCGTTTAAAGATTTAGAACTACTCCAAAATTTAGCTCCTATAGCCAAACTATTTGATGGAAAACTAAATACAAACATTAACCTTTCAGGGGAATTAGATAAAGAATTCTCTCCAGATTTAAGCACCGTTTCTGGTAATGCTTTAGCAGAATTATTAACCACAAAAGTAAATACAAATAAAGGTGAATTATTCAACAAACTTAAAGGCGCTTTAAGTTTTATAGATTTTGATAAACTCGATTTAAAAGATGTAAAAACACAATTAGCCTTTGCTAACGGAAAAGTAAGCGTAAAACCTTTCGATTTAAAATATGAAGATATTTCCATAACTGTTTCTGGCGCTCATGGCTTCGATAAAACTTTAGATTATAGTGCTGTTTTTAATGTACCAGCAAAATATTTAGGTAGCGAGGTTAACAGACTTATAGGTAAAATAAATGATAGTGAAGCCAGTAATATCAGCATTCCAGTAACTGCAAATATTGGTGGAAACTATACAAATCCAACCGTAAAAACCGATTTAACAAGTGGTATTTCCAACTTAACAAAACAACTTATTGAAATTGAAAAACAAAAACTGCTTAATCAAGGTACAAACAAAGTAAAAGACTTAATTGGTGATGTTCTTGGAAGTAACAAAACCAAAAACGATTCTGTAAAACAGGAACAAGCTAACACCGTTAAAAATGTCTTAGAAGACATACTTGAAAGTAATGATAGCAAGGATTCCAGCAATACAAATACAACTAAAAATGCTGTAAAAAATATACTTGGCGGACTATTAGGAAATAAAAAGAAGAAACAAGACACAATTAATTAGGTTTTCCTAATAAAAAATTAGAACTTTGCATCCCTTTTTAAGGAAAATAGTAAAACGAAATAATACAATATATATGTTAAAGATTATAGTTAAAGATGGTGAAAACATCGAGAGAGCTTTAAAACGCTACAAAAGAAAGCATAGAAATATTAAAGTAATGCAAAATTTAAGAGAAGGTCAATTTTTCACTAAACCATCTGTTAAAAGACGTCGTGAAGTTCAAAAAGCTGCTTATATTCAAAATTTAAGAGACCAAGAAGACATATAAACCTTTCTTGTTAATTCATATAACTATCCCATTTACATTTTAATGTAAATGGGATTTTATTTGTAAGTAATCGAACGCTTTTGCAACAAAAGGGTTATGATTATAATTTATCTTTTAATTGGAGTATTTGCAGCTATACTAAGCGCCTTACCTCTAGGAGCTTCAAACATCGCGGTTATCAACACCACATTAAAACAAAATGCGAAACAGGCTTTTAAAATTGCAATAACAGCAGGTATTGCTGAAGTTATGCTATCCTATTATGCTTTAGATTGTAATCAAGTAATTAAAGATTTTTTTAATGACAATTTATGGGTACAACTGGTAATTGTAGCTATTCTTTTTTTAGCTGGTTCTTATCTGCTTTTTAAGAAACAATCTGAGACTAAGTCAAAAAAAGGAAAATTAACCCAATCAAAATATGCTACTGGGTTTTTATTAGGTATTGTAAATCCTCCCGTTTTGATTTATTGGGTTATTGCTTTTGGAGTATTAAATAACAATGATATTATGCTGTCTTTAAAATCTTCAGCTTCGGTATTATTTTTATTTTTCTTAGGCGTTTATTTAGGTAAAGTACTAACACTTTATTTTTATAGTAAACTAAGTGTTATTATAAAAAACAAAGTACAAAATATTTCTTTAGTAGTTAATAAAGCAACTGGTGTTTTGTTAATTGTAATAAGTTTTGCTCAAGCTGTAAAACTTTACATTCTCTAGTTTATTGAAATATTTACAACCAAACCTTCATTAGCACGAACATTAAAAACGGTTTCATCTTCAAAAATAAGATACTGCCCTTTTACGCCAACTAATTTACCCGTGTAAGATTGCTCCTTTTTAATATTAAGGCTCTTTGGCTTTTCAGGATATTTATTTACTGGAAATTCTAAATTGGTTTCTGTATTATTTTCAATAAAATACTCTGATGCTTCTTCTGGAATATAGGTTTTAAGACGTTCTCTCCATTCTACTAAACTCTCATCTTCAATATCATTTTTCAACATTTTGCGCCAATTGGTTTTATCAGCTACATGGCCTTTTAAAGCAACCTCTGTAATACCTGCTAAATATCTATTTGGAACCTCAACAATTTCAATAGCTTCATGAGCACCTTGGTCTATCCAACGTGTTGGTACTTGACTTTTTCTAGTCACTCCCACTTTTACATTACTAGAATTAGCCAAATACACAATGTGTGGTTGGAGTTGCGCTTTTTTTTCATATTCTAAATCTCGGTCTTCAATGTTTAAATGAGCAGTACTTAACTCTGGGCGCATAATCCAATCTCCAGCCCGTGCCGTATCATAAAAACACTGTTTATCAAAACCTTGTCTATATATTGGCTTGTCTAATCCGCAGTTTAAACATTGATATTTTACAAATTGAATAGTTACATTTTTATTTAATAATTGATTCATATTTAAAAAATCATTTTCAAAAACTAGATAGTATTGAATAGGACTTTCAAATTCTGTTACCATTTTTGTTAAAACACCTTGGTAGGTCATAAAAAAAAGTATTATTTTTAAAAAATAAAGATAGAATAAATATGTCAATTCCCTTAGTAAATTCTATTGCATCATGGTTTCTAAAGAAGCGATTTCATCAAATAGAATTGTTTTTAAAATACCCTAATGAAGTGCAAAACGAGCTACTTCTAAGCTTAATAGATTTTGCTAAAAATACTGAGCTTGGCAAACAATATGATTTCGCTTCTGTAAAAGATTACAAAACCTTTGCCGAACGCATTCCTATAAAAAATTATGAAGGTTGGCAAGATACTATTGAGCGTTCTAGACGAGGAGAAAGTAATATTTTTTGGCCAACTCCCATAAAATGGTTTGCCAAATCTAGTGGAACAACAAGTGCAAAAAGTAAATTTATTCCTGTTAGCGAAGAGTCACTTGAAGACTGTCATTATGCTGCAAGTAAAGATTTATTGTGTATGTATTTAAACAATAATGAAGGCTCTCAATTATTTAACGGTAAGAGTTTGCGCCTTGGCGGAAGTAAAGAATTATATAGAGAAAACGGGACAGTTTTCGGCGATTTATCTGCTATTTTAATTGACAATATGCCATTTTGGGCAGAGTTCAGTAGCACACCTAGTAGCAAAGTCTCATTAATGAGTGATTGGGAACATAAAATGCAGGCTATTGTTGATGAAACTATTAACGAAAACGTAACTAGTTTAGCAGGTGTACCCTCTTGGATGCTAGTCTTGTTAAATAATGTTTTAGAAACTACTGGGAAACAAAATTTACATGACGTTTGGCCAAATTTGGAAGCGTACTTTCATGGCGGGGTAAGTTTTACACCTTACAAAGACCAGTATAAAAAAATACTTCCAAAAAAAGGTTTTAAATATTATGAATCCTATAATGCATCAGAAGGTTTCTTTGCAATTCAAGACCAAAATAATTCATCAGAGTTACTACTAATGCTGGATTATGGGATTTTTTACGAATTTATTCCTATGGATATATATGCCACTTCAGCAGAAAAGGCTATTCCACTTAGTGAGGTGAGATTGAATCAGAACTATGCCGTTATTATTACTACAAATGCTGGATTATGGCGATATAAAATTGGTGACACCGTTAGGTTTACATCTTTAAACCCTTATAGAATAAAAATTTCGGGGAGAACCAAACACCATATTAATGTATTTGGAGAAGAATTAATTATTGAAAATGCTGAAGATGCTCTTAAAAAAGTATGTAAACGCACTAAAGCTGAAATTGTTGACTTCACTGCTGCTCCAATATTTATGCAAGGCAAAGAAAAAGGAGCCCATGAGTGGTTAATTGAGTTTAAAACACCCCCAAAGGACATAAATTACTTTAATGAATTGTTTGACAACGCATTAAAAGCACTAAATTCAGATTACGAAGCGAAACGCTACAATAATATAACGCTTAATAAACCAAAAATTAATATTGCTCGCACCCAACTGTTTCATGATTGGCTTAAGCAAAATGATAAATTAGGAGGTCAACATAAAGTACCACGACTTTCAAATACACGTAACTACCTAGATGATTTGTTAAAACTGAATTCTTGATTTTTTTGTCAGAAACAACTATAAAACAACAGATTAACAAATTTAACCGCTACTTGGTCTAAGAAATTTTTAATACACTTTGCATCGAGGTTATATTTATACAAATTAATCCAACTCCTCTCAGCAATGAAAACAAAATTATGTTTTTTAGTTTTTCTTATTTCTAATGTTATAATAAGTCAAGGCCCTTCAAATTTATTAGCAGTAAATAACTCTTCGTTTAATTTACATACGGTTTCATCCAAAAAAACAACAACTATTGGTGCCAACGGATATACTTTTGAACTTTTAGATGCTGGCGTTAATACACCATTTTCTGAAATTGGCTCTGGGTTTTTTAGAGATAAACTAATTATGGTCTCCTCAAAAAAATTAGGAGGTTTAGCAAAAATAGACCCTAATACAAGAGAAGCCTATAAAGAATTATTTTGTTTAGATATCGATAAAAATGGAGCTTTAAGTTCGCCTTATTTATTTAGTAGAATATTAAACACAAATGCTAGTGAAGATCAGTTAGCATTTTCTCCTAACGAAACAACTGTGTATTATACTAGAAGCAGTAAAGAAAATTCTCTTGAATTTAAACTCTACAAAGCAGTATTAGAAGCTGACTCTCATGGTAATTGGATTAACAATGAACTTTTGGATATTAACAAAAATAACGTTTCAATAGAAACTCCTTTTGTAAATCATGCTGGAGACAAATTATATTTTTCTGCAAATTTTGATGATTCGTTTGGAGGTTATGATTTATATGTTTCCGATATTAAATCGGATGGAACTTTAGGCAGTCCAAAAAATTTAGGAAAAACCATAAACACCTCTTATGACGAGAAATACCCATCACTTTCTTTAGATGATAAATATTTTTACTTTGCATCAAAAGGACATGATAACATTGGAGGGTTTGACCTTTTTGTAATTAAAAATTCTAAAAAAGAATATAAGAAGCCTAGAAATATGGGCAATACGATAAACACTGTTTATGATGAACTTGCCTATTTTTTAGCTGCTAAAAACAAAGGCTATATATCCTCCAACAGACCTAACGGTAAAGGTGGATACGATATTTATACCGCTACAAACGATGAAATTCTGCAACATATTAAAGGTAAAGTGCTAGATTTAGAAACGCAAATTAAACTTCCGAACACTGTAGTTGTTTTAAAAGATGAAGATGAAATTGAAATTTCTAGAACTGTAACTAAGGAAGATGGAACTTATAGTTTTTCTGTAATACCTTTTGAAACATATAGTATTTCAACTTTTAAAGACGGATTTAAAGATGCTTCTGTTGAATTTTTCACTAACAGAGGAAGTGAGACTACTTACAAAAAAGACATTGAGTTAATTACAACTGAACCAATAATTGCTGAAGTTGAAAATGAAATGCGCATTGTTTTAGAAAACATCTATTTTGATTTTAATAGATACAATGTCAAAGAAGAATCTTTTATTTCCTTAAATAAAATAATGAAAGTTTTAAAAGAGCATCCTGAAATGAAATTAGCTATTAACGCGCACACTGATAACAAAGGTAGAAACTCTTATAACTTAAATCTATCAAATAAACGTGCCGCTTCTGCTGTAAAGTATTTAATTAAAAATGGAATTTCAAAAGATCGCCTAGCTTCAAAAGGTTATGGAGAAACGAAACCATTAATAGATTGCAAAACCAATTGTTCCAATGAAGATTTACAAGCAAACAGACGAGTTGAGTTTGTTATTGTAGACTAAATTTATCGATTAAAAACACCAAAATCGTTAAGATGCAATTGAAGAAGTTTTTAAACGAGTATTTCGTCTTATAGTCTAAAAGGCTTAAAAGCGACTTTGAGCAGCTACCTAATAGATATATATTTACACCAGTTTTAAAACAGACATAAATAGTTTTATATAGATATCCATTATTAATTAATTTCCATGAATAAAAAACCACGCTAAGCAGCGTGGTTTTTTTATATGTAAAATTTGTCCCGTCCTGAAATAGCGATACACTAAAACATTAGTGTAATGAAAACATCGGAAAACACTGGGTACGTAAAG
>NZ_CANKXG010000010.1 GCF_947487575.1 uncultured Algibacter sp. | reverse complement strand
GGACCTCCAGTATCTGTAACATCTATTAAAATAGTACCATTATTGGGCTTCCCTTCAAATATATATTGTTGCTCTGAGCCACCAACACCTGTACCTTTCTGAGTATATCCTACTCCTGGACTTAAGGCTGTAGTGGTGCCTATCTGTGCCCAACTCCAATAGGTTACTCCATTGATAAATGTATTTAACCAATAGCTACTTATACTACCACTTCCAGTATAGCCAGAGGTGAATAAACAGCCAGCACCTGATTCGTCTTTTAGCATTTGTAAATTAAAAGCTGTGTTGTTTGTATTGTTTGTGGCTCCATTATTATCTAATAAACTAGTAGCTCCTATAACACCTACTGGTGATGACCAATAGTTATAACGATATGGATTTGATTGTCCTTCTTGACGTCTTAATATTTTTCCTGTGGAAGAAGTTACTAAATCACTCTTCTCTGTTTGAACTAACTGACAATCATCTTCTAAATCTAAAGTCCCATTGAGCTCTAAATACCAACTGTTCTCGACTTCTTTTTCACTATGAACACGCATTATTGTATTAGAATCTATAATTAATCCTAGTGTCTTTATTCCATGACAAGCTGTAACTTCATTAGATATTTTTACTATACTCCAATCTTTATTGTTTGCAGTATCAGCTATATCCCAAACATCGCCATATAACCATGTACCTGTACTTGTCCATGCACCATCACTTGAAGTTGCATAAGGCATGGGAGCAGTTTGTTCTAATATAGTTGTAATATTATGGAGCGTTAGATTGTTTCCTGTCAAAGAAAAATCTGCAGTCTCAGTTCCAAGAATATTAGTCATTGGATAATATCCTTTTAAAGCACTCCAAAGCACTTTGCCATTTTCTCCTAAATCTTGTATATCTTTTGGTATAATCTTACCTCTTAAAAACCCTGAATTATTTTCAATTTCTTGATAAACCATTTGCTGGATTTGCACATTGGTTAAAGCTTTCTCAAAAATCCTAACTTCGTCAATACTACCTTTAAAATGACCAAAACCGGCTGTACTTGTATTTGTTGGATAACGTCCAACTGTAAACTCTCTTTGAGAATAAATATGTGGCGTTCCATTAAAATTCTCGGTGAGTAATTCTGAATTTAATAACGCATTGGTTGTTTCTCCTACCAATTCTCCATTAATATAAAGTTTTAAGGTTTGATCTGTTGCATTAAATACACCAGTTAAATGATACCATAAATCATTTACAAGTTCAATGTTTAATGATGGATCTGGTTGAACCTGAATATTATTGGAAGGATAATTACTAGAGGATGTTACCTGATCTTGAGTGATTACAACAAAAGCAGGTGTTCTTCCATTAGTTACAAACAACCTCATGTTTTCTTGACCAGCTATACTATATAGATTTGGCAGATTACCGTTTGAAGTATGACTAATCTTTACCCAACTCATAATAGTACCTTCTGTCCAGTTGGTAATAAAAGGCGTTGTATCTAAATAATCATCTTCACCATCAAAATCTATAGTAGCATTAATTGGAGCTGGTGGACATTCATCAAAATCTAATATAAGTGTTTGTGTTCTACAACCGTCACTAGTAGATGCTATAACATTATATTCACCATAATCACTACTTGTTATTATTCCAATAGTAGAACGAGGGTCTGTACCGCTAAATGTTGTTCCGTCTGGGAAAGTCCAATTATAATCTACTCCAGTGTATTCTCTTAAATAAATGGAAAAAGAATCACCAACTGACGCACAAGTTTGCCCTAAAAATTCTAAACCTAATCCCACATTAATAGGAGTAACTTGAGCAGAACTTGAGTTCCCACAATTATCTTCTATTCTAACAGCGTAAGATATTGAAGCGTCTTGGTTACTAAAATAACATTCTGTATTTGTGGCTATTACTTGATTATTTGCAGTATTAATTAAACTGTATGTAAAAGGTCCAACACCACCATCGGTTATACCAGAAACTGAAACAAAACCATTATTTGAACAAGTATAACTACTTAAAGGTGTTAACCTAGGTTGTTCATAAGATTCAACTTCAAAAGTATCTGAATAAACACTACAACCTGAGAAAATATCATACTCAATATAATATTCACCTCCAGAAACATTACTAAAAGTAGCGGGTCCAAAAAAAGAAGCTGCTGTATTAACTAAATTTCCTGTTGCAGCATCTCTAAGTCTAAACCATTTAGCTCCAAAACCACCGCCAACATTTGAAGTAACAGAAACCTCTACAGAATGAGAATTGATACAACCTTGAATAACATCAATATCAAAATCAACATTCAAAGCATCTTCTGCTTCAAACTCAAAGGCATGAGTATCTACATTCCCACAAGCATCAGTTCCAGTTACAACGTAATTACCTACCACAAGTTCATCAAAAACATTTCCGTTTTTAGGGCCAGCATCCCCAGCAAATCCAGAAGGAACCGTTGTCAACTCAAAAGTTACTGGACCTACGGCTTCACTATTATTATAAGATACTATAACAGAGCCTAACCCTGGATTACAAGTGTCTCCCTGAGCATCAGTACTAGAATTAATTTGAATTACCTCCGATTGGACATCTCCATTTCCTGAAACAATATTACCACAACTATCTGATACTGTATAACTAAAACTCCCATATGGCATATCGTCAAAATCCCCAGTAGTATTGGTTAAAACACCTGTATAACCAGCTGGTGTACTAGTTAATGTATATGTATAAGGACCAACCATCCAACTTGGGTTTAAACTTAAATCCCATTCTGAACATGTTTTGTTAGACGTGCTAAAAAACACATTAGCAGTTGGATTATTATGCGTATAGGTATCTGTTTGACCACAGCTACCTGTTACAGAAAATGTGTAAGGCGCTTGATTTATTGGTAACGTAAAATCTCCTGTAGTATTTGATGATGAATAACCACTTGGTGCGCCTCCAACAACTTCATAAGTATATAAGCCACTTCCAAAGACATCAACACTATAAATTGCCTCAGTACATGATATACGATTTACACCTCTACCATTTAAAAACACACTTGAGGAAGATGTCGAATTAATAGTTTGATTTCTTGTTTGGAAATCACCACAAACATCAAAAACTCTAATTCTATAATTTCCAGAAGGTAAATTATTGAATATGTAACTTGTACTAGAATCGCTTATTGGCCCTGTTGTTGTTCCTGTAGGCCCATCTATTATTTGATATTCATAAGGACCAACGCCTTCTGAAACACTAACGGATATAGACCCTGTACTTTCACCGGGACAATTAGGAGCTGTAGAGCTACTTGAAAAATCTAATACCTCAGTCTCGTCTATAACAGTTATATTTCCAACAAAAGGAGGGTTTGATAAATCTCCTGCATCTTCAACGGTTACTTCGTAAACTCCAGGATATAGATCATTAAAAGTAAATACAGACGAATGAAATTGATCTATAAAAGGGTATGTTTGTCCATTCGCTGTTGGGCCATCAGTAATTTTAAATAGATATAAACTTGGTGAACTTGTAGCTCCACTTGCTACAGCTGTTATAGACCCATTATTTGCACATGTTGCAGTAACCTGTGTTAATACAACATTAACATCAAAAAAAGATTTGGCTTTTTCAGTTTCCCTTAAAGTTAATTTATCTTCCTTTTTAAGATTTGACTTATCGTAAGAACTGCTAACTGTGGTTATACTAAAAGCCAAACTACATTTAATAAGAACAGTAAATACTAAAATTTTACTTCGAGTGAGTAATCTTTTTTCCATTAACATTAATTTAGGTTAAGCTTTATTATGACACTTAAAACTTTGAATAGTCACTTAACTATAAAGCTTTAAAATCATTACAACTGGTACTAACGTAAATTTTAGTAAAATGGATTTTTAATTCACTTTGGATAAGAAATTAATTTAAGAGGGAGATAAGTCTAATCCAAATTCAAAAGGCGAAAGTAGTTAAAAATGTTAATAAAAAAAATAAAATATTCGATTAAAGTTTATTTTTTATCGATTAAATACGTTTTTATAAGATAAAGTGTTTATTTAATTCTAAGTCACATAAGCTACTAAATCCTCAATTTTAGAAATTAATTGAATTTTTATAACCGTGTTTTTAAGTGAAATTTTATTGTATTTAGAAACGAAAATAGTAGAGAAACCCAGTTTTTCAGCTTCTAAAATTCGTTGATCTACACGCTGAACTGGGCGAATTTCTCCAGATAAACCAACTTCTCCAGCAAAGCAAAAATCTTTTTGAAGTGACACATCTTCATTTGAGGACAAAATAGAAGCTACAACGGCTAAATCTATTGCAGGGTCATCAACAGTAATACCTCCTGTTATATTCAAAAACACATCTTTAGCGCCTAAACGAAATCCTGCTCGTTTTTCTAAAACAGCCAGTAACATATTTAAACGTTTTACATTAAACCCTGTTGCACTGCGCTGTGGTGTCCCATAAACTGCTGTGCTTACCAACGCTTGAACTTCTATCATTAGAGGGCGTACGCCCTCTAATGTCGCTACTATGGCATTACCAGAAAGTTCCTCATCCTTTTTTGAAATTAAAATTTCTGATGGGTTTGAAACTTCTCTTAAACCTGAACCCTGCATTTCATAAATACCTAATTCATTGGTTGAACCAAAACGATTTTTATGTGCTCTTAAAATTCTGAATACATGATTTCTATCGCCTTCAAATTGTAAAACAGTATCCACCATATGTTCTAAAATTTTTGGTCCAGCAATGTTTCCATCTTTAGTAATATGCCCTATTAATAAAACAGGTGTTGCTGTTTCTTTAGCAAACTTTATAAGTTCTGCTGTACACTCTTTTATTTGTGAAATACTTCCGGAAGAGGACTCAATATAATCACTATGCAACGTTTGAATGGAATCAATAATAACAATATCAGGCTCTAAAGTCTCGATTTGTTTAAAGATATTCTGCGTTTTAGTCTCCGTTAAAATATAACAATTATTGTTCTCTGGATTAATACGCTCTGCCCGCATTTTTATTTGTTTCTGGCTTTCTTCGCCCGAAACATAAAGTGTCTTATAGGGTAATTTTAATGAAATTTGTAGCAATAAGGTACTTTTACCAATTCCGGGTTCACCTCCTAATAAGGTTAAAGAACCTGGAACAATACCCCCCCCTAAAACACGATTAAATTCAGCATCAAAAGTATTTAATCTTGGTTCTTTTGAAACATCAATATCTTTAATCTGTAATGGTACTGATACTTTTTTTACAGTAGTTGTTGGTAATTTCCAATCGCTTTTTTCAGGTTTCTGAATGACTTCTTCAACTATAGTATTCCATTCTTTGCAGGCATTACACTGCCCTTGCCACTTAGCATATTGCGCGCCGCAGTTTTGGCAAAAAAAAGTGGTTTTAACTTTTGCCATTAATACCCAAAATCTTCTTTAATTAACTCTGCTTTTTCTAACATTAAATCTTTTGTAAGCCCTGCTATTTCCTCTAAGGTATAAGCTGATTGATAGGTTCGCATTGCTTTTTTAGGCTCGCCAGTTTCTTCAAAAAAACGTGCTATGTAATATGTACCTAGAAGCGTCTCTGGATAAGCCTTTCTTGCCATTTTACCCAATTCTTCATAATACTCAAACAATTCGTTTTTTTCAATTGCCGCAGATATGGCCTTAAAATCGTTCAATAATATCTTTTTTTCAATACCAAATAAATCAGAAATAGATTGATATTTTTCTTGAAGATATAATACTGGCGAAATTTCTAATTCTAAAATAACATCTTTATATTCCTTTTTTGAAATTGGTTGAAATACTTGGAAAATATTTCCTATGGCACTTGGAATAGCATGTGTTGGAACTGCATAATGCGAAGGCCCATCAAAACTATCAAAATCATACACTAAATTTTCATTTTCAATAGTCGAAATATCAGTATTTAAAGCATCTGTCATTTGTTTTACTGATTTAGAATCGTTATTCGTGTTGGCTAAATAATAAAATGTTTTAGACTGAACTTTACTTATGGATTCTGGTAAGTAATCAATCATATTAGGTGCTAATTCTGGGCTAATACTAATATAAGCTTGAAATAAAGGCTTAGGTTTTAGTAAATAATAATTTATAAAATTGGCGGTTTCTCCATGCCCTATTGCTACTCTAAAATTGCCTGCTCTATAGGTTCTTTCTATATATGGTAGCAACTCCATTCCAATAAACTCAAAGAAAGCAGCTCCTGTTTCAATAGGTAATGAATTTTGTTCAGAATATATACAATCATCATATCGCTTATCAATTTGATTTACACCAACAACAATAGATTCTGGCATATCTTCCCAATAGGAATAATAATCTACATTTCCTGCAACAGCTTCAAACATATAATCGCCGTCCAACACAACAAATACAGGGTAAGTTTTGTCTTCATCAGTATTATAACCTCTTGGTACTTGAACTTTTATTTGACGCTCTTCTCCTAATTTTAAAGATTGAATGGTTTTGTATTTAACTTGAGCTTCAGATAGATTAAAAATTAATAATAGAAATAAAAAGAAAACTGCGGTCTTTTTCATTTAAGAGTAATTTGAGATTTATTAGGGGCAAGGTAAGAAATTATAGAGAGAGATTAAAAGCAAAGTTTTAAGCACTTTTTGAAACCTTATTTCTGTTGTAAATTGGTAAATAGATTAAAGAAAGCCCTCCACAAATAATAAGCATGAGTGTTTGTGACGCCCACATAATCCAACCAAAAGCAATACTAGGATCTTCTGGAATTCCAAAAATAGAGAATGCCGCATAAATTGCTAAAGGATAAGAACCTATACCTCCATTTGTTGCAGCTATACTAAAACTTGCCGATATAAAACCTATTAAAATAGCGCCAGCCGAAATACCATCTAATTCAGAAATAGAAAATGAAGTAACGTAAAACATAAGTACGTACATACCCCAAATAAAAAGTGTATGAAAAATAAATGCCCACTTTTTTTTCATTTTAAAAATACTTAAAGCACCTTCTATCAAACCGCCTACAAAAGTTCTTATTTTTAAGGCTATTTTAGAATTACTTTTTTTAACAAACCTAAAAAAGAAAATACTTAGCAAAACACACCCAAAAAGCACTATTAAAATTTTTATTGGATTGAATTTTTCAATAAGAAATGCATAAATAAAATCGAATTGAAGAAAAAGTGTTATACCAATTATTCCAAACATTACAATTAAATCTGCAATACGTTCAGCTACTATTGTTCCAAAGCCTTTCTCAAAAGGTACATCTTCATAGTTAGCAATTATAGAAGCTCTAGCTACCTCACCAGCTCTTGGTATAGTATAATTTATTAAATAGGTAGCAAAAACAGCCATAACACTATTACCAAACTTAATCTTGTAGCCCATAGGCTCCAACATAAATAACCACCTGTAAGCCCTAGATAAATGACTTAATAAACCCAAAAATACACCAAGAATAATCCATGTATAATCTGCATTTTTAGCATACTCCACTAATTCTTCAATAGACACTTTAGATAATGAGTACCAGACTAAAAAAACTCCCAATAACAATGGGAGGGTAATTTTAAATATATTTTTTGTTTTTTTATTCAAAGTCTATTTTAATAAATTAGTGGCTTCATCTGGAAATACCAAAGAAGGTTTAAAGGCCTTAGCTTTTTCAATATCCATAAAAGCATAAGTTATAAGAATTAATGTATCTCCTACTGAAACTTTTCTAGCTGCAGCGCCATTAAGTGTTATTTCGCCACTTTTTCTTGGCCCAGGAATGCAATAGGTTTCTAAACGTTCACCATTGTCGTTATTTACAATCTGAACCTTTTCTCCTTGTATGATGTTAGCAGCTTCCATTAAGTCTTCGTCAATAGTTATACTGCCTATATAATTGAGTTCTGCACCTGTACATTTAACTCTATGAATTTTAGATTTTACTACTTGAATTTGCATGCGGCAAAGATAATTAATTTAATGCGATATTATCAATGAGTCTAATATCATCTGCATATACAGCAATAAACGCTCTATATGTTTTTTTGTTTGATTTTCGTTTAACTGGTTTTAAGGTTTTAGTGTCTGCAATAATAAAATACTCCAGTTCTAAAATATCATGTTTAGCAAACTGATTTTCAACCCATTCCAATACTTTATTAGCACTTTTTGTGCCAAATTTTTCCTTGGCAGTTTTTAGTGTTTTATAAATAAAAGGTGCTGCTGTTCTATATTCTGGTTTTAACCTAGTATTACGAGAACTCATCGCTAACCCATTAGCTTCACGATGTATTTTACATCCTACAATTTTTACGGGAATATGATATTTCTCTACTAATTTTTTAATAATGGTTAATTGCTGAAAATCTTTTTCACCAAAATAAGCCTTATGTGGTTTTACAATATCAAAAAAACGTTTTACTATTGTGCCAACACCATCAAAATGTCCATGCCTAAATTTGCCTTCCATTTCGAACTCTAAACCATCAAAATCAAATTCTTGAGAGATGGTATTTCCACCGTAAATATCATCCACCGTTGGTGCATAAACCAAAATATCTGTTTTACTAACAGTTTTTAGTAATTCAACATCACTATC
Source organism: uncultured Algibacter sp. (assembly GCF_947487575.1). GTDB lineage: Bacteria > Bacteroidota > Bacteroidia > Flavobacteriales > Flavobacteriaceae > Algibacter_B. The sequence continues at coordinate 126,649 of NZ_CANKXG010000010.1, read as the reverse complement.
TAAAGTTCTAGGATATTTTGCTAAGTCGTCTTTATTATCAAACTGTGTTGGGTTTACAAAAACACTAACAATCACCTTATCATTATTGGCTAAAGCTTTTTTAACTAATTGTAAATGCCCTTGATGCAATGCGCCCATTGTTGGCACCATACCAATGGTTAATTTATTAGCTTTTAAACCATCAATAGCGATTGTAATTTGCTGTTTATCTGAGTAAACCTCCATTTTTAATAAAAAATTAACGCTTGCAAACTTAAGATTTTACAACCAATTAGCATAAAATTTTGTACTTTTGCGTGTTTTTTATTTTGAAATTTTAAATGCAGAACCGCTTTAAAGCAGGCATTTTGAAAATTCTTTTTTAAAAAAGAAAACAATAATTGCTATTTATAGAGTTATTTTAAGTCAACAAAATCAAACATATGAAAGATAAGAGGATATTATATGTATCATCTGAAGTAGTACCTTATTTACCAGAAACTGAAATTTCTTCGGCATCTTTTGAAGCACCAAGATTGGTAAATCAACAAGGCGGGCAAATAAGAATCTTCATGCCTAGATACGGAAATATTAATGAGCGAAGACACCAATTACACGAAGTTATTAGATTATCAGGTATCAATTTAGTAATAAATGACTTAGATATGCCGCTTATTATTAAAGTAGCATCCATACCAAAAGAGCGTATTCAAGTTTATTTTATCGACAATGACGAATACTTTAAAAGAAAAGCAACATTAACAGATGAAGACGGTAAGTTGTTTTCTGATAATGATGAACGCGCTATTTTCTTTGCAAAGGGTGTTATTGAAACTGTGAAAAAATTAAACTGGGCTCCAGATATTATTCATGTTCATGGATGGTTAGCATCATTGCTACCTCTCTATCTAAAAGAATATTATAAAGACGAGCCTTTATTTAACGAGAGCAAAATAGTAACCTCTATATACAATCAAAGTTTTGATGGAACGTTAAATAAAGACATGGTTAACAAAATTAAGTTTGATAATATTGAAGATGATGCTATTAAAACTTTGGATGAGCCAACTTATAATAATTTAATGAAAGTTGCCATTGATTATTCTGACGCTTTAATTGTAGGATCTGAAAACATTCCAGAAGAATTAGATTCATATTTAAAAGCTGCTGATAAACCTATTTTAGAACACAAAAGTAAAGATGAATTCGGTGAAGCTTACACAACATTTTTCAACGAAACTGTTTTAAGTTAAACCCATGTAATTCATTAAATTGTATATGAAAAACAAATTTAAAGCCCTTAAATTCCCTATAATTATTACCCTATTTTTATCATCCTTTATTGCTTGTGATAAAGATTTTAGTGTTATAGAAAGTGATGTTTTAGGTGAAGAAAACGCTCATTTTTCGACTGGTATAGACACCTTGCCCATTTCGGCATATAATAAAAAGTTAAGTGCAGTACAAGTTAATAATTTAGCTTCTAATCTTTTAGGTGTTTTTAACGATTTAGAATTCGGAAAAAGTACTGCGAGTATAGTTACACAAATAACACCAAACTCATCCTCTTTAAATCCAAATTTTGGTGTTGATCCAGTTATTGATTCTGTAGTTATTAATATCCCTTATTTTAGTACAGTAACTGGCCCTGACGACTTGGATCCAAATGCATCAAAATACAACTTAGATTCAGTCTACGGTGATATAGGCACACCCTTTAAGCTAACAATTTATAAAAACAATTATTTTTTAAAAGATTTTGAAGGAAGAAGTACTCAAAATTATTACTCTAAATCTGAGGGTCTTGACAACCCCTCTCACAATTATGCATTAAACGGTTCGGAAGAAATAGACTTTGATAATCATTTAGGAGAAATGATTTATGAAAATAGTGACTTTAAACCAAGAACTGTATTTAAAAAATTATTAGAAATAAGTGGAACTGATACTATAGTAACATACGCTGCTCCAGCCTTAAGAATTAAATTTGATAGTGAAATTACTGAAGATGAGGATAAAATAAGGTTTTGGCAACAAACCATTATAGAAAAAGGAGGTGAACCAGAATTAAGTAGTGTAAATGACTTTAGAGCCTATTTTAGAGGCTTATATTTTAAAGCCGAAGCCATTGAAAATGGTGGTAATATGTTTTTAATAAATCTTGAATCATCAGAAGCTAATATTACTATTTACTATAAAAATGGAGAAGAATCTGAAAAATATGTTATGGATTTTACTGGAAACAAGCTTAATACCTTTAAAAATGAATTTAGTGCGCCGTTAGCAGATGGGGATAAAGATAATGGGGATGAAACACTTTATCTTAAGGGTCTATCTGGTTCTATGGCTGTGGTAGATTTGTTTAATGGATTAGTAGAATATACAGATAATGCTGGTAACATTTCAGAAATTTCGGCCGTTGATTATTTCAAAAAAACGTATAGAAAAACCAATAAAGAAGGAAACTTTATTTATGATGATGAAGGAAATTATGTTTTAAAAAGGCTTATTAATGAAGCCCATTTAACTATTTATGAAGATGAATCTAAGGTTATAAATACTGTTGATGAGAAGAACGGTGATGCATATCATAAATACGATCGTATTTATGCCTATGATATAAAAAACAACTTACCAACTATTGATTATCAATTTGACGGTACTGAAAACAATGACCCCATTTTTTCTAAAATTTTTAGTTTAGAACAAAGAGATAGTATATCTCCAACAGAAGCTAAATACAAAATTAGGATTACAGAACACTTAAATAATATTATTCAAAATGATTCTACCAACTATAAAATTGGCCTAGTATTATCTAATAATGTTAATTATATAAATAATTCTGGTATTTTAAATAGTAATGATGATGTAACTGCTGTTCCATCTGCATCTGTAATATCTCCAAGAGGCACTATTCTTTATGGAAGTAATGAGGCTATTGACGCCCTTGATGTTAATGGTGAAAATAAAAGGTTAACATTAAAAATATTCTATACCGAAACTGAAACTAAAGAGGAATAATTAGGTTATCATACTTAGCAAAGTGAATTTAATCGTGAAAATATAATAGTTCGTATAGTAATTATCTGTCATTACTATTTATTTTTCATATTTGCCCTAAATAAAAATAACCCCAAAATCAAATTTAAAAATTATGTGCGGAATTGTTGGATATATTGGACACAGAGAAGCTTACCCAATTGTTATTGAAGGCCTTAAACGGCTAGAGTATAGAGGTTATGATAGTGCAGGAATTGCCCTATTTGATGGCACCGACCTAAAAGTTTCTAAAACCAAAGGAAAAGTTGCTGATTTAGAAGACCGTTCTAATAAAGAAATTTCTAAAAACGGAAATGTTGGTATTGGTCATACACGTTGGGCGACTCATGGGGTTCCTAACGATATAAACTCGCATCCTCACCTTTCAAACTCTGGTGAATTAGTAATTATCCATAATGGCATTATAGAAAACTACGATTCTCTAAAACAAGAACTTATTTCAAGAGGTTATACTTTTAAATCAGATACTGATACTGAAGTTTTAATCAATTTAATTGAAGACGTTAAGAAACAAGAGAAAGTAAAACTTGGTAAAGCAGTTCAAATTGCTCTTAATCAAGTTATAGGAGCCTATGCCATTGCTGTTTTTGATAAAAATAAACCTGAAGAAATTGTTGTAGCACGTTTAGGAAGTCCTTTAGCAATTGGTATTGGCGAAAATGAAGATGAATTTTTTATTGCTAGTGATGCTTCTCCTTTTCTAGAATACACAAAAAATGCTGTATATCTAGAAGATGAAGAGATGGCTGTTATTAGATTTCATAAAGGCATAAAGGTTAGAAAAATAAAAGATGATTCTTTAGTAGACACTTACGTTCAAGAACTTCAATTAAATTTGGAACAAATTGAAAAAGGAGGTTATGATCATTTCATGCTTAAAGAAATTCATGAGCAACCTAAAGCCATAACAGATACATATAGAGGTAGATTATTGAGAAATGAAGCTATTATAAAAATGGCTGGTGTTGAAGATAACATGAAAAAATTTCTTAATGCTAATCGTATTATTATAGTGGCTTGCGGTACATCATGGCATGCAGGATTAGTAGCAGAATATATTTTCGAAGATTTAGCAAGAATACCCGTTGAAGTTGAGTATGCTTCAGAATTTAGATACCGTAACCCAGTTATAACAGAAAATGATGTACTCATTGCTATTTCTCAATCTGGAGAAACAGCCGATACTTTGGCCGCTATTAAATTAGCAAAATCAAAAGGAGCCTTTGTATTTGGAGTTTGTAATGTAGTAGGTTCATCTATTGCTAGAGAATCTGATGCAGGAGCTTATACACATGCAGGTCCAGAAATTGGAGTTGCTTCTACAAAAGCTTTTACAACGCAAATTACAGTTTTGACTCTTATGGCTTTGAGATTAGCAAGAGCAAAAGGAACTATTAGTAGTTCAGATTTCCGTCAGCATTTATTAGAATTAGAAATGATTCCGAAAAAGGTAGAAAAAGCATTAGAGTCTGATGCAAATATTCAGACTATTTCTGATGTTTACAAAAACGCAAATAACTTTTTATACTTAGGGCGAGGATTCAATTTTCCAGTAGCTCTTGAAGGCGCACTAAAATTAAAAGAAATTTCATACATACATGCTGAAGGGTATCCAGCTGCAGAAATGAAACATGGCCCAATAGCATTAATTGATGAAAATATGCCTATAGTTGTGATTGCAACTAAAAAAGGTCACTATGAAAAAGTAGTGAGTAACATTCAAGAAATTAAATCTAGAAAAGGTAAAATAATTGGTATTGTAACTGAAGGTGATGTTCAAGTAAAAGAATTAGCCGACCACGTTATTGAAGTACCTGAGACTTTAGAATCGCTTTCGCCACTACTTACAACAATTCCATTACAACTATTATCTTATCATATAGCGGTAATGCTAGATAAAAATGTGGATCAACCAAGAAATTTAGCAAAATCTGTTACTGTAGAGTAAAAAAATAATTTCACAACTTCAATTTAAAATAGCCATGTTTAATATTAAACATGGCTATTCTTATTTTTAACCCTTATATTTTGATTAATTATCAATAAAACACGATATTTTTTGTTAAAATATATTATGCGTGCATAATTTTTTTTATTTTAGTCCACTAGGATGGTATTATATTTTTATACTATCTTGTTATTAAACTTAAACTAATTATACTAAATGAAGACAATTCTCCCCTTTTTAATGCTCTTGTTTTGTGGGTTATCTTTTTCACAAACAACAATTACTGGTTCAGTCGTCGATGATAATAGTCAACCTATTCCTGGTGCTAATATTATTATTGTTGGTACATCAACAGGAACTGTAACAGATTTTGACGGTAATTTTTCATTGACAACAAATTTAAACCCTCCTTTTTCACTTCAAGCAAGTAGTGTTGGGTTTGAAACTATTTCTGAAACTATTACAACTAACAATCAAAAAATTGATTTTATTCTTATCGAAGGCACCTCACTTGACGAAGTTGTTATTTCGGCATCAAGAACACCAGAACGTATTTTTGAATCGCCAGTTACTGTCGAGCGCTTTGGCCTTAAAGAAATAAAAAACACAGCTTCAGCAGATTTTTATGGTGGTTTAGAGAATCTAAAAGGTGTTGATATAAACACTAATAGCTTAACTTTTAAATCTATTAATACCAGAGGTTTTGCCACATTTGCAAATACCCGTTTCATGCAGTTAGTCGATGGTATGGATAACTCTGCACCAGCTCTTAACTTTCCGCTAGGAAACTTACTCGGCATGGTAGAAACTGATGTACAAAGCGTAGAACTTTTACCAGGTGCATCTTCTGCACTTTATGGAGCTAATGCATTTAATGGCATATTGTTTATGACAAGTAAAAATCCATTTAACCATCAAGGCATTAGAACATATATAAAGCAAGGCATAACATCTCAAGAGGCTGCTGGAAATAACACTTATACAGATATGGGTATAAGTGCTTCATACAAGTTTTCTGATAAGTTTGCGGCTAAAGTCAATTTTGGATATTTAAGAGGAACTGATTGGTATGCGACAAACTATGATGATAAAGATACACCTGGTGGCACTCGTGGATCTAACATAAATTATGATGGAGTTAATGTTTATGGAGATAATGTAACTACCAATATTAGAGATGCAGCACCTGATAGAATTAAAGGCATAATTCCAGATGTAAATGTAAGTAGAACTGGCTATAGAGAAGAAGATTTAACCGATTACAGTGCTGAAAACATTAAAGCAGACTTGGGTTTATATTTCCGCCCTTGGGAAAATGACTTCGAAATTCAATATATTGGTAAAGTAGGTACAGGTTCTACCATCTATCAAGGTGCACAACGTTATAGAATAGATGGATTTTCATTACAGCAACATAAAATAGAAGTTAAAAATAATAATTTTTTCGTTAGAGGTTATATCACTTCAGATAAAGCAGGAGACACTTATGTAATGGATGTTGCGGGCCCAAACTTATTACAAGCATGGAAATCTCATCCTGATTGGTTTGGTGATTATATCGAAACGTACGCTGGTGAAGTATTAGATGGCTCAACAGATGACCAAGCGCATGTAGCAGCTAGAATTGCTGCTGAAGATGGAAGGCCTGAGTTAGGATCAGATCGATTTCAACAACTTTTTGACCAAGTTACATCAGATACTGATTTCTTAACTGGATCAGCATTTAAAGACAATTCTAAAATTTATCATGCAGATGCCAATTATAATTTTGGTGACACTTTTGATTTTGCAGAAATTCAAGTAGGAGGATCATTTCGTACTTATAGATTGAACTCTTTCGGAACTATTTATGCCGATGCTAACGGACCAATAACCTATTCTGAATTAGGTATTTATACTCAACTACAACGCTCAATAGAATTAAATGAAAATTTAAAACTTAAATTAACAGGATCGCTTAGATATGACAAATCTGAATTGTTTGATGGGTTCTTTTCTCCAAGAATTTCAGCTGGCTTAACAGTTAACGAAAATCATAACTTTAGAGCATCGTTCCAAACTGGTTTTAGAAATCCTGACACACAGTCGCTATATATAGGCTTGCAAACTGCCTTAGGGACTTTAATTGGCGGCGCAACAGATATTGGAGATCGCTATTCTAGAGACTATAACATTAGCCAGTTTGCACAAAACAACCTTGGTCAACCATCAAGCAAATCTCAAACAGGAGCTGCGGCTTATACAAATTCTTTATTTGCTTCAATAGCTAATGGATTGGGTACACATGATTCTGCATCTGATGGTAGTAATTTTATTGCTAACTCAAGCTATGCAAATCCAGAACAAGTGAGTTCTTTTGAATTTGGGTATAGAGGAAAAGTAAGTGATTTTATCATTGACGCATCTGCTTACTATAGTATTTACAATGATTTCCTTGCTAATGAATCAGTAGTTGCACCGCTTTATGGAGATGTTTCTAACTTTAATTTAACTGGTTACGACCCAAATAATCCAGCATCTGTTGCAGGACTAAATGGAGATACACAACAAATTTTAGCAGCTTTGAACAATCGTGACATTGTCGTTTACCAAACATATACAAATACTGAGGAAACTGTTAAGTCGTATGGCGCAGCCATTGAAGTATCAACCAAAGTATTTAACGGTTTTGATTTAAGCGCTAATTATACTTGGGCTAGATTAGATTTTGACGTAGCTGGAAATCCTGATTTTAGAACTAATTTTAATACACCAGAACATAAATTTAAAACATCCTTTGGTAAAACTGAATTATTTAAAAACTTCGGTTTTAATCTGGCATGGCGTTGGAGTGACAACTATTTCTGGGAGGCTTCTTTTGGTGATGGTGAAGTCCCTGCATTTCATGTATTGGACGCACAGGTCAATTTCAGAATTCCAAGTCTTAAAACAACATTTAAAGCCGGAGCTACAAATCTTTTAGGCGATGAGTATTTCACTGCTTTTGGAACCGGCTTTATCGGATCGCAGTACTATTTATCTTTAACAATTAACAACCTATAAAAATAAGTGATGAAAAAATTAAAATATATATTATTAGTACTCTCATTTAGTTTTATGGCTTGTGAGAACCAAGAATTAGATGAATTAAGGAATAAAGTGAATACTGGAACCGCTGAGCTACCCGATCTAACTGCTGGTTCTGCAGATTTTTCTACTTATCTTGCCATAGGTGCATCGTTTACTGCTGGATTTACAGATGGAGGTTTATTTAGAGCTGGACAAGAGCACTCTTTTCCTAAATTACTATCAGAACAATTTGCTTTTGCAGGTGGAGGAACTTTTACTCAACCATTATTAGATGAAAATACTGGTGGAATTTTAGCAGGTGGATCACCAACACCTTTCGGTTACAGATTAGTTTTTGGAGGTGCAGGACCAGTTCCTCTAAACGCATTTTTAGCAAGCCAAGATTTACCAGTGCCCCCTATTACAACTGAAGCAGGTAACAATATTGGAAGTGATTTTAATAATTTTGGAATTCCAGGAGCAAAAAGTTTTCACTTAGTAACACCTGGGTACGCAGCATTTAATCCTTATTATACACGAATAGCATCAGGGGGAACATCAACAGTTTTAAACGATGCTTTAACTCAAAACCCAACGTTTTTTACATTAAGTGAAGTTGGTGGTAATGACATTCTACAATATGCTACGTCTGGTGGTACGGGTATTGACCGAACAGGAAATATTGACCCATCAACCTATCATACTAATGATATTACAGACCCTAATGTATTTGCTGGAGCATTTTCATCTATGGTTACTGCTTTAACTCTTAATGGTGCTAAAGGTGTTGTCACTAATGTCCCTGATATTACTAGTCTATCACACTTTACGACTGTACCTTACAATCCATTAGACCCTAATGATGAAGATACTGGACCCGATCTTGTAGCTCAAATACCTACATTAAACCAAATATATGGTGCAATAAACCAAATATTTGCAGTAGCAGATCCATCGCGGATTATTATATTTTCTACTACAGAAACTAATCCTGTTATAATTAAAGACGAAGACTTAGTTGATTTATCTGCAGCAATAGCAGGTGCTCTAGCACCAGATCCAGCTTTCGCTGCATTTATTGGACAGTTTGGATTGCCTCCTGCAGCTGCTCCAACTGTTGCTGGATTTTTAGGAACTACTTACGGACAAGCAAGACCCGCGACTCAAAATGATTTATTGGTTTTACCAAGTAGCTCTATTATTGGTAATGTAAATGAAGGTGTAGCCACAGCACTAGCTGCATTGTTGCCTCCTACTGTTGCAGGTCAATTTTCAGTTGAAGGAATAACATTGCCTTTAGAAGACAAGTGGGTACTTACACCTCAAGAACAAACTGCTATTGCAAACGCAACTACAGCTTATAACAACACAATTAAGACAGTTACAGACGCAAATCCCAATGTAGCTTTAGCAGATTTAAGAGCTGTTTTAGAACAAGCTTCAGTATCTGGCTATCCTTATGATGAATTCATAATGACTACAGATTTAGTTTTTGGTGGATTAGTTAGTTTAGATGGAATTCATCTAACAGCAAGAGGATATGGCCTAATGGCTACAGAATTCTTAGTTGCAATTGATGACGCTTTTGGTTCAAACTTTATAGCTTCTGGAAAAACTCCTGTTGCTGCTGATTTACCAACAAACTTCTCCCCTCTATTACCATAAAATAGAATTAAAATAACACTGTAAAAACACCTTCAATTTGAAGGTGTTTTTTTATTCCAAAAAACTCTATAAAACAACTTTTATTTTAAATTAAAACTCATATATTTGCACGCGAAAACTAAAACTGTTTTCATATATTTAAATCGCATAATATTAAACACATAAGTAATGGCTAAAGTTACAGGTAAAGTTGCACAAATAGTAGGTCCGGTTATCGATGTTGAATTCGGAGCAGGTTCAGAACTTCCAAAAATTTATGATTCGTTAGAAATAAAAAGACCTGATGGTTCTTTATTAGTACTAGAAGTACAGTCTCACATTGGTGAAGACACAGTACGTACTATAGCCATGGATTCATCTGATGGTTTAAGTAGAGGAACTGAAGTTTCTGCAACAGGAGCACCAATACAAATGCCAATTGGAGACGATGTTTACGGTCGTTTATTTAATGTGATTGGAGATGCTATTGATGGTCTTGGAGATTTACCTAAAGCTGGAGAAGCTGGGTTACCAATTCACCGTCAAGCACCAAAATTTGAAGATTTATCAACGTCTACTGAAGTTTTATTTACAGGTATTAAAGTAATCGATTTAATTGAGCCTTATGCAAAAGGTGGTAAAATTGGTTTATTTGGTGGTGCTGGAGTAGGTAAAACAGTATTAATTCAAGAGTTGATTAACAATATTGCAAAAGGACACGGTGGTTTATCTGTATTTGCTGGAGTGGGTGAAAGAACTCGTGAAGGGAATGATTTACTACGTGAAATGTTAGAATCTGGAATTATCCGTTACGGTGATGATTTTATGCATTCTATGGAAGATGGCGGATGGGATTTATCTAAAGTTGATAAATCTAAAATGAAAGAATCGAAAGCAACTTTCGTATTCGGACAAATGAATGAGCCTCCTGGAGCACGTGCACGTGTTGCATTATCTGGTTTAACTATTGCTGAGTATTTCCGTGATGGTGCTGGTGAAGGACAAGGAAAAGATGTACTTTTCTTCGTAGATAACATTTTCCGTTTTACACAAGCTGGTTCTGAGGTATCTGCATTATTAGGTCGTATGCCTTCTGCGGTAGGTTACCAACCAACATTAGCAACAGAAATGGGTGCTATGCAAGAGCGTATTACTTCAACTAAAAGAGGTTCGATTACATCTGTACAAGCGGTTTACGTACCTGCGGATGATTTAACGGATCCTGCACCTGCTACAACCTTTGCTCACTTAGATGCAACAACGGTACTTTCTAGAAAAATTGCCGAGTTAGGTATATATCCTGCGGTAGATCCTTTAGATTCTACTTCAAGAATTTTAACTGCTGATATTTTAGGGGACGAGCATTATGCTTGTGCTCAAAGAGTAAAAGAGTTATTACAACGTTATAAAGAATTACAAGATATTATTGCCATTTTAGGTATGGAAGAATTATCTGAAGAAGATAAATTGGCTGTAGGTAGAGCAAGACGTGTACAACGTTTCTTATCTCAACCTTTCCACGTAGCTGAGCAATTTACTGGTATTCCTGGTGTATTAGTTGATATTAAAGAAACTATTAAAGGATTTAACATGATTATGGATGGTGAGTTAGATCGCTTACCAGAAGCTGCGTTTAACCTTAAAGGAACTATCGAAGAAGCTATTGAAGCTGGAGACAAAATGTTAGCTGAAGCGTAAAATTGTTACCGGTTATTAGTTGATGGTTACCAGAAAATAAATATACCAATAACCAATAACTAAAAACAAATAACTAAAAGAGATATGTATTTAGAAATTGTATCACCTGAAGCCACCTTATTTAGCGGAGAAGTAACTAGTATTTATGTCCCTGGCGTAAATGGGGATTTTGAAATGCTAAATAATCATGCACCAATTGTTTCTATATTAAAAGAAGGTGTTGTGAAAATTTCTGGGAATATTGAAATAGATGAAGAAGTTCAAGATAAGTTCACAAAAGGCGACAAAGGAACTACTCTATTAAAGATTAATTCTGGAACTCTTGAAATGAAAGATAATAAAGTAATTGTTTTAGCTGATTAAGCTATCTTTTATTTAAAAAATATTAAAAGTCAAACATAATTGTTTGGCTTTTTTATTTCCAATTCCAAATAATAAGTTCCCAATTTTGATGGTTTAATGAATAGCTTTTTAACCATTTAAACCCTACCGCATAATGTGCATTTAAAGACCTTATATTTTTAGTATCTACTTCGGTTACTACAGCATCAAACACGGTATTAAGTTTTAACTGCATATATGAATATAACCCTCTAAAAACACCTTGCTTTCTATATGATTTCTCTATGCATATTTGACCCATGGTTACATAACTAGTTATAGGTTCTATAATAGTTTCTATCTCTTCAAACATAGGTTGCAAAACAGGAATTGTGTCTTTAAACTCTTTAACCATACTTAGAGCGTACCCAACAACACGATTATTATGTTTTGCAATACTGTGGGCACAAGCATTATTCATGATTTTTAATGTTTCAAAATCATGTTGAACAGTTACAAAACCTTCTTTTTGCTTTTCTGTCTTAGAAATTGATGCTGGAATATTTTTATGTTGAAGTTCTAGAATTTGATATAACTCTTCATCCGAAACTACTTGTTTATAAATAATTTCCACAATAAATGGCTATACCTTTTTAATTACATTAGTAACTATACCCCAAATAACAAAATCATTTGCTTCTGTAATTCTAATAATAGGATAATTAGGATTTTCTGGTTTTAACCAAATGCCTTCGTTATCGACTTTTAAGCGTTTAACGGTAAATTCTCCATCTAAAAAACAAACCGCTATTTTATTATGAGAAGGTTCTAAACTTCTATCAATTACTAACAAATCGTTATCATCAAGTCCTGCGCCTATCATGGATTGTCCGCTAACTCGTGCATAAAAAGTGGCTTCTTTATTTTTTACAAGTTCTTTATCTAGAGAAAGGCGTTGCTCCTTAAAATCTTCGGCTGGTGATGGAAATCCTGCAGAAATTCCTGTATCGAAAAAAAGAGCATCTAGAGTATTTGTAGGTTTTGGAGTAAAAAAAGTTAAGCTGTTAGATTTGTGTAATATCATGGGTTATGTAATTTATTGGCGGTTTAGCGCGTTAGGGATTGAGCGGTTTGTTTGAAATCCTTTTTGCCTTTTTGCAAAAAGATTGAGTAGCGAAAGCCCGACCCTTGTGGTAACGCCCAAATAAAATTTCTGTTCCTAAATTTAATTCAAATTTTTGAGATTCTTGCTTTATTTAACGACTATAATATCTTTAATATTAGTTGTGTAACGTGGAGACAAACGTTCTTGACGCATTTTCCAGGTGCGCTTTAAATCTTGACTAGCCAATTTTACTTTGTTGTTGGCGTATTTGGAATTTAGACCGTCTATGGCATGCATTAGGGGTTTGTGTTTGGGGTTTTCTGTGTCGAACATTTGTAACTGGTGGTTATTGGTTGGCACCAAGCCCATAACAATGACGCCTGCACGCTTGTACTTTATACCGGCTTTGAAAATGCTTTTTACGGCGTTAACAGCTTGCTGGCTAATAATTAGGTTGGAATCTGTGGGATATGGCAAACTGACTACCCGACTTGCACGATGCTGCTCTAAATCTTTTTTATGTCTGTCGCTTTGCAACGTTACATATATCATGTGGCAACTAGAACCCTGTTTGCGTAACTTTTCGGCACAACTTGTGGCAAAAGTGGAAATGCGTTCTTTTATATTATCGAGATCAGAATAGGTGTACTCGAAACTTCTTGTGGTAGCTATGGCACGTTTTGCTTCTACTTCGTCTAGTTTTATTTTTGAAATGCCTTCCAAATCTTTTTTGAGTTTCCAACCTGTGATTGTAAAGTTTTTGCGTACCCAATGGTCCGGAAGTTGTGTAAAATCATAAGCTTTTTTACAACCTTTGGCTTTTAATCGTTTTTGTAAGCCTCTGCCTATGCCCCAAACATCTTCTACTTTTATCCATTTTAAGGCTTTAATACGTTTTTCTTCTGAGTCAATTACATACACGCCTTTTGTTGCCTCTGGAAATTTTCGAGCAATTTTATTGGCGACTTTACTTAATGCTTTTGTTGGCGCAATACCTACGCTAGTTGGAATACCTGTCCATTTTAAAATGCGCTGTCGCATTTGATTGCCATAGTCTTCAAAATCATGATTTTCGAAGCCTTTAAATTCTAGAAAAGCTTCATCTATACTATATACCTCAACATCTGGCGTGTATTGCTCTAGAATCGTCATAACGCGATGACTCATATCACCATACAATGGGTAGTTTGAAGATAATACTTCTATACCATTTAGTTTGCAAAAGCCGTCCCACTTAAAAATAGGTGCGCCCATAGGTAAGCCTATTGCTTTGGCTTCGTCACTTCTAGAAATAACGCAACCATCGTTATTACTTAAAATAGCAACGGGTTTGTTGCGTAAAGTTGGATTAAATGTGCGTTCGCAAGACGCATAAAAGTTATTACAATCTACTAGGGCGTACATGAGAGTAAAGATACAGATTTTGTGTTTCTCTAACCTATCAGTTTTTGAAACCTAACAGATATTTAACTTAAAAAAACTTCTCCTTTTTTATAATAGTATTACCAATACGTTTATAGGCAACTTCTTTCCCGTTAGCACAAAATTTGTATGTAGCTTTAGATTTTTGTTCAGATACTGATAATAAAATAATATCCTTTACATCACAATTATGGGCTTTAGCAACTTTCTTTTTAACATGGCTTATTGTGGCTCTTCCTTTCTTTAATTGTGCTTGTATCTTTTTATCTAATTTAGGCTCTTCAAAACCTTCTGCTAAATTACAGCTAGTGTTGTCTTTTACTTTAGAAACGCTAGTTAAAGAAGGGTTTTCAGCATCAATATATTCCCAAGTAAAATCAGCTTTAAGCAAAACACGTCTTCCATCTTCCGTTTTTACAATGTGATTATCTTGCGAAAACCCAATAAAAGAGACAAGAAGTACTAAAACCAAAACACACTTTTTCATAGCAAATAATATAAAGTTAAAATCACTTTCAAAAATACAGCTTAATTATTAAAACTAATCTTCAACATATTCTAAAATATCTGCTGGTTGGCAATCTAAAGCTTTACAAATAGCTTCTAAAGTTGAGAAACGAACAGCCTTTGCTTTACCAGATTTTAGGATAGACATATTAGCGGTTGTAATACCAATAATTTCAGCCAACTCTTTGCTTTTCATTTGCCTTCTGGCAAGCATAATATCTAAGTTTACAATTATTGGCATAATTAAATGGTTAGGTCGTTTTCTTGTTTAATCAATACTGCTCGTTTTTGAATTTCTTCAATAACCAAAAGCCCTAAACCAATAATCAAAATCATAAAATGGTAAAAAAATGGCAAAAGCATACTTTCAATAATATGTTCAGAAAAAGAATAATGATAAAAAAGAGAAGCAAGTAAACCTACAATTGAAATAATAACAAAATACTTTCCTGTGGTTTTTAAAAGAGATAGAATTCTTGATGAAAAGAAAAGTCTATTTTTGAAATAATCGCCAACTTTCAATAACTGAGTAAGTGTATATATTAGAAGTATATCTATAGCGGTTGTAACACCAAAATAACAATAAAAACTACCTTTTATTGAATCTCCTAAAATAGAAACTCTAAATAATTCTTTAGGAACTGTATGCGCTCCTGTGAACGTTATAAGCACAAAAAAAAGCAATGCCAAAGTATATATTGTAATGAATATAATTAGCATGATTCTAAACATATTTAGTTTGATTTTCATAATTATATAGTTAAATCATTCTCTTCTTGAACATGCCTTCCTTTTTTCAAAACATCTAAGTAGAGATATATTAAAAATGCTATTACTAAATGTGCTAACACAATAAAATAATCATCTTCTAGACGAATACTCACACCTCGTAATAAAAATGAAGCTGTAAATACTATAATATAAATTAAAGGCACCAAATTTAATATCATGAAGAAGCGTAATCGTTTTAATGGCTTCGTTTCAAATACCTTTTTTTCAATAAATACTTTTAGAAAATTTTTAAATGCATAAAAATAAATGATGTAGTACGACATCGCTGTCCACATGATAAGAACGGCATAATTAAATGGAACATTTATGCGTAAACCTAATAAGGGAACATGCACTTTCGCACGATTCTCAATAATCTCAACAAAAGGAATTTGTATTCCATATTTATATTCTAAATAGGATAGTATTGAAAAAACCATTACAAAAAGCAGAAGAAATGCAACGCAGTAGAATAATATTAACGATGTAAAATAAGCTAATTTTTTCATTTTATTATTGTTTAACGATAACAAATATACAAAAATTATCGAAAAACAATAATTCTTATTTAAAAATATTTTAATCACATAATACCAAAAGCATTATTTATATTTGTTTTTAGATGAAAACCTTTCCAAAAAAATTACAAAAAAAATTAGAAGAGCGCAAAGCGAATAATGCCTTACGCCAACTTGGAATACAAAGTAGTTTGGTAGATTTTTCATCAAATGATTACTTAGGTTTTTCAAAATCTAAAACTATTTTTAATAATACACACAAATTTTTAAAAGGCCATGATATTACTAATAATGGCGCAACAGGTTCTCGGTTGCTTTCTGGAAATCATAGACTTTATAATATAATTGAAGACATTCTTGTTAATTTTCATAATAGCGAAAGTGCATTAATATTCAATTCGGGTTACGATGCCAACATTGGTTTTTTCTCTAGTGTACCTCAACGTGGAGATGTCATCTTGTATGACGAATATATTCATGCTTCCATTCGCGATGGCATTTCAATGAGTAATGCCAAAGCTTATAAGTTTAAGCATAATGATTTAGATGATTTAGAAAAAAAATGTCAGACTGAGCGCAGTCGAAGTCCAAAAGAAACAATCATTTACATTGTAACAGAATCTGTTTTCTCTATGGACGGCGATTCTCCCGATTTAAAAAAACTATCGCAGATAAACAATAAACATAAGGCGCATTTAGTGGTAGATGAAGCACATGCCATTGGTGTTTTTGGAGAACGGGGCACAGGTATAATTCAAGATTTAAAACTTGAAAAAGAAGTTTTTGCACGCATCATCACTTTCGGAAAAGCCATGGGATGCCACGGTGCTGCTATTTTAGGAAGCAAAAAACTAAAACAATATCTCGTTAATTTTTCACGTAGTTTTATTTATACTACAGCATTACCGCCACATAGTTTAGCAACCATACATACTGCTTATAATGCATTACAGGATAATAAAAACAATACCAAGCTACACACAAATATTTACCACTTTAAATCTGAAATAAAAAAAAATAAACTTGAAAATATTTTTATTGAGTCGCATTCAGCTATTCATTGTTGTATTATTTCTGGGAATGATAAAGTGAAATCTATTTCAGAAAAACTTCAGAATAGTGGTTTTGATGTTAAACCCATACTTTCTCCTACAGTTCCTGAAGGACAAGAGCGTTTACGTTTTTGTTTACATAGTTTTAATTCAGAAAATAATATATCTAATGTATTACAACAACTGGCCACTTTAATAAATATATGAGCAACACATTTAAAACCATTGCTAGATTTCAATACTCCACAGAAGCGCAAATTATAAAAGGACGTTTAGAGGCTGAAGGTATTCAAGTGTTTCTAAGTGATAATTTGACAATAGACACCGACCCATTGGTAAGTAACGCTATTGGTGGTGTTAAACTTAAGGTACTATCAACCGATGCTTTAAAAGCGCAGCATATTCTAGACTCAATACATAAATATTCAATTGATGACGAAGGTAATACTATAAATTGTCCAAATTGCAAAGGACATCATGTTGCATTATTTTCAACAATTAAGGATGCCAAATCGTTTTTTGCGTTTATTTTTGGTGTATTATTTTCTGCACTTCCATTTTATACAAGACATAAATATATATGTGAAGATTGCAAAACCGAATTCGATTTAAAATGAGCACATATTTCATCACAGGAATTTCAACCGATGTTGGTAAAACCGTAGCTTCAGCAATTGTAACTGAAGCCTTAGAAGCCGATTATTGGAAACCCATACAAGCAGGAGAATTGGATAATTGTGATACAAAAAAAGTACGACAACTGGTTTCAAATACTAAATCGAAATTTCACAAAAATGCTTATGCTCTAGAAACACCAATGAGTCCTCATGGTGCAGCAGATATTGATGGCATAAAAATCGATATTAAAACTATCAAACCACCGAAAACCAAAAATCATTTAGTTATTGAGGGCGCTGGAGGTTTATTAGTGCCTTTAAATGATAAAGACACGGTTTTCGATTTAATCAAACCAGAATACAACGTCATTGTCGTATCAAGACATTATTTAGGAAGCATCAATCACACACTTTTAACAATAAAAACTCTAAAAGAAAAAGGGTTTGATGTGTCTATTATTTTTAGCGGAAATGAACATAAAACAACGGAGGATATTATCAAAAAAATGACTCAAATCCCTGTTATAGGAAGGATTGACGAAGAACCTTATTTTGATAAAAATGTTATTAAAGAATATGCTGAATTGTTTAAAGACAAATTATGAGTTTACAAGAACGCGATAAAAAACACCTTTGGCATCCACTAACACAGCATAAATTGCACCCAGAAGCTTTAGCCATAACTAAAGCAAAAGGCTGTGTTTTAACCGATGAAAATGGCAACGAATATATTGATGCCATTGCCTCTTGGTACACCTGTATGTACGGGCATTGTAACAAATACATAACCAATCGTGTTTTTGGTCAGATGCAAAAGCTAGACCAAGTTGTTTTTAGCGGTTTCACACACGAACCTGCTGTAAAGCTATCCGAAGCACTCATTGAAATATTGCCTGAAAATCAAAATAAAATATTCTTCAGCGATAACGGTTCTACCTCTGTTGAAATTGGCATAAAAATGGCCTTGCAATACCATTTTAACAATGGCGAAAAACGAAACACACTAATCGCTTTTGAAGATGGATTCCATGGCGATACTTTTGGTGCCATGAGCGTCTCAGGGCTTTCAGTTTACAACGGTCCGTTTGAAGATTTCTTTTTAGATGTAAAACGTATTCCTGTTCCTAATGGAGAAAATCATCAAGACATACTATCCCTTTTAAAAGATATTCTTTCAAACAATAAAATCGCTGGATTTGTTTACGAACCCTTAGTTCAAGGTGCGGCGGCTATGAGCATGCATGATGCCCAAGGCTTAAATAAAATTCTAAAATTCTGTAAAGAAAATAATATTATTACCGTGGCAGACGAGGTTATGACGGGTTTTGGAAAAACAGGCAAGTATTTCGCATCGCTTCACATGGACTCCAAACCAGATGTTATTTGCCTTAGTAAAGCATTAACTGGTGGTTTATTGCCAATGGCGTTAACAACATGTACACAAGAAATTTACGATGCTTTTTATAGCGATGAGATTAGCAAAGGTTTGTTTCATGGGCATACTTATTCTGCAAATCCGCTAGCATGTACAGCGGCTTTGGCGAGCATCGAATTATTGCAAACCAAAAACATTCAAGATAATATAATAGCAATTACTGCCTCGCATCAAGCCTTTGGAAATCGCATTAAAAACCATCCAAAAGTGAAATTCATACGCCAAACAGGAATTATTTTTGCGCTAGATTTAAATGTAGAAATGGCACGCTATGGCAATCTTCGCGATAAGCTCTTTAAATTTTTTATGGATAATGGTGTGTTTCTGCGCCCTCTAGGAAACACCATTTACATTCAAGCCCCTTATGTTATTACTAAAAAACAGCTAGAAAAAGTCTATCAAGTTATAGAAGATGCTTTAGAAATTATTTAGAGCGTTACCCACAACAGTCGTTCTAGTAGCTTGTCTTGAGCACAGTCGAAAGGCTATATTTTTTTAATTTTTTTGAAAATTAAAAAGGATGCTGCTTCTATCCCTAACGCATAAGTAGTACTTTTGTCAAAAGTTTAAAAAAACCTTGCAAAAACCAATTTCAATTACAGCAGTTTCATCTATTTCTTCCCTAGGAAAATCTTTAGATGAAGCATGGAAAAGTTACAAAAACAATGAACATGGTATTACCGAAAAAGAAATCGCAGGTAAAAACGTATTTGTTTCTGAAATAACTGAAGAAGCAAAGCAAGACATTGAGGGTTTACGTCAATCAGACAATAAATACAAATCATTAGATAATACCGTTTTATTTACCATTTATACATCTAGAAAAGCTATAAAACAAGCTAACTGGAGTGCTTCGGATAATTTCGGAATTAATATAGGTTCCTCACGAGGAGCAACCTCTCTTTTTGAAAAATATCACGAATCCTTTTTAGAAAATAAAAAATCGGAAACTTTAAGTTCTCCAACCACCACATTAGGAAATATATCATCTTGGGTAGCGCACGATTTGCAAACCAATGGTCCAGAAATTAGCCATTCTATAACTTGTTCTACGGCATTACACAGTATGTTAAACGGTATTGCTTGGATAAATTCTGGTATGTGTAATAAATTTCTAGTTGGCGGTAGCGAAGCACCGTTAACACCTTTTACCATTGCACAAATGCAAGCTCTAAAAATCTACTCAAAAGAAACTGAAGATTTTCCCTGTCGCGCTTTAGACCTCAACAAAACAAAAAACACTATGGTTTTAGGCGAAGGTGCATCAGTTACTTGTTTAGAAGCTGGTAAAAAGGAAAATGCATTAGCCATTATAAAAGGAATTGGATATGCAACTGAAATATTAAAACACAACATTTCAATTTCAAGTGATGCTAAATGTTTTCAAAAATCAATGAAAATGGCATTAGGAAATTTAAATCCTGATGACCTTGACGTGATTGTTATGCACGCTCCAGGTACGATAAAAGGAGATAAATCTGAATTTAAAGCTATTGAAACAATCTTTAAAGATAACACTCCAGCGCTAACATCTAACAAATGGAAGATAGGTCATACTTTTGGAGCATCGGGTGCATTAAGTATTGAGCTTGCTGTTTTAATGTTACAACACCAAGAATTTATTGGTATTCCATATTTAGAAAATCAAAAGACACCTAATAAAATTGAAAATATTCTAATAAATGCCGTAGGATTTGGAGGTAATGCGGTTTCTATATTATTAAGCAAAAATTAAAAATTTCATCTTTTAATTACTATTTTTGATTTCAAATCACTAGAAGATTTATGAGCGAGACTAGACACAACTGGACCAAAGAAGAAATACTAGACATTTATAACAAACCATTTATGGAGTTGCTTTACGAGGCAGCTACAATACATAGAAAAAGCCATGACCCAAATGTGGTACAAGTTTCAACTTTACTTTCTATAAAAACTGGTGGTTGTTCTGAAGATTGTGGATACTGTCCGCAAGCAGCTCGTTACCATACTGGTGTTGAAGGCAATGATTTAATGACAGTAAATCAAGTTAAAGCCCAAGCTCTAAGAGCTAAAGAAAGCGGAAGTTCACGTGTTTGCATGGGTGCTGCTTGGAGAAATGTAAAAGACGGACCAGAGTTTGACCAAGTTTTAGAAATGGTAAGAGGCATAAACAAGCTAGATATGGAAGTTTGTTGTACTCTGGGGATGGTTACTGAAAACCAAGCGCAGCGTTTAGCTGAAGCTGGTTTATATGCCTACAATCATAATTTAGATTCTTCAGAAGAGTATTATAAAGAAGTTATTTCTACCCGTGGTTATCAAGATCGGTTAGATACTATTGATAATGTTCGTAAAACCAATGTAACCGTTTGTTCTGGCGGTATTATTGGAATGGGAGAAAATATAGAAGATAGAGCTGGCATGTTAGTGGCTTTATCGACTTTAAACCCGCAACCAGAGTCTACACCTATTAATGCGTTAGTAGCTGTTGAAGGCACACCACTTGAAGACCAAAAACCTGTTTCTATTTGGGATATGGTTCGTATGGTTGCTACTACGCGTATTGTTTTACCAGAAACTCAAGTAAGACTTAGTGCAGGACGTACGCAAATGAGTAGAGAAGGACAAGCTATGTGCTTTTTTGCAGGTGCTAACTCTATTTTTGCTGGCGATAAATTATTAACTACACCAAATCCTGATGTAAATGAAGACATGAAAATGTTTGAGTTATTAGGATTAAATACACAAAAGCCATTTACTAAAAAGGTACAACCACAAACGGTTGAAGCCCAAGATTCGCAATATGGGGCTTTAGGCGAAAAACCAAAATGGACACGCCCAGAGCATACTATTGAACGTAATGAAGCGGCAAAGGCAAAGGCTAAAGCACTTAAATAATTCATTTTTTTTAAAAAAATGCCTTTGCGACTACCGCGATTAATGTCATTAAGTTAAGAATATAATGTTAGTCTGAGCGTAGTCGAAGACCTAATAGAATCTTCTTTTCAATAGCATTTCGACTGCGCTCAATGTGACAAAAGAGAATAATTTGTCTTAACCTAATGTCATTGAACCCGCGTTAGGGATTGAGGTTTTGTTGAAGCTCTTTTTGTGTTGTTGCACCTATATAATACCAAATAAACTTTGAAATAATCGATTAAATTAGTTTCTATTTCCTTTATATTTCAATATAAAATAGAACCGTAACTAAGGCTATGTTTATCTTTTCTATTTTATCTAAAAAAAATTTAATTCAAATTTATTATCAATCATTTCAAAGTTCATTCGATATAACACAAAAAAGCGACTACCGAAATATTTATATTCATGAGTTCCTTAATTTACAATAAAAATCAACGAATAAAGCCCGACCCTTTTCGGGTAACGCCAAAAACACAATTTTTAAATTAACTACGTTTTATTAACTTTACACTACTAAACTAATTACACCTTGTCGTTAAACTTACAAGATATTCCGCGCGTAAAAACGATTACCAAAGCGGACTTTTTAAAGCACTATTTTAAGCCACAAAAACCTGTGGTTATTGAGCGTTTTATTGAAGATTGGCCAGCTTACACCAAGTGGAATTTAGAGTACATGAAAACCATTGGTGGCAATTTAACTGTACCATTATACGATGATAGACCAGTTGATTATAAGGATGGTTTTAATGAGCCACATGCTAAAATGAAACTTAGTGATTATGTGGATTTACTGAAACGGGAGCCAACTAAATATCGTATTTTTTTATGGAATGCCTTAAAAGAAATTCCTGCTTTGCAAAACGATTTTATGTTTCCTGATTTTGGTTTGCGGCTTATGAAAGGTATCCCCATGCTATTTTTTGGAGGACAAGATTCTCACACGTTTATGCATTACGATATTGATTTGGCCAATATTTTTCATTTTCATTTTGAAGGCAAAAAACAATGTATTTTATTTGACCAAAAACAGAATAACTACCTGTATAAAATTCCGCACTCTTTAATTACAAGAGAAGACATTGATTTCAATAACCCAGATTTTGAAAAGTGGCCCATACTTAAAAAGGCTAAAGGTTACAAAACGGAGCTTAATCATGGTGAAGTGTTGTATATGCCAGAAGGTTACTGGCATTACATGCGCTATATAACACCAGGGTTTTCAATGAGTTTGCGTGCCATTGCTAGAAACCCTAAAAACTTTAGCAAAGCGGTTTACAATGTGTTTATTATGCGAAATTTTGATAATATAATGCGCCGCATTAAAGGGCAAAAATGGATTGATTGGAAAAACGAAAAAGCCATTACTAGAACTCATAAACATCTATAAATAAAGCTTTGATATTAGAAAACTTGTAATATCTTTGACCTCTTAAATTTAAAACTCCAAATGATGAAAAATTTAATTTTATTATTAACTATACTTAGCTTTTCGGCTGTGAATGCTCAGGCATATATAGGAAAAGAAGATAACAAATTTCAAGTAGGTGCCAATTTGCAAAAAAATGGTACTGGTATTAATTTAAGTTATGATTACGGTATAGGCGAAAATATCTCGATAGGTGTATCTACCACTTACCTTTTAGGTGTTAATGATGCTTTAAAAAATACTGGTAATGATGATTTAGACGCAGGCTTTGGTGACCGTTTTGATGTTAGAGCCCGTTTTAATGCTAACCTAGGAAACGTAATTAATGTTGACGAAAATTTTGATGTATATCCTGGTTTAAGTCTTGGACTTAAAAACTTTGGTGGGCATTTAGGTGCACGTTACTTCTTTTCGGAAGGTTTTGGTCTTTATACCGAATTAAATGCTCCTTTTGCTAAATACTCCGAACCTTCAAATGCTCCTGAAACATTACACAATCAATTTACTGTTAATTTAGGTGCTGTTTTTAACTTATAAACCTAGACTTTAAAACACCTAAAAAAACGGATTAGGTTTAAAACCTAATCCGCTTTTTTATGGATTTAACCGAAAAACTCTTTGGCCTTTTCGTATACTAAGTGCGTTTCCCAGCCTCTATATAACAGATAATCGATCAATTTCTTTCTTTTTTTATACTTATCGTTTCCTGTAATAGAATTCGCTTTTTTTTCGGCTAAAGCATTGAAAACCTCGATGTATTCCGTGTTTTCTATGTCGCTAAGTGCTTGATTTATATTAACTTTGCCAATGTCTTTTTTCTTTAATTCGAAAGTTAATCGACGTCGGCCCCAAGCCTTAATTCTAAACTTACCGCTTACAAATGTTTTGGCATAACGTGCTTCGTTAAGAAAGTTATGTTTCAAAAGGTGGACTATTACCACGTCGATAGCTTCGGGTATCATGTGTAAAGATTCTAACTTTTTTCGCACTTCTTGATGGCAACGTTCTTGATACGCACAATAATGCTCTAGTTTTCTAGTGGCTTCTTGTACCGTATATGTTTTTTTTGTTTGCATTTGCACCAAAAATAGCAATGTTAAATTAACAATTAGAATAAAAATATATAAAAACCAAATCTACTATACAAAGCCCAGTCTAAGTATAGATTTTAAAACTTATAACTATGAAAAAAATTACTTTATTAATAGTGGTGCTATTGGCTTTTAACTTTGGTTATGGGCAGACTAAAATTGCTGAATTAACTTTTGAATCTGCAGGAGGCTATACAACTAATGATTCAGAGTTTACCGATGGATCACAAGATTATTTTCTTCGTACGGATGGCTCAAATATTTTAAATGAAGATTTTTTTAACCAGCAAGGTTCTTACTACTTTGCAGCGCAAGACACTTCCCCTACGTCTGCGATTCTCCCATTAACTTTACTTTTAGATGATGTAAATATTAATAGTTATACTAGTCTTGAATTTAGGATACACTTAGCTGAAGATGATCTTGGTACTAATCAGCATTGGGATGATACTGACTTTGTGCATATTAATTATGATATTGATAACTCTGGCACATTTACAGATTTATTGTGGATTGAAGGGAGTGGTGGGACAAATACAGAACCATTAATTGACACCAACTTTGATGGGACAGGAGATGGTACTGCCATAACTAGTACCTTTACACAATTTATTGAAAACATTCCTGGAACTGGGTCTTTATTGGACATTGAAATAGAATTTAGACTTAATGCTGGTGGTGAAGATATAGCTGTCGATAATATTGAAATATGGGGTGTTTTATCATGTCCAACAACAACAACTTGGACTGCTGGTGCATGGGATAATGGAATACCAACAAACAATGTAAATGCTGTCATTGATGATAATTACAATACATCAACAGATGGAGGTAGTTTTTCGGCCTGTTCTCTTACAATAAATGCCACAAATAGGTTAACTGTTGATAATGGGGCTTTTGTTGAAGTTGAAAAGGATGTTGTTGTTAATGGAGAACTTTATGTAGAAACTCAAGGTAATTTTGTTCAAAATGATAATAGTGGGACTTTTGTTGGAGTTGGGAGAGTAAATAAACAAACAGCTTCTAAAGCTGCTTGGTATTATTATACTTACTGGAGTTCTCCCGTTATTGGAGAAACGCTCTGGAGTGTTTTCCCTGATGTAGATTATGGCAGACGTTTTTGGTTTGATGCTGCAAATTTTGTTGATACTAATGGGGATAATGTTAACGACAATACTCTTCCTGATTGGAAAATTTCGGATGGAACCATGGATGCAGGTGTTGGCTATGCGGTTGCAGAATCCCAATTTTTTATTCCTGGAATAGGTATAGCAAATTTTGAAGGACAATTTAACACTGGAGATATTACAACAAACATTGCTTTCAACATTGCGAATACTGGTACGTATTGGAATTTAATTGGAAACCCATACCCTTCTGCAATAGATTTTATTGCATTTCAGCAAGCGAATTCTAGTATGGTTAATGGTGTTGCATATTTTTGGTCACAAGCTTCACCACCTGACGCTGCTAATCCCGGAAATGAAGGTTTAAATTTTAATCAAAATGACTATGCAACTTATACTGTAGGAACAGGAGGTGCAGCAGGAGCAAGTGGAGTAACTCCAGATCAATTTATTCCTTCTGGACAAAGTTTTTTTATTGCTGGTTTAGGTAATGGCAATGTAACATTTACCAATGCTATGAGAATGGCTGACGGTACTAGCAATAATCAGTTCTTTAAAAACACAAAGTCTAAAAAGACTTCAAGTAATATTGCTAATAAATTATGGGTTAATTTAACCTCTGATAATGGTGTGTTTAACCAAATATTAGTTGGATATGTAGATGGTGCTACAGATTTAAACGATGGTATGTCATATGATGCTCAAAGATTATTAAAAGCTGATTTTTCAGCGACTTTATATTCATCTATTGAAGATTCCAATGAAAAATTTGCTGTTCAAGGTAAAGCACCTGAAAGTTTAGCTGAAGATGAAATCATCAGCCTTGGTTATAGCACTAATATAGACGTTGCTACACTTTACAAATTATCAATTGCGCAATTACAAGGCGCTTTCTTAACAGAAAATGATGTGTATTTAAAAGACAACCTTTTAAATACAGTACATAACCTATCTGATTCGGATTATACGTTCACATCTGAAGTTGGAGAATTTAACGACCGTTTCGAAATTCATTTTAACTCTTCAGCTTTATCAACTGAAGATATAGATGCCAATTCAAACACTTTAAAAATTGTTGAATTAGAAGATGATGCTGTCCGATTTACAGCTTCAGGAGTTATTAAAACTGTTAGCGTTTTTGATTTGTTAGGAAGACAATTATATCAATTTGAAGGTCATAAAACTTCTGAAACTTATAAATTATCAAATTTAAGTAGCAGTGTTTATATAGCTAAAGTTACCCTATTAAACGGTACAACTATTACAAAAAAAGCATTTAAAAAGTAATTACAAGAAATTATATTTCAAACAAAAGCTCTAGTTAAAAACTAGAGCTTTTGCTTTTTACAAACTATACTTTAATGATAAAATAAGGTTTCTTCCTGCGGATGCAATTCCTGAAGAATAGGTTTTATAACGCTGGTCGGTCATATTTTCTAAACTGGTTGTTATAGAAATTGCATTATTAATTTGGTATTGCGCTCTAAAATTAAGCGTGTACCACGTTGGACTATAGGGGTTCCCATTAGAATCTAAAGCGTAGATATAATCCTTTTCAATTTCAGAAGGCGCCAATTGATAAAAAGATAAATCGCCATTATAATTAGCAAAAAAATCTAATTTTAAGTCATTTAAAGTCCAAAGTAAATGCGTGTTTCCAAAATTTGGGGCTACATGGCGTATAGGCACTTTAATACCATCTTCAACCTCTTTTCCCCCAATTACGGAATACTGTGATGTTAAATCCAATCGCTTAGTAATTGGCATTTTCAAACCTACTTCGAACCCGTAAATCCATGCTCTTGATGCATTTTGTATTGCCTGTACATTACTTAATTCACCATCATAAATAATTTCAGTTTCACCATTTAAACTATAGTGGCGCCTTACTAATGCGTTATCTAAATAGGTGTAATAGGTGCTCATATCCAAAATTAACTTGTCATTAAAGTTTAATTTTAAACCTAGCTCACCACCATAAGCGTATTCTGGCCTCAAGTCTTCATTAGGCACAACTACTGATCCTGGTTCAGAATCGAAAACCTTCCCAACATCATCAATATTAGGTGCTCTAAATGCTGAGGATGCATTTAGTTTCCATTGTATTATTGGATTTGGTGACCAACTTATACCAGCTGTTCCTGTTAATGCTTCAGATTCATTTTTTGTGGAATCAAAAGGTAAATTTAAATAAACGTTATTTTCTGTAAAATCTGCCTTAGAAACTACATAATTAAAGCGCAAACCAGATTGAAACACAAACTTTGTATTAGGCTTATATTTAATGCTTGTATATACTGCAGCCGATTGCCAATTTGAACCATTTGGGTATCTTGAAATGGCCGCTATTTTGGTGTTATTTGAAATATCTTCCTCAAAACCTTCAGACCTTACTTTATTGTAAACATATTCGGCACCATAGAAAAATTGTGTTTTTGTCGAAAACCGCTTTTCTAAATCGAGATTAAAAGAATAGGCATCAACAGATTCCTTACGAATATTCCTTACTGAAGATTGGAAATCTCTATCCATCCTGCTTTCTTTGAAATTTTGAAACGCAAAAGTGGCTTTTATTTTATTGTATAAATTAGATTTACTACTCAATTTTGTAACCTGAAAATTAGTCATAAACCATTGTTGCGGTCCATAATTCCATTCAGCAGAACGCAACACATCATTCCTATAACGAATTAAACGGTCGTATCTTGGAATATCAGATGTTGTGGTATAGTATAAGCCTAAATCAAAGCTTAAATCTTCATAAGGTTCATAATGTGCTTTTTGCATTAAGTTTAGCTGATTATAGCCAGAATATTTTTGAATTAGAGGGTTGCTATTCTGAAGAATCACATCACCTGTTGATGTTTCTAGAGCAAATTCAGGTCTTAAATATTCATCAGGACCATGGCTTCCCATTCTTAAATCATCAAAATCAGTATAACTAGCACTTGTTATAAACCCCCATTTTTTATAACCCAAATTAAAATCAAAATGCCCTGTTCTTTCATTACTTGCAGATGCATATCTTACAACTGCGGCACCACTAAACAATAAGGAGTCTGAATAGGATAATTTAGGTTTTTGAGTATAGAAACTCATAACACCACCAATAGCATCACTTCCGTATATTACGGATCCTGAACCTAAAGTGACTTCTGTATTTTGAATTGAAAAAGGATCAATCGAAATGACATTTTGAATATTTCCGCCTCTAAAAATAGCATTATTCATTCTTACTCCGTCAACAGTAATCAACAGTCTATTTGTTGAAAAACCCCTTATCAGTGGGCTACCGCCCCCTAGTTGGCTTTTTTGAATATAAACTCGTCCCGTACTTTCCAATAAATCAGCACTAGTTTGCGGGTTTTTAAATTGAATGCTTTTGGCATCAACACTTATAATTTTTTGTGGAATGTCTTTTTTATTTTGTTGAAATTTTGATGCTGAAATCACAATTTCTTCTAAACCTTGAGTATTAGAAACCAAAAATATTTTATTTGATTTCCCAATTTGGTTTTTAGCTATAGATTTCAAAACATGTGATAAATGTTTAAAATAAATAAGCTCGTTATCAGAAAACTTATCCAACTCGGCCTCTCCTCTAAAATTAGTAACAACACTTTTAGACTTATCTACATTGTAAATAGCTACACCAAAAATGGGTTCTTTTGTAATATTATTAAGCACTTTTATATTTTGTGCCTGAGAGCAGATAGATACAAGTAAAAAGAAGAATGACAAATAAAAAGACTTCATGTTTTAGCTAAAAACTTGATTAAATACTTGTAATGATTTAGGGGTTTTAAAACTCCCCAAATGTAGTTCAAAATAAAGCAAAATCATACTTAAAAAAGACTGTCTTTGCTTTGCATTAATTTTTATATTTGGTAAAGCATCAAATGTTATGCCTAACAGCTGTTTTAAAAGTGTTAAATTTTCTCCAGAAATAGCATACTTATTGCTTGATCTTAATTCAAACTTACCTTCATATAAATTAAAAAAAGCAGTATCTATGTTACTAGTATCTGGATAAAACCCCAAATACTTAGTTAATTTTAGCAGAAACAGTAGATGAAAGTTGGCATATTCAGATTGCGAATCTAGCCATAAAAGGGTATGTTCTAAATAACTATAAAGTGTTTCATTCTGTTCTTCTTCTTGCAATGTATTTGACAATACTTCAGATAAGAACATAACTATTGAACTTTTTAAAACATGGGAATGTAAACTGGAATATATGTGATTTAACTTTGTTTCTTTAATGCTTTGTAAAGACCTTGTGTTTTTATATGTAAAGACTATTTGTATTTGCGATAACAACTGAAAATAGGCAATTTTCGAGTTTCCTTTTTTGCTTTTTAAAACACCTCTCAATAAAAAACTAACTATACCTACTTCCTGAGTGTAACATTTTACAATTAAGTCATTATCTCTATATTTTAATTTAGATAGAACAATAGCGTTTGTAGTTATAAGCATTATCTAACTACCATTAATTTTAAAACTTTAGTTTCGAAGCTATCCAAATCTGAAAGCATTATTAAATAAACTCCTGATGCTACCACATTGTTTGCTAAATTTTTGCCATTCCAATAAGCTGTCCCACCATCAATCTCCAAATTATAGCCTTGATATCTTCGATTAATTCTAGATTGCGCTTCGGCAACTAGGTTACCTTCAATATCTGTGATTTTTATATTTACATTTTCGGATATATCTTTAATCTTTACTTTTTCCTCAACAATATTAAATCCTGGACGTATTGGATTGGGATAAGCATGGGCACTAGATAAATCTTCTATAGTAGCAGAGCTACCTGAATTAAATGATAAAAGCCCATTAGTTGTAGCGATATAAACCACACCATTTACGCCATCTATTGATACATCATTTATACTATTTGAAGGTAAGGGAGAGTTATCTTTAGTAAAATGAAAAATGGTGTTTTGTCCGTCTGAGGATAAATAAAATAAACCTGCATCCGATGTTCCTATCCACTTATTATTTGAACCATCAACCTCAATATCTGTAATAAGTTGCTGGAATAATAATTCTTTTGCAATACCATCTTCTTCAATTATTATTTCATCTACTCTTAAATCTTCCCCTGTAAAAAAACTTGATGTATTGTATAAAACTCTTAAACCACTGAAAGTACCAATCCAGAGTTGATTTCTATTATCTACTGCAAGAGATGTAACATATTCATGAGGCATATTTTCCTCTTCTTCACTTACATTATTTAATAATGGATTACTACCATTTTCATCAAAAGCAATAACCCCATGTGCATATGAACCTATATATTTAACTCCAGAATTGTCTATCGCAATATCAGAAAAACCAAGGTTTCCACCTCCAAATCCATCACCGATAATATCAGTAAAACTATAAGAATTCCATTGGTTTGAAATTGGGTTATACGATTTTAAGGGTTCATCAATTCTACTTGTGACAGTCCACAATAAACCATCTTGATCGAATATTGAAGCACCTACTCTTAAATCTTTATAACTTGGATTACTAGCTATAACTAACGATTCTAAACCACTATTTGTTTCATTATACAATGTGGCCGGGAAATCTTCATTAACCTCCAAAAGACCACTAAAAAAAGAACTTATAAACACTTGACTATTATTAAATGGATTTATAGCAATTTCGTTTAAACATTTTGCTTCTAATACTTCATCATATGGATTATTAATCCAAATATCATCTTTTAAGTGACTAATTCCTCGGTTATTTAATGGATATGGATTATAAAACAAAGTGTATTCTCCAAAGGTAACCCACAAACCATTAGGTTCAGATTCAATAGAAAATGGCTTATTTGAAAGAGGTCCGTCTGGATGAATTTCTTCAAAAGTTAATATATTGTTTATAGGTGTTTTTAATATCCCTAAATCTTTTGTGCCTATATAAATGTTTTCTGAATCTATTATAGCTGAAGTGAATTGTGTTTCAAAATCTGAATTAATAGGTACTTGAGAAATAATATTAAAATTTGAATCATACACATAGACTTCACTATTGGTAGTAACAATTAAATTTGAATTAACCGATCTTAAATCTAACAGTAAACTTGGGTAGGAAAATAATTCGCTTATTGAACTTCCAATAACTTCATGAATTTTTCGGTTAGTATTTGTAGTATAAAGCCTATCACCATTAGATTCTATACCTAGCCAATTACCTCCCCAAACCACTTCCCAATTTTGATAATCGATTAAATTAGGACTAGAAACTGGTGCTTTTCTTATACCATTCCCTTCTAAACAAGATGCAAAAATATGGTCTTCAAAAATTGTAGTTTGAGTCACAGGGATTTGGCTCCCTCCATTTCCAATAAAGTAAGTATCTCCAAATTCAAGTCTTTCTAAATCATAAACCGAAATACCATAATTTGTTGATATATAAATAAGATTTTGATATGCATTAATATGGTTAATTTTCTTAACAGATGGCGAAATTGTGGGCTTATCAATAATATCAACAACAGATAATATTTCTGAATCATTATCAAATATTACTTCAATAAGTCCATTTTCATATCCAACTACCAATAACTCATAATTATTACTATAATAAATAGTTGAAATACTTTCCCCAGACAAACCATTAACAGTAGTTATCTCCTGCATTTCATTAGTTTGGGTGTCTAAACTAAAAATAGCATTATCTGCAGCTGCATAAATAATATTATTTCCTTGAGTTACATCTTTAATTTCATTGTATGAAAAATGACCTTTCCAAAGCGCTGAAAAATCTTGTGAAAACTGGAATAATGGAAATAGAAAAATTAAAATTGCTATTACTCTTCTATACATAGTTACTTTTTGAATATTCAAATATATTTATAACTAACGAGTTTTACTTGAAAATAATATATTTTAAACAAAAAAGCCTCCTAACAAATCAGGAAGCTTTTTTATAAAATTTAAAAAATTATTTAAACAATGCCTTGCGCTAACATGGCATCGGCAACTTTTACAAACCCAGCAATGTTTGCCCCTCTAACATAATCAATATATCCATCATCATCCTTACCATATTCTAAACAAGATTTATGAATATCTGACATAATATCTTTAAGCTTATTATCAACTTCTTCTCTTGACCATTTAAACCTTAATGAGTTTTGAGTCATTTCTAAACCAGATGTAGCTACACCACCAGCATTAGAAGCTTTTCCTGGAGCAAACAGTATTTTAGCTTTGTGGAAAGCAGCAATAGCTTCTTTAGTAGAAGGCATATTAGCCCCTTCACTTACACAAATACAACCATTATCTAAAAGTGCTTTTGCGTCCTCCTCATTTAGTTCATTTTGAGTAGCACACGGTAAAGCAACATCACACTTAACTTCCCAAGGAGTTTTTCCTTTTACGTATTTTGCATGTGTATACTTTTTTAAATACTCATTTATTCTGCCTCGTTTAACATTTTTAAGTTCCATAACGAAAGCTAACTTTTCTTCATTTATTCCGTCAGCATCATAAATATAACCTGATGAATCTGAAAGCGTTAAAACCTTTCCTCCTAATTGGATCACTTTTTCTGCAGCATATTGTGCTACATTACCAGAACCAGAAATAACAACATCTTTGCCTTCGATGGTATCATTTTTAGTTTCAAGCATTTTTTGAGCAAAGTATACGTTACCGTACCCAGTAGCTTCTGGTCTAATTAACGAACCTCCCCAAGACATACCTTTTCCTGTTAAAACTCCTGTAAACTCATTTCTTAGTTTTTTATACATCCCAAATAAGAAACCAATTTCTCTAGTACCAACACCTATATCTCCTGCTGGAACATCAGTATTTGGGCCTATGTACCTAAACAATTCACTCATAAAAGCATGGCAAAAACGCATAATTTCATTATCCGATTTACCTTTTGGATTAAAATCACTTCCTCCTTTTCCTCCACCCATTGGCAGTGTAGTTAGAGAATTTTTAAATACCTGCTCAAAGGCTAAAAATTTTAAAATACTGGCATTTACTGTAGGATGAAAACGCAAACCACCTTTATATGGGCCAATTGCTGAATTCATTTGAACCCTATAACCCCTATTGACTTGTATTTCTCCATCATCATCTACCCATGAGACTCTAAAAGAAATTAATCGTTCTGGCTCAACCATTCTAAGTAGAATGTTTTTACCATAATAGATATCATGTTTGACAATATAAGGAATCACAGTTTCTGCTACTTCCTCTACGGCTTGTAAAAACTCTGGTTCATGCCCATTTCTCTCTTTTACAAGGTCTAAAAACGCTTCAATGGTTTGTTTCATATTTACAATTATTGCAACTTTATTTATTAAATAAGTAATTTATAGGTTCAAATATACGTTATATTCAAAAAAATGTGTATTTTTTTTTGAATTTCGTAATAAAAATTTTAACAGGGTTTTCCTGCAATTTATTAATGTTTGTTTGTTTTACTAGTTTTTATATATTTGCTTTTAATAATGCCCTCAAAAAAATAAACCTTTTATGCTTAACTTGAAACATTTAGCTTCAGCTTTTTGCTTGTTTCTTTTAATTCAAACAGCCAATGCGCAACTGGGCTTTTCTCATGAAATAGGTGTTATTGCTGGTCCAGTACAATTTAGATCTGATTTTGGTGTTCGTGAGGATTCAAAAACAAATTTTGGCAATTCTGGCTTTGGAATAGGGATTGTTCACTATTTAAATTTTTCATATAGAGCAGATTGTAATTGCTATACTACGGATACTTATTTTAATGACCATTTTAAATTAAGAAACGAACTCTCTTATAATAAAACAAATTTAGAACATCTTGGAAAATGGGTTGCTCCTGACCGTACATCATCTGATGCCGACAAATTAAGAGCCCATAAAGGTGTTGCAGAAAATCTTGATATTGGTACTCAACTAGAGTTTTTTCCTTTAAGCATTCGCGATTTTCAAGGATTTGCCTATAGCTTTGCTCCTTTTGTGAGTTTGGGTGTTCATTACACGTCTTTTACTCCCGGAGTAAGTACTACTTACGCTAATCTAGACCCTACTGCTATTGGTGATATTACAGACCCTAGTAACTTTCATTCTGCTTGGGATCCTGGTTCGGTTGATGCTTCACCAGGAAGTGCATGGTCTGTAGTTTCTAGTGTTGGTGTTAGGTATAAACTAACTAAGTTATCTGATTTAATGTTAGATTTAAGATGGCAATACTATTTTAACGACCGTATAGATGGATTAAACCATCAGTTAGACTCTAATAAAAATGATGATTGGCTCGTTTGGTTAAACATTGGATATATATATTATCTAGATTAATAAAATTACCCTATAGCTTGCTTTAAATCAGCAATCAAATCATCTATATCCTCAATACCTACACTAAGCCTAATTAAAGAATCTACCACTCCAGTTTTTTCTCGTTCTTCTTTTGGTATACTTGCATGTGTCATGCTTGCAGGATGTCCAGAAAGCGATTCTACACCACCTAACGATTCTGCCAAAGTAAATACTTTAAGTTTTTCAACAATCTTTATAGCTTCTTCATAATTATTTCCTTTAGTGGTAAAAGATATCATACCACCAAAATCACTCATTTGACTTTTGGCTATTTCATGATTTGGATGATTTTTAAACCCAGGCCAATACACCTTTTCAATTTTTGGATGACTTGCTAAATATTCTGCTACTGCTTTACCGTTTTCACAGTGGCGTTGCATTCTAACATGTAATGTTTTAATTCCTCTTAATACTAAAAAGCTATCTTGAGGACCACAAATTGCACCACTAGCATTTTGAACAAAATATAACCTATCTGCCAAGTCTTTATCTTTAACTATTAAAGCTCCCATAACCACATCACTATGTCCGCCTAGATATTTAGTTGCAGAATGCATAACAATATCGGCTCCTAAATTAAGTGGCTGTTGTAAATATGGCGTGGCAAATGTATTATCTACAGCCAATAAGACCTTATGCGCTTTTGCTATTTTTGACACGGCCTTAATATCTATAATATTCATCATAGGGTTTGTAGGTGTTTCAACCCAAATAAGTTTCGTGTTTTGATTAACGTAATCTTCTATATTTGAAGCATTTTGCATGCCTATAAAATGAAATTTAATTCCGAAATCTTGAAATATTTTAGTAAACAGCCTAAATGAACCCCCATACAAATCATTAGTAGAAATTACTTCATCACCAGGCTTTAGGATTTTAATTACGGCATCAATAGCAGCTAGTCCAGAACCAAATGCCAAGCCATACTTACCGTTTTCAATACTTGCAAAAGCGTTTTCTAGAGCATTTCTAGTGGGGTTATGAGTTCTTGAGTATTCATACCCTTTATGCCCTCCAGGTGTAGTTTGAGTATATGTAGTTGTTTGATATATTGGAGGCATAACTGCTCCATAAGCCTTATCATGTTCTTGGCCTCCGTGAATTGTTTTTGTATTAAATTTCATTTTATTCATATTTACACAAAAATAAGTTTTAATTCGGTGTATCCAAATGCATTAATTATCTTTAATATGAATTTATATTTAACATATGCGCTGCTATAAATATCTTATACCATTTTGTTGTCTTTTAGTTTTTTTTAGTTGTAAAGAAGAACAGAAAACTATTTTTATAGATACAAATATTACTACAAAAGGTAATTCCATTGTAGAAGTAAACATTCCTCAATTTGATGCACAAGAAATAGTATCAAATCAGATAAATTCTGAAATTCAAAATATAGTTATTGCGGCCTTACAAATTGGAAATCAAGATGGAACAACCTCAACTTCAATAGAAGAAAGTATTGATTCTTTTAATAATGAATATAAAACGTTTAAAAGTGATTTTCCAGAATCTTCACATCAGTGGGAGGCTCAAATTGACGGCGAAGTTATGTATCAATCTTCAGAACTTATAAGTGTTGCCATAACAGCATTCACAAATACTGGCGGTGCTCATGGTAATTTAAATATTACTTTTTTAAACTTTAATTCTAAAACCGGACAACGCATTAAAAACAACAAACTTTTTAAAGACATTGAAGCTTTTAAAACACTTACCAAACCATTTTTTAAAGAAGCTACAAAGGGCAAAAGTTTATTGCAGGATTATAAACAATTCAAACTTCCAGCAAATATTGGATATAGTGAAGATGGCATAGTGCTGCTTTACAATACTTTTGAAATTGCCCCTTACTCAACTGGCATTATTGAGTTTGTTATTCCTTTTGAAAACACTAAGTCTAATTTAGTTTTTAACAGTCTTTAAAAGCGCTAAAATATAGCCGTAATGTAAACCTTCATGAATTACTATAAATTGCAAAGCCTCATCAATATTATTTAAGGTATTTCCTGTTGTTGATACTGTATAGCTATTATATGTTTTAAACACCTCATTATTGTAATCAAGTTTTGTTTTTTCAATGGTTGAAAATAACAACTCTTTTATTTCATTAACATCATCTTGAGTTAAATCGCCTTCAGGTTTTGAATCTTTTCTGTATTTATTAATCAAATCATCAGAAAGTGTTGATTCTAAACCAGACAATTTATAAGCCAATAATTGCTCTGAAACTACAGTATGACCAATATTCCAAATGATGTTATTATTGAATCCTTCTGGGATTTTATTTAAATCTTCTAACGTATTGTTTTCAATAATTTCATTAAAAATTGCTCTTGTATTTTTTAAAACCTGAAATGTAAAATCCATTTTATTTATTTTTTCGATAAATATAGTTTTAATTTGTTTTTATAAATAATCAAATCCATGAAAAAAGTATATTATTTAAAGACCTGCAATACCTGCACTAGAATTTTAAACGAACTGCATTTATCTTCTGAATTTATTTTACAGGATATTAAATCTGAACCTATTACAGTTAAACAAGTTGAAGATATGGAAGCTTTATCAGGGAGTTATGAAGCATTGTTTAGTAAACGTGCTAAACTTTACAAAGAAATGGACTTAAAAAATCAAGATTTAACTGAACGTGATTATAAACATTACATTCTTGAACACTACACGTTTTTAAGCAGACCTGTTATTATTGTTGATAATCAGATTTTTGTAGGGAATTCTAAAAAAACTATTGAAGCTGCAAAAAGTTTTATTAATTCTTAGTATTTGGAAACAAAATAAAAAAGTCCAACATTTATGTTGGACTTTTTTTGCTCCTTCTCTTGGGCTCGAACCAAGGACCCTCTGATTAACAGTCAGATGCTCTAACCAACTGAGCTAAGAAGGAGTGTGTTTTTCGCTTTTGCGAGCGCAAATATATATTAATTTTTAATTACTAACAATATAATTACAAAAAAAATTATTCAAAAATAGCTTTATAAATATCATTCCCGTTTGCAAACAAAACTAAAGCTATTAAGATAAAGAAACCTACCATTTGAGCATACTCCATAAATTTATCTCCTGGCTTTCTTCCAGACACCATTTCATATAATAAAAACATTACATGACCTCCATCTAATGCTGGTATTGGTAATAAATTTAAAACTCCTAACATGATGGATAAAAATGCTGTTAAATACCAAAATGCTTGCCAATTCCATACAGGCGGAAACATATTACCTATAGCAGCAAATCCTCCAATTTGTGATGCTCCTTTTTTAGTAAATATATATTTAAACTGAGCTAAATAATCTTTAATTTCCCAAAATGCTTGACTAAGACCTCCTGATATACTTTCAGAAAAAGTATACTCTTTCTCATAATATTTTATATAAGTTGAATCTGTTTTTGTGGTAACTATACCTATCAACTTATCTTCATCAGGTGTTATTACTAAATTTAGTTTTTCATTATTACGTTCTACTTGCAAAGCTATGTCTTTTTTAACATTATTTTTTACACCATAAGTAAAGTCTGAAAAATAAGTGATTGGCTCTCCATTTATTGCAACAATTTTATCTTTTGGTAGTAATCCTGCATTTGCGGCAGGAGAACCTTCTACTATTGAATCTAGTTGAAAAGGAGAACGTGGTTCTAGTGCAGGTAAATCTCCAGCCTCAAATAATTGAGTACCTATATCTTCAGGAAGTTTAATTTCTTCAATAGTGCCATTTAGATGTTCTACTTTAACGTTATCAACATCACGAAACATTAAATACTTGTTTATAGGAATAGTAATCTCTTCAAGAGGTTCATCATTTATAGAGATTATTTTATCGCCTTGTTGAAAACCATAATTTTCCAATGTTTTAGTAACTCCATAGCCATACTTTGCTCCATCTTTTGTAGTATAGTTATTTCCCCAAACCGCTAACATTATTATAAATAAAACTATGGCTAAAATAAAATTAACTGTAACTCCACCTAACATAATAATTAATCGTTGCCATGCAGGTTTAGAACGGAACTCCCAAGGCTGTGGCTCTTGAGCCATTTGCTGGGTATCCATACTCTCATCTATCATTCCAGAAATTTTTACATAGCCACCAAGAGGTAACCAACCAATACCATAAACTGTTTCGCCAATTTTCTTTTTAAATAATGAAAATTTTACATCAAAAAACAAATAAAACTTCTCTACTCTAGTTTTAAAAATCTTAGCAGGTATAAAGTGTCCTAACTCATGTAAAACAACTAATATGGAAAGACTCAAAAGCAATTGAGCTCCTTTTATTAAAAATACTGACATCTACAATTTTTTTATAATCGCACAAAAGTAAGCTTTTAAACCAAGTTTAAAAAGTCATTCGTCTAATGGAGTTCGATTTAACAATAATTTATGTTTGGTATAAATGTATTGACACTAAAAATCATCGTATTTTTGTATAAGTTTTAAGTAAAAATTCGAAAAAATGCTGTCTTTTTTTAAAGATTACAAAGTATTTGCCATTGTATTTGGTGTTATCTCTGTCATCATAATTGCTATTATTTATAAAACCTTAAACGTTTATCAACCATTGCCTATTTATCAACCTACAATGGTAAGCACAGAACTTGTTGATAGTACTATTCAGCATCACAAAAAATATCATAAAATAGCAGATTTTAGTTTAACAAATCAAAACGGAAAAACCATTACACAAAACGATTATAAGGGTAAAATTTATATTGCCGACTTCTTTTTTACCACATGCAGAACAATTTGTCCAATTATGACAACTAATATGGCTGAAATTCAGAAAGAAATTTTAAATGATAATGACGTAATGTTGCTCTCGCATTCTGTTACTCCTGAAATTGATACTGTAGCTCAATTAAAACGGTATGCCATTAAAAAAGGAGTAAATGATAAAAAATGGAACTTAGTAACTGGTGATAAAAAGACCATTTACAAACTAGCACGTAAAAGTTATTTAGCTGTAAAAGATAACGGTGATGGTGGTCCTTTTGATATGGTACATACCGAAAATTTTATGCTAATTGATAAAAAACGACAAATAAGGGGGTTTTATGATGGTACAGATTCTGAAGACATAGGCCGTTTACTCGATGATATTTTGATTTTGAAAAAAGAATATGAACATTAAGTTTGCATAAAAAAGGCTGTCTTTTCAGACAACCTCTTTTTTTCATAATGTTTATAATTATTTGAAACGTCTTTTTGAATTCCAAACTAAAGAACTTGCGTTGCTAAATTTTTTAGTTTTCGTTCCAACTTTACTTTCTACTACTATTCTATTACTTGTTTTCATAATATTATTTTTTTGGGGTTTTAATAATTATTCTGATGCAAATTTAAGCCGCTTATAATCCATGAAAAACAACAGATTTGGTAAGTTTATATACTATATTAACCCCACAATACTTAAATAAGCTATTTGTATGTTAAAATGTCACTAAATTGAAAGGTGGCTGTGTTTGGGATTACATAGAAATGTCCGACTCTGGAGTAAAGCTCAAAGAATTATTTATATATTAAAAACTTTTTAGCTTTTCCCTTTTAAACTTTTACACTATTTTTGCTTCTTTAAAATCAATCTAAATAAGCTTGCAAGATACTTTAGCACACTTAAAACGCGGTGAACGAGCCATTATTACTGATGTTTCATCTATACATATTCCATTAAAATTACTAGAAATGGGTTGTTTACCTGGTAATTCTGTGCAGTTAGTTCAAGTTGCTCCATTTCAAGACCCTATGTACTTAAACATAAACGGTTCGCATTTAGCTATTAGAAAAGAAACAGCTTCTCATATTTTAATTGAAAAAATAGCGCATGAGTAAACA
Source organism: uncultured Algibacter sp. (assembly GCF_947487575.1). Classification (GTDB taxonomy): domain Bacteria; phylum Bacteroidota; class Bacteroidia; order Flavobacteriales; family Flavobacteriaceae; genus Algibacter_B. Next base: position 85,796 of record NZ_CANKXG010000010.1, on the reverse strand, counting down.
AATAAATGTAGCGCTAATTGGTAACCCAAACACTGGAAAAACCTCGGTTTTTAATGCTTTAACGGGCTTAAACCAAAAGGTTGGTAATTATCCTGGTATTACGGTTGAAAAAAAACAGGGTATTTGTAAACTCCCTCGTGGCGTAAAAGCCCATATTATTGATTTACCAGGGACCTATAGTTTAAATGCGTCTTCGCTTGATGAGAATGTTGTTATTGAGCTTTTGCTTAATAAAAATGATAAAGATTTCCCAGATATTGCCGTTGTAGTTACCGATGTTGAAAATTTAAAACGAAATCTTTTACTTTTTACTCAAATAAAAGATTTAGAAATACCAACCCTATTAGTTATTAATATGGCTGATCGTATGAGCTATAAGGGTATTTCTTTAGATATTGATTATTTGGAAGAAAAGCTAAATACTAAAATTGCCCTTATTAGTACACGAAAAAATCAAGGTATTGATAAATTGAAACAGCTTATCTCAAATTATAAAGACGTTTCTATTGAACCCTGCATAGATACCACACAAATTGATGTTAATTACTTTGAAAACTTAAAAAATGCATTTCCAAATCAACTCCTTTACAAACTTTGGCTTGTTATTACCCAAGATGTAAATTTTGGAAAAACCGATAGAAATGAAATTGACCCTGTTGCCAATTTTAAAACAAAAAGTAAAGCCGACTTAAAACGTTTGCAGCAAAAAGAAACTATAAAACGCTATCAATTCATTAATGCTGCATTAGATCAAGGGCAATCTATTGACTTAAGTCAAGCTAAAGATTTACGTATTAAATTAGATAGAATTTTAACCCATAAAGTTTGGGGTTACGTTATTTTTGGCATCATTTTACTCACAATATTTCAAGCTATTTACGACTGGTCGAGCGTGCCTATGGATTTTATTGATGGCTTGTTTGCTTCATTAAGCGAATGGACAAAAAACCAATTACCGCATGGTGCCTTTACGAGTTTACTGGCTGAAGGTATTATACCTGGTTTGGGTGGTATTATTATTTTTATACCACAAATTGCTTTTCTATTCTTATTTATTGCTGTGCTTGAAGAAAGCGGTTATATGAGTCGGGTTGTGTTTTTAATGGATCGAATCATGCGACGTTTTGGCCTTAGTGGTAAAAGTGTTGTGCCGCTTATTTCTGGAACTGCTTGCGCTATTCCAGCTATTATGGCAACTCGTAACATTGAAAGCTGGAAAGAGCGTTTAATTACCATTTTGGTAACACCGTTTACAACATGTTCTGCTCGATTGCCAGTATATCTTATTATAATTGCTTTAGTGATACCTGAAGGTAGATTTATTGGATTAAGCTACCAAGCGTTAACCTTAATGCTACTTTATCTTATTGGGTTTGGAACCGCCATTATATCGGCATATATTTTAAATCGAATTTTAAAAATAAGAAGCAAAACGTTTTTTGTTATTGAAATGCCTAATTATAAATTACCACTATTTAAAAATGTGGCTTTAACAGTTATTGAAAAAACAAAAGCATTTATTTTTGGTGCTGGTAAAATTATTTTAGCTATTTCCATTATTCTTTGGTTTTTAGCATCTTATGGCCCTGGGGAACAATTTAATAATGCTGAAGAAATTGTAAAAAAAGAATTTGCTTCTGAAAACTTACCTACTGAAATATTACAGCAAAAAATAGCATCACACAAACTAGAACATTCGTTTATTGGTATTGCAGGTCATGCCATAGAACCAACTATAAGGCCTCTAGGATACGACTGGAAAATCGGTATTGCATTAATAAGTAGCTTTGCTGCCCGCGAGGTTTTCGTGGGTACTTTAGCAACCATATATAGTGTTGGTAGCGATGATGAAGATACCATAAAAAACAGAATGGCTGGAGAAGTAAACCCAGTTTTAGGTGGGCCATTATTTACCATAGCCTCTGGCATATCTTTACTATTATTCTATGCCTTTGCTATGCAATGTATGAGTACTTTGGCAATTGTAAAAAAAGAAACCAACAGTTGGAAATGGCCTATCTTACAATTAGTGATTATGACAGCCTTTGCGTATATTGTGGCTTTAATAGCCTTTCAGTTTTTGAAATGATATTGAAACAAATTCGACTATTTAATTATGAACGACATCGTACAAAACATATTAGTTTTTACTGCAATGGTTTTAGCCATGTCTTTTTTGATTAAAAAATTCTTTTGGAAAAAATCAAAACCTAAAAAGGTTTGCGGTGGCGACGATGGATGCGGGTGCCACTAAACTCTATTAAGAAACAGTATTACTTTTTCACCTGTAGATTTAAGTAATTAAGATATCCCTTTGAAAACTTAAATAAGTAACTAAACACCCATAAAAACATATAACTTTGATTATTGGTTTAAAAAAGAATTAGAGTTGATACTGTTACTAATTCATTTATGACACCTTCACAAACAAGTTATTAGCAATCATATTAGATATAATTAGCTCTTTATTTTTTATTTTAATAGTAATAGAATTATCAAAAGGTTCACGGTGAGAAACCACTAATTCTGTTCCTAATGCTATCTTGTTCTTATCTAAATACTTTAAAAAATCTGATGAAGAATCTTGAACACCAACACAAATACATTGATCTCCTATTATAGTCTCAGAAAGTAAAATTTTGTCAATTTTATTTATTTTTCCTGTTTTATCTGGTATAGGATCTCCATGGGGATCATGTGTAGGAAATTCTAAAAAAGCATCTAATTGACTAATTAATTTTTTAGATTTTATATGCTCTAGCTGTTCTGCTACTTCATGTACTTCGTCCCATGAGAAATTTAGTTTTTCAACTAAAAACACTTCCCAAAGTCTATGTTTTCTAACAATATTTATCGCAATTTCTTTACCCTCTTCAGTTAAAGTAACACCTTGATATTTTTTATAATTTGCATATCCTTTATCTGATAATTTCTTAACCATATCGGTTACAGAAGACGCCTTAGTTTCCATTTCTTTGGCAATAGAATTTGTGCTTACATTATCAACACCATACTTTCCTAAATGGTAAATAGCCTTTATATAGTTTTCTTCTGTGAGCGTTATCATCCTAAAAATTTAGATATAATACAAATATAGAATAATTATAAGATTAAAATATATTTTTAGATTAATCTAAAAATATATTTATATTTGCAAAAAATAAAACAAGTGAAGTATTTTATATTATTATTTATTAGCTTAACAAGTTTCTCTTCAGGTGCCCAAAACATAACGGGAATAATAACTTCAAACAATGATGTTTTACCTTTTGTAAACATTTATGTAAAAGGGGAGAATAAAGGAGCAGTATCTAATAACAATGGTAAATTTAAAATTACAAATATAAAACCAGGAACTTATACAATTATAGCTTCCTTTACTGGGTATCAAACTCAAAAGAAAACTATTAAAATAAGTTCTAAAGATTTGATGATTAATTTTGATTTATCCGAATCAGAATTACTCGAAGAAGTTATTATTACAGGAACTCTAAAAGCTGTCTCTAGACTTGAAAGCCCTGTTCCTGTAGAAGTATACTCTCCTGCTTTTTTCAAAAAGAACCCAACTCCAAATATTTTTGAAGCCTTACAAAATGTTAATGGAGTAAGACCTCAACTAAACTGTAATGTTTGCAATACAGGAGACATTCATATTAATGGTCTTGAAGGCCCTTATACATTGGTATTAATAGACGGAATGCCAATAGTTAGTGGTTTATCTACAGTTTATGGTTTATCGGGAATACCAAATTCTTTAATTGAACAAGTAGAAGTTGTTAAAGGCCCTGCCTCATCGCTTTATGGCAGTGAAGCCGTAGGAGGATTAATCAATATTATTACCAAATTACCAGAAAACGCTCCAATATTTTTCTCAGATAATTTTATAAGTGGTTGGGGAGAATCTAATTTCGATTTAGGTTTTAAATCTCGGGTTGGTAAAAAAGCAGATGTTTTAGTTGGTGCAAATTATTACAAATACTCAAATGCTATTGACAATAACAATGATAATTTTACAGATGTAACCTTACAAGATCGTATTTCTGTATTCCAAAAATGGAACTTTAAACGTAAAAATAATCGATTATTTTCAATGGCTGGTCGTTTTTTTTATGAAGATAGATGGGGCGGAGAAATGCAATGGAACAAAACCTTTAGAGGAGGAGATGAAGTGTATGGAGAAAGCATCTATACATCGCGTTATGAGTTGATTGGAAATTACCAATTACCAATTTCAGAAAAAATTAATTTTCAATTTTCATATTCAGATCATGATCAGAACTCAGTTTATGGAAACATTCCTTACTTAGCGCAACAACGCATAGGTTTTGGGCAACTTATATGGGATAAATCCTTAAAAAAACACGATTTACTTCTAGGCTTGGCTGCACGCTACAATTATTATAATGATAATACAACTGCCACTATTAATCCAGATGAGATTACCATCCCTTCTCTTTTTATTCAAGATGAAATAAAACTATCAGATAAAAACCATGTGCTTTTAGGAGCTCGATATGATTACGACAATAGGCATGGGTCTATCTTTACGCCCAGAATTGCTTACAGATACAAACCTACAGAGCATGACATTATAAGACTAAATGCAGGTACAGGATTTAGAGTTGTTAATTTATTTACTGAAGAGCATGCTGCCCTTACGGGGTCTAGAGATGTAATCATCAAAGGCGAATTAAACCCTGAGCAATCCTATAATATCAATCTTAATTATTTAAAGAAATTTTATACTAAAGGCGGACAGATCTTTACTTTTGATGCTTCTGCCTGGTATACCTATTTTACAAATGCCATTATACCAGATTACGACACTAATCCTAATCAGATTATTTATAGTAATTTAGATGGAAATTCAATAACCAAAGGACTAAGCTTAAATATTGACGCTATAATTAATAGCGGATTAAAAGCATCAATAGGCGTCACTTTTCAAGATGTATCTCAAGAAGAAAACGGTGTAAAAACCAGACAAATATTAACCGAACGTTTTACAGGTGTTTGGTCACTTTCATACAAACATTTCCCTACCAACTTAACGTTAGATTACACAGGAAATATTTATGGTCCAATGCGACTGCCAACACTTGGTAATTTAGATCCTCGTAGCGAGTATTCACCAACATGGAGTATTCAAAACATACAATTAACTTACGCTACCAAAGCAAATTTAGAATTTTATGGTGGCGTAAAAAATGTACTAAATTGGACGCCAAATGAAGGAAACCCATTTATAATTGCTCGCTCTAATGACCCATTTGATAAAAATGTACAATTTGATACTAATGGAGATGTTGTGGCAACAGCAAATAACCCTTATGCTTTAACATTCGACCCATCGTATGTTTACGCACCAAACCAAGGAAGACGATTATTTTTTGGTTTAAGATATACTTTAAACTAAATTTAACCTTTATGAGTAATTAATTAAACATGAAAAAGATAATACTAATATTTACTATTGCAATAGCAATTTTTAGTTGCAAAAACGAAAAACAAACCAACGGAAAACTTAACATAGTTACCACAACCTCAATGATAACCGATTTGGTAAAAAACATTGGTAGCGAACACATCAATTTACAAGGGTTAATGGGAAGTGGTGTAGACCCGCATTTATATAAAGCTAGCGAAGGCGATGTAACCAAGCTATCAAGCGCAGATATTATTTTTTATAATGGTCTACATCTAGAAGGCAAATTGGTTGAAGTTTTCGAAAAAATGAAAAACATAAAAACCATTGCCATTGGAGATGCTTTAGACAAAAACACACTAATAGGCTCTGACTATTTCGCATCAAATTACGATCCACATATTTGGTTCAATATTGATTATTGGATGCAAGCCACACAGTTTGTAACCAAAAAACTTTCAGAAGCCATTCCAGAACACAAAGCCGTTTTCGAAGCCAATGGAGCAGCCTATACAAAACAACTAGAAAGCTTAAAAACAAAATTAACAGCAACCATAGAAACACTCCCAAAAGAACAACGCATATTAGTAACAGCACACGATGCCTTTAACTATTTCGGAAAAGCATTCAATTTTGAAGTTGTTGGTCTGCAAGGCCTTTCAACAGCAACCGAAGCAGGCGTTCAAGATGTTCAAAAACTATCTGCTTTTATCATAGAAAAGAAAGTAAAAGCTATTTTTATAGAAAGTTCAGTACCAAAACGTACCATAGAAGCGTTGCAGGCGGCTGTAAATTCAAAAGGCCACAACGTCATCATAGGTGGCTCATTATATTCTGATGCGCTTGGAAATGCAGGAACTATCGAAGGCACATACATAGGTATGTTCGAATACAATGTGAATACCATTGTAAATGCTTTAAAGTAAAATTATTTGAAGCTATTTCCTGCTATCCGCTGTATCTTTTTTGAGAAAAACAAAAAAGGATGCCGCTTCTATCAGGGCTAGATTATCAGCTATAGTAAGTTCTCGTTCAACGAACCTGGAATGAATTTGATAATTAAGAGTTAAGAAAATTAAAAGTAAATTTGATTAAACAAAGAAATAAATAGAAAGTCAACACCCAAATTCCGATACAATCGGAATCATCAATCTGCAGAAATAATGAGCGAAGAAACAAAACTGCGATGCGCAGCATCAAGCATGAAGTTTCGAAAGCGAATGGTGCTTTAGCAATTTCATCAGATTGATATGATTTTTTGGTTCGTTTTGTATCAACGCAAAATGAACAAATAAAATAAAAGTCAATATGGCAAAAAACACAAATAATAAACAAAAAGAGACACCTGACTCCATAGGTGCTATTGCCGTAAAAGTAGACGATTTAACTGTAGCCTATAACTATAAACCCGTACTCTGGGATATCGATTTAGAAATTCCAGAAGGCGTCCTTATGGCTATTGTAGGACCTAATGGCGCAGGTAAATCAACATTAATCAAATCTATTTTAGGTATTTTAAATCCTATTGCCGGAAGCGTAGAAATTTTTGGCAAACCCTACGAAAAACAGCGCCAAATAGTAGCATACGTACCACAAAAAGGAAGTGTAGATTGGGATTTCCCAACTACAGCCTTAGACGTTGTAAAAATGGGCACTTACGGAAGTTTAGGCTGGATAAAACGCCCTGGGCAAAAAGAAAAAAAAGCAGCTCTTGAAGCACTTGAAAAAGTTGGCATGTTACCCTTTAAAAACCGACAAATAAGTCAGCTCTCAGGCGGACAACAACAACGCATTTTCTTAGCTAGAGCTTTGGTTCAAAACGCTTCTATTTATTTTATGGATGAGCCTTTTCAAGGTGTAGATGCCACAACCGAAATCGCCATAATCAATATTTTAAAAGAGTTGCGCAAAGCAGGAAAAACAGTAATCGTAGTACACCACGATTTACAAACCGTTCCAGAATATTTTGATTGGGTAACCTTTCTAAACGTGAAAAAGATTGCTACTGGCCCTGTTAAAGATATTTTTAATGATGATAACTTAACAAAGACTTATGGTATTAACTATAAAGTAAGTATACAGGAATGAAAGCACTTTTGGTAATCGATATGCAAAAAGGGTCTTTTACATCTAAGACTCCGAGATATGACACAAATGGTATAATCCAAAGAATAAATAAAATTGCTGCCGTATTTCGCGCTAAAAACTTACCTGTAATCTATATTCAACATGATGGAACTGGAACTGGAGAATTTGAAAAAGAATCTATTGAATGGGAAAACTTAAATGATTTAATGGTAAAACAAAACGATATTCTAATTGATAAATATGCTAATGATGTTTTTTACAAATCAAAACTGCAATCAAAACTAAATAAATTACAAGTATCGGAATTAATAATTACGGGTTGTGCAACAGATTTCTGTGTTGAATCTACAGTACAATCAGCATTAACTAAAGACTACAACATTACAGTTGTAAAAGATGGACACACAACAGGCGAAAGACCTTCTTTAAAAGCTAAAGAAGTAATTGACCACTATAATTGGGTTTGGAAAAATATGATTCCCACAAAAGGCAAGGTAGAAGTTAAAACAACCGATGAGATAATTAATAAACTTTAATAATATCGATATATCAGAATACATAAAACTAGTTTTTACAGACTACACCCTAAGAACCATTACTTTAGGAACTGCCATACTAGGTGCAGTAACGGGTATGCTAGGTAGTTTCGCTGTATTAAGAAAACAAAGCCTTTTGGGTGATGCCATTTCTCATGCAGCATTACCCGGAATAGCTATTGCCTTTTTAATTACTGGAGCAAAAAACAGTAATGTATTGTTATTAGGTGCGTTGGTTAGCGGACTCATAGGCACCTTTTGGATTAGAGGTATCATTAAAAAAACCCATTTAAAATCAGATACCGCTTTAGGTTTAATTCTATCCTTATTTTTTGGATTTGGTATGTTATTACTCACATTCATTCAAAAACAACCCAATGCTAATCAAGCAGGATTGGATAAATATTTATTCGGACAAGCAGCAACATTAGTAGAAAGTGATGTTTGGATGATGGCCATCGTAACAGGAGCTTGTTTATTTGTATTGCTTTTATTTTGGAAAGAATTTAAAATTCTGCTTTTTGATGCAGATTATACCAAAACACTAGGTTTCAATACCAAGTTTATTGATATTTTAATCACATCATTTATTGTATTAGCCATTGTTTTAGGTTTACAAACTGTAGGCGTAGTTTTAATGAGTGCCATGTTATTAGCACCGGCAGCAGCGGCAAGACAATGGACAAATAGCTTATCTGTTATGGTCTTTTTAGCAGCTATTTTTGGGGCATTTTCAGGCGTTTTTGGCACAGCAATAAGTGCCAGTCAAAATAATTTATCTACAGGGCCAGTCATTGTTATTGTTGCAGGTGTTTTTGTTATTTTTTCTTTTATTTTTTCCCCAAGTCGCGGTTTATTGTTTAAACAAATCCGTTTTATAAAAAACCGCCGTGATTTAAAACTGCAAAAAACACTTTCGTTTATGTTTCATATTGCAGAAACTCACGAAAACATATCACATCCTCATGCCATTAAAATCTTAAATAATTTTCAAGGTTATACAAAAACAACTTTGCAAAAATTAGTTCAAAAAAATTATGTAAAACTAGATGGTGCCATGTGGAGTTTAACTGATGAAGGCTTTAAAACCGCATCCAATTTGTACAACCAACAAAACGAAAACAATGAGTAATGCACAAATAGAAATACAGCTTATTGCGAGTTTGGTTGCTATAGCTTGTGCTATTCCGGGGACGTTTTTGGTGCTCAGAAAAATGGCGATGATTAGTGATGCCATTAGCCATTCTATTTTACCCGGTATTGTTATTGGCTTTTTTATCACTCAGGATTTAAATTCTCCTTTACTTATTTTTTTGGCTGCAATTACAGGAATTATTACAGTTGTTTTAGTAGAATATATTCAAAAAACAGGCTTAGTAAAAGAAGATACCGCCATTGGACTGGTGTTCCCAATTCTATTTAGTATTGGAGTGATTATGATAGCCAAAAATGCTAATGATGTTCATTTAGATGTTGATGCTGTTTTATTAGGCGAATTAGCGTTTGCACCTTTTGATAGACTTATCATTTCGGGCATTGATGTAGGACCAAAATCATTATGGATTATTGGAAGTATTTTAATTATTACCGTAGGTTTATTAATAGCATTCTTTAAAGAATTAAAAGTAAGCACCTTTGATGCTGGTTTAGCTGCATCTTTAGGATTTTCGCCTACAGTTATTCATTACGGACTAATGTCTGTGTCATCCATAACCACCGTGGGTGCTTTTGATGCTGTTGGTGCTATTTTGGTAGTCGCCTTAATGATTGCACCTGCTGCAACAGCCTATTTATTAACTAATGATTTAAAACGCATGCTTATATATTCCATAAGTTTTGGAATATTTAGTGCTATTTCTGGGTATTGGTTAGCTCATTGGTTGGATGCTTCCATTGCTGGATCAATCACAACTATGTTAGGATTATTGTTCTTAAGCGTGTATTTATTTGCGCCAAATAAAGGCGTTATTGCTGTTATGTATCGTGAAAAACAACAACGTACAGAAGTCTCACTATTAACGTTTTTGCTTCATTTAAAAAACCATACCGAAGAACGTGAACGTCATGTAAACCACCTCAACGAACACATTAATTGGCAAAAAGTACGTTCAAAAACCGTTTTAGATTTAGCTTTAAAAAACAATATGATTCAATTTAATAAAAACATTGTATCATTAACTGAAAAAGGTGAAGATTTCACGTCTCAAGCTATTGATTATATTATTACCAATGAAGACGGTAAAATTGAACACATGAAAGACGATTTCTTTTTGTTTAGGGGGTAACTTTAGTATCTTTATTGTGGCTATAATCTTAAACACTAGCCATTATGAAAAGTATTCTTCTCTTTTTTATTTTAATTTTCTGTCTTATTTCTTGTGACAACAAAGAAAAATATAACGGCAAATGGTCACTTGATATATTCCAATCAAATAACAATGAACAAGAAACTCCATCCCATTTTCATATTGAAAATAATTCTATTAAATTTAATTATTGGAGTTTTAATCATTCACATAAGTTTTCTTTAAAAATTGAAAACAATCAGTTTTTATTCAATAACTGGGCTATCAAAACTAATATCATTAAAGACACTCTTTTATTACACAATTCGTTTTATGTAAGAGATAATAATGATAGTATATATAACTGGTTATATGACAAACCTATAACCGAAATTGAGGTACCTAAACTAAATTCAGATTACTTTAAATTCGATAATCTAAATTATAAAGATTCAAGGTATTATATATTATTTGGAAAACGTACGGACAATAATAAATTCAGTTTACAGTTGAATGATAAATATGCTGAAATAAACGATTTACCTGCATTCATAAATAACGAAAGAGCTTCTGAAAGGCATGAATTAATCCCCTTCTATTCAACCTATTTATTTGCAGATAAGTCAACTCCAATGAAATACATTGAAGACATATTTTTCGAACATAAGAAAATCAATCAACTAAAAATATGTCTTATTAATAATATCCTGTTGAAATATAATGATTCACTTGGTTTGTATTACAAATATGAAAAGTTAACAAAAAGACTTCCTCCATTTAGAGAAAATGACAATTATCACAGTAATACTTCAGCTAATAAATATCAGACACCACCTCCACCGCCTCTATTATATTATTCAGATTTAAACAATGAAAAACCAAACATAAAATTAATCCTATTAAAAAATAATACCATTTATTTTAATGATACGATTGTTGAAACTAATCATTTGAAAAACCTTATCAAACCTTGGATTGAAGATAATAACACCCTTTTAAACCTTTATGATTTAGAATCTAATTATTTTAGTTTCTTAGAAATGAACGCCATAATCAATTCAGTATATCAAGAAGTAAGAGAAGAAAAATCAAAAATAAAATTCAATAAAATCTTAAGTGAACTAAATCGAGAAGAACTTACTGAAATAAAGATTGAAACACCAATAATCCATATCTGGGATTATTCAATCCCACATTTCAATCGCATAGTTGAAAAAGGAAACTCTTTTTATGGACTAGAAGTAACGCATATCGAATAACGTTAATACAATCAACAATGCCGTCCCTCCTTCTGAAGGACAAAAAATCATAATATTGTAAAATGGCACAACACAACGAGCTAGGTAAAAAAGGTGAACAATTAGCAGTAGATTTTCTTCTGAAAAACAACTATGAAATTGTAGAACGAAACTACCGTTTCGAAAAAGCAGAAGTTGATATTATAGCTCAAAAAGGAGATATTCTTGCTATTGTTGAAGTAAAAACACGCTCGACTACCGATTTTGGAGACCCACAAGATTTTGTAAAACCAAAACAGATTCAACGCTTAGTTAAAGCTGTTGATGAATATGTAACAGTAAACGATTTAAATGTTGAAGTGCGCTTTGATATTATAGCTATTGTAAAAGAAGGTAAAGGTTTTAATATCGAGCATTTAGAAAATGCTTTTTATCACTTCTAATGGCATATTATTTCGTTTCAAAGTACTCCTTCAACACATCAAAGTCCAAAGGTTTTACAACGATTTTCTTGTCTTTGTCTAACACAAAATAGGTTGGTGTAGAAGTAACACCGTATGCATCTCCTATTTCATTATCCCATTTTCCCTCCCCATAAACATGAATAAATTCTGGGTAGTCATAGGTTAAATTTTTCCAGCCATATGGTTCATCTTCTAAACCAATAGCTACAACTTGTACTTTGTTTTCTTCTAAAGAATTTACAAACTTTTGTAACTGCGGTACCTCATCCAAACAATGTGAACATGTGCTACTCCAAAAAACAATAACATAATTTTCAGCACCTTTTAATTCGGTTAACTTCTTTGTTATTACTTTGTCTTTTTCTTTTATTTCAACATCAAAATCGGGGGCAACAGTCCCTTTTGAAAGGTTTTGATACAATATTAATGACTGTAAAAGTTCTTGGTCGTTAAGATTAACTGCCACATCCATTAAGTAATTCTCGGCAATATAATTTGACACAGACTCATGTTTTAAATCGGCCATCTGTTGCCATAAATCGAATAATAAAATACGCTGAACCTCTTCTGGAGCCATTTTCATCTGGCTATAAACCACATCAATGTTTTCTTTATAATTTTCTAATTCATCCTTAGAACCTGAAGACATTCCAAAAACATAATTAAGCATACGCTCCTCTAAAAAATTAGAACTTTGAAGTATAGAATCATTAAAATCAACATAATCAAAATAATGCTTTTTTAAATAATTGATATAGGTATTTACATCTACAATCTTTTTTGGAATATAGGGCTTATTGGCTTTTATAAAAGCTAGTGCTCTTGTGTTTTTAGCTAATTTCTCAAAACTTTCTTGTGTTTCTTTCTGTGTTTTAAAAATAGCTTTCAAAGCCATGGTATCTTTACTTTCTTGACTAAAATAATTACCAATACTTTGGGTTACCATAGACATACTATTGGTATAAGATGCCAATAATTTATTTTCATTAGATTTTTTAAATTCTACACCCGTTTCCGAATTAAATACTAGTTCAATATCTTCTTTGCCGTTATAAATAATATCAAAATTATAATCTTCTTGGGGCACAGCGTATACTAAACGATACGTGCCCTTTGTATTGGTTGAATCTAATTTAAATTCGAAACTCCCATCCTCTCCAATTTCAGCATTTGTAACATAGTCCGACATGGTAGGATTCACTTTATATAATAATGCAAAATTGTACTCTTTCGCTGGAGAAAAAGTGCCTTTTATTGTATGTTGTGCTAAAAGCAAACTAGGAAGCAAAAGTACAGTGAAAAATAAGCGTTTCATTTATTTAATTTATTCTTTAATTAAAAATCAATAATCAAGCCACAATAGGTTTTAATACCGCTAAAGCTTGTTTTACAGTTTTTATGTTTTCAAATGTTAGCATTAAACGTAAACCATTTCGAGTTTGTTTTTCCTTCATCTTACAAATACTTGAATTTTTTTGTACAAATTGCAGCACTTTAGTAAAACTTGGGCTCTGGTAAAAACTACTTTGCTGGTCGTTAATAAAATAACCGATTAGCTTTCCTTGTTTCATTATGATTTTTTCAAAACCAATTTTAGTGGCTAACCACTTTATTTGGACACTATTTAACAAATCGGTCACTTGTTTTGGTAATTCTCCAAAACGGTCAATTAGTTCTGTTTCAAAAGTATATAATTCTTCTTCGGTTTTCAAGCTGTTTAATTGTGTATATAAACTTAATCGTTCTGCTATATTATTTACGTAACTATCTGGGAATAAGAGTTCAAAATCAGAATCAATGGTCACATCTTTAACATACACTTTGTTGGCTTCATCTTCATTATACAAATCCTTAAACTCATTTTCCTTGAGTTCTTCAATCGCTTCATTTAAAATTTTTTGATAGGTATCGAAACCTATTTCATTAATAAATCCACTTTGTTCTCCTCCTAATAAATCCCCTGCGCCGCGGATCTCTAAATCCTTCATCGCAATATTAAAACCACTACCTAGTTCTGTAAATTGTTCTAAAGCTGTAATACGTTTTCTAGCATCATCAGTCATTGCTGAGTATTCTGGCGTAATAAAATAGCAGAAAGCTTTCTTATTGCTTCTCCCAACGCGACCACGCATTTGATGTAAATCGCTCAAGCCAAAATTATTGGCATTATTTATAAAAATGGTGTTTGCATTTGGCACATCCAATCCGCTTTCTACAATGGTTGTACTTACCAAAACATCAAAAGCGCCATCCATAAACTGAAGCATAAGCTGTTCTAGTTTTTTTCCTTCCATTTGCCCATGACCAATGCCGATTTTAGCATCAGGCACTAAACGCTGGAGCATGCCTGCTACTTCCTTAATATTCTCAATACGATTATGTATGAAGAATATTTGACCGCCACGTTGAATCTCGTAACTCACAGCATCACGAATAGTTTCTTCGCTAAAACGAATAACGTTACTTTCAATAGGGTATCGGTTTGGCGGAGGCGTGGTTATTACCGATAAATCTCGCGCTGCCATTAAACTAAACTGTAATGTCCTTGGGATTGGAGTTGCGGTTAAGGTTAATACATCTACATTATCTTTTATAGTCTTGAGTTTTTCTTTTACTGCTACGCCGAATTTTTGCTCTTCATCAACAATCAGCAATCCTAAATCTTTAAACTTTACCTTTTTATTGACGAGTTGATGTGTACCAATTATGATATCGACCTTACCTTGTTCTAAACCCTCTAAAGTTTCACGTTTTTCTTTGGCTGTTCTAAATCGGTTAACATAATCTACAGTTACCGGGAAATCTTTTAAACGTTCCTTAAATGTTCTGGAATGTTGATATGCCAAAATAGTGGTTGGAACTAAGACTGCTACTTGTTTTCCATTATCTACAGCCTTGAATGCCGCACGAATAGCTACTTCGGTTTTACCGAAACCTACATCGCCACAAATAAGTCTATCCATAGGGCGTTCGCTTTCCATGTCTACTTTAATATCTGCAGTTGCTGTACTTTGATCGGGTGTGTCCTCGTAAATAAATGAGGCTTCCAACTCGTGTTGCATGTAACTATCTGGATTGTACTGATAGCCTTTTTCGGTTTTACGTTTAGCATAGAGTTTTATAAGATTGAAAGCAACATGCTTAACACGAGATTTTGTTTTCTCTTTAAGCGTTTTCCATGCTTTACTTCCAAGTTTATAAACTTTTGGTGGCTTGCCATCTTTTCCATTAAACTTAGTAATTTTATGAAGCGAATGAATACTTAAATACAGTACATCCCGCTCTCCGTAAACCAATTTTATGGCTTCTTGTTTTTTACCTTCTACGTCTATTTTCTGAAGTCCACCAAAACGCCCAATGCCATGGTCGATATGCGTTACATAGTCACCAATATCTAAATTGGTCAACTCTTTTAAGGTAATGGCTTGCTTTTTAGCATAACCATTTTTAAGATGAAACTTATGATAACGCTCAAAGATTTGATGGTCGGTATAGCACACTATTTTACTATCGTGGTCTATAAACCCTTGATGTAAGGATAAAATAATCGTGTTATATGGTGCTACTTCTAAATTTGAGTCATCAAAAATATCGTGAAATCGTTTGGCTTGTTGTTCGCTTACACAGGAAATATAATTGGTATAACCTTTATTATGGTTGCCATTTAAATCTTCAATTAACAGGTTGAATTGTTTGTTGAATGCGGGTTGAGGGGTTGTATTGAATGTTATTGTTTGAGATTCTTCGCTTTGCTCTGAATGACAAAAGACACTTTGTGTTCCAAACTCGACAATTGAAAAGTCGAGTAATTGCTTTTTTAACAATGTTGCATCACAAAACAACTCATGCGGCTCGGCATGTTTTATATCTTCTGAAAGTGCTTTGAAAGCGTATTCGGCTTTATTATAAAAATCATCAATTCTTGAAAATAGTAAATCAGCATTTTTTAAACACACTACCGTTTTTTGGGCAATATATTTTAAGAAACTTTGTCGGCTTTCTTGTAATAATTTATTGGCAACATTGGGGATAATATTGATTTTTTTAATCTGCTCGATAGATAGTTGTGTTTCCACATCGAACGTTCTGATGCTATCTACCTCATCGCCAAAAAACTCAATTCGGTAAGGTTGGTCATGCGAAAATGAAAACACATCTACTATACCTCCACGCACTGAAAACTCACCAGGTTCGGTTACAAAATCTACTCGTTTGAATTGGTATTCGAACAAAACTTCGTTTACGAAATCAATCGAAACCTTATCATTGACACCAACTTTTAGTGTGTGACGTTCTAGCTCTTTTCTGGTAACTACTTGCTCAAAAAGGGCATCCGGATATGTAACAATAATTGCTGGCTTTTTTTGAGAGTTTATGCGGTTTAAAACCTCGGCACGTAATAATACGTTTGCATTATCGGTTTCTTCTATTTCGTAAGGTCTTCTGTAACTTCCTGGATAGAATAACACATCTTTATCATTTAACAATTGTTCTAAATCATTAAGATAATGTGCAGCTTCTTCTTTATCGTTAAAAACTAGTAAAAAAGGCTTTTCAGCTGCTTTAAACAAGGTAGAAATTACAAAGGAAAACGAAGAGCCTACAAGGCCTTTTACATGTGTTTTTGCTTCAGTTTGTGCAATAGTATTTTGCAGATTTTGCGTTTGCAAAGCCTGTAAATAGGTTTGAGAGATACTCGTTTTACTCACCTAATTCTGTTTTACGAATGCAAATATAAGGTTTCGGATTATTCTTTTATTGTTTAGTTAAGAATTCATAAATGTTTCTCTAAATTAGTTTTGTAAAACTGAATTTAAAATTATGACAAATAAACCATTAACAATCGTAGCTAAAATTTTGGCTAAAGATGAACATAGAGATTTAGTGAAAAGTGAATTATTAAAACTTATTGACATTACAAAAGCTGAAAAAGGCTGTGTTAATTATGATTTACACCAAGATAATGCCAACAAAAATTTATTTCTATTTTATGAAAACTGGGAAAGTAGAGCCTTATGGCAGCAACATATGGAAAATACTCATTTAGCTGAATACGTGAAAGCTACTGATGGCGCTGTTGAAGAATTTACTTTAAATGAAATGACTAGAATGGGTTGAACTTTAAATAAAACCTTAGTGTTTAATTTTGAATGCTGCACTTGCGTTAAGGATTGAGGCATTTGTTGAAGCTCTTTTTGTGTTGTTGCACCTATGCAACACAAAAAAGCGACTGCCGAAAGCCTGACCCTTGGGTAACGCTCAAAAAATTAAAACTTTCAGCTTAAAATCTTAAAAAAAATATGTAGGTTTGTAGCACTAAAAAAAGAAAAATATATGTCGTTTTCAGATTTATTTGATAGTGGTTTTAAAAGGCGAAATGAAAGTCATTTTGCAGCGATAGTAAGAGTAGCTATGGCTGATGGAGTTATTACTCCAGAAGAGCAAACGTTTTTAGACCGTTTAGCACAAAGATTGGAGATTAGTGAAGGAGATTATAAGGCTATTTTAAAGAATTTTAATTCCCAACCAATAAATCCACCTGTTTCTTATGATAACCGTTTAGAACGTTTATATGATTTAGTGCGTATGATTCATGTTGACACGATTAAGGGTGACCCTGAAATGTTACTTTTAAAGAAAATTGGAGTTGGACTTGGTTTTCATGCAGTAAACGTAAAATATATAATTGACAAAGCCTTAACACTAGTTAATAACGGTGTGGATTTGGACACTTTTATGGATGAAATAAAGAATATGAATAGATAAGAAACTATTTTAAATTTATATAATTCTAAAAGCACTTAAGAAATTGGGTGCTTTTTTATTTATCAAAAGTCTTAAATATTAACGCTGATAAATAAAAAATATAGGTTATTAAAGCTATTAAGTAGCCCGAAATGACTTACCAAAGGAACTACACTTGAATTGATATTTTCTATATTTGGCACCTTATGAACGATTATTTTAAATCTGTTATTTTACAGAACACTGGCGCATCTTCCTTAGTTGAAAAAGAAATCATTCAAGAATTATGGAGTGGTTATGGTAAAATTATTCGAGTTGCATTAGAAAATTCCGATTTAGAAAGTGTAGTTGTAAAACATGTGCAATTACCTAAAAGTCATAATCACCCAAGAGGATGGCATACAGATATTGGGCACCAAAGAAAACTAAAATCTTATGAGGTAGAAACCAATTGGTATAGGCAATATAGCAAACACGGTATGGCACGCTTACCAAAATGTTTTGCTATTGAAAACAAACATGATGAAACATTAATAGTTCTTGAAGATTTAGATAAAGCAGGTTTTCCATTACGAAAGCAAAACGTGGAATGGGAAGATATAGACAGTTGCTTAGAATGGTTGGCACAATTTCATGCAAGTTTTTTGGGAAAAACACCTAACGGACTATGGGACGTTGGCACCTATTGGCATTTAGAAACCAGACCGCAAGAACTAGATGTTTTAGAAGATAAAACCTTAAAAAACGCTGCGGCTGCAATTGATAAAAAACTGAATAACTGCAACTTTAAAACATTTGTGCATGGCGATGCAAAATTGGCAAACTTTTGTTTTTCTGAAAACGGAGAAGTAGCTGGTGTAGATTTTCAATATGTAGGTGGCGGTTGTGGAATGAAAGATGTGGTCTATTTTATTGGAAGTTGCCTCAATGAAAGTGATTGCGAACGCTTAGAATCTCAAATATTAGATACCTATTTTTCGCATTTACACAAAGCGCTTGGTGCAATAAATGAAGCCCTTGAAAATGACTGGCGACCATTATACCATGTAGCTTGGGCAGATTTTCATCGGTTTTTAAAAGGCTGGAGCCCCGGCCATTGGAAAATTAACAGTTATAGCGAACGTATAACAACTGAAGTCATTAAAAATCTACAATAGTGGACTTACAACATTTAACAAACATAGCCATTGAGGCAGCGCTTTCTGCTGGAAATATTATTCAAAAACACATGAATACCGATGTTGTAGTTGAGCAAAAAGAAGGTGGTTCTACTTATGCCTCTCAAGTAGTAACCAAAGTAGATAGAGCATGTGAAACTATTATTTTATCACATTTAAAACCAACATGCAAAACTTTTGATATTGGTTTATTATCCGAAGAAACAGAAGATGATAAAAGCAGATTTGAAAAAGATGCCTTTTGGTGTATAGACCCTTTAGATGGCACATTAGCTTTTATTAACAAACAACCCGGGTTTTCTGTATCTATTGCCTTAACTGCTAAAGACGGAACGCCTTTAATTGGTGTTGTGTTTAACCCAAGCACCCAAACATTATATCATGCAATAAAGAGCAACGGTGCTTATAAAAACAACAATCCTTGGAACATTAAAAACACTAATGACTACCTAACTTACCTAACCGATAAAAAACTAAAAGACACACCAAAGTCTACCGAAATACAAAAGATACTTAACAGACATCAAGCTAATTTAGGATTAAAAAACATTAAAGAAATATCTGGAAAAGGAGCTGTAATGTGTGCCATTTCAGTTTTAGAAAACGGACCTGCATGTTTTTTGAAATTTCCAAAAAAAGAATTAGGTGGCGGTAGTATTTGGGATTATGCAGCTACAGCTTGTATATACACCGAACTCGGTTTACTTGCAACAGATTTTAATGGCGAACCATTAGATTTAAATAAAAAGGATGGCACGTTTATGAATGAGAAGGGCGTTTATTATAACAACTTCATATTATAAAATTAAATCCAATGCTTATAATACATTACTGCCTTCGTAGGAATGAAAAATCACTTTATTTATGCAATTTTAACTGAATACGCTTTCGCGGAATATCAACCTCCAAAACTTTTACTATAATTTGCTGATGTAAATGCACGTGTTCGTTCACATCTTTTACAAAACTGTCTGATAGGTTAGAGACATGAATTAATCCACTTTCTTTAATACCTACATCTACAAAACAACCAAAATTGGTAATATTATTGACGATTCCTGGAAGTAATTGTCCTTCTCGCAAATCATTAATCGTTTTTATATTTTGATTGAAAGTAAATACTTTGGCTTGCTCACGAATATCTAAACCTGGTTTTTCTAGTTCTTTAATAATGTCTTCTAGGGTTAATAAACCTACCGAATCCGTACAATACGTTTTCAAGTTTAATTTTTGAAGTAGGTCTTTATTTCCAATTAAATCTTCTACTGATTTCCCTAAGTCTTTTGCCATTTTAGTTACAATCGAGTAACTTTCTGGGTGAACCGCAGAATCATCCAACGGGTTTTTAGCATCTTTAATTCTTAAAAAAGCGGCACCTTGTTCAAAAGCTTTTCCGCCTAAACGGGGTACTTTTTTTATGTCGCTTCTACTTTTAAAAACACCATTTTCATTTCTATAATTAAAAATATTTTCTGCAAGTTTGGGACCAATACCAGATACATAACTCAAAAGCGATTTACTTGCCGTATTAATATTTACGCCAACAGCATTTACGCAATTTTCAACCACAACATCCAATTGTTTTTGAAGTTTAGTTTGGTCGACATCATGCTGATATTGTCCAACACCTATAGACTTAGCATCAATTTTTACGAGTTCAGCCAACGGGTCTTGTAATCGGCGACCAATAGATACCGAGCCACGAACTGTAACATCATAATCTGGAAATTCTTCTCTAGCTATTTTAGATGCCGAATAAATACTAGCACCCGCTTCACTTACCACAAAAACCTGTACATCATTTTTAAAATGTACTTTTCTAATTAAAGCTTCGGTTTCTCTGGATGCGGTTCCGTTTCCAATGGCGATAGCTTCAATTTTATAGGCATCACAAAGTGAACTTATTTTTTTCATTGCGCCGATACTATCACTTTTTGGCGGATGTGGATAAATAGTTTCGTTATATTTTAATTGCCCTTGAGCATCTAAACAAACTACTTTACAACCTGTTCTAAATCCGGGGTCTATAGCTAAAACGCGTTTTTCACCCAAAGGCGAACCTAATAATAATTGCTTTAAGTTTTTAGCGAATACACTTATGGCAGATTCATCAGCTTTATCTTTTGCTATTTGTAATGCTTCATTGCTTAACGATGGCAACAATAAGCGTTTGTAAGCATCTTTAGTAGCAATTTCAATTTGTTCCGCGCAAGCGTTATTACTTTTTATGATACGTCTTTCAATATTATCTAGCGCTCTATCATTATCAATTTCAATTTTTACACGAATAAACCCTTCTTTTTCAGCTCTTAAAATAGCTAACAAACGGTGTGATGGTATTCTGCTCAGGTTTTCTTCCCAATCAAAATAATCTCTAAATTTTTGCGCGTTCTCTTCTTCAGCTTTTGTTTTTATCACTTTTGTAGAAATCATCGCAAAACGCTCCAATTGTCGACGGATATTATTTCGAATATCGGTACGTTCGTTTATCCATTCTGCAATAATATGCCTTGCGCCTTCTAAAGCATCTTCAAAAGAGAGCACGTCTCCTTTTACATATTTAAACGCAATAGATTCTAAATCGTTTGCATTTTGAGACATGATAATTTTCGCCAAAGGTTCTAAACCGTTTTGTCTCGCTTTTTCAGCTTTAGTTTTTCTGCTTTTTTTATAGGGTAAGTAGATATCTTCAAGGGCTGTTACATCTTGAGTCGACTCAATTTTTTGTTTTAATTCTGAAGTTAAAACATCTTGTTCTTCTAAAGCTTTTAAAATGGCTTTTTTTCGCTTTTCTAAAGCTTCAAACTGTTCTTTATACTTTACAATATCAGCTATTTGAACCTCATCTAAATTCCCTGTACGCTCTTTTCTATAACGCGAAATAAAAGGAATAGTACAGTCTTCATTCAATAATTCAATTGTGTTTTTTACAGATTGTTCAGGGAGTTTTGTATGTTGAATTATATACTTTATCATGTTGATTGAAGCTCTAAATTTTATTCAAAACTAATTAATTTTGAAGGTTTTTTAACCAAAAAAACCTGTCAGGTTTTGAAAACCTGACAGGTTTGGATTTTTATTTTTAATAAAGCTTAAGCCACTTTCTTAATCAAATCAAAACAAGGGCACTTTTTACAACGCTTATTCTCACCCTTTTTAAATTTTTTACAGCAACTCGTTTTTACTTTTTCAGGGAGCTCTATCCCTAACTTTCGTAATTTATTAATTCTATTTTTTTTCTTCTTTTTACCCATAGTAGAATGAAATATTCAAACCTTTGGTAAAAATAAGTTATTTTTATTAAATCTAAATAAGCTTAATTGTTAAAATTACTCAGGAGTATTAATTGCTGCCGTAGTTACTGTTAAATTTTCAATATCTCTATCGAATAAGTACAAACCACCTTTGTCATCACCTATCATATTTATTTTATCTAAAATGGTACGCGCTACAGCCTCTTCTTCTATTTGTTCAGCAACATACCATTGTAAAAAGTTATGTGTTGCATAATCTTTTTCCTGAAGAGATATATGAACTAACTCATTAATACTCTGAGATACAAATACCTCATGATCAAAAAGCTTTTCAAACATTTCTTTAAAAGAGTTAAAAGTTACATTTGGGGCTTTCAATTGTGAGATTTTTGCATGTCCACCTCGCTCGTTAACAAACTTAACAAGTTTCAACATGTGTTCGCGTTCTTCATCGCTTTGTGCATACATGAAATTTGCCACACCTTCCAAACCTTTTACCTCAGCCCAACATGCCATAGCTAAGTAGATTTGAGATGATTCTGCTTCAACTCTTATTTGATTATTTAGCGCCTCTTGAATATTTTTTGATAACATAATATTTAGTTTTATGTAAAGTTAAAAATTTACCTGTTCTATTCTTAATTATATCCATAAAAAAAGCTATTCTAATATTAGAATAGCCTTTAATGATTTATTAGATAATCCTTACTATAAACTACTGTACTGTAAGGGTATATTGTGGTGTTGGATTTAATGGGCAGAAATACACATATTCTCCTTTTGCTAAAGTTGTTGCATTTGTTTTTTGTGTTTCTCCATCTTTAACAACTTGGGTTACGTAAGCTGTTTTAATATGGTTTTCTGGATTGCTGGCATCATCTCCTTTTTTTACTAAAACTAAACCAACTTTTTCTGCTGCATGATTATTTGCTACTTCAAATACATAAGTACCTTCACTGACAGTTAATGCTTTTTGAACAAACTCTCCTTTAGTTTGCTCTAAAGAAATTGTTTTTACCGATGCCATGGCATCCTGTGCATTTGAGTTGAATGCAAATGCTAATACTACTACTAAAATTACTATTACTTTTTTCATTGTTTTAAATTATTTTGAGCTTTTGCTCTGATTATTGATTATTTATTTGTGTTTATTAATATTATACTGCAACTTCAGCTAATGGCTGTACTACTGGAAAATCTACTGGGACTTGTGTTGTACTGTGTACGTAATTTGAAATGGTTTTATCGCCTACTAAAGAAATGGTATCTATTAAATTTCCTTTTGTATATCCAGCCTTGAAGAAGTTTTCTAACACATCTGCATCTGTTCTTCCTCTGTTTTCTGTGATGTTTCTAGCTAACCTTGCTAAAGCATCTAATTCGTTATCAAAAGAAGCTTCTCCTGCTCTTAACTCCAAAATTTGTTCTTCAGAAAAACCATTCATTTTTCCAATGGCAGTATGTGCAGATAGAC
Organism: uncultured Algibacter sp.; assembly: GCF_947487575.1. Lineage (GTDB taxonomy): Bacteria > Bacteroidota > Bacteroidia > Flavobacteriales > Flavobacteriaceae > Algibacter_B. The sequence goes on along the minus strand of NZ_CANKXG010000010.1, from coordinate 62,109 downwards.
AATAAATACAGTTGTTTACCTCACTTACAGCTAAGTTTACAACTTCTTTTTCTTTAGCTGATAAAGATGTTTTTGCATTCGCAAAATTTAAATAGTTTTCTAAAGCTGTATCGCTATTAGCGTAGGTTGCATATAAATTTGGTACAAACCCTAAAGCTTTGTTTAAATTATCGAAAATAGCTTGATTATTTTCGCTTACTTGGTCTCTTGTTGGTACATTAAATGTGCTCATAATTTTTATTTTTAAATTGTTTTTTATTTGAATTTTACTGTTTATAATTCTTGGTACAAAGGTGCAACCGTTATAAAGTTTACACCATGTAGTTTATTCCTTTTAGCTTGTCAATTTTTCCTTTATTGGTTTAAGCCTATTCTATCAGAAATAACATGTGGTCTTTCAGCATCACAATAGAAATCTGAAATATGATTTTGCTCGCAATGCGTTTTTGGAGATATAGTATTTAATACTTCTTTTCTTTTTCCTTTGAATATTTCAATTAAATTGAAAATAGATACGTGTTTTAAATTCATGACTTTGTTGTTTTAATTGTTCTGTACAAAGATGAATTAAAAGAGCAGGTGGTAAAATGATAGAATTGCCTTTTGACTTGTCAATTTTTCCCTAATAGGATTTTTTAAGCTGTTTTTTAAAGTCTGAAGGAGATAATGTAGTATGTTTTTTGAATAATCGACTTAAATGTGAGGCATCTTCAAAACCAACTTCGTATGCAATTTCTTTAGCAGTTTTATCGGTATAGATTAATAAGCGTTTAGCTTCAAGCACTACGCGCTCATGAATAATTTGCAGTGGACTTGTATTTAATTTTGAAAAAGTATTTGATAATGTTTTTGGCGATTTAAAAAGCTTATCAGCATAAAATGACACACTATGCTCGGTTTTAAAGAACGATTCTACTAACATATTAAACTCACGAAGCAAATCAATTTTAGTGTTTTTAGTTGTTTCTACAAAACCTTCTTTTGCCTTTAGTAAACGTGTACTTATTATAATGAAACGCGCCATAAGCATACGTAACATTTCGGCTTGAATGGTATCCTCAGTTTCTAGTTCATCTAAAAAAACTTCGTGAAGGATATTTAATTTTCTATTTTCTTTAGAATCCAATTCGATAATGGGAAAATGCACATTTCCAAAGAACAACAAACCAGCACAACTTACTTCTTGGTCGTGGTCTTTAATACAATAAAACTCTCTATTGAATTGATACACCACTAAATCTTTCCCTGAAAGAAATTGAAAATATTGTACTGTGGTTAATGCTAAAATACTATTAGGCTCAATGGTATAAGGAATACTATCTACTACAATTTCAGCTTTAGAATTAGCTGTTCTTATAAAAGTATATAAATCGGGTTGTTTTGCTATTTTGTAGGATTCTAGAAGTGCTTCATCTCCTATTTTAAGAATGGCGTTGGTAGAAAATTCTGTGAATGTTTTTTGCATTTAGGTTTAGTCAGTTCTATTACCAAAACATTACAAAATTAATGTTAATTCCTCTCTAAGAACATGGGGATATTTGAGTATAAAGACTAGCTTGTTCTTTAATTGCAAATTATTTTTCTTTCTAACTTACCTGCAACCCATTCCCAACCTCAGCATCATCAGGATTAACAAACACTAATTTACCATCGGGAGTCTCCGTCATTAAAATCATACCCTGACTTTCAACACCTCGTAAAGCTCTAGGCGCAAGATTTACTAAAACAGTAACTTTTTTACCAACCACTTCTTCCGCAGAAAAACTTTCAGCAATACCAGAAACAATGGTTCTTGTATCAATGCCGGTATCCACTTTTAGTTTTAACAACTTTTTGGTTTTTGGCATTTTTTCAGCTTCAAGAATAGTTCCTACTCGGATATCTAGTTTGGTAAAATCTTCAAACGTAATCGTTTCTTTTTCAGGCTCTACAGTAGCATTAGCTATTTCGTTTGCCTTTTTACTAGCTTCTAATTTATCGAGTTGTTTTTGAATCGTTTCGTCTTCAATTTTAGAGAATAATAATTCTGCTTTACCGATTTGGTGTCCTGCTGGTAATAACGTTTGTTTTGTGCTTACTTCATTCCAAGACGTTTCGACTGCGCTTGACCCGAGATTTAAGATGCCTTTTAATTTAGTTGATGTAAATGGTAAAAACGGCTCACTTAAAGTTGCTAAAGCAGATGCTATTTGAAGTGCTACATACATAATGGTTTTTGTACGGTCTTCATCTACTTTAATCATTTTCCATGGTTCAGCATCGGCTAAATATTTATTTCCAAGTCGCGCTAGATTCATAAGTTCTTGCCCCGCTTCTCTAAAACGGTAACGCTCAATAGAACTCGCAATCACATCTGGATAAGCTTTTATAGCGGCAAGCGTTTCTTCATCTACAGCATTAAAATCTGAAGGTTCTGGAACAACACCTTCATAATATTTATTGGTTAAAACTACCACACGGTTTATAAAGTTTCCGAAAATCGCTACCAACTCATTGTTATTTCTAGCTTGAAAATCTTTCCATGTAAAGTCGTTATCCTTTGTTTCTGGTGCATTCGCATTTAACACATAACGTAATACATCTTGTTGCCCTGGAAAATCTTCTAAATATTCAGGTAACCAAACCGCCCAATTTTTAGAGGTTGATAGCTTATTGCCTTCTAAATTTAAAAACTCATTAGCAGGCACGTTTTCTGGTAAAATATAAGAACCTTCCGCTTTTAACATCGATGGAAAAATGATACAGTGAAAAACGATATTATCCTTTCCAATAAAATGAACCAACTTAGTGTTTTTATCTTTCCAATACGGTTCCCAATCTTTTCCTTCACGTGCTGCCCATTCTTTGGTAGAAGAAATATAGCCAATAGGCGCATCAAACCAAACGTAAAGTACTTTGCCTTCGCCACCTTCAGCTGGAACTGGAATTCCCCAATCTAAATCTCTGGTTACTGCTCTTGGACGTAAACCATCATCAATCCACGATTTTACTTGACCGTAAACATTAGGTTTCCAATCTTTTTTATGCCCTTCTAAAATCCACTCTTTTAAAAACGCTTCGTGCTTATCTAAAGGTAAAAACCAGTGCTTTGTTTGTTTTAAAGTCGGTACATTTCCCGTTATTGCAGATTTTGGATTTATTAAATCGGTTGCATTATGGCTGGTTCCGCAGTTTTCACATTGGTCGCCATAACTTTCTTCATTACCACATTTAGGACAAGTTCCTACTACAAAGCGGTCTGCTAAAAACTGATTTGCTTCAGCATCGTACAACTGCTCTGAAGTTTCTTCTATAAATTCCCCTTTTTCATCTAAAGTTTTAAAAAATTCCGATGCAGTTTCATGATGAATTGGTGCTGATGTGCGCGAATAATTATCATAAGTAATACCAAAATCTTCAAACGATTTTTTAATAATCGCATGGTATTTATCTACAATATCTTGAGGAGACACCCCTTCATTCTTAGCCTTAATCGTAATAGGCACGCCATGTTCGTCACTCCCTCCAATAAACGCCACATCATGTCCTGTTAAACGCAAATAACGTGCATAAATATCTGCTGGCACGTAAACCCCTGCTAAGTGTCCAATATGAATTGGCCCATTTGTATAAGGCAGTGCAGTGGTAATTGTATATCTTTTCGGCATTATAATATCTTTTTAAAGCCACAAAAGTAATCAATTAGAGAGCGATTTAGAAAAAAAATGTACATTTACATTATGTCTAAAAACCTACTCATTTTTAGCTTATTCTGTATTGCTTTTTCCTTTGGAATGAATAAAGCATCATCACAAAATACAGCTATCGAAAAACAAAACAATACTTTGAAACAACCACCATACTTAAAAGCAGGCGACACAGTTGCCATTGTTGCGCCTTCAGGAATTTTAAAAAATAGAATTGGTGAAGTACAACAAGCCCAAGCCTTATTAAAAAATTGGGGCTTACATTCAGTTATTGGGAAGTACGTATTTAATAAAGCAAATCATTTTGCGGGAACCGATGATGAACGTTGTGAAGACTTTCAAAACGCTTTAGACAACCCAAAAATTAAGGCTATTTGGTGTGCAAGAGGAGGCTATGGTACTGTTAGAATTTTAGATAATTTAGATTTCTCAAAATTTAAGCAAAACCCGAAATGGGTTATTGGGTATTCTGATATTACAGCAATACACAATCAAATACATAATGAAGGTGTAGAAAGCTTGCATGCTATGATGTGCGTGAGTTTGCCTAAAGATGAATCTGAGATTGAAGCCAGTATTTCAACATTTAAAAATACCCTTTTCGGAAACCCTCTGAGTTACACTTTAAAGGGCTCAAGCTATAACAAAACTGGAACAGCCTCAGGGCAATTAGTTGGCGGTAACTTAACCATGCTTCATACCATGCTAGGTTCAAAAACTAGTATTGATACTTCTGGTAAAATACTATTTATTGAAGAAATAGGCGAGTATAAATACCATATAGACCGTATGTTACAAAGTTTAAAGCGTGCTGGTTATTTTGACAATTGTAAAGGGGTAATTGTTGGTGATATGACAAAACTTAGAAAAAACACCACACTTTGGGGAACTTCAATAGAACAACTTGTTTTAGATGCTTTAGCAGATTACAACTTCCCTATTGCATTTAATATGCCTGCAGGACATGAACCTGATAATAGGACATTAATTTTAGGACGAACTACCCAATTAACTGTTGATAAAGACAAGTCTTCAATTGTTTTTAAAAACTAAACCCCAAACTGGGTTAAATGATGGTCTAAATGTTTATAAAACATGTTATTCCATTCTTGTTTTGTTAGCTCTCCAAACGAATGCGATTCTTTTCCATCAAAATGATTTTCACCTAAACCTTGTGCTTTCTTTATATAGTCTGTTAATCTCGCTTTTTCTTCTACAAAATTTTTGGCATTTGTAATTAAAAATTGCGGTGCAGTTCTACTGTTCTTTTTATAAGGTTTGTCTCCTACAACCGTATTTTTCACAAATAGTTTTAGCATAAATTTTGCAAAGCCATTTGGTTTTTTATGCTTATTCTCAAAAGCCATTTCGTAGGTTACATTGCAATGTGCTAACATTTGGTCTGAACTCATTCTTCCCCACAATGGCCTAGTTGTAGGCGAAAGTTTATTGATTCTATCAATTACTGCTTCGGTTTCTTTAGCGTCGAAAATATTTTTCATGTTTTTAAAATTGATGCGTTAAGTATATAGCCTGCAATTTATTATTTTATTTTTTACTCTAAAAACCTAAAACCCACGTTCCTTCTGAATCTGCTCATAAGCCGCCTGTACTTGTCTAAACTTTTCTTCAGCACCTTTTTGATGTTCCTTTCCTAAGTGAATCACTTTATCTGGATGGTATTTTTTAGCCATTTTTCGGTAGGCTTTTTTAATCTCGTCGACCGTAGCGCTTTTAGTTATTTCTAAAACCTTATAAGCATTATCACTACTGCTATAAAACATGGCCTTTATACTTTCGTAATCCCTAGAGCTAATGCCTAAATAACCTGCTATGGTGTAAATTTGTTTTACCTCATCTTCTGACACCACACCATCGGCTTTAGCAATACCAAACAAAAAGTGCATGAGTTGCAAACGCGATGGGTGATCCATCATTTGGCGTATTTGCAAACACACTGGACGAACCGATACATTTTGTTTGCTAATATTTTTAAACAATTTAAAGGCATGATTTGCACGCGCTGCACCATACATATTTAAAAACTGCTGACGTACAAAATCTAATTCACTTTGGTCTTGTTTACCATCAGCTTTAATAACTACTGATGCTAAAATGAGTAAACTCACTTCAAAATCGCCAGATTGGGTTTGCGGACGTTGTCTGGGTTGTGTTCTATAGGTTGGTCTTCTTCTGCCTTTAGTTTGTCGTTCTCCTAAAAGCGGGCTACCTTTTCCATCTGCCATTGCATCAACAACACTTCCTAGAGCCAAACCTATTATAGCTCCTATCGGACCTCCGAACGACCAGCCTATTGAGGCACCTATCCATTTTGAAAAACTCATGTATTGTAATTATCTTTTATTATCTGCCAAATATACTATTGTTAGTTGAAAATTTATGACTTTTGTTACGCAACCTATTTGAATTTATAGCATCTTTTTAAAAAAAATTATGAAAACTAAACTTTTAATTCCTTTTTTATCTGTTTTAATTATAGCAACCTTTTCTTGTAAAACTAGTGATGATATTTTCTGTACAGATATATTTGTTTATGGGTTAAGCATTACTGTAAAAGATGCTAATACTGATGCTGTAATTACTGAAAATATTACTATTAAAGCTACTGATGGAGATTATGAAGAAACTTTAATGAGTATTGAATCTTCAAATGCATTTGTTGGAGCTGGAGAGCGCGCTGGCACCTATATTTTAACAATAAATGCGACCAATTATAAGGATTATATTACTGAACCTATTAAGGTTTCTGCCGACGAATGTCATGTAATACCTGAGGCTATTGAAATTATGCTTCAGCCAAATTAGTACTATACTTTGTGTTAAGGATAGAAACGGCATCCTTTATGCGAAGTTTTGAACTTATATTTTTCTGTAAAGCATAGGCTTATTAATTGAAAGATCCCGAAGCAAGTTCGAGACTGCTTCGCAGAAAGATATAGTAGATAGCCTGACCTTATAACGCCATAAGCGTTTTAAGGGAACACCCAGAAAAAGATTAACAATAATTTGTGAATTCCTAATATACATTGGGATTAGTTCAACTATACCATTTTAAGGCATTGCAAAAACAACTTATAAAAAGGTAGTCTCACGAAATTGCACGATTTTTGATTAACTTTGCACAAATATTAATTATAAAATAAAAAAATTAAAATATGTATCCAGCAGAATTAGTAAAACCAATGCGCGAGGATTTAACCAAAGTTGGCTTTGAAGAATTACATACTGCCGAAGCTGTTGATGTGGCTTTAGCAAAAGAAGGGACAACACTTGTTGTGGTAAATTCGGTTTGTGGTTGTGCGGCAGCCAATGCCCGTCCAGGTGCTAGAATGAGTTTGCAAAACGCCAAAAAACCAGACCATATAGTAACGGTTTTTGCTGGTGTTGACAGAGAGGCTGTTGATGCGGCTCGTGGGCACATGGTTCCATTTCCTCCAAGTTCGCCAAGCATGGCGTTATTTAAGGATGGTGAATTGGTGCACATGTTAGAGCGTCACCACATTGAAGGGCGCCCTGCAGAGTTAATTGCAGAGAACCTTGTTGATGCTTACAATGACCATTGTTAGAAATTCGTCATTATGAAGGAGGAATGACGGTAACAATCTTTTTAATTGAAGCAAGTATTAAAAAGATTCTCGCGCTTCGCTCAGAATGACAAATAAAATTTAAACCACGATTAATTCGTGGTTTTTTTATGCTATTAATATTCATTGCACTAATTTTGAAAATATGATAAAACTCTTATCCTATCCAATATCGTTGGTATACAACATTTTTTTCGGCTTAACATTAGTTGTGTTTCATCCTATACAATGGTTTTGTTTTAACGTTTTTGGACCTAAAGTGCATGAAAAAAGCGTTTATGCTTTACAGTTTAGTTTAATGCGTTGTGCTAATATTTTAGGCACACGTTTTACGTTTGATAATCCGCATAAAATAGATACTAATCGTCCGCTTATAATTGTTACTAATCATCAAAGCTTACACGACATTTACCCGCTTACTTGGTATATGCGCAAACACCATCCAAAGTTTATTAGCAAAATAGAATTAGGAAAAGGCATCCCAAGTGTTTCTTATAATTTACGTCATGGCGGTGCAGCATTAATTGACAGGAAAAATCCAAGACAATCCTTACCAGCGCTCATGAAATTTGGGGAGTATATTGAAAAAAACAAATATGCAGCTGTTATTTTTCCTGAGGGCACCAGAAGTAAAGATGGTACACCTAAATCGTTTCAAACAAAGGGGTTAGAAATTTTATTTAAAAAAGCACCTTCTGCATTGGTAGTTCCTGTAACCATTAACAATTCATGGAAAATGTTACGTTACGGAAAATTTCCAATGGGTTTAGGTAATCATCTAAAATTTACCGTACATAAACCCATAGAATTAGCTATATTTGAAAATAAGCAGGAGCTTATCGATAGTATTGAATCGACTATAAAAAATCATATTGAACATTAAAAAAAGTAAAAGATGTCTTTAAAGAATAAGAGATTAGAGGTGATGAAGTTTTTAGAAAAAGACGTTGACGCCTTAATGGAAAAATACCTCATTCCGATAGATAGTATATGGCAACCTTCAGATTTTTTACCAGATTCTGAAACTACAGATGCTAACTTTTTTGAGGAAGTAAAAGAAATAAGAGAACTTGCTAAAGATTTACCTTATGATTTCTGGGTAGTTTTAGTGGGCGACATGATTACTGAAGAAGCTTTACCAACTTACGAATCGTGGTTAATGGACGTTGAAGGTATAGAGCAAGTTGAAAATGGTGGAAACGGCTGGGGAAAATGGGTACGCCAATGGACTGGTGAAGAAAACAGACATGGCGATGTACTAAATAAGTACTTATACCTGTCTGGCAGAGTTAACATGAAAGAAATTGAGAAAACCACACACCATCTCATTACTGATGGTTTTGATATTGGAACTGATAGAGACCCTTATAAAAACTTTGTATATACAAGCTTTCAAGAATTAGCTACTTACATTTCTCATAATCGTGTGGCAAAACTTGCAAAAGATAAAGGAAATAAGCGTTTATCAAAAATGTGTAAAATTATTGCTGGTGATGAGATGCGTCACCACCATGCTTATTCAGAATTTGTAGAACGTATTTTTACAGTAGACCCAAGCCAAATGATGATGGCTTTTCATTATATGATGAAGCAAAAAATTACAATGCCAGCTCATTTTTTACGAGAATCTGGAAACTCCATAGGCACAGCATTTGAAGAGTTTTCATATACCGCACAACGAATTGGTGTATATACAGCAACGGATTATGTTGATATTTTGCAAAAATTAATTGAGCGTTGGGATATTGGAAGTATTACTGGATTAAATGATGAAGCTGAAAAAGCTAGAGATTATTTAATGAAACTTCCTGCTAGAATGTATCGCTTATCTGAACGTATGAAGATTCCAGAAAATTCATTTCAGTTTAAATGGGTTGAACCTGCAATTATTAAATAAAATGTAGTTTCCTATAATCATTGATAAATTACAATAACAAAAGTTTTAGGCTTATTTCAAGCACAGAAAATAGTGAAACATCTTCTGATACTATTTTTCATTATAAACAGAACGGGAATATATTAACTTCAACTTACAAAGGTGGAAGCATTATTGAAGGTCATTTAATAGGGCTAGTTGATGAAGATGGCACAATTAATATGAGTTATCATCAAATCAATACCAATGGAGAATTAATGACTGGCACTTGTATATCTAAGCCAAAAATTGATTCTGATGGAAAAATAACGCTTTACGAAAACTGGAAATGGACTTCTGGTAATAAATCAAAAGGGACTTCAGTTCTGGAAGAAATTTAATAAAATATGACTTCAGAGGATATAATTAATAAAACCATAAATTTTGTAAAACATACTTTAGTAGATGCTGAAGGTGGCCACGATTGGTTTCACACCCTAAGGGTGTTTAATAATTCCTTACTCATCTCAAAAAATGAACCTGTCGACACGTTTATAGTTTCATTAGGAGCGTTATTGCACGATATAGCAGACAGCAAGTTTAATAATGGAGATGAAACTATTGGTCCAAAAATAGCGAGAGAGTTTCTATTCAAATTGAATGTTGACTCTACTATTATTGAGCATGTGATTAATATTATTACACATATTTCTTTTAAATCTAGTTTATCAACTGATGCTACTGAAAAATTTAAATCGCCCGAGCTAGATGTCGTTCAAGATGCAGATAGACTTGATGCTATTGGTGCCATTGGTATAGCACGTTGTTTTAATTATGGAGGTTTTAAAAATAGAGCGCTCTATAATCCTGATATTAAACCTAATCTTGAGATGACTAAGGCCGAATATAAAGCCTCAACAGCACCTACCATTAATCATTTCTATGAAAAATTATTGCTTCTTAAAGATAAAATGAATACCAAAACAGGAAAACAAATTGCCATGCAAAGACACAACTACATGGTAGATTTCTTAGATCAGTTTTATAATGAATGGGAAGGTATTAAATAAACCAAAATAGACTTTACTGAATAATATGCTTAATTTCTTTTCTGTACATTGAAGCACTCTTACCCGTTATATCGTTAAACACTTTATTAAAATGTGAGAAGTTGTTAAAGCCACATTCAAAACAAACATCGGCAATACTCATATCACTTTCTTCAGAAAGTAATTTGGTAGCATGAACCACGCGATATTCATTAACAATTTGAGTAAATGTTTTTCCTGTAGCTTTCTTGAAGTATCTACAAAATGCAGGCACAGTCATACTTACCTCGTCTGCTATTTCATCTAAAGCAATATGATTCTGAAAATTTTTGTTTACATATTTAAATACAGCTGCGACCTTAGCACTATCCTGAGCCTCTGTTTCAAAAGCATACCCGTCGGCATTTAAAATTGAATAATCTTCAGTTTTAGCTAGATAATTTAGAATTTCTAATAATTGCATTATCCGATCAAATCCTTCACTTTTTAAAAGTTTATCAATCTTAGGTCCTATATAAGCTTTAGCTTCAACATGAAAACGAATACCTTTTTTAGCAAGTTCAAATAATGCACTAATACTTACCATTTCTGGAATATTCACAAAATCGTTTCCTAAAAAATCAGATTTAAACTGTACGGTGGTTTCAGAGCCATTTGCCGTTAGCCTATCAGCAAACCCATTATGTGGTAAATTAGAACCTATTAATATAAGTTGACTATTATTAAAGTATGAAAGATGGTTTCCTATATGCGTTTTTCCCTGTCCTTTATTAACATAAACAAGTTCTAATTCTGGGTGAAAATGCCAAAAAGCATTGAACCTATCTGCCTTATCCATATGCTGCTTAACGAGTATAGAACTTCCAAAACTTGGGGTAAGCTTCTCTAAAGTAGGTTTCTTTTTAATCATGAGAGAATTAATTTACAGCAAAAATACTACTTATTATGCATACATTATATATTTAATTACCCTAAATATATGCTATATTAACTTAACATTAAGTTAACACTTGGTTAACAGATAATTTAGCACATAAATTAGTCAAAATTGATGTTTTCAGAGAGTTACTTCCCATATACCTTTGTACCGTTGAACGTTATAAAACCCAAATGATGAAAAACGTAATGAAAATGACTAAAAAAGGAATCTTAATGGTAGCCCTACTAGCTACGGTTTCTGGATTCTCAATAGATTCTGATAATATTATTAAAAGAAATGCAAAAAGCACATCTTTAATACTAAAAAATGTAAAAGCTGGAAATCAACTTACAATAAAAGATAGCAACGGCATTATTCTTTACAAAGAATCGATTGAAGTAAATGGAATTTACAAAAAGGGATTTGATTTATCAGCTTTACCCAATGGCAAATATGTTTTTGAACTTGAAAAAGATATAGAAATTAATACGATTCCTTTTAGTGTTGAATCAAATAAAGTGTTTTTCAATAAAAAGGATGAATCTACCTATTTTAAGCCTTTTATTAAGCAAGTAGATAATTTAGTATTCTTAACCATGCTAGACCTTAATAAAAAAGCTACTACAATTAATGTATATGCAGTATTCGAAGGGGAAGCTAAGCTTCGTTACTCGGAAACTATAGAAAATGCTCAAGTCATTGAAAAAGCATTCAAATTAGAAAAAGGAAATTATAAAATTGAAATAAACTCTAAAAATAAAGAGTATACAACATTCATTAATAATTAGTTTAATGTCTTATTTTAGTTTAGTTTAGTTGATAAAAGTGGGCTGTGGTAGCCCACTTTTCTTTTTCTCTTATATCCTATTTAAAATAAAACTTTCTAAACTAAAGTCTCACTTCTTAAATTCATATCGTTTTATACTTACTAGCTCTCAACTATATAAAAAAACAAAACAGCATATACTATTTAACCTAAAAATGATGTAAAATTAACAGATAAAATAGCACATAAATACATCAATATCAATGTTTTATAAACTTTATTCGTGCTATATATTTGTAGTGTTAAACGTTATAAAAAACAAATTATGAAAAACGTATTTAAACACTCCAAAAAAGGAATCTTAATGGTAATAATGTTTGTTACCTTGTTAAGTTTCGCAAATGAAGCTACATTATTTAATATTAAAAATGATGCTGAAAGAACCTCACTTACTTTATATAATGTAAAGCAAGGAAACCTATTATCTATTAAAGATATTAATGGTATGATTTTGTTTAAAGAATATATACAAGAGTCAGGAACATATAATAAAGGTTTTGATCTAACCTCATTACCTAATGGTGATTATATTTTTGAGCTTGACAAAGATTTAGAGGTAAATTCTATCCCTTTTACTGTATCATCTAAGGTAGTTGTTTTTGATAAAGAAAATGAAAAAACAATCTTTAAGCCTTTCACTAGAATTAAAGATGATTTTGTTTATATCACCAAACTTGCCTTAAATAAAGAACCCTTAAAAATTAAGGTGTATTTTACAAGATTTGATTCTAATGATTCAGAACTTGTTTTATCTGAAAAGATTGAAAACACCAAAATTATTAAAAGAATATATAAGTTAGAGGGTTTGAATTTAGGGACTTACAAAATTATATTCTTTACAGAAGGTAAAAAATTCACTAAAGTTGTTTATTAAATTCTAAACACCTTATTTAGGTTATGTTGACAAAAGTGGGCTGTGGCAGCCCACTTTTTATTTAAAACAATTTCAATTGTCCGTTTTTATAAGACTCATGTAAGTTACAATTAAGTATAGGCTTTACTTTATTTTTGAAATATTTTTGCCTAGCCAATTTTACTAAATTATTCATTTGTTCTGCAATTTTACCTTCACCTCGCATTCTTGTGCCAAACCTAGAATCATTTATAGTACCACCATGACAACTTTCAATTTGATGTAAAACTTTATCTGCTCTATCAGGCATAGTTTTTTTAATCCAATCTGAAAAAATTTCGCCAATAGCTCCGTTAAGTCTTATTATAGTATGACCTATAGATAATGCTCCACTATTTGAAGCTGCGTTGGCTAATGGCAAAATTTCGTGACTGTTTATAGAGGGAATAATTGGAGCAAGCATCACATTTACTGGAATTCCGTTTTCGCTTAATACTTTAACAGTTTCTAAACGTTTTTTTATAGTTGCTGTTCTAGGCTCTAAAATTCGCCTGGTATCTTCTGATAACGATGTAATAGACACATTTACTCCAACTAAATTATCTTTAGCCAAGGCTTTTAAAAGTTCTAAATCCCTCAATATTAAAGCATTTTTGGTTATAATGCCAACTGGATGCTTGTATTTTAAAAACACCTCTAAACATTGTCTTGTAATTCTGTATTTCTGTTCCGCTGGCTGATAACAATCTGTATTCCCAGACATTACAATTGGGTGTGCTTTCCAGCTTTTCTTTTTTAAATGAGCTTCTAATAAGTTTGGCGCATCTTTTTTTACTAAAATACGTCGCTCAAAGTCTAAACCTGCACTATAACCCCAAAACTCATGTGTATTTCTTGCATAGCAATAAATACAACCATGCTCACAACCTTGGTATGCATTCATTGAATATGCCATGCCTACATCTGGACTTTTTACCTTATTAACTATAGTTTTAGGAAACACCTCTATATAACGTGTTTTATTTTTATCAGCTTGCTCACCTTCTTTTTGGCAATATTCAAGAAAATCATCACGCATTTCATGACTTAATTCGAAGAAACGATTAGGGACGTTGAGTTGCGCACCACGTCCTTTTATGGCATTTTTTGGGGACATACTAGTAAAATTAAAGGTTGAATGCTATTATTGAAGCTCTTTAAAATTACTTATTATTTTTATTGAAAAATGTTAAAGTGAAAGTGGGTTATTAACAACTTTACTTTATCAGAAAAAAATGATAATTTCGTTTAACACTAAATGTAAAACATTAAAAAGTTTTCATATCCGCTAATTGGCAACAAATAAAATGAAACATCCTCTAAAACAACATATAGAAGAAATAATTAAGTTAACAGACGAAGAGTTTAAATTTATTTTAAGCCATTTTGAAACGATAAAGAAACGCAAACATCAATATTTATTACAGAAAGGGGAAATTGCTGATAAAGAATATTGGATAGTAAAAGGTTGTTTAAAAAGCTATTTTTTTGAAGAAAGTGGAAAAGAACATATTTTACAGTTCGGAATGGAAAATTGGTGGATTACCGATTATGAATCATTCGTAAAACAATCAAAATCTAAAATCAATATTGATTGTATTGAAGATTGCGAACTTCTTTACATAACATTTGAAAATAGAGAAAAACTCACTAAGGAAATGCACAAAATGGAACGCTTTTGGGCAAAGAAAAGTAAGTTTGGCAGAATAGCACTTCAAAATAGAATCTTATCTTTATTAAAAAACTCTTCAAAAGAGCGGTATGACTTGCTTCTCGAACAATATCCAAAACTTTTTCAAAGAGTACCCAAAAAATTAATAGCTTCATATTTAGGGGTCAGTAGAGAAACCTTAAGCCGATTAAATTCGTAAAAATTAATGACTTCAGCGTGTGATATTTAGCACAAATTTTTAGTGACAATTGTCCTGTGGTCTGTCTTGTTAGTTTTTGACTTTTGTATCATACAACTTTTAAAAAATTAAATGATATGAATAACATTAAAAACAAAGACACTGGGTTACTAATACAAAGAATTAGTATTGGAACACTTATTCTATTACACGGTATTGCAAACTTAACTTCTGATTATTTATTTATCAAAAATTTACTCAATAGTATAGAAATTCCAGAATTTGTTGCATACTTGGTTTTTATAGGTGAAATAATTGCACCAATACTAATAATTATTGGTTTGAGAGCAAGAGTAGCAAGTTTAGTTTTAGCCTTTAATATACTAATAGCTATTTTAATGGCACATTCAACCGAAATTTTTACTTTGAATCCATTTGGTGGTTGGGGAATTGAATTACAAGGCTTATATCTATTTGGAGCTATAGTAATATTTTTAATTGGAGCTGGAAAGTATGCCGTATCAACAACTTCAAAATGGGATTAATCTTCAAAAAATCAACTATTTAAAAATTAAAACAAATAAAAATTATGCCTTACATTAACATAAAAGTTACTGACACAAATGTAACAAACGAACAAAAAAAACTATTAATTGAAGGTGCTACAGAATTGTTGATGAACATTTTAAATAAAAAACCTGAAACAACTCACGTAATAATAGATGAAATCCCAATTGAAAATTGGGGATTTAATAGAAAACAATTTTTAGGAAATAAAAAATAATCAAATGTACCTAGACGACATAAAAGAAATCGAAAATTTGATAAATAATTACTTTGAAGGAATTTTTTATGGAGACACATTAAAACTTGAAACTTGTTTTAACGAAAATGCGTTTGTTTATGGGGATATAAATACAAGTGAATATTCCAAAACTGTCAACGAATATATAGAGATCGTTAAAGTTAGAAAAAGCCCAAATGATTTAGGAGAAGCTCTAAAAATGTCAATCATTGGAATAGATATACTTGGTAAAATTGCTATGGCAAAGTTGCATGTTCCAATGTTAGGTTATAACTATTATGACTATTTGTCGCTTTTTAAAATAAATGACGAATGGAAAATTGTTAATAAAATATTTACTCATATAGATAATGACTAATAGAGTAAATAACAGTTGCCAAAACGTGCATAATTAATGGCTTGTTCTCACCTATTTCTGAAAAATATTGCAAATTTTTATTCAGTTTATACTTTATAAACAACTTAATTAAAGCAAGTTATATACACATGTTAAACAAACCTATAATTTACCTCCCAGGAAAATCAGCCTTTCGCTTTTCTAAAAAAGCAGTGGTGCCTTCTTCAAAATCTTCAGTTCCAAAACAATTTCCAAACTCCTTTATTTCTGTTTGAAAACCATTAACGCCATCTTTAAAATTGGCATTTATAGCTCTAATAGCAGCACTAATGGCTACTGATGAGTTTCTTGAAATTTTAAAAGCTATTTTTTCGCAAAGTGGTATTAATTCTTCTTGAGTAGTTACATGATTTACTAAACCATAATTTAAAGCTTGGTTAGCATCAATCATACCTGCTGTCATAATTAGTTCCATAGCGCGTCCTTTACCAACTAATTGGGGTAATCGTTGTGTACCTCCATATCCTGGAATAACACCTAAAGACACTTCAGGCAACCCAAGTTTTGCATTATCGCTGGCAACTCTAAAATGGCAAGACATAGCTAATTCTAAACCTCCGCCCAAAGCAAAACCATTTACTGCTGCTATTACTGGTTTAGATAGATTTTCAATAAAATTGAATAATAGTTCTTGTCCTTTTGCTGCCAATTGTTTTCCCTCATTTACATCAAAATTGGCAAATTCGCTTATATCTGCTCCAGCTACAAATGCTTTTTCTCCGCTACCTGTTACAATGATAACTTTAGTATTTCTATCTTGATTAGCATCATCAAAGGCATCATGCAACTCTTTAATAGTTTCTAAATTTAATGCATTTAACTTTTTTGGACGATTAATAGTTATGGTTGTGATACCATTATGTTCTTCTGAAATGATATTGTTGTATGACATTTTTATACTTTATTATAAAACCTTTCAACTTGGCTCAAGGTGATATTAATTTATGGTTTATTCTTTGGGAAAAGCAACTTTAAACGTTGTGCCTTTATCTTTTTCTGAAACAAAGGATATATTCCCTTTATAGGTTTCTACAATGTTTTTTACCATAGCTAAACCAAGACCCATACCACTTGTTTTGGTAGTGAATTTAGGCTCGAAAACCTTGTCTTTATTTTCTTCCGAAACACCAGATCCATTATCTGCAACGGTAATAACAATATTGCCATTATCTTCGCTAACATTAATAACAACTTTTGGTGTTTGATTATCTGGTATAGCTTGAATAGCGTTTTTTACCAAGTTAGTTACTACACGAATAAGTTGTGTTCTATCAAATTTAGCTATTATTTCTTCTGAATCTGAAGTAAAAACAATGTAATCTTCATTAAAGATATCTAAAGCTAGTTTTACAATTTTTACAACATTAAGGGTTTCATTTTGTTGCGCTGGCATTTTTGCAAAGTTTGAAAACGCAGAGGCTATAGAACTCATGGTGTCTATTTGCTGAATTAAAGTTTTACTGTATTCATCAACCTTAGAATGGATGTTTTCGTCCTCTGGATTAAACTTACGCTGGAAATTTTGAACCGTTAAACGCATTGGTGTAAGTGGGTTTTTAATCTCATGTGCCACTTGTTTTGCCATTTCTCTCCATGCTTGTTCGCGCTCGCTTCTTGCTAATTGTACAGCACTTTCTTCAAGCTCATCAATCATGCTATTATATGAATTTACTAGGGCTGAAATTTCTTCGCTAGTATCATCAACATTGATTTTTTCGTTACGCCTTTCTAGTCTGGTAGTATTTATTTTATCACTAATAGTTTTTAATGATTTGGTGATGTATTTAGAAAGCAAAAAGGCTATTACTATTGCGGTTAACAACACCAACATAAATGCAAAACCTATACGTTTTAAAAACTCTTGAAGCTCTTTAGTTAAAAAATCATCTTTTTCAAGATATGGTATATTTAATATAGCCAAAGGTTTGGATTTATTATCTGTAATATAAGTGTAAGAAGACTGAAAGGTTTCTCCGTTTTCTTTATGAATATGCACATGTCTATGTTGTGCTATTTCTGATGATTTATCGAACTCTACGTTTTGGGTTAATGCATTCATAATTTCTGCATCAATACATTTATCTGCATTTTCATTTTGCAATCCGGCTTTAGATGATATTAGGAGTCCGCCATCTAAATCGTATAAATTAATTTGAAGTTTATGAATATCGGCAACGTTATAAATTTCTTCTTTATAAATTAAGGGGATATTTTCTGTTTTAATTTCCCAAGTGTTTTGTCTACCATTTAAGTACCGTTTTAATTGGGTTTGTATACTACCTTCTTTACGTACTAAACGCCCTTTGTGGTAATCTTGACTTTGTTCTTTGTATTGATAAATGGCAACTGCCGAAATAAGTACAGATGCTAGTAGCACCAACAATATCATGGCTAAAAAGATACGGGTACGTAAAGCAAGTTTTTTTAGTTTCATTCAGAAATTATGATTCAATAAATATAGCAATAATCAAACCAAAGACACTACAAGGTGATTTAAAAAACTGCAGCTAGCGGATAGATGCGTTAGGGATTGTAGTGGAAATCCTTTTTGTGAGGCACGAATAAAAAGATTGCAACGAAAAGCCCGACCCCTTGTGGGTAACGCCCAAAGTTTTAAGCGTCTGGATTTTTATCTCTAAAATTCTTATAGAGTTTGAACCCAAGCATGATTAGGATGCCTAAAACAAAAATACCTATAACGCCCCATATCCAGTTTATAGCACTTTTAAGGATAACCAAAAATATAACGGCGAAGAGTATGAATGTGGCGCCCTCGTTCCAGATACGCATGAAACTGGAGGTTTTTTTTACTACATCGTTTTGTAATTGTTTGTAGTAATGATGTGTTTTTAGGTGATAGATGAATAATAATATGATGAAGCCTAATTTTACTTGCATCCATGGCATATAAAATAATGTAGGATTGATGTAAAATAAACTTAAGCCGAAAATTAATGCTAGTATTGCTGATGGCCATGTGATGATAAACCAGAGACGTTTTGCCATGAGTTTTAATTGTTTGCCTAAGATTTCTTTATCGGGTGAGGGTTTGTGAAAGGCTTCTATTTGATATACAAATAACCTGGGAATGTAAAATAAGCCTGCAAACCATGTGATAACAAAAATAAGATGAAATGCTTTTAGGTAAAAATATGTCATGGCCTTATTTTTATGCTGAATTTAAACGGTTAATGGTTTTTCTACGCTAGTCCATTCCTTTACTATATTAGCAATAACTTGTGCGAAGTCTTCTCTGTCGTTTAGGCATGGAATTACCGTAAATTCTTTTCCGCCTACTTCGTGGAAAATCTCTTCGCCTTCCATAGCAATTTCTTCTAAGGTTTCTAAACAATCGCTAACAAAGGCTGGGGTAACAATAGCCATTTTTTTGATACCTTCTTTACCCATACGCTCTATGGTTCTATCTGTATACGGTTGTAACCATGGATCGAAACCTAGTCTTGATTGAAATGTTGTAGAGTAAGTACCGTTTTTTAAACCTAATGCCTTGGCTACGTTTACGGTAGTGATTTCGCATTGGTGGCGGTAACAAAACTCGTGTTGTTCACTTCCTTTTTTAAAGCAGCATTTGCCGTCCATTTTACAGTTGCCGTTTGTAACATCGCTTTTGCGAATATGACGTTCGGGCACACCATGATAGCTAAATAAAATATGTTCGTAATCTAAACCTTCTAGTGTTTCTGCTATACTCTTTGAAAGGACGTTTATATAATCTTTACGCTCGTAAAATGCGGGCGTTCGGGTAATCTTTACTTGTGGAAAATACTGTGCAACTAGTTCGTCTACTTTTACATCAATAGTCTCAGTAGTAGCCATTGCAAATTGTGGATATAGCGGTATGGTTTTAATTTCCGTACAACCTTTATCAACAAGTTCTTGAAGCCCTTTTTTAAGCGTCATACTACCATATCGCATTGCAAGAGCCACGGGGAATTCTAGTTTTTCTTGTACTTTCTCTTGAAGCCTTTCTGAAAGCACTATTAATGGAGAGCCTTCATCCCACCAAATTTTTTGGTATGCTTTGGCAGATGCCTTTGGGCGTGTATTTAAAATGATACCTTTTACAAGCAATGTTCTTGCCCAAAGTGGAACGTCAATAACACGTTCATCCATTAAAAATTCGCCTAAATACTTTTTTACGTCTTTGGGATTTGGACTATCTGGTGAGCCAAGATTAACTAATAAGATTCCTTTTTTCATATTCTTTTTTAATCGTAGTATCATTAATAATTTTAAATTAAAAATGATACTACAAAAATACGATAGAAATAATAAAAAACGACTCTAGATGTTTATATATTCTTATTAATCAGATGATTTTAAAGTAATTTTTGCGCGCTCTTCAGCTGGATTACAATCTTGAAAAATGCCACAAGACACATTAGTCCTTGCTAACGATTTTCCTATTACTAGGTGTTTAGATAAAGCTTCGATTTCTGGGGTTAAGTATTTCATATTATTTGTTTTGGGGTTAGTCAAAAATAATAAAAAAAACTTACATGGCTTTAATTCAGTGACATCACATATTTTTTGGGCGTTGTACCATATTTCTTTTTAAAAGCAGCAATAAAATGGCTAGATGTACTGTACCCTACTTTATGTCCAACTTCATTTACATTATCGTTTCCGGCTTCTAACAATTTTCGAGCAACTTCCATCTTGTAATCAAATAAGAAGCTAAATACCGAATCGCCATAAATTTGTTTGAAGCCTTCTTTAAGTTTTTTAAGACTCAATCCAATTTCATCAGCTAGTTCTTGTAAACTTGGTGGTTCTGCCATTCTAGATACAATGATATCTTTGGCTTTCCTGATTTTAATTACATTGGTTTCGTCAACTAAAAATGGGCATTGCTCAACATCTGCATCTTCACTTCTATTAAAATATAAGCTCATTAATTCGTATGCTTTTCCTTTAAAATACAGTTGTTTTATTGATGAATTTAAACTAAAATTTATCAATTGATTTAATACAATGGCCATGGAAGGCGAAATAGCACCATCTTTATAATATTTTTTATCTCTGTTATCTTCACTTAAAAATGTAATATAATCGGCTTCTTGTGAAAACAAACCGTGAAACTTTTTAATAGAAATTAATACCGAAACTATCCATGAATTGGGTTCTACCTGAAGGTCTATTGGTAATTCTCGTTGTGGATTATATAATAATAATGAATTTTCTTCATGAATATCAAGAGCATATCTACCCTGATTAAACACAAACTTAGTAGCTCCTTTAACGCAAAAATGAAATTGCAAGAATGTGCTATCTATTTCTTTTGCAACATTTTGAGTTACACTTTCATCATTTTTATACATTAAAATTAAAAAGCCATCTTCAACCTGAGTTTCCTCAAAAGACCTTTTAGCGATACTTTTTTTGATGTTAAATTCTGAATTCATACTGTTTTATTTAGATTCGTTCTAAATTAAAGTAACCAAATTACCCTAATTCACTACAAAAATATGACATTTATCATGTTTTAAGAAAAAACAACCTTAAAAAACCACAAACGATACTAAAAGTTCTTTTAGCGTTATTTTTTTATAAACCTTACATATACTTTTGCTACACATTTTCAGGTATAGCAATGCAAAAATACAACATTAGTAAAAGCAGTTCTTTCTATGCTATCGGTCTTAGTTACAAAAAAGCCGATGCAGATATAAGAGGGCGTTTTAGTTTGGATGAAGCGTCTAAACTAACTTTACTAAACCAAGCGAAAGAAAATGAGATTGAAAGTTTAGTAGTTACTTCTACTTGCAACAGAACCGAAATCTACGGTTTTGCACAACATCCGTTCCAACTTATCAAATTACTTTGTGATAACACACGAGGGACTGTTGAAGAGTTTCAAGATGTTGCATATGTTTATAAAAATAAAGATGCTATTTCGCATATGTTTCGAGTTGGCTCTGGTTTAGATAGTCAAATTCTTGGAGATTTCGAGATTATAAGTCAGCTAAAAACAAGTACAAAACTTTCTAGAAAATACGAATTACTAAATCATTTTACGGAGCGTTTAGTAAATGCCGTTATACAAGCAAGTAAACGAATTAAAACTGAAACTGATATTTCTTCAGGAGCAACATCTGTATCATTTGCTTCTGTTCAATACATTTTTAAGAACATTGAAGATGTAACTAATAAGAATATTTTGCTCTTTGGCACAGGAAAAATTGGCAGAAATACTTGCGAAAACCTAGTAAAACATACCAAAAACGAGCATATTACTCTAATTAATAGAACAAAAGATAAAGCTGAACGCATTGCCGGAAAGTTCAATTTAGTAGTTAAGGATTATTCGAATTTACAAGAAGAGGTTAGTGAATCTGATATACTCATAGTAGCAACAGGAGCACAACGCCCAACGATTGATAAGCATATCATTCAAACTAAAAAGCCCCTTTTAATTTTAGATTTATCTATTCCAAAAAATGTAAATGAAAACGTTCAGGAATTAGATAATGTATCATTGGTGCATTTGGACCATTTATCGAAAATTACTGATGAAACTTTAGAAGCTCGTAAATCACATATTCCTTCCGCGGAAGCGATTATAGAAGAAATTAAAGCAGAATTTAACAGTTGGCTAGAAACTAGGAAATTTGCTCCAACTATAAAAGCGCTTAAACATAAATTATCTGATTTTGCTGCGGCTGAATTAGATACGCAACGAAAAAAATTAAGTGATTTCAACGAAGACCAAGCAGAAATAATCAGTAATAAAATTATTCAAAAAATCACCAATCATTTTGCACATCATTTAAAAGATGATGCTATTTCTACAGATGATAGTCTGGAACTTATCAAAAAAGTTTTCCAATTAGAAGAACCACAAAAATCCAATGTCTAAAACCATTAGAATTGGCACACGCGATAGTGAATTAGCACTATGGCAAGCCAACATAGTAAAAAAATTACTCGAGGAAGCTGGTCATAAAACAGAACTTGTACCTGTAAAATCTACAGGCGATTTAGTACTTGATAAACCTCTTTACGAGCTAGGTATTACAGGTATTTTTACCCGCACTTTAGATATTGCGATGTTAAATCATGATATCGATATTGCGGTACATTCTTTAAAAGATGTTCCTACTATTTTACCAAAAGGTATTGTACAAGCGGCAGTTTTAAAACGTGGAAATGTAAATGACACGCTTGTTTTTAAAAATAACGAAGAGTTTTTAGGTGCTAAAGAAGCTGTAATCGCAACAGGTAGCTTACGCCGAAGAGCACAATGGCTAAACCGTTTTCCAACACATACCATTACCGATTTACGTGGTAATGTAAATTCGCGTTTACAGAAGTTAGAAGATAACGATTGGAACGGTGCTATTTTTGCAGCTGCTGGTATTGGCAGAATTGGTATCAGACCAGAAGAAGCTATTAATCTAGATTGGATGATTCCTGCGCCTGCACAAGGTGCTATTATGATTACCGCTCTTGATGAAGACGACTTCGTAAAAGAAGCTTGCGCCGAATTAAACCATGAAGAGACTGAAATTTGCACGACTATTGAACGTGAATTCCTAAACAAATTAGAAGGCGGGTGTACTGCACCTATCGGTGCTTTAGCTTATATTAAAGACGAGGAAATCAATTTTAAAGGCGTTTTATTAAGTGAAGATGGTACTAAAAGAATTGATGTAACACGCGTTAAAAAACTAGGAGAACATAGCGATATGGCGCAATTTTGTGCCGATTTTGTTATTGAACGTGGTGGTAAACGTTTAATGGATAAGATTAAAAATTCTGATAAGAAAACGAATGTGTTTTCTACAAAGCGTTTTACTGATGACCAGCGTTTATTATTTCATGAAAAGGTGGTTGCTGAAAGTGAAGACTTTATTAAAATAAGTTTGAACAGAATCCATCCGCGTTTATTAAAAAATGAAATCCAAAATGTAGTTATTACCAGCAAAAATGCTGTGGAATCATTAACTACAAACTATTCAGCCATAGAATTACAGTTTAAAAACATCTACTGCGTTGGCAGAAGAACCAAACGATTAGTAGAAAACAAAATAGGTAAGGTAAAACACACCGAAAAGAACGCTAAAAAACTAGCTGAGTATTTAGTAGATTATATTGAAGGTACCGAAGTCACTTATTTCTGTAGTGATATCCGATTAGATGCTTTACCAACAATTTTAGCCGAAAACAATATAAAAGTCAACGAAGTTGAGGCATACGAAACTAAATATGATGGTTATAAAGTAGATGATTCTGTAGAAAGTGCTATGTTTTATAGTCCTTCAACCGTTGAAAGTTTTGTACACAGCAATAAAGGAGAAGTAATCGCTTTTTGTATTGGAGAAACTACTGCAAAAGAAGCTAGGAAACATTTTAAAGATGTTCGGGTTGCGAAAGTACCTACTGTTGAGAGTGTGATTGAGTTGGTTAATGAGTATTATGTTTAGTTGTTGTCATCCTGAATTCTTTTTTCAGCTGATAACAATGTCATTAAGTTCTCTCCTGCAAGGTTTTAAAAACCTTGTAGGTATTAAAAAAGTAACAGAAAAAGACCTGCAAGGTTTTTAAAACCTTGCAGGTCGAAACAAAGAATATGAGCATTAAGAACGATTTATTTTTAAGAGCATTAAAAGGAGAAACTGTAGACCGTCCACCAGTATGGATGATGCGTCAAGCAGGGCGTTACCTTCCAGAATTCATGGAAATAAAGGCAAAGTACGATTTCTTTACCCGTTGTCAAACTCCAGAACTAGCTAGCGAAATTACTGTGCAACCTATCCGAAGATATGGTATGGATGCTGCAATTTTGTTTAGCGATATTTTGGTTATTCCGCAGGCCATGAATATCGAAGTGCAAATGAAACCTAACTTCGGTCCATATTTACCAAACCCTATACGCTCTCAAAAAGATGTAGATAATGTAATTGTACCAGACGTAACTGTAGAATTAGATTATGTATACCAAGCCATAAAAGCCACGAAAGAAAAGCTAAATAATGAAATTCCATTAATTGGTTTCGCAGGTTCGCCATGGACCATTTTATGCTATTGTGTACAAGGACAAGGCAGTAAAAATTTCGATAAAGCCAAAGAATTTTGCTTTACAAACCCTATTGCGGCACACCAATTATTACAGAAAATTACAGATACAACTATTGCTTATCTTAAAGAAAAAGTAAAAGCAGGTTGTAACGCTGTTCAAGTTTTCGATTCTTGGGGAGGCATGCTATCTCCGGTTGATTATCAAGAATTTTCATGGCAATATATTCAGCAAATCATCGACGCTCTAAAAGACGATGCGCCTGTAATTGCTTTCGGAAAAGGTTGTTGGTTTGCGCTTGGCGAGATGGCTAAATCTGGTGCAAGTGCCTTAGGTGTAGATTGGACATGTTCTGCCAGAAACGCCCGTTATTTAACTGGTGGCAATATCACGCTTCAAGGTAATTTCGACCCAACACGCCTATTTTCACCACCATCAGAAATCAAAAAAATGGTACATCAAATGATTAATGAGTTTGGTAAAGACAAATACATCGTAAACCTTGGTCATGGTATTTTACCAAACATTGGTTTGGATAATGCTAAGGCATTTATTGATGCCGTTAAGGAATACGGAAATTAAAATATTATGGGCGTTACCCACTTTTTTATGTAACATTAGGTTTTAAAAATCTACTTATCGTTATAAAAAAGTAGGTCGGGCTTTCGGCAGTCGCTTTTTTGTGTTGCATAGGTGCAACAACACAAAAAGAGCTTCAACAAATGCCTCAATCCCTAACGCAAAACTAGCGTCATGATTAAAAACATCATTTCAGGAATTAAAGCATACTTCGGTGCTTTCAGTTTAATATCAAAACTAAAACTCTGGAAATACTTTGCTATTCCTATGCTTATAAGCTTCATAACAGCAATAGCGGTTTTTGGTTCAGCCTATGGTTTATCAGATAATATAGGTCATTTCATTTCAAAAATTTGGATTTGGGATTGGGGACATGAGACTTTTGCTTCTATTAGCAATTTCATTGGCGGATTAATTGTTGTTGTTATCGGGCTCATCCTTTTCAAACATATAATAATGGCATTATCTGCACCATTTATGAGTCCCGTTTCAGAAAAAATTGAAGCTCATTTTACAGGTAATCCAGCACATTCACATAGAAATACCACCTTCATGCAACAACTTGTACGTGGTATAAAAATTAACGGAAGAAACCTATTCATGGAATTACTTATAACTATTCCTATTCTACTTTTAAAATTCATACCAGTAATCAATATATTTTCAACCATATTACTCTTTTTGTTACAAGCCTATTACGCTGGTTTTGGTAATATGGATTACACTTTAGAACGTCATTTTCAATACAAAGAAAGTGTTCAGTTTGTTAGAAAAAATCGAGGTTTAGCTATTGGGAATGGCATTGTTTTTATTCTCTTTTTATTTATCCCAATAATAGGTGTAATTTTAGTGCTACCTTTATCGGTAACGGCTGCTTCAACGCGAACTGTCGAGGCACTTCAACAAAAAACTAATCCTGTAAATGCAGCTTAATTTAGGGGCATATTATATTTCACCTATACATCCAAAAGACGGATGGTCTATTTGCAACTTTGCAGTAGCTAATGAAGACCGATTAAAACGCTATTTTCCAAAAACATTAGAGCAGAATTTAACACCAGATTTATCAAAGATTTTTGTTGAAAAGAAGGTAAAGCGATTCGACTCTAAAGAAGAATTTTTGTTCACTCTAAAACAAAACGAAAGCCATAAAATAATTGGCTTAGTCTATATTAAAGCGCTAGATTGGGGTAAGAAACGGGGAGAGTTTGCCTATTGTATTGATTATAATTTTGAAGGCAAGGGCTTAACAACGGAAGCTGTAAAACTATTATCAGACTATGCTTTTGAAAATTTAGGCATAGAAACACTTCAAATCATTTCTCATAAAAAGAATATAGGAAGTCTTAAAGTTGCCGAAAACAATAATTTTACTTGGATAAAAACACTAAAAAATGAGTTTACACCTCCAGGAGAAGCGCCTCTAAACATGGAGCTGTACGAATTGTATAAAGAGATTGAGTAAATATTTAACCTATAAGCTTAATAAGACCTGCGAGGTTTTAAAAACCTTGTAGGTCTAAATCAAAAGATTAAAATGAAACTCGAAATATTAGAAAAAAATCATTATTATCATATTTTTAATCGAGGAATTAATAGCGATATTATTTTTCAGAATGAAGATAATATGTTTTATTTCTTAAAATTGATTGAAGAACATTTAAATAATAAAGTTGATATTATTGCATATTGTTTGATGAACAATCATTTTCATCTAGTTGTAAAAATTATTTCGGAAGAATCATTAGCAACGCAATCATTTTCAAATCTCTTTAATGCTTACGCTAAAGCTTATAATAAACAACAAAATAGAACTGGAAGCCTCTTTGAAAAACACTTCAAAAGAAAAAAAATACAAGATGAGAATTACCTGAAAAATTTAATTATCTACGTTCATAAAAACCCCGAAAATCATGGATTAGTTAAAAATTTTGAACACTACGAATTCACTTCTTTTCATTCTTATTTAGAAAACACTTTAACTAAAGAAAAAGAATATATCTTAAGCTTATTTGAAGATATTGATAATTTTAAATACGCACATAAAGAAGACCTACAAGGTTTTGAAAACCTTTCAGGTCCCGAAAACTCTAATTCTTCACTTAACCTGCAAGGTCTCAAAGACCTTGTAGGTTTGAAAGACAATCAATCAATGAAAGACAAATTCTACCAATACATAGAAAATTTACAAGACCGTATCACGTCAAAACTGGAAACGATTGATGGCAAAGCAACATTCCAAGAAGATATTTGGAAACGTCCTGAAGGGGGTGGCGGACGCACACGCGTTATTGAAAATGGTAACGTCTTTGAAAAAGGTGGTGTAAATATTTCTGGAGTCCATGGTAAACTACCAAAATCCATGCAAGCCTATTTTAAAGTGGGCGATGTTGATTTTTTTGCTTGTGGATTAAGCTTAGTACTGCATCCAAAAAATCCAATGGTGCCAACCGTACACGCCAACTGGCGTTATTTTGAAATGTATAATGAAGCTGGTGATATTATTGACAGCTGGTTTGGTGGTGGACAAGACTTAACACCTTACTACCTGTTTGAAGAAGACGCAAAACATTTTCATCAAACCTGCAAAACGGCTTGCGACAAGCATAATTCAGAATTTTATCCAAAATATAAAGCACGTTGCGATGAATACTTTTACAACGCTCACCGAAATGAAGGCAGAGGATTAGGTGGTTTATTTTTCGATTATTGTAAAGCTTCAGACGATATGACTATGGAAAATTGGTATAACTTTGTAACTGAAGTTGGCGATAGTTTTCTTGAAGCTTATGCACCCATAGTTGAAAAGCGAAAAGATTTATCATATACAAAGGCACAACGTAATTGGCAAGAAATACGTCGCGGACGCTATGTGGAATTTAATTTAGTACACGATAAAGGCACGCTGTTTGGATTAAAAACCAACGGACGTATTGAAAGTATTTTAATGAGTTTACCACCACATGTACAATGGGTTTACGACCATCATCCAGAAGCTGGAAGCGAAGAAGAAAAATTAATCGAAGTATTGAAAAATCCAATTGATTGGATAAACAAATAAACGCATCAACGAATAAACATTTTACTATGTTCCCATTAAAAAGAAACCGAAGATTAAGAACGAATGAAGCCATCCGCTCATTAGTCCGAGAAACAGTTATAACACCAAACGATTTTTTAGTACCGCTTTTTGTGGTAGAAGGCAAAGGCGTAAAAGACGAAATCCCATCAATGCCAAATTACTTTCGTTATAGTTTAGATTTCCTAGAGGGCGAAGTCAAAGAACTTTGGAAACTTGGTTTAAAATCGGTTTTACTTTTTGTAAAAGTACCAGATAACTTAAAAGACAATGCAGGAAAAGAAGCATTAAATCCAAATGGATTGATGCAACGGGCTATAAAAACAGTTAAAAATGCATGTCCGGATATGCTAGTTATTACAGATGTTGCACTTGACCCATATTCTGCATACGGACATGATGGTATTATTGAAAACGGGCAAATAGTTAATGATGACACTTCTGAGTTTTTAGCAGAAATGAGTGTTTCTCACGCTGAAGCTGGAGCCGATTTTGTGGCACCAAGTGATATGATGGACGGACGTATTTTAACCATTCGTGAAGCTTTAGAAGATGAGGGCTTTATAAATACGGGTATTATGAGTTATTCTGCAAAATATGCTTCCGCATTTTATGGGCCTTTCCGTGACGCTTTAGATTCTGCTCCCGTAGATTTGAAAGATATTCCAAAGGACAAAAAAACATATCAAATGGATTATGGGAATCGTTTTGAAGCCATTCGAGAAACCGAAATGGATATTGATGAAGGCGCCGATATTGTTATGGTAAAACCAGGTATTTCTTATTTAGATATCCTTAGAGAGATTAAAAACGAAGTTGATGTTCCTGTGGCTGTATATCAAGTTTCGGGAGAATATGCTATGATAAAAGCCGCTGCTGAAAAAGGTTGGCTAGACCACGACCAAGTGATGCTCGAAACCACAATGGCCTTTAAGCGCGCCGGAGCCGATATTATTGCCAGTTACTTTGCAAAGGATGTTGTTAAGATTTTAAATGGATAAAAAATCATCAATTGAAATAAGCATAAGTTATCTTTAGCGCAGTCGAAGGATTGCTAAGGACGTTGTGAAGTTAATATCTTAATAATTTTCCAATCGTTTTTCCACAGTATAAGAGGTCTCAAAATAGCCAATTTTTCCATGAGGTGTAATGGCCTCTATAATGATGAGTTTGTCACCAATGATATCATCATTGTAAAATTCCAGTTCAATGTCTCCTTTATTATCGGTGAACAAAGAAGGCTCCCAATGTAATACTGGGCGTAAATCTGGAATATCCCAATCTTCAGGTTTTAAGGTTTCGTATTTTGGTTGATAAAACTCGGGGGTAACAGAAAACCCCGCGATATGCCCTTGGAATAATCCTTTTGGAACTTCAAGAGCTGCAAGACCATTTTTACCGTAGGTAAGTATATTAATAAAGGCAGTATTTAGACCTGCCAGTCCATAAACTGATGAAATAGGCTGTAACGGAAATGCCTCTGCAATATAATCGAGGACATTTCCTTTTGGTCTTTCAAAAATTTCTACGTGTTTAATGTTTTCAACTGGTAAACCTGGCAAAAGTAAATAATATTCGCTCCGAACAACTTCACCATCTATAAGCATAACAGTAATATCTGCACTGGCAATCCAAGCAAAATCAAAAGGAACTAATAATGTTATTAATGGATGACCAAACCCAAAGGCAGCCTCTGCCGATGTTGCTTGTTTAAAAAGAATATCATGAGGAAACTTAACACGTAATAAATCGTACAAGCCAGACATCCATTTTTCTTCTCTCTCTTCGATTTCTTCATTATTTATGACGATATCTGGAGGTCCGTGGAGTTTAAATATTCTTTCGCGTTCTGGCGTTACGTTGTAACCCGTCAATTCTACGGCATCCAACGGTATGGTGCTGTCGTCCAAATCGAACCCCGCTACGGCTTGTCTTTCTTGTTTTTTAATCTCTAAAAAGTCATTTATAACACTATCCGAGAGCGCTATTACCTCTTCTTTCTCATAAGTGATTTTAGGAGAAGGTACAGGTTCATCAAGAATGATTTGATAAAATTTAGGTTTTCCTTTTTTGTTGGAAGATTGTATTTTAAGTTCTAGCTTATCTCCATAAGAGTGAATTAAATCAAAAGCAAAATTACCAATACTATCAGGCTTACAAGAGTAGAACCCCGGTGGCTCCCCCGAAGTGAGTACATTTAGATTAACCCTATTTTTAGGCGCTTTGTTTTCATTCCAGATGGAACGTACTTTTCCAGAAACACGTAAGGCGGTTTCAGGTTGTACATCAAAAACATGGTTTGCATCGTTAAAACTATATTTATAATTGCGCCAACCCTGTGTAAGCATAAGGGCTTCTAAATCTCGTTTTCTGAAAATATTATCATCATTAAAGTAATGCGTAGGATTCTCAATATGCCCCTTTAATTCTGAGTTTAATAAAAAATAAGATAGAATGTTCCCCTTAAATTGTTCGGTTTGTTCTAATTGATTTTTATCTACAACTAATACGGAAAGGTTCGCCTCCACTGGGAGTCCATTACTATTGGTAACATTAAACTTAAGAGCCGTTTTATCTCTCTGGCTGTAATATTGCTGTTCAGTTTCTTTGGTTATGCTTAAATTGTTGCCTTCCTTAAGATGAAAAAACAAACGCTCACTTAACGGTGTTTTATTCTCACTTAACAATGTTACATTAAGAATGCCCTGGGGTAATTTTTGTTTTGGTATAGAGGTATTATAAGGTGCATCGGATAATGTTACTGGAAATTCCTTTAATATTTCGCCTTTGGATTTAAGTTGCATCCAATAATTATCGGTGGTTTTAACCTTGGAAATTACATTTATGTTCATGTAACTTGTTGTTTCCGTTATGCCTAAAACATGGCCTTCGGGATACACCTTGGGGAGTTCAAACTTACGGGCAACTTGGTGTTTAGAATTAATTTTACCATAATAAGCTTTGTGCATTTTTGGTGTAAAAAGCACATAACCCATGCCTAGATTATTGGTTTTAATGGTAGCAACAACACTATCCTTTTCATCAACGATAACGCCTTTAATATCTTTACCCAAGCCTTTATAGTTTAGTGCTTTAAATGCGAGTTTACTGGTTAAGCCATCAATTAACTTTCCGCTTTCAGGAAAAAACTGTAGGTCTATAAATTCTCTATCTATGGCGATGGTTTTGTTGTATGTTTTCTCTTCCCTTGTTTGAAAGTTTTTTAGCTTGGTGTCCTCTAGTTTCATTTTTAGGTTTACCGAAACTGCATCTTTAGGAAGTACATATTGTAACTTGTAAAAACCCTTTTCTCTTTTAATTTCTATAGTATCTAAAAACGTTTCGGTTTTAATGTAAACCGTTACATCCTTTTTATAGTCGGGTTTTATAAGTTCTGGGAAAAGTTGGGCAAATACCTCGTGTTGGCCTTCCCCTACTTGATACAATGTTATGTTTTGTATGGGCGATGGCCGTTGGTTGCTATTGGCAGGAACTAGGTTAACATATTGCTTGAATATAAAATCGTCGCCAAAGTTCTTATTCCACGCTGTGTAGGCCCTTATTAAATAACGCCCAGGAGTATAAGTTTGCTCCAATTGAAAACCATTGTCCGCTATACCATTTACTAACTTTAACTTTTTGGTTGCTACAATTTCCTTATCAAAATCGATAAGTTCTACATGCAAAATACCACTTAGTACTGTAGGTGCGTTTTTGGCATCTGTAACTATAGCTTTAAACCATATGGTTTCGTTGTTAGTAAATACAGAATTGTTTAGTTGTAGGTATATTTTTTCGGCAAAGGACAACCTCGATATTCCATCTGTGCTACTGGTTTCTTGTGCATTTAAAAATCCTATGCTTAAAACAATACACGAAATAATTAATATGAAATAACACTTATTCTTAAAAATCATGTTTTATTTTCTCTCGTTAAAGTTAAAAAATTAATTTCATTTTTAAATGCAATAGTTAGTTAAATTGATTTCATAGCCATTTATTTCCCTTTAATCCATTACTAAATTATATTATGCAAAATTTAAATATTTATACCTATAATTGTACTTAATAGCTTACAGTCATATGTTTAAATACCTCCAAGAGTTTTTTATTTTCTTTTTTATTATAAGTGTAAATATAAGCTCCGCACAACTTGAAGCTTATAAAATTGATGGAGAAGGTTGGGCTAAAGGTAATTTAGTAGAAATTGGCATAAATTCGAAAGGCGTTTATGGTGCAAAAACTTCACAAAAGCCTGCTTCTTTCCATAATAATAGGGAAATCGAAAATTATCTTTTTGGTTTTATAGCAAACCCTTTAAATGATGGTTGGGTAGATTATGATGGTGATTTTTTCTCTCCTGGACTACCAGAAGAAGGTTTCACTATTGAAATAAACGAGATTAATTATAGCAATAACAGCAGTGATGAAATACCACAAATTCCTGGAAAAATCAGTGGTGTTAATGTAATATCCTCAGATTGCTTTGAAGATATTGCTCAAATATCATGGGAAGGTAACGTAAATGGCCTTAACATAAAAAGATACTATAGTATTACTCAAGATGGGCTGTTTATTCAAATGACAACATTTATAAAAAATTTATCTGATGTCACGAAAACCAATATTTTTTTTATGCATAATGTAGACCCAGATAATAATGTGACGCTAAGTGGGGTTTATGAAACAGATATAGAAATTATTTCTCAAGCAAGTTCTCTCACTGACCAAACCTGTCTTGTAACTGCGTCACAAAACCCTCTTTTAATTCCAGAAGACATGGATGGTTCTAACGTTAGCTTTTATGCTAACAATGATAAAGCTAGGGTTTCTTTTGGCGGTTTTAACAACAGATCAGCAAGTGATGTATGGAATGGCTATGGTTTTTTAAACACAGAGGGGGCCGCTAGAACAAATGTTGACGAAGCTATTTCCATTGCATTTAATTTAGGAGATATTCCTGCCAAAGAATCAATTAGATTTACTTATTATTATATTCTTGAAGAAGTTGATGAATCGTTTGTACCTTTCATTGTAAATGCCATTCAAGAGAACCCAAGTATATGCGATGGACAAGATGGAAAACTTATTTTTTCTGGTTTAACTGAAGGGGTGTCGTACGAAATAAGCTATGTGGATGATGGTGTTTTTGTGCCTGAAACAATCTATATCGCTAACAGCGAAGGCGTTATTGAAATAACAGACTTAGATTCTGGGTCGTACTCTAATGTTTCAATAAGCTTTTCAGGTTGTGATACAACCATTAATACTGTGTTTGAATTAGCAGACCCGGAAGCTCCAAACTATACTATAAGCAAAAGAAACTATACAAATTGTGTCACCCCAGAAGGTCAATTAACATTTTCTGGATTAACACCACTTACAAGTTATACATTAGAGTTTACTCATGATGGTGTGCTTTTAGTGCCTCAAGAAATAGTTGCTGATAATAACGGTGAAATCATTTTTAACAATCTAATAAAAGGTATATATTCTAATTTCATTTTTGAACAATATGGATGTATTACCACCAGTAGTGAAAGAGTTGAAATAATTGGTCCTGAAACACCAATTTCATTCCAAATTCCAGATCAGTTTTATTGTGATGACGACTATGATTATGAAACCATTATTGATTTAACACTTTTAGATAATTTTGCTCTTGGGACAGATTCAGCAAGTGATTTTAGAATATCTTATCATACTTCAGGTGAAAATGCTATAAATAATATAAGTCTAATAGCAACACACTATACTACAACTGGAGAAGTTACATATCAAATTTATGCTAAAAAAACGCATATAGTTTCTGGATGTTTCTCCTACTTACCATTTACAATAACTATTAATGTCCCTCCTATTTATGATATTGAAGATACTTTAATCTGTTTAAATAGTGATGACACGGTTAACTTGGAATATGATTTCCCTATTATTGATACAGGTTTATCAGATGTAAATCACAGTTTTGAATGGTTTTTTGAGGGTAATATAATCCCTGGTGAAACATCAAGCAGGTTAGCTGCACCAAATCCTGGTGATTATTCCGTTAATGCAACATTTATTGATACAGGTTGTAATTTCACCAAACAAGCAACTGTTTTTCCTTCTGGACCTCCACAAATTTTGGATGTTCTTGTTACTTCATTACCATTTTCTAAAAACCATACTGTAGAAATTACTGCTAGTGGCTTTGGTAATTATATTTTCTCTGTAGACAATATGCCTACACAAGAATTAGGCACATTTATGAACTTAAAACCCGGATATCATACATTTCAAATTATTGACACCAAAGGTTGTGGCTTTGTTACTATAGAAAGAACTATTATTGACTTCATGAAGTTTTTCACACCTAACAATGATAATTATAATGACTACTGGCAAATTATAGGAATAGAAGCTTTAAATGAGTCAGAGGTTTTTATTTTTGATAGGCATGGAAAACTGTTAAAACAGTTAAATCCTAATGATAAAGGATGGGATGGAACATTTAATGGCAAAATTATGCCCCAATCCGATTACTGGTTTAAAGTTTTTTTTAAAGATGATAATAATATTAAACGAGAGTTTAAAGAACATTTTACCTTAAAACATTAAATATTCGCAAAACAATATTTAATACCTAAACATACAATTCATTATTTCGTAAATTAGCTCTAAATAATTAAATTGATGGCACTACTCTTATTCTATGGAATCATTTCCATTTTCTTTTCATTTTTATGTTCAATTCTAGAAGCTGTATTATTAAGCGTTACACCAACCTTCATCAATGTTAAAAAGAAAGAAAACAAAAGTTATGCTGAAGATTTAGAAGCATTAAAAAAAGATGTTGACAGACCTTTAATAGCTATACTTACTCTCAATACAATAGCTCATACAGTTGGTGCTATTTTAGTTGGCGTGCAAGCAAAAGTTGCTTATGTTGAATTGTATGGTTCGCAAACAACCTCTGTTTTTGGCATAGAATTCACAGAAGATTTAATGGTTGGCGTAGTATCATCTATCATGACGCTTTTAATATTGGTAGCTTCCGAAATTATTCCTAAAACTATTGGAGCAACTTATTGGAAAGGACTTGCAAACTTTACTACAAAAGCATTGAAAATTTTAATTTTCCCTCTTAAATGGACTGGCATTTTATGGTTATTACAACTTACTACAAAATTGATTGGAGGTAAAGGTCATGGTAGTGTTTTAAGTAGAGAAAGCTTTATGGTAATGACAGATATGGCTCATGAAGAGGGTTTATTCCAAGAAAATGAAAGTAAAATCATTAAAAATCTACTCACCTTTAAAGAGATTTTTGCAAAAGATGTTATGACACCAAGAACAGTCATGAAAACCGAAGATGAAACAACGACGGTTGAAGACTTTTTTAAACGGAATTTAAACCTTCGCTTTTCTAGAATCCCAGTGTATTCTAATGATGCGGATAATATCATTGGACTAGTGCTTAAAGATGAAATTTTTAAAGAAATGGCGCTTGACAATAACACTAAAAAATTATCAGAATTAAAACGTGATATTATTGTTGTTGATAGAAATTTACCCATCCCTACATTATTTGAAAAATTAGTAGAAAGTAGAAATCACATGGCTTTGGTTGTTGATGAGTATGGCTCTGTTAGTGGTTTAGTTACTATGGAAGATGTTATTGAAACCCTTCTTGGTTTAGAAATTATGGATGAGAGCGATAATGTTTCAGACTTACAACATTTAGCAAGAAAAAGTTGGGAAACTCGCGCTAAAAAACTAGGCCTTCTAGAAGACGAGAAACCTACTGAATAATGGAAGAATGCATCATCAAATCACCTTTAGGGTTTACCAAAATTATTGGTGATGAAGATGGTATTGCTTCAGTTACAGTTCTTAATTCAGAGGAGAAAATCACTGATATTATTCCAATTGAATTAGAAGATTGTGTTATTCAACTCCATGAATATTTTGAAGGTTCCCGCAAACAATTCGACTTAAAACTCAACCCCTCTGGAACTGATTTTCAAAAGAAAATATGGAAACTTCTTGAGGTTATTCCTTATGGAAAAACAACTTCGTACTTAGATCTTTCAAAACAACATGGCGATGTAAAAGCTATTCGTGCTGTAGCCAATGCTAATGGTAAAAATCCGCTTTGGATTATCGTGCCGTGTCATCGTGTTGTTGGAAGCGATGGCTCGCTTACTGGTTATGCTGGCGGTTTGCATCGTAAACAATGGTTGTTAGAACATGAGAGCCCATATAAGCAGCAATCTCTTTTTTAATCTTAATTGCAAAGAATTTTCTTATCTTTAGTTTTTACATTAAACAAACGTATGAGATTTTTAAAAAAGTTCTTTAAATGGGTAGTCATTCTATTGGGAATACTCATAATTGCCTTATATATCACAGATACAGATTACTTAATTAAAGCAGTTAGAACCATATATCTTCAAGGTTACACCACGGCTTATTTAGAAGACTATAAGAAATTTGATAATCAA
Source organism: uncultured Algibacter sp. (assembly GCF_947487575.1). GTDB lineage: Bacteria > Bacteroidota > Bacteroidia > Flavobacteriales > Flavobacteriaceae > Algibacter_B. The sequence goes on along the minus strand of NZ_CANKXG010000010.1, from coordinate 25,041 downwards.
GTTATTGAAAACGACACACCTCACCCCTGGCCAAATCATAAAAACTATAATGCTGTAAAAGAAACTAAGGGTTTGGATTCCATAAATAAAGCCAATGGAACGGTTGCCTACTTGATTATAAAAAATGATAGTATTTGGTTTGAAAACTATTATAATGGGTTTAATAAAAACTCTAAAACCAACTCGTTTTCTATGGCTAAAAGTTACGTTTCTGGACTTTTGGGAAAAGCCATAATGGAAGGTCATATAAAAAGTTTAGACCAACCCGTTAGTGATTTTCTACCTACTTTTAATGAAGGGTTAGCTGCTAAAATGACGGTTGGCGACTTGTCTAGTATGGCATCTGGCACAACTTGGGATGAAAAGTATTATTCTCCATTTTCAATAGTAACTCGTGCTTATTTTGATGATGATTTAGAAAAAGTTATGCTCGGTTTAAAAGTTGAAACTGAACCTGGGAAAGCATTTAAATATTCAAGCGGAGACACACAAATGTTAGCTATGGTTATTGAAAAAGCTACTGGTAAAAAACTCTATAATTATTTAACAGAAAGTTTTTGGAAACCTTTAGGCTCTGAAAATCCTACACTTTGGCAAGTTGATAGTGAAAGTCACGATTTAGTAAAAGCATACTGTTGTATTGCTAGTAATGCTAAGGATTTTGCGCGTTTTGGAAAACTTTACAAAGACCATGGAAAATGGAATGGTAAGCAAATTTTAGACTCTGCTTTTGTGGCAAAATCCATAAAACCTGTTCATCCTGATGGCAGCATGTACGGCTATGGTATGTGGTTAAAGACACTTGACGACAAACACTTTTTTATGATGCGTGGGCACTTAGGGCAATACGTTATTGTAGAACCAAACGACAATATTATCATTGTTAGGCTTGGTCATTCAAAGGGAGATAATACTCAAGTGGGTCAGTTTACAGGTGATATTTTTACTTATATAGATGAAGCCTATAAAATGCTAAACCCATGATTTCAAAACTAAACCTTGAAAATATTTTATTTCTGGACATTGAAACCGTTCCAGAAACTCAATATTTTTCTGATTTAGACGAAACCAAACAATCTCTTTGGGAACACAAATCAAAATACCAGAGGAAAGATGATTTTACTGCCGAAGAGTTTTATAATCGTGCAGGAATTTGGGCTGAGTTTGGTAAAATAGTATGTATCTCAGTTGGGTATTTTACAAATCAAGGAGACCTTCGGAAATTTAGGGTAACATCTTTTTATGGTGACGAAATTAAAATATTAAAGGATTTTAAAAACTTATTAATCTCACATTTTAGTCAAACCAAACATTTACTTTGTGCACATAACGGAAAGGAATTTGATTTTCCTTACATAGCTAGAAGAATGATAATTAACAATATTGAGTTGCCTTATAAATTAAATCTTTTTGGTAAAAAACCATGGGAAGTACCTCATCTTGATACTTTAGAGTTATGGAAGTTTGGCGATTATAAAACCTATACCTCTTTAAAATTAATGACCAATGTATTAGGTATTCCTTCCCCTAAAGACGATATTGATGGAAGCGAAGTTTACAGTGTTTTTTATGAAGAAAATGAAATAGATCGTATCATTACCTATTGTGAAAAAGATACCATTGCTGTAGCGCAAATATTTCTCCGTTTACGTGGTGATGCAATTTTAACTGAAGATGAAATTATTCATATATAAAAAAAGTCCAGATTAAAATCTGGACTTTTCATTTTTGAGTTAGTCTTTGCTATTAATCACTTACTCTTTTATAAATCGTTTCATCATTTTATCAGAACCATTAGTCACTTCAATATAATACATACCAGCTTCTAATCTTTCAACAAGAATTTCTTTAGAGGTTTCTCCTGTATTTACAATCTGCCCTAATGCATTTATTATTCTGAAAGTCATTTTTCCTCCTTTTAAAGTCTTAACGCTTAAGATATTTTCAACAGGATTTGGATATAAGGTTAGCTGGTTTTTAACAAATGTGTTTTCAGTAACATCTAAAACATCAGGAGTAGTTTCATCATTCTTTAGCGTATCATCCTTAAGTAAAAAAGCCCCTGTACCACCTAAACCGGTAATCACAACTTGATCTATAAAAATCTGATCATTATTTCCTGATGCATCACATCTTAACCTAAATTGTGCGTTGCTCGATAAATTATATTGAGATGCATTTAATATTACTGTAAAATTGTCAAAAGCATTATTAACAAAATCAGTGCCTCTTGCCCAAGTTTCAATAGTAACAAATCCTGATCCATCATTGTACTGTAACCAGAAATCTTCTCCGTTTTCCATACTATGCGAATAGAAAAAGAAATCAAACTCAACTTCATTAAATGATGATAAATCAAATGTAGGTGATGTCATTGATGATGCTGTACCGGAATTATCACGGATTCGAATAGAAAAGTTCCCCTCATAAGACCTAGCAGCATCTGATCTTCTAGCACAATCACTTCCTCCATCAATCCAGCCATCCCAACCAGTTTCAAAATATCCTTCATGAATAATTACATCTGTTGGTATACTTATTATATTTACCGTTCTTACAACCTGATCTGCTGCGTTTCCTGCTACATCACTTACATCATAAGTTACAAAATAAGTACCTGCTGTGTTGGTATCTACTGTTCCTCCAATTACAATATTAACGGTAATATCGCCATCTAAATCATCGGTGGCTGTTGCACCTTCTTCTGTGTAAGTACCTCCAACATTTAAATCAATAGAAGCATTACCATTTAAAGTGATTACTGGTGCTGTAGTATCAGGAATCACATTTACCGTTCGTACCACTTGAGTGGCTGCGTTTCCTGCTGCATCACTTACATCATAAGTTACTAAATATGTACCGCCTATATTGGTGTCTACTGTTCCTCCAATTACAATATTAGCGGTAATATCACCATCTAAATCATCTGTTGCAGTTGCACCTTCTTCTGTGTAAGTCCCACCAACATTTAAATCAATGGAAGCGTTACCATTTAAAGTGATTACTGGTGCTGTAGTATCAGGAATCACATTTACCGTTCGTACCACTTGAGTCGCTACATTTCCTGCTGCATCGCTAACATCATAAGTTACTAAGTAAGTGCCTCCTGTGTTGGTATCAACTGCGCCTCCAATTACAATATTAGCGGTAATATCGCCATCTAAATCATCGGTGGCTGTTGCGCCTTCTTCTGTGTAAGTCCCACCAACATTTAAATCAATGGAAGCGTTACCATTTAAAGTGATTACTGGTGCTGTAGTATCAGGAATCACATTTACAGTTCGTACTACTTGAGTGGCTGCGTTTCCTGCTGCATCACTAACATCGTAAGTTATTAAATATGTACCTCCGGTGTTGGTATCTACTGCTCCGCCTATTACAATGCTTGCCGTAATATCACCATCTAAATCATCTGTTGCAGTTGCACCTTGTTCTGTGTAAGTACCTCCAACATTTAAATCAATAGAAGCATTACCATTTAAAGTAATAACTGGCGCTGTGGTATCTGGTATGACATTGACTGTTCTTACCACTTGTGTTGCATCATTTCCTGCAGCATCACTTACATCATAAGTTACTAAATATGTACCGCCTATATTGGTGTCTACTGTTCCTCCAATTACAATATTAGCGGTAATATCGCCATCTAAATCATCGGTGGCTGTTGCTCCTTCTTCTGTGTAAGTCCCACCAACATTTAAATCAATGGAAGCGTTACCATTTAAAGTGATTACTGGTGCTGTAGTATCAGGAATCACATTTACAGTTCGTACTACTTGAGTGGCTGCGTTTCCTGCTGCATCACTAACATCATAAGTTACTAAGTAAGTGCCTCCTGTGTTGGTATCAACTGCGCCTCCAATTACAATATTAGCGGTAATATCGCCATCTAAATCATCGGTGGCTGTTGCGCCTTCTTCTGTGTAAGTCCCACCAACATTTAAATCAATGGAAGCGTTACCATTTAAAGTGATTACTGGTGCTGTAGTATCAGGAATCACATTTACAGTTCGTACTACTTGAGTGGCTGCGTTTCCTGCTGCATCACTAACATCGTAAGTTATTAAATATGTACCTCCGGTGTTGGTATCTACTGTTCCTCCAATTACAATATTAGCGGTAATATCGCCATCTAAATCATCGGTGGCTGTTGCGCCTTCTTCTGTGTAAGTACCTCCAACATTTAAATCAATAGAAGCATTACCATTTAAAGTAATAACTGGTGCTGTGGTATCTGGTATGACATTGACTGTTCTTACCACTTGAGTGGCTGCGTTTCCTGCTGCATCACTTACATCATACGTTACTAAGTAAGTGCCTCCTGTATTGGTATCTACTGCGCCTCCAATTACAATATTAGCGGTAATATCTCCATCTAAATTATCGGCTGCTGTTGCGCCTTCTTCTGTGTAAGTGTCACCAACATTTAAATCAATAGAAGCGTTGCCGTTTAAGGTAATAACTGGTGCTGTTGTATCTTGTTCATCTGCTGTTAAATTAATATCATCAATTGCAATATCTGCTTGCCATGTACTTCCTACAAATCTGTTAAATCTTAACTGAATACCTCCGCCCACGTATGCATTTAAATCTAAGTTTACCGTTAGCCATGAATTACCTTGATTTCCAGATTGACTCCAAATACTTACCCAAGAAGCACCATCATCGTTGCTAATTTCTAAATCAATTGTTCCCATGTCTGCCGCACCAAACATATGATACTGAAAACTAAAACCTGCACCACTTGCGCTTGACAAATCAAAACAAGGTGATATAATAATAGCTCTCTTATCTGGGAAGCCAACACCACTTGTTGAGGCTTCTACAAAAATATAATCTGAACCTTGAGTTGCTCCAGAAGGTCCGGTATTATTAGATGGTGTAGTTCCTGAATTAACCAACCAATCTAAATCATCACCTGAAAATTGTGTCCAATCTCCAATTGAACCTTCAAAACCTTGAGCATAAGGAAATGATGTTACTCCACCTATACATCCAGATGCTGGTTCTACAACATTAACTGTTCTAGTTACTTCACTAGCTGCATTTCCAGCCAAATCTGTCACATTATAGGTTACAGTATATGTTCCAAGAACACTTGTATTTACGGTATCTCCACCAATAACAACATTACCCGATATATCTCCATCTGCATTATCTATAACTGTAGCACCTTCTTCTGTATAAGTATCACCAAGGCTCAAATTAGTTGGTGAAGCTCCGTTTAAAGTTATTACTGGTGGTGTTACATCTGGACCTGAAGCTTCTATTATTATCGTGTAGTCTTCCACCTCTCCATATTGAAACGTTTGACAAGAAGTAGGTTCTGCATTATATTGCATTGACACACGCATTCTAGTTGAATTTTCAACAGCTGTAGAAGGAATGGTAAAACTACCATTTACGCTAGTTGAATTTGTTGGAGATTGTGTAAAAATTTGCTCTCCTAAATCATCAAAATCACCATCTCTATTAAAATCAATCCATACAGAATAAGCTTCAGTATAAACCTGTCCTGTCCATGTTGGCGTTATAGTAATTGTGTATTGAGATTGTTTTTCTAGAGTAGTAGAAATATTAGTGAAATCTGAATAAAACTGACCTCCAGAAGTATTATCGATAGTATTTAATTGAACTCTACTAATAAACTCATCATTAACATTTGTACTTGCAGAAGTACAATAATTTAATTGAACATCTAAAGTTGTAAAATTAATTGAAGCTGAATATGCTGAATTATTTGCACCGCAATTTGAACGAACTTGAACTTCATAATCCGTTAAGTTAGCCAATCCATTTAATGTTGTTGTTGGTGTTGACAAACCTAAAACATCAGTCCAATTTGGTGCTCCTACAACGCGGTATCTTACATCATAAGTAGCAGAAGTTACATTGTCCCATGAAATGGTAGCATCAGTAGCCGTTACATTGTTACTTGCTAATCCAGTAGGAACTGAAACCACACATGGTGTTTGTATACTTATCACTTTAAAATCATCAAAAGTAAAACCATCAAAAGTTGTTGTTAAATCATCTTCTCTATTGGTACTATCACTTTTTAGTCTAAACCTTAATTGTATATTATTTTGACCTATTAAAAAACTATTTTCTGTAGCATCAATATACATTTCTTCCATCACCCATTTATCCATCGTATCACCATCATAAATAATATCTCCATTAGTAGATTGATGTTCTCTAAATGCTGTTGTGTTTTTATTTAAATGAAAGTTAGTTATAGAGGTAGACGTTGGTTTATTATAATTTCCGCAAAGTGCATTCCAGCTACTTCCTCCATTGGTACTAGCCTCTAACTGTATTAAATCGTAATTTCTTTCCAAATCCCATTTAGCATAAAATTGAATTAAGGCTTGTGAAGTGCCTGATAAATCAATTGCTGAGTTTAATGTAATAGATTTATTTTGGTTATTACTATATGGTCCTGAAGGAGAGTCAGTAATAGCCGCAGATCCAGAATAAGCATCTGTTGTTGTACCCCAACTACCTCCAGAGCTTGTCCAATTTGATGTTCCTGTTACATCAGGGTTATCTTGAAACAAAACACTTGATTGGTAATATTTTACATAATTTGCTTGATAAATTACGAAATCATCATTACTCAAAGTAACTTGAAATTCAATTTCATCGTTTGGTTGAATTGCAGAATCTAATATATACGGAACATTTAAATTTCTTTGCTCAAGTTTTGACCATCCAGATTGAACAGATGGAGGCGTTATTGAAGTTATGTTTGAAGATACTGGAGTGACATTTAGTGTTATATCATCATATGTTTTTCCTAAATATTCTACTCCAAAAGTTAGATTTCCTGATGTAGAAGTAATATCACTTGTATTTAAATCATGTAGTTTTGCAAATTTTCCAGAATATAATACAGATAGAAAATTCATTCTCATAGCTCTTATTGCTATTGGAGCTATTTGAGATGGTGCAGGCCAAAAATCATCACCATTTTCTGGTGCAAAAGCTAGCACATCTTTACCTGACCCAGAACTAGTTTGACCTCCTGAAGACACAGATGGTCCACCAAGCATCCAATCATTTGCATCACCATTTGCCTCATATAATGTATTTGGTGCAGAACCATAAATATATCTATTATAATGAGTTAAGTCATGACATATTTTTGCATACTCGTCTTCTCTACCTGAATCTGTTGCTGAAAGACTTCCATTATAAGAAGATGTAACTATGGAGTTTAAACCTCCATGGTGATTTACGCCTACTTTAATATCGTGATTTAAAACAAAATCTTGAATAATTTGAGTTTCAGGTTCTGAACCAGCTGAAGGGCCTCTATAAGTATTACTACTTTCTGTTGGAGAAGACCCAGAATTATCCCAACCCCAATAGTAGTTAAAGTTTCTATTTAAATCTATCCCTCTAACATTATTAGATGTATTTGTAGTGCCATTATCTGCAACACCAGGTCTTAAGTTTTTACGCTGTAATCCACCACCACCAGGAGCTATAACTTCATTCCAACGTAAACCATCTGGATTAACAATTGGTATAAAATATAATTGTTGATTATCAACTACGTTTTTAATAAATGGGTCACTATTATAGTTTTCTAAAACGTACCACATAAAGTACATTACATTCATTAAACTATTTACTTCTCTAGAATGCGTCATACCCGTAATTAAGGTTTCCGGTTCTGAAGCCTCATCAATATCTGGATTATCAGAAATTCTTACATAATAAATCGTTTGCCCTGGCCACGTAGTTCCTCCTGTTGAGTTACCATGAGTTGTTTGACCTGAAGATGATGCATCAGTTTTTACAGAAATTAAATTTGGGTACATACTTCGCATTAAATCTAATTGCGCCAAAGTCTCACTAACTGTTAAACAGCCTCCCATACTTCCTAACTGAAAATTTGATGGTACTGGCCAATTAATCTCATCACACTCATCGTGTTGAGTAGGGTTTCCAACTAAAACATTTTGTAAACTTAAACTTTTACTTAAGTTATCTGTTTTACCTTTTTTATTCTTTTTTGCTTTTAGACTACTTAGAGTTGATTTTGCCGTTGGTAATTCAATCGCATTTCTTTTACTGTAATAAGTAGTTAAATCATCAATTAAGACAGTGTATGAAACACCTTTTTTTTGTAATTCAAGTAATTCATCATATCCTAATTCTATCTCCAAGTTATTATTTATAAATCTTGGTCCGCAGGTTAAATCAATACCAGCTTTTTTAATTTTTTTAATAATACTTTGAGATGGATTTGAAATTGAAATTCTTTTTGGAGTTAAATCCTGTTGCGGAAAAACTAATAGAACATTGAGTACAACAATGAGAGCGAAAATAATTTTTTTCATGAGGGTTGGTTAAAAAGGTTAATAATTAGCTTTAATGTAATCGTTTTTTTTTAAATAAACGACTTTTTTTAAACTGATTTATAGATAGTTATGCGTTTTATGGCTTAACCACATTATAGTTAAAGGGGTTACTTACAAAACTCGTTTGCTTATATTCTTAATTAACTCTATAAGCAACAACCTATTTAGTATATTTGAATACTAATATTGATTATTAATAAAATGGGGGCAATCTTATCAATTAAAAATCTTTCCATTGCATTTGGCGAAAATGAGGTTATTCATAACATATCCTACCAATTAAGAAAAAATGAAATATTAGGTATTGTAGGCGAATCAGGTTCGGGAAAATCAGTTTCTTCTTTGGCTATTTTAGGATTACTCCCAAAGAAAATTTCTAAAATCACAAATGGCTCAATTTTTTATAGGAATAATGATCTTACTCAACTTTCAAATAAAACTTTTCAAAAAATAAGAGGTCATAAAATTGCGATGATTTTTCAAGAACCTATGAGTTCTTTAAATCCATCAATGACATGTGGAAAGCAAGTTGAAGAAATCTTACTACAACATACCAACTCATCAAAAAATCAAGTCACTGAAGAAACCATATCACTATTTGAAAAAGTAAAGCTTCCAGACCCTAAACGCGTTTTTAAATCTTACCCTCATGAAATTTCTGGCGGGCAAAAACAACGTGTTATGATAGCTATGGCTGTTGCTTGTAAACCAGACATCTTAATTGCTGATGAACCTACTACAGCCTTAGACGTTACTGTACAAAATGATATTATAACATTATTGAAGGAGCTACAAATTAAAACAAAAATGAGTATCATTTTTATTACTCATGACTTGGCCTTAATTTCAGAAATTGCAAATCGAGTTTTAGTAATGTATAAAGGCAATATTGTTGAACAAGGTAGAGTTGAAACAATTTTTAAGAATCCTGAGCATAATTATACAAAAGCTTTAATAAATTCTAGACCTTCTTTAGATACGCGACTAAAAACCTTACCAACCATTCAAGATTTTTTAGATGATAGTATTTCAACAGAAATAATTACAACTGAACAACGTAAAACAAATCATGAAAAACTATATAGTAAACCGCCTCTGTTAGAAGTTATTAATGTTGAAAAAGAATATATCACAAAATCTGGATGGTTTAAAAAACCTCAGCATTTTAAAGCTGTAAATAATGTGAGTTTTAAACTTTATGAAGGTGAAACTTTAGGTTTGGTTGGAGAATCTGGTTGCGGAAAATCAACTTTAGGAAATGCTATTCTCCAATTAGATAAAGCTACTGCTGGTTCTATTTTATATAATGGTATTGACATAACCAAACTTTCCAAAACAGAAACTAGACGTTTAAGGAAAGATATTCAAATTATATTTCAAGATCCATACTCGTCATTAAATCCAAGAATACCTGTTGGTGAAGCCATTATGGAACCCATGAAAGTCCATAACCTCTATACTTCTGATAAAGAAAGAAAAGAAAAAGTAATTGATATTTTAAACCGTGTTGGCTTATCTGAAGATTACTTTACTAGATACTCACATGAGTTTTCTGGCGGGCAACGTCAGCGTATTGGTATTGCAAGAACCATTGCATTACAACCTAAATTAATTGTTTGTGATGAATCGGTTTCTGCTTTAGATATATCAGTTCAAGCGCAAGTTTTAAATTTGCTTAACGAGCTTAAAAAAGATTTTGGTTTTACATATATCTTCATTTCACATGACTTGGCTGTGGTGAAATACATGTCTGATCAATTGTTAGTTATGAACCAAGGTAAAATTGAAGAACTAGACGACGCAGATACTATATATAACGCACCGAAAAAGGATTACACTAAAAAATTAATTCATGCTATTCCCAAAGGGCTATAGCATGAATATTTTTTTGGTTAGATAAACTAAGCTTTTTAAAAACTGTAAATTCTGTTTTAAAGTTTCTTTAAATTTGCTTTCGTTATTTGTAGGTAGTTCAGGTAGATTTGTTGCAATATTCATAAGTTTTTAAGTTTATGGTAGATTTGGGGAAATCTATAAATATTTGGTTTTTTTGGGGACAGCTAATATAGTATACATTTTCAAGTATATCGTTAAAAAACATAAAAAATCGACAAAATGCATTTTAATTTAACATTTTGTCGATTTTTCATCTAATTTTCTGAAAGTAGACAATCCTAAATTTCCATTTCAGGAATGTATCCTTCAACAATTAAAGTACCTTCTGTTGCATTTTTTATGTCTTCTATAGAAACTCCTGGAGCGCGTTCTAATAGTATAAATCCATTTTCCGAAACTTCAATAACAGCTAGATTAGTTACTATTCGTTTTACACAACCAACACCGGTTAGAGGTAATGAGCATGTTTTTAAAAGTTTTGATTCACCCCGCTTATTGGTATGCATCATGGCTACAATAATATTTTCTGCACTAGCTACTAAATCCATGGCACCCCCCATTCCTTTAACCATACGCCCAGGAATTTTCCAGTTTGCTATATCACCATTTTCAGCTACTTCCATTGCTCCCAAAATAGTTAAGTCAACATGCTGTCCGCGAATCATTGAGAAGCTTAAAGCTGAATCGAAAAAGCTAGCCCCCGGCAAAGTAGTAATTGTTTGCTTTCCAGCATTAATTACATCGGCATCTTCTTCACCTTCAAACGGGAAAGGCCCCATACCTAAAACGCCATTCTCACTTTGAAATTCAACTTCAATATCATTATGTACATAGTTTGCTACTAAGGTTGGAATACCAATTCCTAAGTTAACATAATAGCCATCTTTAACCTCTTTGGCAATACGTTTCGCTATACCTGTTTTATCTAACATTTTTTAAGTTTTAAATGCCTAAAGTTTTGAGTGCTTAAAGTTTTAAAAAAACGCGCTTTACCCTTTTAACTTTAGCGCTCTTTAAGTACTTATAACTTTTAACTTATTTATTTAATCTCTTTGTCTTACAGTACGTTGTTCAATCCTCTTTTCATAAACCTCACCTTGAAATATGCGTTGCACAAATATGCCTGGAATATGAATTTGATTAGGATCTAACTCACCTAACGGTACCATTTCTTCAACCTCAGCCACTGTTATTTTAGCGGCACCGCACATATTAGGATTAAAATTTCTAGCGGTCCCTTTAAAAATCAAATTTCCAGCCTCATCACCTTTCCAAGCTTTTACAAATGCAAAATCAGCTTTAAATGCATGTTCTAAAACGTACATTTTCCCATCAAACTCACGAGTTTCTTTACCTTCAGCAACTTCAGTTCCAAATCCGGCAGGCGTATATATAGCAGGAAAACCTGCTTGAGCAGCTCTACAGCGTTCTGCTAAAGTACCTTGAGGAATTAATTCAACATCCAATTCTCCTGAAAGCATTTGGCGCTCAAATTCATCATTTTCTCCTACATAAGACGAAACCATTTTCTTGATTTGCTTTTTTTGAAGTAGCAATCCTAATCCGAAATCATCAACCCCAGCATTATTAGAAATACAGGTTAAGCCATTTACCCCAAGTTTCACTAATTCTGCTATTGCGTTTTCAGGAATACCGCTAAGCCCAAAACCACCAAGCATAAAAGTCATGTTGCTGGAAACACCTTTTAAAGCTTCTTGAACATTAGCTACTTTTTTATTAATCATGATTATTCAGTTTTTGCAGTATAAAATTACGAATAATTGAATGATATGTCTAAATTTTTGAAAAAGAAAAAACCATTCTTTTCAGAATGGTTTCGTCGATTTTATAAAATTACTACCTATTTCTATCCGAAATCTAAATCTTCAGGTGTTTCATCATCAGTATCTTCTTCTGCATCGGTTGTACTCGTATGTTTTGAACAATCTACATTTATAGATAGATTCTCAGGAGATTCAAACTCTTCTGTAGAAATATCTAATTCGTTATCGGCATAACAACTCTTCATATAAAGCCCCCAAATAGGCAATGCCATTGTAGCTCCCTGACCATAGGTAATGGTTTTAAAATGGGCAGCTCGATCTTCAGCTCCAACCCAAACTCCAGTTACTAAATTTGGCACCATACCCATAAACCAACCATCACTTTGGTTTTGAGTTGTTCCTGTTTTTCCAGCAATTGGGTTTGTCAGTTCATAAGGATAACCCGTAACGACCTCTTTATACTCAGGTCTATATGTTGCCCAGGCATGTCTTAATCTTGTTCCTGAACCACCTTGAGTAACGCCTTCCATTAGTTTAACAGCAACATAAGCCGTTTCTTCACTTAACACATCTTTCGTTTCAGGTTTAAATTGGTATAATATAGTTCCGTTTTTATCTTCGATACTTGTAACCATTACTGGCTTTGTATATACCCCATGATTGGCAAATGATGCGTAGGCACCTACCATTTCATAAACACTAATGTCGGGTGTTCCTAAAGCTATAGAAGGCACTGGAAGCATTTCAGAATCAACTCCTAATTTCTTAACTAAATCAACAACGGTTTGTGGTCCAACTTTATCAATTAATTGAGCCGTAACTGTATTCACTGAGTTGCCTAAGGCATTTTTTAAAGTTCTTGTTCCGCCATAATCGTTACTTGAATTTTTAGGACACCACTCTTCAGGGTTTCCATACTTATTGGCTTCTATACAATATGGAACATCAGGAAATTCATCACAAGGTGAATAATGCAACTGATCTATGGCCGCAGTATAAACAAAAGGTTTAAATGTCGACCCTATTTGACGTTTTCCTTGTTTAACCATATCATACTGAAAATGTCTGTAATTAATCCCCCCAACCCAAGCTTTTACATGACCTGTTTGAGGATTCATAGACATCATACCAGTTCTTAAAAAAGACTTGTAATAGCGCATAGAATCTATGGGCTTCATGATAGTATCAACTTCTGAGGCTTTTCCATCTTTCCATGCAAAAACAGACATTTTTGTTGCTTTTTGAAAAGATGCTTCAATTTCTTTATCTGATTTTTTTAAATCATATTTCATATGCCTCCATCGCTCAGATTGTTTCATTCCTCTTTTCATTAAGGCATCAATCTCTTCTTTTTCAAGTTCTAAGAACGGTGCTGTTGGATTTCTTTTAGGTGTATTTTGATTAAAAAACTCTGCTTGTAACCTTGGCATATGTTGCTGCACTGCATTTTCTGCATAGGTTTGCATACGGGAATCAATAGTAGTATAAATTTTTAAACCATCGTTATATAAATTCCATTTTGTGCCATCGGGTTTAGGATTCTTCTTAATCCAATCTTTCATAAACCCATCTAAATAACCTCTAAAATAGGTTGCGGTACCTTCACGATGTGATTCTGGCGAATAGTTTAAATCTAATTCTGTTTTTTGTAATGAATCTTTAACTGCTTCAGTTATATAATCATATTTAGCCATTTGAGACAAAACTACATTTCGACGTTTCTTGGTTAAAGCTTCGCGTCTTCTAGGATTGAATAATGATGAATTTTTAAACATCCCGACCAACATAGCAGATTCTTTAATATTTAAGTCTTTTGGTTCTTTTCCGAAATAAATTCTTGCTGCGCTTCGAATACCATCAGCATTATTCAAAAAATCATATTTATTAAAATACTGAGCTATAATCTCTTCCTTAGTATATTGACGTTCTAAACGGGTAGCAATAACCCATTCTTTCACCTTTTGGGTCAATCTTTTTACAATATTCCCAGAAGCTTTTCTTGTAAAAAACAATTTAGCCAATTGTTGCGAAATAGTACTTGCTCCACCTCTGCTTCCCATATAAGTTGCAGCTCTTAAGGTTCCTCTAACATCAATTCCTGAGTGTTTATGAAAACGAGCATCTTCAGTAGCGATTAATGCATTAACTAAATGTTCTGGCAACTCATTATAACCTACTGGTGTCCTATTATCATCAAGATAAAATTTCCCTAGTGTTTCCCCATCAGATGAAATAATTTCAGTAGCTAAATTTGATTTAAGGTTTTCTAATTGAGTATGATCAGGCATCTCACCAAGTATGCCCCAAGATGCTGATAAAAACACTAACAAGATAGCCAATATTCCACCCAAAAAAACCATCCAAAACCAACGAACGTATTTTGAAAAATCTTGAACTGCTTTTGCTTCTTTTTTTACTTTTGCCATAGTTTAAGTGTCTTAAGTCTGAATTCTTAAGTGTTTTAAAGTTATGTTGATTATTTTTTATTTGAATTTTCTATTCTAAACCCAATATCTGTTACGCCTTCTAATTCTAAGATGCCTTTAACTTTTCCGTTTTCTCGCATGGCATGTTGAATATTAACTGTGTATTCGCCAGTTTCGTTAAAAACAACGCCTTCTTTATACCACAATTTATTTTCTTTAATATCTGTAAAACCTTCACCTAGAAGCTTTCCACTTGGTTCTGCCATTCTATACTCTAAAGTATCTTTAATTGTTTTTCCATGAGGAAAAACCATTTCGACAATTAAAAATAAATTATTGTACTTATATGCGTTTGTATTTCTTAAGTTAACAAACAAATTATAGGTGTTTGTTGAGTCTGGTGGCTTTACTTTAAAGCTTACTATTTTGTCTTTATGCCAAGCATTAGGAACAGATTTATAGTTGTCATAAACGCTATTAGAATCGCAAGAAACTATTATAAAAGAATACAATAAAAACAATAATAAGATTCTATTTTTCAGCATTTTTACTGTTTTGTGGTTTTGGTTTTCTATTATTATTTTTTCGTCTATTTTGGTTTGGACTCTTATTAGGTGTTGCATTAGTATTTGATGTCCCTTTGTTATTACCTTGATTACCCTTCCTTCTATTATTTCTACGTTTTTTATTGCGTTTTGGACTATCAAAACGTGTTAAACTATCTTGACCTACAACGTTCTCAAACACTTCTTTAGTATCTTTTTCAACAAGATCTGAAGCATATTCTTCTAGGCTTGCAATTTTTTTCTTTTGCTTATTTAACTCAATAATTTCATTGGCTTGGTCTGTAGTAATTTTGTGCCAATTCATCCATTCACCTTCATAAGCAAACCACATGTGCCCTTTAAAAATGTCTGTTTTTTGACATACTGCTGTGCCTTTTTCAGTATATAATTTTGTATCGTTTTTAGGAAAGCTTTTTAAAGCATCAAGATACGTGTCTAGCTCGTAATTTAAACAACATTTTAGCTTACCACATTGTCCTGCTAATTTTTGAGGGTTTAAGGATAATTGTTGGTAACGTGCCGCAGATGTACTAACAGAACGAAAATCCGTTAACCAAGTAGAACAGCACAATTCGCGCCCACAGGAACCTATACCACCAAGTCTTGCTGCTTCTTGACGAAAGCCTACTTGTTTCATTTCAATACGTGTTCTAAATTCTCGAGCAAAAACTTTAATTAACTCACGAAAATCTACGCGTTCTTCAGCTGTATAATAAAACGTTGCCTTACTTGCATCACCTTGAAATTCGATATCTGAAATTTTCATCTGTAATCTCAAATCTATAGCAAATTGACGCGCTTTAACCTTCATAGGTTCTTCTTTGTCTCTTGCTGTCGACCAGATATCAATATCTTTTTGGCTTGCTTTTCTATAAATTTTTAGTACTTCTTCTTGATTTTCAGAAATATTTTTACGCTTCATTTGAACGCGCACTAATTCTCCCGTAAGGGTAACCATACCAATATCATGTCCTGCTTTGGCTTGTGTGGCTACTATATCACCAATACTTAAAGTTAAGTTTTCTGTATTTTTGTAGTACTCTTTTCTACCGTTTTTGTAACGTACCTCAACCCAATTAAAAGGTTTTTCTCCGTTAGGAAGCGCCATATTTGCCAACCAATCAAAAACGGTTAGCTTATTACAACTATCTGTACCACAAGTACCATTATTTTTGCAGCCTTTTGGTGAGCCGTCTTTAGTTGAGCAACTTGCGCAAGCCATATATTTTATATATTGATTCCGACTAGAAAGTATCTATCGGAAGATGGTTTATACCTATTTTTGAATCTTGTAATTACCGAAAATATTTCTGTAAAACTTGATAATGAATTTTTAAGAAGTTTCAATAAAAGGCTTTTTAAAAAACCAACTTCTCGATGTAAATATAAGATTATTCTAAGAATTAAGAAGCAAGATTTTTAATTAAACTCAACTTCGTAATTAAGTTTATTAGAGGTTGTGCTGAGTTCTTTTTTTGATTTAAAAATATTTGAAAAAAGTAAGTATCTTACTTCTAAAGGTTATCACTTTTAAATAATTATGCTCACATTTTAAAAATTTTTGTATGTACTTATATATAACCCTCTTAAAATATTAATTATGAAATCTAAAATTATTCTTTTTTTAATTTTATCAATACTCTTAATGAGTTCTGGAAATGCACAAACCCCCAATTTTACTCCAGATGGAGGTGAATTTGCTTTTAATGCTAAAAATATACCTTGTTTAACTGACAAACAAAGAGAGGGAGTCTTAAATGATATTAGAAACAACATTCAACAATTAAAACTTCAAAAAAAATTATCATATTCAAAAAATAATGTAGTTCCTCATCCACTTTTTATATGGCCGGTAAAGAAAAAAGATGGGCATGAATATAATGATGTGTGGGGCATTTCAAACTATGTAGACCAAAACGCAGCATATCCAAATCAAATACAAGACTATAATTGTGGCACTAGAACTTATGATACAACAAGTGGATATAATCATGCGGGAATTGATATTTTTAATTGGCCTTTTCAATGGAAAATGATGGATAATGATGAGGTTGAAATAGTTGCTGCAGCACCAGGACAAATTCTAGCCAAGGTAGACTCTCGTACCGATAGGAGTTGCTCGTTAAATGGAACTAATTGGAATTTTGTATATGTACAACATGCTGATGGAAGTGTTGCAGTTTATGGCCATTTAAAACAATTTTCATCAACCACTAAAGTCGCAGGAGACATGGTGGAAGAAGGGGAATATTTAGGAGTAGTTGGGAGCTCTGGAAACTCCACTGGCCCACATTTACATTTTGAGGTATACTCTGAAATTGAATGGAATGGCGTTGGACAAGATGTATTAGTAGACCCATACGCAGGAACATGCAATAGCATGAATAGTGATACTTGGTGGCAAAACCAAAAACCCTATAATAACCCTAACATTAATGCCGCACTAACACATAGTGCTCCACCAGTATTCCCAGCTTGTCCAACTCAAGAAACTACAAATGAAAGCAATGATTTTTTAACAACTGATACCATTTATTTTGCTATTTATCTTCGAGATCAGGAAGTAGGAACCACAATAAACCTAAAGATATTAAGACCAAACAACACAGCTTTATATTCATGGGATTTTGCCCTAAATGCTAATTATAATAGCTCTTATTGGTATTGGAATTATACCGGAGCTGCAAATATACCTGGAGAGTGGAAATGGCAAGCCACTTACAACGGACAAACAGTAACACACCCATTCAATGTTACTAACGCTTTAAGTGTTGAAGACAACTTTTTAAAAAACACATCAATATTTCCAAATCCTACTAATGATTTAATTAATATCTCTTCAATTAAAAAGATTTCAAAAGCTGAAATTATAAATGTCACTGGGAAATCTATAAAATATATACATCAACCCACTCAAGGTATAAAAACTATAAACACATCCAATTTATCAAACGGATTATACTTTTTAATGCTAGAAAGCGACGCCTATGAGAAAAAAATAATAAAGTTTATAAAAGAGTAAATTTATAAGAGGTTGACTAGAAAGTAAGCTCGCTGTGACATTGAGCTTGCTTTCTATATATGTTATATATGCTTGACTGAAATAATTTTAACGGGGCATGCTTTGGCTGCATTATTACACGTTTCAAAAATCAAAGAGTCCTTAGATTTTAATGTAAAAAAGCCTTTTTTTTCATTGGAATGTAGCAACACCGATTTTCCGTCTTTTTTCGACATTTGAAACTGACTTGGCGCTAACTCCACGCAGTAGTTACAGCCAATACACTTATTACGTTGTAATGTAATAACTACCATTAAGCTTCAACTTTATTTTTCACAATTTTATAAAGTTTGTCTGATTGCCTGATTCTGAATGGCAATTTCATAGTTACCAAATCGCCCTTCATTCCCTCTGTTAATTTCTCATCATTTACAAAAAACTCATCAACAACTAATTCTTGTGCTCCAGTAGTTGGTCCGGTTATTAAAATAGTGTCTCCAACATTTAAGTTATAAGCTTCAATTTTAAACTCTCCTACTTTTGCCTTAGGAAAAAAGTGAGTGCCTTTACCAATGTAAACTTTCTTTTGAGTTGCATGAGAGCCTGACCCTTTACTCCATTCTCCTAACTTTTGCCCTAAATAATACCCGTTCCAAAATCCTCTATTGTATATGGTTTCTAGAGTTTTCATCCACGAAATAACTTCTTCTTTATTATAACTTCCGTTTTCAATACTATCAATAGCCTCACGGTAACATTTTATAACTTTAGCCACATATTCTGGTGCTCTTCCTCGGCCTTCAATTTTTAAAACTTTAATACCTGCATCAACAACTTCATCTAAAAAATCAATGGTACATAAATCTTTTGGAGACATAATGTACTCGTTATCCAATTCCATTTCAAAACCAGTTTCTTGATCTATAACGGTATATTTTTTTCGACAATTTTGTTTGCAAGCACCTCTATTAGCTGAGGAGTTTTGAGAATGTAAACTCATATAACATTTACCAGAAACAGCCATACATAGTGCGCCATGACCAAAAATTTCAATTTCAATAAGTTTCCCTGAAGGGCCTTTTATTTGTTCTTTTTCAATCTGTTCTGTAATTTTTTTAACCTGACGCAAACTCAGCTCACGACTCAGAACTATAGTATCTGCAAATAAAGCATAAAACTTAACCGTTTCAATATTTGTTACGTTAATTTGAGTTGATATATGCACTTCCATACCAATCTCTCTTGCCATAGCAATAACTGCTTGATCCATAGCAATAACAGCTGTTATATTTGCTTTTTTAGCTTTATTAAGCAGTGTTTTTACGATAGATAAATCATGATCGTAAATAATTGTATTTAATGTTAAGTACGTTCTAACATTTTTTGCTTTACAACGTTTTGATATGTCTTGTAAATCATCTAAAGTAAAATTTATAGATGCTCTTGCGCGCATATTTAATTGCTCTACACCAAAATAAACAGAGTCGGCACCATTATCTAAAGCAGCTTGAAGCGATTCAAAATTACCAGCGGGTGCCATTAATTCTATCTTTTGCATAATTTCTACTTTATTTTTTATCCCTTTTTAAAACTTTCAAAAATATTCCTCAAGTCTTTTTTATAAGGCAAATGGTCGGCACGACCTTTCTTAAAGATATCATTACTATTCCCTTGCCCTTTTCTAAGTGCTTTCTGTTCTTCAAAAGGTAAAGCATGAATCTCTTTGCAATTAGTAGAACAACAATTGTTCATTTCGGCTTTACAGGTGTCACATTGTATAAATAATAAATGGCAAGCATCATTTGCACAATTACTATGCGTATCAAAAGGTTCTCCACATTGGTGGCATTGAGCAATTACATCATCACTTATACGCTCTGCACGCCTTTCATCAAACACAAAATTCTGGCCCAAAAACTTATTTTCTAAGTCTTGATCTTTCACCTGTCGCGTATACTCAATAATACCACCTTCTAGCTGATATACATTTTTAAAACCTTTATGTTTAAAATAAGCACTTGCCTTTTCACAGCGTATTCCGCCGGTACAATACATTACCAAATTCTTGTCTTCTTTGTGATTCTTTAAATCGTCTTCAATTATATCTAAAGACTCTCTAAATGTATCTACGTCAGGAGTTACCGCGTTTTTAAAATGCCCTATTTCACTTTCATAATGATTTCGCATATCAACCAAAACAGTTTTTTCATCTTCAATAAGGGCGTTAAACTTATCTGCACCAACATGAACTCCTTTATTAGTTACATCAAAAGTATCATCATCTAAACCATCAGCAACAATTTTATGTCGCACTTTTACTTTCAACTTTAAAAAGGACATATTATCCTGCTCCACAGCAATGTTTAAACGAATGTCTTTCAAAAAATCAATGGTGTCCAAATGTGTTTTAAATTCAACAAAACGATCAGCTGGTAACGATAATTGGCCATTAATGCCTTCATTGGCCACATAAATACGCCCTAAAACATCTAAGCTATTCCAAGTAATAAATAATTTGTCTCTAAGTTCTTGCGGATTTTTAATTTTAGCGTACTGATAAAAAGAAAGTGTTAATCGATCCTTTCCGGCTTTCTCGATTAATTCAGCTCTTTCCTTTGCGCTTAAGGTATTGTACAGTTGCATGCTATACTAATTTTAAGTTTATAAGAATATTTTGAAATGCAAAAGTACAACTTCTAAATCATTATAAAAATTAGGGCGCTACCCAAAAAAGGGTCGGGCTATCCGTTACAAGTCCTCGCTGCGCTGTGGGCTTTCCTCTACTATCCCTAGCGCGGGTAAGTCCGCAATCAGCAGTAAAAACAGCAGTCTAGCAGGTGTTTTGAAATAACAAAGCACCTAAATAATTATTTAGGTGCTTTTAGTTGAGTTTAGAGTTAGTTATATATCAAAACTCATTTGGCAAATTTGATAGCAAATTTTTTCCTCTTTCTTTACTAGATGCAAATTTTTGAAAAAGGTTGCGTATTAATCAATCATTTATTTTTTTGGATACTCAATTACGTATTTTTAACTTCATTCATTTATGTTGAAAACTATTATTGTAACATGAAAAAACTTATAGTACTTTAGCATACAATTTTTCAGAAAAAAATAAAGAAATGAGCAGCGATAAAGAAAAAGAAGCAAAATTAAAAGCATTAAAACTAACATTAGATAAACTAGACAAAGCCTACGGAAAAGGTACCGTAATGAAAATGAGTGATGCCGCTGTAGTTGATGTCGACGCTATCCCATCTGGTTCTTTAGGTTTAGACATTGCCTTAGGCGTTGGTGGTTACCCTCGTGGTCGTGTAGTAGAAATTTATGGACCCGAATCTTCTGGTAAAACAACATTAACTCTACATGCCATTGCAGAAGCTCAAAAGGCTGGTGGTATTGCAGCATTTATTGATGCAGAGCACGCTTTTGATCGTTTTTATGCTGAAAAATTAGGGGTAGATATTGATAATTTAATTATCTCTCAACCAGATAATGGTGAGCAAGCCTTAGAAATTGCCGATAACCTAATCCGTTCTGGAGCTATTGATATAGTTGTAATCGATTCTGTTGCAGCCTTAACACCGAAAAGTGAAATTGAAGGCGAAATGGGAGACTCTAAAATGGGGCTGCATGCACGTTTAATGTCTCAAGCCTTAAGAAAACTTACAGCATCCATTAGTAAAACTAATTGTACGGTAATTTTCATTAACCAATTGCGTGAAAAAATTGGTGTTATGTTTGGTAACCCAGAAACCACTACTGGTGGTAATGCCTTAAAATTCTACGCTTCAGTACGTTTAGATATTCGTCGTTCTACACAAATAAAAAGTACAGATGGCGATGTTATGGGTAACAAAACCCGTGTAAAAGTGGTTAAAAACAAAGTCGCTCCACCGTTTAGGCTAGCAGAGTTTGACATTATGTATGGCGAAGGCGTATCAAAAGTTGGTGAAATTTTAGACTTAGCCGTAGAACATGAAATTGTAAAGAAAAGCGGCTCCTGGTTTAGTTATGACGATACCAAGCTAGGACAAGGGCGAGATGCTGTTAAAGCATTAATAAAAGACAATCCAGAACTCATGGACGAGCTTGAAGCCAAGGTTAGAAAACTAGTAGATGAACAATAATTAAAAATCCCGTTAACTCGGGATTTTTTAATTTTATGGTTCTTATTTAAGGTTAAGCCTCAAATAAGTTACTTTTCTACGCAACCTTTTTACCTATATCGCATCTACATAGTGCAAACATGTATTTAACCCTGAATTTATTTTGCTATGAAAAAATTACTAGTACTTTGCTTAACACTTATAATTTGTGCATCTTGTAGTATTGATGACGATGGTACGAGCTATAGTTTTGAAGTTTTACCAGTAGAAAGTGTGGATATTCCTGACGAGTTTATGTTAGGTGAAATTTATCCCATTACAGTGTCGTATTTAAGGCCATCAAACTGTCATAACTTTAGAGAGTTTTATTATTTAAAAGAGAACAATCAACGAACCGTTGCACCAATAACGTATGTTTTTGATGACAACGATTGTGAAACTCTAGAAGAGGACAACTTAATAGAAGCAACATTTAATTTTAAAGTAACCAGCAATGGTTCTTATATTTTTAAATTTTGGCAAGGTGAAGATATTGATGGTGAAAATCAATATTTAACTATTGAAGTGCCCGTAACGGAGTAAGTATTAATTAATACATGTTTAAGTTGAGTTTAAAACAACTCATAGAAAATTGTAAAATTAATGATACTAAAGCACAAGGCGAATTATATAAACTCTTTTCGAGTAAATTATTTGCTATATGCTTAAAGTATTCACGAAACTATGCCGAAGCAGAAGATAATTTGCAAGACGCATTTTTAACAATCTTTAAAAAAATTGAACAGTATAAAAACAAAGGCTCTTTTGAGGGTTGGATAAAACGTATTACTGTAAACACCGTATTACAACGTTACCGAAACGAAAAGGTTTTTGATATAATAAATGAAAATACAATTGAAGATGTTGAATTGGAAGTTGATGAAGACGAAGTTACCATTGATTACCTTTTAAAAATCATTCAAGAATTGCCAGATAGATACAGGTTGGTTTTTAACCTATATGTACTAGATGGTTATTCGCATAAAGAAATAGCTGATATGCTAGAAATAAACATAGGAACCTCAAAATCCAATTTAGCACGAGCTAGACAAATTTTGAAGCAAACTATAGAAGAATATAAAACAACACAACGTTCTCAATCATTATAAATGAACGATAAGAAACATATAGACAGATTATTTCAGGAAGGGTTCAAAGATTTTGAAGCCACTCCTAGCGATGCTGTATGGAAAAATATAGAAGATCAACTCAACGAGAAAAAGAAAAAACGTCGTGTTATTCCTATTTGGTGGCGTTATGCTGGTGTTGCAGCATTATTATTACTCCTTTTAACTATCGGTAACTTCTTTTTTAATAATTCAGACGAAAGTTCAACTAACCAAGTTGTTGATAGTGAAAATGTAATTCCTGAGTACAATGAAGTAAAAGATAACGACGCAACAAATAAAGCCGTTAAAACTAATGTTATTGTTTCAGATGATAATTCTCAAAATGATTCTAATGAAAATTCAAATGCTAATACTCAACCTGAAGTAATAACCGATAATATTGAATCTTCTAAAGAAACTTCAATTGCTGAAACTTCTGCTTCAAAAAATCAGAATGAGAGTAAAACGAATTTAACGTCATCTGATAAATTAAATATCAAGAAAAGCATTATTACTCCAAGAAACAATAATGGCATTGCTAATAATTTATCTGAAGAAAAAAATAAAGCTAAAAACATTCAAAAAGAATTAGAAAACAACATTACTGTTGCTAATTCCGTAGAAGAAAAAAACGAATCTGTTGACGCAAAAAGTGAAGTTAAGCTAGTTTCCAAAGAAAAAGCCAAAACACTTATTACCGAAACTTCAAAAGACAATTCAGCTATTGCAAATTCAGACAATGAAAAGATTGAAGAATTAAAAGACAAAGTAACCACCGAAGAAAATAATCGTTCTATTGAAGATGTATTAAATAAAACCAAAGATGTTCTTGAAGAAGAGAACAGTAAATTAGGGCATAGATGGAGTGTTGCAACTAATGCAGCCCCTGTTTATTTTAATTCTTTAGGAGAAGGCTCATCTATAGACCCACAATTTAGCAGTAATTCTAAATCTGGTGAGGTTAATATGAGTTACGGTATTTCTGCTAGTTATGCTATAAATAAAAAATTAAGCATACGTTCTGGTATTAACAGAGTTAACTTAGGCTATAATACTAATGATGTTGCTGTTTTCCAATCAGTAGGACTAACATCTAATAGTAGTGCTTTACAGAATGTTAGTTCTCGTAGTAACGCCGATGATATTTCTGTAATTAGCACTGAAACTTTAAAGAATACTCCTAAATCTTTTGCATCAACAAATGCATCAATTAATCAAGCTTTGGGTTATATTGAAATTCCTTTAGAAATTCAATACACCCTTTCTGATAAGAAATTTGGAGTTAATCTTATTGGAGGTTTTAGCTCATTCTTTTTAAATAATAATGAAATTTTTTCTGAAGAAGATAATGGTGCTAGAACATTTCTAGGTGAAGCTAACAATATAAATGATATAAGCTATAGTGCAAACTTTGGATTGGGTTTAAACTATAAGGTTTCTAAAAAATTCGATTTGAATTTAGAACCTATATTTAAATATCAATTCAATACGTTTAATAATACTTCTGGTAATTTTTCACCATTTTTTATTGGTGTTTATACCGGATTCGCTATTAAATTCTAGGTTTTTGGTTAGATCTGGATATGGGTTTTCATTTAAGCTCGAAAACTCATATCGCAAAAAAAACTGCTCGTCCCCTCGAGCAGTTTTTTATTATACCAACTTGTCCCGTCCTGAAATAGCGATACACTAAAACATTAGTGTAATGAAAACATCGGAAAACACTGGGTACGTAAAGC
>NZ_CANKXG010000009.1 GCF_947487575.1 uncultured Algibacter sp. | reverse complement strand
CCACACGCATCGGTTACAGTAGGTAAAGTAAATGTTTCAGTAGCATCAGCAATACAATCTACAGTTTCTGCACCGTCTGTTGGTATTACAATAGGCGTAGTATTAATTACAGTAATTGTTTGAACAAAACTCGTAATTGTCACCCCACAGGCATCTGTAAAATTCCAAGAATTAGTATAAGTACCAGTATTGGCACAACCAGCATCAGGAACAAAAGACCCAGATGTTTTAACAGGAGTTAAAGCACACTTATTGGCAGATGGAAATAGGTTTTGAGCATCAGCTAAATTACTGGCGTCATTACATTGAACCGTTCTATCTAAATCTCCAAGTGCTGTTTGCCATGATATTGTAGGTTGAATAACATCCATGATTACAGGATCTTCAATACTAGCACCACATGGATCTGTTGTTGCAGAACTTAATGTTGATTGTTCAGTAGTATTTATTTCTCCAGAATAAGTAGCCTCAAACTGTACTTCAAATTGGGTTGTACAATTAGTTTCCAAAAAGTAGCACTCATCTCTAATCTGTAATTCAAATTCTACATCAAAAGGTAAACTTCCAGCAGCAACTAAACTATCATCTATAAAAAATTCTAGAAGATTAGTTCCTGTATTATAATTATAAGTTACACCAGAAGGTAATGTAGGTGATATTGGTTCTACTAAAGTTAACTGAGGAGGTAAAGTTTCAAAAATTCTTAAGTTTTTTGCATTATCATTACCTTTATTTTCAACATTAAATTCTGCACCAATCGTCGTTCCAGGACTTTGAGGTGCACTAGGAGTGTCTAATGTTACATTAATAGGTCCAAGTTCTGGTTTCCAAACTTCTACAGACAAGCCTAATAAGTATAATCCATAAACTTCAAGATTTGATGTTAAATTAAATGTGGCAGAAGTTTGATTGTTTCCAATAATAGTATTTCCTGGGTTAGATAATTGAAAAACTGCAGCATCAAAACCTAAGGTATTTGTACTGGCAGGGTTTCTGTCTGTAAAATTGGCGTTATCAATGGTTATTCTACTATTGAAAAAGTTGGTTTCTGGTCTGATTGGAATTGTAGGAAGTTGAGCTGTAGATAAATCGACAAAAGTCCCTGAAGTATTTTGTATTTGTAGGCCATCACCACTTAAACCTTGGTCACCTTCAAGGGCACCAATAAGCACATTTGCATTTACATTACCTGATGGTACGGTTTGAAAACCACTGAATATAATATCACCAGAATCCACTTCATTAACATGTGCATATCCATCAAAAATAGAAATGTTTTTAGGAAGTAGTGAAGGACTTTCATATACAAAAACAATTTGCCACCCCCCAGAGACACCAATTGGAGTACCTGAGTGATCACTTAATGAGCCAATTTTGCCCTCTACATTTGCAACTTGATAAGTTCCATAAGGGTTAGTTAGCGCGCCAACTTGGGTAGTAATATCCTTTACACATATATAAGGTTCATTACTAAAATGAGTATCTCTTCCTCTATAAATAATTTCACTACCTGTTGCAGTATAAGTTGTATAACTCGTTTCTCCAGGAAGCATTAGCTGTACATCATTGTAATTCCAACTTGGTTGGTTTTCATCAATTGTGTCACTAAATTCCCTATCTGCAGCAGCCCAATATAAAAACACTTTTCTAAGTGTTAAACAACTAGCACTAGGCGCAGGATTTGCAAAATTTGCACTACTGGAGTTAAAAGTGTTAGCTCCAATACCTGTGTTACCATCAATATCTACATACACTAAGTTTGATAAATTATGATTATCACTTCCACCTGTATAACTACCTGTAGCAGTTGTAGAAATCATATTGTTAGCAATAATAGTAAAATCTCCATTTACAGCCTCATTAAATCTTGGAGTAAAAGCTTGTTGTACTTGAGCTTGAGAAAAAACACTTATAAAAAGTATAAATACTAATAACGCTTTATAGTGAATTATGGATTTGGTAAAGATTTTCATAAGCTTTAACTAATTAATATTTTATAAATAATATTTAATGCCCTTTTGTATTGGAGTCGGCCATAAAAGATTTTATTATAACAGACTTTCTCTTACTATTTTTTTTATTTAATAATTTCGCTATGAGTTTTGAGCATTTCCATTGGCCAATTTCTGAATTATTTTCTCTAGTAATCTTTAGATAAAATTTTAAAGATTTTTTTGGTTGTAGCAAAATTTTACTTAAATTTTCACTCAAAGTTTTATTGTATATTTCAAAAGTTAAACTAGAACTAATTTTACTATCAATTTTCTTTTCTGAAACAACATTATCATTGTCAAGAAATCCTTTTTGGTTTTTAACGACATTATTATAATCATCTTTGCATTTAGCAGGTTTTACAAATAATTTAAATTCATTGATTTTATTTGAATTATTTGTAATTTCTAACAAATGATAATGTTCTTTATCTGTATCGGGCTTATCACTATATTTTACTATTTCTAAATCAAAAGCTGAATGATTTTTTCTTTGTTCCTGAGCATTTAGAATTTGAAACAGACAGGTTATTAGAAAAAAAATACAGATTTTAAAAGTCGATTTACTTTTCATGATTTGCATAATGTTAATTAAATAATTTGATTTAAATAATAACCAGATATTTAGTACTGGTACTAATTAGTAACTAATATTGATTAATAAAAAAATAAAAAAACTTTTGTTGAGGGAAAAATACGAGGGGAGAACATTACGATTTAATAATGCCTTATTTGTTTTTGAAATTAGATTCGGGGTCATAATTTTAAATTTATAGTAGGTTTTGCAAAAAAACATATATGATATTAGTTAGTCAAATATTCATGGTAAATCACTAATAAATTCGATTAACCGCTAAAATACGCATTTAATCGTAATAATATGTATATTGTCGATGTTTTTAATTTTTATTATTCATAAAAACTTGATAAACAAGTGTTTATAATATTAATTATTTTAGTATTATTTTTTTAATATATAAAAATAAGACCTACGATTTATTTGATGCTCTTGATCTGTACATTTAACACCATTAGAACATTTATTTAATAATTGACTTTCACCATATCCAATAGCGCTTTCAATTTGATTTTGTGGTATACCTCTAGAAAAAATATAATCTCTAGTAGATTTAGCTCTTTTATTAGATAATCGCATATTAAAATTATCCCTTCCTCGACTATCAGTATGAGCTTCAATTTTAATAACCATAGATGGATTAATCCTTAAAACATCTACAATATTTTCTAACTCATATTTTGCATCAGTACGGATATCCCATTTTCCATAATCAAAAAATATGGGTTTAATTACTATTTGATTTCCTTTAATTAAAGATTCTAAAAACAAATCTTTTTCAATAATAGTTTCGTTTTTGTCATTTGAAGTAATTTGAACCTGATCTTCAGAATATGCTATAAGTTTTGCTGTAACAGTATATTTCTTCTCACAGTTAATAATAAATTTATAAGCTCCATCATCTTTAGTTATGATTTCTTCAATAATTTTTCCTGTATTGTCAATAAGTTTTACATGCACATTACTTAATGGTTCATTATCTTTTTTATCTCTTGTAATTCCTTTGATAGTTTGAGAACATATTTTGGAATACACTGTATAAATATCATCACTTCCATTTCCGCCTGGTCTATTTGAAGATAAAAAACTTCTTTTATTATCATTTAATGGGTCTATGAAATAAGCAAAATCATCATAACCACTGTTATATGGAGCACCCAAATTTTTTGGTAGCGCAATACTATCTTTAATAAAATTAGATTCAAAAATATCTAAAAGTCCTAGGTTTAAACGTCCGTCTGAAGAAAAATAAAATGTGCTATCCTTGCTAACAAAAGGAAACATTTCACGCCCTTCAGTATTTATTTTTGATCCCAAATTTCTTGGTTCACTATATTTATTGTTTTCAAGAATGTCAACAACGTAAATATCAGTTTGCCCAAATCCACCATTTCTATCAGATACAAAAAATAGCTTTTTGTTATCTGGACTTAAAGTCGGGTGTCCTGTTGAATAAATTTCATCATTAATAGGTAACTCTATAATGTTTTCCCAGTGGTCTTCAATAAGAGAAGCTTTGTATATTTTTAAATGTGTAGTTCCTTTTTTATCGAAATTTAGTTTATTTTTTCTTGTTACATTATCTCTGGTAAAATACATGGTTTTGCCATCATTAGTAATAGCTATAGTAGCCTCATGATAATCAGAATTAATATCTGAAGATTCAATTAAATTAGCATTACCAAGTTCTAACGTGTAATCTTTTTCTTTTATTGAAATTTGAAATAAATCTAAGAAAGGTTCCTGATTCCATCCATATTCTTTAGTCTCATTAACACCTCTAGCTGAAGCAAAAAATAATTTATTATTAAAAATGAACGACCCGAAATCTGAAAACTTTGAATTGATAGGTAAATTTTCTATTTTAATAGCTAATGACTCATCAATAGCACTAAGTTCATCATATTTAGATAGATTATCGATATCATAATTTTTAACTCTACTATCGTTATTTCTAATTTCTATAAACTTTTTAATCCATTTATTTGCGTCGGAATAATTACCAATACTTTTTAAAGATTGAATATATCTATATAAATGTTCAGAATCAATATTAAATTTATTTACTGCTTTTTCGTACCAATAAATTGCTTTTTCAGAATTAGAGTTATTGTAAAAACAGTCACCCAAACGCGTTAAGTTATGCATGCTATCATCACCATTTTCTATAGCTTTTTCATATAACTCACTAGCTTTAATAAAACTGTAATTATCAAAAAACTTATCAGCTAGTTTTTTTTGAGCAAAAAGAGTACTAGTAAAAAAAACTAATAAGAGAATTAAAAAATTTGTTTTCATATTAATATAATTTTAGAAGTATCTAGGAGATTTAATACGTTTACTTTTAAAAAGTTCATACATAAATAATATTTCATGTGTACCACTAGAAACACCGTTTATTTCTGAAAGTGGGTACTCGTAAGCATATCCAATTCGAATCTGTTTAGAAACTTGAAAATCGGCAATTCCACCTAAAGCAGAGGCATGTTCATTAATTCTATAAGATGCGCCAAGCCAAAAGGTTTCATTAAATAAGAAATTAGCCGTAATATCAAAAGATAAAGGAGCTCCATTAGTAGCTTTAAGTAACATGGCTGGTTTAAATTTAGTTGTTTCATTTAAATCAAAAACATAGCCTCCTGTAAAATAGTAACTTACGCGCTCCAGAGCAATAAAATCAACAGCACCTTGTTTTCCATTATTATAATCTGTATTTAGTATCCTTGGAGCAGAGAGTCCTAGATACCACCTATTTGAATGCAAATAAGCACCTAGCCCAATATCGGGGCTAAACCTATTGGATACATCATCGAAAAAAGGGTCATTAATGCCATTATTTAATGATGGATCACTAGTATTATTTAATAATGACTGATCTAAACTGTATTGAGTGAAACCAGCTTTTAAACCAAAGGCAAGTTTATGCTTCTTTCCTACCGGAAGCGTATATGAGAAATCACCATAAAAATAGGTAAAGTTCTCATATCCTAATTCATCGTTAATGAATGAAAACCCTATTCCAACCCTATCATTTCTTAAAGGGCTGTGGACTGAAATTGTTTGGGTTGTTGGCCCTCCTTCTAAACCTACCCACTGACTCCTGTGTAAACCTACAACACTTAATGTTTCTCTACTACCAGCATATGCCGGGTTTATTGAGATTGTATTATACATATACTGTGTAAACTGTGGTAGTTGTTGTGCAACTCCTATCCAGCAATTTGCCAGTATAAAAATAATTATGTTTAACTTTATTGACTTCATAGTATGTTTAGATTTATTTAGTGCCTACATAAAATGCCTTAGCAAAAGGTTCTAACCCACTATCTTTTAAATTAATAATATAAAAATATGTTCCATTCGGAACTCTTTCTGCTTGTCCAACTGATCCACTAGAAGTAAATCCATTCCAATTATTTTGATAATTGAAGTTTTCATATATTTTTGCTCCCCAGCGATTGAATATCTGCAATTCTACCGTAAAACCACAAGTGTCTATACCATTGATTGTAAAGAATTCATTATATACATCTCCATTAGGAGTCACAACTTTTGAAATGATAACGTTATTCCTATCACTACATGGTAATGTTATACATTCTTCATGAATTTCAATAGTTACTTCTGTTGTATTTAAACATCCATTGTCATTGAAGGCATAACTGAATTTATAAAAGCCTAACACCACATTTTCAGGATCAAAAACACTTTCATCTAAACTTGCGTTGCCATCTAAAACTGTCCATTGCCCTCCTGTTTGATTTTTCTGTAAGTAATCATTCAAATCTATAGTTCCATCATCAAAACAAGCTCTTTTATTTACTGTAGTTACAAGTTCACTTAAAGTAACAGAAATGGTTTGAGTGTATGATTCTTGATTATCGCATTCATCAGTAACTGTCCATGTTCTTACTATTTCATAATCAGATGGATTGTTTTCATCAAAAGAACTTGTTTCTTCAAAAACTTCATTTATGTTAGACGAACAGTTATCAGTAAATTCAATATTTGGAATAGCTGGTATATTTTCACAGCTAACAGTAATTGTAGATTCAATAGTTGTTGTTGGCTCTGGAGCCTTCGTATCTTGTACAGTAATTGTCTGAATGTGTGTTGTTGTTAGTCCATTTGAGTCAATAGATACCCATTTACGCTCTAAAGAGTAATTAGACATACATAAACCATTTGTTCTTTCTTCTGTGAAATCTACATTAACATCACCATCACATGAATCTGTTACAGTTAATGTTACTGGGTCTGGTACGTTATCACATTCAAAAGTACCGTCTACAGGTAGCGTTTCAACAAATTCTGGTGCTTCTGCATCAGTAATAGTTACCAGTTGATTACAAGACAGACTGTCGTTTCCGCCATCATTAGCAATCCAAGTAATGGTTGTTGTTCCCACAGGGTATGGATCGGTTAATGCTAAGTTATCTGAACGTGTTCCTGTAAAAGTGAACGTTGTTGCACAGTTGTCGGTAGCTGTAGGGTCTACAATAGTTACATTAGTAGCCTCACAAGCATTAGTATCTGCATTTAAATCAATGGTTGCAGGACAGGTGATTATTGGTGCTTCTGCATCAGTAATAGTTACCAGTTGATTACAAGACAGACTGTCGTTTCCGCCATCATTAGCAATCCAAGTAATGGTTGTTGTTCCCACAGGGTATGGATCGGTTAATGGCAAGTTATCTGAACGTGTTCCTGTAAAGGTGAACGTTGTTGCACAGTTGTCGGTAGCTGTAGGGTCTACAATAGTTACATTAGTAGCCTCACAAGCATTAGTATCTGCATTTAAATTAATAGTTGCAGGACAGGTGATTATTGGTGCTTCTGCATCAGTAATAGTAGAAACATCATAACTTTCAGATACTGTACATCCGCTATTAGTGTCTGTTACAATAACAGTATAAGTACCAGCTATTAAGTTTGCTAAATCTTGAGTATCTGTATCAGGATCTTGAAGTCCATTATTATCCCAATCGTATGAATAACTTCCCGTACCACCAGAAACAGATATATCTATAGCGCCATCATTTCCGTCTAAACAAGTAACATCAGTACTTGATTCTAAACTAATAGCTAGAGCAGTAGGCAAGGTTAGCGTATTTGAAGATTCATTAATATCAGCTAAAGAACATGTTCCAACTCCATAAGAACCAGAATAAGTTAAATCAGCAGTAAAAGAACCTTCAAAAGCTGGAGTTCCTGTATAATTAAAAGTTCCATTTTGAGAATTTGAAGAACCAACTTGAGTTCCATTCAATCTGAAAACCCATTGAAATGAATCTGAAAAAGAAGTACACCCTCCTTGGTTTAAAGAACTGGAATATGATATTGAACTCGAGCATCCTAATCTTGAAATTACGGGATTTATTACAGGACAAGGAACACAAATATTAGGATTAGAAAAAGTGAGTGATGAAGTATTACAAGATGAATCTTCATAATTTATAACCGAATTACCTGGAACTTGATTACTACATGCATTCACACCGTCAGATTCAATAGTATATGTCAAAGTAATAGTCTCATCATATAAATTAGGAACAAACCATGATATAGAAGATGCTGTATTAGTCGTTGAACCAGAACTTGGGTTTATAGACCCAGGAACTAAAGTAAAACCACTTTGCAAAACATCTGAAACCAATGATTGTCCTGAAATTTGTGTGGCTGCAGGCACTAATCTTCCCAAAATTTGAGAATAAATCGCAGTTAAATTGGCATTATTTTCAGTGGAAAAAGCACCAGAATTTTGAATACCATCTAGTGTATTTAAAGCCACGGATTCTTCTGTGCCACTAATGGCTCCAATTAGACCAATAGTAAAAATGCTTTGATTGTATACCTCTCCCAAAACCGTTGTGGTTTGAGCATCTACACCTGCTTGTATTGCTTCTGTTTGACATGTTGTAACAGTAGTAGTAGAAAAACAAGAGTTGGTAAATATACCATTATTCCTTACTGTTGCAACACCATCAGATAAAAGAATAATACTTCTAGAGGTGGTACAATCAAATGTTCCAGTTGTTGTTAATACATTATCAGCTTTTACTATACCATCCTCAGTATTCGTACCTCCTCCTGTAACAATACTATTAATTGTTGCAATAACCGAAGCTTGTCCACTACTATTTGTCAAACCAATATCAATTGTCGCTGTACTACTAAAACTAACTATAGCTACTCTATTTAAACCTGTTGGATTATTAGCAGGCAAAAAGAAATTATTTACAAAATCTACAGCTGCATCTTGGGCAAAATCAATGGGTTTAGGATCATTACCAAAATTCATACTACCGGATCTATCAATTACCAAAACAACTTCTTGTGGCTGAGGCGGTGGGTTACCTATAACTTCTAGTGTTACATCAAATTGATTACAGTTTGTAGTATTCTCAATAGCATATTTATTAACAATAACTTCTTGAGCCATTAATACGCCAAAAGAGAAAAACAAGAAAACAACTAAAAGAATATTTTTTAGTTGCTTATTGTGTCCTTTTTGAATGAGTAATTGATTTCTCATATTTATCTTTTTATAACTAATTTATAATTATAATAAACTTTATTCTTCTGACGGATCAGGTATAAATACACTTAAAATTATTTCATCAGAAATAGTTTTATTCGAAATAGCTTCTACTTTAATACATCCCCAAGTGTTAAATTCTGTACCATTTGGAGCTGTGGCTGTTAGAGTAAATTGCTTTGTTTGTTCAGCATCTAAAGTGGTTTGAATACTAGATTCTGTGTTAGACATGCTTTGGGAATTATCTACCTCAAGCAACATATATAAATTTGAATTTTCTTTACTAGACAGATTTGAATTATACTCGTTTGAACAAGGAGAAGAATCTAATGTTGCTCTTATGATGAAGGATTTTCTTGAGCCAGATGTATTTTTTAGTTTTAATATGAAATTAGCACCGTCTTCATCTATAGATTTAAAATTTCTATTTTTTTCAACAGAAAGTTCTGCACTAGAGTTTTGCAGATTATTAACCGTTACCTTTTCCTTAGAAGGTAAAATTGTAAAAATTAGCGTTATAAGTATAGTAAATGTAATTTTCATTTTTTTATATTAAGTATTTGTAAATCATGTATTTAATAGATACATAATAGTTTAAACCGTCACTAAAATCAATAGTAGTTTTAAAGTAAAAAAACTCCATACTAACTAATGATTATACGACTCTTACTTCATTTTAGTTTTTCTAATTTCAATTTTTGTATTTTTTTATATATTTTGAACAAGCAAATAAATTGAATTTAACCGAAAAAAGCAACTTTTTATCGATAAAAAATGCATTTAATCGATATTTATGAAAAAATTAATATTAGTTAGGCACGCCAAATCATCATGGAATCATGATGTTACAGACCACGAAAGGCCACTTAAAACAAGAGGAATTAAGGATGCCAATTTAGTTTCCAAATCATTAAGAAGTCATAATCTATCTATGGAGTTAATTATTTCTAGTGATGCTGTTCGTACAAAATCTACTGCGAAAATTTTTATCAAAAATTTAAGCATTAATGAAGATAACCTGCAATTTAGTTATGATTTATATGATTTCTCAGGAGAAAACCTAATTCGATTTATCAAAACATGCGATAGCACTATTAATAATCTAATGATTTTTGGACATAATCATGCCATAACGGCTTTTGTAAATACTTTTGGTACAGAATATATAGATAACGTTCCAACAAGTGGAGTCGTAATCATAGAATTTGATATAGAAAAATGGCGTAAATTAAAACCAGGAAAAACAATAATAACATTATTCCCAAGAGATATAAAGCCATAAATAAGGTTCTTTTTTTTAATTATTTAATAAAAACATATTCAAATTTAATTATAGTTTAAAATAATATATTTTAGTCTAAATAGAATATATTTGTTTTAAACAATTAAAATTCATTTAGAGTCAATGACTAAACCTGAAAACTCAGAAAATAATAGTTATATAAATAGAGAAATTAGCTGGTTACAGTTTAATGCCAGAGTCCTACAAGAAGCCACTGACGAATCTGTCCCTTTAATAGAAAGATTACGTTTTTTAGGTATTTTTTCAAATAACTTAGATGAATTTTTTAAAGTAAGGTACGCAACAGTAAAACGTATTGTTGAAGCAGGAAAAGGAGGAAAAAGCGAACTAGGTGGTATTAAGGCAAAAGAATTGCTAGAAATTATAACTCAAATTGTAATTAAGCAGCAAAGTGAAAGTGTTGCCATTTTAAATACTATTGATAAGAAACTAAAAGAGGAAAATATTTATGTTATTGATGAAACGCAAATTGACGATAATCAGAGTGCATTTATTAAAACATACTTTTTTAAAACTGTTAGTCCTGCATTAGTAACTATTATTCTTAACGATTCAGTTGTATTACCAAATCTAAAGGATAGTGCCGCTTATTTAGCTGTAAAAATGCTAATGAATAATGATAATAAGCAATTTGCTTTAATTGAAATTCCAAAATCCGTTGATCGTTTTGTTGAATTACCTAAACAAGGTGATAAAAGCTATATCATTATGGTTGATGATGTATTGCGGTATTGTTTAGAAGATATTTTTAATATTTTCGATTACAAATCTATTTCTGCTCACATGATAAAAATTACCAGAGATGGTGAATTAGATTTTGAAAGTGATTTAAGTAAAAGCTTTATAGAAAAAATTTCTGATAGTGTTAAACATAGACAAGTTGGAGAACCAGTAAGGTTTGTTTATGACAAAACCATACATAAAGAAACATTAAGGTATTTAATGTCGAAAATGGGTATTGATGATACAGATAGCATAATACCAGGAGGTCGTTATCATAACAGACGCGATTACATGGGATTCCCCAGTTTAGGAAGAACAGACCTCTTATATGATAAAATTGAAGCTGTACCAATAAAAAACTTGAGTTTACAGCGAAGTATTTTTAAAGCCATTGCTAAAAAGGATTACTTGTTACATGCACCATATCAAACTTTCACATATGTTGTTAAGTTTTTAAGAGAAGCTGCTTTAGATCCTAAGGTTAAAACAATAAAAATCACTATTTATCGCCTTGCAGAAATATCTCATGTCGCTAGCTCGCTTATTAATGCAGCCGTTAATGGTAAGTCAGTTACAGTATCCATTGAGCTTCGTGCAAGGTTTGATGAGCAAGCAAATATTAACTATGCCCAACAGATGAAAGATGAGGGTGTCAATTTAATATTTGGAGTTACAGGGCTTAAAGTGCATAGTAAAATGTGCGTAGTAGAACGAGAGGAAGGCAAAAAAATAAAACGCTATGGCTTTATTAGCACAGGAAATTTTAATGAATCTACAGCAAAAATTTATACAGACTATACACTTTTTACATCCAACAAAAAGATTTTAAAAGACGTTAATCAAGTTTTTGATTTTTTTAAAACAAACTATAGGATTTTTAAATACAAACACTTAATCGTTTCGCCACATTTCACTAAAAGTGGAGTTTTTAATCTAATTAATAAAGAAATTGAAAATGTAAGGCAAGGCAGAGAAGGCCTTATAAGATTAAAAATGAATAGTATTTCTAGCTATCCAATGATTGATAAGTTATACGAGGCGAGCAGGGCAGGAGTCAAAATTCAAATGATAGTAAGGGGTATTTGTTGTTTAATTCCAGGAATAAAAGGAATGAGTGAAAATATAGAAGTTATAAGTGTTATTGATAAGTTTTTAGAACATTCAAGAGTTTATATTTTTGGTAATAACGGCGATTCAAAATTATACATATCTTCAGCCGATTGGATGACACGGAATATAGAAACTAGAGTAGAAGTGGGTTGCCCAATTTATGATGAAGACATAAAGAAAGAAATTATAGATACGTTTAATATTAGTTGGAGTGACAACGTTAAAGCCAGAATATTGAATGATTCTCAAGAAAACCAATACCTTATTAATAAAAAAACCAAGGTAAGGTCTCAATTTGCTATCTATGATTACTATACCAAAAAATTAGAAAACTAGTATGCTTTCAATAAAAAAATATGCAGCCATTGATATTGGGTCAAATGCGGTAAGGCTATTAATATCAAATATTATAGAGCAAAACGGACAGCCTGTACAATTTAAAAAAAATTCTCTAGTTCGTGTACCTATCCGTCTCGGAGCAGATGTTTTTATAAAAAATAAAATTTCCAAAGAAAACATACAGCGTATTTTAGATACCATGTTAGCCTTTAAATTGCTTATGAAATCTCATAAGGTTGTTAAGTATAAAGCCTGTGCTACATCTGCAATGCGGGAGTCGGAAAACGGAAAAAAAGTTGTAGATTTAGTATTGGAACATGCAGGAATCAGTATTGATATTATTGAAGGACAAGAGGAAGCAGCAATTATTGCAGCAACAGATTTAAACAAGTTTATTGATCCAAACAAAACATATTTGTATGTTGACGTTGGTGGAGGAAGTACAGAGTTTACAGTTATAGACAGGGGTAATCAAGTGGCGTCAAAATCTTTTAAAATTGGCACCGTACGTTTGTTGAACGATATGGTTAAAAAACAAACTTGGCAAGAATTGCAAGATTGGATTAAAAGTAATACCAAAGAGTATCATAAAGTTAATGTTCTTGGTTCTGGTGGAAATATCAATAAAATTTTCAAAGTATCTGGCAAATCTATGGGAAAGCCACTTTCTTATTTTTATATGACATCTTACTATAATATGCTTCAAACTTACTCTTATGAAGAACGTATTACGGAACTATCATTAAACCAAGATAGAGCAGATGTTATTATTCCTGCCATGCGAATTTACCTTTCGGCAATGAAATGGGGTGGTGCTAAAAATATTTATGTCCCTAAAATTGGTCTTGCAGATGGTATCATTAAAAGTATCTTTTATGATACAGTTTCAAGCAATACACAGTAAAATTTTGCACTTTAGCTTGTATACTTGCACTTTTTTAAATTTATAATATATATTCGTAGCTTAATATTATTAATAACCCAAATCTATTAATATTGAAATAAGCTTATATATATGTTGCCCTCAACTTCATAATATTTTGGCAAGTTACATCTGATAGATTAACATAAATAAATAAGCAGATGAAAAAATTATTACTACTAACAATACTATTTTGTTTTTCATTCCACGGATTTTCTCAAGATGACAAATTAATTAAATCTTCTAAAAAAGCCCAAGACACCGTAAAAGTGAAAGAAAAATGGTCAGCTTCAAGCGGTATAAAATACGGTGTTAGAGCTGGTTATACCATTTCGCATTTAGACTTTCAAGAAAACGCACCTATTTCAGAAAACAAACATAGAAACAGTATTTATATTGGTTTTTTAGCAAATATTGGCTTATCAAGAACATTATCAGTAGTACCTGAAATTCAATTTTCTGGAGAAGGAGCTAGAGAAGAAGAGCTACAACTAGATTATATTCAAATGCCAATTTTATTTAGATTTCGGTTTAGTGAAAAATTTCATGCTGGAATTGGACCACAAATTGGTTTGAAAGTTCATAAAACAGACGATGGCATGAAAAACCTAGGGTATTCTACTGTTATTGGAGCCGACTATAAAATTAACTACGCCATTTTTGTGGATGTTAGATACAACTATGGAA
The DNA here is from genome assembly GCF_947487575.1 of uncultured Algibacter sp. Taxonomy (GTDB): domain Bacteria; phylum Bacteroidota; class Bacteroidia; order Flavobacteriales; family Flavobacteriaceae; genus Algibacter_B. The sequence goes on along the minus strand of NZ_CANKXG010000009.1, from coordinate 201,613 downwards.
TCAGCAATGTTTTTGATGAAGTATCTGGCATTGTTGCTAAAAACAGAAACATTCAATTAGGTATTGGTTATAAATTTTAATTAAGAATTTCAACCATGTATAGCTTCACTAGTACCTAAATTACTTATAATTTTACTCTCATATTCAAGAAGTTGTTGCCATTTGGTATCAACTTCTTTTTTTTCGCCATATTGTCTAGCAAAACCTAAAAACATAGTGTAATGATTTGCCTCACTTACCATAAGGTTTCTATAGAATTCTGCAAGTTCTTTGTCTTCAAGTTCCTCAGAAAGCAACCTGAAACGCTCGCAACTTCTTGCTTCTATTAACGCTGCGTATAATAAACGATGTACTAGTTGAGTGGTTCTACTGCCGCCTTTTGGGAAAAACTTAAGTAACTCAATAACGTAGTCATCACGTCTATCACGACCTAAAGTCCAGCCACGTTCAAGAATTTTATCATGTACCATTTTAAAATGGCTAATCTCTTCTTTAACCAAAGCTACCATTTCTTGAACAAGCTCTGTATATTCAGGAAAACTAACTATAAGTGAAATAGCTGTACTCGTTGCTTTTTGCTCACAAAAGGCATGATCTGTTAAAATTTCTTCAATGTTTTTCTCAACAATGTTAACCCAACGCGGGTCTGTTGGCAATTTAAGTCCTAGCATAACTAATAATATTTAACAGGTTGGTTTTTGTTCTATACGAATGGTGCCTTTTTTATCTATTGCTACAATAAAATCTTTGAAAGTTTCAGTTTCAGGAATATTAAAAGACGTATTTAAATACAACACATCATCACTTGATTTGTTATGGTCTACCCATACATACTGCATAATGGCCTGATTCCAAAACGATGCGTTTTCAAACTCACTAAATAATAGTTTATTAATTGTGGATTGATTTATTGGTGTATCATCTTTAAAAACTTCAATATGAGCTTCAAAGTTTTTGTAGTTCATTTTTATTATTGAATCCTTTTCCTTTTTTGTAACTTTATAAAAGGCATTATTTTCAATAGAGCGATAATTAATTTTAACATTAAACCCATTACTTAAAATAGTATCTGTGTTAATTGCTACAGGGGAGTTTGGTACAAATTCCACCTGTTCACTAAACTTATTTAGTAAATTGTTTTCTTGTAATATTTCTGTGTTATTCATGTACTTTCTATCTCTACCATCACAACTAATTAGTGACACAATGGGTATAAATATAAGCACAATTAACTTGCTATTAAATAGCGTTTTAAACATCTAAATCGAAAGTTTTTCTTAAAATATCAATATTTGGATTTTTCTCTTTTAATTTTTCAAATTTATCAGCTGTTGTGTAGGCATATTTTTTTTCCAGAACTTCATTAATTGTAATATCTAAACTGATATCAAAATTACTAAGTGTTTTTCTAATATATGCTAATAAATCGTACTGCTGGCGTTCTACTTCCACTTTGTTTGTAGCGTTAGGAAACTCTAAATGAATAGTTGTTCCTTTTACTTTTGGGGTGTCTATAGATAAAATGGAAGCCAAATTATGTTTCCCGTCGGTTCTTAATTTTTCAATAAATGTATTCCAAGCGGTAAGGAGTTCTTGTTCGGTAAATGGTTCTTTAGGCAAGTTTTCCTCATCAATAACCACATCCATTTGCCTAATTTCGTGCTCTTTCTTTGCTCTTATACTTGATAATGAAAGACCAGATGTTCGTTTAGAATCTTGTTTTAAAACAATTTTTGGTGGTTCTTTTACTTGAAATTTTTCAACAACTTCAGCAACTTGTTCTAAAGGTTCGGTGTTTTCAGTTATAGCTTCCGCAGAAGGTGTAACGTTTTCGGTTTTGTTAGGTATAGTAACTGGAATAGGGGTGATGCCCTTTTTCTGGAAGTAAGATGCTGGGATTATGTAATGTTTGCTATTTTTTTTTTCTCCATCATGAGTGATAGAGGCAAGTTGCATAAGGCACAGTTCAACAAGTAAGCGTTGATTTTTACTTGTTTTGTATTTGAGATCGCAATCGTTGGCAAGATTTATACCTTGCATGAGAAACTCTTGGGAGGCTTTTTTTGATTGCTCTAAATATTTGGTTTTGGTTTGGTCGCCAACTTCCAACAGCTCAATAGTTTCTTGAGTTTTACTAACTAGTAAATCTCTAAAGTGTGATGCTAAACCTGCTATAAAATGATGACCATCAAAACCTTTTGAGAGTGTACTATTAAATTGTAATAATAACTCTGGGATTTTATTTTCTAAAATTAAATCTGTGCTTGTAAAATAGGTTTCGTAATCAAGGACGTTTAAATTTTCAGTAACGGCTTGCCTGGTTAGGTTTTTGCCTGAAAAACTAACCACACGGTCAAAAATAGAAAGGGCGTCACGCATGGCGCCATCTGCTTTTTGAGCAATAATGTGTAAAGCATCATCTTCGGCAGTTATACCTTGTTCTTCAGCAATGTATTTTAGATAGCCTTTGGCATCTTTTACCGTAATGCGTTTAAAATCAAAAATTTGACAACGTGACAGTATAGTTGGAATAATTTTATGCTTCTCTGTAGTTGCTAAAATAAAAATACAATGCTTTGGTGGCTCTTCTAGAGTTTTAAGAAATGCATTAAATGCTGCTTGAGAGAGCATGTGCACCTCGTCAATAATATATACTTTGTATTTCCCAACTTGTGGTGGGATTCTAACTTGATCTGTTAAACTTCTTATATCATCAACAGAGTTATTTGAAGCGGCATCTAGCTCGAAAATATTAAATGCAAAATCTTCATCGCCAGTTTCAGTTCCATCACTGTTAATCATTTTAGCTAGAATACGCGCGCAAGTGGTTTTACCAACACCACGAGGCCCTGTAAAGAGTAAGGCTTGTGCTAAATGATTGTTTTCAATAGCATTAAGTAGGGTATTTGTAATAGCCTGCTGTCCCACAACGTCTTTAAACGTTTGAGGTCTGTATTTTCTGGCCGATACTACAAAGTGTTCCATTACTATTGGTAAAGTAACAAAGTTAAAAATTCAGTTTTGAAATAGGAATTTTGAAGCTATAATTTAATAGGAGTTATTAACAAAAATTAAACCATTAGGGAAGACTAAATCACTTGACTTTGTCAGAAAAAAATGATAACTTCGTTTAACGTCGGATATAAAACATTAAAACGATTTTATATCCGTAAAAACATTAAACGAACCTTCCCAAAAAGACACCAACTTTCATTTTAAAAACACTAGACTTGCAAGCACCCCCGCGTTAAGGATTGCAGTGGATAGCCCACAGTTTTTGCGCCTTAGCGCAAAATCGAGGACTTGTAACGAAAAGCCTGACCCCTTTTTTAGGGTAACGCCCAAATATTTAAAATTACTTAGATATTCTGCTTGTTTATTGTAATTTTGCACTCAAGTAAATCGCCTTATCGTCTCGAAGTTAATTCGGGAAGGAAAGTCCGGACACCGTAGTGCAATATAGTGGCTAACAACCACCAACCGTGAGGTTAGGAAAAGTGCAACAGAAAGTATGTACAGGTAATGCTGTAGTGAAACCAGGTAAACTCTATGTGGTGCAATGCTATGTAAACCAACGTTTGAGGGCTGCACGCCCAATTGTTGGAGGGTAAGCAGCTAAAGTGTTTTGGTAACAAGGCACGTAGATAAATGATAAGGTATTCTTGTTCTTTTTTTGGGAAATCCTGAAACAAGTTCAGGATGAACAGAATCCGGCTTATAGATTTACTTAGATATAAATAAACCCTTCTTATTAATTTAAGAAGGGTTTATAATTAAAAAAAAGGTTGGTTACTCTAGGTAATTGGTAGGTTATTTTGTTTATTCTTTTGGTGAGTAGGATAAATCTGGTCGCATTTTACCTCTAAATTCTTCCATTTTTTCGGTATAGTTTATAACTTTATTGAATGTTTTATAGCGGTCTGGACCTAGTACATCTCGATTTGCTTTAGATCTTGTTGCGCTATCTATTTCATCTTTTGCTGATATAGATACTAAATAATAATTATCCATGGTACCTAACGCTGTATGATACACATTATAATATTCTTTTGAGCCTTTAGACTCGAATAACTCTTTTACAGCTTTCATGCCTTCTTTCATTTTTTTAGCATTTTTTGGTTTGTAATGCATCATAAACCAAACGCGGTAATTTTGATCAGACATATCTGTGCCTTCTGGAGCTTTATAGCTTAAAGCATCAATACTTCGCATTAAGTATGAACCATGCGTATCATAACATTTATTAAAGCGCTCAAACATTTCACCAAATTTATCACCCATAGATTTTGCCATATCTTCCATTGGATCTTCGTCTAATTCTGCCATATTTTTAATTGGCGTGATATAATAATATGTAAAATCGTCACGCACAGCAGATATCCATTGTGTTTGCACGTTATTAGCAACACTAGCATCATTAAACTCTTTGGCAATTTTTTCATATTCCATTGCTTTGGAAGGCTTGACATTGTCTTGATGTATAAGAAACATTTGTTGAGCCGAAATTTGATGAGTAAAACAAAAGATTGTTACTACAAGTAAAATTAATTTAATAGTTTTCATAAATTATATAATTTGGTTAGTTAATATTTTATTCTTTAGATGTTTCTGCTTCTTGAGCAGCTTTAGCTTCTGCATTTGCTTTTAAAGTTTTGTTTATTCCTGCAGTATCATAGTATGCGTATTCTTGTGTGATTTTTCCATTAACAAACTCTACAGTTAAGTGTACGGGTATTACCAATTGTTTTTCGGTAACATTTGCTTTTCCGCCCCAGTTACCCCAAAAGTTCACCCAAGTTTTACCTTCTTTATCTATGACCATTTCATAGATACCGCCTTCTTTAGCAAATCCATATGAAGAAAAATTTGAAAGCATGTTTTTCATGCCTACCACCATTTGTTCTGGAGCTGCTGCTTTATTGGTATTGTGGAATATTTTGGCACTATCTGCGAAGTTCGATTTCCAAGCATCCCAATCTTGCGCTTCATAAGCTTTAATGCCAGCTTTTAAGGTTTCAATTTCTGGTGATGCATCAAAGTAACGTTGTGGTTTGTTTTGGCAAGCTATAAACATAGTTACAGCTAATGCTAATAGAAAAAATTTCTTCATTTTAATTTATGGTTTTAAAGGTTAGTATTAAAATTTAAACCATAAACTAAACTCAAAAAAATATTGTTTTTTTGAGAGATTAAAATAGATGTAGAGCCGGGGAGGCTCTTAAGGAGATTTCTAAATTACTGAAAAAAAATGAGTTATAAAAATATAAATCAAATTATGCTTTTTCGAAAAAGCTAAATACATTGCCTCCATAACTTTTTGAATATTGATAGTTTTCTAACTCTGAAAGCTTAGTGTGCTTAGAGTGTTCAACTATCAAAACACCATCTTCGAGCAATAAATCATTAGAAAAAATAAGTTCTGGTATTTTTGCAAATTGCTCGTCTGAGAAATTATAAGGTGGGTCGGCAAAAATAATATTTGATTGTATGGTAGCCTTTTCTAAAAACTTAAACACATCACTTTTAATAGTTTGAATTGGCATTTCAAATTTCTCTGAAGTTTGGTTTATAAATTTTATGCAACCAAAATCTTGATCTACAGATATTATTTGCTCGGTGCCTCTTGAAGCAAACTCATAACTAATATTTCCGGTGCCTGCAAAAAGGTCTAAAACTAAAATATCATCGAAATAGTATAAATTGTTGATGATATTAAACAAGGACTCTTTTGCCATATCTGTAGTAGGGCGCACAGGCAAGTTTTTTGGTGCTACTATTTTTCTACTTTTATAAAGACCTGATATAATTCTCATTAAAAACTTTTTAGCAATGTGAAATTAGAATACATAGACTTGGTTTTTTTAAGATGCTTAAAAGTATCTTTTCGGTCGCCAAAATTTATATTTCTTATATATTTATAAGCTATATTATATAAATTATCATGCTTAACAATATCACCTATTAGAACTAAATTTAGTGTTTCTGGATTAAGACCTAGTTGTTCAGCAGTAAAGAGTATATAATAAATAAAATCTTCTTCTGTGTAATATGAGAATGTATTGTAAAGTTCTAAATTACCTTTTTTTAAGATTAAAATTTCAAAATGATTAGAACTAACATTAATATACATTTTTGTGGAGCTAGATTCTTTTTCAAATTGTAATATAGATTCTATTAAAATTGTTGATACATGTTTAAAAATAAATGCACCAAATTTATCATAAATAAAGTTATTAATATTTATGTAAGGCACATAAACATTAACACTATTGCTTTCTGAAATGGGATCGTAGGCAATAAAATCTGACTTTAAAATTTTTGAATTAAATTTTAAATAATCAGCCAAATAGTTTTTGTTAAATAATGATTTTGGTACTAGTGTGGATAAATCATTATCATGAATAATATTTATACTAGAGAAGTTTCTTTTTAAAACAGTTTCTTTTAAAAATAAATGCTTTAATTCATCTAAAATTTCTAGCGGGTTTAAACTTTTCTCAAAGTGTAACTCCTTTATTATTTCAATAGTATTGGTGTTTCTATTTAGTATAGAAAAAGAAAGTCCACTCAAACTCACTTGAATGGACAATTCTATATTTGTAAGCTTGTTAGAGCTATTATTCGCTATCGCCATAAGTTTTTGGCCAGTTACCACCGGTTTTAACCTCGTCCATAGATCCTACTTTTAAAGCATCCCCATTAACACCGTCAACAGATACTACTTGATTTTCTTGAATTATAAGGTCTTTATTCTGATCATTTAAAAGAACTTCCTTTTTTACTAAAGCTTCAAAAACAGGAATTTTAATATTGTTTTGTTCTAAAAATCCAGATTTCATTTCAAATTTAGCACCTGGCTCACCAACAGGTACATTCATCATTGTTTTATATCGATTTGAAGTTTTAAATAATGAATCTTTAACAGCAACAGTACCTAACGTGTCTATAATAACAATTTCTTTAGTTGTATCAACTCCATATCTTTTTGTTAATACCTCATCAATGATGCTAGAATCTCTACGCTGCGTTAATGTATATTCAGCAGTATCAATAAATTTAATTAAACCATCAAAATTACTTGCAAATTTACCAGTTACTTGTCTATGTGCTAATTGAGCATCTCTAATGTCTTTTAAGCTTTCAATAACTACTGCGTAACGTTTCTTTTTTACTTTATTAAACTGTATTGGTTCATAAATAGACATATACGTTTGGTAGCCTAAAAAGGCTATTAATAACCAAAGTGCTATAGTCAAAATAGGTTTAAATTTAGAAGGGATAAATTTATCAACTAGCTTTACCAAGCCAATTGTAACTAGAATCACCGCTAATGCAATTAAAAAAAATGTCATAGTATCTATTTATTAAAAATTTGTTAATGGTATTTAGCAAATCTACAATTTTTTTTTAATCGTTAAAACCAAAGCACATAAAAATCATTTCTATATTTGAATAATTTTTAATTAGTTTTCATTTAAATGACTTCATCTGAATTTTATTCTATTATAAAACAGCAATTTCCGTTTAAACCTACATTAAAACAGAACATTGTTTTACAACAGCTAACAGAATTCATTTTTTCCAAAAGTCCAAATGCTCTTTATTTACTAAAAGGTTATGCTGGCACAGGAAAAACGACCATAATTGGTGCTATTGTTTCAAATTTATGGAAAGCAAAAAAAAGTGCTGTCTTAATGGCTCCAACGGGTAGAGCAGCAAAAGTAATCTCAAATTATTCTAAAAAAGAGGCTTTTACTATTCATAAAAAAATATATTTTCCAAAAAAAGAACAAAATGGGGGAGTGAAGTTTGTTTTGCAACCAAATAAGCATAAAAATACCATTTTTATAGTAGATGAAGCTTCTATGATTCCAGATACTCCAGGAGACTCTAAACTATTTGAAAAAGGTTCTTTATTGGATGATTTAATGCAATATGTGTATTCTGGTCATAAATGCAAACTACTTTTAATTGGTGACACAGCACAATTACCACCTGTAAAGTTAGATTTAAGCCCGGCTCTTGACGAACGCACCTTATCCTTAAATTATGATAAAGAGGTAACTAGAATGGAACTTGATGAAGTAGTTCGCCAAGAACAAGGTTCTGGTATTTTAACTAATGCTACGGTTTTAAGAGAGGCTCTTACCAATACCTTTTTTGATTCTTTTAAATTTGATTTATCTGACTACACTGATGTTATTAGGCTTATTGATGGTTATGAAATTATGGACGCCATAAATGGTGCTTATAGTGATTTAGGAAAAGAAGAAACCGCTATTATAGTAAGGAGCAATAAAAGAGCAAATCTTTACAACCAACAAATTAGAAATAGAATTCTGTTTAATGAAAATGAATTAACAGCAGGCGATTATTTAATGGTTGTTAAAAATAATTATTTTTGGGTAAAACCAACAAGCGAAGCGGGTTTTATTGCAAATGGTGATATTATTGAGGTTCTAGAAATATTTAGTATTCAAGAATTATATGGTTTTCGCTTTGCAGAAGTAAAAATAAGAATGGTTGACTACCCACGAATGAAACCCTTTGAAACGGTTTTACTTCTAGATACTATTGAAGCCGAAACACCATCATTGCCATATGAAGATTCAAACAGATTGTATCAAGAAGTAATGAAAGATTTTGAGAGCGAAACCAGCAAATACAAAAAGTTTTTAAAGGTTAAAGGGAATAAACATTTTAACGCCTTACAGGTAAAATTCTCTTATGCTATTACCTGCCACAAGTCGCAAGGAGGGCAATGGAATACCGTTTTTGTAGAACAGCCATATTTACCTAACGGAATCGATAAAGAGTATTTACGTTGGTTATATACAGCAGTAACAAGAGCAAAAGAAAAATTGTATCTTATTGGTTTTAAGGATGATTTTTTTGAGGAATAGTTTTTGATTAAATTTAAAACATGACATTTGAAACCATAATTAGTATTTGCCTTGGTGTTGGTTTATCAGCATCAGTAGGTTTTAGAGTTTTTTTACCACTATTTGCCTTAAGTTTAGCATCCTATTTTGATGTTTGGGAACTTAATGAATCTTGGCAATGGATAGGTAGTACAGCAGCGTTACTTACGCTAGGTGTAGCTACATTAGTAGAAGTCTTTGCTTACTTTATTCCATACATTGATAATTTATTAGATGGCATTGCGGTACCATTAGCTGCACTTGCAGGAACTGCAATTATGTTATCTACGGTTGTAGATTTAAGCCCTGTAATTACATGGGCATTAGCTATAATTGCGGGCGGAGGAACTGCAGCTGCAGTCGCAGGAAGCTCAAGTATCACAAGATTAGCATCAACAGCCACAACAGGAGGTATTGCAAATCCGGTAGTTTCTACTATTGAAACGGGAACTTCAGTAGTAATGTCAATCATATCAATATTTCTTCCCATATTAGCAGTAATTTTAGTAATTGCCATATTTTTTATAATATTTAAATTGTTTAAGAAGTTTAAAAATATAAATCCTACAATAATTATAGTATTTTTGAAATGGCTTTCCGTAGTCTAAACAAATATCTAACCAACAAATTTGTAAATTTAATAGATGAAAATAATTTCAATGATTCCTGCCAGATATGCAGCATCTCGTTTCCCAGGGAAACTAATGCAAGATTTAGCTGGAAAAACTGTTATTTTAAGAACTTACGAAGCTACTATTGCTACAAATCTTTTTGATGATGTTTTTGTAGTTACAGATAGTAATATTATTTATAACGAAATTGTAAATAATGGAGGCAAGGCTATTTTGAGTAAAAAGGAGCATGACTGCGGAAGTGATAGAATAGCTGAAGCTGTAGAACTAATGGATATCGATGTTGTTATAAATGTTCAAGGCGATGAACCTTTTACTGATAAAACATCTTTAGCTAAACTTATAGATGTCTTTAAGGGAGATGATGATAAAAATATAGATTTGGCATCTTTAATGGTTCATATCACCGACGAAGATGAAATTAACAACCCAAATACTGTAAAAGTTATAATCGATCAATCTGATTTTGCTCTATATTTTTCGCGAAGCCCAATTCCATACCCTAGAGATAAAAATGTTGGTGTTAAGTATTATAAGCACAAAGGTGTTTATGCATTTAGAAAACAAGCTATTCTAGATTTTTATAAGCTACCTATGCAGGTTTTAGAAGCCTCGGAAAAACTAGAGCAATTAAGGTATTTAGAGTATGGCAAGCGTATAAAAATGGTAGAAACAGATGTTCAAGGTGTTGAAATTGATACTCCAGAAGATTTGGAACGCGCAAAAAAACTATGGAAATAGACTATAATAACATTAAAGTTATTGGCTTTGATGCCGATGATACGCTTTGGGTTAATGAAACCTATTTTAGAGAAGCTGAAACTGCTTTTGCCAAGCTATTATCTAAATATGAAACCCCTAACAAAATAGACCAAGAACTGTTTAGAATGGAAATTGATAATCTTCCCTTGTATGGTTATGGAGTTAAGGCTTTTACATTATCTATGGTCGAATCTGCTTTAGAGTTATCAAACTATAACATTTCTTCAAAAACTATCGAATCTATTTTAAACATTGGTAAAAATATGCTGAATAAGCCAGTTGAATTACTAGATGGTGTAGAAGATGTTTTAAGAGTTCTTTCAAAAAAATACAGACTAATTTTAGCAACAAAAGGAGATTTACTGGACCAAGAGCGAAAATTAGAGAAGTCTGGTTTAACAAATTATTTTCACCACATAGAAGTATTAAGTGATAAAAAGGAATCTAATTATTCAAACTTATTAAATCATTTAGATATTAATCCATCTGAATTTTTAATGATAGGGAATTCATTAAAATCGGATGTTTTACCACTAGTAAATGTAAAAGCGCATGCCATTCATGTACCATTTCATACCACATGGGCACATGAGGAGGTTACTGAAGAAGAAAAAAACGGAAAAGCATATAAAACGATTAACACCTTAAAGGATTTATTGAAACTATTAAATTAATATATAATGAACTAAAATACGCCTTCTGATTAAGTGAAATTAGTAGCTAATGGGTTTTAACAAAAATTCATTCCAAAATATGTGTAAGTAAAATTAAAATAATGGTATTTTTACCTTTTGTAAAAGAAAATAAGTTAAATGAGTTATAAGAACTTTCCAATGGTGCCGAGAGTAATTTTTGGCAGAGGTAGTTTCAATCAATTAAATGAAGTTTTGGCTCCAAAGCGACATGGCATCAACGCTCCTTTTATTTTTTTAATTGACGATGTGTTTAAGAGTAATGCATGGATATCGTCTAGAATATCTCTATCCTATGATGATAGAATTATTTTTGTTTCGGCAAAAGAGGAACCTAAAACATCGCAGGTTGATGCACTTGTTGAGGATATCATACTAAAATCCAAAGCCCGCCCTTCGGGTATTATTGGCATTGGAGGCGGTACGCTGTTAGACTTAGCTAAGGCTGTTTCAATTATGATAACCAATAATGGCGGAGCTGAAAATTATCAAGGCTGGGATTTAGTTAAAAATCCAGCCATATATCATGTTGGTATTCCAACAATATCAGGAACTGGTTCTGAAGTTTCAAGAACTACAGTTCTTACTGGACCTAATAAAAAACTAGGTATAAACTCAGATTTCACACCGTTCGACCAAGTTATTTTAGACTCAGAACTCACCAAAGATGTTCCGAAAGAACAATGGTTTTATACAGGAATGGATTGCTATATTCATTGTATTGAATCTTTAACTGGTACTTACCTAAATACGTTTAGCGAAACCTATGGTAATATGGCTCTAGATTTATGTAAAGACATATTTTTAGAAAACAACCTTTCTGATGTTGAAGCTCAAGAAAAACTAATGATGGCTTCATGGCATGGAGGCATGAGTATTGTATATTCTCAAGTAGGTATTGCTCACGCAATGAGTTATGGATTATCTTATTTACTTGGAACCAAACATGGCATTGGCAATTGCATTGTTTTTGACCATTTAGAAGAGTTTTATCCTGAAGGCGTTAAAGTTTTCAAAGAAATGAAAGCAAAACATAACATTGCATTACCAAAAGGTATTTGTGCAGATTTAAGCGACAAAGAATTTAATATTATGATTGACGTTGCTTTAAGCCTAGAGCCACTTTGGGAAAATGCACTAGGAAAAAACTGGAAAAAAAACATTACCAATCAAAAATTAAAAGCATTGTACCAAAAAATGTAATATGCGGTGGTTAGCCAAACTAATATATTTTAAAATTTTAGGTTGGCAGCATAGTGGTAATACAACATTTTCTAAAAATTCAATTAAAAAAGCAATAATAATCGCAGCTCCTCATACTAGCTGGCACGATTTTTATATTGGAGTCTTATTAAGGGCAGTTGTTGGTGTCAAAACAAATTTTATTGGTAAGAAAGAGTTATTTGTATATCCATTAGGCCATTTTTTTAAGACCTTAGGTGGTACCCCAATAAACCGACAATCCAACGAAAATAAAGTAGAAGCTATAGCAAAATTATTTGAGCAAAATGAAGAGTTCCGAATGACTTTAGCTCCAGAAGGTACCCGAAAAAAGGTTGCCACTTGGCGAACAGGCTTCTATTATATAGCAAAACAAGCTAATGTTCCTATAATAATGTTTACTCTTGATTTTGAAAATAAAGAAAATAAAATATCAGAACCATTTTATCCAACTGATGATATTGATGCTGATTTTGAATACATGTATAACTTTTATAAAGGTATAAAAGGCAAAATAACTAAATATTCCTAACTATTTTATATACTTACACCTTGGCACAGATTTTGTATTATAAAACTTGAGCACATGAAACATAAAGTAAACAATTAATTGTTCCTAAAAAGAAACATGAGCGACCTCAAAACAAAAGCTACTCCAATTACGAAGTAGCTTTTTTGTTGTTATAATTAAAATTTAACTATTTTATTTCTTTAACAGCATTATCTATAAGCGTTCTTAAATGTTGTTTATGCGCTCTAGATGCTATGTTACCTGATGGCGCGGCCATTGCTCTTATAACTTTTAAGTTATATAAGGACATAGATTTCGCATTATTTGTAAATCTACTTTTATGTTTTCCAGTTACCATATCAATCAACATATTAGTATATTCTAATTGTAGATTTTGTCTAAATGAATTCACAGAACTATAGATATCAGACTTAAAAATGGCATTGTTTAAATCCGTCATAAACATAGATAGCTTGTATTTGTTTCCATATAGTTCAGAATCAGTAATTCGTTGCAAAGTATTTGGATGCAAAAGATGACGTAAAACACTCTTTTGATACCCTAAGACTTGATTGTGTATTTTAGGATCTTCAGGAGAAGATCTAAAATTAAACCCCCTACGTTGCCTTGCTAAATAATTATATAAATCATTTGGAGCATCAAACGCATTTGAAGCAAAAATATATTTACTTAATGCATTCATTGCTCTTTTTTGATCCAGTAAACTTACTGGAGTATAAGGCTGTGTAGCTCCTTTTTGACCTGCCATAGCACGATTAACATAAACACCACCAATGTACCTAGAAAATATATTTCCAGCATTCGCTTTTTGTCGGCTTAGCGAATAGTAAACACGTCTTAATTCATTATATGATTGTCCCTCTTTAATAAATTTAGTTTTTGCACTTTTAAGGAGTTCATTTGATAATTCAATACGATCTATAAAATAGGTTATAGGGTCACTTGACTGATCCCAAACATTTACTCTTGGATCTATTCCTCTTTCTGAAGAGCGCATATCATCAGCATCATTACCGAAAATATGCTCTGGTTTAGTAGATTCATTTAGCAAAGCTTGACGATCAGCTTCAGTTTTAAAAGGTGTATAACCTAGTTTAATAGCCCAAATATCATAAGGACCAACAGTAACATCATCATATTGCCCTTGCTTACTCCTGTCTTTGGTAACGTTTGTAATAGCATAATCCATTATAGAGGCTGTTAAACATTTACCTTCAATAAAATCAGGATTTGCTAATTGATTAGGAGTAAATAATTGACTCGCTTTCATATTATGATTTAATCCTAAAGTATGACCAACTTCATGTATGATTAATCCAGTAATAGTTTCTTTTTGTAAACGCTTTACATCAGAATTGGAGGCACCGTTTAGCATTGCTACGGATTTTGCAAAATGAAGATTTTCCATAACACCCTCAGCAAACAAACAATTCATTTCGCTGTCATATTCACTAAAATCAAAATTTTCTGAATTAGATTCATATAATTTAGAATTAAAACCACTACCAGTAATCATTGTATATTCTAACATAATATCTGCTCCAAAAATTTCACCTGTTTTTGGGTTTTTCATACTTGGTCCATAACCACCAAATGGAGGTTGTGGTGATGCTGTCCATCGCAATACGTTATATCTAATATCTCCAGCATCCCAATCGGCATCATCAGGTTGTTGCTTTACAACAATAGCATTTTTAAAACCTGCTTTTTCAAAAGCTTTATTCCATTCTAAAACAGCATTTTTAATGGTTTCTCTCCACTCCAAAGGGGTAGAGTTTTCCATCCACCATACAATAGGTTTTACTGGCTCTGAAATGGCTTGATTAGGATTTTTCTTTTTTAAATGCCATCTATTTATTAAATCGCGATAAGGAGTTGAACTAGCTGAAGTTTGATCAGTTACTTGATTTGTAAAATAACCTACTCTTGGATCATCAAAACGTGGTTCATAATCATTGTTAGGCATAGCAATTAAACTATGAAACACTTTAATACTTACATTTCTACCATCAGAAACAGCATCAGATCCACCGTTTAAAACAGAAGGTTTTGAATACACATATTCTACTTCCAAATTAGTGTTTTCAGGATAACTATTTATACTATTAATTTTTGTTTTACTTTTATCTAAACTTCCTAATTTAAAAGCAGAAAAGGAGGGACCTGGTCTGGAGGGTGGTTTTATTTGTAAAAAGGTTTCTTTTAAAAATAAATTATCAGCTTTTATTAAGTATAGACCTTCTTTTTTATCGTGAGCTTCAATTTTTAAACTCGCCATAATACCTTTACTTATATTGGCGTCTTTTGATTTAGAAATTGGATTGCTTGGATCAAAATAATAAGATGTGTTTTGAGTAATAAACTCTATTTTATTAAAAAATTTTTCAACTTTAAACACTTTAGAGCCCCTGTAAGATCCTCTAATAATACGCCCAGCATCCATTACACCATCAGCAATCTGCGCAAAATGAATAAACTCCATGTTTAATTGATCTTCTGGAATCACCATTTGTATAGCACCAGTAATGGTATCTCGATAAATGGTAAATAAACCTTCAATCTTTTTGCTTGATTTAGTTAAGTCTTTTATACTTTTTCCTTTGGCTTTTTTTAGAGGTTTAATAACAACTTCAGTATCGTTTTTTTTCTTTTTTTTCTTTTTCTTTTGCGCCTCTATATTTTGAGGCGTTAAAATGAAAAGCACTGAAACTAATAAGCATAAACACTTAAATACATTTTTTGGCAATACCATATGTAAAAAGAATTATTTAGGATAAAATCCTAGTTATTAAAAATAGTGAGCTAAAAGTAAAAAGAAATAGAAGCATAAGCATCTAAATAAAAGTTAAAATATTCTATCTTTATGAATTATGATAAAAGACACTAAAATTGCCGTATTAATAGACGGAGACAACATCCCTTCAAAGTACATCACAGAAATGATGGAAGAGATTACGAAATATGGAACACCAACAATTAAGCGTATTTATGGTGATTGGACTAAACCTTATTTATCAAAATGGAAGAATGTGCTGTTAGAAAATGCCATAACTCCTATACAACAATACGGCTACACTACAGGCAAAAATGCTACCGACTCTGCTATGATTATTGACGCCATGGACATTTTATATTCTGAAAAGGTTAATGGCTTTTGTTTAGTATCGTCTGATAGTGATTTTACAAAATTAGCCACACGTTTACGAGAAGCTGCAATGGTTGTTTATGGAATGGGAGAGAAAAAAACACCAAATCCATTTATAGTGGCTTGCGATAAGTTTATTTATTTAGAAATTCTTGCAAATGATGACGATGATGATGTAAAAGACAAAAAATCTGGTAAACCTAAAAAAGTCAATTTATATAATATTACTCCTAAAGTAATAAGACTTCTTAAAAACTCTGTCGATGATGCGGCCGATGATGATGGTTGGGCTTTTCTTGGTGATGTTGGCTCATTAATTTTAAAAAAGCAGCCTAATTTTGATTCTAGAAACTTTGGTTTTCAAAAGCTAACCCCATTATTTAAATCTTTGCCGCAATTTGTAATGGAACAGCGTGACCAAGCTAACGGGCGTTTCAAATTGATTTATGTTAAAAACAAAAATTAAATATCTTCTAAAATTTTTGACATAACCCAACTACTATGTAATGCCGTTTTACCTGTAGATGGATGGATGTTTTTGTTATCTTTAAAATAATCCCGCATACTTTCAACATGATATTGCTGAATGTGCTTTGGGTTTTCTATAATAAGTTCTTCATTTTTAGAATTACTTTTTAAAATAACAGGATTTTCATGAAATACAGAAAATTCAATAGTGCCTTTGCTTCCATAAATTGTTACTTTATCTAAATGGCTGTCGCATCCAAAATTCCATGTTCCAGATCCAGTGATGCCATTTTCATGTAACCATGAAGCCGTTACGGCATCTTTTGAAGAATATAAACCCTGTTGGTTTAAGCTAATTCCTTTGGCTTTTTTTATATCTCCCAAAAAGTAAGTAAATAGATCTAACCCATGGCTTGCTAAATCATCAAAATAACCTGCAGGAGCAACTTTAATATCTGTTCGCCAATTATAATTTTTAGAAATATCTACTTGACTCGCGGGTTTACTTAAATGAGAATTTATATGTCTTACTGCTCCAATCTCATTGTTGTCTAGCCATTCTTTTATTTTTAAAAACCGAGGAAGAGAACGCCTGTAGTATGCAACAAATAATGGAATCCTTTTCTCTTCAAATGCTTTTTGAACTTCTAAACTTTCAGAATAAGTAGGAGATAAGGGCTTTTCAATACAACATGGTTTTCCCGCTTCTGCTACTTTTAGCGCATATTTTTTATGCGTATCTGGAGGTGTTGCAATGTAAACTGCATCAACATCTGGGTCATTTATTAAGGCTTCAGCATTTGTAAATGTTTTTTCAATTCTATGTCGTTTTGCATAGTCGTTAAGTTTTTCAACATCACGACGCATAACAGCAACAACATTAAAACCATTTGTTTGTTGATAAGCCGGACCACTTTTTGTTTCGGTTACATCCCCACAACCTATAAATCCCCAATTCATATTTATAAATATTTTACTTAATAAAAATAAAGCTTTCCAGCTGTCTCTACTTACAGCTATACTTTATATTATTCTGCGTTTTCTTCCATGGTGTGATATACATTTTGTACATCATCATCTTCTTCTAGCTTTTCTAGAAGTTTTTCAACATCCTCAGCTTGTTGTGTCGATATCTTTTTTGTCACTTGAGGAATACGTTCAAAGCCAGAAGATAGAATTTCAATTTCACGATTTTCTAGTTCTGCCTGAATAGCTCCAAAACTTTCAAATGGTGCATATATTAAAATACCATCATCATCTGCAAATACCTCTTCAGCTCCAAAATCTATAAATTCTAATTCTATTTCTTCTGGGTCTAGCCCCTCAGCATTAATTCTAAAATTGCAGGTATGATCGAACATGAAAACTACCGAACCCGAAGTACCAAGGCTACCATCACATTTGTTAAAATAGCTTCGTACGTTTGCAACGGTTCGTGTATTATTATCTGTTGCAGTTTCAACTAAAACGGCAATACCATGTTGTGCATAGCCTTCAAAAATAACTTCTTTATAATCACCTTGCCCTTTTTCACTTGCCTTTTTTATAGCACGTTCTACATTGTCTTTTGGCATATTTACAGATTTTGCATTCTGTATTACTGCTCTTAATCGTGAGTTACTGTCTGGATCCGGACCACCTTCTTTAACAGCCATTACAATGTCTTTGCCTATACGTGTAAAAGCTTTACTCATAGCAGACCAACGTTTCATTTTACGTGCTTTTCTAAACTCGAAAGCTCTTCCCATAATTACATCTTGTCATTCCTGCAAAAGCAAGAATTTTATTAAATTAAATTAAAACTCGATTATTTTCACAAAGTTAACAACCTAAGGCAAAATTGCAAATTATTCCTCATTTGGTTCAACAATATTTTCAATAGCTTGAGCTAGCTTAAAATCTTTATTTGTAACGCCACTAACTTCATGTGTTGATAATGAAATGGAAAGTACATTATAAACATTACTCCAATTGGGATGATGAGTCAATGCCTCGCACTTAAAAGTAATTCTGCTCATAGCACTAAAGCAATATTTAAAATTTTCAAATTCAAACACGCCATGTATGGCATTATCGTAATATTTCCAATATGGAAAGCGAAGTAATTTTTTAGATGTTCTTTTCTAAAAGTTTTTCAACATCGCCAGTTTGTTCCTCATTTAATGCTTTGGTAACTTGAAGGATTCTTTCAAAACCAAATAACAGGATTTTAATGTTTGTAGATTCCGATTTTATCTTCCATAAATAACAAATCTTAAGAAAGAAATAGCGTAAATATTTTATAAGTTATAAATCTTCATCATCAAATTCAAATTGTGTTTTTTTACTCTTAAAACTATTAAATTTATAACTCATACTCAAGCCGAAGGTTGGTCCAGGAAATTTAATGAACCCTCTTCTATGTATGTTTTCATTTTCAGCTATAAGGATTAATCTATTTGTTCCCAATACATTACCAACAGTAAGTGCTATTGAACCTTTTTTATTTAAAAAAGAAGTGTTTACAGAAACATCAAACCAATATCTACTGGCGGTATACTCTTGTGGAAATTGTAACCTTGAATTAAAGAATCCATTAATCCTTAAATTAGTCTGTTTGGTTAAACTGATATTATTTCTCAGGCGTATTCGCCAACCGTTAAATTTTTGATTAACCTCTGTTCCTAAAACCATCCCGCTAATTACATTTTTAAAATAGCTTCCAGAAGCAGAAACTTTAAGCCATTTAAGAGGTCTTGTTTCAAAAGAAGATTCTATGCCATAAAATGTGGAATTATCGATGTTTACTGGAGACTGAATTGTTATGTTGGTATCTTCGTCCAATAGCCACCATCTTATTACATTATCGTGTGTTTTTCTGTAGTAGGGCTCGAATGTAAAAGTAGCATTTTTAAAGGAGTGGATATATGCCATTTCAAAAGCATCAATTTTTGAGGGAATAAGGTTTGGGTTACCACTAAGTCCATAGAAATTGGTAAATATATTGGTATAAGGACGCAAATCTCTCAAATTGGACCTTGAAATACGGCTTGAGTAGCTTAGTTTTAATTCTTGTTTTTTATTTATTTCTTTTATTAAATGAAAATTAGGAAATAAGTTTACGCGCTTAAATTCATCAAAAAAATCTTCGTTTTTATGTTCTATAGCTCTATCGTAGGCTTCAAGTCTTAGTCCCGCCATTACATCAAACCCAAATATTTTATTTTTGTAAATAAAATAACCTGCGTGGGTTTTTATATCAAATTCGAATTCATTTTTAGTAAAGGGTATAGCATTAGGGAAATAGGTTTCAGTTTCAATTGAACTTGAACGTTTTTGTATAATACTACTTGCCCCCATTTCTATTTGTTCGCTGTCACTAAAATTTTTTACATAATCAATGCTGAATCGTGCTTGATTGTGCTTAAACGACTCCACGAACAACCTGTCTGTGGTAATGTTTTCCCGTGTTAACGCATCATATTGTGTAAACGTTTGTGGTCTATCCATAGATTGTTCAAAATAAGTGGCAAAAAAAGTAAGTTCACTACCATTACTATCTAGTTCTATATGGTCATAAAGCGACAATGCATTTGTATGTCGTTCTATAGGCCTTTTAGAATCTGATAAAAATGGCATATCCATTTCATCTTGTGGATAATTATTAGCTAGTATATCAAAGCTATTACGTGCTGAATTTTTGCGAGCTGCTATTGTAAGTGTGTGTTTGCTAGTTATATAATAATCGAAACTAAGAAAGAACCTTTGTGCTTTTCTTGGTAAAAAGGCTGTAGAGAATATATTCAAATCTTCTCCATTGGGTAAAGTCTGGTTGATATTCCAGATATTTTCTCTCCATCGGTCTAGAAGGCTGATAGAACCCGAAAAACTATACTTCTCCTGAGTATAAGTTAAGGTTGAATTAAAATTATAATATTGCCTTATACGTTTACCTACTATGGCATCATAACTAGTAATCCCTGATAAGCCAAGGCCTTTTCCTTTTTTTAAAATAAGATTTATAATACCCGATGTATTGTTGGCATCATATTTTGCAGAGGGATTGGTAATGACTTCTATTCGTTCTATCTGGTTGGCAGCATATTGCTCTAGGGCTTCGCTGCCTTTTAATGGTGAGGGTTTACCATTAATAAGTACTTGAAAGTTTCCGCTGCCCCTAAGACTTAAGTTACCCTCTTCATCTGTATCAACAGAAGGTAGTATCTCTAGGGCTTCTGCTATCGTAGCATTTGGAGAAATCCCCATTTTATCTAAATTTAAAACCTTTTTATCTACTCTATATTCTATAGCAGGTCTTTCAGCAGTAACAACTATTTCGTTTAAGCTTGTAAGTTCTGGTTTTATATATACAGTTCCTAAGTTCTTATTAGGCATTTCTGTACTTAATAAAATATTGTGGATAGTATGCTCTCCAAACCCTAATACACTAACAATTATATAGTAGTTTCCAGAGTTATTAACTGTTATTTGAAATACACCATCCTCGTTCGATATACCACCAGTTTGCAAAATATTATCCGTTTCACTGTAAACAGCTACGGAGGCATAAGCTATTGGATATTCTGTTTTTTCCTCTTTTAAAGTGCCAGAAATTATATAATCGATAGCATAAATTTTGTTTATACTGAACATTAGTATAACTGATGTAAAATAGATACGTTGCATAGTTTTATGTGTTTTGAAGAAGGAAATTAGTTCAAAACTGGAGTCAAAAAAACTTTATTAGGCGGTTACGAGGATTAGCATGACAGACAAAAGAGTAACTATGTTAAATCATATTTGACATCATTTTTCATTTATTCGACAAGACAGAAAAAAGATTCAACGAAAAAACAAGTTTCAAGGTTTCTATTTTCATAGAAATTCTATCTTTATATAATGGGTAAATGGATAAGTATTAAATATAGCCTTCTAATCCGTATCGGTCGGCATATACTATTTTGGGGTACCTATATAGCTATATTTGTAAGTATTTATGGCCATTTTAGTAGTTCTAATAGTTATGCAATAGTATTCTGGCGTGAGATGGAGCGTCTTCCGCAAAAACTCCTAATTACCTATTTTACAATTTATGTTTTAATGCCAAGATATTTATTGAAGAAAAAATATGTTGAATTTGCCATTTATTTAATTGTATTGCTATTTATTGTACTTCTTATTAATAACTATTTTTATTTTCAGAATATTGCCAAATATAGCTTTAACGACCCATGGTCACACCTAAGTACTATGATGCATACTTACCCCATGGCAGGTATGGTTGTAGCCATAAAACTCTGGCAGCATTGGCATAAAAATCAGATAGTAAAAGAGCAGCTAAAAAAGGAGAAGGCCGAGGCAGAATTAAACTTGCTAAAGGCTCAAATACATCCTCATTTCCTATTCAATACTATTAATAATATTTATGCTTTGTCTTTGGAAGCCTCTAAAAAAACACCTGAGTCTTTGTTAAAACTTTCCGAGCTTCTTAATTATGTGCTCTATGAATGTAATCATAATATGGTTTCGTTAGAAAAAGAAATAAACCTTATTAGAAACTATCTTAGTTTAGAAAAGTTAAGGCACGAAGAAAGGCTAGATGTTATTTTAAACATTAATGGATCTTTACAAGATTTATACATAGCTCCGCTTATTTTATTACCTTTTGTCGAAAATAGTTTTAAGCATGGTGTAAATAGTATAATAGGTAAAGCTTGGGTAAGTATAGATATTAGTATAGAAGAAGGAATATTAACTTTTAAAACAGAGAATAATAAAAGTGATTTTATTTCTGATGAAAAAAGTGTTAAAATTCTTAATCATAATGGGGGTATAGGACTTAAAAATGTAAAGAAAAGGCTTGAACTGATGTATCACAATAGTTATGAATTAAAAACGATTGAAAGTGATGAGTCCTATTTGGTAATTTTAGAGTTAAACCTAAATCACTAAATTTATATTAAAATGAATACTTTAAAATGCCTTATAATTGAAGATGAAGCTCCCGCAGCAAAAGTACTAGAAAGATATATATTAAAAATTGACGGGATTGAACTTAAAGGGAGTTGCAGAAATGCCATGGAGGCTCTCAATATCATTAACTCTCAACCAATTGATTTAATCTTTTTAGATATTCAGATGCCTGGTATAACGGGGATAGAATTTATTAAGGCATTAAAGAAACCGTTTCGTATTATTCTTACCACGGCTTATCGAGAGTATGCAATAGAAGGTTTTGAACTGGATGTTGTGGATTATCTATTAAAACCAATTGCTTTTGAACGCTTTTTCAAGGCAGTTAGTAAAGTGTTTCAAAATGATATTAGTCAAAACTTTATGCCATCGCAAAATTTGATTAATGAATTTAATGCTTATAATAATAGTTATATATATGTTAGAACGGCAAAGAAAATGCAGAAAATCCAGCTTAGTGATATTAACTTTATAGAAAGTATTGGCGATTATGTAAAAATTATTCTTGATGATAGGCAGGTGGTTACTTATTTAAAAATAAGTTATTTAGAAAAGAAGCTTCCTACACAAAAATTTATTAGAATACATAGGAGCTTTATTGTCGCTAAAGATAAAATTCAAGCCTATACTTCGAGTACTATTGAGATTGAAGATAGGAAACTCCCTATTGGAGGAAGCTACAGAAGTTTTATACATAAGGTTTTAGGAAAATATACTCCGTAACTTAAATCATTACTTTAAATGTTACTCTTGTAGTATCTATTATATGTTTTTCTTAAGCAGTATTAATACGGTTGAATGGTTAAACTAAATGATTTACCTTGAACTATTCTTGCATGGTGTGATATACGTTTTGTAAATCATCCTTAACACACAAAATCGATAAGCTCCAATTTCAGTTCTTCTAAATCGGCACCTTTAATTTTAAAACTAAGGTGTAGTCGAATATAAAACTACCTAACTCGATGTGCCTAAACTGTCATCAGATTGGTTGAAATGGCTACTCACATATTTAAAAATCTACTAACAAGAAAGAAATCATTATTCTGGCTCAACAATATTTTCAATGGCTTCAGCTAATTTAAAGTCTTTGTTTGTAACCCCACCAGCATCGTGAGTTGAAAGTGAAATTGTAAGTACGTTATAAACATTGCTCCAATCTGGATGATGATTTAAGGCTTCGCACTCAAAAGCAATTCTACTCATCGCACTAAAACAATCTTTAAAATTTTCAAATTCAAACTCGCCGTGTATGGCATTATCATAATATTCCCAATCTGGGAATCGTAATAATTTTGCTTCTATGTCTTGTTCTGAAAGCTTAATCATAATTTATTTTTTTTTAAAATTTAGCGATTTACTATATGAAAGCCAATTATATTTTTAATTCAGTTAAAATGTCATCACTCTTTATTTGAAGATGTTTAGGAAGTGTATTGAATTTTGGTAAAACTGCCAAATAGCGATCATCATTTGTAGTATATACACGTTTGTAAATAGGTGCGTTTTTTAATTCTAATGAATCGATAATTTCTTTGATGAAATCTTCATGATGTACCAAATCATTACTTCCTAAGTGGAAGATTCCGTATTTATTTCTGTTGATGATGTAATGAATCTGTTGTGTCACTTTATAATCATTAGTAACATTCATTATGAGATTAGGAAACACTTCGATAGGTTCATTGTCTTTCGAAAACTGAATAATTTCTTGTATTCTAGGTGACTGAGAACCAAAAACCATAGGAAGCCTTAAAATTGCGACTTGCATTTTTGGTAAACGCAACAACATGTTTTCAATTTTTATTTTAAAATGCCCATATATACTATTACTATAAGTTTTGTCTTGTTCGTAACTAGGATACTTTATGTAAGCATCAAAAACATTTGCTGAGGAAATGAATAGTATTTTTACTTTGTTTTTAAATACATATTCTATTAAATGTTGATGTATTAAAACTTGTTTAGAAAAATCGCCTCGTAATGAAGAAATAATAATTGTGGGTTTTACAATTTCTAGAATTTCATAAATATCATCTTCTTCAATATTATATTGAAAAAAATGATTATTTTTTTCTAAAGCTTTGTTAGACGTATTGTAGGTTCCGAATGTTCGAAAGTAGGAGCAGAGTTCTTTATAAATAGCACTTCCTAAAAAGCCACTAGCTCCTAGAATTAACACTTTATGTTTACTAGCTTTCTTCCCCCTCACTTTCATCTTCAAATTTAAAGTAAACTAGTTTTTATAAAATGGCAATTTTACTACTGTAGCAGGAATAGTTTTTTTACGAATTTGAATATTTATTTTACTATTCACATCAGCAAAAATAGTCGGCACATATCCTAAGCCAATACCTTTACTTAAAGATGGTGACATGGTTCCTGATGTTACAGTACCAATTGTTTTTCCATTACCATCAACAATATCATAACCCTGTCGAGGAATTCCGCGATCATCCAACTCAAAAGCAATAAGTTTACGTTCAGATCCACGCTCTTTTTCAGCTTTTAAAGCTTCGGAATTTGTGAAATTTTTTGTAAACTTTGTTATCCAACCTAATCCAGCTTCAATAGGTGAGGTGGTGTCATCTATATCATTTCCATAAAGACAATACCCCATTTCTAAACGTAAAGTATCACGGGCTGCAAGACCAATTGGTTTGATACCAAAATTTGCTCCAGCTTCTAAAACTTTATCCCAAATTTGTTTTACTTCAGAGTTTTTACAATAAATTTCAAAACCACCACTGCCTGTATACCCTGTTGCAGAAATTATTACATGCTCGATACCTGCAAAATCTGCAACAACAAAATTATAGAATTTAATTTCAGATAAATCATAACTTGTTATACTTTGCATGGCTTCAATAGCTTTAGGTCCTTGTATAGCCAATAAAGAGTAATCTTCGCTCAAATCACGCATAGTAGCACCGACATCGTTTTTAGACTGAATCCAATCCCAATCTTTTTTAATGTTACTGGCATTAACTACTAATAAATATGTTTCTTCTTTAATTTTATAAATAATTAAATCATCAACAATACCATTATTGTCATTTGGTAAGCAACTGTATTGCGCTTTCCCAATAGTTAATTTTGAAGCATCATTACTCGATACTTTTTGTATTAAATCAAGTGCATGTTCGCCTTCAATCAAAAACTCGCCCATATGAGATACATCAAAAACACCAACTGTATTTCTAACGGTTTCATGTTCTATGTTTACTCCTTCATATTGTACTGGCATGTTGTATCCAGCAAAAGGCACCATTTTCGCTCCAAGCGTTTTGTGAGTTTCAGTTAAGGCTGTGTTCTTCATCTTTCTTGAAATTTTTCAAAACAAAAGTATTGAAAATTTCAAGAAAGATAGATTAATTAGAAAAAATCAGTTGCTAAATAAAAGGATTAAAATTTAACAATTTTCTTTACAAAATAATTGTTGACGTCTGAGTTAGAAATAAAATAAATACCACTTTGTAAATCAGAAATATCAATAGAATGTTTTGAAGAAATATAGTTTACTTCGCGAACAGTAATACCGTGTATATTTTTCAAAAATAATTTCCCATTTGAAAATAAGTTATCAATTTCAACTTTTCCATTAGTTGGATTTGGGAATATTTTTACATCACTATTTTTATTTAATTTATTAACTGATAATGTAGCACAAGGCGATTCATTATTTGTTAAATTAAATGCTGTACTATCAGATACATCTGTTCTACGTAGTACCATTTTGTCCATAAAAAAGAAACTAGACCTTGCATCTACAATAACTGAATATAAGCCTGCGGTATTGAAAGTTGCCCATATAAATCTAAAAGAATCTCCATCATTTGTATTTGTTACAAAGCCCCAACGCTGTTCTACAGGAAGATTTACGGGGTGCCTATTCATGAAAGCTTTAAAATATCCATTAGTACTAGAGCCTACTGGACAATCTCTATTTGGATTACTATTACAATCCGGTTTGGGTTCAACCGCTAAGGTGGATGTCGCACTACTTTGTTTGGTGGCATAAAAATCATCAGCTACTATACGTAACCAAGCATCGTTATGCTCTCCTCCAGAAGTACCGGTACCTATGCGTCCTCGCCATGCAAGCCTGTATGTGCCAGGGTTATTTATTTTGATGTTATAGGTAATGGCAGCACCGGTTAAGGCATTAAAAGATTGTGGACCATCCCAAAAAATATAGTTGATAGTGGAGCCCGATAAGTTTGGGTCAGCTTCACTTCCGGTTTTCCAATTAGAACCAGTAGGTAAATTACCCGATTCCATTTCAATAGTTAATAATCCATTTTGTTCTTCAAAAGGTAAAGTACCGTCACAAGTAGCTGTTTGTGCTAATAATTGTAAACTAACGATTGAGAATATTAATAAGAATATTGTTTGTAAAGTATTTCTTTTCATTGCTATTAATTTTTATGCTTCCAATTTCTAAAAATTAATATGCAAAACCATCATGAGGTATCCTGCTAAAGACACTCATAAATTAGCAAACCTATTAATTAAAATGGATATTACTTTTCTAGTAAATACAGTTTTAAATCATTATAAACTGAAATCACTACAGATTCTTTCTCTCTACCCATAACAGATTGAATTTGTTCAGGTAAAGGTTGTTCTTCTTTAATTACCTCTTCAACCACATCTAAAAATTTAGTTGGATGTGCCGTTTCTAAAAACACACAATGCGCATTAGGATTTTCTTTTAAATGCGATTTACAACCTAAATAACCAACAGCGCCATGTGGGTCTGCAACGTAATTGTAGTTCTCGTAAATCTCTGACATTGCATTACGTGTTTCATCATCAGAGAAACTATACGATGATAGGTTGCCTTTTAAAACATCAAACTCATTTTTATAGATTTCTTGAATACGAATAAAATTACTTGGCGCTCCAACATCCATAGCATTTGAAATGGTTTGAACCGATGGTTTTGGTTCGTATAACTGAGAAATCAAATAACGTGTTACAACGTTATTAGCGTTATTTGATGCTACAAAATGTTTAATAGGTAAACCTAGTTTTTGAGCCATCATACCTGCACAAATATTACCAAAATTCCCACTTGGAACAGAGAATACAATATCATCGTGTTTTTTATGTAACTGTTTGTAAGCAAACATAAAGTAGAATAATTGTGGTAACCAACGTGCTACATTTATAGAGTTAGCAGAAGTTAATTGCATTTTGCTAGTTAAACTTTCATCTAAGAAAGCAGTTTTAACCATGGCTTGACAATCGTCAAAAGTACCATTAACCTCAAGCGCTTTAATGTTTTGCCCTAAAGTAGTTAGTTGCATTTCTTGAATGTCGCTAACCTTTCCACTTGGATAAAGAATAACAACATTTACACCTTTAACACCTAAAAACCCATTAGCCACAGCACCTCCAGTATCTCCCGAAGTTGCTACTAAAACAGTAACTTCATTAGTGTTGTCTTTATTGAAATAACCTAAACAGCGTGCCATAAAACGCGCCCCAACATCTTTAAAAGCCATAGTTGGACCGTGAAATAATTCCAAAGTAGAAATGTTATCATTTAACTTCACCACAGGAAAATCGAAAGACAAGGTTTCTTCAACAATTGTTTTTAAAATAGCTTCTGGAATTTCAGGAGATACAAATTGTTTGATTGCTTCAAAAGCAATATCAGAATAGGATAAACTATCAAAATTATCCCAAAATGATTGTGGTAATGGTGTAATAATTTCAGGAAAGTACAAGCCTTTATCTGGCGCTAATCCTTTTATAACAGCATCTTTAAATGATGTGTTTGGTGCTTTATGGTTTAGTGAATAGTAATTCATTTTCTTGTCATTCCTACGAAGGCAGGAATCTGTTTTATTAATATGTCTTTGTCTTTATCTAAATAATGTGATTTCTCCTATTGTCGAAATGACATAAACTTAATTTATATAATCTTAACACCTTGAGTGTTAATTTTTGAAACATGTATATCAAATTCAATTCCAGTATTTGAATATACACTTTGCATAGTCTCTTTAACTTTGTTTGCCGTTTCTTGTCCTATACTTAATGAAAATATTGAAGGCCCAGAACCAGAAATTCCAGCACCTAAAGCTCCTGCATTTAAAACAGCTTGCTTTACGTCATTAAAATGTGGAATTAATTTGCTTCTGTAAGGTTCTACAATAACATCTTTTAATGAATCGCTGATTAAATTATAGTCGCTTGTATGTAGTGCATGAACTAAACTTCCAAGATTTGCCCATTGCGCTATAGCATCACTTAGAGCAACTTCTTTGGGAAGCACTGCTCTAGATTCAGAGGTTTTAATTTCTATCTGCGGATGAATAATAGTTGCATATAAATTATCAGGAGAAGGAATTTCTAAAATTTTTAAAGGTGAAACACTTTTTACTAAAGTAAAGCCTCCAAAAAGGGCAGGAGCGAGGTTGTCAGCATGTTCACATTTACTTGCTAAAGCTTCACCTTTAATTGCGAATTCTGTGAGTTGTGTTTTATTGAATGGTCTTCCTAAAAGTTCATTCATACCAAAAACACTACCAACAGCACTTGCAGCACTACTTCCTATACCACTTCCTGGTTTGATGTTCTTATAAATTTCAATTTCAAAACCAAAATCAACATCAAGCGCATCATACATGGCTAGGGCAGAAACACCAGCAACATTTAACTCAGTTTCATAGGGTAAATCAAAATTTTTAATCTTGGTAATATGAATTCCTTTTTTATCAGTTTTTCTAATAACCATTTCATCTCCAATACTGTCTAAGCAAAAGCCTAAAACATCAAAACCACATGCTACATTAGCTACGGTTGCTGGAGAAAATATTTTTATTTCGTTCATTTCTATTGAGGAAAAAGAAAATAGAGAAGAGAAAATAGACAAAATATGTGTCTTGATTCTTGCTTCTTTACTCTCAGTCTTTTTTAATCGTTTCCAAGTCTAATAATATCTGCAAATAATCCTGAAGCTGTTACATCTGCACCAGCGCCAGCACCTTTAATAATCATAGGCTGTTTAGGGTAACGTTCTGTGTAAAACATGACTATATTATCACTTCCTTCTAAATTATAAAAAGGATGTCCTTCTGGGATTTCCTGTAAACTTACACTTGCTTTTCCATTATCAAATTTTGCTACATATTTTAATTGACAATTGTTCGCTTTCGCGGAAGCATATAAACTTTGATAATGTGCTTCATCTTCAATTAATGTTTGATAGAAATCATCAACAGTATCACTTTTCAACCCAGCTTCAGATAAGAAAGATGTGTTTTCAATATCTTCTAAATTCATTTCTACACCACTTTCTCTTGCCAAAATTAATATTTTACGTGCTACATCAACACCACTTAAATCTATCCTTGGGTCAGGTTCAGTATAACCCTCAGTGCCAGCTTGTTTTACAACATCGTAAAACTTAGTAGAATCATCAAAGTTATTAAATACAAAGTTTAAACTTCCAGATAAAACCGCTTGAATTGAGTTTACTTTATCACCAGAAGCAATCAAATTACTCAATGTGTCAATTACAGGTAAACCTGCACCAACATTCGTTTCAAAAAGGTATGGTGCGTTATAAGCTAACGATAACCTCTTTAATTCTTTATAATTGGTATAATCGCTAGAACACGCAATTTTATTACACGCTACAATAGCAATACTTTCTTTTAAATATTGAGGATATAAGTTTGCAACATCTGCATTTGCAGTAACATCAACAAAAATGCTATTACGCAAGTTTAATGCTTTTGCATTTTCTAAAAATCCTTGTAATGATGCTTTTTCACCATTAGCTAATTGCGTTTTCCAATCTTTTAAATTTAAACCAGATTCATCAAAAATCATAGTTCTAGAATTTGAAATTCCAGCTACTCGTAGATTAATTTTTAGGTTTTCTTTTAAATATTTCTTTTGCTGTTTTATTTGTTCAACCAAACGTTCACCAACATTTCCAACACCAGTAATAAATACATTAAGTTGTTTTGTTTTAGATTCAAAAAACTGTTCGTGCAAGGTGTTAAGTGCCTTTTTTACATCTTTTTCATCTATAACAGCAGTAATGTTTTTCTCTGATGCACCTTGAGCAATGGCTCTAATATTAATATTATTTCTACCTAAAGTACTAAACATTTTACCACTAATTCCTTGGTGGTTTTTCATACTATCTCCAACAAGAGCAATAATAGATAACCCTTTTTCTATAACGATAGGTTCAATTTTACCTAAGGCAATTTCATTTTCAAAAGTAGCATCAATGGCATCTTTGGCGTTCTCAGATTCTTTATCTTCTATCCCCAAACAAATAGAATGCTCTGATGATGCTTGCGTTATCATTATCACATTTATTTTCTCTTGTGATAAGGTTTCAAACAAACGTTTTGAAAACCCGGGAATACCAACCATTCCACTGCCTTCAAGCGTCAATAAAGCAATGTTGTTTATGTTGCTAATTCCTTTAACAGGACTTGAAGATTTTATGTCTTCATTAGAAATCACAGTGCCAACAGCATCAGGCTCTAAAGTATTTTTAATATGAATAGGAATACCTAAGCTAAGTACAGGCTGAACCGTTGGAGGATATAATACTTTTGCTCCAAAATGCGATAATTCCATAGCTTCTTGATATGAAATTTTACTAATTGGATACGCTTGTTTTACCAATTTAGGATTAGTTGTAAACATCCCACTAACATCTGTCCAGATTTCAAGTTGTTTAACATTTAGCGCAGCAGCAATAATAGCAGCAGTAAAGTCTGAACCACCTCGACCAAGTGTTGTCTGCTCACCAGCTTTAGAACTTGCTACAAAACCAGGTAAAATGGTGATGTTTTGAGGTGTAGAGCTAAAATAATCTTTTATGTTTTTGTTTGTAATTTTATAATCAACCTCTGCTTTTGTGTAATTAGAGTTTGTAATTACTAATTCTTGAGAGTTCTTTCTATCTGCAGATAAACCTCTATTTTTCATTGTTCCTGCTATGATAAAAGATGATAATCTTTCGCCATAACTCACTAATTTATCAGAAGTTTTTGGAGATAACTCATTAATTAAAAAGATGCCTTCCAATAAGTTTTTTAAACTGTTATGCCTTTCTTCGGCATACTCTAAAATGGAATCATTATTCTCAGGATTCAGTTCTTTTATAATACTAAAGTGTTTTTCTTTGATGAAGTTAAATGTTTCAACAAAGCTCCTATCTTTATTTTGAGCTTGTTTACCCGCTAACAATAATTTATCTGTAATTCCACCAACTGCAGAAACTACGCAAGCTATAGAATCTTCTTTTCCATAGTTTTCTAAAATATTGATGACGTTATTTATGTTTTTTGAAGAACCTACTGAAGTTCCTCCGAATTTTAAAACCTTCATGTTTTAATACCTTGTAAATTAAAAATAATGCTTGAAATATTGTAATTTTTTAAAATTACAAAAATAGTCTGCGGAATATATATAACTAGTAACCCCAAAGGGTTGTAGTATTTGTAGTTGTACCAAAAATAGACGTATTCCCTTTTGATAAAAAAGAAACAGCTGCAAATGTATTTTGGTTTAATTGATTCATTATAGTTATATAATACTCACCAAAAGTATTACTTTTAGCCTTATAAAAAAACTAAAATATTTTTTTTGCAATATTCTTATCTTGATTCAATATTCGTTTAAAAAAAACGACTAATTGTAATAAGAAATGAAAAATCTATAATTAATTATAAATGAAAGTATTTTCTAAAGAACAGATTTACGAAGGGGATGCCTTAACCTCAGAAAAACAAAAGATATCCTCAACCGATTTAATGGAGCGAGCTGGGTCACAAATTTTTAATTGGTTACATGCCCGTATGCAAGGTGCTCAAGTACCAATTCATGTGTTTTGTGGCATCGGAAATAATGGAGGCGATGGGTTAGTAATTGCTAGGCATTTAATTACTCACGGTTATAATGTAAATACGTATGTTATTAATTGTAGCGATAAGCGCTCTAAAGATTTCCTTATTAATTATGATCGTATTAAAAATGTTACTAAAAAATGGCCAACTCTATTAAGTTGTGCCGAAGAGTTTCCGGAAATGCATCCAGATGATATAATTGTAGATGCTGTTTTCGGAATAGGTTTAAATAGACCTATAGATGAATGGGTGAAGAAGTTATTTATGCATTTTAGAGCCAGTAAAGCATTTACATTATCTATTGACATGCCTTCTGGTCTCTATCCTGATAAAGCAATAGACGATGAAGATGCCGTTGTTTGGGCAGGATTCACGTTAAGTTTTGCATCGCCAAAATTAGTTTTCTTTTTACCAGAAACGGCTAAATACACTATACAATGGGAAGTTATTGACATTGGGTTAGATCAGGAGTTTTTGTTTACAACTGAAACCGAGGTTGAGTTAATAGGGAAGCATGAAGTATTACCTAATTACATTCCCAGAGAAAAATTTTCACATAAAGGACAGTTTGGTCACGCCTTAATTATTGGTGGTAGCTACGGAAAAATTGGCGCAGTTACTTTAACCAGTAGAGCAACTTTATCTGCAGGTGCAGGTTTAGTTTCAGCCTTTGTTCCAAAATGCGGATATCATGCTTTACAAGCCTCTTTTCCTGAAGCTATGGTGATTACTGATACAGATGAAGAAAAAATAACATCTATAAAATTTGACATTGAACCAACAGTTGTTGGTTTTGGAATAGGAGTAGGGACAGACGCAAAAACAATAACAGCTTTTACTTCTTTTTTGAAAAAAAACAAAGCGCCATTAGTCATTGATGCTGATGGTGTAAATATTCTTTCCAAAAAGAAAAATTTATTAAAATTATTACCGCAAGCTACCGTATTAACACCACATCCTAAGGAATTAGAGCGATTAATTGGTGTCTGGGAAAATGATTTTGATAAATTGAATAAAATAAAAGTATTTTCAAAAAAGTATAACGTCATAATAGTTGTAAAAGGCGCTAATTCAATTACCGTTTCTGAAGATAAACTTTATGTGAATACAACAGGAAACCCAGGACTGTCTACAGCAGGAAGTGGAGATGTTTTAACTGGCGTTATTACAGGATTAATTTCTCAAGGTTACAGCCCTTTAGTAGCCGCTATTTTTGGAGTGTATTTACATGGAAGATCTGCCGATATTGCTGTTGAAGATTTTGGATATCAAAGCCTAATAGCCAGCCATGTAATTGATTATATAGGAGAGGCTTACCTTGATTTATTTAAGCAACCAGAACAAGTTCAACCTCCGCAAGAGAATGGAAATGAATAATAAAAAAAGCCGCAAATTGCGGCTTTTTAAAATATAATTCAATTAGTTAAATATTATGACTATTAAATAATTCAATTAATTTTTCACTTGAAGGTCTTGGTGCATTTGAATCCACAATATTTCCTTCAGCATCTATTAAAATAAACTTTGGTATACCCTGAATTTGGTATTCTTGCACAAAATTAGAATTCCAATTATTATCTGCAATTAACTGTATACCACTTAATCCTTTTTCATTAACCATGGTCTTCCATTTTTCATGATTATTAGGCGTATCAATAGAAATACTTACAAATTCAATATTCTTATCATGATATTTTTTTTCTACCTCTTGTAAATAAGGTATTTGTTGTATACATGGCCCGCACCATGTTGCCCAAACATCAATATAAACATACTTTCCTTTTAAATCATCCAAAGACATTTTTCCACCAGCATGATTTTCATAATCAACAAATTTAGGAGATGGCTTTCCCTTCTTTAAAGCTGTAAGTTTATTATACTTTTCAGCAATTAATTTATTGTTTTTTTCGTTTGTAGAATTTTCAGTATACATCTTATAAAATGCATCAACATCTTTAGAGTATGGTATATTAAAGTTTGCAAAGTCAAATATGAGTGTATTTTTAATCGTTTCCTGTTCTATATTAGCCATACTACTTAAAAAAACTAAATCATAAGACATAGAATCTTTTTTACTTAACGCCCTTGCTTTAATACTATAATAGTCATTTACAAGACCCTTGTAATTACTAGAGAATTTAAAATCTTCAACATTAGTATAATCTAAATCTTTAAGCTCATTTAAAAAATTATCAGAAACTTTAAATTCCTGATTTTTTGTAAAATATTGATGTCCTCTTTCATAAGTATTCAGTTTACTTAAATACCCATAATTTAAGTCTCTCTTCTCTTTTTCAACATAATCACTTGGTAAACCTTTGGTATTATTTAATAATTTTTCTTGTGAAGCTTTAAATTCTAGCATACTCGTTTTATAGTCAGCTTCATTTTTTTGAAAAATTTCAGCACTCTTCTTTGAGAGATCCATTTCTGTTTTTCTTTTTGCAATAATATAATTATTAATCTCTGCGCCATTACCAGTTATAACTAATGAGTTTTCAAAATCTGTTGCATCGTAAGTTATATTTAAATTGTCCCCAGACTTAACTTTAAGAAAAACAGGATTTTTACTATCAAAAAGGATGTAAGAGCTTATATCTGTACTTAGTGTATCAGTAAAAGTACCGTCTGGAGCAACATCTATTTTCTCCTCAACACTTCTGTCTTCAGTATTAATAGTTAAATCTCCATTTTGTTTATTGGTTATTTTACCAGAAATGATAGCATATTCTGGTTTAACTTCATTTTTACATCCAATTAAAGTTATTGCAATAGCAATAAAAAAAAGTTTTTTCATTTTATGATTTTATTTAAGCACCAAAAATAGGGAATCGTAAAAGCGTTTCAATTCAATTTGATAAATTATTAACATTTAAAAAGCGTAGAGAACCTTACAACTTATAAATCAACTTTTCGTATTCAACAATCTCTGGGATAATATCAAGTGCAAACAGTTCTTTTTGAACATTCAAAACTGTTTTTTCATCAATTAACTCTTGAGACCATTCGGTAATACTTAACCATTCTTGAACATCTTCAAGCTTTTGCTCGTAACGGTTGGCAATGGATTTATCAATACTTGGTATATCTTTAAAGTCTGAAGTTGTGTTATTGATAATTTCTAAAATCGTTTTTAAATCGCTCTTATTGTTTTCAATAAAATCTTCTCTCACAGCAATAACAAAACAAGGCCATGGAGAAGGGCAGTTGTCAATGCGTCTAAACACACCACTATCTACAATAGGTTTTGTGGTGAATTTTTCCCATAAAAAATAATCAGCTTTACCTTTAGTTAAACCTTCAACAGCACCATCAAGATTTTTTATCACTTCAAAATCAAGATCTTTTTCTAAATTCCAATTGTTATTTTCAGCATTTATATATGCCATTAAATGCGAACCAGAACCATATCTACTAATTGCAGCTTTAGTACCTTTTAAATCTTTGACCTCTTTATAATTTGAATCGTGAGCTACATGAACACCCCATACAAGAGGTGTTTTTACAAATGTTTGCACAATTTTACTGGGGTTTCCGTCTATAATATCTTTAATAATTCCTTCAGTTAAAATTACAGCAATATCTATGTCGCCATTTCGTAATGCCTTACACATGGCACCAGTACCACCGTAATAATCATGCCAGCGCAAATTGATATTTTCATCTTTATATTCTCCGTTTTTTAGCGTTAAGTACCAAGCTAAGTTGAAATGTTCTGGCACACCGCCAATGTTTACTTTCTTCATTAAATCAATCCGTTTATTCTATAATTTTGTTAAGTGTGTATATTATTAAATTTTCAATAACTGTATTTGGGTTTTTACTAAAATCACCCAAAACTCTATTAGCTATAATGGCATTTAAAGATATAGCTTCATGTCCTAATAGCTTTGATAATCCGTAAATAGCCGAAGTTTCCATTTCTAAGTTAGTAATTTTAATACCATTGAAGTTGAAAGCATCCATTTTTGAATTTAATTCTGCATCTTGAATAGCTAACCTTAAAACCCGCCCTTGTGGACCATAAAATCCACCAGCTGTAGCCGTTAAACCTTTATGTGTTTTATTACTTTCAAACCTTTTTAAAAGCTTATCACTACTATTGACTACTATTGGTTTTGACTTGCTGGTATGCCAATGTGTTTGCTTAATAAAAGCATCTTCTATTTTTGTGTTACTTATTGTGTTTATTTGATACGCATGTAGCATTCCGTTAATATCAAGTGCATGTGCACTTAGTAGAAAAGAATCTACAGGAATATTATTTTGCAATGCACCAGAAGTTCCTATTCTAATAATATCAAGACTTATGAGTTTTTCTTTTACTTGCCTTGTTTTAAAATTGATATTAACAAGAGCATCTAATTCATTTAAAACTATATCAATATTATCAGGGCCAATACCGGTAGAAATTACAGTAATACGCTTCCCTTTGTAATGACCTGTTTGCGTTTTAAATTCGCGCTTTTGAGTTTCAAACTCAATAGAATCAAAATGTGCCGTCACTTTACTAACACGATCTTGATCTCCCACAAAAATGATAGTGTTTGCAATATTTTCAGGCTTTAAATTCAAATGATAAATACTTCCATCTGGATTTAAGATAAGTTCAGACTCTTTAATGAACATTCGTTACTGTTTTAACAAGTTTATTCAGTTTTTTGCTAAATTGAAAATCATATTTATTTACACCGCCAAATGCCATTTTACTATCAATTTTAGCAGAAAAATTTAGCTGACCAAGCAAAGCTTCATGCCCCATTCTATTGAGATTTAATAAATCATTTTCTTCAGTAAAAAAAATGTTTAACTTCTCTATTAGTCGTTCCAATTGCATATCGCCAAAACCATAGTAACCTTGGTAATTTAGCGCATAGCCTAATAAATGATGTTTTGATTTAATAGTGTTATCTCTTACAATTTCCAATATATTTCTTTCTAGAATATTTAATCCATCAATAGAGTCTGGAAAACGTTTAAGATGCGCTTTTAAACAATTACTTAAGTATTTAAATGAAGAACTTTGTACTATAAATGGTTTTAACAAATTATGGTCCTTACCACAATAAATACCCCAAACTGTTGTAGCTAAATTTATATCAGTTTTAGTTAAAATTACTTTGTCTTTATAATGGTTTAAGAGTTGTTCAGAATTTAGTTCACCTAAACCTTTTAAGGTTTTACTTCCAGATACTCTGCCACTACAAACTAAATATAGAGGAAGGCTTATCTTTTTTTGTTGAAGCAAGCTAATTACAGCTATCATATTTATATGACAAAACAAATCATATTCAAACCAAAGCACAATTTCAGAATAGCGTTCTGGATTACTCAATTGTTCTATTGCAAATTCTACTTTTTCTAGGTCTAATTCAACATTGTAAAACTTATTTAAAAAAGCCTCTCTTAATTCGATTAATTCTTTAGAATAAACTTTTTCTTTTGTGGGGCCCTCACAAAGCATTTCTTGCCAAGTAAGTTTCTCACCAACAATTTCTAACTCATTTAAATATTTAGTTACAACACCTCCGTTGGTAATATGTAATGGTTGTTTATTCATAAATTATCCGCCAACCCGTTTTACATTAAACCCTTTGTCTTTGAGCATTTGCATAATTTTATCACGGTAATCCCCTTGAATAATAATTTTATCATCTTTAAAACTACCACCTACACTCAATTTAGTTTTAATTTCTTTCGCTAGTATTTTGAAATCTTCTGTTGCACCAGTATAACCCTCAAGTATAGTTATTGGTTTCCCTTTGCGCTTTTCGTATTTGCAAAGTATAGGGTCATTCTGCATCCAAATACTTGAATCATTATTTGTATTAGGAGTTGTTTCTTCTTCAACATGACCTGGGAACAAATTTTTTAGTTGATCTTGTAAATCCATTGTTTTAGTATTTAATAAACTGAAAACTTATTTTTTCTTCAGTCCCAATTCAATTAAGCGCTCTTCTAGAAATTGGCCTGCTGTAATATCTTCAAATTGTTTTGGATTGTTTTCATCAATACAGCCTTCCAAAACATCTAATTTCATTTCACTAATAGGGTGCATGAAAAAAGGGATGGAATAACGTGATGTTCCCCAAAGTTCTTTAGGTGGGTTTATTACACGATGTATTGTCGATTTTAGTTTATTGTTTGTATGTCTTGAAAGCATATCGCCAACATTAATCATTAATTCATCAGCTTCTGCAATAGCATCAAGCCATTCGCCTTTATGATTTTGAACCTGCAAACCTCTTCCTTGCGCGCCCATTAATAGGGTTATTAAATTAATATCACCATGTGCAGCTGCTCTAACAGCTTCGTCGGGTTCTTGGGCTATTGGCGGGTAGTGTATTGGTCGCAAAATTGAATTTCCATTATGAATATAATTGTCAAAATAAGTTTCTTCTAATCCTAAATGTAAAGCCAAAGCACGTAACACATGTTTTGCCGTTTTTTCAAGCATTCTATAAGCTTCTTTTCCAATTCTATTGAATTCTGCTAGTTCGTTTACTACAACATTATCAGGGTATTCGGCTTTAAGTTTATCATTATTTTCAACATACTGACCAAAATGCCAAAACTCTTTTAGGTCTCCTTCTTTTTTACCTTTAGCACTTTCTTTCCCAAAAGACACATAACCACGTTGACCGCCAATTCCTGGGATTTCATATTTCTGTTTAGTTTCAGTTGGCAAACTAAAAAAGTTTTTTACTTCTTCATATAAATTATCAACTAAAGCATCATCTAAAAAATGCCCTTTAAGTGCCACAAAACCAATATCTTCATAAGCCCTTCCTATAGCTTCTACAAAATTTTGTTTTCTAACTGAATCATTAGAAAGAAAGTCTTTTAAATTAACACTTGGTATGGTATTCATAAGGTGCGATTTTAAAGTGAGTATAACACAAATGTACAAAAACATTCAAAGTTATTTATACTGCGTTATATGCAATTATTCCAACTAATAAACACTAATTATAGTATATTTGATAATGAAATAATCATTTCTTTGTGAAACTTCTAATATATCAGTCAAAACACAAAATGATAATTTTATGGAGGTTACATGTAACCATTAAAAAACAATAGATATTAGCACATGAAAACAATAAATTCTTTATCTAACATAGATTATAATACTACGCAATTAGATAATAGCATGCTACTTTCCCTATATAGGAATATGTTAAAATCAAGGTTGATAGAAGAAAAGATGCTTATTTTATTGAGACAGGGTAAAATTAGTAAATGGTTTTCTGGTATAGGGCAGGAAGCTATATCTGTTGGAGTAACTATGGCTATGCAAAGCAATGAATACATTCTACCAATGCATAGAAATTTGGGTGTTTTTACAACTAGAGAAATACCACTTTATAGATTATTTGCACAATGGCAAGGAAAAGCTTCTGGCTTTACAAAGGGTAGGGATAGATCATTTCATTTTGGAACCCAGCAATATAAAATTGTTGGAATGATTTCTCACCTAGGCCCACAATTGGGTGTTGCAGATGGTATTGCTTTAGCTTCAAAATTGAAAAACAAAAAACAAGTTACAGCAGTTTTTACTGGTGAAGGCGGAACTAGTGAAGGGGATTTTCATGAAGCATTAAATGTGGCATCTGTATGGCAATTACCTGTTTTATTTTGTGTTGAAAATAACGGTTACGGTTTGTCAACTCCAACAAATGAGCAGTATAACTGTAAAGATATTGCAGATAGAGGTTTAGGATACGGCATAGAATCTCATATTATAGATGGCAATAACATTCTTGAAGTTTACACTAAGGTTAGTCAATTAGCAGAAGATATTAGAAAAACCCCCAGACCTATATTATTAGAATTTAAGACTTTTAGAATGCGCGGACATGAAGAGGCGAGTGGTACAAAATATGTTCCACAAGAACTTATGGATACTTGGGCAACTAAAGATCCTCTAATAAATTTTCAAGCCTTTTTAAAAGAGAATAATATTTTAAATGAAGCTGATGAAGTGACTTTTAAAGAAGCCATTGTTCATGAAATTAATGAACATTTAAAAGTCGCTTTCGCGGAAGAAGACATCAAGCCAGATAAAACCAAAGAGTTAAATGATGTTTTTCAATTATTTAATTATCAAGAATTTAACCATAAATCAAACTCTGAAGAGATTCGTTTTATAGATGCGATTTCTAGTGCTTTAAAGCAGAGTATGGAAAAGCATTCTGATTTGGTAATTATGGGTCAAGACATTGCTGAATACGGTGGTGCTTTTAAAATTACTGATGGGTTTGTAGAGCAATTTGGAAAAGAACGCATACGGAACACTCCAATTTGTGAATCTTCAATCGTAGAAACCGCCATGGGGTTATCCATTGCTGATATAAAAAGTGTTGTAGAAATGCAATTTGCAGATTTTGTGACTTCTGGTTTTAATCCCGTTATAAACTATTTGGCTAAATCGTATTATAGATGGAATCAAAATGCCGATGTGGTTATCAGAATGCCTTGTGGAGGTGGCGTGGCGGCAGGACCATTTCATTCACAAACAAACGAAGCTTGGTTTACAAAAACACCAGGATTAAAGGTGATTTACCCAGCGTTTCCTTATGATGCTAAAGGCTTACTAAATACCGCAATTAACGACCCAAATCCTGTGTTATTTTTTGAGCATAAAGGCCTGTATAGAAGCATTCGGCAAGATGTACCTGTTGATTATTTCACACTACCTTTTGGTAAAGCATCACTTTTAAAAACAGGACAAGATATTACTATTATCGCCTATGGAGCAACTGTGCATTGGGCTTTAGAAACTTTAGATAATAATCTTGATATTTCGGCAGACCTAATTGATTTAAGAACACTTCAACCTTTGGATGTTGAAACTATTTATAATTCTGTTAAGAAAACTGGTAAAGCCATTATTCTTCAAGAGGATTCTCTTTTTGGAGGTATTGCTAGTGATATTTCAGCAGGAATTATGGAGCATTGTTTTAAATACTTGGATGCACCAGTAAAACGTGTTGCAAGTATGGAAACTCCAATCCCTTTTGCAAGTCAATTAGAACAACAATATCTTCCTAAAAACAGATTTGAAATGGAGCTGAAAGCTCTTTTAGCTTACTAAGTTTTTATTATTATTTAATACGGTATTTAAAACAAAAATGATTGAATCATTGTAGTTGCCGCCAAAATAACTCAATCATTTAACTATTTTATTTCGTTTCTGCTTCCGAAAGCATAAATGGATAAGCATCCTTTACTTGTTTTTCTTCTGTTTTTGATAACTTATCAGCAGTTTTACCAAGTACATTCAAACTATAAGTTTGTCGCAATTCATAATACGCTTTAGTTAATTCATTTTGAACAGCAACAAATGTTTTATAAGTGGTTTGCTTGCCGTTTTGTAAAGATACAACAGCTTCTTTTGGACTATCAGAAGACTTTACATCTTTAAATCCGTTACAATAGCTACAACTACCATCACCATTATTATCTAAGAAGGTTTTAGTGATGTCTTTTAAATATTCTAATGGGATGATTTCATTTTCAATCATGACTTCATCATTATTGTTAATTATAATTCGCAAAATGTTTCGTTCATTTATATTGCTCGTGCAATCTGTTCCTTGCGGACATGCTCTAGGGAGTAATCTGTTAATTCCTGCATCAGAAGATATTGTAGCGGTTACTAAAAAAAAGATGAGTAATAAAAATGCGATGTCTGCCATAGACCCCGCATTTACTTCTGGCACTAGTTTTGAATGTCTCATAAATTATAGATTTAAATGTTAATGTGTTGATTAATTCACAAAAACAATACCATAACTATAAGACCTTTAGATTAGTGAGCGTATCTCTTAGTACCTTTCCAGACGCCAAGATCTGAAGTTCGAAAATCTATAATACGCTTACTAGCCAATAAATTTTCTTGAGTAATACTATTTAAATGTTTTGATATTTTGATTATTGATTTCATTTTGATTGATTGATTGATTGATTGATTGATTGATGAAAGTTTGGTTTAAAAGGCGTTACTACTATTTGTAACGTCTTTTGCTATTCCATGTGTTACTTTTAGTGCCGTTTAATGTTCCTGTTAAATGGTTGTTGTTTAAAGTTCTCATAATTTTTGGTTTTAATTGATGATTAATTATTTATTGTTTTTTGATTATACTAGATAGACGACTAAATAATAATTTTGTTACAGTACTATGCATAACAAAGTAATAAATTAACAAATTTTAACAGTTTTTGGTAGGAGAGAAGTCATAAAAACAAATGATTATATGTTTTAGGAACGGTATTTGTTAAACCATTATTAAATAATATAATTAAATCAGGTGTATTTCTAATAAAGAAATATCTTTGAAAAATAATACAGCGTCATTTAGAATGATAAATTATATGAGATTGATGAAACCTTATGTTTTATTACTTTTTTTTATTGGCTGGTCAATAGCTACTCAAGCACAAATAGATAATAAAAAGAAATCTATTTCTATTCCTGCAGTTGAAAGCAAAAAAGACTCAGCAGACACAAGCTTACTAACCCCTTCAAAACCAATAGAAAACGAAAAAACTATTGGTTTGAATTTACCAAAGGCGACTCCAAACCTTGAATTACCAAAAAAAGAGTTTTCCATGTTTCCAGAAGAAAAATTTGGAAACCCTGGAGAATTGTATACTAAACAAATAAACAAAAATATAGATAATTTAAAGCTAAGCGAAAAGGAAGTAGCTTTAAGAAACGGTAGCAAAGTAGATCAATATTTTGGAGATTTTAAAAGCACAGCTAAGTTTGTAAATGTAGTATATCGTGATCACGGTTATGTTGACGGAGATATTATTCAAGTAAGGCTAAACGATGATATTATTCATGCCCGAGTATTTTTATCTGGAGGTTTTAAAGGCTTTAAGCTAGATTTACAAAAGGGATTTAATAAAATTGATTTTGTTGCCTTAAATCAAGGTGAGTCTGGACCAAATACTGCAGAATTTAAAGTTATTGATGATAAAGGCATCATAGTGTCACAAAACCAATGGAACCTTGCCACTGGTGTTAAAGCTACTGTTATTGTTGTTAAAGAGTAATCTTTTTATTACTTTAGCATAAAAATACTTACATGATGAAGTCACTGGTATTATCTTTTATTATTTTTTTATCATTTTCAAATTTTTCTTCATCACAGATGCTGGAAGAATACACTTGAATATTAGAAAACTTAAATATTAACAATGTAATATATCCTTCATCCTCGGAATACCCTATAACTGATGATGGCGGCAATAGAATTCTTTTGAATTTTAATGAATCCCTAAGTACATCTTTTGATACCTCAGTTTGTGGTTTGTTAGAATGTGAATTTAGTACAGTTCCAAATTCGTTAAATTTCGAAGTTTTATCTACTGAAACTACTTCTGATGCCTGTGCTAATTCAGGAGACCAAGAATTTGAAAATTTGTATTTTAATTTCTTTCAGCCATTGACCACATATAATTATTCAATAGGATGTCTACTTAGTGGCGATGCATGTTTCTTAACAATATTCGCACCAAATGGTGATGAGGCCAATTTTTGGAATGGCCTACTAACGACGACCACTAGTAAAAATAAAGAAATAGATGTATCAATCTATCCAAACCCCGTTAAAAACGAATTATTTATTTCATCTTCAAATAATAATCTAAAAAATAATGAAGTAGAAGTATATGATTTACTCGGAAAACTGAGAATTTCACAAACGCTATCTAATTCAAAATCTATACATGTGGAAGACTTATCAATAGGTGTTTACATGCTTAGAATAAAAGATGATTCTGGAAACACAACTACTCAGAAGTTTGTGAAAATTTAGCGAATAATTTCATCGATTATAATCAATTCCTCCTCAGAAAAATCCAAACAATCCAAAGCCTTCACGTTGTCTTTTAATTGATTAGAAGAGCTTGCACCAACCAATACAGAGGCTACCTGTTTCTGCCTCAATATCCAGGCAATGGCCATTTGTGATAGTTTTTGCCCACGTTTTACAGCAATAGTATTTAGGCTTTGAATCTTTTTAATATTAGTATTTACCGTATCAGCATTTAAAAATATCGAATCGTTTCCTGCTCTAGAGTTTTTTGGTATGCCTTTTAAATACCTATCAGTCAACATACCTTGTGCTAAAGGTGAAAAAGCAATACACCCAAGTCCAGTATCATCTAATGTATCTAAAAGACCATCTTCAACCCAACGGTCAAACATAGAATATTTTACCTGATTTAAAATAAAAGGCACATTTAAATCTTTTAGCATTGTAGCAGCCTTTTGAGTATCTTCTGGCCCATAATTAGAAATACCGGCATACAAAGCCTTTCCTTGGCGAACAATGTCTGCAAGTGCCCCCATAGTTTCTTCAAGAGGTGTG
Source organism: uncultured Algibacter sp. (assembly GCF_947487575.1). Lineage (GTDB taxonomy): Bacteria > Bacteroidota > Bacteroidia > Flavobacteriales > Flavobacteriaceae > Algibacter_B. The sequence goes on along the minus strand of NZ_CANKXG010000009.1, from coordinate 157,015 downwards.
TCTGGGTCTGGTCTATGATGATAAAAAATATCAACATAATCTAAACCCATACGCTTTAAACTTTGGTCTAAACTTGAAATTAAATATTTTCTAGAACCAAAGTTACCATAAGGACCAGACCACATATCATAACCAGCTTTAGTGGCAATAAACAATTCATCTCTATAAAGCTTAAAATCTTGCTTAAAAATAGTTCCAAAATTAGTTTCGGCAGAACCGGGTGGTGGACCGTAATTATTTGCTAAATCGAAATGTGTTATACCTAAGTCAAAAGCAGTTCTAAGAATATCTCTTGAATTTTCAATATCATCAACAAAACCAAAGTTATGCCATAAACCTATAGACAACGCAGATAAGAGAACACCACTTTTTCCAGAACGTTTATAAGTCATTGAATCATATCTAGCTTTATTTGCTAAATATTTTTTTACTCCAGGTTTATCGTTGGTTTCCATGTTATAAAATTAATAGAATCAAATGTATAAATTGTAGTGATAAGATAAGTTATAGGTATTCAATAATTTTAGCAATTAAATTTAATCCTAAATAATAGATAGAGAATTTGGCTTTAATATTTTTAAATGAATTGTTTTTCAATAGCTTAGAAGTGTAATTTTAAAATAACTTCAAGAAATCATTTTAATTTTTTTCAAACTGTTAATATTACTTGAATAATTTCACCAAAATCATGCTTGAGAAACCCTTTAAAGATGTTATTTTTGCACGTTGCAAAATTTAAAGTATGTCTACAAAAGCAGAATTAGAATTAGAAGAAAGAGTAGAGGGCAAAAATTTATATAGTTACCAAAAAGGTGCTATAGATAAAATTTTTACAGCTTTTGAAGAGTCACCTGAAGATTACCACTTACTTTATCAATTACCTACTGGTGGTGGTAAAACAGTGATTTTCTCCGAAATAGTTAGGCAATATCTAAAACATCATAAAAAGAAAGTTTTGGTGATGACTCACCGTATTGAGTTGTGTAAGCAAACATCAAACATGCTAACAGAATTTGGTGTTCATAACAAAGTTGTAGATAGTAAAGCAGATTTAAGTGATCAAGCTGAGTATAGCTGTTTTGTAGCTATGGTAGAAACCCTAAATAATAGGCTAAATGATGACAAACTCGATATTTCTGATATTGGACTAGTTATTATTGATGAAGCACATTATAATTCTTTTACAAAACTATTTAAATTTTTTAGTCAATCTTTTATTTTAGGAGTTACAGCAACTCCTTTAAGTTCTAGTATTGAATTACCAATGACTGACAACTATGATGAATTAATTGTTGGTGAAAGTATAGAATCTCTTATAGAAAATGGTTTTTTGGCGCGTGCCGAAATGTTTACTTATAATGTTGGATTAACCTCGTTAGTAGTTGGTGCAAATGGTGATTACACTGTTAAATCATCAGAAGACTTGTATACAGATAACGACATGCTATCCAAATTGATACAAGCTTATGAGGAACGTGCAAAAGGTAAAAAAACACTTATTTTCAATAACGGTATAACCACGTCTTTACATGTGTATGACACTTTTAGAAGGGCTGGTTATCCTGTGGCACATTTAGATAATACAAATACTAAAAAAGAACGTGCTATGATATTAAAATGGTTTAAGGAAACACCTGATGCCATTTTAACTTCAGTAAGTATTTTAACCACTGGTTTTGATGAACCTACGGTTGATAGTATTATTCTTAACAGAGCCACAAAATCGTTAACACTTTACTACCAAATGATTGGTCGTGGGTCACGTATATTAAAAGACAAGAAAACGTTTTCGGTTATCGATTTGGGTAATAACTTCCATAGGTTTGGCCCTTGGGGAGATGGTTTAGATTGGCAACGTATATTTAAATCGCCTACCTATTATTTAGATTCTATTTTAACGGATGATGAGTTAGAAAGCAATTTTAGATATGAAATGCCTGATGCCTTGCGTGCTGAGTTTGCAAAATCTGAAGATGTACATTTTGATGTTCAAAAAACATATGTAGATTCTATTAGAGCTGGAGAATCTTCAAAAGTTGTGTTAGTTCGTTCTATAGAACAGCATGCTAAAATTTGCATTGAAAATAGTGAAGATGTTTATGATGCGCTTGCATTAGCCAAACAACTTGGTGATGATATTGATTTTAGAATACAACGCTATACCAAGTGCATAAGTAAAAGTACATACAATTTTGTAGATTGGTTAAAAGGAGATTATCGTAAAAAACTAAATTCTTATTTACGTACCAATTTTGATGAGGTATTTGAACAGATTCATGGGTTTCCGCCTGAGGATTAGTTTGTTAATATTATTTTGATTTCTATTGCTATTGTAAAAAAATTCAACTAACTTCGTTTAACGTCTGATATAAAACATTAAAACGTTTCATATCAACGGAACATTGTAGCCAATTTCAAAAAGCAATTTAGAATGTTGAATTTTTTAAAAAAAACTAAACCTAAAAACATTCAAATTAAGTGTTATGAAGCTCGATTAGAAATTAACGGAATTGTGCTAACTTTTCCAACTAACTACAAGACATTAGTTGAAATTTTTGGCGAGCCTTCTAAAAAAAGTAGAACAAAATTAACACGGTCATATATAAACTGTTGGGATAAATATGGGCTTTACTGTAATTATGCTTCTTCCGGTAATATTTTAGGATTTAGTCTTATTCTATCCAAAAATCACAGCCTTGAAAACTTCCCTAATCAATTCTTTAAGGGAGAAATTTTTGATTCTAACAAAAAAATAAACTATCACGAGCTTACACAAATAGGATTTGAAAATTATGTCTTGAAAAAAATGACATATCAAGGAAAAAAAAAGCCTTATGCTATTTCTATAAGGTTAAATCTAAACACTAGAAAAGAAATACCCCGCGATAAATATTTAATCAAAGAACAGAATGAGGAAAAAATCACTTTCAAGGATTTTGGGTTCAAATTAGCAATCATCCAAGAATTGATGTATAACAAAGAATTATTAAAACCGAAATTCAATCTAAATGAATTTGCTTTGTGGTATAAAAAGCGAAAAATTAATCTTGAAAAAGAGGGTTACGGACCGATTAAAGAAGTAACCCAGTATTTCAAAGATTTAACTATTCCCAAAAACTTAGCTTTCGAAATCAAGGAAATCTACCAAGATGGCGGAAACGAAATATATTTAAACTTGATACGTTTTGGGGACGGCAATGAAAAATATTGGGATATAGAGAGTTCTGAAGATGCGAAACACTTCGAAAATCTAAAAAAAGTGTCACTTTGTTATGCCAAAGAAAATGTTCTTAATGAGCTTAATGAAGCTGGAATAAAAACAGAATGGTTATAAAACTGGCTATAAAAAAACCTACAAACAATACGGGCATCGGGCTTAGTCGCAGGGTTTGCGTATTTTTATGATGTCCGCAAAATCTTTTGGATTTTGCTCTAGACAGGAAAAAACAAATCAAAACAAAAAATTTCGCTATGTGTGTGGCGGAAAGTAAACGCTAATTTACTCCCGTACTGTTCATAGCTCAACCGTAAACGAACCTCTACAAAAATCAACAATTTTCCATTTCAAAATATTATTTAGCAAACACGCACGCGTTAGGGATTGAGGCATTTGTTGAAGCTCCCCGACATAGGAGGGAGCGACTGCCGAAAGCCCGACCCTTGTGGTAACGCCCAAATAATTATTTTTATGCTTTTTATCCGATAATCCTGCGATGAGGCTATTAATACACTGATTATTATAGCGTCATGAAAATAAGGCGTATCTTTGTGATATATTAACTCATAAAACCCAGTAGGAGTATTAAACTATGGCAAAATCGCAAGTAACATTTAACAAAATTGAAAAAGAAAAAAAACGCTTAAAGAAGAGAGAAGAAAAGCAAAAAAGGAAAGAGGCTAGAAGAGCTGAAGCCAAAGAAAATCCACAAGGAATTCAGTTTGCTTATGTAGATTTTAATGGAAATTTAACAGATACACCGCCAGACCCGGCAATGCGTGAAAAGGTTGAAGCGGAAAGTATTGAATTGGGCATCCCAAAGAAAGAGGATAGAGAAGAGGAAGAGCCTGCAAACAAAGAAGGTAAGGTATCTTTCTTTGACCATTCTAAAGGTTTTGGTTTTATTATAGATAGTATAAACCAAGAAAAATATTTTGTTCATGTTAGTGGTTTACTTGAAGATATTGAGGAAAACGATAAAGTTACTTACGAGCTAGAGCGTGGGCAAAAAGGCATGAATGCTGTTAGAGTTAAGAAAATTTAAATTATAGTTTCTGGGGTTTTACCAGAAATTCATTATACAAAAGGCTAAATATGAATGTATCGCGAAAAACGATTCTTATCATTTTAGCCTTTTTTGCTGTTTATGTTATTTGGGGTGCTACCTATATGCTAAACAAAATAGCTGTGTCGCAATTAGCGCCCTTTTTTTTAGCTTCTATAAGGTTTCTTGTGGCAAGTGTTTTCATTTTTATTATGGCAAAATTGTCTGGTATTAGTCTTTCTATTACCAAAAAACAATTTATAAATGTAAGTATTGCAGGGTTACTATTTTTAACTTTAGGAAACGGATTAGCCGTTGTAGCTCTAAAATATATTGACAGTGGTTTTGCGGCATTAGAGATTTCTTCGCAACCGCTAGTAGTCCTAATTATGATGCGTGTTTTATTAGGAAAAAAAATAAAAATCATGTCTTATATTGGTGTGGCATTAGGGTTTATTGGTGTGTTTTTATTGGTAAGCCAAAAAGAACTTATTAGTAAAGATGGCCAAATATTTGGTATGATTCTAATATTTGTTTGTATGCTATGTTGGGCATATGCTAGCATTTTTGTGGGTAAAGCAGATATGCCAGTAAATCAATTTGTAAATACAGGTTACCAAATGCTTACAGGAGGTGTTATGCTAAGTATTACAAGTTTATGCTTAAATGAACCTTGGTTATTACCAAATGTTTGGCAAAAGGAAGTACAATGGTCCATGCTAGGACTTATTGTTTTTGGAGGCATAGTTGCTTTTACATCGTTTAACTATCTTTTAAAGGAGGTGTCGCCAGAGAAAGTGGCAACTTCAACGTACGTAAATCCTATTATAGCTTTAATTTTAGGCTGGTGGGTTTTGGATGAACATATAACCTTACAATCTATAATTGCAGCAGCAATTTTACTAACTGGCGTGTATTTTATAAATACTAAGCGCAAGTTTAAATTTAGAAATATTGGACGTTAAACAAGTCATAAAATTTATGATTATAAGCACTTTGTCCTTTGCTTGTATGAATGCTTTAGTAAAACATTTAACAGATATTAGTGCGTTTCAAATTGTGTTTTTTAGATCTGTAAGCTCGTTATTTTTTACATTTGGATTTCTACTAAAAAACAAAATTTCTATTTTAGGAAATAACAGAAAACTATTAGTTTTAAGAGGTCTAGTAGGCGTTACCTCCATGTCCTTGTTTTTTATGGCTACTAAATATCTACCTATAGGGGCCGCAGTTTCCTTGCGTTATATGGCTCCAATATTTGCCGCAGTTTTTGCTGTTTTCTTTTTAAAAGAAAAAATAAAATGGTTTCAATGGTTATTTTTTGCCATGGCCTTTGCCGGTGTTGTGATTTTAAAGGGTTTTGACTCAGACTTGGATGCTTATGGTTTAGTTTTAATTTTTATTTCAGCGCTTTTCAGTGGTCTAGTATATATTGTAATTAGCAAAATTGGAAAAGGTGATCACCCAGTTGTTGTGGTTAATTATTTTATGGTAATTTCTACTGTTGTAGGCGGAGTGCTATCTATTGGTAATTGGGTAAATCCTTTAGGCATACAATGGCCAATGTTATTAAGTTTAGGCCTATTTGGCTATTTTGGGCAAATTTATATGACCAAAGCTTTCCAAATAGCAGCCACAAACCAAGTGGCTCCATTAAAATATGTAGAAGTAATATTTACACTATTATTAGGAGTGTTATTATTTAGTGAAACATACACCCTTTATAGTCTTTTAGGAATAGCGATGATAATATCAGGATTAGTCTTGAACGCTTTATACAAAGGAAAAAATAGATGATACTAAAATTATAAATGGGATTATAATTTGTAATTTTGTTGCCATCTATTTTGTAAACCATAATTAATGACATTCAAAAACCGAATTAACAAATATAGAAGAAAAATCATGCACCGTATTACCAAAAATATTGGTAGTACATATTCTGAACCCAAAAAAGGTGAGATTGATATTTCTGAAATTAAACAGGTTTTAATTATAAGGCCAAATCATCGTCTAGGAAATCAATTATTACTAACACCACTTGTACAAGAGGTTATTAATACTTTTAAAGATTGTAAAATTGATTTATTTGTAAAAGGAGGTGTAGCACACCCGGTTTTTGAAAACTATACACAAATAAATACTATTATTAAGCTTCCTAAAAAGCCTTTTAATAACTTATTTCAATATGCAAAAAACTGGATATCAATTAAGCATAAAACTTATGATTTGGTTATTAATGGTGATAAAAACTCATCTTCTGGGCGCTTGCTAACGCAAATGGCTAAGGCAAAAATTAAAGTGTTTGGAGATGTTGATGAAATCGTACAAAAAAAATTTAAAGACTACGAACATATCTCAAAATATCCTATTTATAATTTAAGACATTATTTATCAAAACTAGGATTATCTGGCGAAGATAAAAGTATGCCTGTTCTAGATATTAAACTAAATGAAGCTGAAAAAGCAAATGGTAAAAAAATATTAAACGATATTACTAAAAACGAAAAAAAAACGATCTGTATTTATACTAATGCTACAGGAAATAAATGTTATTCGGAAGATTGGTGGGGAACTTTTTACAGCCAATTAAAAACGGAATATCCAAATTATAATATTATCGAAATGCTTCCTATCGAGAACATATCAAAAATTAATTTTAAAGCCCCGCATTTCTATAGCAAAGATTTAAGAGAAATGGGAGCTATAATACATAATACGAGCCTATTTATTGCGGCAGATAATGGCGTAATGCACTTGGCAAGCGCTTCTTTAACGCCTTGTGTTGGTTTCTTTAAGGTTACTAAACCAAAAATTTATGCCCCCTATGGAAATGGAAGCGTAGCCCTTCATACCAAAAAGACTAACATTGATGATTGGTTTGTGGCTATCGATAAGATTTTAAAATAAGTTTTAACAGACTATTTGGTATTAAATAAACTAAGATTTTTTAATTTTAGAAATAATGTTTATTTAATTGAAATGAAATTTTCCAGGTTTTTTGCTTGTTTGATTTTTATGGCTTTTTTGTCGTGTAAATCGTCAATGCCAAAGTATACGACTTCTCAACTAAAAACCTTTGAAACTCTTATTGAAAATAAAAAATTCACAATAGAGTCAGATAGGGCATATCCGCAGGTTAGTAATGCTATGCAACAAGTTTTAAACTCAGGTATTCTTTTACCTAATAGTTCCGCTGGTTCTATAAGCTTAATAGGGAATTCAAACTTTTTAACTATTTCTGGCAATAGCATATCGTCATATCTTCCATATTTTGGAGAACGTCAAATGAATATTGACTTTAGTGGTAGAGACAGTGCTATTCAACTTTTGGGGCTTATGGAAAACTATACAGTGATTAAAGGTAAAAACCATAGTATTTCCATAAAATTTGATGCAAAAAGTAAACTTGAAAGTTTTAAAACTTACATTATACTATATCCAAATTTAAAGGCTGATATACAAATAGTAGGAGCTACTAGATCTCCAATTTCTTATTCTGGCAAAGTAGAATTGTTGGATGAATAAGGCGTATTTTAAAATATGTATTTCATCTATTCATCGTGTAATTTCATAATTCAATCGATTTTTTTGCTCAACAACAACCGTAATTAGTTAATTTTGAGTCAATTAATAAAACATCCCTAATGAAAAAATTAATAGCCCTACTAAGTTTCACTTTCTTGTTTAATTGCTTTAACGCACTTCAAGCACAAGAAACGAGCGAAATTCCTGAGAATTACAAAAAACGCAGTCCTATCTACGATTATTCTGAAAGACAATTAAATAACGTTGATACTATTCCAGATTTTGCATCAAAATCACAAAAACTAAAAATCACAGGAACTATTTATGAAAGTGATGGTAAAACTCCAGCTAAAAATGTTCTATTATTTATTCATCATACAGATGAAAATGGAGATTTCAAGTTAAAAAGACAAAATAAAAAGCGTTATGTTCATCATAGAGGTTGGATAAAAACCAACGCAGATGGTAAATATACCTTTTATACTTTTGTTCCTGGAACTTATATTTATGGTAACGAATTAAAGCAAATACTGCCCATAATTAAAGTACCAGGTAAGCCAGAAACAAAAATTGAAACGTTTCTTTTTAATGACGACCCTCTATTAACAGGTAAATGTAGAACTAAAGTTGAAAAAACTAATCCAAACAGAATTCTTAAACTGGATAAAAAAGAAGGATTATTTGTTGCAATAAGAGACATTATTCTAGAGAAAGAAGCTACTACAGAGTACTAATATCTTATAGAAAACAAATTACAATTTCTATTTGATTTATGGCTGGTAAAATAAAACATCAATTGGTTAAAAAAAGTGATAAAATATCCATTTACATCCCTTAATTTTACAATCTTAATATTAGAATGAAACATAAAGTAATTGATTATTAAATCGCTAAAAAGAAACATTCAATAATTAAGAATATTTTAAAGCTCTCGTATATCGAGAGCTTTTATTTTTAAAGGAAATGTAACTTGAATATTACTACATTTGAATTTAAATAAAATCATTTAAAACATGAGAACTTCTTAGAATATTAAGCGCAGATAAATATTGAAGGAAGTTAGTTTTTTTGTATTAAAAAGTTAATTTCGCTTTTTTTAACTTATGTCCACTAATAGCTTTTCAATTATAAACCCTCAAAAATTCCCGTTTTTTTATGGGTACATCGTATTAGTTGTTGGCAGTATTGGTGTTTTATTTAGTATTCCTGGGCAAACTGTAGGTGTTTCAGTCTTTACAGACCCTGTGAAAGACGCTTTAAATTTATCTAGGAACCAATTTAGTAGTGCTTATATGATTGGTACTTTACTTAGTGCTTTTTTTGTAACGCGTGCCGGAATATTATTCGATAAATTAGGAGCAAGATATGTTGCCTTTTTTGCATCAGTATTATTAGGAGTAACCCTATTGCTATTTTCTCAATCTGTTAGCATTACTCAAACATTTCAAAATCTGTTTAGCACAACAAGTTGGCTGGTTGCTTTTACAATAATAACCCTACTTTTTTTCATACTTCGTTTTAGCGGTCAAGGAGTTTTAACGATGGCTTCTCGTAATATGGTGATGATGTGGTTTGATAAAAATAGAGGCAAAGTAAACTCTATAAGCAGCATTGCTGTATCCTTTGGTTTTTCAAGCTCTCCATTGCTAATAAATGCTCTAATTGATGATTATGATTGGCAAATAAGCTGGCAAATTATGGCTGTTGCATTATTTGTATTTTCTATCATTATACTTCAATTTTACAAAAACAAACCAGAAGATTTTGGTTTACAACCAGATGGCACAATGGTTTTAACTAAAACAAAAAGTAAAACCATTAATATACAGGTTAAAAATTTCACATTAAAAGAAGCAAAAAAAACGCGTGCATTCTGGATTATTGGATTGGTTTTAGCATTCAATAGCTTTTTTATTACAGGACTTACATTTCATGTGGTTTCAATTTTTGAAGCTCACGGTTATTTAAAAACGGAGGCTATTGCTATTTTTATACCCATTTCCGTTATAAGTATTATAGTTTCTACAGTAGCCAATATTTTAAGTGATTATATACAACATAGAATATATATATTAATCATGATTGCAAGTGGTATAGTTGCTGCTTTAGGACTATATTTTTTAGCATTTAAAACAGGAGTATACCTTTTAATTTTGGGACTTGGTATTTTGGGTGGCCTTTTTGCTGTGGTTAATGCTGTAACTTGGCCAAAGTATTACGGACGTAAACACTTAGGTGCTATTACTGGTAAAACTATGAGTTTTCTAGTTATTGCTAGCGCGTTAGCTCCAACCTTGTTTAGTTTTTCTTTTAGCATCTTTAATGATTATAAGTATGTTGCATTAATCGCTCTCTTATTCTTATTTGGATTAATTGTTGGTGCTTGGAGGTTAAAAAAGCCGTAATAGTGATTTGCATATTAACCATAATAAAAGTTAGCTTTAACTCAATACTGTTTAGTGTTTTTTTTGACAAAACACTATCTTTATTTTTTCAAAGGAAATTGAATCTGTTCTGAGAAGGCAATTAAAAAACTTTTGTTTTGCTAAAGGATTGATTAAGGGTATTTTTCAATCAATATTTTTTGTCCTATTTTAATCACAGAGTTGCGTCTAATATGATTAGCCTCACAGATAGAAGCAATACTTACATTATTGTTTTTAGAAATTCTAGATAAAGTATCACCAGGTCTCACCACGTAAATAGAACGCTGCTTAATTAAACTTGCTATAGCTTGTTCTTCAGTAAGCAAAGGTTTTATTTTGCTTTGTCTTGTTGAATTATGAAAAATAGGTTGTGTCCATTTTTTAGTTACCCAAAGTTCTTGGGCTCTAATTCTATTGTTATCATTAAAATGGAATAAATATTCTGGGTTTATAGAAATACCTTTATAATTTACAACCAAATGCAAATGGCTACCGCGGGCATTTCCTGAAACGCCTCCTTTACCTAAATAAGCACCTTTAGCTACAGTATCATTTTCTTTAACACCATATTTCGACAAATGGGCATACACCGTTTCTAGTCCGTTGTAATGCCTTATCACTACTGTTTTTCCATGACCGCTAGTGTATCTAGACATTCTTACAACACCATCAAGCATTGCAAAAATACTGTCGCCAGTAATAAGATCTATATCTATACCTTTGTGTGCTCTTCTACCTCTCCAACCATAGCGAGAAGTTATCACTTTAGCTTTTCCTATAGGAGAGCAGTATGTAGAATCTTCAAACTGTAATTGTAATGGAAATTGAAGTTTTATTTCTTTTTTATAAGGGTTATAAACAGTAGGGTTCCAATATTCAGCTTTAATATCTGGTTTTTCAGGTTTTGCAATGTTTTCTAATTTTGTTGTATTTACAGATTGAATAGAATCAGCAACAATAGCTTCTATAGCTTTAGAAAGCTTTAAAATATCATTTATTCGCTTTTGGCCAGAAGCATTCAATGATAAAAGAAAAAGTAAGGCAGCAATTAATAACTTCATTCTAAAAACTGATTAAATATAATTTTCAGGTTTTGCGAATTTAAATATTATTGGCCTCGTTTTAGTATTTCTAATATTTGAGTTATTAACATAGTATTTCACACAACTTAAATATTCTTATACTTAAAAAGTTATTTATGAAAGCAAATATGCAAGTTTATAAAGATGTGAGTCAGTAACAAAATAGCCGAACCACCCACAAATATTATTTCTTTACAGGAATTGGTTTTAATTTAATAAAACCTAAAGTATTTAATAGTTTTATAATTAAATACGTAATATCTATCTCATACCATTTTACACCAAAATTAGCTCTATTAGCATATTTGTGATGATTATTATGATAGCCTTCTCCCATCATCAAAAAATCAAACCGAAAAAGGTTTTTGCTCGTATTTTTCATTTTAAAATTCACATAACCATAAATATGACCAAACCAGTTTATAATTACACCGTGAATTGGAGCCATTAAAAACGTAATTGGTAATAATAGCCATTGCCACCAAGCCGTTACAAAAAAAGCGAAAAACAGAATGTAAATTGCTATCCAAAGTAATCTTGAAAAGCGAGAACTTGCAAATCCATCAAAACCTTTCCATTGCGGAACGTTTTTAGTAAAACGTTGATCAACAGTAATGCGCTCTTTATTAATATCTTGGTAGATGGTTTTTGTTCGCCACATCATAGCAAATAAATTAGCATCATGCGATGGCGAATGTGGATCCTTTTCGGTATCAGTATAGGCATGATGCATCCTGTGCATAATACCATAACCATACGCACTTAGATAACTAGAACCTTGAAAAACCCACGTTAAAATAAAGGTAATACGTTCCATCGTTTTCGACATGGTAAATACTTGATGTGCGGCATAACGATGTAAAAAGAAAGATTGAAAAAATAAACCTCCATACCAAAGTATTAAAACAAACAGAACAACAAGCATATATATTTTTTCACAAATATAATAGCACAATATGTTCTAAACAATGAACCTAAATCAATAAATATAAATTACAAACGTTTTCTAATACGGCTTAAGGCCTGTGCTGTAACACCTATATAAGAACTGATATATTTTAGCGGAATTACTTTTATAAGTTCTGGACGCTCTTTAAAAAGTTTTATATAACGCTCTTCAGCAGTAAGGTTTAATAAATTTTGCTCTCGTTTAGATTTTAATAAAAAAAGACGTTCTGCAGTTAATCGCCCAATTAAGTTTCCAATTTGAGTAGTTTTATAGACCGTTTGTAAATCATCATAAGTAATACTTACAATAGTTGTTTCTGTAAGAGCTTGCAATTGATATGCCGATGGTGTTTGTGATAAAAAGGAATCATAAGCACTTACAAATTGGTCTTTAAAGCTAAAACCGAAAGTGATTTCTTTTTCTGGGTTATCTTTTGGAATAAACAAACGCACCACACCAGACTCTATAAAAGAAATATGATTCTCTATAATATTTATCTTTAAAAATACAGCTTTTTTAGGTATAACACGACGCTGTAATTTGGATTTAAAAAAAGCCCAATCTTCTTGTGAGATGGTTGCCACCTGATCTAAATATGCTTTTATCTGTTCCACTACTAATAGACCTAAAAATTAAAAGTGTAAATATAAGGATTCATGTATTTAATAACACAAAATTAAAAGTGCGCCAGCTATAATTAAAGTATTTTTTTCAAACCCTTTTTTTTAACCTATTTTTGCAACTTTAGTAAATTAAAGAACTATTTAGTCAGACTTAAGACGAAAAATAATAGAAAAGATGTTTAGAAATTTTATAAATAAATTATTTAACCGAAATAAAGAATCGGACATTAAAGAAGGAAAGGTGAAATTTTTCAATTATAAAAAAGGATATGGTTTTATAACTGTTAAAGATTCTGGTGAGGAGATTTTTGTACACACTAAAAATCTTATCGATAAAATTAGAGATAAAAACAGAGTAACCTTTACTATTGAAAAAAGCGCAAAAGGCCCGATTGCCGTTAATGTGCGTGTCATAAAAAAATAGGTTTTAATACAAATTACAAAACCATCTTAGTTGATGGTTTTTTTATGACAGAAATGCTGAATATTTCGGCTAAAGGTTATTATCTAGCTTTTTAGCAAAAAATACAAAAAAATACTATGGTGCAAAGCATTAAAAACCAACAGGATATTTTAAAAAAATTAAATATTCAGTCCTTAAATCCAATGCAACAGGAAGCGATTCCTATAATCGAAGAAGCTACTAACACCATATTATTATCTCCAACAGGTACAGGAAAAACCTTAGCATTTTCATTACCGCTTTTAAAAGTATTAAATCCCGAATCTAAAGATATACAAGCTTTAATAATTGTGCCGTCAAGAGAATTAGCTATTCAAATTGAGCAAGTTATACGCTCAATGGGCTCTGGTTATAAAGTAAATGCGATTTATGGTGGCAGACCCATGTCTAAAGATAAAATTGAAATTAAACATAATCCTGCAATTTTAATAGGAACTCCTGGGCGCATATTGGATCATTTTGACGCTAATCGCTTCTCTAAAGAAAATATCAAAACCCTTATACTAGATGAATTCGATAAATCATTAGAAGCTGGGTTTGAAGATGAAATGAAGGCTATTATAACTCAATTAAAAACTATAAACAAACGCATTTTAACTTCTGCTACTCAAGGTATTACCGTCCCTGGTTTTGTTAGGTTAGATAAGCCAATAACTATCAATTATTTAAAAGAAAAAGGCGTTTCCAAATTAGCTATAAAAACTATAGTATCTCCAGATAAGAATAAATTAAATACATTATTAAAATTAGTTGAACATATTGGAAACGAACAAGGTATTATTTTCTGTAACTTAAGAAATAGTATTGATGTTGTTAGCAATTTTTTAAAGCGTAATAAAATTAGCCATTCTTGTTTTTCTGGCAGCATGGAACAAAAAGATAGAGAACGTGCTTTAATTACATTTAGAAATGGAACCTCGCAAGTTTTATTAGCTACAGACTTGGCAGCAAGAGGTATTGATATACCAGAAATGAATTATATTATTCATTATGAATTACCCCGTCATGAAGAAGAATTTATTCATAGAAATGGTAGAACAGCAAGAATGCACGCTAAAGGAACAGCTTATATTTTAAAATGGAAAGATCAACTTTTACCAGAGTTTATTCTAAATGTAAAAGGTATTAATATTGATAAAAAAGCTCCGCATAAACCGCAATACTGGCAAACTTTATTTATTTCTGGAGGAAGAAAGGATAAAATATCTAAAGGAGATATTGCTGGATTATTTTTTAAACAAGGAAATATAAACAAAAATGAACTAGGTATTATAGAGCTAAAACAAGACTGTGCGTTTGTAGCTATACCTTTATCTAAAGCGGAATATTTAGTGGGAAAACTAAATAATACCAGGTTAAAAAAGAAAAAGGTAAGGGTTACTATTTTGTAGAATCCTTGGTTTCTTGTTTTTTCTTCTAAAACTATATCTACAATTTTAATAGAACATACTTCTTTTACTTAGCAACAATAGGTATCCTTATTTTACTTTAAAATCTTAAAATCTCAAAAACTTAAAAAAGCTAAAAGCATAAGTATCTCATTTCTATCCGTCTTCAGAAATAATTTTAGTTAGTATTCACAAACCTGACAATTCTCATGTTTAAAAGTTATTTATGAAAGTAAATTTGTCGTTTCAAAAAGAGAACCATTTAAGCAATGAATAAAAACAATAAAAATTCTTATAATCAGAATCGTAAAAAATCTAGTGAGTTTGAAAAAAGAGAAGATTATTTAGAGCATGAGTTGCTAAGTATGAAATTCAGAAGGTGGAAAATTCATTTACCTTTTAGAGATTTTCATATAGAATTTGAAGATTTAGTTCCTGCACTAGCGGCCACAATAGGCAAAGTAGTTATGGTAACAGCAATGGTTGCTGCCTTTGCTGTTCAATTTGGGCTTTCTCCAGAGTTTGTAGCAGAAAATGTTAGATACGAATTACTAATTGCAGGCGGTATTTTTGTACTCATTTTTTCTGCAATCTTAAACCCTAGAGCAAATTTAGCAGGCACTCATGGCCCTATGATTCCTTTAATACCAATAATAGCAGCAGCTGGGGGGCATCCGTTAGCTCTGGGGATATTAATAGGTGTTTTTGGACTCATTCTAAGTATTACCAAAGGGGGTTCTAAATTAATGGAATTGACAGGCGTTGGTGTTAGAGGTGGACTTCTTATATACCTGGGAGCTGTTGGTTTAATAGGTCAGATATCTAAGTTTGAATTATGGGCTTCAAGTGAAAACGCAAGTACTGTATCTTTTGTGGTTATAGGAATAACCGTTTTAGTTTATGCCTATTTAGCAAGAATTAAAAAAAGGTGGTTGGCAATCCCTTTATGCTCTGCTATAGCAGGAATAACAGCTTATATAATGGGCGTTGGCTTTGAATTTACTACAGAGCCAGGCTTACCTCATTTTAACCCACTATGGTGGTGGGGAGAAGATACAGGTTGGCAAATAGGCTGGCCAGATTTTGGGCATTATGTTGCAGTAATTCCATTTGCCATTTTAGCTGTTGCTATGTGGTCTCCAGATTATCTAGGACATCGTGTTTTTCAAGAAATGAATTACCCAAAAAAAGCAAAAGATGTTTTAATGGATGTAGATGATACCATGACGGTTTCTTCAATCAGACAAGTAGTCGGAGCATTCTTAGGAGGTGGTAATATTGCTTCTTCTTGGGGTACCTATATGATTCCTGCAGCTATTGCAAAAAGACCCATACCTGGAGGCGCTATACTTACGGCAATATTATGTATTCTGGCATCAGTTTTTGGATATCCTATGGATTTAGCCATGTGGGAACCCGTATTAAGAGTAGCCTTAATAGTTGGTGTGTTTCTACCATTGCTTGAAGCAGGAATGCAAATGGTGAAAAAACAAAACGATTCTTTAAGTGCTGGTACATGTATTTTTGCCTGTGCCTTTGTTAATCCAGTATTTGGGTGGGCTTTAACTATGCTACTTGATAATTTAGGATTAATTGGTGATCGTGAAAGAGCAGAGAAATTAACATTAAAAGAGCGACTAATTATTCCAGGAGTTATGTTTTTAATATGCGTTATAGCACTAGCCTTAGTAGGTCAACTTCCTGGTATACCAGGCATATTCTAAAAAATGAAGGCAGTTATGGATAAAAAGATAGTCATTATAATGTTACTGTTAGCAATTCCTATGTTTTTGATAGCTCAAAAAAAAGAGCCAAAATTTACTGTAAAATTTAGTGGGTTTATTAGTAATGATGCTAGTTTAAATACGCGTCAAAGTATATCGGCTAGAGGAGAAGGTTTGTTTGTATTAGCCCCTAAGCCTGTTAAATTAGATGACGAAGGTAATGATATTAACAAAACACCTTCATTTAATTTTGTAGGAATTAATTCAAGAATTAGAACAAAAATAACAGGCCCAGATGCCTTTGGAGCAAAAACTTCTGGCATGATTGAAGGTGATTTTTTAGGAGTTAATACCGATTCAAAATTTAATTTTAGACTAAGACATGCCTTTGTGAAACTAGATTGGAAAAAGTCTCAACTATTAGTAGGGCAGTATTGGCATCCTACATTTGTTGTTGATTGCTACCCAGGAACAGTTTCTTTTGGTGCGGGTTCACCATTTAATCCTCTGGCAAGAAACCCTCAGTTTAAATATTCTTATAAACTTGGAAAAACAACCTTAAGCTTAACCCAATTAACCAATGGACATTTTACAAACAAAGGCGCTGTAGATGCACAATTTAACTCGTTAGTTCCAGAACTTCATTTTCAAATACAGTATAAAACCAATACATTTATTGGTGGACTAGGCTACGGACATCAAATTTTAAGACCTGAAATTGTTACTGCAAATAATTATATTATAAAACAGAAAGTACACAGTAATACCGTTTTAGCATTTGCAAAAGTAACTTCACCATTGCTTACCTTTAAAGGTTATGTTATTTACGGACAGAATAATGACAATCTAGTCATGATGGGTGGCTATGCAGCTATAGACAAAAACTACACTCCAGAGCAAATAACTAAAGGTATTGTAGAATATACAACATATAACAATTTTACATCTTGGTTAGATATTCATACTAATGGAAAAAAAATTATAGCTGGTGTTTTTGGAGGCTATTCTAAAAATTTAGGAGCCTCTAAAAATGTAGATGTTAGCACGTTTACAGGAAGATGGGGAGATGTAAAAGATATGATGCGTATTTCACCAAGATTAATATTTATTTCAGGTTCAACCATAATAGGAACTGAAATAGAATATTCATCTGTCAATTACAATAAAGGAAATCCAGATGGAGTAACAAATGAAGAAATAACAGGATATAATAGCAAAGGTTTAGTAACAAACTACAAAACTGCAAACAATTTAAAGTTCTTATTAAATGTTACTTATAAGTTTTAATTTGATTTTTTTATAAATAGTGAATCTCCTTATTATGATTGGTTAAAACCGAAAATTGTTACTACAGTTTCTTTAAAAAAACATTCTAAAAAGTTTCCTCTGCGGTTTTAACTGAGCACTTTTTATACAACGATATAGGAGGGAAGTGTAATGTATATGGAATAGTAATTTACTACTAAATAGATATTCCCTTAATAAAAAGTTTATTGTATTTTTAACACTCTTGATTTTAACAGCAGAAAAGTCTCCGACATTTTCCATGTCAAAATCATAGCTTACACCATCATTAGCATTATTTTTTTTTGGCGTTGGCAAGCGGCGGTAAATTGTGTTTAAAAATAAATGTTATTGAAACATTTAAATTTTTAAAAAGCAATCGAGCGATTGGCAGCGGCAATTTTACATAACGACAAATTATAATACAAATTTGTAAACGTAAAGTTTCTCGTGAATCGTTTATTTAAAAAAAACTTGAACAATTGTACAGAATATTAAAATTATACGAGAAGTACCTTACTAATGTTTAATGACCCAAGTACAAAGGTTTCTTATGAAAACAATACTTTCTGGGATATTTTACATAATACTACATTATAACTATCTAATTTTAATGGAATGAATTTGTATTATAATGTTCTGCGTTATGTAACTTGAGCTTTGGTTAAAAGCGAAAGTTGTTACTACAGTTTCTTTAAAAAATTTATTCTACAATGTTAATGGAATACTTTTTATGCGACGACGTAGGAGGGAAGCATAATGTGTGTGGAATGGATTATCCTTTATTAATAGTTTCTGCTAGTTTTTTATAGATACTTTTATCTGTGCCTTCCTTAAGTAATTTATACATCGGAGTTAATGGCGTATTAGCCATTTGAATAACGCCAAGACCTTCTTTTTCATAGTTACATTCTTCACAAAGTATTGTGTAAAGTCTGATTTTTTTCATTTCATATAACTTAAGTAAAGCAGGTAACTCAACGTTTATAACAGTCTTAGAAGCTAGATAGTTTTGACACAACATTAAAATACCAATATTTGAATTCTCTATCCCTTTGTTAATTTCTGCTAACCATTTTTCACCAGAATCAATATCATTTGTATCACGCCAGTACGAGATATCAGAATTGTGTTTTAAAAATTTTTCTAAAGTATTCGTGTATTTACTACTTGCACGAGCGTAACTTATGAAAATTCTGTTCTTAATGTTTGGGTTGTTTTTTCCATCATAAATGGACAATCTTTCATTAACCTTTGAAAATCCAGTAAAATGTTTATTAAAGAATTTGCTAATATTGAATGTTTTATCACTTAGCGGACTGTTAAATAGGTGTCTAATGCTATTTACGACTTTCGTTGTAACATTAAAGTTAAAATCTGCCATATTTAATTCAACTTTATTCATTAGAAAGTTTACATACTTAAATGAGCAGTAAAAATTTATTAGATGCAACCTAGTTTCTCTAAAATCAGACATATCGAATTTAGTGATGCTCTTTTTTCTTTCTAACAAAAATAAATCTAAGTTAGATATTTTACTGTTTTTATTGAGATAGTATGTATTGTAATTTAGTTTATAACTAAAATTTATTTTTTTCTTATATTTTGGCAGTTTATGGTATATGTGATCTTTATAATCAATTATTAATAAAGGCTTAAATACTTCAATATCACTTATATCTTTAAAAATTGAATCAACATTGCTTATTGAGTTATCCTTTATAGTTGGTGAGTAACAAATAATATTTTTAATCGATTTGGTTACAGATTCAATAGTTCCAGAACTCTTTATATCAAATTTGTTTTCTTCAATTGAAATATCTTTAGTAGCAATTTTAATTTGACTTATAAGCTCAATAAATTCATCAAAATTCACTTCGATATTATGTTTAGAAAAATTAAGGAATCTGATTCCAATTTCAATTCTAGAAGGACCATGACTATTATAAAAAAGGCGCCGAAAATCGTACTTTACTTTTAATTTTTTGAAAATGGGTTTACTTTGAGTTAGACTTGTTGTTATGAAGTTTGAAGCATCAAAATAGAAATCTTCATTATCTAAATAATCAATTGGACCTCTTGAACGTTTCTTTTGTAGACCAACTTTTTTAAAATAATATTTATTTTCATCAATAGGAACTTTTTTTAAATAATCATAAAAAGGTATTTGATCATTTTTCAAATGTCGAAGGTCTGCTATTGGATATACGATTGTTATAAACATATTTATATAGAAAAAACCTGAGTGCAATAAAGCACTCAGGTATAGGTATAATTAAGACATATACCTGATTCTCTCTTTTTTTAAGAATTAATATTCTATCATATAAAGAATTTGTCTAAATATAAATAAATTATTTAAGAATTAATAATATGAAAAATGAATAGGTCTTTCGAAATAAAAGGATTTCGTAAAATTTAGATTGATTTTAAATTATTGTCATACTTACTTTTACGGTTTTCCCTCAATACAATTCCTACAAAAATTGTTATATTTGATAGACAATATTTCTCCCTAATAGATTTAATTGATTTGCAATGACTGGAATGTTATAAAGATATTCAGTTGAATACTAATATTTTTAATTAAAATTAATTGATTTGGAAAAAGATAAAGAAGACCCAAAGGAGATTTCAAAAAAAGAATTCTTAAAAGAATTAAATGACTTCAATGATTTAGGGAAAAAAGAAAAGAAAGAGATTTTCAATATGGCTTGGGATTCAAGAAAGTTTGAGATAGAACTTTATTGGAAAAGAGCGGTTTATTTTTGGGCTTTTCAAGCTGTTGCTTTGGCTGGGTATTTTGCAATTTTATCTACTATTAATTTTTCAGAAAAAAATCATTCACTTTTTTACGCAACCTGTGTTGGTTTTATAACATCTTTAGGTTGGTACTTAATTAATAAAGGCAGTAAATCTTGGCAAAGACATTGGGAAAGTATAGTAGACATACTTGAAGATATGGTTATAGGGAAATTGTATAAGACAGTTACAACTAATAAGACTTTTTCAGTATCTAAGATTAATGAATTAATAAGCCTGTTTTTTACATTAATGTGGTTTGTAAATATGATTTCATTGCTGTTAGAAAATCATTTTGATTTTAAAGGTTCATTTGATTTTAAGGTGTTTATTCCATTAGCAATTACAATCTATATAAGTTATCAAATGTTTTTTGGAAAAGGCAGAGGCAGGTTTAAAGAACGTGAAATAAAGCTATATAGAAGAGCAATTAAAACCAAGTAATATTTTGATTGAGAAAGATTTTTACGAACATAATGGCTTCAAATATGAAGTAGAGTATAAGACTTATACCGAAAAAGACAAGATAAAGGTTGATCATAATATAGTTTATCCTAAAAAACTATTTAAATATTATTCTATTAGTGAATATAGTATCGATTCCTTTATTAATTCATATTTATATGCTTCTCATCCAATTGAACTTAATGATGTTTTAGATTGTTCTCCGTTTCTATGGTATACAGAACATCCTTTAGATTATAAATTATATGAAAGTTTATATCAAGATTCGTTGAGTCAAAAAGATTTGAAAGAACTTTATGATAATGATATTAAAAGGGATAGATGTAACACTTACATTGGAACTTATTGGGAGATATTATCTAATATGTACGGAATAATTTCTATGACTGGTAAAGAAAGTCATCCATTAATGTGGCCTCATTATACTAAAGAAAAAGGATTTAAGATAAAATTTGATTTAGAAAAATTACAAAATAGTCTAAAAAAAGGAGCAGAGCTAGATGGTTCATTGATGGGTTTGTTTCCAATGAATTATTCTAATGAACTTAAGCCAATTGACATATCACCATATTTACAAATGCTTGTTCCATTCTTTTATTCTGCTACAATTAAAGATATTGAATGGCAATATGAAGATGAGTGGCGTTTTATTTATAGTAAGCCACAAATGGGAGTTCCAAATAGAAAAATGGGGTTAACAAATAATAGAGTTGATTATCCTGGAATACCAGGTAATCGTAAAGCAAAATATGATTCAAATTTAGTAGAAGAGATAATGTTTGGTTTTGATTTTTTTAATGGAGAAGATTTTTTTATTAAATGGAATAAGGCACATACAAAATTCTCGATTTCTCCCAAAAAGAATAAAAAAGAAATAATTATGCTCCTTGATTATATATGCGATAATTTAAGCAATAAATTATTTTATTCTGGAGTAAAATATGAATTTAATGATGATAAAAAGTTGCAGTTATATAGAACAAAGGAAAAACTAAAAATAAAAAAAATTAGCATTCAAAAATATGAATTGGAAAGAACTAATGTTTTTGAAATTTTAAATTAAAATTTAACCATAATAATATCTAGTCTTAAATAAATGGACGAGTCATAAATCTATAATTGAAATGGAAGAAATAAGTATAAATGAATTGTCAGAAGTAATACAAAGTTCTAAAATTAACTTTCTTATAGGTTCTGGTGTTTCTAGACCTTTTCTTCCAGTTCTGAACAACATCGAAAAAAATCTAAACGATGCTACTACTTTAGCAGAAAAAGAAGTTTTTTATAAAGAATATTTAAAAGACGTTATGCTGCCTAATAAAAAGGTGGTTGAAAATAAACTGGACAAAGATGCAGATTTTCAGAAAACAAAAGCATCATATCAATCTTTTTGTCAAACTTTATGCTCAACTTTATTAAAAAGAAAAACTTCAATCTTACCAAAGCAAGCCAATATTTTTTCAACTAACATTGATGTATTAATTGAAACTGTTTTAGAATCCTTACAGTTTGATTATAATGATGGGTTTTCTGGTAGATTTACTCCTGTTTTTGGGCTTGAGAATTTTAAGAAATCCATTAATCAACGTAGTTTACATTTTGATCACATTTCTGAAATCCCAGTTTTTAATATTATTAAAATGCACGGTTCAATTACTTGGAAGTATAATAAATTAAAAGACAAAATCCTATTGTCTCCAAATTTAGATCACATAGATGATACTTTGATAATTAAAACAGGTTCAGATTTTATTGATGAATATAATAAAATACTTGTAGTAAATCCTGAAGAGGCGAAACATCTTGAAAGTGTTCTTATAGAATATTACTCTGAATTATTAAGACTATATTCAAGTGAGTTGGAAAAGGAAAATGCACTTTTGTTTATACTTGGGTTCTCAATGGAGGATAGACACATAAGAAAAATAACATTAAGAGCAGCCAAATCTAATCCAACCTTAAGAATATTTATATGTTGTTCTCAAAATAGTGAGGTAGCTATGAGAGTTAAAATGGAAACAGAAAAAAATCCTAATATTCATATATACACTCCAGACTCTGTTGGTGCTAAATATACTTTAGATTATTTTACTGATAATATCCTTAAAAAAGTAATTGAGAATGTCGATAAATAATTCAAATAGTATAAATAAAGCACTTTTAAAAGAGTCAATTTTTATAATTGGTACTGTTTCATCTGTAGAGGGTAGAAAAGTTAAAATAGAGGTTAAAAAAGATAAAAATTTATCTCACATTTCTTATAATGGTAAAACTATTAAAAATGTAGCTGTAGGTAGTTATGTTAAAATCGCTAAAGGATTTACTGAAATAATTGGAAAAGTTGAAGGAGAGTATATTACAAAAGAAAAAATATATAATAAGGAATATAAAAAGGAAGAGCTCAAAATTTTAAGATTTTTAGAAGTTGTATTATTTGGCAATTTCGAAAAAGGATATTTTAAACAGGGAATAAAAGAAATGCCTCTAATAGATAATGAATGCTATCTTTTAGATAAAAATGAATTCAATAAACTACATCAGTTTTATAATGAAAAAGAAAAAACTATTCTTCTTGGTTTTTTAACAGAGGAATCGTCTCAACCAATAAGATTGAGTATTAGAAAACTATTTGCCAGCCATATTGGGATTTTTGGTAATACTGGTAGTGGTAAATCAAATACTCTTGCAAAAATATATACTGAATTATTCCTCCAATCAAAAGAGTCAATAAACTTTAATAGGAAAGCTCATTTTGTTCTTATCGATTTTAATGGGGAATATGTAAGACCTAATCTAATCACTACAGACAAAAACATATATAATTTATCTACTAGATCTGTTGAAGGTGATAAGTTTTATATTAAGCAAGGAAATATAGAAACCCTTGAAATTATTTCAGTTTTATTAGAAGCTACAGAAAAAACTCAAAAACCTTTTTTAAGTAGAGCTATTAAAAACAATTTCTATGAAGATAATTTTGATGAAAGATCAAGAGAAAATATAAATAAACTATTAAAAGATATACTCCAAAAAGCAGATCCAAATTTACAGGTTAACATTTTTAGTGAAATATTTGAACACCTAAAAAAAATAGAACTTCCAAATCAAGAATATGGTTATATAACAGAAAGAATATTGTCAAAAATTGAAGGAGGAGAGCTTAAGTATCATTCAGATAGTAAAACATATTACGTTGGGAATATTTATTCAAATGCGAATTTACAAGGTGTTTTCGATACCATTTTCCCGAATATTGACCAAGTTAAAATAGATCCTTCTAAATTCGGTAAAATAAAATTTAAAATTCTTTCACAGTATTTTTTTGAGGTCACTAATGGATATTCTATTCAAGAACATATAAGACCTTTAATTGGTCGGATGATTAAAAAGTTTAATACTCTTGAAAGATTAATAACAATCGACCCGAATGAAAAGAAAGAGTATAAAAATCTTGAAGTGATTAATTTAAGTAATGCAAACCTTGAGATGAAGAAAACTTTACCACTAATTATCTCAAAGCAACTTTATGATGAACATAAAGAAGTAGGGGAGTTTGAGGATAAATCACTTCATATTATTATAGATGAAGCTCATAATATTTTATCTTCCACATCAGAAAGAGAAAGTGAAACTTGGAAAGATTACAGATTAGAAACTTTTGAAGAAATTATCAAAGAGGGAAGGAAATTTAGTACTTTCTTAACTATTTCAAGTCAAAGACCTTATGATATTTCACCAACAATTATTTCGCAACTGCATAATTATTTCATCCATAGACTTATTAATAATAATGATATTAATGCAATTCAAAAAACCGTTGCATATCTAGATAAATTATCTTTTGAATCAATTCCTTTGTTGCCAGTTGGAAGTTGTTTTGTTGCAGGTCAATCATCAGATATACCTGTTAAAGTTGAAGTTATTCTGTTAGATGAAAACAAGCAACCTAAAAGTGAAACTATCGATTTAGATAAAGCATGGTTTGATTCGTAGAAATATTATGTAAAATAGAATTTCGATGTTAAACTTGGCCTCATAAAATTTTGGATAAAACAATAGGTGAAATGAGCGTGCATATTTTAGGGGTTTTGTAATACAGTTTGTTAAGAGTTTCGATTTAACAAAGGATTTCAAAGTAATGTAAATAGTTACAATGTTTCCTAAAATATAGCGAATAAGCCGTTAATTGTTTCCAAAATTATATGCAGCCCTGATTTTTTTGTTTCTTTTTTTATCAAGAAAAAAAGATTAGAATATTTTAAAAAAGGATTTATTGAAGTTCTAAATTTAACAAGTGTATAGAAATTTATTTTTCTTAAATTTTATACTCTTGTGGCAAGCTTACGAGAATCGTCTAAAATTTTTTATTACGTACATTTTATCGAATACGCGATTTTTAATAAGAGCAAAAAGGTTAGCTTTTATTTTGGCGTTGGCAAGCGTTGGATAATTGTGTGTAAAATAAATTGTCAGAGCAATTTGATTTTATAAAACAATCGAGCGCTTGGTAGCGGTTATTTTACATAACGGCTAATTATAGATACAAATGTTTTTAAACGCTGCGAAGCAAACCGCTTATTAGTTTAATGACCCAAGTTCCAATTATTCTAATGAAAACAAATGCTTCTGGGATATTTTACATAATACTACATTATAGCTATCAAATGGACTCCTCTCATAAAATACCAATAATAACATTTGTACTATAATTTATATTATGTAAAATAGATTAATTAAAATACTTCTTACCCTGTTAAAGTTATTCTAAAACAAAAACTATATTTTCCTTAATAAAAATCAAGCCTTATATTTGTAGTCCCTTTATTTATTGAACATGAAACCTAAACAGAAAAACAAAACTGAAAAGTCGCGATTGCGATTACTACATCAGTACTATAATTACACAGGGTTCTACACATTTGTTTGGCAAGCCGTTAAAAAGGCATTTCCATATATTATAGCTATTGTTATTGCTATATATGCTTTAAATCATTTTTATAACATTAATGAAGCTTTAGTTCGTCTAACAGAAATATTGCCAGCTTATGGTGTTTTAAGTTTCTTTTTTGTTTCCGAAACACTTCTTGGTCTTGTACCACCAGAAATTTTTATAGCCTGGGCAGGTAAAATGTATAGCCCTTGGTTTTACTTGGGTCTTTTAGCATTTCTATCTTACGGAGGTGGATTATTATCATATTGGATGGGGCGTTCTATTACTAAAATGCCTTCTGTTCATAATTACCTAGAAACTAAAATGGAAAAGCAACTAAAAAACTCAAAAAAATGGGGTGGCTTTCTTATTATGGTTGGCGCAGTATTACCACTACCCTTTTCTATTGCTTGTATTGCTGCGGGTATTATAGAATTTCCTTTTAAAAATGTAATGCTCTATGGTTCATTAAGGTTTCTACGCTTTGCCATTTACGGGCTTATCATTTTTAACGTATTATAAAAAAAACTTAAAAATTACTGTTATTATTTGATTGTGAACTACTTTTGCACAAAAATAAATCAGTATGCTTTCTTCATTAAATACATTCAGAATTATTGCGCTTTTAGAAGGTGTTTCATACATCCTACTTCTGTTTATAGCTACTCCAATAAAATACTTGCTAGACGAACCTCAATATGTTAAATTATTAGGTATGCCACATGGTGTATTGTTTATAGCTTATGTGGCTTTAGCGTTTCTATTTAAAAAAGAATTTTCTTGGACTAATAAAGAATTTTTCATAGTACTTATAGCTTCAATCATACCTTTCGGTACCTTTTATATTGATAAAAAATATTTAAAGCCAGCAAAATGATTCAAGATAAAATCAATAATATTGAAGATACTGTACACCCCCACCAAGATTTAAAGCACATTATTTCTGAATATTTGATAAACCTTGGTGTTTCTGAAGCTGTGGCTCAATATCTAAATATGATTGTTTTAGTTATAGGTTTACTTTTAATAATATTTATAGTTGATATTGTTATTAGGAAATTATTAATAGGTGCATTTACACAGTTTGCAAAAAAATCTAAGACAAATTTTGATGACTTTTTAATTTCTAATAAGGTTCCAAGAAATATTGCACATATCATTCCTTTTTTAATAGCATTAAAATTTGCACCAAATGTATTTGCAGATTTTTATAATTTCGAAATTATAATAGAAAAAGGATTAAAAGTATTCGCTATAGTTTTAGCGTTATGGGTTGTTAGAAGCCTTTTAAACACGCTAAAAGATTATTTAAAAACCTTACCCAGATTTAGAGATAAACCCATAGATAGCTATATCCAAGTATTTATGATTTTTGCATGGTTAGGTGGTATTATGTCTGCTATTGCTATTATTACTGGAATCCCTTTCTTTAAATTTTTAACAGGTTTAGGAGCTATTTCTGCGGTTATTATACTTGTATTTAAAGATACAATTCTTGGTTTTGTGGCCAGTATTCAAGTTTCAATAAACGATATGGTAAGAATTGGAGATTGGATTACTTTTGAAAAGTACGGAGCCGATGGCGATGTTACCGAAATTACATTAGCTACAGTTAAGGTTCAGAATTTTGATAAAACCATAACCACAATTCCTACCTATGCCCTAATCTCTGACTCTTTTAAAAATTGGAGAGGAATGACTAGTTCTGAAGGCAGACGCATTAAAAGAGCCTTAAATATTAAACAAGACTCCATAAAATGTTTATCTGAAGTTGAAATAGAGTCGCTTAAAAATATTGAACTCTTAAAAACCTATTTAGAAACTCGTCAAGCAGATATTTCTGATTTTAATAATTCGAATAATGTTAATAAAGAGATTCCTATAAATGGAAGGAATCTAACTAACATTGGTGTGTTTAGAAAATATATTCAAACGTATATAGAAAATCATTCGGCTATAAATAAAGACATGACTATTATGGTGCGTCAATTAGCGCCAACTCCACATGGTTTGCCAATTGAGATTTATGCGTTTAGTTCTGATAAACGATGGGTAAATTACGAGTACATTTTGGCTGATATTTTTGACCATATTCTTGCTTCTGTTCCTTATTTTGGATTGGAAATATTCGAATTACCTACCTCGTTCTCTAATAGTTAATAGACTTTAGCTAAAATTTGATGCTTATTCCTGACTTTGGCGGATAGTTGCGTTAGGGGTTGCAACGGCATCCTTTTTTTTTAAAAGAAATTACAACTTTGTTTTGGACTAAAATTTAACAGATAGCCACGTCCTTCGTCCTCGCTATGACGTAAAAAAAAAAGATATAGTGGAAAGCCCGACCCCTTTTTGGGGTAACGCCCAAAAACATTTTAAACAACAAAAACCCTGTAAATAATCTATTTTACAGGGTTTTTAAATATAATTTTAAGATGTCTAGATATTAGCTGCTAGCCAATCTCCAACTTCTTTAGTACCATAAGATTTTCCACCATCGGCTAAGTCTTCAGTAACCATACCTTTTTCTAAAGCGCTATTTACAGCATCTCTAATGGCTTTACCTTCATCTTGTAAACCAAAGTTTTCAAACATCATTGCTGCAGACAAAACCGTAGCCATTGGGTTAGCAATATTCAATCCAGTAGCTTGTGGATAAGACCCGTGAATAGGCTCAAACAAGCCAATATCAGACCCTAAAGAGGCCGAAGGCATTAATCCCATAGATCCAGAAATAACCGAAGCCTCATCCGTTAAAATATCTCCAAATAAGTTTTCAGTAATCAACACATCGTAACTATTTGGCCATTGTACCAAACGCATCGCTACGGCATCAACAAACTCGTAACTTACTTCAACCTCAGGATAATCTTTTTCCATAGCTTGAACCGTTTCTCTCCATAATCTTGAAGTTTCCAAAACGTTAGCTTTATCAACACAACATAATTTCTTAGAACGTGTCATTGCTAATTCAAAACCTTTTTTTGCTAAACGCTGTACTTCTGCTCTTGTGTAAACACAGTTATCAAAAGCCGTTTCTCCACCATCTCTTCTACCCTTTTCACCAAAGTAAATACCACCAGTAAGCTCACGTAAAAACACCAAATCAGTACCTTCAATACGCTCTCTTTTTAAAGGCGATTTTTCTAATAATGAAGGAAATGTGAATGTTGGACGTACGTTAGCAAACAAACCTAAAGCTTTACGCATTTTTAACAAACCTTGTTCTGGTCGAACCTTAGCAGAAGGGTCATTATCAAATCTAGGATGACCAATAGCACCAAACAATACTGCATCAGAACTTTTACAAATCTCATGAGTTTCATCTGGATAGGGTTCACCAACAGCATCAATCGCTGCTGCTCCTGTTAATGCAGGTCTCCAATTAATATCGTGTCCAAATCTCTTTGCAACTGCATCACTAACTTTTACAGCTTGATTTATTACTTCTGGTCCAATTCCGTCACCAGCCAAAAGTGCTATATTTAATTTCATCTATTTATATTCTTAATTAATAATAATATTTAACATTTTTTCTGTTGCCTTAATTGCAGATACTGTTTGATCTGAATCTAAACCTCTAGTTTTAAATTCCTTTTCAGTATTCTTCCAAGTAATAATCGTTTCACACAACGCATCAGAATTACTACCAGGAGGAATCCTTACCGCATAATCAATCAAATTAGGCAATATCATTTTCTTTCTTTTAAAAACACTTTTTATTGCATTCATGAAAGCATCAAACTGACCATCACCTTGTGCGCTTACCTCAAAAGTCTCATCCTCAATAGTAATAGAAACCGTAGTAGATGGCTTTAAACCTTTAGAGTGTGTTAATACATAGGAGTTTACTTTTACCTTTTCTTCATACGTTCTATCTAAAACATCAGAAATAATATATGGTAAATCCTCTTTAGTAACTACTTGTTTCTTATCGCCTAACTCAATAATACGTTCGGTTACTTTCTTTAAGTCCTCATCATCAAGCTGAAGTCCTAATTGCTGTAAGTTTTTTTGAATATTAGCTTTTCCTGACGATTTTCCAAGGGCATATTGGCGTGTTCTACCAAAACGCTCAGGCATTAAATCGCTGAAATATAAATTATTTTTATTATCACCATCTGCATGAATTCCAGCAGTTTGCGTAAATACATTAGCGCCAATTATAGGTTTATTTGCTGGTATCATAACTCCTGAGAAATTTTCAACCAACTTACTAACTGTATATAGCATCTTTTCATTTACACCAATTTTAATATTTGGCATAAAATCATTTATCACAGCAATAGTACTAGACATGGGCGCATTTCCAGCGCGTTCTCCCATACCATTAACTGTTAAGTGTAATCCATCAGCACCGGCTCGTAAGCCTTCCATAGCGTTCGAGACTCCTAAGTCATAATCATTATGTGCATGGAAATCAAAATGTAAATCAGGATATGTATCTTTTATTTCCTTTATAAAATCATAAGATTCTCTAGTGGTTAAAACGCCTAAAGTATCAGGAAGCATAATTCGAGCAACATTTTGAGTACTTAAAAACGCTAAAAATTCATAAACATAGTCTTTAGAATTTCGCATTCCATTACTCCAATCTTCTAAATACACATTGGTTTCAATACCGTTTTTTTTCGCAGAAACGATATTCTCTTTTATTTCCTTAAAATGCTGATTTGGAGTCTTTTTAAGCTGATGAGTTAAATGATTTAACGAACCTTTAGTTAGTAAATTTTGCACCTTTGCTCCTGCTTCTTGCATCCATTTAATGGATACGCCTTTATCTACAAAAGTTAATACTTCAACCGAATTCAAATAGCCGTTTTCTAAAGCCCATTCAGTAACGTCTTTAACCGCTTGTAACTCACCTTCAGAAACTCTAGCCGATGCAATTTCAATACGATCTACTTTTAATTCTTCTAGTAAAAGTTTGGCAATAGTTAATTTCTCTGAAGCAGAAAACGACACACTCGAGGTTTGCTCACCATCGCGTAATGTCGTATCCATTATTTCTATGCGCTTTACACCCATTTTTTAAAAAGGACGAGATTCAGTAAATGTTTCAATCTCACTTTTCATACTTTGCAAATAGTCGATGTCATCAAAACCATTCAGCATGTTTCCTTTTTTGTAGCCATTAATATCAAATGATTCTTTTGAACCTGAAGATAATAATGTAATAGTTTGAGCTTCTAAATCAATTTCTAATTCAGTATTCGCATCTGCATATATAGCCTCAAAAATTTCATTTGAAAATTCTGGACTTATTTGTACTGGTAATACACCAATATTTAAACAGTTATTTTTAAATATATCAGCAAAGAAACTAGATACTACACAACGGAAACCATAATCGTAAACCGCCCAAGCAGCATGCTCTCTAGAAGAACCAGAACCAAAGTTCTTTCCTCCTACTAATATTTTTCCCTTGTAAATTGGGTTATTTAAAACAAAATCTTGCTTTGGGGTATCATCACCATTATATCTCCAATCACGGAATAAATTATCTCCAAAACCTTCACGTTTTGTAGCTTTTAAAAAACGTGCTGGTATAATTTGATCAGTATCTACATTCTCAATTGGCAATGGAACTGCAGTACTCGTTAATGTTGTAAATTTATCGTAAGCCATCTTTTTATTGTTATTAGTTTTTTGTTAATAGTTATTGGGTGTTCATTTTAATGTTTAAAGTCTATGATTGTTAGATACTAATAACCAACAACCACTAACCAATAACTATCTATAATAATTCTCTTGGATCTGTTACAACTCCAGTAACTGCAGCAGCTGCAGCAACTAACGGACTTGCTAATAATGTTCTTGATCCTGGCCCTTGACGACCTTCAAAGTTTCTGTTTGATGTACTCACTGCATATTTTCCAGCAGGTACTTTATCATCATTCATTGCTAAACAAGCAGAACAACCTGGTTCTCTAAGTACAAATCCAGCTTCTTCAAAAATATCTAGTAAACCTTCTTCTTTAATTTTAGCTTCAACAATATGAGACCCTGGAACTAACCATGCAGTTACATTATCAGCTTTTTGGCGTCCTTTTACAATAGATGCGAAAGCTCTAAAATCTTCAATACGCCCATTAGTACAACTACCAATAAATACGTAATCGATTTTCTTTCCAATCATTTGATCGTTTTCAGCGTAACCCATATAAGCTAAAGACTTATCATAAGTTGCTTTTCCGCCTTCAACAGATTCAGCAGTTGGAATATTATTAGAAATACCCATACCCATACCAGGATTTGTACCGTATGTAATCATCGGTTCAATATCGCTAGCATCAAAAGTTAATTCTTTATCAAAAACAACACCTTCGTCTGTTTTTAATGTTTTCCAATATTCCATAGCGGTATCCCAATCTGCACCTTTAGGCGTTTTTGGACGACCTTTAATGTAATCGAATGTTTTCTCATCTGGAGCAACCATACCACCACGTGCACCCATTTCAATAGATAAGTTACAAACCGTCATACGACCTTCCATTGTCATGTTTTCAAAAACATCTCCTGCATACTCTACAAAATAGCCTGTTGCACCAGAAGTTGTTAATTGAGAAATTATATATAATCCAACATCTTTTGGCGTAACACCTTTACTCAATGTGCCATTAACGCTAATACGCATTTTCTTTGGCTTTGGCTGCATGATACATTGCGTAGTCAATACCATTTCAACTTCTGAAGTACCGATACCAAAAGCAATAGCTCCAAAAGCACCATGCGTTGATGTATGCGAATCTCCACAAACAATTGTTGCTCCCGGAACTGTAATACCATTTTCTGGACCAACAACGTGAACAATACCATTATTTTCATGACCTAATCCCCAGTGACTAATACCATACTTGTTCGCATTATCTTCTAATGTTTTTAACTGATTAGCAGATAACGGATCTTGAACTGGTAAATGTTGGTTAATCGTTGGTGTGTTATGATCGGCAACTGCAAATGTGCGTTGTGGATATAAAACACTTAAACCTCTACTTTCTAATCCAACAAAAGCAACAGGACTTGTAACTTCGTGAATTAAATGACGATCTATATACAGGACGTCTGGTCCATCTTCAATCTTTCGCACCACATGCGAATCCCATACTTTGTCAAACAATGATTTGCTCATAAATATCTTTAATTATTGTGTTTAAATGTCACTAAGGACATTGTAAGTACACAAATTTAAATTTAATTACAGTTATTCAAAACATTAGGCGCTATTGTTATTGAATTTTTATAAAATTGCCAATGATTAACGTGTTATTTGAATTTTATTCAACAAAACAATAATATTGGTTGTAATTTTTAAACTCGTAATTGATTGTTAGTGTACGTCTATACTTGTCAGGTTTTGAAAATCTGACAGGTCTTTAAAATAAAGTTTGTTGCTCGTCTTCATTAGGAATGGTTAGTGAATAGCCTAATTCTGAATTTAACTTTTTTATGAAATATGCAGATAGTAACGGAGATTCTTTTTCGATGTTCTGATGAATGAAAAAATCGATTTCTTTTATGCCTTGGTCTTTCCATAATTTTAGGCGTTCAATCCAATCATCCAAACGCGTATAATCAGTTGGATGATTTGCGCCAACATAACGCACAAAGGCAGTTGCGTTGGTTAATCGCATGTGCATTAAATCCCGTCTTCCAGCTGTATCAACAATGACGTTTGAGATATTATTTGCTTCTAAAAGTTGATATAAACCTTCTGCAACAGCTTTGTCGTTATACCAATTGGTATGACGAAACTCTATGGCTAACGGAATTTCTTTTGTCCAACTTTCCACGAAAGTAATCACTCTATCAAAATCTTTAGGTGCAAAATTAGAATGCATTTGCAAAAAGATTGTGCCTAATTTTTCTTTTAAGTTTGAAGCATTATATAAATAATTCTCAACTACTTCTTGAGTTTCATTTAAGCGTTTCCAATGGCTAATTTCTTGATTTAGTTTCGGGAAAAATTTAAAACCTACAGGTGTTTTATCATACCATTTAGCAAATTGTTCCGCAGGAAATATTCTGTAAAATGTGGCGTTCATCTCAATAGAATTGAACTGTGACGAGTAATAAACCAATTCATCTTTTGTCCCTCTTGGGTAAAAGCCTTTTAAATCTGCCCTATTCCATTTAGCGCATCCTACATAAATTTCTGGAATGTTATCATCCTTAACTTTTTCAAGCA
Organism: uncultured Algibacter sp.; assembly: GCF_947487575.1. GTDB lineage: Bacteria > Bacteroidota > Bacteroidia > Flavobacteriales > Flavobacteriaceae > Algibacter_B. The sequence continues at coordinate 122,904 of NZ_CANKXG010000009.1, read as the reverse complement.
CTTTCTTGGTGTCAGGATGGTCTTTAGGGAATGTAAAGTCTATTAATTCTGGATTATCAACACTTCCGAATTTCATTTATTTAATTTTTTCATAAAGATAAAGAAATCTTATAAGCAGGTTTTAAGAATCAACGAAATAGATGGTGTTACCTTGAACACAGTCGAAAGGTTTTTAAAATCGATAAATTCTTTAGGTTTCGAATGCGCTCAACCTGACAAATCATTAATTGTTAAGATTTTTTTAAGCATAAAGTTTATGCTATGTTGATAACCTCGTTAACAATTATAAGTTGAAGTATTAATTCCAACATGGATATTCGATATTTTTAATAAAAATATACAACATGGACTCTAGGCAATTCAATCTTAAAAGTATCAGACCAGAAATTTTAAGTACAACTATTAATGATAGTATGAGTACTGATGAGCGCTTTCAGAATTTGGTACTGCGACCAATCATCAAATTTCAAAATGATTTATTTGTTGAAGTTTTTAGAAATTACATCAAAAAACACAAATCGGTTTTTTATGATTTGTCTTTAGAAAAACGCATGATTTATATTGAAAACGCCATTCAAAAAGACATGAAACTTCGTAACTCCATGAAAGGCATGATTATTGGTCAGTTTACTGTTGAAGAATATCTAATCTATATTGAAAATTCTTCGGCATTAAATAAACGTATGATGAATATTGTAAAGCAGCGTTTATTGAGTCATATTCAGTTGTTTGAGAAACCTGGGCTTTTGGAGGCGGTTTAATCAATCAAAGAAACCCCATTCAAATCCGTAGTTAACACATCACTCATATAATCAAAAAATGGGCGAATAGCTTTAAATGAGGTGTCTATTTTATTTAAAAAATTAGCATCAAGCACTTCTTTATCTGTGAATTTCTTAGTGAAGATGTATTGCTTTTTCTTTATTAAATCAATGGCTTTATGGTCTTTTGCAAAACCTCTTGGAGCCGACTTTACTTCATCTCCAACAAAAGTATCTCCCCAAACCGAATTGAATTTTTTATCAGCAAGAATCTCACGAATTTCAGAGTCATCCATTTCAAATTCTTTACGAATACGCATTAAGTCTTCTTTAGCAGGTTCCCAAAAACCAGTAGCAATAAAACTCTCATTGTTTGGTTGAATATGTAAATAATAACCGCCTCTCAATCTTGGTTTTGTTCTATGAAAAGAACCTCCAAAATGGGTTTTATATGGGAGTTTATTTTTTGAGAAACGAACATCTCGATAAATTCTGAATATCTTCAATTTATCAATCTCATCATGTACATTTAAGTTTTCAAAAATAGAATTATAAACAGCTTTCACATCTTTTTCAATAGCCTTGAATTCTGGCTTGTGATTATTAAACCAATCACGGTTATTGTTTTTTTCTAATTTTTTAAAAAACGTAAATACTTCTTTTGAAACTGCTAAACTCATAATTCTATATTTTTTATAAAACTACAAAAGTTTAAATGAGTTCAACTATTCAAATTCTATTTTGTTAAGAATCAAACCAGAAGCTGGAGCTATATAGTCCATTTTAACGTTACTATCTGGCACTAAACTGTTTTTAATATCTTGTATGGACAACTTACCTTTTCCCAAATCTATTAAGGTTCCCATCATCAATCGTATTTGATTTCGCATAAAACCTTTTCCTCTAACTTTCAACAAGTAAGTCTTCTTTGGGAAGTAATTTGCCTTGTAAATCGTATTTTCAATCAATTCACAAGTCAAAATAGTTCTGGTATAAATCCCATTATCTGTAGGTTTATAGCAATATGATTTAAGATAATTTTCACCTTCAAAAAGTTTAGCGCCTTTTTTCATATGCTCAATATCCAAATCATCAAGAATGGTGGTCATAATGGGTGCACAAAACGGATGGCATTTTTCGCCACAAGTGAATAAATACAGGTATTCCTTAACTTTTGAATGATTAATAATATTGAATTGTGCATCCACCTCTTTAATTGACAAAGCTCTAATATCTTGAGGAAGGTTGGTATTAAAAAGTTCAAGAAAAGTTTTTTTATCTGCTATAGGTTCTTTTAAAAATAATTCAAAAAACGCACTTTCAGCTGAAACCATGGCATCTGTTCTTCCAGAACTCAAGCTTTTAAAATACTTGCCTTCTAAAATGAAATTTAGTGTTCTATCAACCATTAAATGCAAAGTTTTTACATTAGGTTGCTTTTGCCAACCATGAAAACGATAACCTAAATATTGAATATTTATAACGTAAAAATATTTTTTCATTTTGAAATAAAAATAGATTTTGAAAATAGGTTATTTATTGAATGTGACAAAAAAATTATACATTGTATTACTTTTTGCTAAATAAAACTAATAATTATGACTAACTCAACAAACAAACCACCAATCTGGTTGATAGTAAGTATTATTGCTTTGGTCTGGAACGCCATGGGTGTAAATGCTTATTTACAACAAGCTTACAATACTGAAAGCTATCAAGCTATGTATAGCAAAGAACAATTAGAGATTGCTTCAAATATGCCTGCTTGGGTTACGGCAGCATTCGCATTAGCTGTTTTCGCTGGAGCTTTGGCAGCAATAGGATTGTTACTTAAAAAATCTTGGTCTGTAAAACTATGGTTGTTATCATTACTAGCTGTAATAATTCAAATGGGCTATACTCTAATTAATGGATACGAATCAAGTATGGTTATGACTATCATGATAATAGTTTTCGCATTTATTTTTATTTGGTTTTCAAGAAAATCTGAAGCTAATAGGTGGCTATCGTAGTTAATCTAATATTTTACTTTATCCAACAACCATTCCATGTTGCATCTGTAACTAAAGGTATATTGAATGCTTCTCCATTATAGGTGTTGTCTGATGCGTTACCACTAACTTCTAAAAAGCGGTAGGCCCAACATTTGTTATCATGATTCACATGGTTATTGGTTAAGGTTAAATTTTCCATCTCTTTAAATGCTAAATGCCCACGATACATATAGTTATTATAAATCTCTAAATCGGCGCCTTTATACATATACATCCCACAATTATTTAATGTATTGTCGTAAATATATGTTGTTTCTGGATTGGTTTTTGGATTATCATTAGAATACATAATAATACCATTCCAATTATTAACGGAAACAGTTCGCATAGTTATACTGTTATTTCTAATCGTCCAGTCTGCATTTTTCCAATATACAATGGGACCATCTATATATTCACTATCATCGCCTTGCAATAATATGTTATATTCTACTAGCACATTTTTACCATCAGTATTCACAATATCTCCTCCTCTATTATTATGAAAATAATTATTTCTAATAGTAATATTTTCATTTGTTCTTCCTGCACCTTCTAGATCTACACCAAACTGAGGCGATGTGCCATTGGTATGATGAATTTCGTTATGTTCTATTAACACATCTGCACTACCTACAAGAGAAATGCCTTGTCTTCTATTATCTGAAAAGTTATTCTTCCTGATAGTAATGTTTTTCAAATTTTGGACTTCCCCTTTTTTATTTCCAACCATTAAAATTCCATCGCCATTAGCTTTCCCTAATACCACATTTTCTACCGTAACAAATTGGCTTTCTCCTTCTATACAAATTAAATGTCCTTCATCATGGGCCGCGTCTCCATCTGCTCTTGGGGTAAAAATATGATTATCTCTATCACCTAGGATTGTTCCTCCAGAAATAACAACGTTAGCTTTATTTCTTACTGCTATGGCACAGTAATTCCATTTGTCGTTAGGAACCATTTCTATAGTAGCATTTTCATCTAGTAAAAATGCTACGTTATCATCTAATGTAATACCTGCTTGATATATATCGTTACCGTACTTACCTATTAAATAATGTCCTGCTGGTAAACGAATAATGCCATAGGCTTGCGAAATAGCCCAATTTATTGCTGATTGTAAATTATCAGTAGTTTTTACAGCTTCAGTTCTATTGTTTGGGATGTCCCAACGTTCTAACTCTATTACATACGTTTTTGTAGAAATCTCTGGATAAGGTAAAACCTCTATAGGTCGCATAACACCATTAAATGGATTTGGGTTATTGGAATCTGTATTACTTAAAGGTGAAGATGAAACATCTTTTGAATCGTCCTTATCGTTATAACATGAAAAGATTAAAGTACTTATACAAAAATATAAGTACCATTTGGAAAGCGTAGGTTTAAACATAATATAGTAGGTTTTTTGGGGGTTACTATGTACTATTATTTTACGCTAAAAGTAATAAAAGATTTTTAATATTACTTATGTCTACTTTGTAATTCGTTTTCAATATCCTTTAAAGTAAAACCTTTGGCTTGTAGCAACATTAAATAATGAAATAACAAATCTGCCGATTCGTATAAGAAAAGCTCATCATTATTATCCATAGCTTCAATAACAGTTTCAACAGCCTCCTCGCCTACTTTTTGAGCTACTTTATTAATACCTTTTGAAAACAAACTTGCCACATAAGACTTTGTAGTATCCTTATTGGCAACACGTTCTGCAATCACATCTTCTAGAGTTGAAAAGAAGCCGTAAGACGCATTGTTTTCTTCCTTCCAGCACGTATCTGTTCCTGTATGACATGTTGGTCCAACAGGATTAACTTGAATTAATAGTGAATCGTTATCACAGTCATTTTTTATATCCACAAGATTTAAAAAATTGCCACTTTCTTCGCCTTTAGTCCATAAGCGTTGCTTACTTCTACTGAAAAAAGTAATCTTTTTAGTCTCTATAGTTTTTTGATATGACTCTTCATTCATGTAACCTAACATCAAAACATTCTTTGTCGTGGCATCTTGAATGATTGCTGGTACTAATCCGTTATTGTCGTATTTAATTTCCATCTTTATTTCATTATGAGATACTGAAACAAGTTCAGTATAACGACTAAAGTCGCACTTCTATATTATTTTGTTTTAATTCTTTTTTTAAATCTGGTATTGGTATTTCTCCAAAATGAAATACACTTGCAGCTAGAGCTGCATCCGATTTTCCATCAACAAAAGTATCAATAAAATGCTGCACATTCCCTGCGCCACCTGATGCAATTATAGGAATATTCAATTCTTTAGATAATTTTGCTAAAGCCTCATTTGCAAAACCATTTTTAGTACCATCATGATTCATGGATGTGAATAAAATTTCACCTGCACCACGCTCTTCAACCTCTTTTGCCCATTCAAATAGTTTGATATCCGTTGGAATGGTACCTCCTGCAAGATGAACAAACCACTCTCCTTCTATTTTTTTAGCGTCAATAGCAACAACCACGCATTGGCTTCCAAACTTATCTGCTAATTCATTAACTAGTTCTGGTCGCTTAACAGCTGAAGAGTTAATAGACACTTTATCTGCACCGCATTGTAATAAGGCATCAACGTGCTCCACGCTTGAAATACCACCACCAACTGTAAATGGAATATTTACTTGTTCAGCAACATGTAAAACCATATCTAAAACAGTTGCTCGTCCTTCTAATGTTGCTGAAATATCAAGAAACACTAGTTCATCAGCACCATGATCTGCATATTGTTTAGCGAGTTCTACTGGGTCCCCAGCATCACGTAAATCAACGAAATTCACACCTTTTACGGTACGTCCGTTTTTGATATCTAAGCAGGGTATAATTCTTTTTGTTAACATTTTATAGCTTTTTGGCTTTTGACAATTAGCTAACGGCTAAAAACTAATAGCCATTAATTATACAAATTTTTCTAGTTCGTAAAGACTAATTCTATTTTCATAAATAGCTTTTCCTATAATAACGCCTTCACAGCCTAATTCAATTAATTTCGGCAACTCTTCAATAGTTGAAATACCTCCAGATGCAATTAACTTAATTGATTGGTCATTACTGCTATTTGAACATTCTGATATAATATCGTTATACAAATCAAAAGAAGGCCCTTCAAGCATACCATCTTTTGAAATATCAGTACAAATAACATATTGTATCCCTTTCTTCTGATATGCTTTTATAAACGGAATAACTTCTTCAGTGCTATCTTCTTGCCAACCACTAATAGCTATTTTACCAGCATTACTATCGGCTCCTAATATTATTTTTTCACTTCCGTACTTAGATATCCAACCTTCAAAAGTTTCTCGGTCCTTAACTGCAATACTCCCTCCAGTAATTTGTCTCGCACCAGAATTAAAAGCAATATGTAAATCTTCATTAGTTTTTAAACCACCTCCAAAATCAATTTTTAATTTTGTTTTAGAAGCTATTTGCTCAAGCACCTTATAGTTCACAATATGTTTTGCTTTTGCTCCATCTAAATCTACTAAATGTAAATATTCTATACCTGAAGCCTCAAACATTTTTGCTACCTCAAGTGGATTTTCATTGTATACTTTTTTAGTATCATAATCCCCTTTAGTTAAGCGAACACACTTTCCATCGATGATGTCTATTGCTGGTATTATTCTCATTATTTTTAGCTATTTGCTTTTGGCTTCTAGCTATTAGCCAAAGACTGTTTATAAATTCAAAAAATTCTCTAATATTCTTGCTCCTGCAGTACCACTCTTTTCTGGGTGAAATTGTGTCCCATAAAAATTTTTATGTTGTAATGCTGATGCATAATTGATACCATAATCTGTTTTAGCTATCGTTTCATTACAATGTTCTGCATAATAGCTGTGTACCAAATACATATATTCATTTTCTTTGATGTCTTTAAACAAATCGGACTTTAAATCCTTAATGACATTCCATCCCATTTGTGGTACTTTTACATCGTTTGAAAACCGTTTTACATCTGTTTGAAAAATACCAAGACCTTTTGTATTGCCTTCCTCTGTTGATTTACAAAGTAATTGCATCCCTAAACAAATTCCTAAAACGGGTTGTTTTAATTTAGGTATCAATTCATCCAAACCACTTTCGCGAAGCATTTTCATAGCAGAACTTGCTTCTCCAACACCTGGAAAAATTATTTTATCGGCAGCTACTATTTCTTCTGGGGTATTTGACAAAACAGCATCAACACCCAAACGTTTAAAAGCAAATTGGATGCTTTTTATATTTCCTGCACCGTAATTAATTATAACTAATTTCATTCTATGGCTTTTAGCTATCGGCTTTTAGCTATTGGCAAACAGCTAAAGGCTAATGGCTTTTTATAACATTCCTTTTGTACTTGGTAAAATCATTTTTTCAATATCACGCTTTACAGCCATTTTAATAGCTTTTGCAAACACTTTAAAAATAGCTTCTATTTTGTGATGTTCATTGGTGCCTTCTGCTTTTATATTCAAATTACATTTTGCACCATCAGTAAATGATTTAAAGAAATGATAAAACATTTCAGTTGGCATTTTGCCAATCATTTCACGTTTAAAATCAGCTTCCCAAACTAACCAGTTTCTTCCCCCAAAATCGATAGCCGCTTGTGCATAACAATCATCCATTGGTAAACAGAAACCGTAACGTTCTATACCTAATTTATTCCCTAAAGCTTTATTAAAAATTTCTCCTAAGGCAATAGCGGTATCTTCAATAGTATGATGTTCATCAACTTCTAAATCGCCATCAACCTTAATATTTAAATCTAATTGACCGTGGCGCGCTATTTGGTCCAACATGTGGTCAAAAAAAGCAATTCCGGTATCAATTTTACTTTTTCCTGTACCATCAAGATTTATCTGAATAGCAATTTTCGTTTCATTAGTATTTCTAATTAAACCACCAGTACGTTCATCAGCTTTTAAAAAGGCATATATTTCTGCCCAATCTGTGCTTGTTAAAGCTATGCAATCTAGAATTTCTTGTTTAGAACTTTCTATTTCATCAGCTCCCAATTCGGGATTTTCAGACAAGTAAATACCTTTTGCTCCTAAGTTTTTAGCGAGTTCCATATCGGTAATTCTGTCGCCTAAAACAAACGAATTTTCTAAATCATAATCTTCTAAAAAGTATTGAGTTAACAGGCCTGTTCTTGGCTTACGAGTCTCCGCATTCTCATGAGGAAATGTTTTATCAATAAACACTTCAGAAAAAGTAACACCTTCTTTAGCAAATGCATCAATAATTTTATTTTGAGCAGGCCAAAACGTATCTTCAGGAAAACTATCAGTTCCTAAACCATCTTGATTGGTTACCATAACTAATTCATAATCCAATTCATTAGCTATTTTAGCCATGTATTGAAATACTTTAGGATAATATTCCAGCTTTTCTAAACTATCTAATTGATAATCTACTGGTGGCTCCAATACCAATGTGCCATCTCTATCGATAAAAAGTACTTTTTTCATTATATAGAATTTAGAGTATCTATTAATATTTTATTCTCTTCAGAAGTTCCAATTGTAAAACGCAAACAATTTTCGCATCTTGGTTGTGTAGTTCTATTTCTAATAACGATACCTTTTTCAATTAATTGATTGTATCGTTTTGTAGCATCATCAACTTTTGCTAAAACAAAATTTGCATCTGATGGGTATACTTTTGAAATGTAATTTACGTCCTTTAACTTGCTAACTAAAACATTACGCTCTTTTAAAATATTTGAAACTTGTTGTTTAGTTATTTCGTTTTTCTCTAATTGAGAAATCGCTTTTTGTTGCGTCAATTCGTTTACGTTATAAGGCGGTTTAATACGATTTAAAACCGAAATAATCTCGCTCGAAGCATAACAAATTCCTAAACGAATTCCTGCCATTCCATAAGCTTTAGAAAGTGTTTGCGTCACTATCAAATTTGGAAATTCGTTTAATCGACTTGCCCAACTTTCTTCATTTGAAAAATCAATATAAGCTTCATCAATAACCACTATCCCTTTAAATTCTTTTATTAATCTCTCAATAGATTTAGCCTCAAAACTATTTCCTGTTGGGTTATTTGGCGAACATAAAAAGAGTAATTTAGAATTCGAATCTGCTATTTTTAATATGGCATCAACTTTAGGCTGAAATCTGTCATCAAGTTGAACACTTTTAATAGCTATAGCATTGATATTAGCCAACACACTGTACATCCCGTAAGTTGGTGGTAATGTGATGATATTATCTTGATTGGGCTCGCAAAATGCTCGGAATATTAAATCTAAAACTTCATCACTTCCATTTCCAAGAAGAATATTTTCTTGAGGAATCTCTTTAATTTTAGAAAGGAGTGATTTCACAGTACGCTGTTGTGGGTCTGGATAACGATTTACACCATTTTCAAACGGGTTTTCATTCGCATCTAAAAACACCATAGCATCACTATTACCTTGAAATTCATCTCTTGCCGATGAATACGGCTTTAGTGCTTTTATGGTTGGTCTTATTAAATCTTGAATATTCATTTTATCGTTACACTGAATTTATTTCAGTGTCTTATAATTATGTGTTATGCTGAAACAAGTTCAGCATGACACAGCTATTTTTTTAAATCCTTTAATCTTATGGTTACTGCATTTTTGTGCGCTTGTAAGCCTTCTGCATCCGCCATTAATTCTATAGTTTCTCCAATATTTAAAAGCCCATCTTTTGAAATTTTTTGAAACGTCATACTTTTTAAAAAACTATCTAAATTAACTCCAGAATATGCCTTTGAAAATCCGTTTGTTGGCAATGTGTGGTTAGTTCCTGATGCGTAATCTCCAGCACTCTCAGGTGTATAGTCTCCTATAAATATGGAACCAGCATTATTTATACCGTCCACATACAAATTTTCATTCTTAGCACAAATAATAAAATGCTCTGGGCCATATTCATTAATTAATTCAAGTGCAATGTCATCATTTTCAACATAAATCAACTTCGAATTTGCCATGGCTTTTTCTGCAATCGCTTTACGCGGAAGTACATCTAACTGTTTTTCAACTTCCTCTGAAACTTCATCTATTATTCGTTTTGATGTTGAAACCAAAATGACTTGACTGTCTGTACCGTGTTCAGCTTGACTTAGTAAATCTGAAGCTATATATGATGCATTTGCTGTTTCGTCTGCAACTACTAACAATTCACTTGGCCCTGCTGGCATATCAATAGCTACACCATGCTTTGTGGCTAATTGTTTAGCAACAGTTACAAACTGGTTTCCTGGTCCAAATATTTTATAAACTTGCGGAATTGTTTCTGTTCCAAAGGTTAATCCAGCAATAGCCTGAATACCTCCAACCTTTATGATTTTAGTAACCCCACAAAGCTGAGCTGCAAACAAAATTTCTGGTGCAAGCTTTCCTGCTTTATTTGGAGGTGAGCACAAAACGATTTCTTTACAACCTGCTATTTGTGCTGGTACTGCTAACATTAAAACGGTTGAAAACAAAGGCGCTGTTCCTCCTGGAATATATAATCCAACTTTTTGAATAGGCCGTTTTTCTTGCCAACACTGCACACCAAGGGTTGTTTCAATTTCTATTTTTGATGACTTCTGAATACCATGAAATGCCTCGATATTCTTCTTGGCTATTTTAATGGCGTTTTGAAGTTTTTCGGGTACCTGCTTAACGGCGTCATTAATTTCGCCAATAGATACAATATTTGACTTCATAGAAATTCCATCAAAATAAGACGTGTATTTCTTTATGGCTTCATCACCCTTTTGAGAAACTTCATCAAAAATTTGATTGACCGTATCCTCAATATCATCAACCGTTTGAGTAGGTCGCTTTAAAACGTCCTTCCAACTAACTTTATTTGGATTATTAATTATTTGCATTTAAAAAAGCTTTAGACTTTTGATTTTTGGCTATCCGCTAAACACGAATAGCAAATTGCTAAAAGTTATTTATAAAACCATTTTTTCAATAGGACAAACCAATATACCTTCCGCACCATTAGCTTTTAATGCGTCTATAACGTCCCAAAACTCATTTTTACTAATTACTGAGTGCACAGAACTCCATCCCTTTTCGTCTAGTGGTAAAACTGATGGGCTTTTCATACCTGGCAATACATTTATGATATCTTGTATTTTATCATTAGGCGCGTTTAGTAAAACATATTTTGAATCCCTACCTTTTAAAACCGATTGAATTCTAAATTGAATGGTATCAAGAATTTTTTGCTTTTCAGCATCAAGAACTGGAGATACGGCCAAAACAGCCTCAGACTTTAACAAAACTTCAATTTCCTTTAAGCCATTTTTAAATAAAGTGCTTCCACTAGAAACAATATCACAAATTCCGTCTGCTAATCCAATATTGGGAGCGATTTCAACAGATCCGTTAATAATGTGTAATTGTGCATCAATATTTTGCTCTTTTAAAAACTTCTTTACCGTTTCAGGGTATGAAGTAGCTATTTTTTTTCCGTTTAAATCTTTTAGAGAACTATCATCAGAATCTTTCGGAACCGCAATAGAAACTTTACATTTTGAAAACCCTAAACGTTCCACAAATTTTAAATCATTCCCTTTTTCAATTAAGACATTCTCGCCAATAATGGCAACGTCTACTACTCCGTCTTTTAAATACTGAGGAATATCTCCGTTTCTTAAATAGAAAACCTCTACGGGAAAGTTTCTAGCTGATGCTTTTAATTGGTCTTTTCCATTATCAATAGAAATTCCGATGTCTTTTAATATTTTCATCGAGTCTTCGTTTAAACGACCTGATTTCTGTACTGCAATTCTTAATTTACTCATTATGTTGTTTTTATGAGTTTGAAACAATCTAGTTGGCATTAGAATTAAAAAACCCGCTTGATTGTCTCAAACGGGTTTAAAAATATATGCTGATTTTACTCAATACATTTTCACTTCGCTTGAGAGCAAATATGAAAATGATGATGTGATTGAATAAAAGTCATGTCTTTTTTTTAACAATGCAAATATCTATAATTTATATGATTAAATCCAAATTATAAATACAATTCTTAAAACAATTCAATATTATTAATATTTACCTATAAAAAAATTAATAATTTTTAATGAATGTATTAAAAGCTCAATTATTTTATTGATTTCCAAGGATAATTGGCATTCCACTATCTCCAGAACCAATAACAATTACTTTGCTATTTGAAGATTCTGATAGCTTAACCGTTGCCTCAATACCTTTATCTTGAAGAATCTTATCAGTTAATGAAGCACTTAAAATCCTGTTAGCATCTGCTTTACCTTTTGCTTCAATAATTACTTTCTCAGCTTCTTTTTCTGCTGTAACTAATCTAAACTCATATTCTAAGGATTCTTGTTCTTGTTTTAATTTACGTTCTATGGCATCTTTAATTGTTGGAGGTAAAGTTACATCTCTTACCAACACTTCATTTAATTGAACATATTGCTTATCAAGTATTTTCTTAGTTTCTTCAAAAATTTCAACCTGAATTGCGTCTCGTTTTGTTGAATACAAATCGTCTGGGGTATAACGCCCAATAACACTTCTTGCTGCACTACGAATTGCAGGTTGAATAACACGTTGTAAATAGTTTTGACCAAGAGACTGGTGCAAATTACCTAATTCATTATACACAGGCTCATACCATGCCGAAGCATCAATTTGAATTTCTAATCCGTTTGAAGACAACACCTTCATTTTTTCAAAAAGTTCTTGCTGTCTTACTTCATAAACATATACCTTGTTCCAAGGTGCAACAATATGAAACCCTTCTCCCATTGGTGGCTCATCAACGACAACACCATCTCCAAAGGTTTTAAAAAGCACTCCAGCCTCCCCAGAATCTATAGTTATTGCTGATTTTGCTAATACGACTACTAATAATATTGCCCCAATTATAAAAGGCAATGCTACTTTTGGTAATTTTTCCATTTTTTTTTATTTAAATTAATCCGTTATATTTTCTTAAAAACCACTCAACACCTAAGCTAAGTGCTATAATGGCTAGAAGGTATTTCCAATCTATCAAAGGTATGGTATTTTTACTGCTTTTTTGAATTGAAGTGAAACGATTATCATTCAATAAATCGTTTACCACTTTTTCTGTTTCAGCAATAAAATAACTTGAACCCGAACTGTTAGTAGCTAACTGCTGTAACTTTGTTACATCGGCATTTAAAAATTGTTGTTCTACATTATATTCTAAGATTTGAAAACTACCAGATTTAGATAGATTTTCATTTGTAGCTTTTACTGTAAAACTGTATTCTGAGGGTAACAAACTGCTTAAATCGACTTGATAATTATTGTTCTTTAAAATTAGAGGAAATGTTTTTTTCTCTTTTGAAACCTTATCTGTAATTACAATATTTAAAGATTCACGCGTGTCAAAAACATAGTTTTTATCAAAAAACTCTGCTTTAATAATAATGTTTCCGCTTCCGTTATAAAACGATTGATAGTCAATATTAAGTCTGCTTTTTTTCTTATTAGTCGCTAAGTATTGAATGAGTTTCCCAATAAAATTATCAAAATCGTTAAATGATTTTTCATTTAAATAACTTTGAGCTCTCCATTGCCATATATTTTCACCAAATAAAACAGCTTCTCTTCTACTGTTAGTTTCAAATGTTGCTAAAAGTGGTTGGTTTATTGTAATACCGTTAACTCTTTTGTTTAATATTGTTTGGAAAGGTGTATTAAATTTTACTTCTCCGTAATTTGAAAGTAATGGTGGAAATGACTCAAAATTGATATCATCAATAATAAACGGAGAATAATTTATGTTTAATTCTGCTTGATAATTTTCGGGTTGACCAGTTATTACATGAGAATAATTTTCAGAAACTTTATACATAAAACTCAAGTCTGTCTTAGCACCAATAATTATAAATAGATTTTTATTTAGCGATTCTAACCTACCAAACAAAATATTAAACTTGTTATTTGGTTGATAGACTATAATTAACTGAAAATCATTAATTTGATTAATCACATATTTAGGTGTCAATATAGAAACAGAGCGCTGTTCATTACTTTCAATACTCTTTTTTAAAGCACCTAAATCTGGATGTGAAAAATCACTAACTATAGCAATTTTTGTTTTTTGATTAATAACTTCAACTGCAAAATTCTTTGAATTATTTATTTTATTTTTTTCACTTTCTAAAGGAACTAGTGTCGCTTTATAATTACTAATACCCACTCTATTTGTTGGCAAAGTAAAATTAACAACCTTAGAATTATCATTTTTAGAAAAGTTAATTGTTTTTGAAAACACTGTAACATTTCCAATTTTAACCACAAACGTTGAATTAATATTATCGTTTCCATTATAAACTAAAATAGTTTCAACAGGAAATCTATTTTTTAAATACGCATACTTATTGACGTTAAGCTGTTGAATTTTTAAATCGACATAAGTAATCGTATCACCCAAAATTATTGGATAAATGGGTTGTTTGTATGTGTTCGACACAAACTGATAATCATTCCCATAAGTTTGGTTTCCATCTGTAACAAGTAAAGTTGGAGATGTTGTTTGCTTATAGATTTGATTTAATTGACTAAATGCCTTAGAAATATTTGTTTGTTTATCTAAAAACGTAATAGAGTCAGATAAAATTAAGCTTTCTCCAAAGGCATAATAATCTATATTAAATTTCTTTTGAAGGTCATCATTAGCCTTGATTTCTTCAATAAAATCAATCAGATTCTCATTCTGTTTTAAATGTTTTACAGAACTTGAATTATCAATAGCAACAATCAAATTTGGCTTTTCAACTGAAACCTTTATTTGATCAAAACTTGGATTAATAATTAATAGCAGTACTGAAAATATACTCAAAAACCTTAAAAACGAAAAAAGCATGTTCAATTTTGACATGCTCTTCTTTTTAATAAAATACTGAAATAGCGCTAAACCTAGCGCTATAATTCCAGCAAGTATGATGTATAATAGAGTTTCAGAACTCATTAATAAACTTTAAATTTAATCTTGATAAGATTCCTGCCTCCGCAGTAATGACAATTAAGTAAGCATTCCGCCATCAACGTTTAACGTTTGGCCTGTAACATACGCGCTCATGTCGCTAGCTAAAAACACACAAACATTAGCAATATCTTCTGGAGTTCCTCCTCTTTTTAAAGGGATTCCTGCTCGCCATCCTTTAACAATTTCTTCATCTAATTTAGCTGTCATTTCGGTTTCTATAAAGCCCGGTGCCACGACATTGCTTCTTATGTTTCTTGAACCAAGCTCTAAAGCTACAGATTTTGAAAATCCAATAATTCCTGCCTTTGAAGCTGCATAATTAGTTTGCCCTGCATTTCCTTTTACTCCAACCACAGAACTCATATTTATGATAGAACCTTTTCGTTGTTTAAGCATGGTTCTTTGAACTGCTTTTGTCATATTAAAAACAGATTTCAAATTGACTTCAATAACGGTATCAAAATCATCCTCTGTAATACGCATTAGCAAATTATCTTTTGTGATTCCTGCGTTATTAACTAAAATATCTATACTTCCAAATTCTTTAGCAACTTCATTTGCTAACTCTTGGGCTTCTTCAAAACTTGCTGCATCACTTTTATAGCCTTTAGCCTTAATTCCTAAAAGATTAAGTTCTCTTTCTAATTCGTTTGCTGCTTCAACCGAAGAACTATATGTAAATGCTACATTTGCTCCTTGCTCAGCAAAAACTTGTGCAATTCCTTTTCCTATTCCGCGACTAGCTCCTGTAACTATAGCGGTTTTTCCTTCTAATAATTTCATTTATAGTGTGGTTAATTATTATTAATCTTGATCTATTCAAATATAATAAATCAAAATGGTATCAAATCAAAAAACCTTACAAGATTGCAAGGTTTTATTAATATACGTGTATTACTTATTACGCTAAAACTTCAGCTATCTTTTTTCCTATTTCGGCTGGAGAATCTACAACGTGAATTCCACATTCTCGCATAATTGCTTTTTTAGCTTGAGCAGTATCATCACTACCACCAACTATAGCGCCAGCGTGACCCATTGTTCGTCCCGCAGGAGCAGTTTCACCAGCAATAAAACCAACTACTGGTTTTTTACTTCCGCTTGATTTGTACCAGTGTGCAGCATCAGCTTCTAACTGGCCCCCAATTTCACCAATCATAACAACAGCTTCAGTTTCTGGATCATTAACTAACAACTCAACCGCTTCTTTAGTTGTTGTACCAATAATTGGATCCCCACCAATACCAATAGCAGTAGTTATACCTAAACCTTGCTTTACAACTTGGTCTGCAGCTTCATAAGTTAGTGTTCCTGATTTTGATACGATACCAACTTTTCCTTTCTTAAAAACGAATCCGGGCATAATACCAACTTTAGCTTCTCCTGGAGTAATAACACCAGGACAATTAGGACCAATTAATCTACAATCTTTATTTTTAATATAACTCGATGCTGTAATCATATCAGCAACTGGAATTCCTTCTGTTATAGTAATAATTACCTTTATACCTGCATCGGCAGCTTCCATAATGGCGTCTGCAGCAAATGCTGGAGGCACAAAAATTATAGTCGTATCTGCTCCAACTTGCTCAACAGCTTCTAAAACCGTATTAAAGACAGGTTTATCTAAATGTTTTTGACCACCTTTACCAGGAGTAACACCACCTACTACATTTGTTCCGTATTCAATCATTTGACTAGCGTGAAACGTACCTTCACTTCCAGTAAAACCTTGAACTATAATATTTGAATCTTTATTTACTAAAACACTCATATTTTTCTATTTGAATATTGTTTTACAAATGTAATTTTTTGAAATCACTTTTGTATCTTAAAATTTCTTAATTTTTTAATTGTTTTAAAATATTTGGAATTTGTTTAATTGATGCCATTTCTTTTAATTTTAAACGGACTTCTTGTATTGGTGTACCCCAATAGGTTTTTCCACCTTCAATTGATTTTGTAATTCCTGATTGCCCCTGTACAATAGCTTTTTTTCCTATAGTTATTCCACTAGTAGTACCAACTTGTCCCCAAAGAGTAACTTCATCTTCTATAATAACGCAACCAGCAATACCAACCTGCGATGCTATTAAACACTTTTTACCAATAACAGTATCGTGACCTACTTGAATAAGATTATCTAATTTTGTTCCCTCTCCTATTTTAGTATCACCAGAAACACCTCTATCTATAGTACAACTGGCACCTATATCAACATCATCTTCAATAACTACGCGTCCACAAGATTTTAACCTATCAAAACCTTCTGTCCTCTTTTTATAATAAAAAGCATTTGCTCCTATTACTGTTCCAGCATGAATGGTAACATGATTACCTATTACAGTGTCATCATATATACTAACATTAGAATGTATAATGCAGTTATCACCTATTATAACATTATGACCAATAAATGTATTTGGTTGGATTACAGAATTTTTACCGATTTTAGCTGAAGTAGAAATGGAACTATTTGAGGCTTGGAATGGTTTAAAAAAATCAGTTAATTTATTAAAATCTCTAAAAGGGTCATCGCTTACAAGTAGTGCTTTACCGCTAGGGCATTCAACTTCTTTATTAATTAAAATAATTGTAGCTGCCGATTCTAATGCTTTATCATAGTATTTTGGATGATCAACAAAAACAATGTCTCCTGATTCAACAACATGAATCTCATTCATACCCAATACTTGAAAATCATTAGCACCAACATATTTACAATCAATCAGGTCGGCTATTTGCTTTAAGGTATGTGGTTTAGGAAACTTCATGCTATTTATTTTTTACTTCCAAATATGATTACTCTTGCAAAAAGAAAATGTAAAAAAGGAATTTTTGAAAAGAAAACATCTAAATTATATCCTAGCTTGTTTATCCAATTATTGTAGTTTTTATCGCCAAATAGTTTTAGCGCTATAAAACCGAAAACAACTGAGAAGAAATCAAAAAAGTAATGATTAAACGTGAATTTCTTTTTTATAATTTTAAAATCAGACGACACTAAAGCATGCTCATCGGGTGTTCTTTCTTTTGGATTAAGCTTTCTGTAGATTTTATAAATAGGGTTCATATTTAAAGGTTCTAAAAAAACAATTTTTCCATTGGGTTTTAAAACTCTATGAATATGACCAATTGATTTTTCAACATCTAAATGATGTAAAATAGCACCTCCAAAAACAATATCGAATGATTCATCCTTAAAAGTTAATTCATTGGCATCCATTAAAAAATGCGCTATCGAAAAATTTTGGTTTTCGGCTAACTTCTTACCATTTTCTAATTCAACTTCAGAAATATTTATACAAGTCAATTTTTTAGGTTTTGTGTTTTTATTAAACCAAAATGACCATGTATAAGAACCAATTTCTAAAACTTCTTTATCATTAAAATCTTCTAAAAGCTGCTGGAGTATTTTTTTTTCTCTTTTGTACGAATAAAAAAAAGCATGTCGCCTTAATTTTTTTATCTTTCTTCTATCAAGCTTAGCCTCATTCCAATAATCTTTTTCAGTCTGATTAATCTCCTCTCTAGATTTGGCCATAATATGCTATTCTTTAACACGCTCTTTATATGTGCCTTTAGCAGTTTCTATTTTAATTTTGTCACCTTCGTTTATAAATAAAGGCACATTAACTGAAGCTCCCGTTTCTACAGTAGCAGGTTTAGTTGCATTAGTAGCCGTATTACCTTTAACACCTGGCTCTGTAGCTGTTACTTCTAAAATTACACTGGCTGGCAAATCAACAGATAAAGGTGCATTGTCTTCTGTATTAATTAACACTGTTACTACTTCCCCTTCTTTCATTAAACCAGGGTTATCTAGAGCGGCTTCTAACAAACGTATTTGTGTATAATCAGATTCATTCATGAAATGATAAAACTCACCATCATTATATAAATACTGAAACTTATGAGTTTCAACTCGAACATCTTCTAATTTATGACCAGCAGAAAACGTATTATCTAGTACTTTACCGCTAGTTACACTTTTCATTTTTGTTCTAACAAACGCAGGGCCTTTACCAGGTTTTACGTGTAAAAATTCTATTATTTTGTAAATATCGTTGTTATAACGAAGACATAATCCATTTCTAATGTCGCTTGTAGTTGCCATATAATTAATTTGATTTGAAATATCCTTTCATGATACCTCGATGTGAATTTTTAATAAACTGAAGGATTTCATCGCGTTCTGGAGTTGCTTCCATTTCCGCTTCAATAATTTCTACAGCTTGAGTATTATTATAATTTTTTTGATATAATATTCTGAATATATCTTGAATTTCTCTAATTTTTTCTGTTGTATATCCTCGTCGTCGCAAACCTACTGAATTTATCCCAACATAGGATAGAGGCTCACGTGCAGCCTTTACAAAAGGTGGAACATCCTTTCTAACTAAGGAACCACCAGTTACAAAAGCGTGATTTCCAATTGAAACAAATTGATGCACTGCAGTCATACCCGCAAGTACAACATAATCACCAATTGTTATATGCCCAGCTAAAGTGCTATTATTAGAAAAAATACAATTATTGCCAATAATACAATCGTGAGCAACGTGGCAATATGCCATTATTAAACAGTTGTTACCTATAACCGTTTTCATTCTATCTGTTGTACCCCTATTAATTGTTACACACTCTCGTATAGTAACGTTATTACCAATTTCGACTGTAGTATCTTCATCGTTATATTTTAAATCTTGAGGAACAGCTGAAATTACTGAGCCAGGGAAAATACTACAATTTTTACCTATTCGAGCACCTTCCATTATAGTAACGTTACTACCAATCCAAGTGCCCTCACCAATAATTACATTATTATTAATCGTAGTAAACGGTTCAATAACAACATTTTTTGCAATTTTCGCACCAGGATGCACATAAGCCAAAGGTTGGTTCATAATTATTTTACTTTAGATATTTGAGCCATTAATTCAGCTTCTGCACATAATTTACCATTTGCATAGGCATACCCTTGCATATGACAAATCCCACGACGTATTGGTGTAATTAAAGAACATTTAAATATTAGCGTGTCCCCAGGACTAACCTTTTGTTTAAATTTAACCTTATCCATTTTCATGAAAAAAGTCAAGTAATTTTCAGGATCAGGAACGGTGTTTAAAACTAAAACACCACCTGTTTGAGCCATAGCTTCAACAATTAAAACTCCTGGCATTACTGGAGCACCTGGAAAATGGCCTTTAAAAAACTCCTCATTCATAGTCACATTTTTCGTGGCTAAAACATGATTATCCGAAAGCTCAAAAACCTTATCTATTAACAAAAAAGGTTGTCTGTGAGGCAGCATATCCATAATTTGAACAACATCCATTAAAGGCGGTTGATTTAAATCAATTTTAGGAACGTTATTGCGACGTTCATTTTTTATCAGTTTTGCTAATTTCTTTGCGAATTGTGTGTTTACAAAATGACCTGGTTTATTAGCAATAACTTTACCTCTAATTCTTGTGCCAACTAGTGCTAAATCGCCTATAACATCCAATAATTTATGTCTCGCTGCCTCATTTGGATGATGCAAAGTTAAATTATCTAAAATTCCATTTGGCTTAACCGCTATGGAGTCTTTTTTGAAAGCGACCTTAAGCCTCTCCATAGTATCAGAAGACAGGGCTTTGTCTACATAAACAATAGCATTGTTTAAATCCCCTCCTTTTATTAATCCAGTTTCCAATAACATTTCAATTTCATGCAAGAAACTAAATGTTCGAGAATCTGCTATATCATTTTTAAAATCAGAAATACGATTTAAAGTTGCATTTTGAGTCCCTAAGACTTTAGTACCAAAATCTACCATGGTAGTTATTTGATACTCTTTTGATGGCATTACAAGAATTTCACTTCCTGATTCCTCATCAACATAAGATACAATATCGGTAACAACAAACTCTTCTCTAAAAGCATCAAGATCTACAACTCCAGCTTTTTCAATGGCTTCAACAAAAAATTTCGATGAGCCATCTAATATAGGAGGTTCGGAGGCATTCAGTTCAATAATTGCATTATCTACATCTAAGCCTACTAAAGCTGCCAAAACATGTTCTGACGTTTGAATTGCTACTCCATTTTTTTCTAAACAAGTACCCCGTTGTGTATTAGTAACGTAATTTGCATCAGCTTCAATAATTGGTTCTCCTTCTAAATCAACTCTTTTAAAAGAAAAACCTGAATTAGCAACAGCAGGTTTAAAAGTTAAGGTTACATCTTTTCCTGTATGCAAGCCTACTCCGGTTAAAGAAACATCTTCTTTAATAGTTTTTTGTTTGATTTCGGTATTAACTATTCCCATTTATTCTTCTCTAAGTTATATATGTTTTTAACAATAGCAGGTAAGTTTTTAAAATGAACATACGATTTATTGTAATCACTTAATTTTAACGCAGGAGACCCTTGCAGAATCTCATTATCTTTTACATGTCGACCAATACCAGACTGTGCTTGTATTTTAACATTATCTCCTATAGTTATATGCCCAGCAATACCAACCTGACCTCCAATTTGACAATTTTTACCAATTTTTGAAGAACCAGCAACACCAGTTTGCGCTGCTATTACTGTATTTTCTCCTATTTCGACATTATGAGCTATTTGTATTTGATTATCTAATTTTACACCAGCTCTAATTATTGTTGACCCTAAGGTTGCACGGTCAATAGTTGTAGCTGCTCCTATATCAACAAAATCTTCAATAATCACATTTCCTGTTTGTGGTATTTTACTGTAGCTACCATCTTCATTTGGCGCAAATCCAAATCCATCAGCTCCAACTATGGCACCAGCATTAATAACACAGTTTTTACCAATTATAGTTTCTGAATAAATTTTTGCTCCAGAAAAAATTATTGTATTATCACCCAAAACAACATTATCGCCAATATATGCACTTGGGAATATCTTTACATTTTCACCCATTACAACATTTTCACCTATATAACTAAATGCACCAATATACACATCCTTACCATATGTAGCTGAATCGGAAACAAAAGACGGTTGCTCAATTCCTGTTTTATTTAGTTTTACCGAGTTATAATAATCAAGAATTTTTGAAAATGCCAAATAAGCATCTTCAACTTTTATTAAAGTCGTTTTTATTTTATTCTCAGGCGCAAAAGATTTATTTACAATTACAACAGAAGCTTTTGTTGTATATATATGGGGTGTATACTTAGGGTTTGCTAAAAAAGTTATAGTGCCTTCAAAACCTTCCTCAATTTTAGCTAATCTTGAGACTTCAATATCTGGATTCCCAACTACATCACCTTCTAATATTTCTGCTATTTGCTGTGCTGTAAATTTCACACTTTGTAGTTTGACGCTGTTTTTTGTTTGATTGACGCAAAAATAGGAAAAATGTACTAAACCCTCGTTATACATTAGCGAATCTATTCATCTAAAAAATTAAAGAAGAATAATACACGATTTCCTTTTTTTAGGTTTTACTATAAAGTCGTTACTATAAAACAGTAAAACACTATACTTTATTATAAAGTACATCAAAAACTTCGCATTATTATTCTAAATATTTAATAGAACTATAATTTAGCTTTTGGGTAACACAAAAAGTACTTAGTAACAGGTTTTGCTAACGCCTTAAGATTCAACTGATCTGAAGCTTTTACTATATCTTCAGTTTTTCCAGATTTATGCAAAACATTTATACCTTTTGTATTTAATTTATAAGCTTGATTTGAAATATATCCATGAAACACAAAGTATTTAGCTTCATCTTCCGAAATACTATGCTTCTTTTTAAAAACATCAATATGCTTCTTTAAACTACTTTCTTTGACTTTTTTATTCTTTAATTTTATTTTAAGCAAGTTTCTATTAATTATCATCTCACAAAGATTACTAAGAACAAAGTCACTATGATATTGCCATTGTTTCATTGCCGATATAATATCAAAATCATCTAATCGAGAAAAGGTTTCAAGTGTTTTATTAGTGAAATTTTCAATCTCTATTTTATTTTCCAAAAAGTATAATAATGCATTACTTGCCTGCAATTTATTTCCAGATTCGTGCAATTCCTTTGCACGTTTCAAAACCCTTATAAGTAACTGTTCTGCAACTAAACTTGTTTTATGCAAATACACTTGCCAGTACATTAACCGCCTTGCAATAATAAACTTCTCGACACTATAAATACCCTTTTCTTCAACTACCAATTCATCATCAACCACATTCAACATGGTAATTAATCGCTCACTATTTATATTACCTTCAGCAACCCCAGTATAAAAGCTGTCACGTTTTAAATAGTCAGCTCTATCCATATCTAATTGCCCAGAAATAAGCTGACACATAAACTTTCTAGGATATTCACCTTTAAAAATTTGAATGGCAAGCGTTAAACTTCCGTTAAATTCTTCATTTAAACGCTCCATAAAAAAGAGTGAAATTTCCTCATGAGACAAATTATTTACTATACTATGCTCCATAGCATGAGAAAAAGGTCCGTGGCCAATATCATGTAAAAGTATTGCTATATAAAGCCCTTCTTCTTCTTTCTGACCTATTGTAACACCTTTAAAACGAAGTACATTAACAGCTTGTTGCATTAAATGAACGCAACCAATAGCATGATGAAATCTAGTATGATGTGCACCAGGATACACCAAATAAGACATACCCATTTGTGTAATTCTACGGAGGCGTTGAAAATATCTATGTTGTATTAAATCGAAAATGAGTGAATTTGGAATTGTAATAAATCCGTAAATTGGGTCGTTTAATATTTTAAGTTTATTCAAACTTTGCTTTTTACATTAAATAATTACAAATATAATGATATGAGCCCATAGTGGGTTGATGAAATAAAAACGTTTTTACAATTAAAAAACCTAAATATTTCAACAAATTTTAATAAAAAAAACAAATACAACGATATGATAAAAATACTTTGGGTTGATGATGAAATTGATTTACTAAAACCACATATTTTATTCCTTGAAAAGAAAAATTACAAAGTAAAAACTTGTAATAGTGGTACTGAAGCAATTGACGTTTTAGATGATGAAAATTTTGATATTGTATTTTTAGATGAAAACATGCCTGGACTTACAGGTTTAGAAACCCTAAACGAAATTAAAGAAAAAAAAGATACGCTTCCTGTTGTTATGATTACAAAAAGCGAGGAAGAATACATTATGGAAGAAGCTATTGGTAACAAAATAGCAGACTATTTAATAAAGCCAGTAAACCCAAATCAAATTTTATTAAGCTTAAAAAAGAACCTTGATCATTCTAGACTAATCTCTGAAAAGACAACCTCAAATTACCAACAAGAGTTTAGAAAAATTGCTATGGATTTATCTATGGTAAACAGTTATGAGGAATGGGTTAATTTATATCAAAAACTAATTTATTGGGAAATACAGTTAGAAGATATTGAAGATGCCAGTATGTTCGAAATTTTGGAATCTCAAAAAAATGAAGCTAATATTCAATTTGGAAAATTTATTGAAAAAAATTATGCTGATTGGTTCTTACCACATACAGATGCTCCGGTAATGTCGCACACCCTATTCAAAGAAAATATAGTTCCTGAAATAAGTAAAGAACAACCAACACTTTTGGTTGTAATTGATAATTTACGTTATGATCAATGGAAAGTTTTTGAGCCTATAATAAATAATTATTTCAAAAAAGAGAAAGAAGAAGCTTTCTTTAGCATTCTACCTACCGCAACACAATATGCGCGTAATGCTATTTTTTCTGGGTTAATGCCTAGCGATATGGAAAAGTTATTTCCAGAGTATTGGAAAAATGATAATGATGAAGGCGGAAAAAACTTGTATGAAGCTGATTTTTTAGAAGCTCAATTAAAACGATTAGGATTATCAAATTTAAGCTATGAGTATCATAAAATAACTAATTTAAAAAATGGAAGAAAATTAGCTGAAAATTTTAAATCATTAAAAAACAATGATTTATCTGTTATTGTTTACAATTTTGTTGATATGCTATCCCATTCAAAAACAGAAATGGAGGTTGTTAAAGAGCTAGCTTCTAATGATAAAGCTTATAGATCATTAACTTTAAGTTGGTTTAAAAACTCTCCGCTTCTGGACATGATTCAGCAGGCTCAACAAATGGGCTTCAAATTAATTTTAACCACAGACCATGGTACTATTAATGTAAAAAACCCATCCAAGGTTATTGGAGACAGAGACACAAGTTTAAATTTACGTTACAAAACGGGGCGTAGTTTAACTTATGAAGAGAAAGATGTTTTAGAAAGTAAAGACCCAAAAGAATTGCACCTGCCTTCAATTAATATGAGTAGCTCATTTATTTTCGCTAAAAACAATTTGTTTTTCGCTTATCCAAATAATTATAATCATTACGTTAGTTATTACAGAAATACCTATCAACATGGAGGTGTTTCTTTAGAAGAAATGGTAATTCCATTTACCGTATTTAGTCCTAAATAAATCTACAAAAAGCACATATCATCGACGAAATGCGCTTTTTTCTAGGTTTTCTGATTATTTATAACTATTATTGCACTTAAATATCAAAGGAAATTGAAAATTTATTATGGAGTTGATGAAGTTGAGTATATTGCAAAGCAACTCATTAAAAATGTAAAAACGAAAACATTATTATTTTACGGTGATATGGGTGTTGGAAAAACAACACTTATAAAAACCATAGTAAAAGTTCTCGGTTGTGATGATGTCGTTAGTAGCCCAACATTTTCAATTGTAAATGAATATATATTAAATGAAGAAAAAATTTATCATTTTGATTTATACAGAATAAACGATGTTGAAGAAATTTACAATTTTGGAATTGAAGATTATTTAGACTCTGAATATTGGAAATTGATTGAATGGCCAGAAAAAATTGAACCAATTCTATATGATGATTTTGACGTTATTGAGATAAGTTTAGACTCTAAAAATAACCGGAATTTAATTTTAAATAACAAATAAAAACCTAATAATCAGTAAGCTTATGACGCATAAATAACATATTCTCCTATTATATTTTGAAGTTTTACGGGAAACCCACATTATGAATTTTAAAAAACAGTATTTTTAACATAATTTTAACATTTCGAGATTTACTTCAAGATGGTCTTTATATACTTTTGAGTATTAATTAATTAAATCCCTTAAAAATATGAAGACTAAAAAGTACTTAATTGCTTTTGCATTAGCTGGAGGTTTGTTGTTTACTACTTTTACAACCGAAACGATAAGCCAAGATGAAGCAAAAACAAAAGTTGACAGAAAAACAAGAAAAATCCTTGCAGACACAAAAGCAGACGCAAAAGTTGACAGAAAAACAAGAAAAATTCTTGCATGCACAAAAGTTGACAGAAAAACAAGAAAAATTCTTGCATAAGGAGAAATTTACTAATTCTAATAAAGGATTAGTATTAGGTAGTCTTATAGCTACTTTAATAGCAATAACACCTTATTTATTTTCTTTATATGAAAGTGTCCCAGCTACAAAAAGTTGGGACACTTTTTTATTTACATATACAAGTGATACATGGGAAGATGCAAATTATGCCATGTGGACTTTAACTGGCAAAGCTGTTCCTTTAATGTTACTTTTTTTATGGTTTTTTACTTGCAGACATTGGTGGTATCATGCTTTATTAGTGCCCATAGTTATGTACTTTTTTCAAATTGGAGTAATATTATTTGGTGATGTAGCCATAGATGAATTCCAATTAATTTATTTAATACCTGTAATGGCTATAGTAATACCAACAATATATTTGATTAGAGCACGAATATTCAACAAAATGAATGAAGCATCAAAATCAATGCAACAGTTAGAGGATGAACTTAAAATGTCCCCAAAAGGTCTTTGGGGTAAGATTAGTCAATATTTTTAATTTTAAAAAGAAACCAACAATTTTAGTTGCTTTTCAATCTATTACGCTCTACTAAATCTATCTCCTTTTTATTGTTTTTTAATTTAAAATTTCCGAATTTATAATTAAATCCGAATACTAACATTCTGTTTTCAAATTGAAATTTCGAAAAAATATCTTGATTTAAATACCTAGTTGTTGTATTAAAATTTTGTGTATTAAAAACATCTAATACACCTAAATTAAAAGAAGCTCTATTTTTCCATAGCGTCTTTCTTATACTAACATCTAAACTCGATATAAAGCTAGTGTTACTTGGCCCATCATTAGTTGGAGATAAATAATTAAAAGACACGTCTGCGACTAAGCTTTTGTCCTTTAAAAAAGTGAAATAATTAATAATTTCTGAGTATAAACTCCATTGCTCTCCTTCAAAACTAACTATACTACTGCCTATTGGAGTGAAATTATTCTTATAATAAAAAATTGAAGATAAAACATATAAATTCCAAAAATCGTTCAAAGCTACATACGTTGTGAAATCTAAGCCATAAGAAATTGATTCATCTAAATTGGTATACTGGTACACTAATATATTTTTATCGTTGTCTTGATAAAAATATTGTAAAGCAGGGTTATCTTCATGCCTATAATAAAGTTCAAAGGTATAATCCTTATTAAAGGTATAACCCAATATAAATTGGTTATCTATTCGAGGAAGTAAATTTGGGTCTCCTGTTATAAATGTATTATCATTTAAAAAATATTTGAATGGGTTTAATTGTTTATAACGTGGGCGATAAATACGTTTACTATAATTAAAATACACTTCATTTTCTTCATTTAGACTATGTGACACAAAGAGTGAGGGGAAAAATTTTGAGTATTTAGTATTATTAATATTATTATTAGATAATGAGTTTCCTTTAATACCAGTTAATTCGGTTCTTAAACCTAACTTCAAACTCCAAGAATCCCAATCTTTAGAATAACTTAAATATGCCGCATAATTAGTTTCATCATACAAAAACGTATCAGAGTTTTGTAAATCTTCTTCTTTTTCACCATTTTCAAAATTGTCCTGCCTTAAAATGCTTTTTGAATTTATATTAGAAATCTTAGCTCCTGCTTCAAATACACTAGAATCATTTATAGGCAACTCATAATCTAACTGACCGGTATACAATTTAATCTCTTGGCTAGAAAATGTTTGAAACTGATTGTTCCTAATAAGAGATTCATCTGAAAATAAATATCTAGTATCTACATTCTGAAAGCTAGAAAAATCATAATTAGTATGATGTGCACTTATTAAAAGCTTCTCCCCTTCTTTTTTAAACTTGTGCATATAATCAAGAGTAAAGGCTATATTAAAGGTTTCGTCTACTTTACGATTATCAGTAATAAATGTAGAATCTAACACTTTACTGTTACTAAAAACATCGGTTATAGAATTTGAATTAGTTTGCGTGTTTGCTCGCGGTGCTATAAGCATACTTGTGGAAAAACCTAAACTATTACGCTTATCTAACTCATAATCTATATTCGCATTTATATTTTGATTTGACGTTTCGCGGGTTCTTTTAAAGTCAGTTTCCCAACTTGAAGTCACTTGATTATTATCTATAAAATTTACAAACTCATCATTATTTCGAAAATCTTTTCTTGGGCTAATACTATAATTTAAATAGGTATTGAGTTTTTTACCTTTAAAAAAATGACTCGTACCAAATGCATATTTCGGAAACTCGCTACCCTGTTTATAATTACCGAAAACACTACCACTATATCCTGCTATAATATTTTTACTGGTAATAATGTTTAAAACCGCTCCTCCTTCGGCTTCATATTTTGCAGGAGGGTTTGTTATTACTTCTATAGATTTTATGTTGCTTGCAGATGTACCTTCTAAAAGTTGTTGTATTTCACTTGAGGATAAGTGCACCTTTCTATCATTAATATAAATTGTTGGTGTAGACTGTTTTATAGTAATACTTTCATTATTTACTAAAACACCAGGAGTATGCTTTAAAACGTCTAAAATATTATTATTTGAAAGTGTTGAGTTTTCAACATTAAAAACCAATCTATCAACCAGTCTTTTTACAGTTGGTCTTTTAGCAATAACCGTTACACCTTCAAGCTCTTCTAAACTTTCATTAAGTGTTATTATCTTTAAATCTACATTCCCAATTAAATTTAATTTTATTGAGTAGTTTTCAAATCCCAAAGCACTTACTTCTAAAACATAATCACCTTTATTGAGGTCTTCAATTTTAAAAACACCATCTTCATTAGTTGTAGTGCCACTTACATCGTCTGGATTTTCTCTATTAACAATTACAACATTAGTATATGCAATAGGCTCGTTATTTCTATCGTTTACTATTGCACTAACACTAAATTGTTGGGAGAAACAAATCGATGTAAATACTAAAACAAAACAGAATATTAATCTTTTAAACATACACTAAATTACAAAACAAACTTATAATAATTAATTTATACCTTTAAAAATAAAGCGGTAAGTGGTTATTTTATCTGATATATGCAATCGATATAATACAATATAATACTTAGAATAGTAAAACAATTATTTTTAAGATTCTATTTTAGTTAAAAATTTATTTGTAATTTGAAATTTAATAATTTAATCTAAGCATGTCTAAGCAACCACTTTCACCATTTACCAAACAACAACTTCTACCACAAGAAGAAACACTTGAGGTATTTAAGAAAAAAGGAGAATTATTTATTGGTGTTCCTAAAGAAACAGCTTTTCAAGAGAAACGGATTTGCCTAACACCAGACGCTGTTTATGCGCTAGTAAATAATGGTCATAGGGTTTTAATAGAGTCAGGTGCTGGTAATGGAGCAAATTTTAGTGATAAGGATTATAGCGAAGCTGGTGCCGAAATAACTAAAGATACTGCAAAAGTTTTTTCATGTCCTATGATTTTAAAAGTTGAGCCTCCTACATTAGATCAAATAAAATTATTAAACCCTCAAACTATTTTGATTTCTGCTTTACAACTAAAGACTCAAACTAAAAAATATTTTGAAGCACTTGCATCTAAAAGAATAACTGCATTGGCTTTTGAATTTATTAGAGATACGGATGGAACCTATCCTGCGGTACGATCATTGAGTGAGATTGCTGGTACGGCGTCTGTACTGATAGCTTCGGAGTTACTATCTGACACCAAAAATGGTAATGGATTAATGTTTGGAAATATCAGTGGCGTTCCTCCTATCGAAATAGTTATTTTAGGAGCTGGCACCGTAGGCGAGTTTGCAGCAAGAAGTGCTTTAGGTCTTGGTGCTGGTGTTAAAGTATTTGATAATTCAATAACCAAATTAAGACGCATTCAATCTCAATTAGGACGCCCTCTTTTTACCTCTACTATTCAACCTAAAAATTTACTTAAAGCACTAAAACGTTGCGATGTTGTTATTGGAGCTGTTAGAGGAACAAACAGATCTCCAATAGTAGTTTCAGAAGATTTAGTCCAATCTATGAAAAAAGGAGCTATTATTATTGATGTAAGTATTGATATGGGTGGATGTTTTGAAACGAGTGATGTAACCTCTCATAGGCAACCAACCTACATTAAACATAATGTAGTACATTATTGTGTACCTAATATTCCTGCAAGATATCCGCGAACCGCAACAGTTTCTATTAGTAATATTTTCACGCCTTATTTACTTAAAATTGCTGAAGATGGAGGTATAGAAAATTCTTTGAGATTTGACAAAGGTTTAAAAAATGGATTGTATTTTTACCACGGTATTTTAACAAGCAAACCTGTTGGTGAATGGTTCGATTTAGAATATAACGATATCAATTTACTTATATTTTAATACAATAACCATTCAAAACACAATTATCTTAAATGAAACTTATTCAACGTATTGGTTATTATCTAGGTGGTTTTTCTATAGGATTAGTCATTTTAGCTTTTTTTTTAAACGGAAAAAAAACGTCTTGTAGTTATGGCCCAGAATCTCGAGTTCTAAAAAACATTAATTCAAAAAAAATTGTTTTTAGCCCAAGTATAATTGAACTTCTAAATAATAAAAAACTTGATTCTGCCGATTTAAGTTATATTCTTAAAAAAGGTGATATAAATTTTTCTGATAGTAACCCAAGGCAAGAACCTTGTGGAATTTATATTGTTGAGGGTACACATAACGAAAATGAAGCCGTTTTAACTATTGAAAACTGTGATAGCATAGCAACCATTTTAAATTTAAAATTTAATAAATAAAATGTCAAAACGCTTATTTGACATTACTTTTTCTGTTATCGGGTTAATACTACTATTCCCAATTCTATTGTTAATTGCTATTCTAATTAAAATAGATTCAAAAGGCCCTGTTCTTTTTATTCAAGAACGTGTTGGAAAAAACAACAAAGACTTTAATATTTATAAATTTAGGACAATGAGAGTCCTTTCTGATAAAAAAGGGCTACTTACTCTTGGAAATAATGATTCTAGAATTACAAGAATTGGTTTTTTTTTACGTCGGTTTAAAATAGATGAATTCCCTCAGCTAATAAATATCATTAAAGGTGATATGAGTTTTGTAGGCCCTAGACCTGAACTAAGATATTATGTTAATTTTTATAATGAAGAAGACATGCTGATATTTAAGGTTAGGCCTGGTATTACAGGATTAGCTTCTTTAAAATACAGGAACGAAGTGGAGCTTTTGAAAGCCGCCAAAGACCCTGAAACATTTTTTATCAATACAATTATTCCTGATAAACTGAAATATAATAAAGATTATATAAAAAGAAAAAACTTCTTTTTTGATTTAAAACTCATTGGGCTTACTATTGTGAAAGTAGTTACTAAATAGTCTTAATGGAAAATTCTATTTATATAGGTTATTTGCAGTAAATTATATTTATCCCTAATTTGCAGTAGCATTTTATCATAACACCATCCATTCAAACAAACTTTAAATAGCCATTATGACTAAAGAAACTGCAAATCATATTGATGAGCTATTATATGGTTCAGGTTTGTTTTCTTCAACTACCATAAATCTTAAAAGTAAAGTTTTTTTCGATTTCTCTGATGAAATCATTTTAATTACTGGAGCAGCAGGCTCTATAGGAAGTGGACTCACTAAACAATTAATAAACTGTAAGTACCAAAAACTCATTTTAATTGATAAAGCTGAATCAGATCTATATGAGCTAATAAAAGATTTAGAATTTGAAAAAACTATAAACATAGAATTTATTCTACTTGATATAATAGATGAAAAGTCTATAAAAAAACTCTTTGAAGTATACAAACCCTCTATAGTTTTTCACACAGCAGCATACAAACATGTTCCATTAATGGAGAGTCATCCATATGAAGCAGTTAAACTGAATATATTTGGAACAAAACTACTTGCAGATTTATCTGTTTATCAAAAGGTTAAGAAATTCATATTTATCTCTACCGATAAGGCAGTAAATCCAATTAATATTATGGGCATCTCAAAAAAAATTGGAGAAAACTATTTAAACTTTTTAAATGCACAAAGCAACACGCTATTTATTACTACAAGGTTTGGAAACATATTTGGCTCTAATGGGTCGATAGTCCCTTTAATAAAAAAGCAAATTGAATTTGGGAATCCAATAACTGTTACTGATATCAATATTTCGAGGTACTTTATAAGTAAATATAGAGCATGCGAATTAATATTAAAACTGGCTTCATTACAAAATTATAATTCTAGATTGTACACATTCAATATGGGTAACCCTATCAAAATAACAAATATTATTGAACGATTAATTTCATTTTATGGTAATCCTGAAAAAAAATCGGAAATTAAAATTATTGGCCTACGTCCTGGGGAAAAACTTAAAGAAGACATTATTGCTGAAGATGAACTTTTTGGCAAAACCGAAGATTCAGATATTCTATCTGTGACCAATATTAAAAAGCCAATACCGCAAAACATAGATTTTAAAGAATTGCAAAATATCACACCATTTATGACTAAAAAGGAAATAAAAAATATTTTATTAAAGTATATTTAAATATTTATAGCGATTTTCTCCGCTTCTTTTCTTTAGTTAATAATGCTAATTCCCTTCCAGTTTGTCCAGCTACTGAAGTGTTTTCTTCTGCCCTTCTTATCAAATATGGCATTACATCTTTTACAGGGCCAAACGGTATGTACTTAGCAACGTTATAGCCCTTATAAGCTAAATTAAAACTAATATGATCACTCATTCCATACAATTGACCAAACCAAACTCGAGGGTCATTATTTAACAATCCTTTTTCACGCATTAATTTCATTAACAGATATGAGCTATCTTCGTTATGTGTTCCAGCAAAAATGGACATACGGTCTAAATTATTAATCATATAACGTAGACCTTCATTAAAATTTTCATCAGTTAAGGCCTTGCTTGCACAAATAGGCGATTGATATTTTTTTTCTTCGGCCCTATCCATTTCTTTTTCCATATAGGCACCCCTAACCAATTTAAATCCAAGAAAATATTTACCATCTATAGCCTTTTTATGTTCATCTTTCAAAAAAGATAGCCTATCATGTCTATACATTTGCAACGTATTATATACAATAGGTTTTTCAGTATTATATTTTTTCATCATTATAGTAACTAAATTATCAGCAGCACCTTGCATCCAACTTTCTTCTCCATCAATCAAAACTGCAACATCATTAGCTTTTGCCTTTTTACAAACTAAATCAAACCTATTAACTACTCGCTCCCATTCTTTCTGCTCGGATTCTGTTAAACTATAACCATTAGTTATCTTTTCATACAAATGAAAGCGTCCAAAACCGGTAGGTTTAAATACCGCAATTGGAATGGCATCAATTTCATTAGCAAAGTCTATAATTTTCAAAATTTTATCTCTTGCAGAATCAAATTCTTTTTCACTTTCTTTTCCTTCTACCGAATAATCTAAAACCGAACTAACCCCTTTTTCATACATGTTATTAATTACAGATAAACAATCGTCTTCATTTACACCTCCACAAAAATGATCAAAAACAGTAGACCGAATTAAACCCTCAATTGGCAAATGTGCTTTTATTGCAAAATTAGTTGCAGCAGTACCTATACGTACTAATGGCTCTATTGAAATCATTTTGAATAAGAAATATGCACGCTCTAACTCAGAGTCTGTCTTTAAAGAAAAAGCAACTTCAGTATTGTCAAAAATTAAATCTGTATTCATTTCAATAAAATTTGCATAAAGATAATTATAGCTAAGTTATCATTTTATGTAAAAACTTCTTAATTTCACAGCCTTAAAACAACACCATAATTTATGGATTCCATTAAGGCAAACAATAGTATTATACATTTTAACGAAAAATGTTACATCTCTATAAATCAACATATTAAAAAAAATAATTTTTCTAAAGTTTTTATTTTAGTTGATGAAAATACAAATCAATATTGCCTACCAAAATTTTTAGAAAATCTTGAAACAAAAAAGGATATTGAAATTATTGAAATTGAATCTGGAGAAATAAACAAAAATATTGACACTTGTGTTGGAGTCTGGAATGCACTTTCTGAACTTGATGCTGACAGAAAAAGTTTAATGATTAATATTGGTGGTGGTGTAATAACAGATTTAGGTGGTTTCGTTGCTTGTACTTTTAAAAGAGGTATTACATATATTAATGTTCCTACTACTCTATTGTCAATGGTTGACGCCTCAGTTGGAGGTAAAACAGGTGTTGATTTAGGTCATTTAAAAAATCAAATTGGTGTTATCAGTAATCCAGATTTAGTTCTTATTGATACTAACTTTTTGGACACATTACCTAAAGAACAAATGCGTTCAGGATTAGCCGAAATGCTAAAGCATGGTTTAATTACGAGTAAAACCTATTGGGATAAATTTCAAAATTTGTCTAATCTAAATCTTCATGATTTAGATGAATTAATACATGAATCTGTTATTATAAAAAGAAATGTTGTAGAAGAAGATCCTTTTGAAGATGGTATTCGAAAAACTTTAAATTTTGGTCATACACTTGGGCACGCCATTGAATCTTATTTTTTAAGCAACCCAAACAAAACAACACTGTTACATGGCGAAGCAATTGTAATAGGAATGATATTAGCAAGCTATATATCAACTAAGTTAGTTGGTTTCCCTAAAGAAACAACTTTAAGTATAAAAAAATTATTTCTTAGTTATTATGATAAAGTAATTATTGATAAAAGTGATTATCCTGCTATTATTGAGTTACTTAAATATGACAAGAAAAACAACCATGGTAATATTAATTTTGTGCTTTTAGAAGCTATAGGGGAATGTAAAATTGATTGCTTAGTAGATAACGAAATAATAAAGGATGCGTTTGAGTTTTACGCTAGTGAATAACCGACAATTTATTTTAACTTTTATAAAAAAAAGCATCTTTTAAAAAGATGCTTTTTTTGTCTACTTAATATAATTTAACCCTTTTTGAACCTACCAAAAATTCCTTTTTTTTCTGGGACTCCATAATAACCGTATTTAGCACCGTAACCAAAATTTGATTGTTTAACATCATTAACCACAAGCATCATATTATTTAGTTTGTTTTCTGCGTGTAATTCTTTGGCAAAATTCAATATTTTCTTTTCGGTATGATCAGCTCTTGTCATATATATTGTATGTCCAGCATATTGACTAATCAATAATGTATCAGTAACTAACATAGAAGGAGCTGTATCAACAATAACATAATCATAGTCATTTGAAACTTTATCAAATAAATCTTTTATTCTATCATTCATAAGTAGCTCAGCAGGATTTGGTGGTACTTTTCCAGAAAGTAAAATATCAATATTTAACCCATTAATTTCATAAGTATTAATGGTTTCAGCTATACCAACTGATTTATCAGCCAAATAGTCCGTTAATCCCAATTTTCCACCATTATCTTTATCCTTTTTCTTTGTGAAAGACGAATAAATTTGTGGATTTCTAACATCAGCACCTATCAATAGAACTTTTTTACCAGTGTTGGCTATTGTAAGCGCCATATTTAAACTGAAAAAAGATTTACCTTCACCATTTATAGTAGATGTTATAAATGTGACATTACTATATTTAATATCTTTCTTTGAACGTCTTAAATAATCAAAATTGGTTCTTATAATTCTAAATGATTCAGATAAGATAGATCTATCATTTCGCTCAATTAAATTCTTATTACTTCCTGTAATTCTTGGGATTTCACCAAGAACTGTTATGTCTTTAATTTCTTTTTCTAAATCTTCTTTATTATGCATTTTTGTGTCTAATAATCCTTTTACATAAATAAAGCCAAAAGGAATACCTAAACCAACTATTAAAGCTGCTAAATATACCATGTTTTTTTTTGGGGATACTGGCATGTTGTTTGAATGAGCATCATCTATTATTTTTGCATTTGGAGAAGTAGAAATTAATGAAATTGTAGCTTCCTCACGTTTTTGAAGTAAATACAAATATAAAGATTCTTTAATCCCTTGCTCACGCTCGATATCTCTAGATTTCCTTACTTGACCAGGAACAGCATAAATTTTTGAACTAATTTTTGCTGATTGATTTTCAAGACTCCTGATTTGAAGAGTAACTGTTTCTGCAGAATTGTCCAAAGTTTCTTGGAGACTGCTTTTCAAAGTACTTAATTGTTCATCTAAATTAACAATTATAGGGTTTTTTTCATTAGAACTTTTTAAAAGTCTATCCCTACTATCTAAAAGCTCATTATATCTAGTGGCAATTGAATTTACGGAACCATCAGCTAAACCTATATTTGCTGGTATCCTTTCAAAAGAGTCTTCATTTAACTGGTTTTTCATGTAATTAATTTTGTTAAATTCGGTACGGTTATCAGCTAGTTGTTGTTCTGTTTGCGCACTAGAATTTAAATATAAATTAGCTTCAGAGGTTATGTCTGTAAGTTTATTACCAGTTTTAAACTGTTCTATTTGATCATCAACATCTGAAAGATCAGTTGCAATTAAATCAATTCTCTTATTAATAAATTCTGCTGTATTATTAGATTTAGCACTTTTATCTTCAATTGAGACTCTATTGTATTCATCAATTAAATTATTTATAATAGCCTTTGCTTTATCAACAGAAGCATCAGTAAGAGATAGATTAATTACCTTAGACCCTTCTGCAGCAGATGAAATTCTAATGCTATTTTTATATTTCTCAGCGACTTTATCTAAAGATATAATTTTAATATATACCGCTTGATTAACAAAGTTAGAAATTTTATTTGTATTCGGCGTAACAACTATATCTCCAATAGGTGTTTTAACATTTTTTCCAAAAGACATTTTATTTACAACGTCTTCCCCTGTAACACTTGATTTATAAATAAAATCAAATTTAGTTTCAGAAGTGATTAAAATGCTAAAGCTAAAATTAGATTTAAATATAACAGAGTCAGAGGCTATAAAATTCACTTTAATTGGAGACTTATCAATAGGGAAATATTGTGTATCATGAAACCTTCCTTTTGCAAAAAACTGCTTATTTAATTGAAGTTTTGTAACAACACCTTGCATTAAATTTCGAGACTTCAGTACTTCTATTTCGTCCTCAATCATTTTGCCATCAGTATTAGAAATCTGTCCCATATCCTTAAGCATTATTTCAGCAGGATTAGAAACACCATCATCATCAACTAACATTATTTTTGCTTTAGCATTATACTCTGGAGTAGCGTATCTTAAATTAAAAAATGCCAAAATCACAAAAATACTACCACATAAAATAAACCAAGGCCATTGCTTTAAATATGTTCCAATAATTTTTTGAAGGTCTAAACCATCTCCTGAACTTGTTGAATTTATATTATTCATAGTAGAATTCATAAATTAGTTTCTGGTAACAAATATTAGAGCTGTAGTTATTAAAAAAGATGTAATACTAATAATTGTCCCAATTCTAGTATCACCAGAAGCATTACTCACAGCCGAATTATTTGGTTCTACATATATAACATCATTCTGCGTCAAATAATATACAGGAGAGTTAAATATTTCTTTACTCGTTAAATCTACTCTAGTATAAGTTTTTGCGCCATTAAAATCTCTTATAACCAATACATTTTCTCGATGCGCCTTTATATTTAAATCACCAGCCAAAGCAATAGCTTCTAAAATGGTTATTCTTTGTCCAGAAACCTCATACCTACCAGGAGACCTAATTTCCCCAAGTACAGATATTCTAAAATTCAAAATTCTAATATTAATTATAGGGTCTTTTAAATAGATAGATAGTTTTTCTTTAAATAATTCCTGAGCTTCTTGAACCGATAGCCCTAATAGTTTTATTTTTCCTAAAACCGGATAATCTATATTTCCTTCATTATCAATTAAATAATCAATAAACTCTGGGTTTACAACACCTTGTCCACTACCTTTAAAAATATTGAAAGGCTTAACAGCTTCTAAATCAAACGTAGAAACAAAAATACTAACAATGTCGTTGACCTTGAATTTTGGTGTGAATGTGTCAGTATCTACAATGGTTTCAAAGTCTTTTGCATTCTGGAAGTATACGACTTCTTTTTTCGAAACACATGATGATAATGAAAGTAAAACAATTACGTAAGCAATTGTAAACTTCTTGTTTATACAATTTAAAAACATTCTATAAAGATTTGGGGTAAAATACGAGATTTTAAATAAAAACTATTGAACAGACTTAAAAATTTTAGAATTTTTAGAGTTATTTTCAATAATTCCTTTAGCTTTTTTATAAATCTTAACTCTAGTATCGAACTTTTCGTATTCTGAATTATTTGATTTATACTCAGGTATTAAACTCTTCATTTTCATTACAATATTATTGTTTTGGAAACGATTAGTAATACAAAGCTCTTCTATTTCTGCTTTTATTCTAGCATAATCTAATTCTCTAGTTTTACTTATTAATATTTTTTTATGATAAGTAGATAAAGTGTTTTCTCCATTAGCTAATAATTCTTCATACAATTTTTCACCTGGTCTTAACCCAGTAATTTTAATATCAATATCTTCTGGATATCTTAAACCAGATAGTTTAATCATATTCTTAGCTAAATCATAAATTTTAACTGATTCTCCCATATCAAAGATAAAAATCTCTCCTCCTTTACCCATTGTACCTGCTTCTAAAACTAATTGAGAAGCCTCAGGGATAGTCATAAAATATCTAGTAATATCTTTATGAGTTAATGTTAAGGAACTTCCAGCTTCAATTTGCTTTTTAAACAACGGAATAACTGAACCATTAGAACCAAGAACGTTACCAAAACGAGTAGTAATAAACTTTGTTTTACTTTCTTTTTGAAGGCAGCTAATATACATTTCTGCCATTCTTTTTGTCGCTCCCATAACGCTTGTAGGGTTTACAGCTTTATCAGTAGAAACAAAAACGAACTTTTTAACATTATAACGAGATGCAGTATCTGCCAATAATTTAGTTCCATTAACATTTATTTTTATGGCTTCATAAGGCGATTTTTCCATTAACGGCACGTGCTTATACGCTGCGGCATGAAAAACCATAGTTGGTTTATGAATTTGAAAAATAGTGTCAATTCTTAATCCATCTCTAATATCTGCTACTATTGCTGTATAATTATGCTTTCCGTCGCGCTTTAAATCTTGTTGCACATCATAAAGTGCTGATTCCGCTTGATCTACTAGAATCAAATGTTTTACATCAAAATTTGAAAGTTGTTTTACTAACTCACTACCAATAGAACCTGCAGCACCAGTTACAACAACTGTTTCGCCTCTAAATTCATTTAATAAGTTAGGATTATCAATTTCAATTGGAGGACGACCTAGCAAATCTTCAATTTGTACTTGCTTAATTTGTTTAGCACTTAACTCTCCATTAATCCACTGTTCAATCGGTGGTACTTTAGTTACCTTAACTTCAGAATCTGATAAATTATCAATAAGCTTCATTAACTTATTAGTATCCGTCTTTTGGTGAGCAACTATTACCTCATCTATATCATTAGATACTACATAATTTTCATCTAAATTAAGGTAAGATAATATTGGAACTCCGTTAATAACTTTCCCCTTCTTTTTAATATTATCATCAACAAAAGCAATAATATTATAGCTAGTACTTGCATTATTTAATAATGCATTATAAGTTACTATTGCTGAATCTCCAGTACCATAAATAAGTACGCGTTTAGTTAATAACAACTTACATTTCAAGTATTTGTAGGTCATTTTAAAAAGCAATCTGCTCGCACTAAGTACAACAAAACTTAACAAAGCATGCATAACTATAATTGAAAGCGGAATAGTAAATCCTGAAACAATATCAGTAAGCCTATTAAACAAAACTATAGCAATACATGTGAAAGCCATTAAAGCTACAGATTTAAAAACGTTAACAACATCAGTAAAACCTGTATGTCTAATAACACTTTTAAAGGAACCAACAACTAAAAAACTTAATGCAGAAACAGCAAAAACAAATGGTAGTTCTACAAAAAATTGACTTAAATCAAAATTCAATGTAAAGTTAAATCTTATAAAATATGCCAAAAAGAATGTAAATAGTATTAACGTTAAGTCAATACCAAAAACAAGCCATTTTGAAGCGTATTTTTGAGAGTAATAGGCAAAGTAATTATTTATCATAATTTAGGGTATTTAAAATATTGTTTAGGATTCTCGCTAAATCATCCTGTGTTAAATTAGAGCCACTTGGCAAACAAAGACCTCTATCAAAGAGTCTTTCGGACGTACCGTTGGTAAAATGTAAACAATCTTTAAAAATTGGCTGCATATGCATAGGTTTCCAAAGTGGTCTAGATTCTATATCATCTTTCAATAATTCTAATCTTATTTTTTCTCTTAATTCATAGGATTCAGTTTCAATACATGTAATCCATCTATTTGAGAAGAAATTATCAGGTTCTTCCAAAAATGTAATCTCTTTAAAATCAGATAAATGCTTTTTATAAAAATTAAAGTTCTGTCTTCTAGCATTTACTCTATCATCAATAACTTCCATCTGCCCTCTTCCAATTCCTGCTAAAACGTTACTCATTCGATAGTTAAAACCAATTGATGAATGTTCATAATGAGGAGCGTCATCTCTTGCTTGTGTAGACAGAAAAACAGCCTTCTCTTTCATTTTCTGAGATTTGACAATAAGAGCTCCACCTCCTGATGTTGTTATTATTTTATTGCCATTAAAAGATAATATACCCATATCCGATAGTGCACCACACTCCCGATTCAAATATTTACTACCCAAAGCTTCGGCACTATCTTCAATAACAGGAATATCATACTTTTGGGCTATTGCATTAATCTCATTGGCCATATATGGCATACCATACAAATGAACAGCAATTATAGCTTTTGGTTTTTTATATTTTTCAATTCTATCTTTAATTGCTATTTCCAATAATTCAGGAGACATATTCCATGTATCCAACTCACTATCAATAAATATAGGTTTTGCTCCTTGATAAACAATTGGATTAGCAGAAGCTGAAAAAGTAAAACTTTGACATAAAACTTCGTCACCTTTAGAAACATCAAGTAATTGTAAAGCAATATGAATTGCAGCTGTTCCTGAGCTTAAAGCAGCAACTTGATTATTGCCTCCTAAATATGTCTCTAAATCATTTTCAAATCCATCTACATTAGGTCCTAATGGAGCAATCCAATTTGTTGAAAAAGCTTCATTAACAAATTTTTGCTCAGAACCTCCCATGTGAGGAGATGAAAGATATATTTTTGTTTTGGTCAACATTTATTTAAAAACTAAACTTTTAAAATTATAGCATAAGTTTACATCCATAGTTTAAATAACTATGCTCTATAAAAGCATAAAATAATTTTTGGATATTCCCTCTTTTGTACATATAACAAAATCAATTCTTTTTATAATAACTTATTTAACTTGTATTAAATAGTCTTAAAATATCTACAAATTAACCTTACTTAATGTAACGAGGTTGTAATCGAGAGTTTTAAAAATATTTTATTTCGCTTATTTAATACAATTAAATCAATTTGCTATTAATCAATTCAATTCTGTTTAACGGTGTAAATTTAGTAATTGTTTTAATGCAACAAAGCAAGTAGAAGGTTATTTCGCCAAAAGAGTAATTAAAATCGGTTAACTACATATCATTGATTATAAAACAGGAAAAACAGTCGATTATCGATATGAACTTTCAATTTTAAAAAAAAGACATAAGCAATTCAAATATATGACTTCAAATGGTTTGAAATCAATCCTGTCCTAAATAAATATTAGGCATATTAAATCGAATCGTTTTACTGGTTTGATAGACTGTTTTGCTACTTTTTCAAAAAAGAACCCCTTGTATAATATATATATCCTTAGCGGAGGTTGTTCTTTTACAAACGGATTATCGAGCCATTTGTTTAAATCAACTTTCACAAACAAGTTTAGTCTTATAAAAGCAACTAGATTGGATAAGTACCAACCGTGTTTTGCTTGTGTTTTCAGCACCTTAAATATCAGTATTATTATCAGTGCAGTCCATATCTGTATCATCACAGCATTATGACTGGTACCTATAAAAGATTTGATGTGTAGCTGTTTATGTCTATAAAAATATTTCAACCTCCCATCTAGCCTTATAGAGCTCAATTATGGTGTTTGCTGTCCAAGACATTTGGTTTGTTATAACTTCTATGGTCTGCTGATTTTTTTCATCCCACAATGCTACCCTGCGTAGTTTTCTTAGGTATTTCTCTTTTGTTTTAGTACCTGTAAGTTCAATAATTTCATCTTTTAAGACGTGTTGGTGGCGTTGCTCTGGAAGCTCTAGTTCTTTTACGGTCTTAAATTTTATATTGTTCTTGTGCCTAACAACAAAATAAACTTGGTTGTTGTCCCAAACATTTAAGAGTGAAAAATCATTATATAACCTATCAGCAACAATAACACTTGCTTTGAGCAATGGTATATCGTAAGCTCATTTATTGTCTGCGGTCTTGCCATCAGTTATATTTACATAGGCAGGTAAATATCCATCATAATCAAGCAAAGTATGCATTTTTATCGCTCCCTTTTTGGTCTTATATTTTGCCCAATCAAATAGGCTCAAACAAAGGTTTATGGTAGTGGCATCCAATAAGAAGATTTTTGAGCTTATCTTGAAATTTGTACGTTTAAAATGTGCTTGCTGTCCTAGACCTTTAAGTAAAACATAATAGTAATCTCTGAAAAGTTCCCAACTCCTGTTTTTATTCTGGTAACTTAGTGTAGATTTTGAAGGTACCCTGAGCATCTCTATATGATTCAGGTTGCCAGTTGCTGAGCGCAATCCATTACTTATGTTCCTTAAAGATTGACTGTTGGCAAATTGGCAAAAGAGCATTGAAACCAAGTGAGACCAGCTATCAAATCCTTTTTGATGCTTATCGCTCCGACGCAGCTTAACTAAGCTTTTGGATTTTGATGAGTTTAACTTTGAGATTATTTAAGAGAACAATGTTATATTTATCATCAGGGAAAGGTGTTTTTTGTGTTACACCACATAGGTAACTTTGAGGAACAAATTTCCCTTTCTCTTTTTTAAATGTTTAGGATGCTATTGGTTTGAAAACCAAAAAATCAAGTACGCGTGTTACAATTAATTGAAAGGTTCTCATGACTAAACTAAATGAGAATTCAACTAAAAATAAATTTCTAATTCTTAATGTTTTATGCTTTTCAATCTCTATTTAAAAACTCATAAAAATAATTTAAACAAAACATTAGAAATAATTTTAGCTAGCAAGTTTTACCACATCATGACTTAACTTTTACTCCTTTTATAGATTTTATAGATTTTATATTGTATTTATTAAAAATATATGCGTGCTTTACAAAAAAAAACAGCATGTGCGGTATATATTTAACCAATATTCCTTATGAAGAAGGTCTTGTAAGAGAAAAATTAGAATCCATTTCGTTTAGAGGTCCTGACTATACAGGTGTAAAAAAAACAAACAATCTCACTCTTGGCCATCTGAGACTTTCAATTTTAGATCTTGATGAGCGCTCACACCAACCTATGATTCATGAGAATCTCCACATTGTATTCAATGGTGAAATCTATAACTATAAAGATATTAAAGATGAGCTCTTAAATAAAGGTTATAAATTCAGAACTGAAAGTGATACTGAAGTTCTACTGGTAGGTTACAAAGAATGGGGAGAAGACATACTAGAAAAGATAAACGGCATGTTTGCTTTTTGTATTTACGACTCATTAACAAATACAGTATTTTCTGCAAGAGATAGATTGGGCGTTAAACCATTTTATTATTATTGGAAAGACGGTCAATTCGAGATTTGTAGTCAAATAAGACCGTTACTAAAAGCTAAAAAAATCAATAAAGCTGCCATTTCCATGTTTTTGGATTGCATGTTCATACCAAGCCCTTATACAATAGCTGAAGATATTTTTAAATTACCTCCAGGTAAATTTATGAAAATAGATTTAAATTCTAAAACCTTAAAAGTTGATGAATATTGGAATTTAAAAAATGTTGAAGTAAAAAATATATCTTATGAAGAAGCTAAAAGCGACCTTCATAATTTATTAAAAGACGCTGTT
The DNA here is from genome assembly GCF_947487575.1 of uncultured Algibacter sp. GTDB lineage: Bacteria > Bacteroidota > Bacteroidia > Flavobacteriales > Flavobacteriaceae > Algibacter_B. The sequence continues at coordinate 78,642 of NZ_CANKXG010000009.1, read as the reverse complement.
AAAATCAGATTACAATCTGATGTCCCTATTGGTTCTTTTTTATCTGGTGGTATTGATTCGGCTTTAGTTTCAAGTATTGCAGCAAAAATATCAGACAAACAAATAAATACGTTTTCAATTGGATTTGATGATCCAAAATTTGACGAAAGTAAAATTGCAGAACAATATGCTAAAATAATTAACTCAAATCATACGACAACCATTTGTAGTTCTGATGATATCTTAAAACTTATACCAAAGTTAGTAGAAGTTTATGATGAGCCATTTGCTGACAGTTCAGCTCTACCCTCGCTTCTCTTAAACTCCGTAACTAAAACACATGTAACAGTTGCTCTTTCTGGTGATGGTGGAGATGAAAGCTTTATTGGGTACAATCATTTTGATTCACTTGTTAAAAATGAATCGATAATGAACATACCCTTTAGTATTAGAAAATTTTTATCAAAACCATTATTATTGAAAATGTTCGGTTTAAATTCACATAGAGTAAGAAATGCCTTAAACACTAAGTCAAAGAACGATTTTATCGAAAATATTTTTTCTAGAAAAGGTTTTTTGCTTAATAAAAAGGATGAAGACTACATGAAACATTATCAAGGTTATAAAAAATGGTCCAACATTTTTTTACAGAAGGCTGCTGATTTAAACATAAAACTATGGCTTGAAAACGATAGTAATGTTAAAGTAGACCGTGCAAGTATGGCCTATTCTGTTGAAGTTAGAAGCCCTTTTCTAGACTATAGGGTTATAGAATATGCTAGGTCTTTACCTATGTCATACAGATACGAAAAAGGTAGACAGAAAAAGATTTTACGAGATATTTTAAAAGAATATATCCCTGAAGAAGTTTTTAATCAACCAAAAAAAGGGTTTGCTGTACCAATTGGTAATTGGATGAGAAATGAATTAAAGGATGAGTTTACAACTGCTTTAAACGATGATTTTTTAAATATAGTTCCAAATTTGAATGTACCAAAATTTAAAAGAATACTTCATGAACATATGAATGGAAAACAAGATCACACTGCAAATATTTGGAAGTTATACACACTAAGCAAATGGTATAGTGAATTCAAAATATAACTAAATGTAGCTTATCTATTTAAATAATATGTCTGAAATCAAATCATTTACTAAAAAAGATTGTACAATCTTTTTTAAATCTAATATTTTTCACATATCCACAAGATTCAAAAACTCTTCTAAATCAGTATATCCGTCCCCATCCAAATCTCTTTTCCCTGTTCTTTTTAAATCTCCAAAAGTGGCTTTTTCCCAGATATCTGCCATACCATCGTTATCTGTATCATATCCAGCTGGTCTAATATTAACTGGTATAGATGAAACACTTGCTTGAAAATTCAAAAATCTAGGTTCGTTATAAAAACTCCTATCTTCCGGATGATTTCCTCCCTCGTAAGGTTCATAATGACCTCCACCTACTGCCGTTATCGCTAACATATCAGCATCTACTGAATCATAATACCTAGTAACACTACCGTCAGCATTTAAACTGGCATTAGCTCCTACATCTGGATTATTTCTAATTTCGTCAACTGCCTCTTGTGCTGTTCTAATAGGAACCGGGGCACCAATCAGTGGGTGCATTTTATCAACAAAATTTTCTTCACTTGCATAAATATTTTGAGCACCTAAATCAAAATTAGACCACATTGGTTTATTGTCTGCATTAGGGTCTTCAAAGAACCCCTCAATAATATTTCCTGCAGAATAAATTTGATGAACATGATTTTCTGGCTCTCCAACTTGATTCAAATATTTTTTACCACTTGGTGTACTTGGATTAGTGTGAACACCCATTATTGCATAATTATTTATATGATTCAGTTTAGTGTCACCATAGGCGTTAGTTAGTCTACCTATCCAATTCATAATAACGTTATTAATAACCTCTATTTCAACACCTGATGTATTAGGAGTTCTATGTCCAATATTGTAAAAGAAGTTATTCAAAAATGAATTAAAATTACTCTCATCTCTAAAATTAGGGTCTGTATCTCCAAATAAAACACCTACTTTACTATCACTTAGGAATCCTCTTTGAAAAGTAATATTAGTAGTTCTCTCTCCTCTAAAACCAAATGCGGCAGATGAGGAATAACTTGTTGATAAATGGTCAAAAATCATATTTCTACCATATACACCATTACTATACATCTCTATTCCACTATTAGACTTAAGAGGCCTAAATCTAAAATATCTAAGAATAATATTTTGGCATTTACCCATTGTTAATTTCGAATAATTATCTGTAGTAATAGTTATACCACCTAAAGGTGCTGTTTGTCCAGCAATAGTTAAATCATCCCCCTCTATAATTAACCAATTTTCTAGTTTAATTGTTCCTGATACATCAAAAACAATAGTTGCAGGTCTAGGTCTGTTAATAGCATCTCTCAAACTTCCTGCTCCACTATCATTAAGATTTGTAACGTGGTATACATTACCTCCTCGTCCACCAGACGCATAAGCTCCACCACCATATGCAGTCGGAAAAGCTTTTAATTCACCTGAAACATCAGGTGCATCAATAGAGGTTATAGTTATACTAACTAAGGCAGTGTCACAATTATCACTATTTACAGAATCACAAATAGTATATTCGAAAGAATCAATCCCAGAAAAACCAATATTTGGGGTATATACAATTGTATCATCCAAATGATTATCTTTTGTATCATTATTATTAATAGTTAAAACCCCGTTAGCTGGATTAGTATTAGAAACTATTATACTTTCAGGTAAATTAATATCATTTATGTATACTGCAATACTAACAGGTGAATTTTCTGTAGTGGTCAAAGTATCATCGATTGCTTCAATATTAGTCAATGTATCTTCACTATTAGTGTTATCATCTTCTATATCTTCAGTTTCTTCACTAATTATTGTAGATTCCTCTACGACAAATATGTCTTCATTATTACAAGATGGTATCAATAGTAACAAAAATAAAATAATAGCCAATGTTTCTGTGTTTACAAGTAGGTTTTTCATAATTTATTAGATATATGGAGATTACAAATATAAAAGCTTTAAAACGATTTAATTTGCATTTCATCGAAAACAATGTATTTTTTTGTAAACAAATACTTCAAATGGTATTTCATCGATATTAAAGTTTCATTATATACGAAAGTATTATGATTGCAGACTATAATTACAAATAAAAAAAGTATATTTCGGCGCAAAAATAAGTAGTTAATCGGTTATTCCAAAGTATTGTTAATAACCTAATGATAAGTTTTAATGAACAGTAAACAACCTCAGTTAAAAATAATACCAAATAATAAAAAATAAATCACATTCTGAATCACTTTTAAAACCTTAACCAAGCAAAATAGATTGATAGCTTTTAAATTGTATGAGTATTTAGTTTAAAATATCTTCTTTGATTTTTTTTGTAAATAAGTTAGCTCCCTTTTCTGACATATGAGTGAAATCTTGCCAATTGCTAACATCTGATATATCAATGAATTTAGAGTAATCATAATAAATTACCCCCTTAGAGTTAAAATATTCTTTAGTTTTTAACAATAGGCCTTCTTGATTATTTTTAAGCGTAGGAGAAGTAAAAAACACTAACTTAGAATTATTTTTTTTACATTTTACTTTTATTTTTTCAATAAAACTATCAACTATTGGATTTGGCAAAATTGAAATTGAATCTGAATAATTAAAATTTTTAAAATCTGTTTTATCAATTAATTTTTTAAAAATCTCTTTTTGTTCTTGATTTGGTGTTAGAGGATCATAACCATAATAATGGTTAACATCATATTTTGGCGAAAAATAATTTTTTAACAAACTTAAGAATTTTCCATTATAGACATAGCAGTTAAATATTTTTGATGTATATATCTCTTTTGGGTGAATCTCTGAAATAAAACGACTTATATCTTCATTTTTTGAAGCTAAACTCAAGAAGCTTAAAACATCTTTGCCTTTGTATTCTGAATCATAAATATCCCAATGATCTATGTGTACTAAAATAGTTTGCTCTTTCTTTTCCAAAACAGATACAAGTGCTGTACTATAACCAATCCTACTACCATCTGCACCTGCATTATAAGAAATGGAATCTAATAATTTTGTATCCAAATGATGGCTAGCTCTTGAGTTACCAAAAACCAATAAATTAACTGAATCCTTTAGAGTTAAAAATTGATTTACCTTTCCACCAGTTTGTCCAGTAAACACCTGTTTATCTATACTACTAATAGTATTGTACACTATCCTATCTGCTGCAAAAAAAAGCAAACTAATTAGTGAAAATAGTTTTATAGATTTTTTCATTTAAAATTGAAAATATATAAAGTTGCTAGCACTGGAGTAAAATAAAACTATGTTTATTAATATAAAAACAGATATTACTGCAAAACTAACAGTTTTTAAAGTAGACCCAAAATTCTCAAGTGGAATATTTCTTTTAAACAGAATCACATCAAAAAGTAAAGCAAAAAACAAACCATACAACAAAATGATTAAACTGTTAATATTTCCTATATACGGCATTAAATAATGACCAGTGAAAATTTTCTTAAAAATTAAAGTAGAATCGTGAAAATTTAAAGATCTAAAAAACACCCAAATTAAACTAACACTAAAAAAAATAAACCCATTTTTAAAAAAATTATACTTTCTTGGAATCAAATTAAATCTTTTCTCAACACTTAATATAATACCATGTATTGCACCCCAAATGACAAAATTCCAAGAGCTACCGTGCCATAAACCACCTAAAAGCATTGTTACAAACAGGTTTCGATATTGAATCTTGACTCCCTTCCTATTACCCCCTAGCGGTATATACAAGTAATCTCGTAGCCAGTTGGACAAAGACATATGCCAGCGTCTCCAAAATTCAGTTATTGAAACAGAGAAGTATGGAAGGTTAAAATTTCGTTTAAAATCAAATCCTAAAAGTTTTGCTGTACCTATTGCAATATCTGAATAACCACTAAAATCAAAATAAATCTGGAAAGAATATAAAACAACCGCCATCAAAACACTTGAAGCATTATGAATATCCGGTTCATTATATATACCATCAATTACAGTTCCAATAGCATCAGCAACAACCACTTTCCTAAAAAAACCTATTAATATTTGAAAAAAGCCATCTTTAAATCTTGCATGACTCCATTTTCTTTGATTTTCTAATTGTGGAATTAAATTTGAAGCTCTTTCAATTGGGCCAGCAACTAATTGTGGAAAAAAGCTAACAAAAGTTGCAAAATTTATAAAACTTTTTGTGGGTTTTAATTCTCCTCTATAAATATCAATAGAATAAGACATAGTCTGAAAAGTATAGAATGAAATACCAACTGGCAAAATAATATTTAATGTAGACATGGTCATTTCATATCCAAAAATTGACCAAAGATTAACCCAAGAGTCAATAAAAAAATTAAAGTACTTAAAAGTTGCTAAAAGCCCTAAATTTGTTGTCAAACTTAGAATTAGATAAAACTTTTTTTTGGTTTCTGTCTCGTCAATTTTTAAACCCAATAAATAATCCACAATTGTAGAGAAAGCAATCAAGGAGAGAAACCTCCAATCCCACCATCCATAGAATACATAGCTAGCAATTAGCAGTAAAACATTTTGGGTTTTGAACTGCTTTTTAAGGATAAACCAATATAGTATAAATACTATTGGAAAAAAAATCAAAAAAGCTAGTGAGTTAAAAATCATATCTGTTTTTTAATGAATATAACTAGATTGGGTAAAATTAGAAATTTAATCAGAATAAACAAGTTCGAGAATCAAAAGAACATAAAAGTAACTCACCTCTTAGAAGTTCAACAAAATTAATAGTAAATATTTTCAGAAGAATATTTTACTGAAATACTACTATTGCAAGAAATCAACATAGCTTATTCAACAAAAACTCGAACATGAGTTACAAAAAAGCAAAATCACAAACAATTCAAAATAATTATAAATCAAGTTTTAACAGATTTGTGAACTACTATTATTTTTTTGTAATAAAAATCAATACTTAGAACAATATTATGATATTGATTAGATATTTTTTCACATCTTTGCAAAAACTTAATTACTTACTAATCCTAAGAAACTTTCGAATATTTATAAGTAAAGAACCATGAAACCATTATTTAAATGTGAGCTAAATTATTTTCCATCACTACATCTATCCCAAATATATGATGGGTTTGAAAAACTCAAGAAATTAGGAATCATAGATCTTTCAGTAAAAACTTTTACTGGTAATGCTAATATACCAATACTAAAAGTAGTTATTGACAATAAATATACTGTGATTTACGATACTTTAGATGGCTTTAATTGGATAAAAGGCTCAGTTCAAGAAAATCTCCAATACTTTAAAGACCACATGAATGTGGATTATTACTTTAAAAGAAGTTATAATAAACAAATTCTTGATTATAAACCGAATAATTGTAAAGTTTATCCTTTAGGTTTAAATATAGGTATACAACCAGAAGGTAAATTCAAAAAGGGTCTTATAGAAAACAGTAAGGATTTTATAAAAAATAATTATATTATTTCAAAATTTTATAAAAAAACATTCTTTTACAGTAAAGATTTCGAGTTTTTTCCTATTCCGCACAAAAACACCAAGATTTTATTCATAACACGTTTATGGGATCCAAACAGTGAGACACTAAATCATTTGAAAACCGAAAGAGAACTTATTAACAAAAATAGAGTACGTTGTATCAATGTCTGTAAAAAAGAATTTGGGAAGCAATTTACAGGAGGTCTTCAAAAAGATTTTTTTTCAATTAAATATTCAAATGACCTAATAATGCCAAGTTCTTTAACAAATAGAGAATCTTTTTTAAAGACAATAAGAGAACATAATATTTGTATTTCCACTAGTGGATTACACAATTCCATTGGCTGGAAATTTGGAGAATATGTTGCTGCCTCTAGGGCTATAATATCAGAACCATTAATATATAAACCTTCCGGAAATTTTGAGAATACTAAAAACTACCTAACATTTAATAATGAAGATGAATTAATGAATCAAACTCATTTTTTACTAAAAAACAAAGAACTATTGTCTGATATGATGAACAGGAACTATAAATATTATAATGATTATATGCGACCAGATAAATTAGTTTTAAATACTTTATTGCAGATTTATGAAAATGACTAGTACCCTAAAAAACATAAAATATATCCTTTTCTAAAATTACAGATAATTATATAGCAATTAAAAAAGTTTAAAATAGATATATGTTCGATTTCATCGATTAAGTTTTATTCTCAAATAAAATGAATTTTATCGTAAAAAACACCTAGTTTATATAATAATCCGAATTGTTAAGATATTTTTTCTAATATTTGCGCCGAAATACATTTAAATCCAAATCGAATGATTGAAAGATTACAAAAAAACACTGTTCTTGTTACTGGGGGCGCTGGTTTTATAGGTTCTAACCTATGTGAAACACTTTTAGCGAATAATATTAATACTGTCTGTTTGGACAATTTTGCAACAGGTAAGCGCAAAAATATTGAGCCTTTTCTTGAAAATGAAAATTTTAAGCTTATAGAAGGTGATATAAGAAATCTTGATGATTGCCATAATGGTTGTAATGGTGTAGATTTCATCTTGCATCAAGCTGCACTAGGGTCTGTACCTAGGTCTATAAATGACCCAATAACTACAAACGATGTTAATACTTCAGGATTTTTAAATATGCTTGTAGCTGCTAGAGATGCCAAAGTAAAGCGATTTGTTTACGCAGCTAGTTCTTCAACTTATGGTGATTCAGAAGCCCTTCCTAAAATTGAAGATAAAATTGGGAACCCCCTTTCCCCTTATGCTATTACAAAATATGTAAACGAATTATATGCTGAAATTTTTAATAAGACCTATGGTTTAGACACTATAGGCTTACGTTATTTTAACGTATTTGGAAGGCGACAAGACCCTAACGGTGCTTATGCTGCTGTTATTCCTTTGTTTGTAAAACAATTCATTAATCATGAATCTCCCATAATTAATGGAGATGGCACATATTCTAGAGATTTTACGTATATTGATAATGTTGTACAAATGAATATTAGAGCTATAACTACCGAAAACAAGGAAGCTCTAAATAACGTTTATAATTGTGCTTATGGAGAAAGAACTACATTAGTTGAATTAACCGCTTATCTAAAAGAATATCTTTCAGAATTTGACAGTAAAATTAAACATGTTGAAATTAAACATAGAGAGAACAGAGCTGGAGATATCCCTCACTCCTTAGCTTCTATTGATAAAGCAAAACAATTATTAAATTACAACCCCAAATTTGATATCAGCAACGGGTTAAAAGAAGCTGTAACTTGGTATTGGAAAAACCTATAAAATTATGTTAGTAAAAAGTATTTGTTGTATTGGAGCTGGCTATGTAGGCGGTCCCACAATGGCTGTAATTGCCAAAAACAATCCAAATCTAAAAATCACTATTGTTGATATAAATTCTGAACGAATAGCGGCTTGGAATGATTCTAATTTGTCAAAATTACCAATTTACGAACCTGGTTTGGCAGACATAGTAAAAGAAACTAGAAATAAAAACTTGTTTTTTTCTACAGATATTAATTCTGCCATAGATGAGTCTGAAATGATTTTTATTTCGGTAAACACACCTACAAAAACCTATGGTAAAGGTAAAGGAATGGCTGCTGATCTTAAGTATATAGAACTATGCGCTAGAAATATTGCTGATGTCGCAAAAACCGATAAAATCGTAGTTGAAAAATCTACGCTTCCTGTGAGAACAGCAGAAGCTATTAAAAGTATTCTTCATAATACAGAAAATGATATTAAGTTTCATATTCTATCTAATCCAGAATTTTTAGCTGAAGGTACAGCTGTTGAAGATTTATTAAATCCGGACAGGGTATTAATTGGAGGAGAGTCAGAAATGGCCATTGAAAGTTTAGCTGAAATTTATGGAACATGGGTTACTCAAGAAAAAATTCTAAGAACCAATCTTTGGTCATCAGAATTATCAAAATTAACAGCCAATGCGTTTTTAGCACAACGTGTGTCTTCTATTAACGCAATTTCAGAATTGTGTGAACAAACTGGAGCCAATGTAAACGAAGTTGCTAAGGCTATAGGCATGGACACTAGAATTGGTTCAAAATTTCTGAATGCTTCTGTAGGCTTTGGGGGTTCATGTTTTCAAAAAGATATTTTAAACCTTGTGTATATTGCCAGAACATACAATTTAAATGAAGTAGCAGATTATTGGGAGCAGGTTATTATAATGAATGACCACCAAAAAAGACGATTTTCAGATCAACTAATAAAAACACTTTATAATACAGTTTCGGGCAAAAAAATCGCCCTATTAGGTTGGGCTTTTAAAAAGGACACTAATGATACAAGAGAATCTGCAGCTATCTACGTTGCTGACCATTTATTAAATGAGCAAGCAAACCTTTCCGTTTATGACCCTAAAGTTCCTGAAAATAAAATTTTGAGTGATTTAAATTACTTAGATACAAGAACTGAAGAAGAAAACAAGAATGGAATCTTATGTACATCATCGCCATATGATGCTATAAAAGACGCACATGCAATTGCTATTATGACTGAATGGGATGAGTTTAAAGCCTATGATTGGGAAAAAATATATAAGCAAATGAAAAAACCAGCTTTTATTTTTGATGGTAGAAGCTTATTAAATAAAGATAAAATGAATGCAATTGGATTTAATTATTATTCAATTGGTCAATAATTAATTATGAATAAAGATAAAATCGCTATTATTGGATTAGGCTATGTTGGTCTGCCTCTAGCAAGACTTTTTGCAACAAAATATAACGTCGTTGGTTTTGATATTAATCAAAATAGAATTAATGAATTATCAAACGGAAACGATTCCACCCTCGAGGTTGAGTCTGTTGTTTTAAAATCAGTTTTAAAATCTGAACAGAATAATGCTAATGGACTTATCTGTTCTGCAAATCTTAATGATATAAAAGATTGCAATTATTATGTAATAACTGTTCCAACACCGATAGACAAGAATAATCGACCTGACTTAACACCACTTTATAAATCTAGTGAAACTGTCGGTAAGGTTTTAAAAAAAGGAGATATAGTTATCTATGAATCTACTGTATATCCTGGTGTTACCGAAGACGAATGTATACCCGTTTTAGAAAAAGTGAGCGGTCTAAAATTTAACAAAGACTTTTATGCAGGTTATTCTCCTGAAAGAATAAATCCAGGTGATAAATTACATACCGTAGATAAAATTTTAAAAGTTACTGCTGGTTCTACTCCTGAAATTGGTAAAAAAGTAGATGCCCTATATGCAAATGTTATTACAGCTGGAACTCACTTAGCTCCAACAATTAAAGTTGCTGAGGCTGCAAAAGTTATAGAAAATTCGCAACGCGATATTAATATTGCTTTTGTTAATGAACTTGCTAAAATATTCAACCTAATGGATATTGATACACATTCGGTTTTAGAAGCAGCAGGAACTAAATGGAACTTTTTACCATTTAAACCAGGTTTAGTTGGAGGACACTGTATTGGTGTTGACCCCTATTATCTTGCTCAGAAAGCTCAAGAAGTAGGATATCATCCTGAAATAATTTTAGCAGGACGTCGAGTTAACGATGGAATGGGACAATATGTCGCTTCTGAGATTATAAAACTCATGATTAAAAAAGATATACATATTAAAGGTTCTAAAATTCTAGCCCTTGGTATCACTTTTAAAGAAAATTGTCCTGATGTTAGAAATACTAAAGCTGTAGATGTAATCAACCAATTACAGTCTTACGGGACTGACATCACCATTTACGATCCTTGGGCAAGCCCGGAAGAAGTAAAGCATGAATATAATCTAGAAACTACTCAAAAACTAATGAATGATAATAAATTTAATGCTATTGTATTAACAGTAGCTCATAAAGAGTTTTTAGATTTAAATTTAGAGAATTATTTGAACCCAAATGGAATTATTTATGATGTAAAAGGTATATTAAAAAAATCTGATGGTTGTCTATAAGACAAGCTTATATAAACTCAACATTTTATAGGTTTAATTAATTTAAAAATACTATTCGATATTCAAAAAATAACTTAACGTGAAAAACAAGATTAGTATTATTGTACCTGTCTATAATGTTGAACTTTACTTAGAGAGGTGTATTGATTCATTAATCAATCAAACTTATAGAAACTTAGAAATTATTTTAATTAATGATGGTTCAACGGACAATAGTAAGATTATTTGTGATCAATATGCCGAAAAAGATTCGCGCATTATAGTAATAGATCAAAAAAATAGCGGTTCGAGTGTTGCAAGAAACTCAGGGTTAGAAACAGCAACAGGTCAAATTATTTCATTTGTTGATAGTGATGATTCTATACATAGTTCTATGTTGGAAGTAATGGTTAGGTTAATGCTTGAAAATAACCTTGAAGTTTTAGAAATTGAACCTGACACTATTATTAAAAACAGAAAATTCGATAATAAATTTGTTATACAAGACGCCCTCACCGCTACTAATAAAATTATAAAGACCTCAAGTTTTTCTGTTTGGAGAAGAATTTATAAAAGCTCACTTGTTAGTGATATGCGATTTATTCCTAAAATTATACATCAAGATGTTTTTTATACTATCGATGTATTAAAAAGAGTGTCTCACATGGGGTATTTAAATAGTCCTTTTTACCACTACAACACGGATAACATGAGTGTTATACGTAGTGAGTATACTCTAAAAAAAACAAAAACAGGTATCCGAGCTACAGAGTATATAAAAAATAACGTGCCAAATCACCCAATGATTAATAGAACTGTAAATGACTATATAACTTATTATTATACTGATCATTTTTTTCTTTTAAGTAGAAACAAACATATCGATCCAGACTGTAAATTCAGAAAAAAAATAAAAACTGAAATTGCTAGAGTAAAACATAGCGAAAATAAAAGCTTAAGAGCATCGATGGTTATAAAACTTCCTATTAAATTGATGGAGATAATATCATTATTATCACAATTTGTTAGAACTAATAAAAAAAGGAAGTGATTTTTATAAAATGTCTAGATTAAGTTTAACCCTAAAAAACGGCTGGATTGCGCTAGTTTTCCAATTAGCCTATGTTGTCGTTCAATTTTTTGCCAGAAACATTTTTTTGGAAAATTTAGGAGATGAGTTTTTAGGTGTTGAAGGCACATTGAGAAGCATGCTCATGTTTTTAAACTTGTCTGAGCTTGGTATAGGTGCCGCAGTTGGATTTTCCCTGTATAAACCTATTTTTGAAAACGATAGAGAAAAAATCAACGAAATTATTGGTTACTTAGGCTATTTATATAAAAAAATCGGACTATTTGTCTTAATATCTGGTTGTACACTGATTCTATTTTTTCCTTTATTATTCAAAGAAACAGATACAAGTCTTTCAATAATTATTTATTTGTTTTTCTCATTAATAGTAGGAAATCTAATTAATTACTTTTTTACTTATCACATGTTTCTCTTAGAAGCTGATCAAAAGTCTTATGTGAATGTCAAAATTTATCAAACTATACACATTAGTAAATTAATAGTTCAATGCTTAGTTCTTTTGTATTTTAAAAGCATTACTCTTTGGGTAACTTTAGAACTTTTAGCACCGTTTATTGGAGTTTTCATTTTACGAAAAAAAATAAAAAAAATTTACCCATGGCTTATTTTCAATTTTAAAACTAATCAAGAGGTAAAAGAAAGAAACAAACCTCTTCTAAAAAAAATCAAACAAATAAGTTTTCATAAACTAGGAAGTTTCGTTACAACTGGGACAGATAATATTGTGATATTTGCTTTAATAAACCCTGCTGCTGTTGCATTTGTGGGTAATTATCAAATGGTTATGGGAAATATTAATATTCTAGTAAATAAATTATTTGATGGTACAAATGCAAGTGTTGGTAACTTAGTTGCCGAAAATGACATCAAGAATATGCTCAAAGTGTTCTGGGAAATGATGGCTTTACGTTTTTATTTTGCTGGCACAACGCTACTACTAATGTATATAGGCCTAGATGATTTTATTATTTTATGGTTAGGTGAAAAATATTTGCTAACAAATTCTGTTTTAGCTGCTCTGGTAATCATATTTTTTATTTTTCAAACCAGACAACCCGTAGACAGTTTTAAACAAGCGTATGGACTGTATGACGATATTTGGTCACCAGTTGTGCAAAGTATTATAAATTTAGTATTCTCTATTTTTTTTGTTATAAAATATGGTATACTAGGTGTTTTTATTGGTACTATAATAAGTCAATTTATTGTAGTTATGCTTTGGAGACCTTATTACTTATTCGCAAAAGGTTTTAAAGTTAGTACGGCGGTTTATTGGAAAGGATTTATTCAACATTTAATTTATTTATCATTTGCAAGTGGCTTGTTTTATTTTATATTCCATTTATTTGATACTGAAATGAGTAGCAGTATATTTATACTGATATATAAGTTAACAAAACTTGGAATTGTTTTTTTATTGGTTTATTTTATGGTTTTAAGATTATTTAGTAAGGGGTTTAAAAATTTAATAAATCGTTTTTATCCGCTCATTAAAAAAAAATTAAAAAAAAATCATAAGCACTAAATCCATTAACAATTAAAAATGAAATATATTCTCGGTGTTTTACTTGTTTTATTTGCTTCTTACTCGGATATTTTTTTGTACCGTATTAATATTGTTCCTGTAGCTCCAGCATCATTTTTTATTCCTTTATTCATGGGATTATTTATATTAAACTATTCTATAAAAGACTTTTATAGTACTTTCAAAAGTCATAGCTTTAAGTTTTTATTTTTTATAATTTTAATTTCTATCGTTTATTCTTCTTTTTCAGACGCTCCAATTGATGTAATAACTACAGAAATAGGATTAAACTTTATGACTTTAATACTCTATTCTTTTTCACTGCACTTCTTTATTGTTGAAAGCAAACAAACGGTGCTATTGGTATTGGCAACAGCACTTTTAGTTTTAGGAGGGAGTTTACTCTACGATTTCTTTATAGGTTTACCAGCATATAGTAAAAAATTATCTGAAGCTGTAAGAAAAGGTGGTTTTGGAGAAAACCCAAACCAAGCAGCCTCTGGTATAAAATTTTTAGCCCTTGGGGTCTTAGTTTTGGTAAATAATAACAAAAAATGGAGATATATTACTATTACATTTATGTTAGTAACGGTTTTTTTAACACTTTCCCGGGGCGGCATGGCATCAGTTATATTAATTTTAGTTTTAGGGACTATGAATGATTGGAGCTCGAAATTTCTAATCAAACCAAAAACAGTCATGATTAACTCTATAAAATTAGGATTACTTTTATCAATACTATTCATAGCATTATTATCTTTTTCAGAAGTCATAAAAGAAAATTTTCCTGCATTTTCTAGAGGAGCTGCTGGCGAACGCATGGACATGTTCTTAGGAAAAAGTAAAGTTACTATTGATGAAGGTGGTAATTCTGGTGGTCGAGCTGTAGTATTAATGAAATATTGGAATGATTTTGAACAAAAGCCTTTAGGGTACGGAACCAGTTATACATCTGATAGAAGGTTTAACTCTCTAGACACTCACAATTACTTTTTATATTTAGCAGTAAATTTCGGTATTGTAACATTAATCATATTTTTAATCTATTTAGGGTATAGTATAAAACTTGCTTTTGAAACACCTCAATTTTTTTATTTAATTTTTATTGCATTAATTACTTTTGAATGCTTTTTAGCTAATAATATTTGGTATACTAGGACTCTAATCATATCCCTTGCATTTTTTGATAGTTCGGTTTATAGAAAAAAAATATAACATGATTAATTCGAAGCAAACTTATAAATCCTATTTGAAAGCTGACAAAAAAGCGCTTAATACAGAAGAATACAGTATTATTCGAAAAATTATTGCACCAAATTATATATGGGAATTTCAAAAAACTTTAAGAAAAGTTGAATATTACAATAACTGTAAACTAAATAGTTTATTAGGGAAAATTATTTGTAGTTTTCTTAAATTAAAGTTTCGTAAACAATCTTTAAAACTTGGATTTTCAATACCAATAAATGTATTTGGCCCTGGGCTATCAATAGTTCATTACGGAACTATTGTAATAAACAGTAATACTAAAGTTGGTGCTAATTGTAGAATTCATGCCTGCACAAATATTGGAGCATCTGGCGGAAAACCGGAAGCCCCACAAATAGGTGATAATGTATACATTGGACCTGGAGCCAAAATATATGGAAACATAAAAATTGGAAATAATGTAGCCATTAGTGCTAATACTGTAGTTAATAAATCTTTTGAAGAAGATGGGGTTTTATTAGCAGGTAACCCAGCTGAAAAAATTAAAAAAATTGATATTAAAAGAATAATTAAGCATATTAAATAAAGTCTTATCATTTCATCATATGAAAAAAAAAATACTCTTCATTCTACCTACGCTGACAGCTGGGGGCGCAGAACGTGTTATTTCTTTTATTGCTCAAAATATAAATCAAAATAATTATGATAGTCGATTACTAATAACAGGTTATAAAAAAGATTCTGCCTATTCTATAGATAGTATAGAAGTTGATTTTTTAGAAAAACACAGAGTTTTACATGCAATACCTTACATATTCTGGTATTTATTAAAACACAAACCTAAAGTAGTTGTAAGTTCTATTGGACATTTAAATACAATTATGGGACTCATGTCTCCTCTTTTTTATAATACTAGATTTATAATTAGGGAGGCTAGTGTTATTTCTTTAATGGGGAAAATCCATGGTCAACAAAAAGCAAAAAAAATATTTAACATTTATTCTTTTTTGTCTAGAAAAAGCTATAAGATGGTTGATAAAATTATTTGTCAGTCAAAAGATATGGCTGAAGATTTTGAAAACATCTATAATGTTAATAAACAACGTATTGTTATTATAAATAACCCTATAACAAATTTGCCTTCTTTAAAGGAAATTAATATAAGTACTCAAAAAGTAATTAAATTTATTACTGTTGGAAGGTTAAGTAAAGAAAAAGGGCAATTAAGGGTTATCAAATTGCTTTCTAAATTGAAGTTCCCATTTCATTACACAATCATTGGAGATGGTCCATTAAAAGAAAATATACTCACAGCAATTAAAACCAATGAGCTAGAAGATAAATTTACATATATTCCATTTACTAAAGAAGTCTCAAAATATATGGCTTTAAATGATCTGTTTCTTCAAGGGTCTTATGTAGAAGGGTTTCCTAATACCGTTTTAGAAAGTTGTTTTGTAGGCACACCTGTTTTAGCTTTTAATGTTCCCGGAGGCACTAAAGAAATTATTGAACATCAAGTTAACGGGTATTTAGTTGAAAACGAAGAAGATTATTTTTACTATTTAAACAATAGACTACCTTTGCATCCTCGAAATGTAAGAGCTACAGTAGAAAATAAGTTTGATAAAAAGAATATTATTAAACAATACGAAACGTTATTTAATTAATTATGGATAAGGAAAAACCTATTAGAGTTTTACAGGTTTTAACAATAATGAATTTGGGCGGTGCAGAGACTATGATAATGAATTATTATAGGCATGTAGACAGAACCAAAATACAATTTGATTTTTTACTTCATAGAGAAGAAAGAGGTTTTTTTGATGATGAAATTGAGTCGCTCGGAGGTAAAATTTATAGAATGCCTTCAATATCTCCAAAAAACTATTTCTTATACAAAAAAGAATTAAATATCTTTTTTGAGAAACATCCCGAATATTTGATAGTACACTCTCACTTAAACGCTCTTAGTAGTATTGTTTTAAGTGTTGCAAAAAACAAAAAAATTCCTTGTAGAATAGCACATAGCCACTTAGCTGTAGAGTCTGGAGTATTGAAAAAAATATTCAAAAAAAACACAGATATTAAAGCAACTATCAAAGATTCTATTCAATCTTTAATAAGAGGAAAAGTTGCCAAAGTTGCTACTCATTATTTTGCATGTGGCGAAAAAGCTGGAGATTGGCTTTTCGGACTAAAAAGCAAAGAAAATGTAATCATTATAAATAATGCAATTAACGCTTCATTGTTCACATATAATCCAGAAAAATCCAATACGATTAAAAAAGAATTTAACTTAACTAATAAGAAAGTAATTGGACATGTTGGGCGTTTTAATGAACAAAAAAATCATTTTTTATTAATAAAAATCTTCAATGAAATCTATAAAAAAGATAATGATTGCGTATTGCTATTAATTGGAGAAGGCAATCTAAAGAAAAAGATAAAACAAGAAACAGAACGCTTAAATATTTCTAAAAATGTACACTTTTTAGGTTTGAGAGATAACATCCCAGAGTTACTGCAAGGCTTTGATTTATTTTTATTCCCATCCTTATATGAAGGTTTACCAGTAACTTTAGTAGAAGCTCAAGCTTCTGGCTTAAAAATAGTAACCTCAAGTACAGTTACTAAAGAAGTCGATATTACTGGACTTATAACTTATATAGATCTGGATAAACCTGAATTATTATGGGCAGATAGTGCTTTATCGCAAATTAGTTATACTAGGAAAAATACTTTAAATCAAATTAAAAAGGGAGGATATGACATTTATGAAAATGCAAAAAACCTACAGACCTTTTATTTAAACAAGAATTAAAATGTGTGGAATTAACGGATATATAAAATTTAAACGCGAAAGCGAAGAACAGCTCAAAGCTGATATGAATAAAATGAATACCTTAATTTTTCATCGTGGCCCTGATGAAGATGGTGTGTTCTGCGAATCGAATGATTCACACTCTATTGCAATGGCAATGCGTAGACTATCAATTATAGATTTAAGTTCTGGTAAACAGCCAATTTTTTCTGATGATAAAAGTATTGTAATTGTTTTTAATGGAGAAATATATAATTACAGAGAATTAAAAGAGAAATTAAAAAATTTAGGGGTAACTTTTAAAACAACAAGTGATACTGAAGTTATTTTAAAGCTATATGAAAAGTTTGGTGTAGAGTCATTTAAAGAGCTTGACGGCATGTTTGGTTTCAGTATTTATGACAAAAACAAAAACAAACTATATGTAGCAAGAGACTTTTTTGGAGAAAAACCTTTATACTATTACAAGAGCGAAAGTCAATTCATTTGGGCTTCAGAATTAAAATCTGTTGTAAGTATTATTGACAAAAAGCCAGCCATTAACAGTAAAGGTCTTAATCTTTATTTTAGACTTACATATATTCCAGCACCATATACAATCTATGAAGATATTCATAAATTAAAACAGAATCATTTTATAGAATTTAATTTAGAGAATAATAACTTTTTAATTCACCAAATAGAAAAAGAAACTAATAATAAAACATCAAAAAATGATATTTCTTTTGATGAGGCCAAAAGAAATGTAAAAGATTTAATGTACGAAAGTGTTACAAGTAGAGCCGTATCTGATGTGCCTATTGGTACTTTTCTTTCTGGTGGAGTTGATTCCTCAGTTGTTTCACTATGCCTATCTCAATTTACCTCTAAACCTATTGATACATTTTCTATAGGGTTTGAGAAAAAATCTTATGATGAAAGTGATAAATCTAGAGTTGTAGCAAAATTGATTAATAGTAATCATCATGAATTCATTATAAATGAAAAAGATTTAGCTCAAGATGTAAATAAAATATTATTGAACTTTGATGAACCTTTTTCTGATTCTTCCTCACTCCCAACCTATTTAGTTTCAAACAGAACCAAAGACCATGTTAAAGTAGCATTAACTGGTGATGGTGGCGATGAAGTTTTTGGAGGATATAATAAATACTATATTGGGAAATTAAACACAAAATACACCAACCTAATTCCTAAAGGTTTACATAATCTAATTACAAGTACAACTTCTCCTCTACTTAAAACATCTAGTGATAAAAGAGGTAAAAGATTTAAAGTTAAAAGATTATTAAACTCTATTGATTATAACGGTGGTGAATATTATTGGGATATCTTATCATTAGGCTTTCAAAAAAACGCTTTAGGCGATTTTCTATTACCAAAATATTTAAATGAAGAATTATTTGGAGTCTATAAAGAAGATACGGGTATCAAACATCCTAAAACTTTAACTGACTTTAGGTTAATTGACAAGGTAACCAGTCTTGAAGGAGATATGCTAGTAAAAGTTGATAGAACCAGTATGCTAAATTCTTTAGAATGTAGAGCACCTTTTTTAAATAAAAAAGTTTGGAATTACACCAATACCTTGCCAGAAGAATATTTAATGAAAGGTTGGAACAAAAAATATATACTTAAGGAAGCTTTTAGAGACCAGTTCCCAAAGGACTTCTTAGATAAAAGCAAAAGTGGCTTTGGCGCTCCGGTTGGAGACTGGTTAAAATCTGGACTTAGAGCTGAATTAGAAAGTTATATTAATGAGAAAGAGTTAATTGATCAAAATATTTTTCATGTAGATAACATGATAAATTTGGTAAAAAATCATATATCAGGAAAAGAGGATAGCACCTTTAAAGTATGGACTTTTTATTGTTTTCAAAAGTGGTATCACAACATATATAACCGCCTCTAATATGAAGAATAAAATTATTAGAGTTACAACTGTTCCTGCTTCTTTGGGTGGACTTCTTTCTGGACAATTAAAATTTATGTCCAATTATTACGAAATTTTAGGAGTCTCATCAAAAGGAGATGATAACCAAATTGAAAAAGTTGGTGCTAAAGAAGAAATTCGTATTGAGGCTATTGAAATGACAAGGCAAATAACCCCAATTAAAGACATTGTTGCTGTCTGGAAGCTTTATAAGCTTTTTAAAAGAGAATCACCAGATATTGTACATTCACATACTCCAAAAGCAGGAACTTTATCCATGCTTGCCGCATATTTAGCCAAAGTACCACACAGGCTTCATACTATAGCAGGTCTGCCTCTTCTTGAAGTAACTGGCTCAAAACGTAACCTATTAAATATAGTTGAAAAATTCACCTATAAATGTGCTACAAAAATATATCCCAATTCTTATGGTTTATTAAATATAATTTTAGAAAATAAGTTTACCAATAATGATAAACTAAAAGTAATTGGCAAAGGAAGTTCTAACGGGATTGATACCTCAGATTTTAATCCAAATTTATATGATACAAAATTCAAACAAGAGTTAAAAGAAAAACTTGGCATCTCAAAAGACGATTATATTTATGTTTTTGCGGGAAGAATAGTAAAAGATAAAGGTGTTAACGAATTAGTTCAAGCTTTTAATAAATTAAATCAAAAAATCAATAATATAAAATTATTAATGGTTGGTGATTATGAAAGTGAATTAGACCCATTACTACCCGAAACAATAAAAATTATTAATAAAAATAAAAATATAATTTCTACAGGTTGGGTTCAAGATGTAAAACCATATTTTTCAATTTCAGATGCACTTACCTTCCCTAGTTATCGAGAAGGATTCCCTAATGTTGTAATGCAAGGTGCAGCTATGGAATTGGCGTGTATCGTTTCAGATATAAATGGATGCAATGAAATTATTGATCATAATGTAAATGGATTAATTATACCAGTAAAAGATAGTGAGGCCTTAGCTAATTCTATGAATTTTGTTTATTTAAATAAAGTAGAATCTAAAAACATGGGGGTTAAATCAAGAAAAAATATTGTCTCAAATTATGAAAGAAAGGAAGTTTGGGAGGCTCTATTAAAAGAATACCAAACACTACTCAAATAGTAATAACTATATGAAATCAGAAGATTTAGAAATCATTACGTTAACTAAAGCTCTTCTAAAAGAAGCTGTTGATAATAACACCTATTGGGGTTATCAATCTAAAAATATTCCTTTTTCTAAGAGCAAGGCAAAATGGCTACTTGAAAATGATAGAATTGAAAATGACGATGTATGTGCTATTCTAGGTTATGAAAAACAAGATATAGTCGCATTTATTTATATGATTCCAGATTTAATTAACACACCTCAAGGTATTAAGAAAGTATTTTGGAGTCGTAGATGGTGGATTGCAGATAAATACAAAGACACTATTCTTTCAACTTACACTAGAAGCTTGTCTTTTAAAGCAATTAAAAACCAGGCTATTATAAAATATATTGGTCAAGAAACGATTCCGTATTATGAAAAACAACCGTTTACTAAGTTTTCGAAACGAAATAAGCATATAATTGTTTTTAGTTTAGACTCCGAACTTTTACTAAATAATATAAGAAAGTTACGCACGGTTAAACCATTAGTAAAACTCATATCCTCTCTCTCTTATAATTTTACTGCGATAATTAATAAGTTTAAAAACAAAAAGCGTGTTAAAGGTTTAACTTATGAATATATTTCTTTTATAGATAACCATTCATGGAAATATATTGAACCCTTTTTAAAAAATGATTTAGTTGTAAAAACACCCGTATATATCAATTGGCAAATAGATAATAGCCAATACACACAAGTTAAAAACAAATATAAATCCTCACATTATTGTTTAATTAATAGTTCTACAAGCAATATTTACAACCTTAATTTTTTGGTTAAAAAAGAGACTATTATTGGTTTTATTTCAATTCTAGTAAGGAATACAGAGTTTCATATTCGATATTTTATAACTAGTGAAGATAATTATGATTATTGTGTAGACGCCTTGATGGATAATTTCATATTAGCAAAGGCAACTATAATCCATACTGAAAATGATAAACTAGGTAGAAGCTTAAATAGAAGGTATTTTAGTACTCATACTAAAAAAAGAGAAATATTTACCCTTGTACATAAAGATGTAAATTTAGAAACAAAAAACATCCATATAACAGATCAAGATGGTAATTTTGCATAATTAATTTTTTCATGAACCTCATACCAAATCTTAAAAAATCTTTTGAAAAACATGCTAGCAAAAATGCATTATGTATTAATGATGTTTTTTATACGTATAAAGCCTTTTCTGAACAAATTTTAAAAATTAGAAAATTAATTCAAACAGAAATATCTTCTAAGGAAAAGTTTATTGGTTTAATAACAAATGATGATATTCAAACCTATGCCTCTATTTTTGCACTTTGGTTTGAAAACAAAGCGTATATACCAATAAACCCATCGGCGCCCATGCAAAGAAATAAAGAGGTTTTAAATTCTACAGGAGCTAGTTATATTTTAAATTCAAATATAGATGCTTTTAATGACGAAGCATTTTCTGTATTACCAACTCATAATATAGGTTATAATTCATATAAAATTAAAGAGGGAGAAATTAACCAGAACGGAATAGCATATATTTTATTTACTAGTGGAAGTACTGGAAAACCAAAAGGAATTCCTATAACACTAAAAAATGTAGATTCATTAATATATGCATTAACATATGATGGAGAATACATTTTAAACGATTCTGATAGGTGTTTACAAATGTACGACCTTACTTTTGATGCCTCACTTACTGCATTTTTACCAGCATTTTTATCAGGTGCATGTAGTTATACTGTTCCGCCAGGTAGCATGAAATACTTTCATATTTTTAAACTTTTACAAAAGTATGAGTTAACAGTATTAAAAATGGTGCCTTCAATAATACACTATCTGCGCCCATATTTTTCTGAAATATATGCAACTAGTGTTCGGTATTGTATTTTTGGTGGCGGAAAACTTTATGAGGATATTGTAAAAGAATGGCTAAAATGTATTCCAAATAGTAAATTATATAATCATTATGGCCCTACAGAATGTACAGTATGCAGCACTTATCACACATACTCTAATACACTAGGTAAATCGCATAATGGCGTAATTTCAATAGGAAAACCATTAAAAGGTTTTAATCATCTTATTATTGATGATAAGAATAATATCATAGAAAGTGGTGATGAAGGGGAACTATGTTTATCTGGGCCACAAGTAACGCTTGGTTATTGGAAAAATGACACTTTAAATTCTGCTTCGTTTTTCACGAAAGAAGTTAATGGAATACTAGAACAATTTTACAAAACTGGTGATATATGCTATGAAGATTCAGAAGGGTATTTAATGTATATAGAACGTAAAGATTTTCAGGTAAAAATTAGAGGTTTTAGAGTTGAATTAGGAGAAATCGAATTTCACTCAAAAAAAGTTATAACAAAAAATAATCTCTCCATAATTGATATAAATAATAGTAATGGAAATAATGAAATAGCACTAGTAATAGAAGGTAAAGCATTTGATATTAAAGAATTACAAAACCATTTACAAAGTGTACTACCAAACTATATGGTGCCTACAAAATATTTTTTTCTTGATAACTTTCCACATAACACTAATGGTAAATTAGACAGAAAAGCATTGAGAAATTTAATAAAAACAGATTAAAAATGAATAAAGAAGATATTTTAAGATCTATAAATCAGTCCTTTATAAAAGTACTAGAACATGATAATTTTAAACTTACAGAATCAACAACCGCAAATGATGTTGATGGATGGGAATCTGTGACACATATGATGATTATTACAGATATAGAAAACACACTTAATATTAAGTTTAAACTAATGGATTTAATGGGTATGAATAATGTGGGAGATTTAATTGATACTATAAAAAAAGAAATATAAAGGCTAAATTATTAACTCATATTTCTTAATTTTTAGTAAACCATCAATCGTCTTAATTAAAAAATTTCCGTCATAATTTAAGACAAGTTCACCTGGTTTGGCATTCTCGAATTTTTTAAGAAGAGGTATATGTATTATGACTTCTGCTTCGAATATTTTATAATTTTTAAGTTCGATTTTTGCAATACAACCTTGTGTATCGACACCAAAACTTTTAATTTTGCGTAAAAGATTTACTGTATTGTCTTCTTCAAAATTTAAGGTTTGCATTGTAATAGTTCTATTAAAATAAGTGCCTTTTTCAAGTTGCTTAATCCCTATGTTTTTAAAATCAGCTTCTTTTAATTTTTTCCAGCCTTTGATAAAAACAACTCCTTCCATAGACATAGCTAAATGATATAAAAGCCCTAAATCAATATCATTTGTTAATTCTTCCTTTTGTTGATAAATAATATCTCCAGTATCAACCCCATTATCTATATAATGCATAGTTGCTCCGTAAAAATCATAATCTAAATAAAACACACCATTCATTGGTGTTTTTCCTTGTAAATGTGGCAGGTATGTAGGGTGTACATTTATAAGTATTTGATTAGAACCAAATCTGTTTACAGGAAATAATATAGGGCAGCCATTGGAAATTAAAACATCAAAATTTAAGGCTAATAATTCATCCAAACATTTTTGTTTTTTATCCATTGAAAAAGTTTTAAAAACTAACCCTTTTTCATTAGAGTAAGTTTCCAAAAAACTATTCTTTAAAGCATAAATTGATAGGTTTATAAATTCTTTATCTTTCAACAACTCTTCAATAACATATACCCTAGAACCAATTAAAACAATATTTTTTTTGTTGCCCATTATGTTTCTTATAAAATTTAAATATTTACAGATACAAATCTATTCATTTATATCCATTTTTAATACATTGCGAAACATGAACAATAATATAAAAGAAAAAAAAGGCTATGGTTCTTTTTTTTCACACATTGACTCTGAGTTTTTTAAAGATTTCCCTAATAGTTTTATTCCAAAGAATAATAAATTATTCTATTCAGGGAGACATGCTATAAAATATATTATTGAAAATATAAATAAAATAAACAAAGTAAATATTATTTGGGTTCCTGAATATTATTGCCAGCATGTAACACATTGGCTTAAACAAAACTATAATAACATTAAGTTTTATGAAGTTAAACCAGCAAATAACTCATATATAATAGATGGAAGCAATTTTTTAAAAGAAAATGATATTATTTTAATAAATAATTTCTGGGGAACATCAGAATGCTTAATAAATTACACTGAAAAAAACTTTCAAATAGTTGAAGATCATTCACATGGTTGGTTGAGTAAATCCTGTATAGAAAGTAATGCAGATTTTTGCTTTGCTTCTTTAAGAAAATCTGTACCTACTCCATTAGGAGGAATTGCTTGGATACCAAATGGCGATAAACTAGGAGTTATAGAAGTAAACGGTTCTGATTATTTTAAAAATATATGGACTAATATTTCCAACGCTATGCTAAAAAAGCAAGAATTCGAAAAAAAAGAAGGTATAGATGAAGATTTAAAGAAAGAATTTTTAGAATTAGTTTATGATGCAGAAAACAAAATGCACAATAATTACGATTTATTTGAAATTGACACTAAACATAAAGTTATACTTAAAGAGTATTTGAAACATAACTATTTAGATTTCAAAAAGAATAATTTTGAAAAAATAGTTAAGCTAATAAACCAAAATAATAAATTTTCAATTTTAAATAATGATACTACACCATTTGGATTAACGCTTCTCTTTCAAAATATTATCGAATTAAATGAGTTTAAGGAATATTTAATATTTCATTCTGTTTATCCATCCTTGCTATGGCCCAATAACTCAATTAAATATGGGTATTTTCTTAATATACATGTTGATTATAGATATAACAATTTAGATATAGAATATATTGCTAGTGTAATTAATAATTATTTTCAAAAACAGTAATTATAAATTTTAAGATTATAGAATTTACTAATTAATAAAATATGTCTATTGCTAATCTCAAAATTTACTCCTAATCAAAAATATTTACGCTTTAGCGTAAAATATAGTTTAATAGGTTAAACCGTACTATTTTTACCATATGAATTCATACAATATAATTAAAAGGGTATTAGATTTTTTCGCAGCATTAATCGCCTTGCTTATGCTATCCCCTATTTTTTTATTTGTTTTTTTCTGTTTATTAATGGTAAATAACGGTAAACCTTTCTTTTTTCAAGAGCGCCCTGGGAAAAACGGCAAATTATTTGAAATAATAAAATTTAAAACTATGGCTGACTATAAGTCAGAATCAAATGAAAATATTCATAGTCTAAATCGAGTTACTAAAATTGGTGGTTTTTTAAGAAAGTATTCTTTAGATGAAATCCCGCAGCTATTAAATGTTGTCAAAGGAGACATGAGCCTTGTTGGACCAAGACCACTATTAACTAAGTATTTGCCTTTGTATAATAATGAGCAAAAGAAAAGACATGATGTAAAACCAGGTATTACAGGTTGGGCTCAGGTAAAAGGAAGGAATTCTATCTCTTGGGAGCAAAAGTTTAATTTAGATGTCTGGTACGTTGAAAATCAATCTTTCATTTTAGATATAAAAATCATTTTTCTTACTATTAAACGAATTATTATTCCTGAAGGAATAAATAACGGTGGGGAAATAAATATGCCTGAATTTACAGGGTCAAATATGAATTAAGTAATTTGTGAACTTTAAATCAATTTGAACACATACTTAGCAGTAAGTTATAAAATAAAACATTCTCCCTAAAGACTCTAAAAATCAAAAAGATTATGTATAATCTTAAATTCCAAACTAACAAAAATGTTATTGACATCAATAACTACAACAGTATTTTAGATAAATTTGAGAAATCTAGTGTATTTTATTCTTTACAGTACTGCAATTATACCAAAGAAAAATGTTTAAGTTATTTTCTTTTAACTAAAAATAACTCACCCTTAGTATTATTGCCTATATACTTAAATAAAATTGAATCTAAAGCAATAAATAGTGAGGAAGACTATTTTGATGTTATATCACCATACGGATATAGTGGTCCTTTAATTAATAACGATGCCTCTATAGAGGATATAAAAGTGTTTTGGACTAAGGTTGATAATTGGTATAAAAACAATAATGTAGTAACAGAATTTATTCGTTTTAATTTAGATAATAATCATATAAATTATTCTGGACATCTGATACCTACATTAAACAATGTGAAAGGGAAAATAGATGATTTTGATTCTATTTGGAATAACTTCAAACAAAAAGTAAGAAATAATTACAGAAAAGCTTCAAATAGTGAACTGACCTTCAAAATTTATGATAAAACCAAAACCCCTAATCTTATTCAAGATTTTTATGATATTTATATAAAAACGATGGTTAGAAATGATGCTGCTAGAAATTACTTCTATCCAAAAAATTATTTTTTAGATTTAGTAGAAAATAATTATGATAATACGCTCTTAGCATTTGTTTATAAAGATGATACTCCAATTTCAGCAGAATTAATAATATGTAACAATGGAGAACTTTATTCCTATTTAGGAGGGACACTTCAAGATTATTTCAATTATAGACCCAATGATTTTTTAAAAATTGAAGTTATTAAATGGTCATTAAAAAACAATAAAACCCACTACATACTTGGAGGAGGCAGAAGCAATAATGATGGTTTGTATCAATACAAAAAAGCATTTTTTCCTAAAGAAGAGGATGCGGTTTTCTACACAGGCAGAAAGGTAATTAATGAAAACATTTACAATAAATTAATTAGAGATATAAAAATTGAATATACTAGTGTTGAAAATTTAATATCAAACTCTAAAAACTATTTTCCCATCTACAAAAAAATGAATAACACATCACCTAAATCATTCTCGGTTATAACTAATAAAGAAGAATGGCAAAAAGCTCTACAAAAAGCTAATAATTACGATTTTTATCATACCTATGATTATCATGAGCTATCAAAACAAGATAATGAAAAAGCTATACTAATAGTATATAAAGAAGATGATAAAGAAATATTTCTTCCACTAATAATTCGTCAAATACCAGAAACCACGTATTTTGATGCAACCTCCGTATATGGATATGCTGGACCATTGCAGAAAAATATAGATCATACTTTTGATAATGCAAATTTTATCAAAAATTTAAATAATTTTTTTAAACAAGAAAAAATTGTTTCAGTTTTCTCAAGATTAAACCCTTTTATAAAAAACCAAAAAGTAGTATTAAATGGTTTAGGTGAAATTAATAATCTTGGTAATATTGTTAACATTGATTTAACTAAAGATGTCGGTGAGCAAAGAACTATTTTCTCAAAAACTACAAAACGCTATTTAAATAAATGTAGGAAGTTATGTGACTTTAAAATAAGTGAGAAATCAGAAGATATAAATATGTTTATTGATTTATATTATGAAAACATGGATAGAGTTAATGCTCAAAAGAAATACTATTTTTCTAAACAATATTTTTACGACTTTATTAATAGTAGTGATTACAAAACAGAAGTATTGTTTGCATTAGATAAAGAGTCTGGAGATATTATATCAGCAGCTATGATGGTAAAAACCAACAGTATAATTCAATACCATATTTCAGGAACAAAAAATGACTATCTAAATCTTTCCCCGATACGATTACTTATTGACGAAATGAGACTTAAAGGTTCTGAAGAAAACTACACTTACTTTAATTTAGGAGGAGGGCTTGGCAATAATGAGGATGAATTATTTAGGTTTAAGTCTTCTTTTTCAAAAGATTTTAAACCATTTCATGTGTGGAAACATATAGCAATGCCAGATGAATATAGAAATTTAGTCATAGAAAAAGAATGTAATGATTCAGATGCAGATTTTTTTCCTCAATACAGATATAAAGAAAATTTTATAACATTATAACAATAATTTAATCAACAATCTTTACTAACATTTATTTAGTCATACCCTAATTTTATTAAACTAAACCAATCCTAAAGATAATTTTCAACTATTATTTTAGAAAATGATAATAACATTTTACTTATGCTTTCATATCTAACTATTAAAAGATTTTTAGACATTACATTATCATTGGTTGGCATATTATTACTCCTGCCTATATTCATTATTGTGTTTCTTTGTTTAATCTATATTAATAAAGGAAAACCATTCTTTTTTCAGGAACGACCTGGTAAAAATGAACGTATTTTTAAAATAGTAAAATTTAAGTCCATGACAGACCAAAAAGATGAACACGGACAGTTATTACCAAATGCGCAAAGAGTTACCGTGTTTGGTAATTTTATAAGAAAATATTCTTTAGATGAAATACCTCAACTATTTAATATCTTAAAAGGTGATATGAGTTTAATTGGTCCAAGGCCTTTACGAGTTCATTACCTACCATATTATACTAAAAAAGAGTCTATTCGGCATAGTATAAGACCTGGAGTTACTGGATTGGCTCAAGTCTCAGGAAGAAACCTTTTAAGTTGGAACAAGAAATTAGCCTTAGATATTGCGTATGTAGAAAACATATCATTTTCTAATGATTTTATGATTTTACTTAAAACAGCAAAGAAAATTTTTAATACAAATAACATTGAATTAGATCCTGATATGCCAGATCTTGATGATGAAAGAAAACATAAACTTACGTGAAACACAATATACTTTTTACATGTGCTGGCAGACGAAACTACCTTATTAACTACTTTAAAAAAGAGTTAAATGGTGACGGACTCGTAATTGCAACTGATAATCAATTAAATGCTCCAGCCTTAATAGACGCTGATGTTGCATTTACAGTACCTGATATTTACGATGATAATTACATTCCACGTTTAAAAGAAATAATCAATGAATTTAATGTGTGTTTAGTCATTTCTTTAAATGATTTAGAATTACCCATTTTATCTAAATATAAACATCAATTAGAAAGTAAAAAAACTAAAGTTCTTATTTCTGATGAAACAGTCATTTCAATTGGATTTGATAAATGGAAAACTTATCAGTTTTTAAAGAAAATAGGACTTAACACCCCTAAAACTTTTATTAGTATAGATGAAGCTATTAAATGTCTTGAAAATGGAAGTTTAAAATTTCCTTTAGTTATAAAACCTCGTTGGGGAAGTGGGTCTATTGGGGTGGAGTTTCCTGAATCTATTGAAGAACTTCGATTAGCATATAATCTTCAAAAAATTAAACTAAAAAGAACAATATTAAACACTGCAAGTAAAGAAGACATTGAAAACTCAATTATAATACAAGAAAAACTTGACGGAAAAGAATTTGGCCTAGATATAGTTAATAATTTTAAGGGTGATTATTTTGGTACTTTTGCTAGAGAAAAAATTTCGATGCGTTCTGGAGAAACAGATAAAGCTCAATCTATTGTGTTAGATATTTTTGATAAAGTAGGTAAAGAAATTGGTAGTAGCTTAAAACATATTGGTATTATGGACGTAGATGTCTTTCTGGTAAAAAAACAATTATATGTTTTAGAATTAAATCCAAGATTTGGTGGCGGTTATCCTTTTTCCCATGAAGCTGGAGCTAACATTGCTGCGGTTTACATTGGTTGGCTAAAAAGGCAAAGTAATATTGATATTTTGAAACATATAAATTATCAAGAGCATATTACCTTTAGCAAATGTGATAGATTATTAAAGGTAAGTAATTAAATCATTTAAGGTACTCTATAATTGATTTAGCGACAAGAGCCCTACCGTGGTTATTCCAATGTTTATCATAAATTAACGTAGTTGGAACTTTAGCCTTCGTCAAGTCCTGAGATAAATCTATAAATTTATAGTTATTCTTTTCTAAATAATTGATAAACGCATCAGGTGTTTGCGCTTCCTCTAAAAGAAATATAAACCTTTCTTTATCGAAATTATAAGTTTTAACTAATTCATTGAAATTTGACAAATAGTCAAGATTCATTTCTTTTAAACTACTCTTTGTATTTACTTTTTCATTCTTTTTTTCTTTAATCCTAAAAGAAATTAATTGAGTAAATCGTTTTTTTAAAGCATCAACTGCTCCAATACTGTTCATATAAGTTAACAACTTAATTTTTCGCAAGTTTCTATAGAGAGGAGACTCTAGCTTCATTCTATCCTGAATAATTTTATGTTTACCTCTTTTTAAATCCGTATGAAACTCAATGCCGATAAAAACAAAATCTATATAATCAAAATCCTTTTTATATTGATGCATTAAATTAAATTGATCTGCTAAGTCATAACCTGCATAACCATATTCATAGACCTCAATACCTTTTAACGTGTTTTCTATTTTTTTTCCTATTGAGGAATTATAATCTTGATGAAAGCCCTCAATAAAAGAATCTCCAACTAAAGCTATTTCCTTTTTATCATCAGAAGGCGTAAATTCTCGATAAGAATTAAATCCAGAACTATTTATTCTGAATTCAGAAAAATTTTGTCGTCTATTACCAGTAACAGAAAACCCACTTTGATTTGGTTTCCACTTTTCTACACCAAAATCATCAATTATTCTAACAGGGTAATCTTTTGTTAAATGGAATACACGAATTATTAATTCTAATAAGACCAGGATTAGAACAAAATAAATGAAACTTTTGAAAAATAACTTTTTCATTTTTAAAAACATTAATATCATTGTTTAGACAAAATAAAGTCACCCATTACCAAATAATCCAATCCTGTTGAGAAAAAACACCGTATAGCATCTTTAGGCGATTCAACCACTGGTTCTCCTTGAATATTAAAACTCGTATTTAACACCACAGGAACTCCTGTTTTATCTCCAAGGCTTTTAATTAAATTATAATAACGTTCGTTTGTTTCTTTGTTCACAGTTTGTAACCGTGCACTGCCATCTACATGTGTTACAGCAGGAATAACACTTTGCTTATCATGTAACACATTACATACTTTTAGCATAAATGGTGCTTCAACCTCTAAATCAAAAAAATCATCTTTTGCCTCTACAATTGCTGAAGGAGCAAAAGGTCTATAAGCTTCTCTAAATTTCACTTCAGAGTTAATTTTATCCTTCATTTGAGGAAATGCTGGGTTTGCCAAAATACTACGATTTCCTAGTGCTCTAGGTCCAATTTCCATTGCGCCTTGAAACCATCCAATAATATTTCCTTTTTCTAAAAGAGAAGCCGCTTCATCACACACATCTTCAAAATAGTCATATTTAAGTTTAGCACCTTTAAGATCTTTTTCTATGTCTTCGTTCGAATAACTTGTACCCACATAAGGGTTATTATGAACAAAATTCCTTTTTTTATTAAAAACACCGTTATAAAGATAATATGCCGCTCCTATTGCTGTCCCATTATCACCTGCTGCAGGCATAACATATACATCATCAAAAGGACTTTCTCTAACTATCCTACCGTTCATAACACTATTTAATGAAACGCCTCCCGAAATAACCAAATACTGAGCTTTTGTTTTTTTATAAAGAATATCGCATATCTCTAAAACCTTGTTTTCAAGAACCCTTTGAAAGGCCGCAGCTACATTCATATGGCGCTCCTTAAAATCCTCTCCATGCTTTCTTGGTTCCCCAAAGATCTTATAAAATTTTTCGGAACAGCGTTCCCATCCCATATTTTGATAATTAAAATAACTTAAATCAAATGACAAACGTCCATCCTTATCAACTGTTATCATTTTATCGACTTCTTTCAAAAATACATTGGGGTCTCCCATAGGAGCCAGCCCCATAGTCTTGCCTTCATCATAACTAGTTCTAAATCCGCAAAACTGAGTTGCTACTTCATAAAAAGCACCTAATGAATTTGGAAAATAGCTTTGACTTAAACATTTAAAGTTGTTTTTTTTACCAACCCCTAACCATGTAGTTGCCCATTCTCCATGCCCGTCAATTGACAGTAAGGCAGCTTCCTCATATGGGGATACAAAAAAAGAACCAACTACATGACTATAATGATGTTCTATAAAATGAATCTTAGGGCCATTTAATCTACTCTTAAAATGATACTTAAACCAATTCCAAAAATCTTTTTGTTTACTATAATTAGTAACTACTATTTTATTAAAATAAGCTTTTAAGCTTTTAATCACTTTAATCCCATACCATATTTTTTTAAAAACATCATGGTTTGGCTTTATTGAAACCGCAATATGATCTATATCATCATATTCTAATTTTGCGATTTTTAAGCACCTATCTATTGCTAACATAGGGAATTTTCGAGTATGTTTATCTCTATTAAGCCTCTCCTCCTCTATGGCAGCCAGTAAGACCCCATCCTTTATTATACAAGCAGTTGAGTCATGAAAATAATAATTTAATCCTAAAATAACCATTTTAATTTTTTTTAGTTAGAACATAATTTTAATTTGCTATTAATATGTTCATATCTCATTAAGCTATTTTAGTTCATAGGGTATAATTAATGTAAAGTATTTTATTTTTTTAAAATCAGCTTATGCATTCAATGAGCTTAAAACTGAAAATAAATAAAAGATCTATCTATTCCACTATCATAAAACAATAAAATCAATAAAACAACCAGTATGTAAGCGATAAACCTTACTATTTTCGATTTAAATTTAAATGGTGAACGCTCGTCTTTTCTAATTATATATTCATATATAACAAACAATCCAATGAGAACAAAATAATCAATCATTCTATAACCATTAGGATGCGCATAATAGCCAAACGAAAAATCAGTAAAAATTCTTTTTATATAATTAAAAGCGTCAGTTATTGAAGCAGATCTAAAAAATACCCAGGATAAAGTTACTATCGAAAAAACCATTAAACCTCTTAAAACCTCAGTAATTGAAGGCAGTAAAGAATGTTCTCCAATAATTGAATTTTTATATTTTGTGTTTTTACCCATTAAAAAAACAGGTATAAATGCCAAAGCATGCAATGCACCCCATGACACATATGTCCATTTTGCCCCATGCCATAAACCACTAATTAAAAACACAATAGTAATATTTCTTAATGATAACAATTTAGTTCTTTGAGAGCCTCCTAATGGAATGTAAACATAATATTTAAACCAAGAGGATAAAGAAATATGCCATCGTCTCCAAAACTCAGCTATGTTTCTTGAAAAATAAGGAAACTTAAAATTAGACATTAATTCTATTCCGAATAATTTAGCTGTTCCAATAGCAATATCTGAATATCCACTAAAATCACCATAAATTTGAAAACTAAAAAAGACGACCCCAAGAATTAGGGTCGAGGCTGGGTAGTTACTGTAATTTGTAAATATATCATCGACTATTGGAGCAAGTGCATTAGCAATAACCATTTTTTTAAACAAACCCCAAAGTATAAGTTTTATACCATCAACTGACTGCTTATAATCAAATGTTCTTTTATTTATTATTTGAGAAAGTAAATTTGAAGCTCTTTCAATAGGCCCTGCTACTAATTGAGGAAAGAAACTTACAAAAGCTGCAAACGACAAAAAATCTTTAGTTGGTTTAATTTTTTTAAAATAAATATCAAGCGAATAAGACATGGTTTGAAAAGTATAAAACGATATTCCAACTGGAAGAATCACTTTCAAAGTCCAAGTATTTTTAATGTCATAACCAAATATAGAAATCATTTCGATCCAAGAATCTACAAAAAAATTATAATATTTAAAAAACCCTAAAAGACCAACATTAAAAATAACACTAAGCCAAAGCCATTTCTTACGACGTGAATTGGTTTTAGTTGAGTCTATTTGAATCCCTACAAAATAATCAACAATAGTACTTAATAGTATTAACGAAAGAAATCTCCAATCCCACCAACCATAAAATATATAACTTGATATTAATAAAAGTATATTTTGAGATTTTATACTATTCTTTAAAGCACCCCAATAAAGCACATAAACAATAAAAAGAAATATAAAAAACTCTAACGAATTGAATATCATGCATTAATACTTTACAGGCAAATATGAAAGAAGTTATTAATACTTACAAAAATTTTCTTTGAAATACTTAAATAATTCCTTTAAATGAAATAGTATGTACTTTGAACAAAAAAAAAGCCCTAAACAAGGGCTTTTACAAAATATTATTCGATAAATAATATTTATTACATATCATTAAAAATAGAATGCATCAAACGTTTTTTATCATTGATACTTTCTTCAAGAGAAATCATTGTTTCTGTTCTATACACCCCTTCAATATCATCTAATAAAAAGATAATTTGTTTGGCATGTTCAGTACTTCTAGCTCTAATTTTGCAAAAAATATTAAATTTCCCAGTGGTTATATGCGCCACAGTAACATATGGTATTTCATCTATACGTTCTAAAACAAATTTTGTTTGAGAGGTGTTATTTAAATATACACCTACATAAGCAATAAAAGAATAGCCTAGCTTTTTGTAATCTAGCATTAAAGATGATCCTTTAATTATGCCAGCCTCTTCCATTTTCTTAACACGTACATGAACCGTACCTGCAGATATTAATAACTTCTTAGCAATGTCAGTGAACGGAATTCTAGTGTTATCAATTAACATATCTAGAATTTGATGATCAATTTCGTCTAATTTAATTTTCCCCATAATTAATTATTCTTATATATGAAGCAAAATTAATACATTTTCATTAAAAATAAGACACTAATACTAGGTTTTATTTCGATAAAAGCAATTTTTTTTCATTATTCAATATTACGCAAACGTTTTCGTAACCCAATTTCAGCAATTTACCATCAGCATTATAAACTTCTGCACCATTTGCTTCAATTTCTTTATGAGCATAAACACCTGTTAATCTTTCAATTTTTTCTATTCTTGGTATAAATTCAACCTTATTTTTAATCAAACGTTCTTGAAATTGAATACCTATATCAACTATTACATTATTAACCAGAGCATTTCTGATAATTACATCAAAAAAACACTTATCATTTTCAGGAATTAAAAAATAGGACTCATAGTAATTTCCCGTAACCTTTGTTTTTGAAATATAGTCTAAAGAGCTTAAATATGAAGTATAAATTAATTCTCGAGTTAAATCTCGAGCATAATCATTAGCAAAATGCCCCGCTTCAAATAATATAGTAGGCACATTTTCATTTTGAAACGTATCCCCTACACAATTCAAATTAAAAGCATCATCATAAACACCAACTTGGCCAGGTATAATTTTTTGCAAAGTATTATTCATTACCCCTATAACCTCCATAGCTATTTTTCTATTAGGAGTTATTGTACAAGTTTCATCTTGTGCTGGCGCTAAAAAAGACACCGTTGCTGACTTATCTGTAGTTCCAGCACTAAATATAGTCCGCTGACCATGCAAATTATAACAAAAATGAGGTTTAAAAGAATCAAAAATTGTTCGCAATACCTTACTCTCAGGCTGTGTCAAGTTTTGAGCATCTCTATTTAAATCTACTTCATTAGCATTTATTCGGGTATATGCGAATGCACCGTCAGGGTTTAAAATAGGAATAATATATAACGTGCAGGATTCTAATATATAATTAAGCTCAGATTTTGAATATAAAAGGGTGTTTAACAAATCAAATAATGCCTTGGTGGTTGTAGATTCGTTTCCATGCATTTGGGACCACATTAATAATCTCTTATCTCCATTACCAATTTTTAAACCATAAATAGGATTGTCTAAAACTGATTTACCAATGGTTTCAACATGAACACTATTCGATAAATTTTCCAGCAAATGCTCGATATGTTTATTGGTAATATAGCGATGTGATAAACTCTTTTCTGTATACTTTAAAAACAGGTTTTTTATATATTCTACTTGCATAGTTATTTTTTACTTAACAAAAGTAAACATTTAACAATTTACATTTGTAAACGGTTTTTTTGAATGATTTGTTTACATAAATACACAAACACGAACCAAGATAGACGCGCATAAACGCCATATTAAAAACAAAACAATTAGACATATATAACTATATATAAATCAAATTATTAAATGCAAATACATGAAGTTATAATTAACTAATTTAATCACCTTAAATACAATAAATAGGGTTATTTAAAGTTATATTATTACATTTGTAACATGAAATAGTCTCAAAACATTATTTACATTGATAAACACCAAAGATTTCATAAAAAGACTTCAAAGAATCATAGATTACTACGGAGAATCCGCCTCATCGTTTGCTGATAAAATTGGAGTGCAACGCTCCAGTATTTCGCATATTTTATCAGGCAGAAACAAACCAAGTTTAGATTTTATTTTAAAGACACTCTCCGCCTTCCCCGAAGTGGATCTATATTGGCTTTTTAACGGCAAAGGAACTTTTCCTTCTGAAGAAAAAATAAAAGACTCAAACCACAAACTACCCCCTGTCGCAAATCAGGAAAAAACCTTGAAAGAATTAAAAAAAGACAAAACCATTGATCGTATTGTTATTTTTTATTCTGATGGAAGTTTTAAAAACTACGACAATTGATTACATAGTTTATTAAATTTGCAATTCAATATTACATCATGAAGTTATTATTTTTTATAGCTCTATTGAGCCTAACTAGCTGTTACGAAACAACCAGAGACTGCACGGATTACAAAACCGGTTCATTTCGCTTTGATTACACTGTGGATGGTGTTGCTAAAAGCGGTAACTTTAAAAGAACAGAACGCTATAGTATTAATTTTTACGACGGAAAAACAGATAGTTCTGAGGTAAAATGGATAAACAATTGTGAGTTTGTGCTATATAAAATAAACCCTGTGTCTATTTCGGAAAAAGACCCAATTCACATGAAGATACTAACAACCACAGACAGCTCCTACACTTTTGAATACTCTAAAGCCTCTTTCAACGAAGGCGAAAAGAAACGGAAAGAAAAAGGTATTGCTTATAAAATCGAATAACCCCCTAATCAAAAGGATACAAAAAGTACTCAACCAGATTAAACTTCAATTCCTTTTTATCCGTAATCTCATACGTTAAAAAAATCTCTCCCCAAAACTCCCCATCTGAAAAATCTGCTACTATCCATTTATGATTTAGCATTTTTACTGTATTTAAAAGCATTTTCCTGCCTTCACTAGCAGCATATGGGATTATAGGATGCTCACCTTTCACTTCATTTAATTTATATAACTCATCTTTTATAAAAGGAATCAACTCATCTATTTCATAGCCTTCATCTTCAAAATAACTAATAGCATCTTCATTTCTATCTAAGTTAAAATGTGATACCTCCAGAATATCGTTTTGCAAAGCAGCTACAGAATCTTTATATATTTCCAATTGAGACTCGCTTGTAGCTAGCTTTTTATTTATGTCTTCAAAAATACGTTTTGCGCTTACATATTGAAACAAAACCAATAATGCCGCAAATACAAATAAATACATAAAAATTCTTTGTTTCATTCTTACTATGATTTAAACTGTTATTTTTAATCCGTCATAAGCCAAAAACACATGTTTTGGCAACAATTGCTCAACTTCATCATGAAAACCTAGCAAATGACTAATATGAGTCAAATAAGCTGTTTCAGGACTAACTTTATCTATAAACGCTAAAGCCTCTTCCAAATTAAAATGTGATTGATGCGACTGAATTCTCAGCGCATTAACAACCAATACTTTAACGTTTTTAATCTTTTTAATTTCTTTATCAGAAACTGTTTTCATATCTGTTAAATATGCAAAATCCTTAAATCTAAAACCAAAAACCTGAAGCTTAGCATGCTTACCATTAACAGGAATAACCTCTAATCCCTTCAAATCAAAAGATTTATTTTTTTTTATTCTATTAGCTTTTACCTTAGGAGCCCCAGGATATCTATTTTCTTTTTTAAAAACATAATCAAAACGCTGCTTCAACGATTTAATAACACGCTTATGAGCATAAATAGACACATCACCTTGCTTGAAATAAAAAGGCCTAATATCATCAAAACCAACTACGTGGTCGGAGTGCTCATGTGTAAACAAAATACCATCTATACGTTTTACGTTTTCTCGCAACATTTGATACCGAAAATCTGGACCACAATCCACAACATACGTGCATTCACCCCATTCTACCAGAATAGAAACCCGCAAACGCTTATCCTTTGAATTATTACTTAAACAAACGGGATGATCGCTCCCAATAATAGGAATTCCTTGAGATGTTCCAGTACCAAGAAATGTAATTTTCAAAAATCTAAAATTTTACACAAAAATAAGTTTATTTTTTTGTTTGCTGTACATATTTGATACCTTTGTAAATACATGATCTAACCTATATAAATATGGAAATTGCCATTACCGGAGATAAAGAATTTAACGATATCCCTTCTTTAAAATCCAAAGCACTCCGAATAAACTTAAACGAAAACATCTACGGATCATTTGCTGAAATTGGCGCAGGACAAGAAACTTGTCGTCATTTTTTTAGAGCTGGTGGCGCATCGGGTACTATCGCAAAAGCCATGTCTGCTTATGACAAAGATTTTAGCGACGCCATTTATGGCGCCGAAGATGATGGTCGCTACGTAACTGAAGCACGTTTAAGAAAAATGCTTACTCATGAAATGAACCTCATGGAAAACAGGTTAACTCGTGAAAAAAACCCGAATAAAATATTTTTTACTTACGCCAACACAGTTGCTACTATTGATTTTGCAAAACAATTTAAAGGCCATGGTTGGGTAGGAATTAAATACCAAGTTGAATCTAGTGGCGATTACAATGAAATCATTCTTCACGTTCGCTTTAAAGAAACTGACGCCAGACTACAACAAGAAACACTAGGCATATTAGGAACAAATTTAATCTATGGAGCGTTTTACAAATACAATGAACCCAAAAAACTACTGCGCTATCTATACGACCATTTAGATAAAGACCAAATTGAAATAGACACCATAAACTTCTCTGGCCCTGTTTTCGAAAACATAGATAACAGGCTAATGAGTTTACAATTAGTAAAAAACGGCATGACTGACGCCGTAATGTTTGGTCCAGATGGAACAAATGTTTTACCAGCTCGAATATTCTACAAGAAAAATATTTTAGCCTTACGCGGAAGTTTTAGACCAGTTACTAAAGTAAACATGGCAATGTATGAGAAATCATATGAAATGTTTATTAAGGAAAATAAAGTTGACGAAAAGAAAACTGTTGTAGTTTTTGAAATTACACTCTCTAATTTAAGAGCTGAAGGCGAAATTGACGAGCAGGATTTTATTGATAGAGCAGACTTATTATGCTCTCTAGGACAATCTGTTATGATATCTAACTTTCAAGAATACTTTAAGGTTGTAGAGTATTTTTCAAACTACACAAAAGCACGCATGGGACTTGCCATGGGAGTAAGTAACTTAATTGATATTTTTGACGAAAAGTACTACAGACACATTAGCGGAGGCATACTTGAAGCTTTCGGTAAACTATTCTTTAAAGATTTAAAAGTTTACCTATACCCTATGAAAGATGCGAAAACTGGCGAACTTATTAATAGTGAAAACTTAAAAGTTTATCCACGTATGAAAGAACTATATAAATTCTTTAAATACAACGGAAAAGTTATTGACATTAAAGATTACGACGAGAGTATTATGAATATATTCTCAAGAGAAATTTTAAGAATGATTACTGAAGATGAGAAAGGCTGGGAAGACATGATTCCTGAGGGCACTGCCGAATTAATTAAAGATTACAGATTGTTTGGCTACACCAGAAGACCTTTAACACTAAGCAGGCGAAAACCCCAGAAGAAGAAATAAAAAATTTAAAACGGCTATTTAAAAATAGCCGTTTTTTTATGCCAATATTTGAGCTGCATGATCTTTAGTTTTTACTTTTTCAATAACGCGCTCAACTACACCTTCTTCATTAATTAAAAACGTCATTCTATGTATGCCATCATACTCCCTTCCCATAAACTTTTTTGGACCCCAAACACCAAAAGCATTAATAACAGTTTTATCCTCATCTGCAAGAAGCGGAAAAGGAAATTCATATTTGTTTTTAAAATTAGATTGTCGTTTTGCTGAATCAGCACTAACACCTAATAACTCATAACCCTGAGCTTGAAGAGCCGCATAATTATCTCTTAAATTACAGGCTTCAACAGTACAGCCAGGTGTACTTGCTTTAGGGTAAAAGAACACAACTAGTTTTTTTTCTTTATAATCACTTAAAGAAATTGTATTTCCTTGCTCATCTTTTGCTGTAAAATTAGGCACAGCATCACCTTGTTTTAATGTGTTCATAGTCTTAACTTTGATTTTTTACCAAAAATACAATTTATGACTAAGAAAGAGAAGGTGAATTTTGTTATTAACACACTTTACAAACTTTATCCAGAAATCCCTATTCCTTTAGACCATAAAGACCCATATACTTTATTAGTAGCTGTTTTACTATCTGCTCAATGTACCGATGTAAGAGTGAATAAAATAACACCAATTCTTTTTGCTGAAGCGGACAACCCATACGATATGATTAAATTATCCGTAGATGAAATAAAAGAAATTATCAAACCATGTGGACTTTCCCCAATGAAAAGCAAGGGTATTTACGGCTTATCAAAGATACTTATAGACAAACATAATGGCGAAGTTCCTCAGAGCTTTGAGGCTTTAGAAGAATTACCAGCCGTAGGCCATAAAACAGCCAGTGTAGTCATGTCTCAAGCTTTTGATGTACCAGCGTTTCCAGTAGATACCCATATTCACAGATTAATGTACCGATGGAATTTAACTAATGGAAAGAACGTGGTTCAAACCGAAAAAGATGCAAAACGCTTGTTCCCAAAAGAACTATGGAACGATTTACACCTTCAAATTATTTGGTACGGACGCGAATATTCCCCAGCTCGCGGATGGGATTTAAATAAAGATATTATTACTAAAACTATTGGAAGACAGTCGGTTTTAGACGATTATTACAAATCAAAAAAGTCCTGATTTTAAAAAACCAGGACTTTCATAAAACTTAATTTAGAAGCGCTTCAAACTTCATTTTATTACAATTTATAATACTTAAAGCCTTAGAGTAATTTAGAAGAAAATTAACCGTTTCCTC
This sequence comes from uncultured Algibacter sp., assembly GCF_947487575.1. GTDB lineage: Bacteria > Bacteroidota > Bacteroidia > Flavobacteriales > Flavobacteriaceae > Algibacter_B. The sequence goes on along the minus strand of NZ_CANKXG010000009.1, from coordinate 36,966 downwards.
TCGCGGTTCAAGGTTTTCTATATTTTTAATAGAATTTTCAGAGTAAATTTTTGCCATTTTATTAATTTAAGGGTTAATTCAAACTAATAACGCAGCAAATTTCACTTTATTGCACTAGTTGGTTAACACAATATTATGCTTATCTATTATCTTTCTTAAATTTATCAATGCATAACGCATTCTTCCTAGAGCCGTATTGATACTAACTCCTGTCCTATCCGATATTTCCTTAAAGCTCATATCATTATAAATACGCATCATTAAAACCTCTTTTTGATCTTCAGGAAGTTCGTCAACCAATCGTCTTACGTCATTTTCAACCTGCTCTTTAATAATCGTTTTTTCAGCATTCAACTCGGGATCACTTAACACCGAAAAAATACTAAACTCACCTGTATTATCGAATTTAGGCATCCTATTGTTCTTCCTAAAGAAATCAATTACTAAATTATGAGATATACGCATTACCCAAGGTAAAAACTTACCTTCCTCATTATAAGCACCTCGCTTAAGCGTACGAATTACTTTAATAAAAGTATCTTGAAAAATATCTTCAGCGACATCTCTATCATATACTTTAGAATAAATAAAACTGTAAATCCTTTGTTTATGCCTTTTTATAAGCGTTTCTAAAGCTCTTTCGTCTCCTTTAATGTAGTAACTAACTAGAGTGGCATCTGTAATAAGTTCTTTTTGCATAATATTTACTTTTAATGCACGAAATATTGTCTTCGGTGCTTGGGGTTATTAAGTTTAAAAGTAATTTTATGCTATAGACGCGTGTTTTTGAAGTTGTTAATAACTCCAAATATAACAACAATCGTTCCTAAAAAGCAAAGATTCTTATCTTTTTTTAACCATTTATTCGATAAACGGTAATTTTTTATGCTCGTTGACTTGTATTATCTTTGCAAACTATTCCCTTAAAAACCTATGAACACCATTCTTTCTGAAGTAAATCCAAAAGAAAACATCATTATTAAAGGTGCGAAACTGCATAATTTAAAAAATATTGATGTTGTGATTCCTAGAAACAAACTCGTAGTTATTACTGGGTTATCAGGTTCAGGAAAGTCTAGCTTGGCGTTCGACACGCTTTACGCGGAAGGACAAAGACGCTATGTAGAAAGCTTATCGAGTTATGCGCGTCAATTTTTAGGCCGATTAAACAAACCAAAAGTAGATTACATTAAAGGCATTGCTCCTGCTATTGCTATTGAGCAAAAAGTAAATTCCACCAATCCGCGTTCAACAGTTGGCACAACAACAGAAATTTACGATTACTTAAAACTATTATTTGCAAGAATAGGAAAAACATACGCTCCTGTTTCCGGATTAGAAGTAAAGAAAGATACTGTTACAGATGTTTTAAATTATTTAAAAACATTTGAAGAAGGCGAAAAACTACTACTCCTCGCTCCTATTTATTTAGAAGAAGGACGAACGATGGCAGACAAACTTAAAACACTTCAACAGCAGGGTTATGCTAGAATAAAAGTTAAAGATTCTGTTTTAAGAATTGACGAAGCGCAGTCTGTTTCAGAAAAAGAGCCAGTTTCGTTAGTGGTTGATAGAGTTATCACTAAAAATGAAGAAAATTTTTATAACCGACTAGCTGATGCCGTTCAAACAGCTTTTTTTGAAGGCAAAGGCGAATGCATCATTGAGATATTAAGCACTAAAAAACAACACCCTTTTAGCAATAAATTCGAATTAGATGGCATTACTTTTTTAGAACCCAATGTACATTTATTCAGCTTTAACAATCCTTACGGCGCCTGCCCTAAATGTGAAGGCTACGGAGATATTATAGGTATTGATGACGATTTAGTTATCCCCAACACTGGGCTCTCTATTTACGAAAGTGCCATTTTTCCGTGGCGCGGAGAAAGCATGAGCTGGTATAAAGACCAACTGGTAAACAATTCTCATAAATTTGATTTTCCAATACACAAACCGTTTTTTGAGCTAACAGAAGCGCAAAAAAAATTAGTATGGACAGGCAATAAACACTTTGAAGGACTGAATTCTTTTTTCAAAGAACTAGAATCTAAAGCTTATAAAATCCAAAACCGCGTCATGTTATCGCGTTACCGCGGAAAAACAAAATGCAAAACCTGTAATGGTAAGCGCTTAAGAACGGAAGCCAATTATGTAAAAATTGCAGGTGCCACCATAACCGATTTGGTTGAAATACCATTAGACAAACTCACAAGCTTCTTTAAACAACTCGAATTAAACGATTACGACACGCAAATAGCTAAGAGACTATTAAAGGAAATAAATAACCGATTATCTTTTCTTAGCAATGTAGGCCTAGACTACCTAACCTTAAACAGAAAATCAAATACACTTTCTGGAGGAGAAAGTCAGCGCATTAATCTAGCAACCTCTTTAGGTAGCAGCCTGGTAGGCTCCATGTATATTCTTGACGAACCTAGTATAGGTCTACATCCAAAAGATACCGAGCGCTTAATTTTAGTTTTAAAATCTTTGCGCGATTTAGGAAATACAGTAATTGTAGTTGAGCATGATGAGGATATTATGAAAGCCGCAGACACTATTATAGATATTGGTCCAGAAGCAGGCACCTTTGGGGGTCATGTTGTGGCAGAAGGTACTTATGCCAATATTTTGGCTTCAGAATCTCTAACAGCCAAATACTTAAATGAAGAGTTAAAAATTAAAGTACCTAAAACTAGAAGGACATCAAAATACCATGTCGATATTATTGGAGCTCGCGAAAACAACCTAAAAAATATCGATGTCACCTTTCCGCTAGGCATGCTAACCGTTATCACAGGAGTTTCTGGTAGCGGAAAAAGTACATTAGTTAAAAAAATATTATTCCCAGCACTTCAAAAAAAACTAACCGACTTTAGCGACAAACCAGGACAATTCACAGCTTTAAAAGGTAATTTTAGTAGCATAAATCATATCGAATTCGTTGACCAAAATCCAATCGGCAGGTCATCAAGATCAAATCCTGTAACCTATATTAAGGCCTATGATGATATTCGCGCCCTATTCTCAAAACAGAAATTAAGCGCCATAAGAAACTATCAAGCCAAACACTTTTCTTTTAATGTAGATGGCGGACGCTGTGAGACTTGTAAAGGCGAAGGTCAAGTAACCATTGAAATGCAGTTTATGGCAGATGTGCATTTAGAATGCGAAAACTGTAAAGGCAAACGCTTTAAAAAAGAAGTACTAGAAGTCACTTTTGCAGATAAAAATATTGACGATATCCTTAACTCAACCATCGATGATGCCATAACGTTTTTCGAAGCCACAGAACAAACAAAAATCAAAAATAAACTACAGCCACTTCAAGATGTTGGTCTGGGCTATGTTACTTTAGGGCAAAGCTCGTCTACCCTTTCTGGTGGCGAAGCCCAACGCATCAAACTCGCCTCTTTTTTAGGCAAAGGAAACAACAAAGACAAAGCTCTTTTTATTTTCGACGAACCCACAACAGGCTTACATTTCCACGATATTCAAAAACTCCTAAAATCCTTTAACGCTTTAATTGAAAAAGGACACTCTATTATTGTTGTGGAGCACAATATAGATTTAATAAAATGTGCCGATTACATTATCGACCTTGGCCCAACAGGCGGCGAAAAAGGCGGAAACCTTGTTGCTCATGGCACTCCCGAAGAAATCGTAAAAATAAAAGCTTCCGAAACAGGAACGTATTTAAAAGAGAAACTTTAAGACAATTAAAACTATTTGGGCGTTACCACAATCCCGATAGCTATCGGAAGGGCTTTACGTTGCAAGCCCTAACGCAAACAAACACACATTAAACTTAGCAATACATCTTAATGAAACATAAAAGCAAATAGCCCCAAGATAACAACCGCTAATGGTGCCACTAAAATTAAAAACAAAAACGAAGTAATACTAGCCTTTAAAAAGGTTTTAAATGCGCCTTGTTGATAAAATCGCTTTAAAGCAATACACAAATAAATAAAGGTTGATAGCGCAATTAACCAATCTATCCAGTCTGGAATGTCAAAAATAAAATTAACACCAATAATTAAACTAAAAACGGTAAACAAAAAACAGAAATAATAAAAGCTAAACACCAAATGGTGCGCATACAAGCCTTGCTTTCGGTATAACACCTTCAAAATAAACGCGAATATTGGCAACAAGAAAAACATAGCAATAGGAATAGCATCATAAAACGCCTGTAGAATACTCCCGCCCTTTCTGGATTTATAAAATTTCAAGGCCTGTTTAAACATTTGCCTTTTAACCATTCCGGCATCCTCTCCCATTCCCATGCCTTTATAAATAACATCATCAGATGCTCCCGCAGCGATTAAAGAATCTACAACCGTTGTACTAAAATCAAAATTAACCATTCCGTTTTCTTTAAAATTCTCGGCATTAACCATCGAATCTATTTCAATATCAGAAAACCCATGTAAATACTTATTATCATTTAAAGTTTGCCTTAATTCTGTACGCGCAACAGAATCCTTTTTATTTTTCAACTTCAGCTGTAAAGCCTCTAAAGAATCTCTAAGATGCAAATCTTCTATTTTATCAAGTATTTTTTCTGCTTCTGGTGCTTTTAATGTTTTTGAAAGGTTCTCATCTAAACTTTCTATTTGATTGCGTTGTATAAACGAAAACAAAAAGAAAAACACCACAGCAATAAACAAGTACATTTGTGCAGGATGCAAATATAACAAACGTTTACCCTCTATAAACTTACTAGCTAAATATCCAGGTTTAAATAATAACGGGAAAAAGCTCTTAAAAAACCGTGCATCAAAAGAAAAATAATTGCTAATAGTATTATAAAACAATACCCCAACAGTAAGCTCGTCCTTGGCTTGCTGCCCACAATATGGACAAAACTTAAAACCCTCCTTAAACTGTTTCTCGCAATTTTTGCAAGTTTCTTTATTGTTTTCCATTTAAAATGATTGGTGTTATAAAAGTACGGATTTTATAAATAATAAATTATTTAACAAAATAACGTAACCAGCTTTAAATCAATTGTTTATTTTTTAAACCATTGTTAATATTACGTTAACACCTATAGTTTTCTATTTTTTTGGCACGCATATTGAAAAACGCTAAGCAACAGTAGAATTCGAAATACTGTAGTCTCAAAAATTTAAGATGACTTAAAAATTTCGAAATGTTAAATTAAATCCTATATGATTATGAGAAGAGTATTACTAGTATTTGCAAGTTTGTTAATAGGATTAACAACTGCATCAGCAACAGAGCTAAGCAGCCATAACTCAAAAATAAAGTTTGAAAAAAAGAAAAAAAATTATCGCTTTGCGCAACCCATTATATTTATGGAGCGCGGTATTGAGTTTTTAATTTTTCCTGACGGAAGTTTCGATTTTAATACCAAAACAAATAACAATTATGATGACGATATCTATTATAGAAGAAACTCAAGACGAAGCAATGTAAATGTTAGCAACCGTGGGCCAAATTCAAATATTCAATATACCTTAAATCGCTATACAAACAGAGGAGTTTCAATATCTCGTGATAGAGATGGTGCCGTAAGGCGAATTGGTAATGTATATTTAAATTATGACAGAAGAGGTCGATTAACTCGTGTAGGCTCTATATTCATGAGATATGACAGAGGAAGACATTCTGATTTATCGCAAGTTGGGGGTTTAAAAGTTCATTTTAACAAATGGGGAGAAATTGTAAAAACCCGAGGCCAAATAAACCGTTTTAACAGAGACTGCGATTTTAGAAATACACGAAAAAACATGTACGGATACCAAAACAACTATAATAACGACTGGCATAGTAATGATGGTGTTTACGATGATAACTACTACTATTTTAAACAAAATGGTAAAGTAAAGAAACACAAAAAGAACAAAAAATAATTTTTTGAAATTAGTTAGAAATAAAAAACCTCGAAGCTGTAATGGCTTTGAGGTTTTTTTACGGTTCGTTTAACGTCTAGTATAAGAATAGTAAGTAATTAAAATGTACTTACTTTTTGGGTTTTTGCTTAGCTAAATTTACAATTTTTATTTTAAAAACAACTACGACGTGACCGATTGTTGCTTCATTAAAGTAAATTGTCTGGCGCAAAGCATTTTGTGTATGGGACAATTTCATCTCCTTTTTTACCGATAATGTGTAGTGCATTAATGCTGAGTTCGTTAAATGTTTTTACTGAAATTTTCAAAAGTTTAGATTTTTATTAATGGTTGTTTATTGAAAAAACTTTGGTTCTAAATACAAACAATCATTTGCTAAATCGTAAATGATATTCATTTTATTTAAAACTACATTTCCAAATGCACCGACATACTCTTCGCTTATTTGTGAACCTTCTTGTGCATTTGATAACGCTGCTATTACATTATAAAATGAATAGTTGCTGATTTTTATTTCTTTAATTAATCCTAATGGTGATTTGTATAATTCTCCATTGGAATCCCTGCTTGTTGAACTACCTACTATTCTAAGTTCCTCTTCCAGATTTAGTTTTTTTACTGCTGGGGTATTAAATGAAACTTTATCGTCAGCTCCTGTGTCTAGCATAAACCAACCGTTAAATAAAGAATCTTTTACCATAAAGGATGATTTTATTAGAGGCACTCCTTCATCCATCTTAACTTCTATTTTCCTCTTATTACCACTGTATTTAAATGTTTTTGGGTCATACAATTTAATTGTTCCTCTATCATAATTTATACTAACTACATAATTTATAAAAAACTCACAGCCTATAATCCCGTCAAAATCAACATTCTCATATGGAATTGAATACAGGGTTAAATTTTTAATATTGATATTGCCAATTTCAATCTTATTATTTGAACTTGATTTAACTATAGAAGTTGATGTTGCACCGACATTTATATCTTCTCCATCAAACTTTAATTTTAATTTATTTCGAGCTATACTATCTACTACAACATACGAACTCGCTCCAGTGTCTATAATAAATATTAATGAATCAATTTCATTAACTTTTACTTTTATATATAATTGATTATCGTCTCTTAATTCAAATGGAAATGTACTTAATGCTTTATTTACAGTCTTTGATGCTTTAGTTAAAATAAGTGATTTATTTTTAGTAGAACAACTCAAAAAGGTTGCAATTAATAATAATGATACAATGTATTTCATATTTCTTCTTTTTTTATTAAATTAATGAAATGCTCTTCATTATCTTTTTTAAATTCTTGATATAATTGAGTAACATTCTTACTAATTATATTTAGTTGCTTCAAAATTTTATCTTGTTCAGAATTATTCATTTCACTCAACGAAAACTTCGTAGCATATTGTTCTTCTTGGTCAAGTAGAATACAAGTTTGTTTTCCTTTTTCGGTTAGGTGTAGGTTTAAGTTACGTCTATCTTTTTTTTCATTTTTTTTAATTACATAACCCTTAGCAACTAATTTTTTTATTGCTTTTGCTGTGGTTGTTTTATCAACTAAAAGAATGGATGATAAATCCTGTTGGTTAATTCCGGGGTTTTCTTTTACACGCAGTAAGAATTGGTATTGTCCTTTTTCGAGATTTATAGATTTCATTAAAAAATCAGAAAATGAGTTGAGTCCTCTATAAATTTTTCCGATTTCTCGTAATATTTCTTTATTCATATTAAAATTAGATGAAAGTTCAACTAATGCAAATTTATGAAAACAAGTTGAAAGTTCAACTATCTGTTTTTTTAATGTTTTATATCCAACGTCAAACCACGATAGGTTATTTTTCGTATAAGATCAAGTAACAACCACTTAACTTGAAAATAGTTATTAACTATTTTACTAGTATTTACAAGCCCTTAAACCCTACTCTATTTTTTTGGCACGCTGTTTGTATTTACTAAAACAGTAACCCAAAAAATTTACAATTATGAAAAAGTTTATATTCTTATTAGCAGGTTTAGTTCTAACCGGATTTACTGTTAACGCAAGCACAACCAATATTGAAGCAAATGCAAACACAGCATCAACTTATTATGGAGGTTATGGAAACTCTTTTATATTTAATGTAGATGGTGTTGAGTTTTCGGTGTTTAGAGATGGACAATTCGATTTTAACCTTATTAGAAACAATTCGCGCTTTGGCGTTAATATCAACACACGAAACGTAAATATTAGTTTTAACTCAGGTTACGATTATAATGCTTACGTACAATACGACGAGTTCGGAGCTATTATTCAAATAGAAAATATTCCTATCTATTATGACTACTACGGGCGTATTAGTCAAGCTGGAAACGTAAATATACATTACAACAACTTTGGTTACATAAACCGTATTGGAGGCTTAAATGTATTTTACAGAAACAATGTATACTCGCACTATACTGGATTTATAAATGTGTTTAACAGAGGTTATGTTTACAGACCATGGCACAGATATTACAGCATCCCAGCATACGATTACTGTGTTGTTTACAATAGGCCGTACAGACAGTTTTACAACCCTGTGCGTTACACATACCACAGAGGGTTTCAAAACAATTACAGACCTAGAACTGCTATTGCTAGCAGAAGAGGTAATAAAATTTCTAGAAACAGAAGTTATGCTACTGTAAATAGAAGCAAAAGAAACGTTACTCAAATTAATAGAAGTGCAAACTCTAGAAGAAGTGTTGCGAGCAATAACACAGTAACAAGACGAAATAACAATACTGTAAATAGGAACTCTAGAAACAATAACGATTTAAAGAGAACAAACAGACGCGATAATAGTTCGGTTAACAGAAATACTAATAGAGAAATTACAAGTACACGAAGAGCATCTTCTGGAAATAATTCTCAAGTAAATAATACTAGAAGAACTAGAGATAACGTTGATAGAAGTAACAATAGAACGAGTACAAGAGCTAATACGGTAAAACGTGAACAAAAAACTAGAACGGTTCAAAAACCAAAAAGCACAAATACTCGTACATATAAAAGAAGTAATAATAATACTAGAAATACCCAAGTAGCTCAACGCAGAACGGTAAACAAACCTAGAACAACGCAAAAACGTACAGTTTCTAAGTCTACACAAAGAACGTCAAGGGCAATAAAAAGCAGAGGTAATTCTAGCAACAATAAAAGGTCGACAATACAGAGAAAACGATCGTAAAAATTTTGGTTGGTTAGTTTGGAAAGCCCTACGAAATGTATGCCTCAAAGCAGCATCGTGGGGTTTTTCGTTTTCAACAAAATCTTGTCATTCCTGCGAAGGCAGGAATCTATTTTGAAATAAGTTAGCCTACCAAGTAATTCGAAAACAACAGGAGTCATAAAACTTATATAATATTTCGACTGCGCTCAACACTCAATTAACTTAAAAAGCTCTATTACTTTAACTTTAAATACTTTTTTATTAAAAGCGAAATATCTTCAGAAAAGTTAAATCGATATACCACAAAAGCATACAGCAAAGTAATTAACATCGACTTTAAGCCCATATTAATAATAGGCATAAAAGGAAATTCCCAAAAGTAAAACAACAATATACTAACTATTAAAAGCACACCAATCTTTAAAGTAGCTAGAGTAAAAGGAAATATTTTAAACTTTTTATAAACAAAGAATAATTTTATCGAGTTATACAAAAAAATAGCTGTAAAGGTAGCCATGCCAGCACCGTTAATTCCTAGTATTGGTATAAATACAATATTTAACACAACCATTAAAATAACCAAAAAAACACCTAACACTAACACAATTCGATAATAATCACTATTAAATAAAATAGCATTATTACTTCCTAAAGCATTATCATAAAGCTTAGTACAACTTATCATAAAAACTACCAATAAACCACCGCTAAATTCTTCTGGAATTATATAATAAAGTTGGTTAATATTTAATACAATCAACAAGAATATAAAACCTCCAACTACAAATAGATTTAGAGAACTCCGTTTGTATAAATCTTCTAAGGCGTTAAAATTTTTTTCATTTAAATATTTAGCCGATAATGGTGATAATATTTGATGCATAGCGCGTTGAGGCACCGCAATTACTGAAGCAATGTATATAGCGACTCCATAATAAGCGACCTCTTTAATATCAATATAATGCCCTAACATCACTTTATCAACATCTAAAAGAATCGTAGCTATTGACCCTGCTATTATGATTAAAAAAGAGTATTTTAAAATATTACGTAAATTCGGCACACGTTTAAAGATAATCACTGGAAGTTTTACACTAAAAGCATACACATTCATAACCAGCATCCTTACTACATAAACCACTACAAATCCTGCCATAAATTGTTCAATGTTTATTACTTTAAAATGTAATAAGAACAGCAGAATCATAGCTCCCACTCTATGAAAAACTTCTTTCATGAAATTTCCAAAAACCGTTTGCATTTGCACTTTTGCCCAAGCAAAAAATACTTCAAAATAAGCCAACGCAATCGCTATAATTACCGTATGCCACAAATAATCTTTTATGATTTCGTTTTTCTTTGATAAAAAGCTTACAATAGTATCATAACTCACATAAGTAATTAAAATTAAAGGAAGTATAACACATATAGGCAACACCAACATAAGCGTTAAAAAACTATTTAAGCAAATTCTTGTCTTAAAAGTTGAATAGAATTTCACCAAAGTATTGTGCATACCAAAAGCCATTAGCGGCATAATAACATATGCTAGTGATAGCATGTAGCCCACCATTCCATAATATTCATCGCTTAAAAACTCAGTGTATAAGAATAAGGTATTAATGGCTCCAATTAAAAACCCTAAATAGGTGGAAATTATGTTTTTAAAGGATTGCGATATAACGATTCCCATTATAATAAATTAGCTAACGATTTTGTAAGCGCTTTTCTGTGATATTTTTGCAACCCAACTGGATACGATTGCAATGTTTTATTTTGAAACGACTTATACTGCTCTAAGATAATTCTTTTTAGCGAGTCGAAATCGGAGTAATTAAAATAGTGACCCGCATTAGTTTCTTTTATAATGTTTTCGACATCCGAGCCATTTGGTCCAATGGCAATTATTGGTCTATTTGAAATCATGTATTCAAATAGTTTTCCTGGAATAATACATTTAGTCTCTTCTGAATCAATCTCAATTAACGCTAACAATTGTGATTTTTTTTGATATTTAATTGCCTCCATATGTGAAACATAACCTACATTATTTACATAATTGCTTAAATTATACTTCTCAATAGATTTTAGCACACCCTCGCTTACATAACCAACGAAATTAAGTTGAAAATCTTTTGAAAAACTTTCATATTCACTTATTAAATCACCTAAAACTTGCCATAAAATTTCAGGATTTCGTTTTGATAATAACGACCCAATATGTGATAATGTAAACTTGGAATCCATCTCAAAATCTACATGTTTCACATCATCATAACCATTTGTAATAACTTCAATAGGTTTATCTGTAATCTCCCTAAACTCCTTTTTGGTCACAAAACTTGTTACAATAATTTGGTCTGAGGTGTTTAAAACCTGCTTTTCTAACGATTTATGCTTAGCTTTCGAGGCAGAGCTTAGCCTTAACTGCTTATGATAACCTATAGTTGTCCATGGGTCTCTAAAATCTGCCAGCCACTTTACACCTAATTTCTGTTTTAACTGAATACCAATTAAATGCACACTATGTGGTGGACCAGTTGTTATAATCGTTTCTATGTTTTCTTTTTTAATATAATCCAAAAGAAATGATACCGAGGGCATTACCCAACCTACTCTCGCATCTGGAATAAAAAAATTACCTCTTACAAAAAGCATTGCTTTTTCTAGAAAAGATTGTTCTTTTTCATCAGCAATAATGCCCTTACTAATAGTTTTGGAAGATTTACTTGAAAATAACCCAGCCCATTTATAAGGTTCATTTATAGGGTGCTTAATAATGGTAGCTGCCTTTGACACATCAGAAACCAAACTCTCATCAACTATAGGATAATTTGGGTTTTCGGGAATAAAAACAACAGGTTCAACATCAAATTCTGGCAGATATTTTACGAACTTTAACCAACGTTGTACTCCAGGACCTCCTGCTGGAGGCCAATAATACGTTATGATGAGCACTTTTTTTTTATTCATCCTTTCTTTTGAACTCATAAAATAATCCACCAAGCAACAATACACCAAGCAAAATAGAACTTGCAAGCGTTATTTTACTTCCTGTTTTAACTACTTCTGGATCAAACTTAAATTCTATGGTATGGCTTCCTGCTGGAATTTGCATGCCTCTCAAAATATAGTTAACGCGCATATGATTAGTCTCTTTGCCATCAATAAACGTTTTCCATCCATCAGGGTAGTAAATCTCTGAAAACACCGCAAAACCATTATTAGAGTTTTTAGATTGATATTTTAAATAATTAGGCTTAACCTCTGTTAGTCTTATAGTTGCCAATGAATCTACGCTATAGCTACTTGTAGGTTTCTCTAAAACACCAATAACCTTTTGCGCTGAATAAATGGCTTTATTTTTATTATCTAAACTATCTAATAGCGTTATTTCTTCATTTGCTGAATCAACCTTTTTTAACGACTTCACAAACCAAGCATTACCATTGGCGCTTTCATTCTCATAAGGAAACGCATTTCCTTTTTCATCTTGAGCTACAATGTATTTTGTATTGAGCATATCCAATACATTAATGTTGTTTTTCGATATATAAAAATCAAACACTTCACTATAACGTCTTAATTCCGCTGCATTATACCCATTTAAAGAATTATGATAATACGAAGGCTTTGAAGGCCCAGAAACTAAATCAAAAACCCTGTAATGCGATTTGTTTTTTAATATGTATGTATCAACTTCAGAAGCTTGAAACGGTTTACTCATTTTAATTCCAGACACGAAGTCGCTGCTATTAACATAACGCCTATCAACACTAACTAAATCAAATAATATTAATACACCAAACACAATAATAAGCACGCGTTCTTTTAATTTATCCGTTAGAAATAAGTACATGGTTCCAGCGGATAGCAATACTAAAATTAAAGTTCTAATAGCATCGCTTGTAAGCAGCGACTTTCTATCTGCTTTTAACGCATCAACAAAGTCCTGCCCATAACTCTGGCGAAAAAAACCATCGTTTCTGCCTACAAAATCAAATAAAGAGGACTTAAATAACAAAAACACAATTGCAATACTTCCTGTAATAATAGTTGCATGCTTTAAAGCCTTTAATTTATCTTCTTTCTTTTCAAAATCATTAAAAATCCTAACCAGCCCCATAATTGCTAAAGCTGGAATACATAACTCTAAAACTACTTGTATAGAAGTCACCGCTCTAAACTTATCATAAAGAGGCACAAAGTCAATAAAAAAATCAGTTAAAAATCCTAAATTTTTTCCATATGATAATAACAAGGAAAATAGCGTTCCACCAACAAGCCACCATTTCAATCTTCCTTTTACCAAAAACAAAGCAAAAACAAATAAAAATAAAACAACTGCCCCAACATAAGCTGGTGCCGCAACACCAGGTTGTCCTCCATGATACATAGGTGCTTCTTTTGAAAAATCTAACGCATCTTTTGTTGACGCTCCAAGCTTTCTTATAGCCTCATAAGTATTAGAATCTTTTCCTAAATTCTCACCATCTCCACCTCCAGTTAATCTAGGAATAAAAAGGTTAAAGGTTTCTAAAAAACCATAACTATAATGAGTAATATATTCTCTATCTAATCCAGAAGTCACTTCTTTTGGTGAGCCATCTGAATTTATAGTCAATTCGCTTTTACTACGCTTACTTTCTTTTACGTATTCGCTTGTTGCTAAAAAATTTGTAGCATTTAAAGCTATACCCAAAACTACCGCTCCAATCAAAACACCAATAGACTTAAAATAATGCGGAAGCATTTTTTTACGATAAGCATCGATTAAGTATGCAATACCTAGAACAATCACCAAAAACATAAGATAGTAGGTCATTTGGAAATGATTCGCCACCAATTCTAGCCCCATAGCAATGCTTGTCAACAAAAAACCGATAATATATCGTTTTTGAAAAACCAACAAAATACCACTTAAAACCAAAGGCATATAGGCAATAGCATGTGCCTTACTATTATGACCAACTCCAAGAATAATAATTAAATACGTTGAAAAACCAAAAGCTAACGCACCGAGCGCCGCAAGCTTAAAATCGACTTTAAGCACCAATAAAAACACATAAAAGCTTAATAAATACAGAAATAAATAATCTGCTGGTCTTGGTAAAAAACGTAATGTTAAATCTAATTTCTTTATATAGTTATGAGGATACCTTGCTCCAAGTTGATAAGTTGGCATACCGCCAAAAGCACTATTGGTCCAATACGTTTCTTCACCTGTTTCAGCTTTAAAATCTTTTTGCTGCTTACTCATGCCTATATACTGCACTATATCGTTTTGATATATGGCTTTTCCTTTTAAAACAGGGCTAAAATACGCTAGAGAAATAATAACAAAGCCTAGCAAAATTAACACGTGAGGTAATACTTTTTTAATTGAAAATGACATGAAACGGTTTTAAAAAATGATTCTGAAAAATAGTTATAATTTTTCAGAAGTATACATATTGATATTATTTACTTTAAAGGTAAGTTTTCATCAATGAAAATAAATAATGTACTACTCCTCAATTTCTTCGTAATCCACGTATTCACCAACATCTTTGTTAGACACTTTAGTTTTTGGAATTTTATCAATAGTTATTTCGCCTTCCTTTTTTTGAGGTTCTGGCTGTTTCCTTTGTCCAAACTGACCGCCGAAGCGTTGCTCAGCTTTTTTTGTTGCATATTTAAGCAAAAAAGGTGCAAAAATCCTGGAAACAATCTTAATTCCGTAATATACTAAGGCAATTATAAGAATGGTTTTTAATAAACCCATTTTTTAACTTTTATTATTTAATAAAACAAAAATACAATTCTATCCGTTTAAAAAACGTTCAAGAATGATAAAAAAAGTATAAAATATCTATATTTGAAGTGTCTTTAATACATTTATTAAAGCAATAATTAAACTAACAAGATTATGACCCCATTTAGATCTACATTGTTTTTCCTACTAAGCCTGGTTACCTCTCAGGCTTTTTGTCAATATACAGATGTTATTAACTCCAATAGACCCGGGGTTTCTAGAAGCGCCTTTTCTGTTGGTACTAATGTCGCACAATTGGAAATTGGCCCTTATATAGTAAATGAAAAGCACACTCCTTTTCAATACGAAGTATCTGGGTTTGGAGTTGATTTTGCCGCACGTTATGGATTATTATTAGAAGAATTGGAAATAAATATTGAAGGTTCTTATCAAAATGACACCTTTACAAATAACAGATCAAGTATTGTAGACAAAAGCAAGCGTGCTAACTTTAAGTTTTTAGCCATTGGTGCAAAGTATCTGGTCTTTGACCCATACAAAAATGCTGAAGAAGACAAACCAAACCTATATAGCTGGAAAGCAAACCGACAATTTAAATGGAAATCCTTAATACCAGCCGTATCTGTTTACCTAGGAGCTAACTACGACATAGAACCAAACCCATATACTTATTTTGGCATAGAAGGCTTTAGTCCTAAAGTTATGATAGCTACACAAAATAACTTTTCTGGAGGCTGGGTATTTGTTATGAATTTAATTAAGGATAGAATTGGAACAGACCAATCTGATTTTCAATACATACTTACTCTAACACATTCTTTCAGCCCAAAATGGGTTGTTTTTGGGGAAACCCAGGGTATTCAAAGTGACTTTTATGCCGATAACCTATTTAGATTTGGTGGCGCCTATTTATGGGGCAAAGATTTTCAATTAGATACTGCTATTACTTTTAACACCAAAGACACACCATCAATACTTAGTGTTAATTTTGGAGCGTCGTACCGGTTAGACTTTCATAAAGATAAAGAAGTAGATAATGGTACTTCTGCTAAAGATGAAGGAAAAAGGCAAGCTAATAGAAAAGGGAAAAACAAAAAGAAGAGTAAAAAAGAAAAAGATTCAATTGAAAAAATAAACAAACAAAAAAAGAAAGATGTAGATTTTGATTAATAAGTAATAATCATCACCCATCACATATATATGATAAAACTTAAAGAAGTACAAACAAAAAAAGATCTTAAAGCTTTTGTCAAGTTTCCATTTACACTCTATAAAGATTCAAAATACTGGGTTCCCCCAATTATAAGTCAAGAGATGAAAACTTTTAACAAAAAAGAAAACCCTGTACTTAATGATGCCGAAGTAAAACTGTTCTTAGCCTATAAAAACGGAAAACTCGTTGGCAGGATTGCTGCAATAATAAACTGGCTTGAAGTAAAAGAGCAGAAACAAAAAAAAATGCGTTTTGGTTGGTTTGATTTTATTGATGATTTAGAAGTATCTCAAACACTTTTAAATGAAGTTGAAAACATAGGGAAATCGCATAATCTTGAATACGCTGAAGGTCCAATTGGCTTTTCAAACCTAGATAAAGTTGGTGTGATGACAGAAGGATTTGACTCTATTGCTTCGATGGTAACTTGGTATAATCATGCCTATTACATTAAGCATTATGAATCTGCTGGGTATAAAGTAGAAAAATCATATTCTGAAAGCAAGTTTCCCTTTAAAAATGTACAGCCAGAGTTTTTTAAAAAGGCTCAGGAAATTATTAAAAGACGCTACCAACTCACTCCTCTTAAACTTACCAAGACAGAAGAAGTTATGCCTTATGCAGACAAAATGTTCGATTTGTTTAATGAAAGCTATGCATCATTGTCTTCGTTTGTAGCTATTAATGATATTCAAAAGGAATATTTTAAAAAGAAGTTTATAAGTTTTATAAATCCAGAATATATCAAATTTATAGTTGATAAAGATGACAACATGATTGGCTTTGCTATTGTAATGCCAGGATTTGCTAAAGCATTACAAAAAATGAATGGCAAATTATTTCCTCTTGGATTTAGACACATCATGCATGCAAAAAAACACAGTAAAGATGCCATTTTCTACTTAATAGGGATTCACCCTGATTACCAAAACAAAGGTGTGCACGCAGTTATTTTTAACGAATACTACGAAACTTTCAAAGAAAAAGGGATAGAAATGTGTTATAGAACTCCAGAATTAGAAGACAACGAAGCAATAAAAAAAATCTGGAAGCACTTCTCTCCCGAAGTTTACAAACGCCGAAAAACATTTAGAAAAAATATAGCATAAAAAAAGCCGATTCTAATCAGAATCGGCTTTTTTTTATTTTTTTCTTATTAGACTTACTCTCCCATTGCAGCCATAACTGCAGCAGATAAACGCTTATATGTACCATTATCCAAACGCTCTCTAATAGCATCAAAAGCATCTAAAGTTTCAGAAACATCTTCTAAAGTATGCGTTGCAGTAGGAATCATTCTTAGTAAAATTAACCCTTTAGGTATTACAGGGTAAACAACTATAGAACAGAATATTCCATAATTTTCGCGCAAATCTCGCACTAGTGCCATGGCTTCAGGGATACTGCCTTTTAAGTAAACTGGTGTAACACAACTCTGAGTAGTTCCAATATCAAACCCACGTGCTTTTAAACCAGATTGTAATGCTCTAACAATTTTCCAAAGATTATCTTTTAATTCTGGCATTGTTCTAAGCATTTCTAAACGCTTAAGCGCTCCAACAACCAATTGCATTTGCAAAGATTTTGCAAACATTTGAGAACGTAAATTATATTTTAGATAATCAATTATTTCTTGATCGCCAGCAATAAAAGCTCCAGTACTTGCTAATGACTTAGCAAATGTTGCAAAATACACATCTATATCATCTTGAACCCCCTGCTCCTCACCAGCCCCAGCTCCTGTTGCGCCTAAAGTTCCAAAACCATGAGCATCATCAACAAATAATCTGAAATTAAATTTCTCTTTTAGAGCTACGATTTCTTTCAAACGCCCTTGTTCTCCTCGCATTCCAAAAACGCCTTCAGAAATAACAAGAATCCCTCCACCGGTTTGTTCTGCCATTTTAGTAGCACGTTCCAAATTCTTTTCTAAGCTTTCAACATCATTATGCTTATAGGTAAATCGTTTTCCCATATGTAAACGCACACCATCTATTATACAAGCGTGGGCATCTACATCATAAACAATAATATCCTCTTTAGACACCAAAGCATCTATTGTTGACACCATACCTTGATAACCAAAATTCAAAAGATAGGCAGCTTCTTTACTAACAAAAGACGCTAATTCGTTTTGAAGTTTTTCATGTAAATCGGTATGACCAGACATCATTCTTGCCCCCATTGGATAGGCGGAACCATATTGAGCAGCTGCTTCAGCATCTACTTTACGAACTTCAGGATGATTTGCTAGCCCCAAATAATCATTAATACTCCAAGTAATAACTTCTTTTCCTTGAAACTTCATGCGATTTGAAATTTCTCCTTCTAACTTAGGAAATACAAAATAACCTTCAGCTTGAGAAGCCCATTTACCTAATGGTCCTTTGTCTTTATAAATTTTTTCGAATAAATCTTTCATTAAGTAAATCTTCTTGCTATTAAAATTAAGCCATAACTACAACTAGCCTATTACTTTTTTAGGGAATTAAACAACTAAAAGCTTAAAAAACAAAGAAGCCTTTAGCTGTTAGCTAGTTGATGCAAAATTAAATATTTATCTGGTTTGAACATAATTTTTAAGGCTCAATTATTAACAAAACATAAAAAGAGGTGAAATTCTACTAATGCAGTAAAATTCCACCTCTTTTTACAAGATATTATTTTTGTTATTTTATGTATTGTATGTTTTGAGCAGCGGCTTCATTTATACTATCAAAGAAACCTTGATCATTCATCCATTTATCACTATAAACCTTACTCATATACCTTGCTCCATGATCAGGAAATATAACAACTACATAATCATCTTTCTTAAAACGATTTTCTTCTCCAATTTGCAATAAAGCCTGAGTTACAGCACCAGATGTATAACCAACAAACATACCTTCTTTTTTTGCAATTAACCTAGCTGTATGCGCACTATCTTCATCTGTTACTTTGATAAACTCATCTATGATATCAAAATCTGTAGCTGTTGGAATCAAGTTTTTCCCTAAACCTTCGATTCTGTATGGATATATCTCTTTTTCATCAAACTCTCTAGTTTCATGGTATTTCTTGATAACAGAACCAAAAGCATCAACTCCTATAATATTTATATTAGGGTTTTGTTCCTTTAAATATCTAGCCGTACCAGAAATGGTTCCACCTGTTCCGCTACATGCTAACAAATGTGTTATTTTACCTTCTGTTTGTTTCCAAATTTCTGGCCCTGTAGATTTGTAATGCGCATCAATATTTAATTGGTTAAAATACTGATTAATGTATACCGAACCCTTAATTTCGCTATGTAATCGCTTAGCAACTTCATAATAAGATCTTGGGTCGTCTGCACTAACGTGAGCTGGACAAACATAAACCTTAGCTCCCATTGTTTTTAACATGTCTATTTTGTCTGGAGACGATTTAGAACTTACTGCTAAAACGCAATCATAGCCTTTAATTATACTTACCATAGCTATACTAAACCCAGTGTTACCTGAGGTAGTTTCTATAATGGTATCACCCGGAGTAAGAATACCTTTTCTTTCGGCTTCTTCTATAATGTAAAGTGCTATTCTGTCTTTTGAGGAGTGTCCTGGGTTAAAAGATTCTACTTTTGCATAAAAGTTACCTTTAAACTTAGAAGCTATTCTATTAAGTTTAACAAGCGGAGTGTTGCCTATTAAATCTAATACATTATCAAATACTTGATTTCTGTTTTTCATATAAGCTTATTATAAACTGCTTGTTTTTACTAAACACAAAGACAGTTTAAACGGCACAAAAATAAAACTTTTTTTCATTATGAACAAATACCTTCTAGATCTAATAAAAATGCATATTCTAAGGCAACCTCTTTTAAACTTTCAAAACGCCCAGACGCACCACCATGACCAGAATCCATATCAATATGTAACAATAATATATTTGAATCTGTTTTTAACGCTCTTAGTTTCGCAACCCATTTTGCTGGTTCCCAATACTGCACTTGCGAATCATGTAACCCTGTTGTAACAAGCATATTAGGGTAATTTTTAGCCTCAACGTTATCATATGGGGAATATGATTTCATATAATTATAATACTCTAATTCGTTAGGGTTCCCCCATTCATCATATTCTCCTGTAGTTAAAGGAATCGTATCATCTAGCATTGTAGTTACAACATCAACAAATGGAACTGCGGCTAAAATTCCATTATAAAGCTCTGGGTTCAAATTAATAATTGCCCCCATAAGCAATCCTCCTGCCGAACCACCATAGGCGTATAAATGCTCATTTGAAGTATATTTTTGTTGTATTAAATATTTTGAGCAAGCAATAAAATCTGTAAACGTATTTTTTTTGGTAAGAAGTTTTCCATTTTCGTACCATTCGCGTCCTAAAAACTCCCCTCCTCTTATATGTGAAATAGCATAAATAAACCCTCTATCTAATAAACTTAAACGAATACTTGAAAACGAAGGGTCAATAGTTGAACCATAAGAACCATAAGCATATTGAAGTACTGGATTTGTACCATCTAACTTAATGTCTTTTTTATAAACTAATGACATAGGAACCTTTACTCCATCTGAAGCAGTAGCCCAAATACGCTTAGTTTCGTAGTTTTCTTTTTTAAACTTTCCTCCTAGAACCTGCTGTTCTTTCTTAATTTCGCTTTGTTTTGTTTTAAAGTTATAATCAATTACTGACCCTGGAGTGTTTAAAGCATTATATCCATAACGTAGTAAGTCGCTTTCAAAATCTGGATTATTACCTATAAAAGCTGTGTAGGTTTCAGATTCAAATGGTAAATAATAATCTTCTTCACCATTCCAACTTATAATTCTTAATTTATTTAATCCGTTTTCGCGTTCATTAATAACCAAATACGCTTTAAAAATTTCAATATCTTCAATTAATACAGATTTTCTGTGCGGTATAACATCTTTCCAATATTCTTTCTCGGTATTATTTTCACTGGTTTTAACAACTTTAAAATTTGTTGAGTTTTCAATATTTGATATGATATAAAAACTATCACCATAATGGGCAATATTATACTCTAAATCCTTTGTACGTGTTTGAAAGACCTTAAACTCATTATCTGGAGTATCTGCTTTCAAAATGCGATATTCTGAGGATAGTGTGCTTGAAGAACCAATTACAATATATTTTTTTGATTTCGTTTTGTATACAAATGTATTAAAGGTTTCATCTGTTTCATGATAAACCTCTATATCTGTTTTGCTTTGAGTATGCAATTTATGCTTAAATATTTTATGAGAACGCAAGGTCACATCATCCTTCATTGCATAAAATAAGGTCTTATTATCATTTCCCCAAGTAGCACTTCCTGTTGTATTTAAAATTTTATCTGAATAAATTTCGCCTGTTACCAAGTTTTTAATTTGAACAGTATATTGTCTTCTACTTACTGTATCTGTTGAAAAAGCAGCCATTGTATTATCTGGACTTATAGATATTCCTCCCAAATTGAAATAAGCATACTCTCTTGCCATATCGTTGCAGTTAAACAATAATTCCTCCTCAGCTTCTAATGTTTCTTTTTTACGTATATAAATAGGATAATCTTGCCCCGCTTCATACTTAGTAAGGTACCAATAGCCATTTAACTTATAAGGTACAGAAGTATCATCCTCTTTAATTCTACCTTTCATTTCCTCAAATAAATGCTTCTGAAAATCTTCAGTATGTTGCATCATTTGTTTAGCATAAACATTCTCTAAATTTAAATAATCTATTACATCCTGATCTTCCTTATTGTTTAACCAATAATAATTATCAATTCGTGTTTCATTATGAATTGAGAGTTCTTGAGGTATTTTTTTTGCTATTGGAAACTGATTTACTTTTTTCAATGAAGAAGATTTTATTCTTAAGAGTTTAAGCTTCCAAAAATAGAAAAATTAAATAGCTTTGTAATATTATTAATTAATTTATAAAATTATGTTTGGAGATATGATGAATATGATGGGTAAACTTAAGGAAACCCAGAAAAAAGTAGAAGCTACTAAAAAACGCTTGGATACCGTTTTAATTGATGAGTCTAGTAATGATGATAAACTTAAAATTACTTTAACTGCTAATAGAACTATCAAATCGATTGAAATTGACGACGAATTACTTGTTGATAAAGAGCAGCTTACAGATTACTTAATTATCACGTTAAATAGAGCAATTGAAAATGCCACAAAAGTTAACGAAGCCGAATTAGCTGCCGTTGCTAAAGAGGGCATGCCAAATATTCCTGGAATGGATTTATTTAAATAATAATCTGTCTTTAATATACTATCAATAATAAAGTGATTTTAATGATTAATTTTTAAAAACACACGCCTTTACCGTTAAATACTTTAATAAATTGAATGTGAATACTATTAACAAAACAGATTTATCTTATGAAATGTAAATAAAACCGACAAGATGCAATTAATAATTCATAAATCTAATAGTTTGGCATTTAGTCTAAAAAATCCAAAGTCAATAATACCATCCAATATATTTGTATGTGTAAATTGTAAAAACTAATATAATATTATGAAAAACATTACCAAACTTTTATTACTAGCAGTACTTGTAGTATTTGCTTCGTGTCAGAATGAGACACTAACAGAGGGAGCTTCTTCAATAGTTGAAGATGAATTATCAATGGAAGATGAAATCTTAGTTTCTGATGGAGAAGAAGATGAAACATTCGTTTTAAATAATGACCTTACAACTGAAATGCCAGCTCCAGAGCTTTCATTTTCTTTATCAAGTAACTCGACTGCAGAAGGAACTCCTTCTTGTACTCCTGATTTAGACGCTTTAGAATTAAGTTTACCAGATACGGTAACTGCAACAACAACTGCAAAGCCAGGAGTTGACGCTTACTTTTCTTTAGATATTTTAGACTCTGACTTAGCTGGTACAGATATAGCTGCTTGGTGTGTAGACCAAGATTTAAGTTTAAATCAAGAAGAAACGCTAGAGTTTGCTGTATATTCTAGTTATGAAACACTTCCTGATGGTGAATTTGAGTTCCCTGAGAACTTTGATTTAGTAAACTGGGTTGAAAATCAAAACTTTGTTGGAAAAGTAAGTCCTAGTGGAGGAACTTATACTTTTGGACATGTACAATATGCTATTTGGAAACTTGTTGATGATTCAATTTGTGTTTCATGTTCTTTCTTAACTAGTCCAACTGGTACTTGGAATACTGATAGCGCTAACAACATTGCTAAAGCTCAAGAAATTGTTGATGCTGCAGTCGCGAATGGTCAAGATTTTGTTCCAGGGTGTGGCGAAAAAGTTGGTGTTATTCTTAACCCTGCTGGAAAACAAGCTATTATAATTTTTGTTGATGTTCCTGAAAAAGAAGAGGAATGTAGTGATTGTGAAGGAAAAGTTACTAAATTAGAATTAGAATTTGACTGGAGTTGTGCTAAGAAAATTGACATCGTACAAAGAGATGAAAACACATGCTATGGTAAAAGAATTTATTGTAACAGAAATGTACAACCAGGTGAGAAAATAAATATCTCTGGAGGTAATAGTAACGGAACATTTGGTAAGTATATCTACATCTATATTAACGGATGCTACTATACTAAAATTGAAACTGATTGTGATGTTAAAATAGGCCCTGGTTATACAAAAGGTGTATTTAATGTAATTAGCGGTGAAAGCAGCAACGGAGGTGAACTTTGTGAGTATGTTAAGCCAGATTACAACAAGTGTTACAGACACTGGAGTTGTAAATACTATAACAGCTGTAGATACGGATATTAATTAATGTAACAAACACATTAAAATATTTAAAAAGAGGCATTTAAAAATGCCTCTTTTTTTATGCACAAAATTGATTTAAACTATTTTGACAAATGGATTATCAGAAACTAAAGAAGAAATGCTCTTTAATTAACTTTTCTATCTTCCTTTTTAAGGATAGACAAAGCTTTATATAAAATAGGTAAAGGATTCTTAACTATAAAACGAATTGGAGAATGCTTGTATATGTAATTAAATCTAAAAAGAAAAAATGGATTTCTTTTAAAGTTCTTAACCAAACCCTCTAAACTCAAATACGAAATAGATTCTGTTTTTTGTAATTCTATTTTATTACCCAAAGTTGAGAGAATATACAAATACGGAAAGTTTACACCTGCAATCGATGGAGCATCTGTACCTAAC
The DNA here is from genome assembly GCF_947487575.1 of uncultured Algibacter sp. Lineage (GTDB taxonomy): Bacteria > Bacteroidota > Bacteroidia > Flavobacteriales > Flavobacteriaceae > Algibacter_B. Next base: position 12,743 of record NZ_CANKXG010000009.1, on the reverse strand, counting down.
CAAAATCTAGTATTTATTTCAATAACTTTAAAAACTTTACTTTTCTCATCATACCTCCAATCAATATTGGCTACTCCAGACCAATTCAAGCTTTCCATAAGCTTTTTTGTATTCTCAATCAACTCTTCGTTTTCAATAAAATCAAAACCAATTTGCGGGGTCAATATACCATCTCTAAAAACAGTTCCTTTTTGAATGGAATAAGCTATTATATTTCCATCTTTGCACAATACATTACAACATAAATCATAACCTTCAATAAATTCTTGAACTATTGTATCGCAACTAAAGTTGTTGGTTTGGTAATACTCAATAATGTCTTCTTTATTTTCTACTATACTTATTCCTAATCCACCACCACCACCATCAACTGGTTTAATTAACATTGGAAAATCAAAGTTCTCAACTTCAGGAAAGTTATTTGGTTTAACAATTAAACTTTTTGGACATGGAATGTTATGTTCTATTAAATGTAAATATAATAAGCCTTTGCTTCCAGCAGAATTAAGATTCTCTATACTTGGTAAATCACATATTTTGTTAGCATATTTTAATTTGTGCTTGTTTTTAACAATAGTTCTAATCCCTGTTTCGTATATAGGCAAAACAAGATTTATATTATGCTTTTCCACTTCATATTTAATATTTTCTAACCACTCATCTTCAGTTGTTTCTGGATAATAGATATACTTCTCTATAAATCTAGAATATTTCATATAACCATTTTTCTTAGTAGACATAACATAAATTTTTACATCTTTTTTAAGAGATAAACAATTTACAATGTACATTAAAACATGAATTTCTCCATCTGGTATTAATACTGAAATTTTTCCTATATTATTATCTATTTCCATCTACTCAAAGCTTTTCAAATTGCTTATTATATTAAATTTATAACTTCTATTAGTTTATTATGCATGGCATCTGTATAATCCAAATGGGTTACCATTCTAAGCTTTCTACCTCCCATACTAATGATATGTATATTTTTATCCGCTAACTGTTTTACAAATAGTTTCTCATCAACGTCATCAATAAGCTCAAAAATTACAATATTGGTTTCAATAGGTTCAACATGCTTAATAACAGATAAATTAGTTAATTTTTCTCCAATTTCTTTTGCCCTTTTGTGGTCTTCTTTTAATCTATCAAGGTTATACTGTAATGCATACAATCCTGCAGCGGCTAAATAACCTGCTTGTCTCATATTACCACCAAATATTTTTCTTATTCTTATCGCATCATTCATAATTTCAGAATTACCGACTAAAATAGATCCGACTGGACAACCTAAACCTTTACTAAAACATACAGATATTGTATCAAACAAGTTTCCATATTGCATAGCAGTTTCATTTTTAGCTACTAAAGCATTCCATATACGCGCACCATCTAAGTGGTAACCTAAATTATTATTTTTACAAACTTCGTTTATTTTAATTATCTCATCAAAATCCCAACATGCACCTCCACCTTTATTGGTGGTATTTTCAACTTCTACTAAACTCGTTTTACTATAATAATAAGCATCTGGATTTATAGCTTCCTCAACTTGTTTAGCTGTAAACATACCCCTAACTCCATCAATGAGCTTACATGATATACCACTGTTAAAAGATGCACCTCCTGACTCATAATTATATATATGCGCATATTTATCGCAAATTACTTGATCACCAGGTTTCGTATGCAATTTTAAAGCCGTTTGGTTAGCCATAGTACCGCTTGGAAAAAACAAAGCCCGTTCTTTACCGAACATTTTAGCCACCTTTACCTCCAATTTATTGATAGTCTCATCTTCTCTAAACACATCGTCACCAACTTTGGCTTGCATCATAGCATCCAACATGCCTTTTGAAGGTTTTGTTACGGTATCACTTCTTAAGTCTATAGTCATGAAATAAATTTAGCTATAAATCTATTAAATATATTATGACCAATTTAAACTAAATTGAAAATCCATTAACTAAAATATATTTTAAGCTAGTAAGTAATTCTTGATTCATTGGTTTTTTTTTAACATAACTAATTAAAAACCAACCATTAATCGGATTAAAAGAATATTTACCGAAATATTTTTTTATGCATATATTATTTTTATACATTACATACATTAAATGCTATTAATCAACCAAAATTAAAATTATGAAAAAAATTATTTTAACAGTAATAGGGATTTGTTTCCTATTTCTATCTTGCGAAAACGAGTCGTTAGATTTTCAAGAAGATGCTTTACAAGAAAATCTGTCGTTTTCTCAATCACTTTCTAGTAATTCGTCATCAGGATGTATTCCAGATTTAGAAGCTTTAGAGTTAAGTTTACCAGATACAGTAACTGCAACAACAACTGCAAAACCGGGAGTTGACGCTTACTTTTCTTTGGACATTTTGGATACTGACTTAGCTGGTACTGACATAGCTGCTTGGTGTGTAGACCAAGATTTAAGTTTAAATCAAGAAGAAACGTTAGAGTTTGCTGTATATTCTAGTTATGAAACACTTCCTGCTGGTGAATTTGAGTTCCCTGAGAACTTTGATTTAGTAAACTGGGTTGAAAATCAAAACTTTGTTGGAAAAGCAAGTCCTAGTGGAGGAACTTATACTTTCGGACACGTACAATATGCTATTTGGAAACTTGTTGATGATTCAATTTGTGTTTCATGTTCTTTCTTAACTAGTCCAACTGGTACTTGGAATACTGATAGCGATAACAACATTGCTAAAGCTCAAGAAATTGTTGATGCAGCAATAGCTAATGGTCAAGATTTTGTACCAGGCTGTGGTGAAAAAGTTGGTGTTATTCTTAATCCTGCTGGAAAACAAGCTATTATTATTTTTGTTGATGTTCCTGAAAAAGAAATAGAAGAAGAATGTTTTGAATGTGAAGGTAAAGTTACAGAATTGGAGCTACAATATAATGGTAGCCAACCTGCTAACATAATTGTGAAAACTAAAAAAGAAGGAGAAGGTGGCAGTAAAATAGTTTTTGAAGGAAACGTTGCTCCAGGCGAAACTTTTAGTTTTATTGGTAATGATAAAAAAGGAACACTAGGTACAGAAATTAAAATTTATGTAGATGGTAATGAAAACACAAAAATTCATACTAGTTGTTCGAAACCTATTGGCCCTGGTTTAATTAGTGGCGATTTTAAAGTTGTAAGTGGAACAAGTCGAGAAGGTGGTAACTTATGCCCTGTTGATACTCCTCCAAATGATGATAGTGATTGTAGTGAATGTGAAGGTAAAGTTACCGAGTTAGAGCTGCAATACGATGGTGGTATAATAGCCGATATTGTTGTTAAAACAAAAGGAAAAGGTAAGAATAAAGAAGGCGCCATTGTATTTGAAGGTACTGTAAACCCTGGTGAAACATTTAGTTTTATTGGCAATGATGACAAAGGTACTTTAGGTACAGAAATTTCTATTTATGTTAACGGGAGTTTAGATCAAAAAATTCACACTAGCTGTTCTGTACCTATTGGCCCAAGTGCTACTTTTGGTGATTATATAGTTATTAGTGGTAAGAGTCGAGAAGGCGGCGAATTATGCAATACAAACTACAGCGATGATGATGATGATGATGATGATGATGATACTGACTGTGATTGCGATGGTAAATTAACCGAGTTAGATTTAGTATATACTGGTGATAATGATTTAATTATTGTAAAAACAAAAGGTAAGGGCAAAGATAAAGAAGGCACTGTTTTGTTTGAAGGAAATCTAGATAATGGAGGAATAATTGAACTAGTAGGAAATGACAAGCACGGAACTTTGGGAACCGAAATTAAGATTTACATTGGTGGTTCTGAGTCTGCAAAAATTCATACGAGCTGCTCAGATCCTAATGTTGTACCTGGGTATATAGTTGGTGATTTTGAAGTTATTCGCGGTGCAAGTCGAAATAATGGTGAATTATGTCCAAACGAAAGTGATGGTCATTAGAATAGTTGTAAAAATCATAAAAAAGCCTAAAAAATATTTTTTAGGCTTTTTTATTTAAATAATCCTAGACAAAATTAATTAAGCATTACAATATAGCAGTATTAAACTTTTAATTTATTCTAATTATCCAAAACTTCCTATTCTTTTGAAAATTTAATTCTATTTTTGTTTAAAAGAAATTACAATTATGATAACATCAGATCAAATTAAAGATCTAAATACCCGCCTCGACAAGCTTAGGCACTATCTTTGACATAGATGCTAAACTTATAGAAATACAAAACGAAGAAGAGCAAACCTTCTCTCCTACTTTCTGGAACGACCCTAAAACTGCCGAAGTCGTTATGAAATCACTTCGAGTTAAGAAAAAATGGGTTCAAGACTACAAAGATTTAAAAACACTTATTGAAGACCTAGAGGTTATCTATGAGTTTTTTAAAGAAGAGGAAGCTACACTAGAAGATGTTGAAAATAGATACAATAAAGCATCTACGCTACTTGAAGATATTGAATTTAGAAACATGCTTTCTGAAGAAGGCGATAGTTTAAGCGCCGTTTTACAAATTACTGCAGGCGCTGGAGGGACTGAGAGTTGCGATTGGGCAAGCATGTTAATGCGCATGTATCTAATGTACGCCGAAAGAAATGGCTTTAAAGTTAAAGAACTAAATTTTCAGGAAGGTGATGTAGCAGGAATTAAAACGGTAACCTTAGAAATTGAAGGCGATTTTTCTTTTGGTTGGCTAAAAGGTGAAAATGGCGTTCACAGATTAGTCCGTATTTCACCATTTGATAGCAATGCAAAACGTCATACAAGTTTTGCTTCCGTTTATGTTTACCCACTTGTGGATGATACTATAGAAATTGAAATAAATCCAGCAGATATCGAAATTACTACTGCACGTTCAAGCGGTGCTGGTGGGCAAAACGTAAATAAAGTTGAAACTAAGGTTCAATTAACACACAAACCTACAGGAATTCAAATTTCATGTTCAGAAACCCGTTCTCAACACGATAATAGATCCAGAGCTATGCAAATGCTAAAATCTCAGTTATATGAAATTGAGCTTCAAAAACAGTTATCACAACGTGAGGATATTGAAGCTGGAAAAATGAAAATTGAATGGGGAAGCCAGATTAGAAACTATGTGATGCATCCATATAAACTAGTAAAAGATGTCAGAACTGCACATGAAACTGGTAATATAGATGCAGTGATGGATGGAAATATTGACGAATTTTTAAAATCTTATTTAATGGCCATAGGGCAACAAGTAGAAGATGATAATCAACTATGAACAAAATAGACACAATAATATTTGACCTTGGAGGTGTTTTAATCGATTGGAATCCTGAATACGTTTTTTTGGATGAGTTTAATGGCAATCGAGAAAAAATGCAATGGTTTTTTGATAATATTTGCACAAATGATTGGAATGAAAATCAAGATGCAGGTTACTCCATGGAAAAAGCTACCGAAGAGCGTGTTGCTCTTTTTCCTGAATACGAAAAACATATTCGCATGTTTTATGGCAGATGGGTTGAAATGCTAGGCGAAGCCATTGATGGTACTGTAAAAATTTTAGATACATTTATTAAATCTAATGACTACAAAGTTGTAGCCTTAACAAATTGGAGTGCAGAAACTTTTCCTATTGCTATAAACCGTTTTGACTTTTTACAATGGTTTGAAGGCATTATAGTTTCAGGTGAAGAAAAAACCAGAAAACCATTTGATGAAATATATCATCTAACGCTAAAACGATTCAATATAAAAGCCGAGAATTCAATTTTTATTGATGATAACTTAAGAAACATTAAAGCCGCCAATAATTTAGGAATAAATGGCATTCATTTTAAATCACCAGAACAACTCATTAAACAATTAAAAATATATAATATTAATTTATAATGATTAAAATATATCATAATAATCGATGTAGCAAATCGCGTTGCGGTTTAGAAATATTGGAGAAATCGGGTAAAAATTTTGAAGTTGTTAAATATCTTGACAATACGCTTTCAGTTAAAGAACTTAAAGACATTATAAAGCTTTTAGGAATAAACCCCATTAAGCTAGTTAGAAAGAATGAAGCTATTTGGAAAGAAAACTACAAAAACAAAGATTTAAGTGATACGGAAATTATAAAGGCTATGGTTGAAAACCCAAAACTTATAGAACGTCCTATAATAATTAATGGTAATAAAGCTGTAATTGGCAGACCTCCTGAATTGATACTTGATATCATTTAAAATTCCGTATTTCTGTTAACAGTATTTTAACCTTCTCTAATTAAACCATACTCTAAATTTGTGGTCAAATTACCAAATCAGTTTTAATGAGTAAATCTTTAGTTTTAACGGTTGTTTTTAGTTTGTTTATAATTTTTGGTTTTAGTCAAAAATTAGAAAAAAAAGAGATTATAATTTCAGGCAAAGTTATTGATAAAGAGACTCAAACCCCTTTGGAATACGCTACCATTGCTTTTTTTAATAAGCGCCAAAACAAAATTATTACCGGTGGCATAACTGACTTAGAAGGAAATTTTAGCATCCCCATTATTTCTGGTATATATGACATTACTATTGAATATATGTCTTTCAAAACCATTACAATTCATAATAGAAAAATGCCTAAATCAGAAGATATTGGTACTTTTTTCCTTGAAATAGATGCAGAGTCACTAGAAGAAGTAGAAATCATTGCAGAGCGTACCACTGTAGAAATCAAGCTCGATAAAAAAATATATAATGTTGGTAAAGACCTTACAGTTAGCGGTGGAAATGTAAGTGATGTTTTAGATAATGTACCATCCGTTTCAGTAGATGCTGAAGGTAATGTTGCCTTAAGAGGTAACGACAACGTACGCATTCTTATTAATGGAAAACCATCTGGCTTAGTAGGTCTTAATTCCACTGAAGCATTAAAACAATTACCAGCAGAAGCCATTGAAAAAGTAGAAGTAATCACCTCACCTTCTGCAAGGTATGAAGCTGAAGGTACAGCAGGAATATTAAATATTATTTTACGCAGAAGTAAATTACAAGGACTAAATGGTTCTATTACATCAAATGTTGGTCATCCTGATGCCGCTGGTATTTCTGGCAATATAAATTATAGAACGGGCAATCTTAATTTTTTCAACACCTCATCTTATGGTTACAGGGAAAGTATAGGGCGCTGGTATAATGATGTAAAATATTTTGATATTAACACTCCAGATTTAGATGAAAAAAGGGATTGGACAGACACAGGAAAAGGACTAACAACAAACGTTGGTTTTGAATGGTACATTAATAAATCTGCTTCGCTTACCTCTGCCCTTGTTTATAAAAATAATGATAATGAAAGAAACTCTGTTAACAAACTCATTCAGTTAGACAAAACAACAGGATTTACTAGCCAAAATATTCGATTAGACCCAGAAAAAGAAGATAATAAAACCATTCAGTATTCTTTAAACTTCACAAAAGATTTTAAAAAAAGTAACCATCAGTTTACTTTCGATTTTCAATATGAAGCGTCAAATGAAAATAAAAATTCATTAATTAATGTTAACGGTATTGATACTGATATTGTTAACACTTTAGAAGATCAAACAGATATTTTATTACAGACTGATTATGTTGTACCTATTGGAGATATGAGTCAAATTGAAATAGGATATCGTGGCAATTTCAAGGATACAACTACAAATTATGAAGTTTTATTACTTGATGATGACACCTCAAATCAATTTGAATTAAACACTAATCTTTCTAATGTTCTTAATTTTAGACAGCACATTACTGCCGCATATATACAGTTTGGTAGTAAAATTGACAATTTTTCTTATTTACTAGGATTAAGAATGGAAGATACTCGTACCACATTAAACCAACCAACAAGTGGTGATTTTAAAAGAAAAGGGTTAACAGGTTATTTTCCAACAGTAAATTTAAACTACGAAATAAGTGATAATGAAAGTATTATGCTTGGTTTTAACCGAAGACTAAGACGTCCACGTGGGTTTATGATGAATCCATTTCCTTCTAGGTCAAGTTTAACTAATGTATTTCAAGGTAATCCAGACTTAGACCCAACATTTAGTAGTAAATATGAAGTTGGCTATTTAAATAGATTTGGGAAATTCACTTTAAGTTCTGCTGTGTATTATGAACATTCCAATAACGTTATGACATTTGTAAGCAGAAAAACGGGCGAGACGGTTACTATTGATGGTGAAAATTTTCCAGTTATTGAAAGAGGTCCTATAAATTTAGCAACCGATAATAGATATGGTTTTGAGTTTAATCTAAATTATAGTCCAGGTAAAAAATGGCGAGTTAATGCAGATTTTAATTTATTTAAGTTAGAGAGGGCTGGTAGTTTTGAAGGTATAGACTTAGCATCAAATAATTTAACATGGTCTGCCCGTTTTACCAATAAACTAACTTTGCCTTATGAAATTGATTGGCAAACAAACATGAATTATAGAGGCCCCAGTAAAGATGCACAAAATGATAGAAAAGGAAGAGCCTCAATAAGCACAGCATTTAGCAAAGATTTGTTTAAAGAAAAAGCTTCTATAGCCTTTAACATCAGGGATGTATTTAATAGTAGAGTCTTTATAAACCATATTACTACTGATACTTTTACAACAAATTTAGAAGCTCAGTTTAGAGGTGGTCGTACTTTTAACCTATCATTTACATACAGATTCAACCAAAAGAAAAAAAGAGAACGTCAAGGTGGATTTGACGGTGGTGGAATGGAAATGTAAATTAGAAGTGAATAGAAAAACAAGACATAAAAAAACGGGAAGTAAGACTTACTTCCCGTTTTTTTATGATTTATATTTTTTTTAAGCTTGTTGACGCTTAGCTTTTCTTTCTTCTCTCATTTCATTAAATCTTTCTATCAAAAATCCTCCTATCCAATAAGGAATAACAAAAGTTAATAAAAAAATCATTAACCAAAACCCTAAGGTTAAAATGCTTAAAAATGCTAAAAAGCCTAAATACTGGTCAAAATCAAACATAAATGTAATTGTCTTTTATAAATACTTTACAAAGATAGTACAAAGAGATTTCTTATACAATATCAAGTAAAAAATTATTAACAGAGTTTTTAACTAATCTAAATTGGGCTGTGGTGTCATGCGCAAATATGGCTTAATCTCATCAACCCCTTTTGTAAATATTCCTCTTGCATCCTCAGTTGTAATTGCAGGACTTATAACTACATCTTCTCCATGTTTCCAGTTTGCTGGAGTAGCAACTTTATGATAAGCAGTTAATTGCAGAGAATCTATAACACGTAACAATTCATCAAAATTTCTACCTGTCGACGCTGGATAAGTTATAATTAACTTTACTTTTTTATCATTACCAATAACAAAAACAGAACGAACCGTTAGTTTACTATCGGCATTTGGGTGAATCATATCATAAAGTTCTGAAACTTTTCTGTCTTCATCAGCAATTATAGGAAAATTAACTGTTGTTTTTTGAGTTTCGTTAATGTCTTTTATCCAACCTTTATGCGAATCTAAGCCATCAACACTAAGTGCAACAACCTTTACGTTACGTTTATTAAATTCTGTAGTATATTTTGCTACAGTACCTAACTCTGTTGTACAAACCGGTGTATAATCTGCTGGGTGTGAAAATAAAATTCCCCAACCATCACCTAACCAATCATGAAAATTAATTTCACCTTCTGATGTTTGCGCTGTAAAATTTGGTGCTTCGTCTCCTAATCTAATTGTTGCCATAATATTTTGATATTTAATTGAAGTTTTAATCCTACTAAATTAATAGATTTTTATTTTTTAAAAGTCATTTTATTAGTTATTTATATGTTAAAAATAAGTAACAAAAACTATCAAAAGTCATCTTTAAAAACACCATAAATGGATTATCTTAGCAGCTTAATAATTTAAGCATTTTTAAGATGAGCTACAGAATAGAAAAAGATACTATGGGGGAGGTAAAAGTACCTGCTGATAAACTTTGGGGGGCGCAAACTGAGCGTTCAAGAAACAACTTTAAAATTGGACCTTCAGCCTCTATGCCTCTCGAAATAGTTTATGGGTTTGCGTACTTGAAAAAAGCAGCTGCATTTACAAATTGTGAATTGGGGGTTTTAGCTATTGAAAAACGAGATTTAATAGCAAAAGTCTGTGAAGAAATCTTAGCTGGTAAACATGATGATCAATTTCCATTGGTTATTTGGCAAACAGGTTCTGGAACTCAAAGTAACATGAATGTGAATGAAGTTATTGCTAACAGAGCACACCAAATAGCAGGAAAGGTTATTGGTGAAGGAGAGAAAACAATTCAGCCTAATGATGATGTAAATAAATCGCAATCTTCAAATGATACGTTTCCAACAGGCATGCATATTGCCGCTTATAAGAAAATAGTAGAAACAACAATTCCGGGCGTTAAACAATTACGTAATACACTAAATGAAAAATCAAAGGCATTTAAAAATGTAGTTAAAATTGGTAGAACACACCTAATGGATGCTACCCCGCTTACTTTAGGTCAAGAATTATCTGGGTATGTAGCGCAGTTAGATTATGGCGTAAAAGCATTAGAAAACACTTTATCACATTTAAGTGAATTAGCTCTTGGTGGAACAGCTGTTGGAACTGGATTAAACACGCCAAAAGGATATAGTAAACTTGTTGCTGAATATATTGCTGAATTTACAGGTTTACCATTTGTAACTGCACCCAATAAATTTGAAGCTTTAGCAGCTCATGATGCTTTAGTCGAAACTCATGGAGCTTTAAAGCAATTGGCTGTATCATTAAACAAAATTGCTAATGACATTAGGATGATGGCTTCTGGGCCTCGTTCTGGTATTGGAGAAATAATTATCCCAGCTAATGAACCAGGAAGTTCCATTATGCCAGGAAAAGTAAACCCAACACAGTGCGAAGCCTTAACAATGGTTTGTGCTCAAGTTATGGGTAATGACGTAGCCGTTTCGGTTGGTGGGATGCAAGGACATTATGAGTTAAACGTATTTAAACCTGTTATGGCTGCTAATGTATTACAGTCTGCACAATTAATTGGAGACGCTTGTAGTAGTTTTGAGGAAAATTGTGCAGTTGGAATAGAACCTAACCAAGAGGTAATTACAACTTTACTAAACAATTCATTAATGCTTGTAACTGCTTTAAATACTAAAATAGGATATTATAAAGCTGCAGAAATAGCAAATACAGCTCATAAAAATGGTACAACCTTAAAAGAGGAAGCTATTAATCTGGGATATGTAACAGCTGAAGATTACGATGCTTGGGTAAAGCCTGAAAACATGGTTGGAAGCCTTAAATAATCCCTTTAAAACATATTTATATAGAAAAAGACAGGTAAATAATTTACCTGTCTTTTTGGTTGGTTAGCTATCAATCCTTTGTAAATTGCAATCCTAAAGGAAATCGGTCAAATATATAACTAACAAATCTTTCTAAAATTAACATTTGTTAAACCTGCAAAAAATTTAAGAAATATTTTTTTCGAATTTGATAAACTTAAAAAAATATTGTCAACCTCTTTTCTATTCTTTTTTTATCTTTCTTCTAATTCTGCTTAATTGTACAGCAGTTATGCTTAAATATGATGCAATTTGATACTGAGGAATTAGCTCTTCAATATTTGGTATTCTCTTCAAAAGGGATAAATAACGGTCCTTAGCATCCATAGAAATTAATTCTAATTGGCGTTCTTCATATTTAATATAAACATGCTCTAGAATTCTACTATACAAATTACCAATGTTTATATCATTCTTTCGCAGCTCCACAATGTCACTAAAATTAGCCTCATAAACATTGCATTCAGTTAGTGCTTCATAGGTTAATTTTGAAGGTTGGCTTTGTATTAATGCAGATAGCCCTCCAGCAAAACTGAAAGGCATAAAAAAGCTTTTATTAAACTCTTTTCCGTTTTCAGAACTCCAATATGCTCTCATCATTCCAGAGACAATCATATATATCTTACTGGGAACTTCACCAGGTCTAGCTATAAGCTCGCCTTGTTTAAGTTTCCTGTACGTGGCAATTTTCTCGAGTTTTAAGAAAGTTTCTTCAGAAACATCTAAAAACGAGTTTAGAAATACTAAGTTAGGGTTCATACTATTTACCTTATTTAACACAGTCATAAATGCTTAATACATATATGTCCGCGCTTGAAAAAGCAGGTTGGTAAAAACTTTTTCAAATAGTTAATAATATATAATTACAAACAAACTTAACCTTTTTTAAAGGCAACTAATTACTTTCTCTATAATTAGCTAATAAATTTGTTAACTTGTAGATAATAAAGAAACTAACTACATATTATCTATAAAAAATTCATAGTTTTACTAATAAATACATTACATGTCCATTATTATAATCAACATCAAAGAACTTCTTCAAGTAAGAGATTAAAATACATTAAAGATTTCAGGTAAAGACATGAAAAATTTGCCAACTAATGAATGACCCCGCAGCAAGCTGACGAGGAATTCTTTAGATTAAAATGAAAATGGCACCAGAAGAAGCTATTAACGCTGCGACCTTAAATGGTGCTTATGCCATGGGGATTGAAAAAGAATACGGTAGTATTACAAAAGGCAAAAAAGCTAATTTTATAATTACAAAACCTGTTCCAAGTTATAATTATTTACCATATTCATTCGGAGAAAATAATATCGATACGGTTGTAATTAATGGACACATTGTCTAGTCCTAAATAGTCGATACAGATTATTAAAGGATTAAATTTATTAATTAAAACTGAACAATCATATGATT
>NZ_CANKXG010000008.1 GCF_947487575.1 uncultured Algibacter sp. | reverse complement strand
ACGCTTTACGTACCCAGTGTTTTCCGATGTTTTCATTACACTAATGTTTTAGTGTATCGCTATTTCAGGACGGGACAGAACTATAAAATAAAAAGACTCAGCTAATTTGGTTGAGTCTTTTTATTTGCATTAAAAATTTGTTAAAATTAAAGAGGATGGATTAATTTGTTCTACTTGAAAAATTAAGCATCCAGTCAATACATTCTGTAGCACTAAATACCATGGCGTTGCCTTTAGCATGATTAGCACCAGGAAATGCAGTGTGTTTTACGTTAGTATTACCTTCATTCTGCAGAAGAGATATCATTTTTTTTACGGGTTCAACATTCTTTTCATCATTACCACCTACCATTCCCCAAACAGGAAGTTTGGCTAATTTACTTATATCGTCTTGCTCATTTATACCTCTAAAACCAGAGGGTGCAGCCGCAGCAAAACGGTTAGGTGATTTTAGTATCCAATTCCATGTTCCTATACCTCCCATGCTGTGTCCTATAAGGTAGATACGATTTGTATCAATTTCAGGGTGCGTTTCAAGGATGTAATCTAACATTATGTTTAAAGTGTCTGGGTTCCATTTCTCAAAAGAATTTGGTTCTAAAAGAATGAGCTCTTTACCTGCTAATTCAGCAAGTGAAAGCCCTTTAACTTTTGCTGAACGACTAAGCTGCTCTTCAACAGTCCATGTTTTTCCTCCAGCACCGTGTAACGAAATAAGTAGTGGTAGCTTTTTTTTAGTTCTTCTTTTAGGAAACGCCATAAAAGCTGTTTTTTTTAAATTCCCTAATTTTGGTTGTAAGCTATTAGGCCAATTCACTAAGGTAACTTTCATATTCTTAAAGTTACTGTTAATATCTTTAAGTGTTTTTTCAATAATTGAAGTCTGTTGAAAACTAGATAGAATTAATACTGCTAATGATAAGAATACTAATTTTTTCATATTTGAAATTGTTTTAATTAGAGCGAAAAAGCAATGTATAAATTGATGTACACGTTTATTTTCTCTATACTAATAATACCGTTAAGCTCATAGCGCCATGAGCACCAACAACTAAGCATTGTTCAATATCTGCTGTTTTAGAAGGTCCAGATATAAAGACTCCAAAACTCCTGTTTCTTTGGCTAATTATATCATAAGCTTGGTGCATGTGAAGATAAAGTTTGTCTTTTTCAAGAATGATAACAAGGTCATTTGTAATAAATGGTAACGCACGAACGATACTGTTTTCAGCAGTCACCCATATAGCACCATTTTCAGATACACCAAATTCGCCTTCTACAATTGCCAAATCGATATCTTCAAGTTCATGTGGATCAGTATCAATAGAAATTTTAACTGTTCCTAAAGCTGTTTTAGATGAAGTAGAAACTATGCGTTTTGCCTTTGAGTAAATGGTCTTAACTTCAGTATCAATGGCTTTTTTTTCAATTTGTTTTATGTTACCTCCAACTAAAGCAATATTATTTTTAAAGACCTCTAGTATATTGAGGTCTTCAGCAAAAGCCTCAACATTAACGGTTGGCATAGGAAGTAAATCTGGTTTGTTTTCTTTTATTGATTGTAAAATAGCTTCTCTACCCATTTTTATTTCGTTTTTTGTACCATTCATCAAAATTTTCATTCTTTATCTCTGGTAAATCTCTGGCTTTACCCCAAGCGTTTAATTTGTTGTATATCATAAATTTTGGTAAATGTTTTAAAGCAAATCTCGCTGATTTTCCTGCAAAACCATATAAGCTTGGTTTAGCTAATATAATCCCTGCAACTTTTAAAATAGATTTTTTTACTACAGGTTGTTTTTCCTCTTTAACAATAACTTGTCGCCATTTGTATAGCTGTTCATGAATATTAATCTTCACAGGGCATACGTTAGAACAAGACCCACATAGCGTGGATGCAAAAGGGAGTGAACTGTGTTTTTTCAAATCTTTACCAGGGGAAAGAATAGACCCAATTGGTCCAGGTATTGTGTAATCATAACTATGACCGCCACTTCTTCTGTATATCGGGCAGGTGTTCATACAAGCACCACAACGTATACAATGTAGAGAGGCTCTAAAATCTTCTCTACTCAGTTGTTCAGTTCTTCCATTGTCAACAATAACAATATGCATTTCTTTGCCTTCTTCGGGTTTATTAAAATGCGAAGAATAGGTTGTAATAGGTTGCCCTGTAGCACTTCTGGCTAGTAAACGTAAAAACACACCTAAGTGTTTTTCTTTAGGAATAATTTTCTCAATACCCATACATGCAATGTGCACTTTTGATAAATGGACACCCATATCAGCATTGCCCTCATTAGTACAGACAACAAAGCCACCTGTATCTGCAACTGCAAAATTGACTCCTGTAATGGCTACATCTGCTTTTAAAAATTTATCTCTTAAATGTTTTCGTGCTTCACTAACTAAGTATTCAGGGTTTCCTTGGCTAGGTTTCGTTCCAAGATGTTCTTGAAATAATTCATCAACTTGTTCTTTCGTTTTATGAATTGCAGGGAGTACAATATGGCTTGGTGGCTCTTCAGCCAATTGAACAATGCGCTCTCCTAAGTCTGTATCAATAACTTCAATTCCTTTTTTTTCTAAGAATGGATTTAAATGGCATTCTTCAGTAAGCATGGATTTACTTTTAACGACCCTTTTTGCATTGTGTTTCTCAAGAATACTATTTACAATGTTATTGTGTTCTTCAGCATTAGATGCCCAATGTACATGGATACCGTTTTTTTGTGCATTAGATTCAAATTCGACCAAGTACTCATCTAAATTTGATAATACATTAGCTTTAATGGCTGATCCTAATTCTCGCAAATATTCCCAACCTTGAATGCTATGTGCCGATTTGTCTCGTTTTTCTCTAACATACCATAATGCTTTGTCGTGCCAGTTGACTTTAGATTCGTCTTTATTAAATTCTTTAGCTTTAGTTGCGTGGTTCATAATTATAAACTGCTATTTAATATTTCGGCAATGTGCATTACCTTTAAGGGTTGTTTATTACGGTTTATTAAACCTTCCAAATGCATCAAACACGAATGGTCAGCACCTGTTAAAACTTCTACATCACTATCTAAATGATCTTGAACACGATCTTTTCCCATTTTGGTAGAGATGGCTTCTTCAAAAACAGCAAAAGTACCTCCAAAACCGCAACATTCATCTTTACGATTTAAAGACATTAATTCAAGTCCTTTAACTTTATTCAATAAATCTTCTTCGGTAGAATAATGCTCCCCTTTAACTTCAGAACAGGAACCAAGTTTTAAACCTCTTAAGCCATGGCAACTTTTATGTAAACCAACTTTATGTGGGAATGATGCTCCTAAATCGGTTTTTCCAAGAACTTTTACTAAAAACTCGCAAAGTTCATACGCATTGTTTCTTACTTTTTGTACTTCTGGTGTTTGCTCTAAAATATCAAAGTGATGTTTAATATGATAGATGCAACTTCCAGATGGCCCAACTATATAGTCATATTGTTTAAAATTTTCTACAAATAATTTGCATGCACCTTTAGAATCATCTTCATATCCTGAATTACCTAGGGGTTGCCCACAGCATGTTTGCCCTTGGGGATAATAAACGTCAACGTTCAATTTTTCTAGTAATTCCAGAGTAGCTATTGCCACTTGCGGATACAGTTGGTTAACATAGCATGGTATAAATAAACCTACTTTCATGTATATTTTATTAAGATTTTAGCTCTTGTATAAGTTATAATAAAAGTAGATTATTATTGATAACTAGCTATCCTGTTCTAACCCGTAAAAATTGATTTTAATTAGATAAAATTCTATATGTATTTTTCTAATTAAGAAATTGAATATTATGAGTAGATTAATGAACTTTTAGTTTAACCGAACAGTACAGGATAGAGTTTTAACTATTACCGTATATTTTCGTCTGAATGATATAATTATTTTAGAGGTAGATTTAAAAAATAATAAAGAAAGATATACTATTTTATAATAACTAACTAAACCAAAATTATGGCAGAATACCAACAAGAATTAGATGCAATAGAAGATGTGTCAGGTGGAGAATTTGAAAGAACCCCTGTGCCTCAATCAAAATTAAAAGGCTGGAAATCATTTTTAGGTATGTATGCAGGAGAACACGCTGCAGGTACTGAATTTATGATTGGCCCATTGTTTTTAGCTGCGGGAGCCAGTTTAAAAGATTTGTTGTTAGGATTGTTTATTGGTAATATTCTAGCGATACTTACTTGGAGATACATAGTGGCTCCTATAGCTGTATCTAGCAAACTAACTTTGTATTATCAATTAGAAAAAATTGCAGGAAAGCATTTAGTAAAAGTTTATAATGTAGTTAATGGAGTGCTTTTCTGTTTTTTAGCAGGCGCTATGATTACGGTTTCTGCTAGTGCTGTTGGAATTCCCTTTGGTGTAAGTTTTTCTGTTCCAGAAAGTGTTTTTGGTTTAAGTAGCCCAGGGTTTTCGGCAATTGTTATCATCGTGGGTTTAGTAATGGCAATTGTAGCAGCTGCGGGTTATAATACTGTTTCTAAATTTGCCAACATAGCGGCACCTTGGATGATTATTGTTTTTGCTGCTTGTGGTTTATCTGCACTATCACAAATGGAGGTTGATTCATGGAAAAGTCTACTTGCAGAATGGGATAAAGGAATAAGTGTGGTGCAGTCTATTAACGGTAAGGTAGATTTTGGTTTTTGGAAAATTGTGATTTTCTCTTGGTTATGTAATGCTGCGATGCATTTTGGAATGTCAGACTTATCAATAATGCGTTTTGCCAAAGATACTCGTGCAGGTTGGGGTCCATCAATTGGAATGTTTTTGGGGCACTATATGGCATGGATTTGTGCTTCATTTATGTTAGCGGCTCAGATAAAATTAACTGGAGATATTTCTGCTAATCCAGGGGCTTTAGCTTGGAGTGCCGTAGGTTGGACAGGAATTATCTGTGTGATCATAGCGGGATGGACAACTGCAAATCCTACCATTTACAGAGCAGGTCTTGCATTTCAAAGTTTGTTTTCAACCAATGCAAAAAAATATTCGGGTGTAATTTTAGCAGGTATAATAGCAACAATAGCTGGTATTTTTCCAACACTATCAAGTAAGTTGCTTGATTTTGTAGGTTTGTATGGAACAATCTTGGGGCCAATGGGTGGGGTTATTTTTGTTAACCATTATCTAGCAAAAAAAATGAATTTTACGCAAGACTTTGCAGATGAAAAGGGATCTAGCTTTAATGTGGCTGTTTTATTAGCTTGGACTATTCCGGTAGCTTTAGGGTTGTACTTTATCTTTGCAAAAGGTTTGTTTCCTGCTTATGCAGTAATACCTTGCTGGATTGCTTCCAGTTTATTATATGTACTTATTATGAAACTTCAAAAATCATAAATTATGAAAATACTAAAATTAATTAGTGCTATTTCAATAGGCGTTTTGATATTGTTAGTTGGTATATTATCATTTGTAGGAAAAATTGAGCCGGTAAACATGAAAACAATTATGTTAATAGGAACAATTCTATGGTTTGCTACTACACCTTTCTGGATAAAAGAAGAAGAGTAGTTTTACAATGCGTGTTCATAGTGTTTATGTTTTTATTTACAATAAAGTGTAACACATTAAAAACACACTTGCTTAGGTTAAAGCTTCTGCTTTTAATAATTGATAAAAAATAAACTTATCATTTAATAAATCAGTTTTTCTTATTTGGGCAATTAGTTTTGGAATTTTATATCAGTACAGTTTGATGTGTTTTTATCATTTGTAACACTTCAGGTATGGATACTACGTGGCGTTATGTTTTTGGTTTTGGGTAAGTCTTTTCAAAAGCACCATTAATCCAAAAGAAATGTTTATAAAGATGCAAGAGAATATAAGTATCTTCACTAAAACTATAAAGTAAAAGCTGACTTATATTATTAAGTCAGCTTTTTTATATGGCAAATGTTTAATATTAAGGAGATGTTAACAGCTGTTACTAAATAATTTTGACTTTTAATAAGTCCTAACAATATAAAGGTTATATATTTGCAAAATAGGTGTTTTTTTTAAAGATTTTTTGTCTCATAAAGAACATATTTTAAAGTTATTAAATATAAATATCAGAATTAAAAATGAACAAAGACATTAACTTACAAGCAGCAGATAATATTAGAGCGTTAGCTGTAGCTATGGTAGAAAAAGCAAAGTCAGGTCATCCAGGTGGTCCAATGGGAGGTGCAGATTTTATGCATATTTTGTATTCCGAATTTTTTAATTATGATCCATCAGATATGGAATGGGCATTTAGAGATCGTTTCTTTATGGATGCAGGTCACTTATCTACATTAATGTATGCGCAATATTACCTTTTAGGAAACTATGCCAAAGATGATGTTGCTAATTTCAGACAATGGGGTTCAATAACACCAGGGCATCCAGAAGTTGATGTAGCTAGAGGTATTGAAAATACATCTGGACCATTAGGGCAAGGTCATACTATGGGTGTTGGAGCTGCTATTGCAGCTAAATTTTTGCAAGCACGTTTTGGGGATTGGATGAATCATAAGGTATATGGTTTCATTTCCGATGGAGGTGTTCAAGAGGAAATCTCTCAAGGTGCAGGTAGAATTGCTGGTCACTTAGGATTGAATAACTTTATTATGTTTTTTGATTCTAATGATATACAATTATCAACATCAACAGACGAGGTTACTAGTGAAGATACAGCAACAAAATATGAAGCTTGGGGATGGAGAGTTGTAACCATTGATGGGCATAACCATGATGAAATAAGGCAAGCATTAACCGATGCCAATAACGAAACTGATAAGCCAACTTTGATTATCGGTAAAACCATAATGGGTAAAGGTTGTGTAACTGCTGATGGAAGTATGTTTGAAGGGCATTGTGAACTTCACGGACAACCTATTGGAGCAACAGGGGCAGATTATGAAAAAACATTGCTAAATTTAGGAGCAAGTGTTGAAAATCCTTTTGATATTTACAGTGATGTAAGTGATTTTTATAAAAACATAATTTCTGAAAAAACGGAACAAGCAGCAAAGAAGAAAGCTGTAATTAATGCTTGGAGAAAAGATAATAGTGCTTTAGCCAGTAAATTAGATTTCTTCTTATCTGGAGAACTTCCTGAATTAGATTTTGAATCTATAGAGCATAAAGCAGGTTTAGCTACCCGTGCGGCATCGTCTAATGTTTTAGGTTATTTAGCAGATAATGTTGAGAACATGATTGTATCTTCAGCAGATTTATCAAACAGTGATAAAACTGATGGATTCTTAAAGAAATCTTCAGCATTACAAAAAGGGGATTTTAGCGGATCATTTTTACAAGCTGGTGTAGCAGAATTAACCATGTCTTGTATTGCTAATGGTATAGCATTACATGGCGGTTGTATTCCTGTAGTAGCGACATTCTTTGTGTTTTCAGATTACATGAAACCAGCTATTCGTTTAAGTGGTATTCAGGAGTTAGGTGTAAAATATGTTTGGACCCACGATGCTTTTAGAGTGGGTGAGGATGGACCAACACATCAACCTGTTGAGCAAGAAGCGCAAATTCGTTTATTAGAAAAGCTTAAAAATCACAGTGGTAAAAATAGTTTCTTAGCT
The DNA here is from genome assembly GCF_947487575.1 of uncultured Algibacter sp. Lineage (GTDB taxonomy): Bacteria > Bacteroidota > Bacteroidia > Flavobacteriales > Flavobacteriaceae > Algibacter_B. Next base: position 235,841 of record NZ_CANKXG010000008.1, on the reverse strand, counting down.
ATGCGTCCTGCAGATTCAGCTGAAACAAGTGTTGCTTGGAAAATGGCTTTAGAAAACAAAAACACACCATCTGGTTTAATTTTATCAAGACAAGGTATAAAAGATGTTCCAGCTCAAGGAGAATCAAGGTATGAAGAGGCTTTAGCTGCAGAAAAAGGGGGGTATTTAGTAAAAGAAGTAGAAAACCCAGATATTGTTTTGATTGCAAATGGTTCTGAAGTTTCTACGTTAGTTGCAGCTTCTGAGATTTTAGAAAAAGAAAATGGATTAAAAGTGAATATAGCTTCGGTAATTTCTGAAGGGCTATTCAGATTACAATCTAAAGATTATCAAAATAGCGTCATTCCTAAAAACAAACCATTATTTGGTCTAACGGCTGGCTTGCCAGTAAATTTAGAAGCTTTGGTAGGCGATAACGGAAAAGTGTTTGGTTTAGAGCATTTTGGTTATTCAGCTCCTGCAACTGTACTAGATGATAAGTTTGGTTTTACAGGCGAAAAAGTAAGTAAACAAGTATTAGAATATTTAAAAACAGTATAAAACTAAACTTATGAAATTTTTTATTGATACAGCAAACCTTGATGATATTGCAGAAGCTCAAGCTTTAGGTGTTTTAGATGGTGTAACAACGAATCCGTCTTTAATGGCAAAAGAGGGTATTACTGGTGAAGAGAATATTATTAACCATTACAAAAAGATTTGTGATTTAGTAGAAGGCGATGTAAGCGCAGAGGTTATTTCTACAGATTTCGATGGTATGGTAAAAGAAGGAGAAGCTTTGGCAGCTTTAAACCCTCAAATTGTTGTAAAATTACCAATGATTGCTGATGGAGTAAAAGCATGCAAATACTTTTCAAGTAAAGGTATTAAAACCAATGTAACATTAGTGTTTTCTGTAGGTCAAGCATTATTAGCAGCCAAAGCAGGAGCAACTTATGTGTCTCCATTCTTAGGGCGTTTAGATGATATTTCTACAGATGGATTACATTTAATTGAAGAAATTAGACATGTTTATGATAATTATGGTTTTGAAACCCAAATTTTATCAGCTTCAGTTAGAAATACGATGCATGTTATTAATTGTGCAAAAATAGGAAGTGATGTGATGACGGGACCTTTATCTTCAATAACGGGATTACTAAAGCACCCTTTAACAGATAGTGGCTTAGCTAAGTTTTTAGCAGATTACGAAAAAGGGAATAACTAGAATATCAATATTTCTTAAAAAAGAAAAGCTTCTCATATTCCAATCAGGAATTGAGAAGCTTTTTTACTTATCAAACTAAACTGAATTTTTGTAAGTTTTACAGCGCTAATTTTTTATAAAGCATTAATACTTTAACCAAAGTAAATGCTTTGTTTTAGGTATAGAAATATCAAAACAGATTTTTTTTCAAAAATCACCTTTAAATATAGTTTTTGTTAACTTGATTTGCTTCAGCTATCACTATCAAATAATAATTGAATTGCATGTATCTTTTATATGAATAACTGTTGATTTAAAATTTTTCCTCTAGAAAAGCCATGAAAATTACATTTTTTTGGTAACAAATCCATAGTCAGGAAGTCTATTTAATATCGACTAAATCTTTAATTTGTAAATTTGTACTTCAAGAAGACTAATATTATGGATATTAACGATAATATCGAATCGCCAATGATGCTTAAAGTTGGTTTCAACAAACTACTTGAGCATTATGAAAACTTGTCCAAAAATGATGATGATTTTCTGTCAGCTAAAGCAAAGCGGGTTTTAAATTCAGCTGAACCATTTCCTGAGTTAAGAGATGGATTTAGTGATACTCAAGTTTTAAAAGACAGAGAAAAAGAAATTAGTATTATCCTTCAAGATTCTTTTGCACCTGTTTTAACAAGAAACGAAATAAAAACAGCTTCTGTTCCCTTTCACGATTTAATTTTTAATTCGTCTGAACGTTTCAAGAATATAATAGAAACAGCTGGTGAAGAGTTTAAATTAAATATAAAAAACATGCCTGATGACGATAGGTATATCATTGCATGTACTATCATCTTGAATTTTTGCTATGGATATAACTTAAATTTTAAGCGTCCATTTTACTACGAAATACCAGATGCAAATGGTATTATTCGTTATTATAAAATTTTATATAATGCTGATTTTTGTGAAATTGTTCCAACAGAAAAGGCAAAGAAAATAACAACAGAAGATTATAATGAATTACTTGATAATTTTGAAAACATAGAACTTTGGAAAGATAAATTTCCTGCAAATAGTTATATTTTTAAGGGGTTTGTGATTTCTAATATTTTTGATGTTACTGAAGATCAATCTATTTCTAACATAAAATCAAGCCTAATAGGTGAAGATAAAAGGAAAGACGAAACCTTTATGAAGGATTTTCAAGACATCTTCGCGTCTTTATTAGGTATAAATAACATAAAAGTTGGTTTTTCTATTTATGATAATGAAGAAGATAATTTTGAGCGCGTTTATGGTGTGGCTATGAATAGCTATCTGTTAGGGAGTTTGCAAAGTAGAAGTTGCGCAGATGCCTTATGTAATTGGTCATACAATAGGTTATTGAGAGAGAATAAATATTTTTCGGTATCAGATGTGGATAGTGTTTTTAAGAAATCAAATGGTCAAGCACCACACATAACCAGTTTGTATGAACAAGGTATTAGGAGTGCCATTTTTGCGCCTATTGCAAATGATAATGGTTTAATGGGGATTCTTGAAATAGTTTCTGATAAACCTCAAGTTTTAAATAGCATTAATGCAAATAAATTAGTTGATGTTATGCCTTTTATAGTTTCAGCTGTTGAGCGTTCTAAAAGTGATGAAGAAAATTTAATTGAAGCCGTTATTCAACAAGAATGTACATCCATTCATTCCAGTGTAAAATGGCGATTTGCTAAGGAGGCCAAAACTTTTATTAAAGACAAATTGAATGGGTTTGAACCTAATTTTAAAAAGATAGCTTTCGAGAATATTTATCCACTTTATGGGCAGATAGATATAAAGGGGTCTTCTGAAGCTAGAAATAAAGCAACGCAACAAGATTTAACACTTCAGCTAAAAGCCGTAAAAGATATTTTTAACACGGTGTTAGAGATTGAACCTTTGCCAATACACGAACAATTTATATATCAGATAAACGATTATTTAACTGGATTAGAAACTAATTTTCAGGTAGATAGTGAACAACAGATATCTGAGTTTTTAAAAGATGATATTGAACCTGCTCTTAATCATTTGAGCTCAGTTGAAAGTTTATCAGCCAAAATTGAAGCTTATCATTCTAGTATTAATAATAATTTGAATGTGCTTTATAAATATAGAAAAGATTATGATGATACCATAGCTAAAATTAATGTAGAAATGGCTTCTTTGTTAGATAAAAAGCAAATTGTAGCACAACAAATGTATCCACATTATTTTGAACGTTATAAAACTGATGGTGTAGAACATAATATGTACATAGGAGAATCTATTACTAAAGATGATAGTTTTAATCTTATTTATCTATATAATTTGCGTTTATGGCAATTGCAAGTCATGTGCGAAATGGAAAATAGTTATTATCAAATGCAATCTGATTTTGCCGTACCACTTGATGTGGCTTCTATGATTTTAGTATTTAGTCAACCACTATCCATAAGTTTTAGAATGGATGAAAAACAGTTTGATGTTGATGGTACCTATAATGCTCGTTATGAAATTGTAAAAAAACGTGTAGACAAAGCCTATATAAAAGGAACCACAGAGCGTGTTACCCAAAAAGGTAAAATAAGTATTGTTTATTCACAAAAACAGGACGAACAGGAATACTTGAGGTATGTTAAGTTTTTACAGTCAAAACATTATTTAGATACCGATGTTGAGATTGTAGAACTTCAAGATTTACAAGCGGTAACAGGGCTAAAAGCTATTCGTGTAAGTGTGCTTTATCATAAAGATGATAATGATAAAGAGTTTTATACTTATAATGATTTAATGAAAGAAATTAAAGCTTAAGAAACTCCTCCATCGTATTTAAACGCAATAGCAAAAGCAATAACGCTTACAATTATACCTATCATAAATACAGAATATGTAATACGAAGAATTTTATATTTTTTATCTAAGACTAATCCTAAGAAATATAAATCTTTCTTCATAGAAGAGTAAAGGTAATCTCTGTCTTGCATCATTTCTCCCATGGCCCATTCAAAATCTTTTAAGCTCATTTTATGAAAATTCCCAAAGAATAAAAGATTTACTTTTTTATTTGCAACATCTTCTTTATTGAATTTTCCACTAGTAACATTTGGCCTAGTAGCTAATATAGAAAGTATAATAGATATTACTGTAAAAATCACAAAAATGACGGTTGGTATTATAAGATAAGCGTTAGAAGCGTTGTCTAGTTTTGAAACCAAGTTAGATAGAACTAATGATACAATAATAGCATTAACCGATAATAATATATTAGCTTTAGTATCGGCTATATTACTTAATTGCATGTGGTTTTTTAAAGTTACTCTAAAAACAGTTTCAATACCACGTTCAGGCAATTCTATCTTATTCTTTTTAAAGTTTAACTCTTCTTTTCTCTGAGTTAGCTTTTTGTTTTCAGTCTTAATTTTCTTTCTTAATTTAAGTAGTTCAGATAGGTTTTTACCTTTACGCTTATCCCAAATACTTGCAGCTTCAGGAGTGTGAAAACGATGCTTTGTTGATAGGAAATTAATGTTTTCGTCTAACCAATCTATTTCAGAATATGTTTTATTACATTGTAATTCCCATTCTTTTCTTAGGAGTTCAGAAATTTCCAGATAGTTTTTACTTCCAATATGCGAGCAATCTGCATCTCTAATTATTTTTTCTAAAGTGTTATTAGGAATAGCTTCCATTTTGGTGGCTAAAATTAAGTCGCAAATAATTTTAATATCATTTGCAGGACATTTTTGCTCTTTTAAAAAAGCCGTTCCAATTTTTACACTTTCATCTTCATGATGCTTAATGCCTTTTGTGTAACCAGTATCGTGTAGCCATGCTGCAATTAACAGAAGGTTTTTTTGAGTTTCATCAATATTTAAAAGTTCAGCCAAAGCTTTTGCGTCTTCGGCAACACGCTGTGTATGTGTAATATTATGATAGGTAAACGAGGTGTCTAGCTTATCATTTAAAAGATTTATTACAAATTTTTCAGTAGCTTCAATCAGCATGTCTAGAAGTTATAAGTGTTTATTTAGTAAAAATACTAAACTTTAAGGATATTAAAATAAAGTATTAATAACGGTATTATTTGTCGTAAATTTCATTGATGCTTTCAAATGCTTTTTAGAAGATTTACATTGTAAGTTTTTGAATTTAATTTCGACTACCTTTATGTTGAAAAGCATATTATAATTAACTAAAAAAAGAAAGGAACCATAATTATGCTAACTTGGAAAGAGGTTATCAACTTTTCTGTAAAAGGAAACCCAACTCCCGACAAACGTGTCGAAAAAACAGAAGCCGAATGGAAGGCTCAATTATCTTCAGAACAGTTTAGAATTACAAGACTTAAAGGTACAGAAAGACCTCATAGTGGTGCTTTGTGTAGTATACATGAAGCAGGTAAATATAATTGTGTGTGTTGTAATACATCTTTATTTGACTCTACTATTAAGTTCGAATCTGGTACAGGCTGGCCGAGTTTTACACAGCCTATTAAAGAAAATGCTATTAAGTATATTCGAGATACCGCCTTTGGAATGGTGCGTGTTGAAGTGCTATGCAATACCTGCGATGCACATTTAGGACATGTATTTCCAGATGGGCCAGAACCTAGTGGTTTGCGCTATTGCATAAATTCAGAATCTATGCAATTAGAGAAAGATATAACAAATAGCAACTAGAACTTTCATAACTTCGTTAGCTTTATTGGGGTAAATTCATAACTAATTATTATTAAAGAAAGGGCAATAGAATGTCAAATCGAGTAAATCAAAAGCAAGTGTTTAAGGCACCAGAGTTTGAAGTAAAAGACTGGATTAATGCTAATGGAAATACAATAGCGCCAATTAAATTATCAGATTTTAAAGGAAAGTTTAAGGTGGTATATTGTTTTCAAAGTTGGTGTCCTGGATGCCATAAAAAGGGATTGCCAGATTTAAAGACAATGGTAGAGGCTTTGGAGGAAAATAAAAATATAGTTTTTCTAGCAGTACAAACTGTTTTTGAAGGACATGATTCTAATACTTACGAAAAGATGGTTGAAACCCAAAAACAATACAGTTTAAAAATACCTTTTGGTCATGATGCTGGTGATGATGGAAAATCAATTTCTAACATTATGAAAAATTACCAAACAGGAGGAACACCATGGTTTTTGTTTATAGATAAGCACGATAATGTGGTGTTTTCAGATTTTCATTTAAATCCAGATGCAGCTATTCAGTTATTAAAAACCATGTAAGTTATGGCAACAGAAATAAAACTTTATGGCGCCGAAAAGTGCCATAAAAGTCAATATTATAAAAGGTATTTTGAAGATTTAAATTTGAATTATACGTTTTTAGATGTTGAACTAAATGAAGTTGATGCTGAAGCGTTAAGAAATTTATATAAAAATAGAAAACTCAATTTTCCAACAGTAACTATTGGAGAAAAGAAACTAAGAAATCCGTCAGATACTGATTTGAAAAAATGGATTGAAAAATTACTGTAAAATTAAAAAGACCTGCAAGGTTTCAAAAACCTTGTAGGTCTAATACCAGAAGAAATGAAACTCAAAATAAAAGATAAATTTAATCAAGAATTACCTACAGACCCCATTTTAGAAAATTCTAGAAGGCAGGTTGCTAAAGCCTGTTTTTCGTATGTAACACCAAAGCAAACAGCAAAACCAGAGGTGTTGCATGTGTCTCCAGAAATGTTAAAGAATCTTGGCTTATCAAAAACTGATGCTAAAAGCGATGATTTTTTAAAAGTATTTACTGGAAATAAAGTGCTAGAAAACACAACCCCGTATGCAATGTGCTATGGCGGACATCAATTTGGTAATTGGGCAGGGCAATTAGGTGATGGACGTGCTATTAATCTGTGTGAAGTTGAACATAAAAATAAAAATTGGGCATTACAATTAAAAGGTGCGGGCGAAACACCATACTCTAGAACAGCCGATGGTTTAGCAGTATTACGTTCCTCAATTCGTGAATATTTGTGTAGTGAAGCCATGTTTCATTTGGGAGTGCCAACTACAAGAGCTTTGTCTTTGGTGTTATCTGGAGACGAAGTCATGCGAGATGTGATGTATGATGGCAATCCCGCTTACGAAAAAGGTGCGATTGTATGTAGAACAGCCGAATCGTTTTTGCGTTTTGGTAACTACCAAATTTTTGCCTCAAGACAAGATGATGAAAATTTAAAAAAGTTGGTAGATTATACAATAAAACACCATTTTTCACATTTAGGAGCGCCTTCAAAAGATACTTATATTGCTTTTTTTAAAGAAGTTTCAAAGCGTACATTACAAATGATTATTGAATGGCAACGTGTAGGTTTTGTGCATGGTGTGATGAATACCGATAACATGTCAATCTTAGGTTTAACTATAGATTATGGGCCTTACGGCTGGTTAGAAGGTTATGACTATGGGTGGACGCCAAATACAACTGATAGGCAACATAAAAGGTATCGTTACGGAAATCAACCAAATATCGGCTTGTGGAATTTGCTGCAACTAGCAAATGCAATTTATCCATTAATTGAGGAGGCAGAACCTTTGGAAGCTATTTTAAATCAATATAAAACTGATTTTGAATCGCAGAATTTACAAATGATGAAAGCTAAAATAGGGCTTTATGAAGAGGTTGATAACGATGAAGATTTTATTAAAAATCTGGAAGAAAACTTGCAATTAGTAGAAACAGATATGACCATATTTTTTAGGAATTTAAGCGATTTTAAAGATGAAGAAACAGGGTTTCAAGTTTTAAAAGATGCGTTTTATGACTTTGATAATATGCCAGATGAAGTAAAAAAAGAATGGGAGTTTTGGTTTTTAAATTATGAAGTTAGATTACAACAGGAATATACTAGTCCAACAGAACGAAAACAAAAAATGAATACTGTAAACCCAAAATACGTTCTCCGTAACTATATGGCACAATTAGCCATTGATGATGCTAATAAAGGTAATTATAAGTTGATAGATGAATTATTTCAAATGCTTAAAAAACCTTATAATGAGCAACCCGAATATGAAAAATGGTTTGAAAAACGACCAGAGTGGGCACGCCATAAAGTAGGCTGTTCTATGTTATCTTGTAGTTCATAATAGAGTTATTAGAAATTAAGTTAAAAAAAGAAAGATTAAAAAAATGAAAAATTATAAAAAAGCATATATAGCAGGAGGATGCTTCTGGGGAATGGAAGATTTATTTAGAACACGTCCAGGGATTAAAGATACAGAAGTTGGATACCAAGGTGGAGAAAACGATAACCCTACGTACAAAAACCATCCAGGACATGCCGAAGGCATTGAATTGACTTATGATCCAAACGAAACATCATTCAGAGAAATTCTAGATTATTTTTTTAGAATTCACAATCCAACAACAGTTGATAGGCAAGGAAATGATAGAGGGTCAAGTTATAGGTCTGCCATATTTTTTCAGAATGAAGAAGAAAAAAAAGATGCAGAAGACATTATTAAAATTGTTAATGATTCAGGTAAATGGGATGGTAGCGTTGTAACCACTTTAGAGCCTTATGCAACATTTTGGAAAGCAGAACCAGAGCATCAAGATTATTTAGTGAGAATCCCTAATGGGTATACATGTCATTTTGAAAGATTTGAAACCCCTTTTATATAATTTTTTTAAACTTGAATACGCAGAATAAAATAGCTTTAGGAGGTGGTTGCCATTGGTGTACAGAGGCTGTGTTTCAATCATTACTTGGTGTTTCAAAAGTAGAGCAAGGTTTTGTAGCTTCTATAAATGGTAATGCTAGTTTTTCCGAAGCGGTTATTGTTCATTTTAATGCTGATGATATTTCACTAAAAACATTAATAGAAATTCATTTATATACTCATAAAAGCAAGTCCAATCATTCTATGAGAACAAAATATCGCTCAGCTATTTATACGTTTTCTAATGAACAAAAGGAAAAGGTGGAGGCGATTATTAATGCATTTAAAGATGAATTTGAAAACAAATTGATAACTCAAGTATTTCCGTTTAATAGTTTTAAAAGGTCACGTGAGGGAATTCAAAATTACTATTATAGTAATCCAGAGAAACCTTTTTGTGAAACGTTTATCAATCCTAAATTGAAAATTCTGTTAAACCAATTTTCAAACTATGCAAATCAAAATAAATTAAAACATTTAAAAGATGAACAGTATCAAGCTAAATATTCAAAATAAAAAAGGGCATAAATTACAGGCTTTTTTAGAACTGCCTGCCGACCAAAAACCACAGTATTATGCAATTTTTGCGCATTGTTTTACATGTAGTAGTGCTTTGGGAGCCGTAAGAAATATTAGTAGGTCGCTTACTAGTCATGGATTTGGTGTACTTCGTTTTGATTTTACTGGTTTAGGAAGGAGTGAAGGTGAATTTTCAGAAAGTTATTTTTCTGCAAATGTTGACGACTTATTAGCGGTTAATGATTACTTAAAAGTAAACTATCAAGCTCCAAGTTTGTTAGTTGGCCACTCGTTAGGTGGAGCTGCCGTAATTGTTGCTGCATCTAAATTAGAAAACATAAAAGCTGTTGCTACAGTTGGAGCACCGGCTACTGTAAGTCATGTTACACATTTATTTTCGCATGGTATTGAAGAAGTTAAACAAAAAGGAGAAGTTGAGGTGAATATTGGTGGTAGACCTTTTAAAATAAATGAAGAATTTGTAGAAGATTTTGGTAAAATAAATTTACCAGAAATAACAAAAAACTTGCGTAAACCTTTATTAATAATGCATGCCCCTTTCGATACTATAGTTGGTATTGAAAATGCACATAAATTGTATCATGATGCTCACCATCCAAAAAGTTTTGTGAGTTTAGATGATGCCGACCACCTACTTACAAATTCAAAAGATAGTAGGTATGTTGGTAATATAATTGGTACATGGGTACAGCGTTATTTTGAGCAAGAAGATAATACCATGTTAGATACTAAAGGCGAACAATTGGTAGCGTATTTAAATTTGGTTGAGGATAATTTTACAACTTCTATTAAAACTAAAAAGCACAATTTTATAGCAGATGAACCAGAGAGTATTGGAGGAGACGATTTTGGGCCGTCGCCTTATGATTTTTTAAGTGCAGGATTAGCGGCGTGTACCGTAATGACTTTAAAGATGTATGCCCAACGAAAGCAATGGGATTTACAGGAAGTTTATGCCTATATTACCTATTCAAAAAAACATAGTGATGATTTGATGCTGGATTTTGATGAACCAAAACGAATCGATCATTTACAAAAACGATTGAAATTTATTGGTAATTTAGATGATACGCAAAAAGCAAAATTAAAAGAAATAGCATCAAAATGTCCAGTGCATAGAACCTTAATTTCCGATACAATAATTGAAACAGAATTAATAGATTAATGAGTAATTCAAATACGAAAATAGGCTTAGGATTAGCAGCTTTAGGGCGGCCAGAGTATATTAATATTAGAGATAATGATGCTATTGATAAATCAGAAAAAGCATTTAAAGAAAATTCACTTTCAGTTTTAGATGAAGCCTATAAATTAGGCATTCGTTATTTTGACACAGCACCATCTTATGGAAAAGGCGAAGCGTTTTTGAAAGAATGGAATGAGGAAAACAAACATAAAGATGCCATTTTAGGAACAAAATGGGGTTATACTTATGTGGCAAATTGGGAGTTAGGTTATAGCGGAAAACATGAAATAAAAGAACACTCACTAGAAAAACTACTAGAACAATGGCAAGTTTCAAAAGGAATGTTGCCAAACCTAAAATACTACCAAGTGCATTCAGCAACTTTTGAAAGTGGTATTTTAGAAAATGAAGATGTTTTGAATCAACTACATCAAATAAAAAATGAGACTGGTTTAAAAATTGGTATTACTACAAGCGGTGCTAATCAAAAAGAAGTTATTAAGGCCGCTTTAAAAGTTAAGATTGACGGGCATGAATTGTTTGATAGTTTTCAGGTAACTTATAATATTTTTGAACAATCTCCTTTTTCAATTTTAAAAGCTATTTTGAAACAAGGAAAAAAAGTTATTATTAAGGAAGCTTTGGCAAATGGTCGCGTTTTTCAAAATAAAAAATTTCAGCATTACTCAGAAGTATATAAAATTTTAAACCAATTGTCAAAAAAGTATGAAGCAGGTTTTGATGCCATTGCATTACGCTTTGTAATGGATAGTTTAGAGCCTACATATGTGTTGAGCGGAGCTTCAAGTAAAACGCAATTAACTCAAAATTTAGAGGCTTTAAATTTCAACTTGACTTCAGAAGAATTAAAATCACTTAAAGCTTTAAAAGTTTTTCCAAAAGCCTATTGGGATGAGCGAAGTGGCTTAAATTGGAATTAAATAGAATTGTAATTATTACCTTTAAAGAATTAATCCACCTCAATATGAAGTTTCAAAAAATAGCTTCCTTGCTTGTCGTTATAGCCGTTCTAAATGCCTGTGCGACTTATAAGACTCAATATAAAGATGTTTCAGCGCAAAATAATTTTCCAAGTAAGGAAATTGCACATTCATTTTATTTAATTGGCGATGGTGGTAATTCCCCAATCGATTCGTCTTCAGAAGCTTTAAAAGCATTTAAATCTGAATTAAGTAATGCATCAAAAAATAGTACAGCGCTTTTTTTGGGCGATAATATTTATCCTAAGGGATTGCCAAAAAAGAATGATGAAAATAGAGCTTTTGCAGAATATCAGTTAAAGGTTCAGACAGAGGCTGTAAAAGATTTTAAAGGTAAAACTATTTTTATTCCAGGGAACCACGATTGGTATAGCAATGGATTGAAAGGTTTAAAACGACAAGAAAAATATATAGAAAACGCTTTAGGGAAAAATACTTTTTTACCTGAAAATGGATGCCCTATTGAAAAAGTAGAAATATCTGATGATATTGTTATGATTGTAATTGATTCGGAATGGTATTTAACAAACTGGGATAAACACCCAACAATAAATGATGACTGTGAAATAAAAACAAGGTTCAGGTTTTTTGAAGAATTAGAAGGTTTAATAAAAAAAGCACGTGGTAAAACAACTATTATCGCAATGCACCATCCTATGTTTACCAATGGACCACATGGCGGGCAATACAGTTTTGGTTCACATTTAAAGCCTATTCCGGTTTTAGGAACTTTAAAAAATATATTAAGAAAAGCAAGTGGCATTTCTCCTGCCGATTTGCAGAATAAAAAGTATAACGCTTTTAAAAGGCGTATTGTAACTATAGCTCAAGAAAATGATAAAGTGCTTTTTGTTTCCGGGCATGAGCATAGTTTACAGTATTTAGTTCAAGATAATTTACCTCAAATAGTTAGCGGAGCAGGTTCAAAATCAACGGCAACTCGTAATGTAAGTGGCGAGTTTTCCTCAAGTGATTCTGGTTTTGCTAGATTAGATGTTTTTGTAGATGGGTCATCAGCAGTTCGGTTTTATTCAGCAAAGAATAATAAAGTTATTTTTCAAACAGAAGTATTTTCAGTAGACGAAAAAGATGGTATTGTAGATTATAAATCGTTTCCAAATGAAAAATTAGCATCAGTTTATTCTAAGGAAGAAATTACAAAAAGTGGTTTTTATAAATATATATGGGGAGAGCGTTACAGAGCATATTACGGTACTAAAGTAAATGCACCAACAGTAAGTTTAGATACTTTGTTTGGGGGTTTAAAACCTTATAGAAAAGGCGGAGGGCATCAATCAAAATCTCTACAATTAATAAATGAAGACGGGAAACGCTATGTTATGCGCGCCATTAGAAAAAGTGCAACGATATATTTGCAAGCTATGGCTTTTAAAGATCAATATATTGAAGGGCAATTTGACGGTACAACTACAGAAAAAATAATACAAGACTTTTATACAGGTTCACATCCATATGCACCATTTGTAACTGGCAATTTATCTGACGCCGTTAATTTATACCATACTAACCCTGTACTGTATTTTGTTCCAAAACAAAATGCTTTAGCGGCTTTTAATACAGATTTTGGTGATGAATTATATATGATAGAAGAACACGTTTCTGATGGACATGGAAATCTTAAAAGTTTTGGTAACTCCAATAAAATTGAAAGTACTGATGACTTAATAAAGAAGCTACGTAAAGACGAAAAATATATTGTTGATGACCAAATGTTTTTAAGAGCACGATTATTTGATATGGCTATTGGAGATTGGGATAGGCATATGGATCAATGGCGCTGGGCTGAGTTTAAAGAAGCTGGTAGAATTGTTTTTAGACCAATTCCTAGAGATAGAGATCAAGCCTTCTCTAATATGGGAGACGGTGCTTTAATGAATATAGCAACCCGAATTATACCACCTCTACAATTAATGGAAGGTTTTAATGAGGATGTTAGAAATGTTAAAGGATTCAATTCAAGTCCGTTTTCGTTAGATATGATGTTACTAAATGAAACTACCGAAAAGCAATGGAAAGAGCAAGTAGCATTCATTCAAAAGAACTTATCAGATGCTGTAATAGATAATGCGTTTAAGTCATTCCCAAAAGAAGTTCAAGACGAAACAATTTTAGAGATAAAACGTGTTTTTAAATTACGACTTAAAAACCTTCCAGAAATTGCAAATAGGTATTTTGAAGCCCTTAATAAAATACCATTAGTTCTGGGAACCGATAAAGATGATATGTTTGAAATTGAAAGGTTGCCAGATGGGAATACGAAACTATCTATATATCGAATTAAAAATGGGGAAAAGGGAATTCTTTTACATCAAAAAACTTATAATAAAGAAGTTACCAAAGAAATTTGGATGTATGGATTGGATGATGAAGATCTGTTTAAAGTTACAGGAGAAGGCGATAACCATATTAAATTAAGATTGGTTGGAGGGCAGAATAATGATACGTATTCTATTGAAAACGGAAAGAAAGTATGGATGTATGACTATAAGTCTAAGAAAAATAAGTTTACAACTAAAAAAGGTCATAAGAATCTTACTGACGATTATGAAACAAATATATATGACCATACTAAACCAAAAAATAGAATCAACCAGTTTATGCCATTAATAGGTTCCAATCCAGATGACGGCTTTAGGTTAGGTTTTGTAAATACGCTTTCAAATTATGGATTTGAGCGTAATCCGTTTGGGTCTCAACATACTATTTCTGGTTCTTATTATTTTGCTACAAGTGGGTTCGATTTTGAATATAATGGAGAATTTGCGAATGTTATAGGGGTGTGGAATTTGGGTTTAAATGCTAAATATACAAGTCCTAACTTTGCTATTAATTTCTTTGGGTATGGAAATAGCACACCAAATGAAGAGGCTAATGAAGGCGACGGTATAGATAGAGACTTAGATTTTAATCGTGTAAAGCTAAGCACATTAAAATTCGCACCGTCTTTAAATTGGAGAGGAGAACAAGGCGCGCATTTTAAATTAGGCTTAAGTTATGAATCTATTGGAGTTGAAGAAACTAACAATCGTTTTATAAATACATTTTATGTCACTAATGGGCAAGAAAACCACAAAGATTTTATTGGAGTTGAAGCTATGTACAGTTATCAAAATAAAGATAACGAAGCATTTCCTACTATAGGAATGCAAACAAGCCTTGAATTTGGTTATAAATCTAATTTAGAAGAGTCAAAAGGGTTTGCTTATTTTATTCCAGAGCTTGGGTTTGATTATAAATTAGTGTCAAGTGGGCAATTGGTTTTTGCTACAAACGCTAAAGCACATTTTATTTTTGGTGACAATTTTGAGTTTTATCAAGCAGCAAACATAGGAGCAAATAATGGGCTTCGTGGTTTTAGAAATGAACGTTTTTCTGGTAAGAATTCATTTTCTCAAAGTACCGATTTGCGTTTAAACCTTCGTAAAGTTAAAACAGGATTGCTGCCACTAAATATAGGTGTATTTGCTGGTTTTGATTATGGGCGTGTTTGGGTAGATAATGAGTTAGTTTTTGATAGTGCCTTTAATTCGAGTAAGTGGAATACATCAGTAGGAGGGGGCGTTTTTGCTAATGCAGCAGATATTATGACATTAAATTTATCAGCATTTAATAGTAATGATGGTTTACGTTTAGCATTTAAAGTTGGTTTTGGTTTTTAACGTAGTGTCACCCAAAACATGTTTTCAGAGCCTCAAAAATTAAAATTGTAATTCATGATTAAAATTTTCGTCTAATACGGTAGTAAGATAAATTAATTATGAAAAGTAGTTTTAAAGACATAGTGAATTCTGATAATGTTGTATTGGTGGATTTTTTTGGAACATGGTGTGGGCCATGTCAAGCACTAATGCCAATTTTAAAAGATGTTAAAGACGAATTGGGAGATGCAATAAAAATAGTAAAAGTTGATATTGATAAAAATGTAGAACTTGCAACTAAGTATCAAGTAAGAAGTGTGCCTACTATGATTTTATTTAAAAATGGTGTTCCAAAATGGAGGCAATCAGGAGTGTTGCAAAAAAGAGATATTGTAAACATTATTCAAACCCATGGGTAATGATTTAGTTGATATTAAATTTATACAGATTACCACCTTTATTTTTAGTTCTCTCATCCGTAATATAGACACTTGAATTGTTTTTAAAACAGACCCCTTCTTTTTGTGAATTATGGTCAAATTTTAGTTCTTGTATCTTTCCTTCAAAAAAAAGGTCGTTTTTAAAATTAGTTATTTTCCAAAGTTTATTATGATTTAGGAGAACAATTGTTTTGCCGTCTTTGCTAATGTCGGCAGATGTAATGCGATGGTTTTTACCATCTAAGTTAAATGCCTTTATTAATGTTGCAGTATGTAAACCTACTTGGTTAGGCACTTTAAAAAGCATGCTAGATTTATTTTCTTTACTAAACAAATAGAAGTAATCCTTAAAAAGAAAAAAAGCTTCAAAATCTTTTGGTTTTACTTTTTTTGGTAAAATAAAATTAATGCGTTGAGCCTCTGTTTTGTTAGTGTTGAAATTGGAAACTTTATATATAGTAAAATCATCTCTATTTTTACTATTATTACCAAAGTCGCCAATATATAAGTTTCCTTGATTGTCTGAGGTTAAGTCTTCCCAATCAATGTTACTGGAATTATTTATATCAATGTCTTTTATAATTTTTCCTTTTAAATTTAATCCATAAATATTGTTTTTGTTTCCAGAGTCTTCAATTGTCCATAATAAATTTGAGTTGGTTATTTTTTCTATCGCAGAGGCTTCTTTTAAACTATTTGGTAAATCAGCTATAACTATCAAGTTTTCAGTCTTGCAACTAGAAATAATTAAAAAAAATAAAATTAGGAGTTTGTTCATTTAGGTAGTCAAAATTTATAGTGTTAAATTTACAAGATATTTTTGGTAAAAAAGCTGTCAATAAATAAAGATTACTTAAAACTAATGACTACAGTTAACGACTTATTAGACCTTCTAGTGTTAGAAAAAATAAGTGAAAATGAATTTAATGGTGTAAGTAAAACCATTGGAAGTCCTATTGTATTTGGTGGGCAGGTTTTAGCACAAGCTTTAAATGCGGCAAGCAGAACAATTACCAATCAAAGAGTATTACATTCTATGCATGCTTATTTTTTAGAAGCAGGAGATTTAGAGTTGCCAATAACCTATAATGTGAGTTTGGTTAGGGACGGTGGTAGCTTTTCTGTTCGAAGAGTTACAGCACATCAAAAAGATATTACTATCTTTATTTTGTCGGCTTCTTTTCATAAACAGGAAGAAGGATACAATCATCAAATTGAGATAAACTCAAACATAAAAAAACCCGAAGAATTATTAAGTTGGACGGACTTATATGAGGAGTTTGGAGATTTTTTACCCAAAGGATTAAAATCTTTTTTAGCCATTGAGCGTCCTGTAGAATTTAAACCAACAGCATTTGCAAATCCAATGGATCCAAAAGATTTGCCTCCAAGTCATAATGTTTGGTTTAAACTAAAAGGAGATGTAAAAGAATTAGATTTAGTTACAAAACAGCAGATTTTAACTTATATTTCGGATTATAATATTTTAACATCAACATTAAATCCTCATGCAAGTAAGGCGCATTGGGGAAATACGTTAACAGCGAGTTTGGACCACTCGATGTGGTTTTTTAGAGATTTCGATTTTTCTGATTGGTTACTCTATGCTACAGAATCTCCAAGTACATCTAATGCAAGAGGATTAGCAAGAGGACATATTTTTACCAGAGATGGAAAATTGATAGCCACAGTGGCTCAAGAAGGATTAATAAGACCTATTAAAAATGGAAAGTAAAATTTTAAAAATTGGGCACAGAGGAGCCAAAGGACACTTAACTGAAAATACTTTAGAATCTATTAAAAAAGCTCTAAGCTTAAAGGTTGATGGTATTGAGATAGATGTGCATAGATGCGCTTCGGGTCAGTTAGTTGTGTTTCATGATTTTACAGTTGATAGAATTACTAATGGAACAGGAGAGGTAGCAAAACACACCCTTAAATCTTTAAAAAGTTTAAAAACCAAAGGAACTTATCAAATTCCATCTTTAGCAGAGGTCTTAGCTTTAGTTGATAATAAGTCTTTATTAAATATAGAACTTAAAGGTCAAGATACCGCAAAAGAAGCAGCTCGGATTATAACATTTTATGTAGATAAAAAAGGATGGGAATATGAAAATATTTTAGTGTCTAGCTTTCAAGAAGGTTTATTAGAAACTATACACAAAATAAATGATAAAATTCCTTTGGCTGTGCTTACAGATAGGAATTTAGGTAGAGCTGTTGAATTTGCTAAAACAATAAATGCAGTTGGTATTCATGCAGATTATACGATGCTAACAGAAGAAATTGTTACAGAATTAAAGGAAGAATTTAAAGTTTTTGCTTTTACTGTAAATAATTTGAATCCTTTAGCAAGAATAAAATCTTATGGTGTTGATGGTATAATTTCTGACTATCCAGATAGGATATGACATCAAAAGATGTTGTTGTAGTTGGTGGTGGTGCAGCTGGTTTCTTTGCAGCCATTAATATTGCAGAACAAAATCCGAATTTAAAAATTTCTATTCTAGAACGTGGTGCAACAGGTCTAGGTAAAGTGAAAGTTTCTGGTGGTGGACGTTGTAACGTAACACATGCAGAATTTATTCCTAAAGAATTAACACAACATTATCCACGAGGTGAAAAAGAATTACTAGGCCCTTTTCATCAGTTTATGACAGGTGATACTATTGAGTGGTTTGAAAAACGAGGTGTGGAATTAAAAATTGAAGACGATGGTAGAATGTTTCCTGTTTCTAATTCATCACAAACTATAATTGATTGTTTTTTAAATGAAGTAGAAAAGCATCAGGTTGAGGTGTTGTATAACCATTCTGTAAAATCAATAGAACTTCAAGAAGAGTTGTTCAAAATAGAATCATCACAAGGTGATTTTTTGTCAAAAAAAGTTTTAATAGCTACTGGTAGCAATCCTAAAATTTGGAGTTTGTTAGAAGGTCTTGGGCATACCATTTCACAACCTGTGCCTTCGTTATTTACATTCAATATAAAAGATGAGCGCATACAAGATATTCCAGGGGTTGTTGCTCAAAATGTAGAAATCAAAGTTCTTGATACAGACTTATGGAGTGAGGGGTCACTGCTAATAACACACTGGGGAATGAGTGCGCCTTCTATTTTAAAACTGTCTGCGTTTGGAGCTTTAGAATTAGCAAAAAGAAACTATAAATTTAAAATAGAGATTAATTTTATCAGGCATGCTTTTGAAGAGTGTTTAGAAATACTGAAAACCTTAAAACAAGATTTAGCAAAAAAAACAGTGTTTAAATCTACACAATTTGATTTACCAAAACGACTATGGCATAAGTTAGTTTTAGCATCTAATATGGCTATTGAAACCCGATGGGCAGATTTAAATAAAGGGCAATTAGAAAATTTGGCAGGCCATTTAACACAAGCCGTTTTTAAAGTTGATGGTAAAAGCACTTTTAAAGAAGAATTTGTTACCGCAGGTGGTGTTAACCTTAAAGAAGTGAATTTTAAAACCTTTGAGAGTAAGCGAATCAAAAATTTATATTTAGCGGGCGAAGTTATTAATGTAGATGCAGTTACGGGTGGTTTTAATTTTCAAAATGCTTGGACAGGAGCTTATATTGCCGCTCAAAATATTTCAAAATAAATGAAAATATATATTGCGCTTTTAAGAGGTATAAACGTAGGCGGGCATAAAAAAATCCCAATGGCAGACCTTAGAGAATTATTAACTAAGTCTGGACTTATTAATGTTAAAACCTACATTCAAAGCGGAAATGTTATTTTTCAAAGTAAAGAATTGGATAGTAAAGTTTTAGAGAATAAAATTCAAAAAGCCATTTTGTCTCATTTTGGTTTTGATGTGCCAGTTTTAGTAAAATCTAAAAACGAAATTGAATCGATTCTAAATAACTGCCCTTTTCCCGAAGAAAAGAAAATGAATAGCTATTTTATAATACTCAATGAAGCTCTAGAAAAGGATTTAATAAATGAAACCTCGCAACTTAAATTTCCAAACGAAGCATTTGTTATTACTAAAAACTGCATATATATTTTCTATACTCTGGGAGCGGGCAAAGCAAAACTAGGTGTTAATTGGTTTGAACGAAAATTAAAAATTACAGCTACAGCAAGAAACTATAAAACTATGGTAAAGTTATTGTCACTATCTAGCTAAAATAAAAAAGACCGTTAGATATTTACTATTTTTGCCAGAAATAAATTTAGCCAATTAATAAAGTCTGTTTTAAACAGTCTTTGTCAACTGAAATGTAACAAATGATAGCAGCAGGTTTTATTCCAAAAGCGTATTCAAATAGTATAGAAAAAGGCAGTTTCACATGGTCTTCACCAAGTAATATTGCTTTGGTAAAATACTGGGGGAAGAAAGAACATCAAATTCCAGAAAATCCTTCTATTAGTTTTACACTAAACAATTGTAAGACAAATACAAAGCTGAGTTTTACAAAAAAAGAAAACGATGGTAACTTGTCGTTTGAAGTGTTTTTAGATGACGAAAAAAAAGACGATTTTAAACCAAAAATTGAAACTTTTTTTAAGCGTATAGAAGCCTATTTACCTTTTTTAAAGGGGTATCATTTTAAAATAGAAACATCAAATACATTTCCACATAGTTCAGGTATAGCATCTTCTGCTTCAGGAATGAGTGCATTGGCGTTGTGTTTAATGAGCATAGAAAAGGAATTAATTAAGTCTGATGTTACCTTGAGCGCAGTCGAAAAGTCTTATGATGAAAATTATTTCATTCAAAAAGCATCATTTTTAGCACGTTTAGGTTCTGGAAGTGCTTGCCGAAGTCTTGAAGGTGATTTAGTAGTTTGGGGAAAACATGAAGAAATTAAAGGAAGTTCAGATTTGTTCGGCATAAAATATCCTTACGAAGTACACTCTAACTTCAAAAATTATCAGGATACTATTTTATTAGTTGATAAAGGTAAAAAACAGGTAAGCAGTACTGTTGGGCACAATTTAATGCATAATCATCCATTTGCTCAAGAGCGATTTAAACAAGCAGGTAAAAACCTTTCTGACATGATTTCTATATTGAAAAATGGTGATTTAAATGCATTTATTGCACTAGTGGAAAGTGAAGCATTAACACTCCATGCCATGATGATGACCAGTATGCCTTATTTCATATTAATGAAACCAAATACTTTGGAAATTATTAATAAAATTTGGAATTACCGTAAAACTTCAGGCTCAAAAATATGTTTTACACTTGATGCAGGAGCTAATGTACATGTGTTGTATCCTGAAAATGAGGCAAAATCAGTTATGGAATTCATTAATACTGAATTAGTTGTCTTTTGTCAAAAAGGTGAGTATATTAACGATAAAATTGGTTTTGGGGCAAAACTGTTGTAATTTTGCTAAACCAAGTCAAAAATTGCTTATGAAAGGACCTCTCTTTTACTCAAAAATATTACTCTTTGGTGAGTATGGTATCATTAAAGATTCCAAAGGTTTATCTATTCCTTATAGTTTTTATAATGGAGCTTTAAAGAAAGATGAAAACCCTACAGATGAGGCTGTCAAATCAAACACAAGTTTAAAGCAATTTGCAAATCACCTGCAAAGTACAGATGATGCTATTGTTCGTTTTGATATCGAACGATTATTAGAAGATGTAAATTCAGGAATGTATTTTGATTCATCAATTCCGCAAGGGTATGGTGTTGGTAGTAGTGGTGCATTGGTAGCAGCTATCTACGATAAATATGCTTTTGATAAAATTACCGTTCTTGAAAACTTAACTAGAGAAAAGCTTCTAAAATTAAAAAGTATTTTTTCTGCAATGGAATCTTTTTTCCATGGAAAATCCTCTGGTTTAGATCCTTTAAATAGTTATTTAAGTATTCCAATTCTTATCAATTCAAAAGATAATATTGAAGCCACTGGTATTCCTGCACAGCAAAGTGAGGGGAAAGGCGCTGTGTTTTTATTGGATAGTGGTATAATTGGAGAAACCGCACCAATGGTTAGCTTGTTTATGGAAAAAATGAAGCAAGAAGGTTTTCGTAGCATGCTAAAAAATCAGTTTATAAAGCATACAGATGCTTGTGTTGACGATTTCTTAAATGGAGATATAAAATCATTATTTAGTAATACTAAGCAATTATCTAAAGTGGTGTTAAATCACTTTAAACCAATGATTCCAAAGCAATTTCACGAACTGTGGAAAAAAGGAATTGAAACCAACGAATACTATTTAAAACTTTGTGGGTCTGGTGGCGGAGGCTATATACTTGGTTTTACAGAAGATATTCAAAAGGCAAAACAAGCATTGTCAGATTATAAATTAGAAGTCGTTTATAACTTCTAAACTTCATTACTGTCATCCTGAACTTGTTTCAGGATCTTATCAAACTTTTTAAGATGTTAACAAGAAGACAGAAACATATTCTACTTAAATTTTTCAGTATGTTTTCTGTGGTAAGAGGTTATAATGTTTTAATTGTAGTTATTGCTCAATACCTTACAGCAGTTTATATTTTGGCGTACGATAAGCCTTTAAAAGCCGTGGTTTTCGATTTAAATTTACTCATGTTGGTATTGGCATCTTCAGTAACCATAGCAGGAGGATATATTATAAATAGCTTTTACGATTCAGAAAAAGATTTAATAAACCGCCCAATAAAGTCTAGGTTAGATAGGCTGGTAAGTCAAAACACCAAACTATCATTTTATTTTGTGTTAAATTTTATCGCAGTAATCATGGCAAGTTACGTGTCGTTTAAAGCAGTTCTGTTTTTTTCAATTTACATTTTCGCCATTTGGTTTTACTCTCATAAGTTAAAAAGGTTGCCGTTTATAGGTAATTTAACATCAGCAATACTTACCATAACACCATTCTTCGCCATTTTCATGTATTACAAAAATTTTGAAACAGTCATTTTTGTACATGCCATATTTCTGTTTTTAATAATTGCAATGCGCGAACTCACTAAAGATTTAGAAAACATAAAAGGCGATATTGCCCAAAACTATGTCACTATACCTGTGGCTTTTGGCGAGAAAACATCAAAAATAATGTTGACCATTTTGGCAGCTTTAACCTTAGTGCCAACCTATTTGCTCTTATATCGTTTTGAAGTTGGTAACATGTATATATTCTTTTATTTAAGCTTTTTACTACTGCTTGTTTTTCTATTTATGTTATGGAGGTCAAAAACCAAAACGCAGTATCTTATATTACATAATATCTTAAAATTTATTATTCTCGCAGGTGTATTTAGTATATTATTAATAGACGTAAGTGTTATCTTAAATCGCATATAAATTTTTGGGCGTTACCACAAAGGTCAGGCTTTCGGTAGTCGCTTTTTTGTGTTGCATAGGTGCAACAACACAAAAAGAGCTTCAACAAATACCTCAATCCTTAACGCAGACCCAACAAATCGACAAGCTTTAAATCAAGAATCATAATTTTAAGTATATCTTTGCACAAAATTATAAGTAATGGACAAACAACAAGGAGGTAAAAGAAAAGGAAAGTCGTCAGAACGTGGTAGTGAAAGCAAACGTTTTAGAAGTAATGCTAAGGGAAATACACCTGTTAAAAAAAATAATCCAACTCCAAAAAAATCAGGTAACCCTGATGAAATTAGGTTAAATAAATTTATATCCAATTCGGGTATTTGCTCGCGTCGTGAGGCCGATGAACATATAGCTATTGGTTTAGTAAGCGTAAACGGTAAAGTAATTACCGAAATGGGTTACAAAGTAAAGTTAGTAGACGAGGTTCGGTATGATGGCGCAAGTATAAGACCCGAGAAAAAAGCCTATGTGTTACTTAATAAACCAAAAGGATTTGCAACCACTACCAGTGAAGGAAAAGGGAGAACGGTAATGGATTTAGTAGCTAATGCCACATCTTCACGTATTAAACCAATTGGACGTTTAGGGCGAAACTCAAAAGGGTTATTGTTATTTACGAATGACGATACAATATCCAGTAAATTCATGAACTCTAAGCATGGTGTAGCCCGTTTATTTCATTTAGAATTAGATAAAAACTTAAAACTAGAAGATTTAAAAAAGATTCAAGGCGGTTTTAAAGTGGAAGGTAAATTGATTGAAGTTGAAGAGATAAGCTATATAGATGGTGCCAGTAAAAAGGAAATCGGCTTAAAAATCAAGAATACAGGAAATACCATTATTCGTACCATTTTTGAATATTTTAAATACGATATTTTAAGCTTAGACTGTGTGGCAATTGGTCACTTAACTAAAAAAGATATTCCACGCGGGCATTGGAAACACTTAACCGAGCAGGAATTGAATACCTTGAAGATGCTTTAGAATAAAACCCATATTCAGCATCAAGTTTCTACCTTGCTCAGACTGGAGTTTGGGAAAACAAAAGTTCTAGATTATTATACCAATTACATTTCAAAATAGGTTCATGTTTAATAGTATGTATTTCTTGTTGAGACAACATACTATTAAACATGAACCTATTTTTTTAAAGACATATAGCACTTGAAAAATAATGTAATTTTATGTAGCGCTTTTAATTTTTGTGTATTTTTATTATATGAAAACCAACCAATATAAAAAAATACCTAGCGATGAAAAATAGGAATGAAAACTTAAAAAGAGTCATTGTAGATTTTAAGAAACTGACCCCGGAAATTTTAGCCTTATTAGTTGAAAAATATCCTGATGGTTATGATGATGATCATATTATATCCTTTAGAAATCAACATAATGATATGATTGAAGCCGTTGAAGTTATTACCCAAGACACCAAATATTTAGTAAAAGTGAGTTCTACATTATCGGTAACAATGGAGAATTATGATGTAGATGATTATGAGGATTTTGATAATAATGATCCAGAAGCGGTACAACCACCTAAAATGGATGAAGAAGAATAGGATAAAATAAATACAATTACTAAGTTAGAAAAAATGTAATTTTTGCTATACCGAATTTATTTTCAGTATGGCATAAAATAATTTAGGTTTCCAATGTTTTGGAAACCTTTTTTATGAATACTTCCCAAATAAATACGCCATAAACAATAACATATTCCAAAGCAATGACCCAAAGGTTTTCAGATTTATCGGCTTTGTTAAGGTTTATATATGCCAAGTAACTAAGTATAATTACAAAACTCCAGACTAAAGGAAATTTGTATTTAGTAAAAATTGAAAGTATTAATAGTGAGGCAACGTACCAAGGGTGTACTGTAGTGGTTGTAAAATAATAAAATGATAATACTAGTAGCATCGCTGTAATAAGTTGTATAGGCGTTCTATTTCTTCTAAAAAAGGTGATGATTAAAACAAACAGTATAACAAGTATGGGTGTTATAGTTCCAATAATAGCAATTTCGTTATAACCTCTAAACAAGTATCCAATTTCTCTGGCTATGTAGTAGATACTGCCATTAAACTCGAAGTTTTGAAACCAGAGTGCCACCGTTGTTGAATAGTTGTTTACAAATTCTGAGGAATAAAACGGCGCAAAAAGTAGGAGCGTAGTCAAGATGACTATGGTATAAAACCCAATCAGTTTTGTCATTCCCTTCCATAGGTCATTGCGAGGAGGTAACGACGTGGCAATCTCTTCCTTTTTAGCAGATAGCGACACTTTGTTCGCAATGACGTTTCGCTTTACAAACCACTGAAAAAACAAAGGCAAAAATATTAACGGAATCAATTTTACTGAAATAGATAAGGCTAAAACCACTGCAGCGAATTGCCATTTGCCAACATAAAGCAAATACAAACTCCATACTAAAAAGAAAATCATAACCCCTTCAAAATGCAGATTGCCTGTAAGTTCTATAATGATAAACGGATTTAAAATATACCAAAATATATGATGCGCAGGTAGCTTTAGTTTTTCTAATAGTTTTTTACCAAAGTGCAGCGTTCCAAAATCGGCAGCAATAATAAGCAAGCGTATAACTACTACCGAACCTAAAATGCTTTTTCCAGCAAATAGAGCAGCAATGGTAAAACAGAGTTGATTTATTGGCGGATAATTAGTGAAATGACTGGCATTTAAACTGCCCATGCCAGCGCGCAGTTCCAAAGCTTCTGCTACAGGAAATTCATCTTTGCTTATAAACGATTCTACGGTAAATAAATAAGGGTTTATGCCTTCTAATATCATGCGACCATCCCATATAAAACGATAAAAATCTTGTGACAGGTTAGGTATGGCTAAAATAAAAATAGCTCGAAACCCAAAGGCTAAATAGCTTAAAAATTGAATATTGCTTTTAAAACGCTGTACTAGTTTATAGAACAAAATAAACAACGCGCTATACAGCATGATGAGTTTTATGTAATCGGTTCTAATTAAATCGTAAGCAAAAGCCCAATAGAATAACACGCTTGATAATGCGATAAGTAATTGTGTTTTACTTAGTTTTAAAAATGTTGGGTTTAAAAGCATGTGGTAAATATATGATTATTTGTTTGTCATATTAAATACAAATTACTTACTTGATTTTGTCAGAAAAATTAACTAACTTCGTTTAACGTCTGATATAAATCATTAAAACGGATTTATATCATCGCATTACAAACAATTTAAACCAAACTTTACCAAATGAAAAAATTGAATTTAATATTTGGAGTTTTAATTGGATTATCTATTATTTCTTGTTCTTCTGATGATGTTTCTGAAAGTAGAAATGGTTTTACTTACAATGGTGTTTTCTATGAAACTAATTTTGCAAAATCTAACAGTCAAAGTTCAGCTTTTGACTTCATATTCTGCAACCCTCTTGACCACAACCTGCCTGAAGGCCAATTTGGTCGCTTTAGTTTAGATTCTGGGACAGATATAGAAGATGGTCCTCTTGTAAAAGGAAAATATTCAACTGAAAATGGTAGAAACCACAAATTTGGAATACATGGTTATTTACCTATTCATTTTCAAGATAATTCTAATCAAGATGAAGTAGACATTACTACTGGCTATTGGTTTCAAGACGAAAGATTTGTTTCTGGTGATGTGACAATTAATTCAATTACTTCTACAGAAGACAATCTAGTAAACGAAATTAATCTTGATTACAGTTTTAAATGGAACTCGGTAACTGTAGTTGGACATTATGAAGGAGTAGTCAATAATAACCTGTAGAACTTTATAATTATAAAAAACAGTTTGTAACAATGTATAACCGCAATTACGGCGGATTCGACTACGTCCGAATCCACTCGGAATTGCTAACGTCAGTGCTAAACTGAAAATTAACGCATATAAACCCGTAACTGACGGTTATACGAGACCGTTAAACGAACCTCTCAAGAAAACCTTCTCTTTCGATTTAAAAACAAAGTCAATAAACAAGCCCGACCCTTGTGGTAACGCCCAAAAATAATTAAGATGTGAGATGCTGAAACAAGTTCAGCATGACGATATTTTGTGTTTAGTGATTACACTTTTGATGTTAGGGACTTAAAAAACACATAGCCAAAGCCTACAAATAGCATGAGGTGGAATGGGAAGAGTCCGAAATCGCCGCCTTGGTTACCTACAATAAAGGCGCTGTACATACCGAAACCAAAATAGAGCATGAGGAGTCCCTCGAAAATAACGTGTACGGATACTGTTTTTTTTATGTACTTGTTATTTTTCCAGTTGTCTTTATACTTTTTGATATTGAATTTTGGTGTGCGTACAAATTCTGATTTTTTACCCATATGTCCTTCTAGTACCGCTATAGAATTATGCAATGAAAAGCCCATGGCAATAGAGAAAAATACGAAGAACATGCCTATGTAGCTTATAAAGTTTTTAAAGCCACTACCATAAATGTTTTTGTACATAAACCAATAGCATATAAAAAAGATTATAGTACTTAGTACGAAGAAACTCATAACGTAAAAATAAGGGCGTAAATGGGCGTATTCGTTTTTTATATATAACATGGGGATACTTAAAACACCTACAATTAGCACGTTTAAAAACATGGTACTGTTTAATAAATGCAGTAAGCCGTGTACTTTGGTTTTGGCTGATATGTTTTTACTTTTTACGACGCGCCCCATCATTTTACGGAAGTTCTCTGCGCCACCTTTATTCCACCTAAATTGTTGTGAGCGTGCTGCGCTTATAACTATAGGAAGCTCGGCAGGGGTTTCTACGTGTTCTAAATATTTGAATTTCCAATTTTTAAGTTGTGCGCGGTAGCTAAGGTCTAGGTCTTCGGTTAGGGTGTCGCCTTCCCAATTTCCAGCATCAATAATACATGCTTTTCGCCATAAGCCTGCCGTACCATTAAAGTTAATAAAATGCCCTTTACTGTTTCGCCCTACTTGCTCTAAAGTAAAATGTGCATCGAGGGCAAAAGCTTGAATTCGTGTTAAGATAGAATAATTGCGATTAATGTGCCCCCAGCGGGTTTGTACAACACCAACTGCCTTATCTTTAAAATACGGAACGGTACGTTTTAACCAGTCTTTTTGAGGGAGAAAATCGGAATCGAAAATGGCGATAATTTCGCCTTTGGCGGTTTCTAAACCTTCTTTTAGTGCACCAGCTTTAAAGCCTTTACGGTCTGTTCTGGTTATATGTGTTATATCTAAACCGGTGGTTTGAAGTTTTTGTATGTGTTTAAGTGTGCTTTCTACAGTCTCATCTGTGGAATCGTCTAAAACTTGAATTTCTAACTTGTTTTTTGGATAGTCAATTTCTGCAATATTATCTAACAACCGTTCCATAACATACATTTCGTTATATACGGGAAGTTGTATAGTGATATATGGGATTTCATCTGGATTTGATAAATCTAATTTTGCGCAATTGTCTTTTGCTTTTTTAGAAGATAGGTAGTTAAACAACAGGTTTAATTGCGCCAACGCATACATAAATATGAGTAAAAGTGACACGGTGTATATGACTATAACTGCTGTTTCTAAAATCATTTTTTAAAACTGTATTTAAAAATCCAACCTAAGATTTTTATGCCTGCAAATATAGCACCTTTTACTGTACCTGAAACTTTTGAGACCCCTATTCTGTTTCTATAATTTACTGGTATTTCGGTATATATAAATTTTTGTTTTAGCGCTTTAAGTTGCATTTCTACGGTCCATCCGTATGTTTTGTCTTCCATGTTAAGCTCTAAAAGCCTATTGTACTTAATGGCTCTAAAAGGGCCTAAGTCTGTAAATTTTGCTCTAAAAAACAAGCTCATTAATGTTGTAGCTAGCCAATTACCAAAAATTTGTGGTATTGTCATAGCTCCTTTTTCTCTGAGTTTTTTTATACGTGCACCGACTACAAAATCGACACCATCATTAATTATGGGCGCTACTATTTTGGTTAATTCTTCTGGGTAATCACTGTAATCACCATCAAGAAAAACAACAATATCTGGCTTTTCATTTTGATTTGCAATATGTTGCATACCTTTTAAGCAGGCATAACCATAACCTTTATTGTTTTCTTTTAAAACGGTAGCCCCAGCTTTTTTTGCATTAACTTCTGTATTATCAGTAGAATTATTGCTGACTACAATAACCTCGTTAACAATATTAGGAATATCGTTTATAACATGGGTTATAGAATCTGCCTCGTTATAAGCTGGAATGATGACTTTTATATGGGTCATTTAAGATCGCTAATTTTATTCTCCTTTTTAAAGGATGCAAAGGTAGTCCATTCTTTTATTTTTTTACCTGCTTTATATTTTGAGGCTGAGACTAGTTTTTCGTTTTCATACATAAGACAATACCCATTTTTTTGATTGTCCTTTAATTGGCACTTATGGTTTACTTTTTGCATCGTATCATAAAATAGCCACCAATCATTCTTCTTTCCGTTTTTAAAGTGTCCTTCTTTTTCTAAAGCACCACTTTTGGTGTAGAATTTCCAGTATTTAATTTCTTTACCTGCTAAAAAGTGTCCTTGTTTTTTTATGTTTCCGTTTTCATAATAGAATTTCCAGAACTTTGTTTTTTGATTATTTTCTGTCCAACCTTCAGATTTGATATTTCCATTTTCGAAATACGTTCTTTGATATTCTTTTTCTGCGAAAGCGTTGAAAGAGATTAATACAAATATTATAAAGACTATTTTTTTCATTTATATGGTATTGCACTTCGGTAAGCTCGGGGTGACATTTTTGGTTCTCATTTGTCTTAAAAACAATTTTTAAAAGATATCTAATATTATGCTTTTTTATCAAGCCAATTAATAAACGTGATGTTAGTCTGAGCATGTCGAAGACTTATTTTGATTAATGCGATTGCCATGTTCGGTATAGTTTTTTGAAAATTCAACTAAATCTTTCCAATTCTCATTAATTAAAGCTTCTTTTTTTTCTGCGTGACCAACCTTTTATTTGTTTTTCAATTTTAATGGCTTCTGTAGGGTTTATAAATTGTAAATACCACTTAAAGCTCAATTGGTCGTCTAGACTCCGTATAACTATCTTTTTTATATCCAGATTTATGTTGATTAATTCTTCTCTCTAAATCATTTGTCATTCCTGTGTAATAGGTATTATCTGCACAAAGAAGGATGTAAACGTAATAGAATCTCATTTAGTTATTGCATTTAAGTTTGCACTTCGACAAGCTCAGTGTGACATTATAATTCAGATTTGTCTTTTTAGTTAATATGATAAATCGAAAACTATTTCTTATTTACCAAATCCATTAAATCAACATCGTTTCCTAATAAGATTTCTGTTGGGTTGATACGTCCTTCCATGCCATCATTCTCTAGTTTTAATACACCTCTTGGGCAAACTGCAGAACAAATACCACAGCCTACACAACTTGAGCGTACTATATTTTCGCCTTTTTGCGCATAGGCACGAACATCAATTCCCATTTCACAACTATTTGAGCAGTTTCCGCAAGAAATACATTGTCCGCCGTTAGTTGTAATTCTAAATTTAGAGAATAAACGTTGTTGAAACCCTAGAATAGCAGCCATAGGGCAACCAAATCTGCACCAAGAACGACTTCCTAAGATAGGATAAAAGCCTGTGCCAATAACACCTGAAAATATAGAACCTATGTATAAACCATATGCAGATCTTAGCGCACCCGATTTAATATAAAATATTTGATTTGTTGTTCCTGTAAAATGCATGATAAGTAATAATGCAATGACAACAAAGAAACCAATAGCACCATATTTAGCATCTTTACCTAATTCTTGTCTTTTAAAATACATAACACCTGCAAAAACTAATGTTAGGAACCCGATGACTAAAGAAATAAAAACACCTCGTGTTAACCAGAAATCATTTTTATCATAACCTAAATAGGTATAAATCATAGCTACTGTCATCACTACAGAAAATACTAAAACAGTATGTATTAACCAACGTTCTAATTTCCAAGCAGACATTTTTTTAGAAGATAATTGTCTAAAAGAATCTCCAGCAGTTTCAGCTAAACCGCCACAACCACAAACCCATGAGCAATACCAACGTTTTCCGTATTTATAAGTTAAAATGGGTGTGATTACAAAAATGGAAATGATGCCAAACAATATTAAAGCTAAACCAATATTTCCGTTTGAAAGGAATCCGTTTACAGACCATTCATCAAAAATATAATAGTTAAGTGGCCATACACTTTTTAAATCGTAATAAGGCAAATCGTTGTTCATAACATACATGAACTCTGGAATTAAAAAAGCAAACCCTAATTGAAAAAACATTACAGAACCTGTACGTAATTGTTGGTAACGATTGTGCCTGTATTTTAAAATAAATTTATATCCAAAGGCTAAAATAGCAACCGTGTAAAGTGTACCGTAAACAAACCACTGGCTTGCAGGTCTGCCACTTAATAATTTGCTTAAAGGGTCGAACAAGCTAATTAATCCCGTGTTTTCTGCGCCGTCTGTTCCTAATCCTAAATATTTAGGAAAGAAATATAATATGATGTAAAATGCAGTGAGTATAACACCAACAATCCAACCCCAAGTACCTCGTGATGAAATAGATTTGAACCAAACACCATCATTTTTTATGCCTTCTAGCTTTGTTAAATAGGCTTCTCTTGAATAGATTATAATGCCGCCAGATATTAACCCTAAGGCAAGTGTTAAGAATAATCCTTTGTTTGGAAAGTTTGTGTTAAAAAGAGCTAGTGTTAAAATTAATAACCCAATAATGCCTATTGCAAGAGCTATTTTTTGTTTATTCGAAATGTCTACAGCATCTGGTTTTGCTAAAGACATACTATGATTTATTTTATTACTCATGGTTATACGGTTTGTAGTTGTTTGTTGTATGCTGAAAGAATATCAGCTTCATAATGACTGTAAAATTCTGGGTCGAAATTAGCTTCAGGAAGATGATTTATAATATAATCTACATCTCGTTTTTCGGTTAACCACATATCAAATATTTCATGGCGCATTCTAATTCCGAAGGTGTTAATACCTAGAAAAGTGTTAGTGTTTTTGTGATATGCAATGGTTATACATTTCGTATCATCTTCATGTTTCCAATGAAAATGTTTTTCGTATTCAGGTCTTCCACGTTCGCTAAAAACCCAACCATAAGTTTGATATTCAATATCCAAAAATTTGGCAGAGTTAAACCAATGCCCAGGATTATATTGTATTCTGTTTTCGCAGATGGTTTGTGCTAAAGTTTCTCCCATCATACGTCCTGTATACCAAACAGCTTCAATGGGTCTACGCCCATTTATACCTTCATGTTGTTCGGCACAATCTCCAATAGCATAAACATCTGAAACATTTGTTTCTAAATAACGATTTACTTTTACACCTCTTCCTGTTTCAATTTCAGAATCTTTTATAAAATCGATATTTGGAGTTACACCGGCGGTTAAACCAACAACATCACAAGCAATTTCTTCGCCCGTTTCTTGAATGATTATAGATTTGACTTTACCGTTTTCATCAGAAACTATTTCCTTTAAATTGTTTCCAAGTCGTAAATCGATATGATGATTTTTTATATGACGGTTAATCATTTCGCTTTCACCCGTTGGTAAAACACCATTCCAAAAACTATCTTCTCTTACTAAAAAAGTAACAGGAATTTGTCGCGAGTTTAGCATTTCAGCAAGCTCAATACCAATTAAGCCTCCGCCAACAATTACAGCTCTTTTACATGCTTTATTATTTGGAGCATACTTTTCAAGGTTTTCTAAATCTTGCTTGTGATACATGCCCATAACACCTTCTAAATCTTGACCTGGCCATCCAAACTTATTTGGTTTACTACCTGTGGCAATAATAAGTTTGTCGTATTTAAGTGTGTCTCCTTCTGCAAAATAAAGCGTTTTTGCATTGGTATCGATAGTTTTTACATATCCTTTTTTAAGGTTAATTCTATTTTTTTCCCAGAACCAATTTTCATATGGTTGCGTGTGCTCAAACTTCATGTGTCCCATGTATATGTACATGAGTGCAGTGCGTGAGAAAAAATATTCGGTTTCTGCAGATACAATGGTGATTTTTTTGTCAGACAATTTTCTTATATGTCTTGCAGCAGTTACGCCAGAAATTCCATTTCCTATAATAACGATGTGTTCTTGCATATTTTGGTTGTTAATTTCTAATTAGGTCGAAGCTAAAGATAAGAACTTAAATTATAGGTGTTAATTTAGAATAAGTTTAAATTGATTGTATTTTGTAAGGATTCATAATAGGATAAGACGTGAAAAAAGTTTTATTTTTTATGTAATTACCTGAAATTTAGTTCGACCTAATGGCAGTTACTTTGCAAAGTTTAAAATTTAAAATATGTCGGATATTAGAAAAGACATGTAAAACTATAAATAATTTAGAAATGAAAAAACAATTAATAATAGTACTTATAGCATTAATATCTTTTGAAGGGTTTTCTCAAGATTTAAATAAGTTTTTAAATAAAGCAGATGCTTTTTTTAAAACCAATGTAGCCAACGGAAAAGTGGCATACTCAAAAATTCATGCAAATCAAGATGAGCTTAATAGCATTTTAAAGATAGCTGAAGGTATTTCGGTCGTTAAAAGTGATGCTAATAATTATCAAGCCTTTTGGATTAACGCCTATAACCTTTCAGTAATAAAAGGTATTATAAATAATTACCCAACAAATTCACCACTTGATAATGCAGGTTTTTTTGATAAAACAACTTATAGCTTAGGAGGTAAAAGCATTACCTTAAATGATATTGAGCATAAACTTTTAAGAGGTAATTTTAAAGATGCACGCTTTCATTTTGTATTGGTATGTGGCGCAGTAGGTTGCCCGCCGTTAATTAGTAAAGCTTATTTGCCAAACACATTAAATGCCCAATTAGAAAAGCAAACTAAAATAGCTTTGAATGGTACGTTTTTAAGAATTAATTTAAAGAAAAAGCGTGTGCAAGCTTCTCAAATAATGGAATGGTATAAGGGAGATTTTACCATGAATGGTGAGACTGAGATTGATTTTATAAACAAATACAGAACAGAAAAATTAGACAGTAATTTTAAATTAAGCTACTTTCCTTATGATTGGAAAGTAAACAAACAATAATTAAAAAAATAACAAACCAAATAGAGTGAAAGATTTCTGCTTCAGTAGAAATAAAAAACAAAACCAAATTATGAAAAAGATTATAGCAATATTAGTGTTTACAACCTTAGCGTTCACAGGCTTTTCACAAGAAGATGAAGAAGCATCGCAAAAAAGTAATATTCAAACATATACACCTTCAAAACTTTTAAAGAAAGGTCAGTGGGATATTAAATGGTTTAATAATTTATATACAGAAACTCAAAAAATAGAAGGAGGTATTAAGAGTGATAAGCCTCGCGAAACATACTTTACTTCTAGTATTGATATTTTTACTGGGGTATCCGAAAACAGTAAAATAAATGTTGGGTTATTAGCAGAAATAAGATCTAATGTTGTGGGAGGAAGAGACGCATTGGATGTGTTCTCTTTTGATGGAGAAGCTGGTACGGCACGTTCAGGTTTAACCTCAATAGCTCCAGTAATTAAATTCAACCCATTAAAGAATGTAAGTAATTTTACAGTGCAATCAGCATTTCACATTCCTTTGATTAGTGCAGAATCTGACACTAATGGTGTTTTTCTAGATCAAACAGCTTTCACCTTTCAAAACAGGTTCTTTTATGATTATACTTTGCCTAGTGGCAATTGGCAATTATTTACAGAATTAAATACGGAGTATAATTTTGGTGATGATGATAGTTTTGCAAACAATACTTTTGTCTTAGCCCCTGGCGTATTTATGAGTTATTTTCCGAGTGATAAATCTACCGTTTTGGGTTTTGTACAACACTTTCAAAGAATAGGGGATTTTGACCAAGATTTTACGGCACTAGGCTTCGGAGGAAAGTATCAATTATCAAAAACTCTAAATCTTGAAGCACTATATAGCAAATTTATAAGAGGCGAAAATACAGGATTAGGGCAATCATTTAACATAGGTTTAAGGGCATTGTTTTAATGAATAATATTAAATTAGGGGCTTAAACTTCTTTCTATGAGATTATTTAAGTTCCTAATTTTTTCATTTATAGTATTTACTCAGTCTTGTCAAACTCAGACCAATAAAATTAATGGTGTGAGTTTTGTTGCGTCTAGAGAAGCTGTAAATGAAGTTCATATTAAGCCAGTAGTAAATGTTAATGCAAACTATGCAGCCATTATGCCTTTCGGATTTGTTAGAAATTTAGATCATCCAGAGATAGCTTATAATACGGATGGGCAATGGTTTGGAGAGACTAGCGCAGGAGCGAAACAATATATAAGTGAGCTTAGAAAAAAGAATATAAAAGTAATGTTAAAACCTCAAATTTGGGTTTGGCATGGTGAATTTACTGGGCTTATTGAAATGAAAAATGAAGCTGATTGGAAAACTTTAGAAGATTCATATTCAAGTTTTATTTTAGATTATGCAGAATTAGCAAATGAGGTGAAAGCCGAGCTACTTTGTATAGGTACTGAATTAGAGAAGTTTATTGAAAACAGGCCAGAGTTTTGGAATGATTTAATTAAAAAAATAAAAACAAAGTACAAGGGAAAATTAACCTATGCCGCAAATTGGGATGAGTTTAAAAGAACACCTTTTTGGAACCATTTAGATTACATAGGAGTAGATGCTTATTTCCCTGTAAGTGAAAGTAAAACACCCACAGTAGAAGAATGTTTAAAAGGTTGGAAAACGCATAAACAAGAGGTTTATAATATGAGTCAAAAGTATGATAAACCTATTTTGTTTACTGAGTATGGTTATAGAAGTGTGGATTATTCAGGTAAGACACCTTGGGAAAGTGATAGAAGTATGAATCAAGTAAATCTTGGAGCACAAACAAATACAACACAAGCCCTATTGGAAACGTTTTGGAAAGAAGATTGGTTTGCTGGCGGATTTATTTGGAAATGGTTTCATAACCACGAAAAAGCAGGAGGTAAGAATAATTCCAGATTTACACCACAAAATAAACCAGCTGAAGACTTAATAAGAAAACAATATAGTTTGAAATGAAAAAAATAGGATACATCATTATATGTTTTTTTGTTTTAATGTCTTGTTCAAAAGACAATGGTGAGGAAGTACAAACTTTAGCAAATTATCTATCTGGTAAAACTATTGAGACTGGTGCCGTTGTTGCTTGTGCTGCAAGTGATAAAAATACTGGAGATATACTTACTTTTTATTACCCAGAATTTGGAGCTTCCAATATTAGGTTCTACAAAACAAATACTACCGAAGTTGATGAAAATAATTATCAAAATTATACTAGAAATTTGCTTAGCAGCGAACCAGTTTTTAATGGACACCTAGGGAAGTTTACACAAAAAGCATCCAACGAAAAATGGATAATTGTTACTTTCGAGTTAGATGGAGAGGTGAAAATTTCCAATCCTATACAATCGAAGCAAATCTCTAAGTCTACGGTTTGGAATGATGAAGTTGTTGTAAATCAATCTGAATCAGGTATGCCAAGTTTTATATGGGAAGATAATCCAGTAGGTGATAATGCTATATATTTTCAGGTAGTTTCAGATGAAAATGATAATTTATTATCCGGAACGTATACCTATGAGAATCAGTTTCAATATTATAATTTAAACAATGTTGTTTTAAATGTTACTACCAATGCACCTCCCGATTTAATTCTAAATGAAAATTATAATTTTACATTAATGGATGTAAGTCTAGATAATTGGGTAAATTGGGTAATTCAAAAACCTTTTATTGCCGAATGAAAAAATTAGTATTCTTTTTTATATTATTAGGTTTTACTCTTCCCAATCTTTCTGCTCAAAATGCTGTTGTACACGATTTAAAAGTTCAGGGCAATAAAAAGTTAAAAGCGTCATTTATAAAAAACATATCTAAAATAAAACCAGGTGTTGTTTTAGATTCTACTATTATAGAACAAGATATTTTACGTTTAAAACGCTTGCCCTCGGTATCACATGCATATTATCAGGTGTTTCCATCAGAAGACAATCAGTATAACGTATTTTATAATATAGAAGAGAATTTTACACTTATTCCATCAGCAAATATTTATACCACTAATGATGATGAGTTTGCATATCGATTGGGGCTTTATGAGTTTAATCTGTTAGGACGAAATATAACGTTTGGAGGTTTTTATCAAAAGGATATTTACAGCAGTTATGCCATAAATTTCAGAGCACCTTATTTGTTTTCTAATAAATTAGGCTTAGCAGTAAACCATCAAGATTTAACAACTCTAGAACCCGTTTTTTTGATGAATGAGCCAGAACCTTCAGATTATAAATATAATAATAAGTCATTTGAGGTTTTGGGCTTATATGAATTTGATTTTAAGAATAGAATGGAACTCGGTATCAACTATTTTGTTGAAGATTATCAATATAAGTTTGGTGCTACTAGCTCTAATGTTCCTCAAGAATTAAATGTACATAAATGGCTTTTAAAAGGTGTTTATGAGTATAATAAATTAGATTACTTCTACCAATACGTTTCAGGATTTAAAAGTCAGTTTAACTTTCAATATGTTACATCAACAAACGATATGTTACCCGATTTTTTTATTGGCTGGAATGACTTTTTTCTTTTTAAACGTGTGGGAGAAAAAGGAAATTGGGCTAATAGATTACGTTTAGGACTATCCACAAATGATGACACCCCTTTTGCGCCTTTTTCTGTTGATAATAACCTGAATGTTCGTGGAGTGGGTAACACCATTGACAGGGGTACAGGGGTAATTGTTTGGAATACCGAATACAGACACACACTCTATGAAAAAGGCTGGTTTGTTTTACAAGGAAACGCTTTTGTTGATGCTGGTACATGGCGAAACCCAGGAGGTGATTTGGGAGATTTTAGTAAAAATGATAATATAAAAGTACATCCTGGTTTAGGACTTCGTTTTATTCATAAAAAAATATATAACGCTATTTTTAGAATCGATTATGGCCATGGAATCACAAAAGGAACTACTAATGGTTTTGTATTTGGAATTGGGCAATACTTTTAAAATCTTAATTTGGGCGTTACCCTAAAAATGGGTCGGGCTTTCGGCAGTCGCTTTTTTGTGTTGCATAGGTGCAACAACACAAAAAGAGCTTCAATAAATACCTCAATCCCTAACGCACTTAACCGCCAACAATTTAGTTAAAATGATTTTTCAGGCTAGAAACCAATAAAATTTTCTTCAATATTTTCATTATTAAAGTAATCTATTAGTTTTGTCAAAAATTAATTAGGTATGCGCATTTTAGCAATTGGAGATATTCACGGCGGATTAAAAGCTTTAATACAAGTTTTGAATAAGGTAGAAATTAAGGATAATGACACCTTAATTTTTGTAGGAGATTATATTGATGGGTGGAGCGAGTCTGCTCAGGTTATTCAGTTTTTAGTCGAACTTTCTCAAAAAATAAAATGCGTTTTTATAAAAGGAAATCATGATGTTTGGTGCGAAGAATGGTTAAGAAGTGATGATGTTAATCCAACATGGTACATGCACGGAGGGAAAGAAACTATGGAAAGCTATCAAGGCTTTTCAAAAGAAGATAAAAAACAGCATTTAGAGTTTTTTGAAAATATGCCATTGTACTATTTAGATAATGAAAATCGACTATTTCTTCATGCTGGTTTTACATCTATGCATGGTGTGAGTAAAGAGGTTTTTGAAACTACTTTGTATTTTGATAGAACACTTTGGGAAATGGCTTTAACCATGGATAAACGTATTGAAAAAGATTCGGCAATTTACCCAAATCGATTAAAACATTATAAAGAAATTTATATTGGGCATACACCAACAATAAATTTTAATAGTGATGTGCCTATGAATGCCATTAACGTATGGAATATTGATACAGGAGCAGCCTTTACAGGGAAATTATCAATTGTTGATGTGAATACAAAAAAAGTATTCCAAAGTGATAACTTACCAGCTTTATATCCAAATGAAAAGGGGAGAAATAAGTAGAATTTAGCCAATATATTTTTTGTAATAATTGTGAAGTTCATCCGCATCTGCCCCAAGCCATTTTTTTATATAAATGGACCAATAGAAATATTGTAATTTCCAAACACCATGTTTGCGATACATTCGTGCAGAAGATTTTAGTTTCTCATTAATAACAACAAATTGTTTTCTGGCATACAGTTCGTTTATTAAAATATTGTCTTCGTAAATAGTATAGTTTTCATTAAAGCCTCCAATGTCATCAAATAAGGATTTAGTAATAAACTGACTTTGGTCTCCGCCTCTACAAGCACGCCAACTAAATTTTGTTAGCTGACTTGCTAAACGCAACCACCAATGGTTACTATCAAACTGCATTCTGAAACAACCAGCTTCGTTTCCTTTTTCAATTTCATCTATAATTAATTGGTCAAAGTTTTTAGGAGGAAGCGAATCGGCATGCAAAAAATATAAAATGTTTTCAGATGCAGATTTAGCACCCAAATTCATTTGTACTGCGCGTCCTTTTTCAGAATTTAAAAGCAGAATTTGGGTTTTTAATTTTTCCGTCGAAATCAGTTTGTCACCAAAGGTCGAATTTTCAATATAGTTAAAGGCTTTTTTATTGGGAATACTTGTAAAATTTGAAAAATCTCCAACAATGTCTTTGGTGTTATCAGTGCTTCCACCATCTATAACTATAATTTCTGAAATATTTTTAGATAAAGAATTGGCTAGTAAATGCTCTAACAGTTTGCCTATGTATGCATCTTCATTTAAAACAGGAATTATGATTGAAATTTTATTCATTTAGCTTCCAGTTATAGTCTTTAAAACTTTTTTTCGCTTTCGCGGAAATAGTAATTTCAGAATATGTGTTTAAGAAATCAATTAAACTTCCATCTTGTTTGAAATCTTTAGCAAACCATTGAAATATTTTTGATAGTTTAATATTGTTTTGAGAAATTTCATTTCGATTAGAATCACTTAAAAATTCTCTAGTAACCTTAGTTAATTGGTTATCTATATTTTCAGACCTAAAAGCTTTATTCAAAAGTTTTGGACAAGAAAAAGAGGCGCAAACTATAGCAAAATGAATCCTAGGTTCATTCATTTTTCTTAAAATGTTATGTTCAATTTCATTTAAATTATACCATTTTTCGCCTAATTTCCAATAACGTAGGTTCCAAGGTTTTTTAATGTCTTTTATGCTTTTAACAGGGTAATGCCTAAGGATTAAATCTATAGTCATAGCATTATAAGCATTTATCCAATACGCTAATTTGTCTTGATTACTCCAAGTATCGTTAGGAATGTTTTTGCTAAGGCTGGTAATATAATTTGTTAGTTCTTTTCTATTGCTTTTAAAACCTTTGTAATTTACGTTACCAGAGTTTGTAACGTATTTTTTCAATAGAATGTTCCATGAATAATGATTAAATGCTTCAGGCGTATAATCATCAACAACATCAACTTCAACTATTTTTGGTGGTTTTGGTGGTTCTATTTCAGTAGTAGTTTCAATTTCAGTAGTAATAGAATCTTTTGTGATTTCTATTACTTCAGTTTTTGGTTTATCAGAAGATGATTCAGTAATGCGTTTTGTGCTACAACAAGATGAGATAAAAATGAAGAGTGCAAATAATTGTAGGTATTTCATTTGAAGCTTAAGTTTATTATCAATCGGGTTTTGGCTTTTGTGAAAACGCGGGATAAAGTTCTTGTTTTATAAAATCTTTAGGAAAGGTTTCATCTCCAGAAAAACCCAGTTCAATATCTTTTCCGTTATGCGGGATATAATTTGTTTTAAAAATATAATCCCAAATGCTTAAAGTTAGTCCGTAATTAACGCCAAACCTAACATGTTTGGGTAACGCTTTGGCATGATGCCAAATGTGCATCTTCGGGTTATTGAAAATATATTTTAAAAAACCGTAATCCCAACCTAAGTTAGCATGGTTTAAATGCCCAATGGTTATAGTGAAAAAGTAAACTATGGCCACATCTTTAGCATCATAATTCCCGATAATAGCTATAGGGATATAGAGTAACGATTTGTATACTACAGGTTCCATCCAATGGTAACGCAAATGTGCGGCAAATCCCATTTCTTTAACAGAATGGTGTACTTTATGAAAATTCCATAAAAAAGGTACGCGATGTAATAAGCGATGGGTATTCCATTGCACAAAATCTGAAACGATAAAGAAAACAAACAATCCTAGCCATTTTGGTAAATTATCTACATCAAAAAGTTGAAAGTTTTTAATGGATAAACCGATACTTCCTAAAATATCATTAAAAAATGAAGCTGCTGTATTTGAAAGTGCTATCAGAATAATAAGATTTAATAAAAAGAAGTTGAAGAACATATAAAAGGTGTCCAGCCAAAAATCTTTCCTGAAAATAGATTGATTCTTCCGCCAAGGAAATAGAATTTCTAATACCCAAACCAAAAGTGAAATAATAATTAAACCATAAAAATAATTGTTCCACTGGTTTTGGAAAAGTATCTCATTTTTGAGATAATTCCAATATCCAGAATAGGAGCTTTTTATAATGTCTAAATACTTATCCATCTGTCATTCCTGTGAAGATAGGAATCTATAATATTATTAAATTCTAAGACCTATAATTTTATAGGAATTATAATATTGCTTAACAACATCCACCACCATCATAGTGATAAGTGGACTCACTAAAGTAAATATCATTTCTATTTAGCGCTTTTAAAGTCGCGGCTGTTTTATCGCAAATAGCAAGTGGTTGGTTTTTAAGTAAAACGTGTCCTAATTTGTCATCAAAATAGTCTTCATCTCCATAATATATAGCGGCTTTCCCTGTAAAAATACAAGGGCCGTCTTCTGGCATTGGGTCTTTAATTGCTGCAACTTCAATAGATTCTATATAAATTAACTCGTCTGTTGGATAGTTCTTTGGGTCTAAAATTCTATATGGTTTTCTAGCTCTAATCTCAATAGTTCCAAAACCAGCATCGGTTAATGCTTTAACATATTCAGCAATTGGTAAGCTTCCACTTAAACATAAAGCACGTAAACGTTCATCGTTACGTAATGTATCGTTCATAGGTTGCTCGCAAGTTGGATCGCTCATTACTAAACGCCCATGAGGTTTTAAAACACGATGCATTTCTTCAATAGCTTTTTTTAAATCATCAGCTTTAAAAATGTTAAACAAGCAATTTTGAGCAGCAACATCAATGCTATTATCTTCAACAGGTAAATTCATAGCATCTCCTTTTCTAAGGTCTACAAATTCACTTTTAAACCAATCATTTTGTGCTTCTGCTTCTTTAAAATTTTTTCTTGATGCTTCTAACATTTCATCAACCACATCAATTCCAACAACACCACCTTTTTGACGATTAAAATAAGCGAATTGTAATAGCTCCATCCCACCACCAACACCAACATAAAGCATTTTTGGGTTGTTTGTTAAATCGCGTGCATGTACTGTAGAGCCACAACCGTAGTTCATCTCTTGCATGATTTTTGGGATTTTTAAACCCGGTAATTCCCAAATAGGGTTTGTGGTGCAACATAAGCCAACATCGGGAGTTAAGGCTGCTTCTTTATATACGTCGTGGGTTGTTTCTAAATATGTGCTCATGGTATATTTTTAGTAAAATTTTTCTATATAAAAATAGTTGTTTTATGTTGTTACTATGTAACTGATATTACACAACTAAAGTGTTTTAATTAATTCTTTGAAAAGTGTAACCATATTTGGTTCTGCTTTACCAGCCATGGCTATAATTTCGCTTATATTGACAGGTTTTAAGTTATCTGGGTTGCATTCATCAGTTAAGACAGATACTGCTGCAGCTTTTAATTTTAAATGATTAGCAACAATAATTTCTGGAACAGTACTCATGCCTACAGCATCGGCTCCTATAGTTTTTAACATACGATATTCTGCTCTGGTTTCCAATTGCGGACCAAAAACGCTAACATAAACGCCTTCATGTAATTTGATGTTATTGATTTTAGCTATGCTTTTGAATTTTGAATTGATTTCAGCATCATAAGGTGCACTCATATCGGTAAAACGTTCGCCTAAAAGTTCAACACCTTTAAAGGCTAATGGTGAACTACCTTGAAGATTAATATGGTCTTCAATTAACATCAATTCTCCTTTTTTGAAGTTGAGATTAATAGCGCCTGAAGCATTGGAAACTAACAGGGTGTGTATGCCTAATTTCTCCATGATGCGAACTGGGTAAGTGACATCCTGTAGCGAGTAGCCTTCATAAAGATGAAAACGCCCTTGCATGATAATAACTTTTTTGCCAGCCATAGTACCATAAATAAGTTTTCCTTTATGAAACTCTACCGTAGCAGTTGGGAAATTAGGAATATGGTTATAACTTACTTCTTTTGTTATTTCTACATCGTTGATTAATTCACCTAATCCTGTGCCTAAAATGATGCCGATTTCAGGACTATCAAAACCTTTGTCTTTTAAATAATCAACTGTTTCTTCTATAAACTTAATCATGTAATTGTTTGATTTTTTCTTGTAATTGTATGTTAGATTGATAAAATTTTGAAGCTATTAAATCTTCATAAGTATCAATATCATTTAAAGTATCTAAAGTAGTAAATGTAACTTGTTTTTTATTCAATTCTTGAAGTGTTTCCTCTAATAAATGGGCTTGACTCCAAGGCTTGTTTTCAAAAACGGACTTATTCATTTTTGAAAGTCCAATTAAGTAATAGCCACCATCTTCTGCAGGTCCGAAAACCACTTCATTTTCTTTCAAAACGTCAAGACCTTTATTGATATGATTTGCTGTGATATCTGGCAAATCTGAGCCTATTAGAACGATACGCTTATAACCATCCTTAAAACCTTTTTGAAA
Organism: uncultured Algibacter sp.; assembly: GCF_947487575.1. Taxonomy (GTDB): domain Bacteria; phylum Bacteroidota; class Bacteroidia; order Flavobacteriales; family Flavobacteriaceae; genus Algibacter_B. Next base: position 191,887 of record NZ_CANKXG010000008.1, on the reverse strand, counting down.
AGCATTTTTCATGCGTTCGCCTAAACCTATACCTTGTTGAACTGCTTTATAATCGTTTTTCCATTTCGTGTCAACTACAGCATCAGAAAAATAAATACGTTTATCTGCTGATACATTTTCGGTAGCTTGTTCGGTAACTTTTACGAGTTCGCTATAAACATTATAAGCGCCTTGATTGCCAATGGTTTTGGCTAGTCTGGTTTTTACTTTTCCAAGTTTTATGTTTTTTACAAAAACAATAACTAATGTTTTACTCATATACTTTTACGCCTTTTTTTAACCATTTACTCCATGCTTTACTAAATGTATGAATGGAATCTGTTGGTTGTTCTTGTAAATTTAAGACTTCTAAATCGTTATTTTTCCATTCAAAAATGCCTCCATATAAATTGTAGACATTTGAATAGCCTGCTTTTTTAAGTTTTTCTGCAACATCTTCAGAACGAATACCTAAAGAGCAATACACTACTATTTTTGAGTTTTTATTTGGTAGTTTAGGTTTTACAATATCCAAGTTAAAGGAATCGTAACCTACACAAATAGCATTTTGTAAGTGACTTGTATTAAACTCTTTTTGTTCTCTTGAATCTAATAGAATAATAGACTCTTTCTCAGTTTTTAAATCTTCGACAGAAATATAAGGAATACTCTCTTTGTTTTGCTGCTTCAATAATTTTGAAAGCGTTTTTTGAGCAAATCCGGAGATTGAAACCCCAATACAAATAAAGAGTAATACCTTTTTCATGTGGTTGTTTTATGCTACTGTTCCTTGACAACTACTCCCTGCTCCTGCAGTACACCCGTAGCAATGTTGTGAAATAACAATGTTTCTACCTTCTAGTAAATCTTCGTTATATTCTGAAATGTGTTTTGCTTTGCTATTTACAGGAAGTTCAAGCATTTGGTTGAAATCGCAATCGTATAAATATCCGTCCCAACTTACTGAAAGCGTGTTGGTACACATGACATTTTCAACAGCTGTTGGGTTGTAGGCTTCAACAAGTGCATGCATATAATCTTCATAGTTTTCTGAAGCTATTAAATAATCGAGAAAACGAGAAATAGGCAAGTTTGTTATGGCAAACAAATTATGAAACTGAATACTAAAGTCTTCCATTAAAGCTTTTTTGAAATCTTTTTCCATGGACATTTGATCTCCTGGTAAAAAGGCCCCTGAAGGATTGTAAACCAAATCTAATCTTAAATGACTATTTGGTATACCATAACCTACAGCGTTTAATTCTTGAAGCGCTTTTATAGATTTATCAAAAACACCGTCGCCACGTTGTTTGTCAGTTTTTCCTCGTGTCCAATGTGGCATAGAGCTAACCACATGAACATTATGCTTTTTGAAAAACTCTGGCAAATCGTAATATTTTTTATTGGCTCTGATGATTGTTAAGTTAGAGCGTACTATAAAATCTTTAATTCCGGCTTTTGCTGCTTCTTCAACAAACCAACGAAAATCTGGATTCATTTCTGGTGCGCCTCCAGTTAAATCTAAAGTATGAGCGCCTGTGTTTTTTATAACATCCAAACATTGCTGCATAGTGTCGCGCGTCATGATTTCTTTTCGGTCTGGGCCAGCATCTACATGACAATGGTCACAAACTTGATTACACATGTAACCTACGTTTATTTGTAGTATTTCAAGTTTTTTCGCTTTAAGTGGAAATTGATTGGTTTCGGCAATTTTACTTTTAAAGGTTGGTAATTCTCCATTTTGAAAAATACCGTTTGATAGAATTTCTAACTGCCTGTTGCTGTTTGCTAAATCGCTTTCTCGTTTATGTAGAGACTTTGTTGCCATTAGTTATTTTTTACTAATATATAGTTACTACGGAAAAATTTGAGTTCTGGTTTTGCGTTAGGGATTGCAGTGGAAAGCCCACAGCGACGAAGGAGCGAGGACTTGTAACGTAAAGCCCGACCCTTGTGGTAACGCCCAAAATATTATCCGTCTAACTTATTCACTTTATTCATCATTTGTACGCCATGTACCAAAGTTGCGCCGCTTTTTATAGCTGCGCCTACATGTATGGCTTCCATCATTTCTTCTTTTGTAACACCGCGTTGCAAACCATCTTTCGTGTATGCATCAATGCAATATGGGCATTGCTCTGTATGGGCAACGGCTAGTGCTATTAAAGATTTTTCTCTTGTGGAAAGCGCGCCTTCTTCGAAAACTTTGCCATAATAATCAAAGAATTTGTTTCCTAGCTCCTCACTCCATTCTGTTATTTTTCCAAACTTTCTTAAGTCGGCTGGATCGTAATATGTTTTTGACATTGAAAATATTTTTGTCTAAAGATAGAAATCTAATTTATTAAGTCGGAAGGTTTAACGCAACTTAACAAAAATCGCCAAATAATATAGAAAATATATTAAATGACGATTTTTTTTTAAAGTAGATAATAGTTTATGGAGAAACTATATGTTTATTCTTTAATTAAACTTCTAGAAATTACAATTTTTTGTATCTCTGAAGTCCCTTCGTATATCTGAGTGATTTTTGCATCACGCATTAAACGTTCTACATGGTATTCTTTTACAAAACCATTACCGCCGTGTATTTGTACGGCTTCCACTGTGTGTTCCATAGCTACTTTCGAGGCGTATAGTTTTGCCATGGCGCTAGATTTATCGTAATTTTTGCCTTGGTCTTTATCCCAAGCAGCTTTCATGACCATCATTCTTGCAGCTTCAATATCAGTATACATATCGGCTAATTTGAATGCTATGGCTTGATGGTTGCAAATTTCTGTTCCAAAAGCTTTTCGTTCTTTGGAATATTTTAATGCTAATTCGTATGCGCCAGAAGCTATACCTAAGGCTTGTGCCGCTATACCTATTCGCCCTCCAGAAAGTGTTTTCATAGCAAAGCGAAATCCAGAACCGTTAACCCCAATTCTATTTTCTTTAGGCACTATTACATCGTTAAATTGTAGGGTGTGTGTGTCGCTTCCGCGGATACCAAGTTTATCTTCTTTTGGGCCAATATCAAAACCTTTCATGCCTTTTTCAACAATAAAAGCATTAATGCCATGAGAGCCTTTATCTCTATCTGTTTGCGCAATAACTAAATAAACATCAGCACGTCCACCACTTGTAATCCAGTTTTTTGTGCCATTAATTATGTAATGGTCGCCTTTGTCTATGGCTGTTGTACGTTGTGAAGTAGCATCACTACCAGCTTCAGGTTCGCTTAAACAAAATGCACCAATAAATTCGCCAGTAGCCAATTTGGTTAGATATTTTTGTTTTTGTTCTTCTGTTCCGTAAGCTTCTAATCCATAACAAACTAAGGAGTTGTTTACCGAAACTATAACAGAGGCTGAGGCATCAATTTTAGAAAGTTCTTCCATAATTAGTACATATGAAATAGCATCCATTCCACTTCCTCCATATTTTGGGTCTACCATAACACCTAAAAAACCTAAATCTCCCATTTTTTTAACAAGCTCTTGCGGGAATTCTTGTTTGTTATCACGCTCAATTACTCCAGGAAGTAATTCTGTTCTGGCAAAATCGCGAGCCGCATCTCGTATCATTATATGTTCTTCCGAAAGGTTAAAATTCATAATTCGTAATTAAAATCTTGTTTTGGTAAAAAATGTTTACAAATATAGCTTTTAAATGTGAATACTTAAAAACAATGGCTCAATTTCACGGGTTGATTCTTTTATATATTTAAGTAAGTTGATTACATTTACTTTCTATGATGAAAGATGAATATTATGTAATTGGTGTAATGTCTGGTACATCTTTAGATGGAATTGATTTAGTTTATACTAAGTTTTATTTAAATGATAATTGGGGTTTCGAGATTCTGAATGCTGAAACTGTTGAATATTCTTCTAAATGGTATAAAAAACTCAAGAATTTAGTCAATAATTCTTTGGATGAATTAAAAATTATAGATGTTGATTATACTGAATATTTAGGAGGTGTTATTAGAAATTTTATAGATAGATATGGTATAGAAAATATTGACGCTGTTTGCTCTCATGGGCATACGGCGTTACACCAACCAGATAAAGCATTAACTTATCAAATAGGTAATCTGCCATTTTTAGCTAAAATATTGCAACAAATGGTTGTATGCGATTTTAGAGTACAGGATATTGAACTAGGAGGTCAAGGTGCTCCACTTGTTCCAGTTGGGGACAAATTGTTGTTTTCTGAATACGATTTTTGTTTGAATTTAGGAGGATTTGCAAATGTTTCCATGGATTTGAATGATAAACGGGTTGCTTATGATATTTGTCCAGTTAATATTGTCCTTAATAAATATGCTAAACAATTAGGGTTTGATTATGATGATAAGGGTGAAATTGCAGCATCAGGAGCATATTTGCTGACTTTGGGAAATATGTTAAGTGAGTTAGATTTTTATAGTGAAAAACCACCAAAATCATTAGGGTTAGAGTGGGTTAATAAAAATATTTTCCCGCTTATTGAAGCTGCAAGAGGTGAAGAGAAAGATATTCTTAAAACATTTTCAGACCATATTTCAAAACAAATAGCACGAGTTTTAAAAAAGAATTCTAAAGTACTAGTTACTGGTGGTGGCGCATATAATTCTTATATCATTTCAAAAATCAAATCGAATAAAAAAGTTGATATTTTAATTCCTGATAATGATTTAGTAGAATTTAAAGAAGCCCTTGTTTTTGCTTTTTTGGGGATATTAAAACTTAGAAACGAAGTAAATTGTTTGAAAAGTGTTACAGGAGCTTCAAAAGACCATAGTTCTGGTAGAATATTTCTCCCATAAAAATCATAAAAAATTAATCTTAATAGCTTTTTAGTTTTTTATATTTGTTAGATTAATAATTAAAATTTATTTTCCTAATGACTCAATTATAACTTCGCTTAAACTTATCTCCGTATAGATTATAGGAATGTTGTATAAATGAGTCATTAGGAAAGTAGAATGAAAAAATTATTAAGAAAGTATGAGAAAAAAGCACCTGAGATAATCTTTAACTGGAAAGATTCTAAAACAGAAGCAGAAGGATGGGTGGTTATTAATTCACTTCGTGGGGGAGCTGCAGGTGGTGGAACAAGAATGCGTAAAGGACTTGATATGAACGAAGTTTTATCTTTAGCAAAAACTATGGAAATCAAATTTACGGTTTCTGGTCCTGCTATTGGTGGCGCTAAGTCAGGTATTAATTTTGACCCTAAAGATGCTCGTAAAAAAGGTGTTTTAGAGCGTTGGTATGCAGCTGTTTCCCCATTATTAAAAAGTTATTACGGTACTGGTGGTGATATGAATGTTGATGAAATACATGAAGTAATACCTATTACAGAACAAAGTGGAGTTTGGCATCCGCAAGAGGGGGTTTTTAATGGGCATTTTAAACCCACCGAAGCCGATAAAATTAATAGAATAGGGCAGTTGCGTCAAGGTGTAATTAAAGTTATTGAAAACCCAGATTATTCACCAGATGTTTCAAAAAAGTATACCGTAGCCGATATGATTACAGGATTTGGAGTCGCCGAAGCTGTAAAGCAGTATTATAATATTTATGGAGGTTCTATAAAAGGTAAACGGGCCGTTGTTCAAGGATTTGGAAATGTAGGGGCTGCTGCTGCTTTCTATCTATCTCAAATGGGAGCTAAAATTGTTGGTATTATAGATATAGTAGGAGGTGTTATAAATGAAGACGGTTTTACTTTTGATGATATAAGTCATTTTTTTCTTGCTAAGAGAGATAATACCTTAGTGGCGGATAATTTAATTCCTTTCGAAGAAATTAATAGAAAGATATGGGCTTTAAATACCGAAATTTTCGCACCTTGTGCTGCATCACGATTAATCACAATTCATCAAATTGACGAAATGATTGATAATGGACTAGAAGTTATATCCTGCGGTGCTAATGTGCCTTTTGCAGACAGAGAGATTTTCTTTGGGCCAATCATGGAGCATACTGATTATAAAGTAAGTTTAATTCCAGATTTTATTTCAAATTGTGGAATGGCAAGAGTTTTTGCGTATTTTATGGAGCGTAAAGTGCAAATGACAGATGAGGCCATTTTTAATGATACTTCGAATAGAATAAAAGACGCCATACAACAAGTTTACAATAAAAATAAGTCAAAAACCGAAATGAGTGCAACAGCATTTGAAATTGCACTAAAACAACTAATTTAATTAAATTTATGGAAGCAGCAATCATCTTAGTGTTTGTAATGGGCTATTTAGCCATTACTTTAGAGCATAGTATTAAAATTGATAAACTTATTCCGGCACTAGTCATGATGGCAATTTGTTGGGCATTAATAGCTTTAGGTATTGATGGCTTTACACAATGGTTTGACTCTGGAAACCATTCCTTAATGGAAAATTTTGGTGGTTTAGCTTCCGAAGAAAAGATGCATTTAATGGAAGAAACCCTATTGCATCATTTAGGTAAAACTTCTGAGATTTTAGTATTCCTTCTGGGAGCTATGACTATTGTTGAAATCATTGATTATTTTGATGGTTTTTCAACTATTAAAGACTTTATTAAAACTAAGAAAAAAAGTAAAATACTTTGGATTTTTGCCATACTGGCTTTCATCTTATCAGCAATAATTGATAATCTTACAGCAACCATTGTTTTAATTTCTATTCTACAAAAAATAGTAAAAGACAGAAATGTGCGTATCTGGTATGCGGGTTTAATAATAATTGCCGCCAACGCAGGTGGTGCTTGGTCTCCAATTGGCGATGTTACTACTACCATGCTATGGATTGGGAAAAAAGTAACCACAGGGCATTTAATTGGGTATTTACTATTGCCATCATTTTTATGTATGGCAGTACCAACATTTATAGCATCATTTTTACCAGCCTTTAAAGGGGATTTAGAAATGGAAGAAGTTGAAGAAAAAAAGAAATCTAAGTTTAGCGGTACCATGCTGTATTTAGGTTTAGGTGCTATTGTATTTGTTCCAATATTTAAAGTAATAACGCATTTACCACCTTATGTTGGTATGATGTTGTCTTTAGGTGTAGTGGCTATTTTTGCAGAAATTTATAGTAGCTCTAAGTTTAGTATGACTGAGCATGGTGCAGAAGAAAGCGATGCACATGCCATGCATAGCCCTGTACATTACTCATTATCTAAAATAGAATTACCAAGTATATTATTCTTCCTAGGAATTTTAATGGCCGTAGCTGCTTTAGAATCTTTAGGAATCTTATTCAATTTTGCTGGGTCATTACAAGATACAATGCCAATGTTAGGAACAGAGTTACATCAAGAAGGGCACACAGGAGTTTCAGACTTAGTGGTATTATTGTTAGGTGTAGGTTCTGCTATAATAGACAATGTGCCTTTAGTAGCAGCTAGTTTAGGTATGTTTCATGAACCTATAGATAATGAGTTATGGCACTTTATTGCTTATTCTGCAGGAACTGGAGGAAGTATGTTAATTATTGGTTCTGCTGCAGGTGTTGTAGCCATGGGTATGGAAAAAATAGATTTTTTCTGGTACTTAAAAAAAATAGCATGGTTGGCTTTAGTTGGTTTCTTAGTAGGTGCAGTAGCATTCATGTTTACAAGAACTTGGTTTTAAAATTTAAATAAAAGTTATTTGGGCGTTACCACAAGGGTCGGGCTTTACATTACAAGTCCGCGCACCTCAAAAACATGAGGTGCTGTGGGCTTTTCATTGCAATCCCTAACGCAAATCCAGCAACCGTTAAAACATTTAAAGTGCATATTAAAATATCAATTATACTTTAATAAAAAACAAAACGTTATACATTTGCAATAAATCAATATTATATGCTAAGTACATTATTACAAGACACACAAGAAGGTACAGAAGTACTAACTGATGGTGAATCTGTTGAAAAATCACTTTCAATAATAGAGTTAATTAGTAGTGGAGGCCTTGCAGGACAACTGATAATCGCCATTTTGTTTTTACTTTTAGTAGGCGCTATTTATATTTATTTTGAACGCATTTTTGCAATAAAAGCCGCATCGCAAGTTGATGCTAATTTCATGAATCAAATTAAAGACCACGTAAGTAATGGTAAAATAGATTCAGCTCAAATGCTTTGCGCACAACAAAACACTCCAGTATCAAGATTAATTGGGAAAGGGATTTCTAGAATAGGCAAACCATTAGCTGATATCAACACAGCTATCGAAAACGCTGGCCGTTTAGAAATTTATGGACTAGAAAAAAACGTGAGTATTCTAGCAACCATTTCTGGTGCTGCTCCAATGATTGGGTTCCTTGGTACGGTAATTGGAATGATATTAGCAATATTCGAATTGGCTAACGCAGGTGGTTCTATACAAATGGACGTTTTAGCAAGTGGTTTATATACCGCTATGACGACTACCGTTGCTGGTTTAATTGTAGGTATTGTAGCATATATGGCTTACAATCACTTAGTAGTTAGAACAGATAAAGTGGTATATCAAATGGAAGCAAATTCGTTAGAGTTTTTAGATCATTTAAACGAACCTACTTAGTATGAACTTTAGAGGAAGAAATAAGGTTACACCAGAATTCAATATGTCATCCATGACAGATATTGTGTTTTTGTTACTTATCTTTTTTATGATTGCTTCAACTTTAGTAACCACAAATGCTATTGATATTTTATTACCAAAAGCAAGTGGAAAAACAGAAAATAAAAAGTCTGTAGCAGTTAGTATAAAGAAAGATTTAACCTATTATATAGACCAAAAACGAGTTGGCGAAAGTGTTTTAGAAAACGAATTGTTAGCTGCGTTATCTTCTCAAGAGAAGCCAACTATTATACTAAGAGCAGAAGAGTCAGTTCCTGTTAAAAACGTTGTAAAAGTGATGGATATCGCTAATAGAAATAAATTTAAGGTTGTTTTAGCTGTAAAGCCAAAATAGGGATGAAGTATTTTAAAACAAAACATGAAAAGAATTCAGCAAAATTAACAGCTTTGATAGCCGTAATTCTGTTGCTTTTGTTGTTTGTGGTTGGTACAACATATATGGATCCGCCTGAAGAGTACGGTGTTGCCGTAAATTTTGGTAATTCAAGTTTTGGTAAAGGGAATATTCAGCCATTGAAACCTGTAAAGTCTGAGCCTCGTAAAATTGAAGAACCACCACAACCAGATGTTTCAAAAGCAGAACCAGAACCTGCAAAGTCATCAGAAGTTAAAGAAGAAGTTTTAACACAAGAAAACGCAGAAGAAATTGCTATAAAAAAGCAAAAACAAGCCGAAGCAAAAGCAAAAGCTATTGCAGATGCTAAAGCTAAGGCCGAGGCGGATAGAATTGCTAAAGAAAAGCGTGAACAAGAAGAAAAAAGAAAGAAGCTGGATGCTTTAATTGGTGGAGTTAGTAAATCTGAAGGTTCTGAAACTGGAAGTGAAGGTAATGATAATACAGCTGGAGATAAAGGTAGCTTAGATGGTAATCCTTATGCGCCAAGTTACTTTGGGGATCAAGGCACCGGAAGTGGAGGCGTTGGTTACGGTTTAAATGGTAGGGGTAAGGCTTCTTTTAAAAGATTGAAACAAGATTGTAATGAGTCAGGAATGGTCATCGTAAAAATTATTGTTAATCAAAATGGTAATGTAGTATCTGCAGACCCTGGCCAAAAAGGTACAACAAATACGGCTCAATGCTTATTAGAGCCAGCAAAAAAAATTGCTATGTCTCATAAATGGCCATCAGATTCTAAAGCACCATCGCGTCAAATAGGATTTGTTAGTGTTAACTTCAAATTAAGTCAGTAGTCAATGACATATCAAGATACACTCAATTGGATGTTTTCTCAACTCCCAATGTATCAAAGGCAAGGTAAAACAGCTTTTAAAAAAGATTTATCAAATACTATAAAGTTAGCAAAGTACTTAGCTAACCCAGAAGAAAAGTTTAAATCAATTCACGTTGCTGGAACTAATGGAAAAGGGTCTTCAAGCCATATGTTGGCCTCCATTTTACAAGAAGCCGGGTATAAAGTTGGGTTGTATACATCGCCACATTTAAAAGATTTTAGGGAGCGTATTAAAATTAACGGACAAGAAGTAAGTAAGCAATTTGTTATTGGTTTTATCGAGCGAAACAGAGCCTTTTTTGAAGCTAATAAGCTGTCTTTTTTTGAAATGACAGTAGGCATGGCATTTGAATATTTTGCTAAACAAAAAGTTGATTTTGCTGTTGTTGAGGTTGGTTTAGGAGGAAGATTGGATTCTACTAATATTATTACTCCAGAGGTTTCTGTAATTACAAATATTGGTTTAGATCATACACAGTTTTTAGGAGATACACGTGAAGCTATTGCTTTTGAAAAGGGAGGGATTATCAAGAAAGGTGTTCCAGTAGTTATTGGTGAAACTCAAAAAGAGACAATATCGGTTTTTAAGGGTTTAGCCAAAACTAATAATTCCAAGATTGTTTTTGCAGATAAAGTCATTTCTAAAAAATATAAATCAGATTTGATTGGAAGTTACCAGTCTAAGAATATAAAAACTGTTGTTCAAACAATACATGAACTTCAAAAATTAGGATTTAATATTTCTGAAAATAATATAACTCAAGGTTTGTTAAAAGTTGTAAAAAACACAAGGTTGTTAGGACGTTGGCAAGTTTTAAATGCGGTTCCAAAGGTAGTTTGTGATACAGGACATAATAGAGAGGGCTTGCGTCATGTAATGCAGCAGCTTTCAAATGAGTCTTTCGAGTCTTTGCACATTGTTTTTGGAGTGGTAAATGATAAGGATTTGAGTACGATAGCCGATTTGCTACCTAAAAATGCTACTTATTACTTCTGTAAACCTAGTATTTTAAGAGGATTAAATGAAAAAGAATTAAAACAAAAATTATCTAAGTTTGGTATATTAGGTAAGGCATATGGTACTGTTAATGAAGCTTATAATTCGGCTTTAAAAAACGCAAAAAACAATGATTTAATTTTTATTGGAGGGAGTACATTTGTTGTAGCAGAAATAATTTAATTTTTTATTGAAAAAGTTTTTGCAATATTAAAAACTAGGTTATATTTGCAGTCCAATTTAGAGGGCGCGTAGCTCAGTTGGTTCAGAGCACTTGGTTTACACCCAAGGGGTCAGGGGTTCGAATCCCTTCGCGCCCACAAAAATCCTAAGATTTTTCTTGGGATTTTTTTATGCTCTTAAATTAATAAGGTTCTTCTTAATTTTTTTTATCTATATTTAAGAAAATCTCTCATCTATGAATAATGGAAGTATCAAAGAAGCCTATAAAGAAATTTTTAAATCGCATGATAATCCTTCACTAAAAAAACACATTGAAAAAATAATAGAATTAGATACATACTTACCTTATAATTCTACTTTTTTCTGTATTACTAACACGCAAGATTTATCATTTGAATACATAAGTAAAAATTTGAATGCTTGCTTAGGTATGGATAGAGTGGAGTTAAAGGCAAAGGGTATGCGGTATTTATGGAGTAAAATGCATCCAGAAGATTTAGAAGTATGGTTAAAAGCTTTGAACGAACTTATGAATTTTACTTTAAAAGAAATTGCTGTTAGAGATAGGAGTAAGATGACATATACATGGAATTATCGATTAAAGAATGGAAACAATGAATATGTAAACATTATACAAAATACAACGCCACTAGAGTTTGATAGGGAAAACAAACCTATAATAGGTTTGGCTCACTACACCGTATTATCATCTAATATCGAAATGCAAGTATGTGCTTCAGCTAAATTATTAAACGATAAAAATGAGTATGAAACGGTTTATTTTAATAATTTTTCTCAAAAATTACTTTCTGATGGTGTTAGTAATAGAGAACGTGATGTTATAAGGCTATTAGTTTTAAACTATTCAAGTAAAGAAATAGCTGAGAAGCTTAGTATAACGGCAAATACAGTTGATACGCATAGGAGAAATATTCTTAAAAAATTAAACATATCCTCAACAGGAGAGCTTATTGGGATGCTTAAAATTAATAGAAACCTTATTTGAAAAGGTTGTACTACTCAATTTGAGTATTGCATTAATCAAACTAATTATTGATATTTACATCGCTATTAATTAGTTCTTAGGGAGAATTATATTAACCAACAAAATGTCAGTTTTATATGTAAGTATATTTCGGACATTTTTGTTTTAATATCCGTTAATAGTTTTTAGTATAACTGCTAACCAAAATCAAAATTATGAAAACCAATTATTTATTTATCGTTCTTATGATGGTCTTATTTACATGTGGAGAGGATAGTGTTGATAAAATTTCGGATGAAGCTGAAGTTGCATTACAAATGAATGAAAAATTAGTATTACCTCCAGGAGCCTTTCAAGTTAACCCTGATGATGTTGAAATAGACAATAGTGTAACTATTAATTCAAATGGTAGTGGAACTGTACCTATTTCAGCTGGAGCGACGATGAATAATTATATTTCATTTAATGCGCCTAATGGAAATGTAACTGCTGTTGGCATGCGATTTGGTACATCAGGACCTATAAATTTTGTTCCGATAAATACAAGCGGAGCTACCGCTGGAACAGGCAGTTTTTCATTTCAAATTACTCCAGAGATTTGTGATAATCTTTCAAGTATTTGCCATGATATTAAATGTTATGAATTTGCGCAAACAGATGAAGGGAAAATATCAAAATCAAATATTCAAGAGGTAGCTATGTTATGTGGTAATTGCGATGAGCCTTCATGTGCAGGGTTAGTAAGTCAGGCTGATTGTTCAGGTGATACAGGTTATGCAACTATCAGCTCAAGTTTAACGGGGGATTTAACAGCTTCAATATTTATAAACTGTATTTATAATCCTCCGACTAATCAGAGTGATATAAGTACTTGTTTTGATGAGGATGATCGTTGGTGTGCTTCAGTTAGAGATGTCGGTGAGTCTGGGAATGTTACTTTTAATCCTGATGACCCTTTTGATTTTGAAAATGATCCTTATTTTACATTAACAAATTATGGTGATACAGAAAATGCATCAGATGATATAACATATAGATTACAGAGTGGAACTGGGTCATGGAATGATGGAACTTTTTCTTATAATGTTATGGTTAAATCGGATGAAAATCCAACAATTTATAGTGTAACAGGAACTTTTATTTGTCCAAGTGACGATAATTAACCAAAAATCATGAAATTAATTAAATATTTATTTTTTGTAGGAATAATTTCTTTTGCATATGCGTGTAGCAGTTCAAGTGGAGATGATGATGAATCAGGTTCCGGCTTAGAGAGAATTCCTTCTGGGGAAATTGTGGCTAAAGAATTGAGAAATGAAACCTTGACAGGGTTTTCTAGCTTATCTGGTAAATCTTCAAGTAAGATGGGTGATACGCAAAAATGGTGGACTCACGTTACAAGTGATTTTAGTTTCAATGATAATGATGTTTGCGATGAAGATGATGAAAGTTACAATAGTCAAGGCTATGCGGCATTATATCCTAATGGTAAAAGATATCAAAAAACCTCAAAAGATGGTAGTCCATTTGAAGTAGGAACTTGGCAATGGACTGATAGTAATAAAACAGCTCTCCATATTGATAACGAGACAGATATTGTTTTTAAAATTACTTATTTAAATAATGGTAATTTGGTTTTCGGATACACAGCTTCTCAAGGTGGTTGTACACTAACTACCTATGAGGAATTTAACGCGCCTTTTTTTGAGTAGATTATTAATAAGAAGCTTTTATAAAAGATAATTTTTAAAAGAAAACTAAAGTGTTATTATTAAAATCAGAATAGTGACACTTTTTATAATAGTTCTAAAACCCGCTCTAAAGCCATTCCACGTGAACCTTTTATAAGAAGTGTTGAGTTTTTAATTTCAGATAAAATAATACTATTTTTTAAATCATCAAAAGATTTGAATAGTTTTGGTTTGTTTGATTTTGCTTCAGCCTTATGAAAATTATCCCCAACAAAAACTACTTCATCAATATTCATAGAAATAGCCAAATCCATAATATTTTGGTGTTCTTCTTTAGCTTCTTCACCTAATTCAAACATATCTCCTAGAATAGCAATTTTATGACCTTTTTGCTTTTCAAAATTCAATAAAGCGGCATGCATACTGGTAGGATTGGCATTGTATGCATCTAGAATTATTTTGTTTGAGCCTTTTTCGATAATCTGTGACCTGTTGTTTGTTGGTATATAACGCTCTATGGCGGTTTTAATAGCATAATCATTGACTTTGAAATAGTTGCCTATAGCTACTGCAGCTGCAATATTATTAAAGTTATAATCACCAATAAGTTGGCTTTGAATTTCTAGTCCATTATATAGGCACTTCACAAAAGGTTGGGCTTCAATAAAACTTACCAAAACATCGACTTCGTTAGTTTTATTTCCAAAGCGATATAGGTTTGCATTTTTGGTTTTAGCAACCTGAATGTTATCATTAGTATTAACAAAAATGTGTTTATTTTCAGAAATCAAATAATCGTACATTTCACTTTTTCCTTTAATAACACCTTCTATACCGCCAAAACCCTCCAAATGGGCTTTTCCAAAGTTTGTAATATAACCAAAGTCGGGTTTTGCAATATTACACAAGAATTCAATTTCTTTTTGATGGTTGGCACCCATTTCCACAATACCAATTTCAGTGTGCTCAGTCATTGAAAGCAGAGTTAAAGGAACGCCAATATGGTTGTTTAGATTCCCGATAGTTGCGGTAGTAATGTGTTTTTCTGATAATACCGCATTAATCAACTCTTTAGTAGTTGTTTTTCCATTACTTCCTGTAAGTGCTACTATAGGAACTCTTAAATATTCTCTGTGATAGGCCGATAATTCTTGAAGTGTTTTTAGAGTGTTTTTAACTAGAATAGTTTTATTAGATGTGTTGTATATGGATTCATCAACTATGGCGTATTTAGCACCGCTTTTTATAGCTGCATCTGCGTAACTATTTCCATTAAAATTGTCGCCTTTTAAGGCGAAAAACATATCACTAGGTTTTATTTTTCTTGTATCAGTAGATACTGAATTGCATTCTAAAAATAAGGTGTGTATATCTGCTGCTTTCAAAAAATTATTTGTTTTCAATTTCTAAACTAAATGTAAATAAAAAAGTCCTAACAAATGCTAGGACTTTTTTATTATTTATAAATAACTAAATGGTTTAGTTTTTCTTTTTACCTTTTCCTTTGCTTTTAGATCCAACTCTAGACATTGCACATCTAAAGCCAATGTAGTCTGTTGCCATATCTTGCGGAAAGTAGCGTCTTTGAGCTGGGTCTAACCAATACTCTCTATCTTTCCAAGACCCACCTTTGTAAACTCTAACTTCGTCGTTAATTAAAGATGTTCTGTTGCTCCCTTTGTCGTATTCTCTAACAATATTCCCTAAAGAATCTCTAGAAATAGAATGTTTGGGAGAATTATACATTTGTCTAGTTGAAGATGTTTTTTCTCCATCTACGCTTTCGTCATCATCATTAAAGCTTTCAAAATTACGAGAAGATCTTCTGTCTCCATCTCTAAAGTTTATTACATTACTTTTGTCAAAATTAGTACGTAAATACGTTTCATTTTCATCAATAGGAACTTGAAGAATTTCGCCTGGTAAATTTCTAGCTACTACTTTTCCGTTAGATAAAGTATCGTAAACAATTTCATCAGAAGTAACAACTTTCACGGTACCATCTTCATTTAAGGCATTTTTTGTGTAAACATTTCCGCGATAATAGTTAAAGTCGTTAAACTCGTCATCAATTATAGGTCTGTAAACATCTGCAACCCATTCAGCAACATTACCAGCCATATCGTATAAACCAAAATCATTTGGGTCATAAGATTTAACTTCATTAGTTATATCAGCACCATCATCAGACCAGCCAGCAATTCCACCGTAATCACCTTTACCTTGTTTAAAGTTAGCTAATTGATCTCCACGAATTTTTCGTTTTCCAGAGCGTGTATATTGCCCATCCCATGGATATTTTTTACGACCACGGTATAGGTTATAGCTCCTAAGTTCACTTAATCCTAAAGCGGCATATTCCCACTCAGTTTCAGTTGGTAGTCTGTATTTTGGTGATATAATTCCAGTTTCGCGAGTAGCGTATAGACCGCTTTCGTTTCCATCTTCATCAACTTGTACATTCCTTCTTCCTCGTCCTTCAGGGTTTACAATTTCTTCATTGCCACCATAAGTTAAGGTTGGTGCATTAATGTATGTATCTGTACTAAAGGTTTGTTCTGAATCTACATCTGTAATTTTAGCTCCACGTTTTATGTAACCAGCTTTTTCTAAGTTAAACTCATTAACACGGTCTGAACGCCAACCAGCAAATTCAACAGCTTGAATCCAACTTACACCAACAACAGGGTATTCTCCATATCCTGGGTGACGTAAATAGTTTTCTGTCATTACTTCGTTAAATCCTAAACGATTTCTCCAAACTAATGTATCTGGTAAAGCACCATGATAAATCGCTCTGAAGTTTTCATCAGAAGGCGGATAAACACGTTTAATCCAATCTAAGTATTCCATATACATAGCATTGGTAACTTCTGTTTCATCCATATAGAATGATTGAACGTGTTGTTGATTTGGGCTATTGTTCCAATCATGCATAACATCATCTTGAACACGGCCTTTGGTAAATGTTCCTCCTTCAATAAAAACTAATCCAGGGGAAGTTTCTTGTTCTTTGAAGTCTGTATTGTACTGGAAACCACCATCTCTATCGTTGATGTTCCATCCAGTAGCTCTGGAGCTGTTTTTTGAACTCGAAGATTTTTTACAACTAGTTGAAGTCACTACTAGTGCTAAAACTAATAAAACCTTGAATGCTACTACTTTTTTCATATCCATACTTTTAAGTAAGCTAATTAATTTTGGAGCTGCAATATAAGAATTAAACCCAATAACGCAAGCTGTTTTATGCATTTTAACCAAAAAATAGTGTATTTCGTCCTATTTTTGTGCATTACAACGATGATTTTAGCCTTTTAAACCATAGTTTTGTGTTGTATAAACGTGTGTTTTACTAATTTATTATTGTATTTTTGAATCTGTTTTTAAAATTGTTGTTTTTTTGATAATAACAATTGATTAACGACGTTATTTTAGCAATGAAGAAGAAGATTTTATTTTTACTGTTGGTTATTTCGGCAGGTGTTTTTGCACAACAAAAAAGATATAGTATAAACTGGAGTGACTCTCAAACGTTTTCTATAGGAAGTTTTTCAATTGAAGTTCCATCTTTTAATCAAGAATATTTTAATTATGATTTAGAAAGGGGACTTTTTTTTAATGACCAATGGGAAACTAAAGTTGAAATTAATGAATCTTCGGCTTTTGTGAGTAATGTTATATATAAAACCATTTCTAAAAGCGATTTAATGGATTTGGATTTAAGTAAACTTCCAAGTGAGTTAACATTCAGTTTAAAAAACTCAATAGCTAGAAATATAAAATATGCTTTTTTTCAATTTTCTCCCATTATTAAAGATAAGAATGGAACTATTAAAAAGGTTATTTCATTTCAATTGAATTATAAAAACAGCTCTAATATTAACAGGCCTTCTATTTTTGAAAAAAATAGGGGTTCAAAAGTTATTTCTAATTCCGTTTTAAGTTCTGGCGAGTGGTACCGGTTTTATATTGATACGACAGGTGTTTTTAAATTATCTAAAAGTTTTTTACAGAGTCTAGGTGTTAAAGTTAATAGTGTTGATCCTAGAACAGTAAAATTATATGGTCATGGTGGCCGCATGATTCCGTATTCAAACGCAGAAGCTTATCCTTATGATGTTCCAGAAAATGCCATAAAGTTTGTTGGAGAAGCTGATGGTGTAATTGATGATAATGATTATATTCTATTTTATGGTCAGGGGCCTAAAGAATATAATGCCGAAAGTAGAACCCATATTAATTGCTATGCTGATAAAACATATTATTACATTAATGTAAGTTCAGGTAATGGAAAAAGAATACAACCTTTTGACCAGCCTACAGGAGCAATTGATATGATTATTGACAGTTATGACGACTACCAATTTCATGAAATCGATAATTATAATCTTGTTTCTTTAGGTAGACGTTGGTTTGGTGATCGATTTGATATTGATAATAATAAAGAGTTTGAGTTTGACTTTACAGATTTAATAACGTCAGAGCCAATACGATTATCAGTTCTCGTAGCTACCGCATCCAAAAGTAGAAGCCAAATGAATGTTAGTGTTAACGGAGTCAACGTATCAACATTAGTGATTAATGGAGTTTCAACTCCAAGTCTTGCTAGTGGGGCATCTTATAACGGTAGCTTAAATGTTAATTCGTCTACTATTAAAGTTGGTCTAGACTTCGATAATCTTGGTAATCCTAGTGTTATAGGGTATTTAGATTATATTTCTGTAGAAGGAAAAAGAGCTTTAAAATTTAATGGAAATCAATTTCTGTTTAAAAATAATGAAGTGGCAGCTGCAGCAGGAATTGCTCAATACAACATTAGTAATACTTCAAACCTTGATGAGATTTGGAATGTAACCGATATTTATAATGTTTCAAACTTTGAAAACTTAGATAATAATCCTTCAGTAAGTTTTACTTCCTCATTAGGGACATTGAAATCTTATGTTGCTGTGTCGTCAAATTATTTTGCACCAAAAACAGATTCAAAAAAAGTAGTTAATAATCAAAATATCAAAGGGACTATTTTTCAAAATAACCAAGGAAATTTTCAAGATATAGACTATATTATTGTTAGTCCAAATAATATGATTAATCAAGCTGAACGCTTAGCTGAGATAAACAGAAATCAAAACGGATTAAATGTAAAGGTTGTTGGTTTAGATGAGATTTATAATGAATTTAGTTCAGGAAATCAAGATATAGGAGCTATAAGGAATATGGTTAAGTACGTTTATGATAACGCAAGTACACCAGAAAACAGAATAAAATATTTATGTTTATTTGGAGATGGTTCTTATGATTATAAAGATAGAGTTACTAATAACACCAATATTGTTCCCTCATGGTATTCATATAACAGTTTTAGTTTAGCAACCTCGTTTGTCTCTGATGATTTTTATGGTATGATGGATGATAATGAGGGAACTATGATTAACAGTGATAAATTAGATATAGCTGTTGGAAGAATATTGGCTGATACCCCTAAACGAGGAAAAGAAATGGTCGATAAGGTTGAATCTTATTATATTAAGGAGGCTTTTGGAAGTTGGCGGAACAATTTTGTAGTTATTTCTGATGATAATGACAGTAAACTTAAAGGAGATTTACAAGAAACAACAAATGATATTGGCGATTTGGTATCGGTAGAAAAACCCTTTATAAATGTCTTAAAAATTCATTCAGATGCCTTTCAGCAAGAATCATCTGCAGGTGGAGATAGATATCCCTTAGTTACAAACGAAATTGTTAATGCTATGGATAACGGGGCTTTAGTAGTTAATTACTTTGGTCATGGTGGTGAAGATGGTTTGGCTCAAGAAAGAATTTTTTTAAAACCAGATATTACAGGGCTTCGTAATTTCTGCAAGTTAAATTGTTTTGTAACTGTAACTTGCGAGTTTACTAGGTTTGATAACCCTTTTAGAGAAACTGCCGGAGAGTTTACATTTTGGAATACCGAAGCAGGTGCTGTTGGATTAATAACTACAACACGACAAGTTTTTGTGAATTTCGGGATAACTTTTAACAAAGAGTTAGGTCAGTATCTATTTTCTTACAGTGATAGCGATACCTATAGTGATAATGAATACCCTTCAATGGCTGAAGCTTTAAGGCTTGCGAAGAACAACCGCGTAATTTCAGGTAGTAGTCAAAAGACTTTAGTGTTTTTTATAGGTGATCCAGCTATGAAATTGGCATTTCCAAAACCCAATGTAAAGCTTACTAAAATAAATGATGTGGATATTACAGAAGCCACAGATACCCTAAAAGCTTTAAGTTATGTGAAGTTAGCTGGAGAGGTTACAGATCTTTCAGGTAATCTTTTAAGCAACTATAATGGTACATTGTCAACTACCATTTATGATAAGTTTATTAACAGGCAAACTTTAGGGAATGATGGTATAAAAAACAATAGTGGTGAGGTTATAATATTAGATTTCACTGCACTTGGTGAAATTATATTTAGAGGGCAAGCCTCTGTTAAAAATGGGCAATTTGAATTTGATTTCGTTGTGCCAAAAGATATAGGAATTCCCGTAGGCTTTGGAAAAGTTAGTTTCTATGCGAAAAATGAAGCTTTAACCGAAGATCAATCAGGAGCAAATATAAATGCTGTTAAGATAGGCGGTTTAAATGAAGACGCTCCAGAAGATAATACGGGGCCAATAGTAACGCTCTATATGAATGATGAAAACTTTGTTACAGGTGGAATCACCAATGAATCACCTACACTGTTAGCTAAAATGGAAGATGTTAATGGTATAAATACAGCCAGTGGAATAGGGCATGATATTGTTGCCATTATAGATGGAGACGAAACCAATCCAGTTGTTTTAAATGATTATTATCAAACTGAAGTTGATGATTATACCAAAGGTACAGTAAGTTTTCCTTTTAGAGATTTAGAATCTGGTTTGCATACGTTAACTTTAAAAGCTTGGGATGTTTATAATAACTCATCAATATCAGAAATACAATTTATTGTGTTTGATAAAGATCAGAGTTTAGTTATTGATAATGTGCTAAATTATCCAAATCCGTTTGTTAATTATACAGAATTTTGGTTTAACCACAATAGTTCGGAACCTTTAGACGTTTCTATACAGATATTCACGGTGTCTGGTAAGTTGGTAAGAACCTTAAATGGTCAAACAGCAGGAGGAATAAAGACAACAAGTTCTTTATCTAGAAATATCGTTTGGGATGGAAGAGACGATTTTGGAGATAGAATAGGAAAAGGTGTCTATATTTATAAATTAAAAGTACACTCAGATTTGTTAAATAAAACGGTTGAAAAGATAGAGAAACTTGTTATACTGTAATAAAAAATTATATTTGCTAATTAAAATTGCTTTCATGAAGAATAAAATATTATTATTAATAGCATTGGTTTTCATTTTTAAAACTGAAGCACAAACTACAGTAGTTATCCCCGATGATAATTCAAGAGTTATTACTACAGGGTTGCCATTTGTGTTAATTGCATCAGATGCGCGAGCTGCAGCCTTAGGTGATATGGGTGTTGCAACATCAGTTGATGCGTTTTCTCAACAATGGAATGCATCAAAATATGCTTTTTCTGAAACAAAATCAGGGATAGGTGTGAGTTATACACCATACCTAAGTAAGCTAGTAAATGATATATTTTTAGGAAATGTTACTTATTTTAATAGAATAGATGATAGAAGTGCTTTTTCAGCTAGTTTAAGGTACTTCTCTTTAGGTGATATTGAGTTTGTTAATGACGAGTTTTCTGAAGCGTTAATACAACGACCAAATGAATTTGCAATTGATGCTTCTTATGCACTACGTTTATCTGAGCAGTTTGCTATGTCTGTGGGTATGAAATTTCTTGTGTCTGATTTAAGACTTGATGATGGAAGCGGAAATACTGATGGAGCAAGTACGTTTGGAGTTGATATTTCTGGTTTTTATCAAGGTGAAGAAGAAGCGTATTCGGATTTTAACGGTAGATGGAGAGCAGGATTTGCAATTCAAAACATAGGGCCAAAATTTAAGTATACCGAAGATGGTTCTGAAAATTTTCAACCTACAAATTTACGTTTAGGAGCAGGTTTTGATTTTATTTTTGATGATTATAATAAAATATCAGTTACTGCCGAGGTTGCCAAGCTATTGGTGCCAACACCTCCAGCATTGGGTACAGAGATTGTATTTAATGATTTAAATGATAATGGAACTTACGAATCAGCTGATGATGAATTAATAAGCGAAACAGATGATGTTATTATAGGTGGTCAATCACAAGATGTTAGTTTTCTTTCAGGGATATTCCAATCATTTGGTGATGCTCCTGGTGGATTTAGTGAAGAGTTAAAAGAGTTTACTTGGGCTTTAGGAGCGGAGTACGTGTATCAAGATTCTTTTGCCTTTAGAGCAGGTTATTTTAATGAAAGTGAAGATAAAGGAGCTAGAAAATTTTTAGCTTTAGGAGCTGGTTTTAAGGCAAATGTTGTAAATATTGATTTGTCTTATTTGTTTTCGGCATCGAAAATACAAAGCCCGTTAGAGAACACATTACGTTTTTCTTTAACGTTTAATATTGGCGCTGGCGAGTACAACGAATATTAGAATATTAAAGATTTAAACCATATTAAAAACTATTGCTTTTTAGCAATAGTTTTTTTGTTTACAATTGTTTCTTAAATTTAGTGAATACATTTTTGAATATGAAGGAAATAAAAATAGAATCTACCCTATACATTTTTGATAACTTAGAAGAGCTTCCTCAGGATGTAATTGTACTTATGGAAAAAGCTATTGGGGCTAGAGAAAAAGCTTATGCACCATATTCAAATTTTAATGTTGGAGCAGCACTACTTTTAGATAATGATGAAGTTGTTTTAGGTAGTAATCAAGAAAATGCATCTTATCCATCTGGCTTGTGTGCGGAGCGCACGGCTATATATTATGCGGGGTCTCAATTTCCAAAAGCAAAAATAGTTCGAATGGCTATAACAGCAGGGTCAAAAAAGAATAAAACAATCAAGCCAATTCCACCATGTGGAGCATGTAGGCAAGCTATAGCAGAATATGAGATAAAACAGAATACACCAATAGAAATTTATTTTATGGGAGAAACGGGCGTAATAGCCAAATCAAACTCACTTTCAGACCTTTTACCTTTAGGGTTTGATAAATCGGTACTATAGTAGTTTTTATTTAAGATATTTAATTTTTTGTTAGAAAAAATAACAATTAATTAAATAAATAGAGCAACAGTTTTATTTTTAATTTTTTTTATACTTTAGTCATGTTGCGTTTTTGCAATACAGCACAAAGTGTTACTTTTGTATTCCGCAAATTATAATAATAGTACATCAAATAATATTCAATGAAAAAAATCACAAAAGAGGTTTACCTTAGCTGGTATGAAGAGATGTTATTCTGGAGAAAGTTTGAAGATAAGCTTGCAGCAGTATACATTCAGCAAAAAGTAAGAGGATTTCTTCATTTATATAATGGTCAAGAAGCTGTATTGGCAGGTGCCTTGCATGCTATGGATTTGACTAAGGATAAAATGATTACTGCTTACCGTAACCACGTTCAACCAATTGGTATGGGGGTAGACCCTAAACGTGTTATGGCTGAGTTATTTGGGAAAGTTACAGGAACATCCAAAGGTATGGGTGGTTCTATGCACATCTTTTCAAAAGAATTTAGGTTTTACGGTGGTCATGGTATTGTTGGAGGTCAAATTCCTTTAGGAGCTGGTATTGCTTTTGGTGATAAATATCATGGTGTAGATGGTGTAACTTTATGTTGTTTTGGAGATGGTGCTGCACGTCAAGGATCATTACACGAAACATTTAACTTAGCTATGCTTTGGAATTTGCCAGTGGTATTCGTTTGTGAAAATAATGGATATGCCATGGGAACATCTGTAGAAAGAACAGCTAACCATACTGAAATTTGGAAACTAGGTTTAGGTTATGATATGCCTTGTGCTCCGGTTGATGGTATGAACCCTATTAAAGTAGCTGAGGCTTTTGATGAAGCTATTTCTAGAGCACGTAAAGGTGGAGGTCCAACATTTTTAGAATTAAAAACGTATCGTTACAGAGGGCATTCTATGAGTGATGCACAGCATTACAGAACCAAAGATGAAGTAGAAGAGTACAAGAAAATAGATCCTATTACACAAGTAAAGGACGTTATTCTTGATAAAAAATATGCTTCTGAAGACGAAATTAAAGAAATTGATAAACGTGTAAAATCGCGTGTTGCTGAATGTGAGAAATTTGCTGAAGAATCTCCATTCCCAGAAAAGCAACAATTATACGATATGGTTTACGAGCAAGAAGATTATCCATTTATAAAACACAAATTATAAGATATGGCAATAGTTGTAAATATGCCGCGTTTAAGCGACACGATGGAAGAAGGCACGGTTGCTACTTGGTTAAAAAAAGTAGGTGATAAGATTGAAGAAGGTGATATTTTAGCTGAGATTGAAACAGATAAAGCCACAATGGAGTTTGAATCCTTCAACGAAGGAACATTGCTTCATATTGGTGTTCAAGAAGGTGAAACTACAAAAGTAGATGAGCTTTTAGCAATAATTGGTGATGAAGGTGAGGATATTACTAGTCTTTTAAATGGTGGTGGTAACGCTTCTGCGGAGTTAAAAGAAGAAGTTGTTGAAGCAGAGACAAGTTCAGAAGAAATTCCTGATGCTAGCGCTGCAGCATCTACAGATTTACCAGAAGGTGTTATAGTTGTAACCATGCCGCGTTTAAGTGATACTATGGAAGAAGGTACTGTAGCCACTTGGTTAAAGAAAGTTGGTGATACGGTTGAAGAAGGCGATATTTTAGCAGAAATTGAAACAGATAAAGCAACCATGGAATTTGAATCTTTCCAATCAGGTACTTTATTAGAAATAGGATTACAGGAAGGTGAATCTGCAAAAGTAGATGCGTTATTAGCGATTATTGGTCCTACAGGAACAGATGTTTCTGGAGTTGCTGCTAATTTTTCGGTATCATCTGAACCAGCAAAAAAAGAAACACCTAAAGTTGAAGCTAAGGTTGAAACACCAAAATCTACTCCAGCTAAAGCTAAAACGGAAACAAAATCAAAAACACCTGCGCCAACTCCAGTAACAGAAAACGGTCGTGTATATGTATCACCTCTAGCAAAAAAATTAGCAGAGGAAAAAGGCATTAATCTAACTAAAGTTCAAGGTTCTGGAGAAAACGGACGAATAGTTAAACGCGATATAGAAAATTACGAACCTGCAACTTCTGCGGCTTCAGTTGGTAAATTTGTGCCATCTGGTCAAGAAGATTTTGATGATGTTGATAACTCGCAAATGCGTAAAGCTATTGCAAAAGCATTAACAAATTCTAAATTTTCTGCACCACATTATTACTTAAGTGTTGAGTTTGATATGGAAAATGCCATGGCATTCCGTGCGCAGTTTAACTCTATTCCAGAGACTAAAATTTCTTATAACGATATCATTGTTAAAGCCTGTGCTTTAGCATTAAAACAACATCCTCAAGTAAACTCACAATGGTTTGCAGATAAAATGCGTTTAAATAATCATGTGCACATTGGTGTAGCTGTTGCAGTACCTGACGGGCTAGTTGTTCCTGTAGTGCGTTTTGCAAACGAGCAAACTTTACCTCAAATTGGTGCAAATGTTAAAGATTTAGCAGGAAAAGCAAGAAATAAAAAGCTGACACCAGACGAAATGCAAGGCAGTACCTTTACGGTATCTAACTTGGGTATGTTTGGAATAGATACTTTTACATCGATTATTAATCAGCCAAACTCGGCAATTCTTTCTGTTGGAAATATTGTTGAAAAGCCAGTTGTTAAAAACGGTCAAATTGTAGTAGGTCATACGATGAAATTGTCATTAGCTTGTGATCACAGAACGGTTGATGGGGCTACAGGTGCTCAATTCCTTCAAACATTAAAAGGCTATATTGAGAATCCTGTTACTATGTTGGTTTAAATATTAATAACATATAATTTAAAAAACCTGTTTCATTTAATTGAAGCAGGTTTTTTTTATCTTTAAAAAATAATATTTAAGACCTATGAAAAAAATATTTAGTTTACTCGTTTTAGTTTTTATTTTAAGCTGTGGCGGGCAAAAGCAAATTATTGAAACTAATCCTAATAAAGTAGAGAAAGTAGTTGAGAATACTTCAGAAGTACAAACTGAAATTACAACTAATATACCAATAGGAATTAAAAACCACATTAATTTAGAAGATGTAAAAACAAGCTTAGAGTATTTAGCTTCTGATGCATTAGAAGGCAGAAATACCGGCACAAAAGGTATTGAAAAAGCTGCTGTTTACATTGAGGATATCTTCAAAAAAAATAGTATAAAACCTTATTTTAAAACCTATAGAGATAGTTTTAATGTTAAGAAAATTATTGGCTATAACGTAGTTGGGTATTTAGAGGGTAATGACGCAAATTTAAAAAATGAGTTTGTTATTCTTGGTGCACACTATGATCATATAGGAACGGCAAAAGCAGTAAATGGAGATGAAATTGCAAATGGAGCCAATGATGATGCTTCTGGAACTGTCGCAGTTTTAGAATGGGCAAAATACTTCTCTAAAACTAAAAGTAATAAAAGAAGTGTACTATTTACGTTGTACTCGGCAGAAGAAATGGGATTGAAAGGCTCAGAGCATCTCGCAGAAAGGCTTAAAAAAGAAAATTTAGATCTATATACCATGATTAATTTTGAAATGATTGGCGTGCCAAGAGCCGAAAACGAAATTATGGCTTACATGTCTGGGTATGGAAAATCTAATTTAGCTAAACAATTGAATATCTATGGAGGTGATGACATGATAGGTTTCTTTCCAAAAGCAAAAGAATTCAATCTATTTATGCGATCAGATAACTATCCATTCTATCAAGAATTTAAAGTACCAGCACATGCTATTTCTACTTTCGATTTCACTAATTTCGATTACTATCACCATGTAGATGACGAAGCTGATAAAATGGACTTTAATCATATGACAAATTTTATCAATAAAATGATTCCCGCATTAGAAGGCATGATTAATGCTTCTTTTAAAGAAATTAAAATGAACAATGAGTAAACACATCATAATTACAGGAACAAGTAGAGGTATTGGGTTTGAACTAGTGCAACTATTTGCTAAAGCAGGACATAAAGTATTGGCACTTTCAAGGAATGAAAAACCGATTAAAAATTTAAGTTTAGAAAATGTTACTTGTTTTTCTTTCGATCTAAATGATAATGAAGCTTATCAAAAAGTAGAAGATTTTATAAATAAGGAATGGAAACAAGTAGATGTTTTAATTAATAATGCTGGCGCACTTTTAAACAAACCATTTTCTGAAACGTCCATGTTAGATTTTGAACGTATTTACAAAACTAATGTTTATGGTGTTGCTGAATTAACAAGAGTGGTATTGCCATTTATGAAGCGTAATAGTCATGTTGTAACTGTAAGCTCCATGGGAGGTGTTCAAGGGAGTATGAAATTTCCGGGTTTAGCAGCCTACAGTTCAAGTAAAGCGGCAGTAATTACTTTAACAGAATTATTGGCAGAAGAATATAAAGAATCTGGAATTTCGTTTAACGTATTAGCATTAGGTGCTGTACAGACTGAAATGTTAGAAGAAGCATTTCCAGGGTACAAAGCGCCAACTACAGCATTGGAAATGGCAGCATATATTTTTGATTTTTCGTTAAACGGAAATAAATATTATAACGGTAAATTACTTCAAGTTTCAAATTCTACGCCTTAATTTATGAGTAAATACAAATGCATCATTTTTGATTGCGATGGTGTTTTAATAGATAGTGAGTCTATTGCTATAAAGGTTTTAGTAGATATGGCTAATAATTTGGGTGCTAATATGAATTTTGAAGAGTCTCTTATTAGCTTGAAGGGAAAGGCTCTTAATTTGTGTTTGGATATTATTTCCAAACGTATAGATAAGTCATTACCAATTCATTTTGAACAAGATTATCGTATTAACACTTTTGAAGCTTTCCGTCAAAATATTCAACCCATAAGCGGAATCAAAGATGTTGTTGAGAGTTTAGATATCCCGTTTTGTGTGGCTTCAAGTGGACCAGAAAATAAAATTCGTCTTAATTTAGAAATTACAGGACTACTTCCTTTTTTTGAAGGGAATATTTTTAGTTGTTATGCTATTCAAAAATGGAAACCAGAGCCTGATATATTTTTATGGGCAGCACAAACTATGGGATTCAAACCAAATGAATGTTTAGTAATTGAAGATAGTGTTTCAGGAGTAAAAGCAGCAAAGTCTGGAGGTTTTGATGTTTTTGGTTATACCGAACATGATTATAGTAATGAACTAGAAGATATAGCTACAAGTACTTTTGGTAGTATGGGTAAACTTTTAGATATGATTTAATGGTAGCTTTATTCTAACTAAGTCAAGTTTCTTTTTTTTCAAATAAAATCATTTATTTTAGCAGTAATGCAAGCTCAACTTCAAAAGTATATTCCAGAACAAGCTATTCCAAAAGTTATTTCACTTTTAGAGCATGGTAACCTTATTATTAAAATAAAAAAGGAACGAAAAACGCGCCATGGAGATTATAAATCTCTACCAAATGGAAAACATCAAATTACTATAAACTCAAACTTAAATAAATATCGATTTTTAATTACCTTAATACATGAAATCGCACATTTTGAAGCTTATAACACCTACGGTAGGTTTATTAAACCACATGGTATACAATGGAAACGTACATTTCAGCATTTAATGTTGCCTTTTATAAACCCTGAAGTTTTTCCAAATAAACTATTGCCTTTATTGGCTAAGCATTTTAAAAACCCAAAAGCTTCTAGCGATACAGATACGCAACTAGCCTTAGCTTTAAAGCAATTCGACGAACCCAATAATAAAACCTTTATTTTTGATATACCTTTGGGAGAAACTTTTAAATTATATAACGGTAAAGTTTTTAAAATGGGTAATAAACGAGTAAAACGTTATGAGTGTGCTGAGGTTAAAACAGGAAGATTATATTTATTTAATCCCAACGCAGAAGTAGAATTGATAAATGAAAACAATGAATAAAAACTATTATGCCATATTAATGGCAGGAGGCGTAGGGTCAAGATTTTGGCCTGTTAGCACAGAAGATTTTCCTAAGCAGTTTCACGATATGTTGGGGACTGGTGATACACTAATACAAAAAACTTTTCACCGCTTGGCAGATTTAATTCCGAAAGAAAATATTTTTATATTAACCAATGAGCGTTATAATGATTTGGTTTTAGAGCAATTACCAGAAGTTGAACAACGTCAAGTCGTTTTGGAACCTGCAATGCGTAATACAGCACCTTGTATTTTATATGCATCATTAAAAATACAAAAGGAAAACCCTGAAGCAGTTATGATTGTAGCGCCTAGTGACCATTGGATTGAAGATGAAAAAACATTTTCAAAAAATGTACAGCAAGCTTTTGATTTTTGTTCAGAAAATAATGCGCTCATGACTTTAGGAATTCAACCTACATTCCCAAATACGGGTTATGGATATATTGAGTACGATAAGTCTTCCGCGAAAGCGACAAAATCTGTAAATCAATTTAGAGAAAAACCAGATTACGAAACAGCAAAGGAATTTATTGCTCAAGGCAATTTTTTATGGAATGCTGGAATTTTTATGTGGAGTGCAAAAAGTGTAGTTGAGGCATTTCAGAATAATCAACCTGAATTATATAATTTGTTTGAAAAAGGAATCTCTGTTTATAATACTGATTTTGAAGATGATTTTATAAAAGATAATTATCCTAAAGCAGAAAATATATCTGTCGATTATGCAATTATGGAAAAATCTAGTAATGTATATGTAATTGCTGCGGAGTTTGATTGGAACGATTTAGGAACTTGGGGGAGCTTATATGATAAATTAGATAAGGATGAATCTAGTAATGCTGTTGTTAATGCTAGGACATTATCAGAGGATGCATCAGGTAATATGATAAGAACCAGTAATGATAAAATTGTGGTTATTGATGGCTTACAAGATTACATTGTTGTTGATAAAGAAGAAGTTTTGCTTATCTTTCCTAAGTCAAAGGAGCAAGATATAAAGAAAACACTCCAACAGGTTAAGGACAAATTTGGAGAACAATACGGTTAAATATGAGTGAAGAAAGTAAGTTTAATTTTTCTGAAGAAGAAGCTAAAGCCGAGGCTATAAAAAAGGAACAAGTTGTAGAGCAATCTAAACAGGCTGTAAAAGATGATGCTAAAGGTTTGTTTCAAAGTGTTAAAAAGTTTTTCAGAGAATTACTTGATTTTCGAGAAGATACTGATCGAGATGCTACTATTGAGGCCATTAAAGGAGATATTCCTTTTAAAGGAGCCACTGCTTGGATTTTAATTTGTTCAATATTTGTAGCCTCAGTTGGGTTAAATGCCAACTCAACAGCTGTAGTTATTGGTGCCATGTTAATTTCACCACTTATGGGGCCTATTTTAGGGGCTGGTATGTCTATCGCTATTAACGATATTGATACCCTGAAAAAATCATTAATAAACTTAGCTACAATGATTGTTTTAAGTTTATTAACAGCATTTTTATTCTTTAAATTTTTTCCTTTAAGTGAAGAAACAAATGAGCTTTTAGGTAGAGTACAACCTGATATAAGAGATGTGTTGATTGCCTTTTTTGGTGGTTTAGCCTTAATTATTGCACGTACGAAAAGAGGAACAATTGCCTCAGTAATTTTTGGTGTTGCTATTGCTACAGCATTAATGCCTCCATTATGTACCGCTGGTTATGGTTTGGCTGTTGGTAATTTAGAGTTCTTTTTAGGAGCAATGTATTTATTTACAATCAATACTATTTTTATAGCATTGGCAACTTTTTTAGTATTGAAAGTCTTGCGTTTTTCAATGCTTAAATATGCTAATTCAGCAAAAAGAAAGCGTATTGCTAGGTTGGCATCTTTATTAGCAATTATTGTAATGATTCCCGCAGTATGGACTTTTTTAAATGTTTTAAAAGAAAGCAATTTTAATAGAGATGCACGGAGTTTTATAAGGAAAGAACTGGAAGCACTGCCGCATGTAGAGTACATTAGAAATAATATGACTTATGAGTATAGTACAGATAAAGAAAGTAAGATTGTATTAAATACTTTTGGCTTGGATGAAATCCCTGAATCAACAATTGCGCTTTTACAAAGTAGAATGAAAGATTATAGTGCGCTTAGCAATAGTCAACTAATTATCAATCAGAACAGATCTAAAAATTTGGATAACTTTAAATATATGGAAGAGCTTCGTACACGAGACTCTTTAGATTTGTTAACCCAAACTCAAAAAATAGCTTATTTGGAGGGTAAAGTAATGCAGCTGTCAAAACTTGAAAAAAATTATATTCCATTTGATGAATTAACACAAGAAGTAAAGATAAATTATGAAACTATTGAGCAGTTTTCATACGCTAGTGTTATTAATTCAGACTTTAAAAAAACGGATACATTAACAGTTTTTTCAGTGAAATGGGTGGATTCACTAGCAAAAGAGAATTTAAGGGTCAAGGATAAAGAAAAATTAGAAAAGTGGCTTAAATTAAAACTTAATTTGGATACGCTAGTTGTTAAAAGAATTAATTAGAAAAATAATTTAAAAACATATGAGTTTATGAAAACATTATTCCGTATTGCTACGTTAGGCTTATTTGTTTTTTGTGTCATGCGAAGAAGACGAATTAAAGGAAGATAATAGAGCTGATATGACCTTGGATTTGTCTCTTGCGAGTACATTTTTCAGAACCTGTTTAGAAATAGATATAGATTACCTTGTTACTTATGGAGAAAGCCAAAGGAGTCTAACCGTAAAGCAAAATACAACAAATGATATACGTTTTACTACTAAAAAAGGAGAGTTTATAAATATAAAAGCATTTAATAGTAATGATACTTCTAATACTTTATTAGCTGAAGCTAATATAGATACTCAGTTTTACGATGAAACCAATATAGTTTTTCTAAATATTTATTATACTGAATGTGGTGTTATAAATAAGATTATTTGGGAAGAATTTTAGAGGTGCAATTTAGCTATTTATTCAAGTTAACTATTTTCGTCTAAATACATTTTACGTACTTTCTTGAATAAATTTGAAGAGTAAACAAAATCGGTTACTACCCCATTATCTGTTTTAAAGATGGTTTTATTAGAACCTTCCCAAGCTTTTAACCCGTTTTTTAAGAATACTATTTTTTCACCAATTTCCATAACCGAGTTCATGTCATGAGAATTTATTACTGTGGTTATTTGATATTCATCTGTAATTTCTTGAATCAAATTATCAATAACTATGGCTGTTTTTGGGTCTAAGCCAGAGTTAGGTTCATCACAAAACAAATATTTTGGATTATTTACTATTGCCCGAGCTATAGCAACACGTTTTTGCATGCCGCCAGATGCTTCACTAGGCATTTTTTTATGCGCATTATCTAGGTTAACACGTTTTAAAACAAAATCTACACGTTCTTCCATTTCGCTTTTACTTTGTTTAGTAAACATCTGTAACGGAAACATCACGTTTTGTGCTATAGTCATCGAGTCAAATAGAGCACTTCCTTGAAATACCATCCCTATTTCTGCCCTAATATTACGCTTTTCATCTTCAGAAAGTTGTGAAAACACTTTTCCATCGTATGCTATTGTTCCTTCTTCATAATCAAATAAACCTAATAAGCATTTTAAAAATACCGTTTTACCTGAACCACTTTGCCCAATAATAAGGTTTGTCTTGCCTTTTTCAAAAGAGGTACTAATACCTTTTAAAACTTCAGTGTCACCGAAAGATTTATGTAAATTATTAACTTCAATCATTAGCTTAATAACATTTGGGTTAATAAATAATTTAATAGAATTATAACGACACTAGTCCATACAAATGAGGTTGTACTTGCTTTACCAACTTCTAGTGCACCACCTTTCATATAATATCCATGAAAAGATGGTATTGTTGCTAAGATAAAAGCAAATACAAAAGTTTTAATAAATGCATAAATAACATGAAACGTTTCAAAATCGTTTTGAATACCAACTATATAATCTTCAAGGGTGCTAAAGCCACCATAAACACAGGCAGCCATGCCTCCTAAAATTCCTAAAAACATAGCAATTGATATTACGAATGGATAAAGTAACATGGAGATAAACTTTGGGAATACTAAGTAATTAAGGGAATTTATACCCATAACTTCTAAAGCATCAATTTGCTCAGTAACTCGCATTGTACCAATACTTGACGTAATAAATGAGCCTACTTTACCTGCCATAATTATAGACATAAATGTTGGCGCAAATTCAAGTATAATGGATTGTCTTGTTGCAAACCCAACAAGGTATTTTGGAATTAGCGGATTATCAATATTAAGAGCGGTTTGTATAGTTATAACACCTCCTACAAAAAAGGATATAAAGGCTACAATACCAAGGGAGCCAATAATTAAATCATCAATATCTTTAAGTATTAATTGTTTCATTACCGACCATTTGGTAGGTTTTCGAAACATTTCTACAATCATTAAAAAATAAGTCCCTATGTTATGAAGGTAATTCATATATAAATTTGTAACTGCTAAAGTAAAAAAAACTTATACCAATTTAACCTTAATTTTAAATTATGATGTTTTAAAAAACGTATTTTTGAAGGAGAAATTTAAAGAAAAAATGAAAAAAATATTTTACTTGTTATTGGTGTTTGTAACTTCTTTTTCATGTAAGGCTCAAAGCCAAATGAGTTCTGAGAAGAATACAATTATTAATGATAATCCAAAACTAGTTGTTGGGATTGTTGTAGATCAAATGAGATACGATTATTTAACCCGGTTTTATAATAAATATAGTGAAGGTGGTTTTAAACGAATGATTAATGAAGGATTTAATTGTAAAAACAATCATTTTAATTATGTGCCAACTTATACGGGGCCTGGTCATGCTTCTGTGTTCTCAGGTACAACACCCAGGTATCATGGTATAATTGCAAATAATTGGTATGATAAAGAATTAAAAAAGACTGTTTATTGTGCTAGTGATAGTTCTGTTGTAGCTATAGGGACAAATTCTAAAAAAGAGAGAATGTCTCCCCATAGGATGAAAACCACAACTTTTGCAGATCAAAATAGACTTTTTACTCAAATGCGAGGTAAGAGTATTGGTATTTCAATCAAAGATAGAGGGGCTATTTTACCTGTTGGTCATACTGCTAATGCAGCGTACTGGTTTAGAGGTAAGAAAGAAGGTAACTTTGTGTCAAGCACTTATTATATGAAAGATTTGCCTAAATGGGTGAGAACTTTTAATACTTCAAGGCAAATTGAAAATTATATAAAAACATGGAATACGTTATACGATATCACAACGTATTCTGAAAGTGGTAACGATTTAAATAATTTTGAAGGAGGATTTAAAGGAAAAAAAACAGCAACTTTTCCATACGATTTAAAAAAGTTAGCAAAAAATAATATGGATTTCGATATTTTGAAAACTACTCCTTTTGGAAATAGTATTGTTACCGATTTTGCTATAGAAGCTATAAAAGCTGAGGGACTAGGAAAAGATGAGATAACTGATGTATTAACTGTTAGTTTTTCAAGTACAGACTATGTGGGGCATAATTTTGGAGTAAATTCAAAAGAAATTCAAGACACTTATATTCGATTAGATAAAGATTTAGTACGTTTTTTTAAAGTGTTAGATGCTGAAGTAGGAATAGGTGAATATACGGTGTTTTTAACTGCAGACCATGGAGCAGTTGAAGTGCCTGCGTATTTGAAATCTGCCAAAATTCCTGCAGGTTATATACAGCGTTCAGAAAGAAAAGAAAAATTCAATAAATTTTTAATTGATACTTATGGCACAATTGATATTGTAGAAAATATTAGCAATAGTCAAGTTTTTTTAAATAGAGAGAAGATTAAGGCATTGAAATTAGACTTAAAGAATGTTCAACAAGAAATCGCTAATGAGCAGTTAACCTATAAAAACATTGATAAAGTATATACAGCAACTACTATGACTACGATTGACTTCAATGACGGAATAGAAAGTTTATTGCAAAAAGGTTTTAATCAAAAACGTTCCGGCGATATTTTATTAGTTGATGATCCTGCTTTTATTTCCTATGGAAAAACAGGTTCAACACATGGTAGCGGTTTTAATTATGATACCCATGTGCCTTTATTATTTTTTGGAAAGGGTATTAGACAAGGACATACATTCAAAAAAACTGAGATCACCGATATAGCTCCTACTATTTCAGCCTTATTAGGAATTAGTTTTCCCAACTTTACTATAGGGCAACCTTTAGAATTTATAATAGATTAATGAAAAAGCGCTTTTGGTTTTCACTTTTAGCAATTGTAATTGTTTTTTGTGTATATGGATATGACTTTTTTTTAGCTGAAGAAGAAAAGTCTGAAGTAATATTCGAAGGAGCAAAAACAAAGCATACAACAAACGAATATTTTCTACCCACTAGTACAACAAATCAAATTATACATCATAATGGATATTCGCTGTCTTATAGTGAAACTCATGAACAAGCAGAATGGGTGGCTTACGAATTAAAAAAAGCACACCTGTTAAACACCAATCATAAACGACCTTATTTTGAAATTGATAAGGCTGTAAAAACAGGTGCTGCAAGTTGGAGGAATTATAAAAACTCGGGTTATGATCGCGGACATCTTTGCCCTGCAGGAGATAGGAGATATACTAAAGAAGCTCATGATGAGACTTTTTTAACAAGTAATATTAGCCCACAAGAGCATCAATTTAATGCTGGAATTTGGAATGCGTTAGAGCAAAAAGTGCGCTACTGGGCTAGAAAATATGATGGTGTTTTTGTGATAACTGGCGGAGTTTTAAAAGGAAGTATGGAAACTATTGGTAATGAGGATGTTTCAGTACCAAATCAGTTTTATAAAGTTTTGATTGATAACAATACCGGTAAAACAAAAATGATTGCTTTTTTGATGCCACATAAAAATTCAAAAAAACCTTTATATGATTTTGTAGTATCCGTGGATGAAATTGAAAGATTAACGGGTATTGATTTCTTTCCTGAATTGGATGATGTGATTGAAAATAAACTTGAAGCTTCAAGTAGTTATATGGATTGGAGTTTTAACTAGCCTATTTTGTCATGCTGAGCGCAGTCGAAGCATCTCAATTCTTTAATTTTGTTAAGATGCCATTCCAGCGAAGCTTTCTAATAAATTTACCTTCTCCATCAGAAACCAAAAAGTTAATTTTTTCTTTTTTTGCTTTAAAATAACCAGCCATATAATCTTTGAATAAAGAAAAGCTTCTTTTCTTTAAAGCTAGTTTTAAAGCTGAAATGAATGTTATCGCCAATCCATATCGCATTTTATACATGGCTTCACCCTGCAAATATTTAGATTTTTTATTATAATTTGTTCCAGTAGGTTTTAAATGCTTTACATGCAATGAATCATCCGTTAAAATTTGCCAGTTGTAATATTTTGCCAGTAATTCATCAACGGTGTCCCATCCCATAGATGGTTTTAGTTTTCCTATTTCTAAAAAACAGTCTTTTCTATATGCTTTTAAAGCTCCTCGAATATGGTCTTTTCTTGTTAAATTTTCTAAAACCCAATCACCATTTTTTTCGATGTAACAAAACCCCGAAGCCATACCAAGCTGATTATTATTTTTAAAATGATTAGCTAATTGTTCTAAATAGTTATTTGGAAAAATCAAATCGGCATCAAACTTACAAATCACATCATAGTTGCTATCTAGGGTTTCATAGCCTTTATAAAATGCATTTATGATTTTCGAACCTGGTAAATGTTGGTTAGAAGATTTGTTGTGAACTATCGAAATAAATGGGTGCTTTTGAGCATAGCCATCAACAACAGTTTGTGTATTATCTGTTGAGTTATCATTTACTATAACCACTTGCTTTGGTTTCAATGTTTGATTAACCAAAGAATGAAGAGTAAGACCAATTGAATCAGCTTCGTTATGAGCAGGAATAATAATGTAGAAGTTCAAAGTTTTAAAGTTTATGATATAAAGTTAAGCTCTTTCCGCATAAACTATATAATATCTAGGAGTAAACCATCTTAAAATAGGTCGAATACCAATTTTTTTTGTTGGATTAGTCCATTTTTGCCTATCTATAATTTTCCACCCCGTTTTTTCTAATAACCAGTCAAACTGCCAATCTTCAAATTCATGATAGTGCCTGTCTAACATATCTGTTTTACTTCTATAGGCTGAAGAAAACCATAATTTAAGAGGCACGCTAGCAACTAATTTATCTGATTTTATAGATTTTAAAACAGTAAATGGGGAGAGAAGATGCTCGAAAATTTCAAAAGCCGTTACTACATCAGCTTCAGATTTTTCAATAGTAGATGTATCAGTGTCTAAATCTTCTCCTTTGGTATTTTCAACCTTATAGTTATGTTCTTTCATGATTTTAGAAAATGGATTTATGACCCCCAAATCTAAAATAGATTGTGAATTTGAAACATGTTTTTCTAAAAATTCAAGAGTATGCTTAAAACGCTTATTTGGAAAGGTCTTTTCGTACATAATTATTGCTTATAAACAATAGCATTAATATTCATACCTGCTCCAACACTTGCAAAAATAATAGTATCGCCTTTGTTTATTTCTTGATACTCCAAATCCCCATTCAAAATAAGGTCATATAAAGTAGGTATAGTTGCTACACTGGAATTTCCTAATTTTCCAATACTCATTGGCATAATATTCATAGGCATATCCATGTCGTAAAGTTCATAAAAGCGTTTAACAATGGCTTCATCCATTTTTTCATTAGCTTGATGGATTAATATTTTTTTAATCTCAGAAATATGAACACCACTTTTATCAAGACAAGATTTCATTGCTAGAGGAACGTTAGTTAGTGCAAATTCATAAATTTTTCGACCATACATTTTAATGTAACGTCTGTTGTCTTCAATTTGAGGATTATTTGTTTCGCCAAAATAAATAAAGTGTGCTTCATCTAAAGCAAAAGTAGCAGATTCATGAGCTGTAATTCCACCTTCTTCACTTGTGTATTCTAAAACTACAGCTCCAGCACCATCACTATAAATCATGGAATCTCTGTCATGAGGGTCTATAACACGAGAAAGCGTTTCAGCACCAATTACAAGGCATTTTTTTGCAATACCAGATTTTATAAAAGCATTTGCTTGAATAATTCCTTCAACCCACCCTGGGCATCCAAAAAGTAAATCATAACCAATACATTTTGGGTTTTTAATGCGTAATAAGTGTTTTACTCTTGAAGCAATACTCGGTACGGTGTCACTTTGGTTGCTATCATGTCTTACATCACCATAATTATGAGCAACTATAATATAATCTAAATCTTCACGGTTAATTTTGGCGTTTTCTATAGCTTTTTCTGCAGCAAAGGATGCTAAGTCTGATGTGTTTAAATGACTTTTCGCGTAACGTCTTTCGTCAATACCTGTTATGGCTTTAAACTTTTTTACAATGACTTCACTTGAAGCTTTTATAGCTGAACCATCGCTATTTAAAAATTTATGATTATGAAAATCTTCATTCTTTTCAACATTCGAAGGAATATAGCTTCCTGTGCCAGTAATTTTGATATTCATAAAATAGATATTTACTATTGTTGTTATGCGTGCATACTAAATTATGTAGTTTTTAGTTAATAGCTATTCATGTTTTGGTATAAATTACGACGTTCAACCGTTTTTTTTATGCTTCAGCATAAGCTTCAATTGGGATGCATGAACAAATTAAATTTCGGTCACCATAGGCATCATCAACACGTCTAACACTAGGCCAAAACTTATTATCTCTTATATACTCTAAAGGGAATGCTGCTTCTTCACGAGAATAAGGAAAATACCATCCATTAGAAGTAATCATGTTTAATGTGTGAGGTGCATTTTTTAATACATTATTGCCATCTTCTTTTGATACGCTATCTATTTCCTTTTTAATTGCAATCATAGCATCACAAAAACGGTCTATTTCAGCTTTAGTTTCGCTTTCAGTAGGTTCAATCATTAAAGTTCCGGCTACTGGGAATGATACAGTAGGTGCATGAAACCCATAATCCATTAAGCGTTTTGCTATATCTGTAACTTCAATGCCATTTGCTTTAAAAGGCCTACAGTCTACTATCATTTCATGTGCTGCACGGCCTTGTTCTCCAGAATATAAAGTTTCAAAACTTCCATGAAGACGTTGTTTTATATAGTTAGCGTTCAAAATAGCAATTTTAGTAGATTCTCTTAAGCCTTCAGCGCCAAGCATTTTTATATAGCCGTAAGATATTAAACAAGCTAGCGCAGAGCCAAAAGGGGCTGCCGAAATTGCTGTAATAGCTTTTTTTCCTCCGGTCTTTACTAAAGGATTTCCAGGTAAAAATGGCTCAAGTTGCTTTGCTACACAAATAGGGCCAACACCAGGGCCACCACCGCCATGGGGTATGGCAAAGGTTTTATGCAGATTAAGATGACAAACATCTGCCCCGATATTTCCTGGGTTAGTTAAACCAACTTGAGCATTCATGTTTGCTCCATCCATGTAAACCTGTCCGCCATTATCATGAATAATTTTTGTAATTTCTTTGATTGCTGATTCGTAAACCCCATGAGTTGATGGGTAAGTCACCATTAAAGCCGAAAGATTATCTTTGTGTAATTCTGCTTTTTCGCGTAAATCGTCTACATCAATGTTGCCTTCTTCAGTCGATTTGGTAACAACCACTTTCATACCTGCCATAACCGCACTAGCTGGATTAGTACCATGAGCTGAAGATGGAATTAAACAGATATTTCTATGATGGTCATTACGTGATTCATGATATGCTTTTATAACCATTAATCCTGCAAACTCACCCTGAGCCCCAGAATTTGGTTGTAATGATGTTGCTGCAAAACCAGTAATTTCAGTTAATTGATCTTCCAGCTCTTTTAAAATAGTTAGATAACCTTTTGCTTGCTTTAAAGGGGCAAAAGGGTGTATGTTACCCCATTTAAACCAACTTAATGGAAGCATTTCTGAGGCTGCATTTAATTTCATTGTACAGGAACCTAATGAAATCATAGAATGATTTAATGCTAAATCTTTACGTTCTAAAGATTTGATGTAGCGCATTAATTCGGTTTCCGAATGATGTGTGTTAAATACAGATTCGGTTAAGAATTGAGATTGTCTTTGTAAGGATTCTGAAATATTATTGGTGTGTTCAACTTCAGAAATTATAATAGTTTCTTTTTTTGCAGCTTCAGCAAAAACAGAAATCAAATAATTAATATCTCGAATAGCTGTAGTTTCATTAATTGAAATTGTTACTGTTCCGGAGTCTGGATAAAATAGATTAACTTTCTTTTTAGTTGCTATTTTTTTTATTTTTTTAGCTTTAGTTTTAATTTGAAGTGTATCAAAATAAGACGTGTTTATTTGTTTATACCCTAATTTTTCTAAAGCATTAGCTAAAGTTGAAGCTTTGTTATGCACTTTGTTGGCAATAAATTTTAAGCCTTTAGGGCCGTGATATACAGCATACATGCTGGCCATAACAGCTAATAGTACTTGTGCGGTACAGATATTTGAAGTGGCTTTAGCCCGTTTAATATGTTGCTCTCTTGTTTGTAACGCCATGCGCAATGCACGATTACCGCTAGCGTCTTTAGTAACACCAATAATACGACCAGGCAAATCACGTTTATAAGCTTTTTTAGTTGCAAAATATGCAGCATGAGGGCCACCATACCCCATTGGTATTCCAAAACGTTGCGTGGTTCCAACAACCACATCAGCTCCAAATTTACCAGGTGCCTCCAACTTTACTAAACTTAAAATATCAGCAGCAACAGCCACTTTAATTCTAGCTTTATTCGCTTGACTTATAAATGATTTTATGTCAGTAATTTGACCGTCTTTACCTGGGTATTGTAAAATAGCACCGAAAAATCCTTCTGTAAAATCAAATGCCTCTTCATTACCTATTACTAATTCAATTCCAATAGGGTTTGCTCTAGTCTGTAATAATGACAATGTTTGTGGTAATATATTATTTGAAACAAAGAACTTATTTATGCCTGCTTTTTTCTGATCACGTTCTCTAACAGCAAAAAGTAAACTCATGGCTTCAGCCACTGCAGTACTTTCGTCAAGTAAAGAAGCGTTGGCAATCTCCATTCCTGTTAAGTCCATCACCATAGTTTGAAAATTCAGTAATGCTTCTAGTCTACCTTGTGCTATTTCGGCTTGGTAAGGGGTGTAAGCTGTATACCAACCAGGGTTTTCAAGAATATTTCTTTGAATAACAGCAGGAAGAATGGTAGGGTGATAACCTAGCCCTATATAGGTTTTGTAAGCTTTATTTTTTTTTGACAAATCATGAATATGTAATAAATATTCATGTTCAGTCATTGGGCTATCTAAATTCAAACCATTTTCTAAACGAATATCATCAGGAATAGTTTCATAAATCAATTGATCTAAAGAGTCTAAACCTAAAGTTTTCAACATAAGTTTTTGATCGTCTTCTCTCGGACCAATATGACGCAAAGCGAAAGCATTCGTGTTCATTAACACAGGATTTAAATTATACAATTCGCAAAAATACGTAATATTTGATGTATTTTATTGAGTAGAAAGTAAAGTTTTTAACTATTCATGAACGTTATCAACACTTTAATTACATTTGCCTTATGAGGTTTTTAAAACAACTTTTTAACTTTTATATAAACAGTAGTATTCATGTAGCTTTATCGGTATATTCTTTAACCTGGATTACCTTAATAAACCTAAATTTAACATATACTGAATCAGTATTATATTTTGTGTTTTATGCTACAATTACCGGTTATAATTTTGTTAAGTATTTTGGTGTTGCGAAGTTTCGGCATAGGCGGTTGGCAAATTGGCTTAAGTTGATTCAAGTACTATCTTTTATTTGCTTTATTTTAATGTGTTATTATGCAGTTCAGCTAAAACTGTATACACATATTTTTATTGCAAGTTTTGCAGTATTAACTGTTTTCTATGCTATTCCTATTGGGGCAAAACAAAATAGTACCCTCAGAAGTGTTGGCGGATTAAAAGTTTATGTAATTGCTTTAGTATGGGCCGGAGTAACTGTTTTTATTCCTTTAATTAATGCCAATTATGGTTTTAATCTGGATATTATTTTACTCAGTATCCAGCGATTTTTATTTGTTTTGGTATTAATGTTGCCTTTTGAGATAAGGGATTTAAAATTCGATAAGATAGC
Source organism: uncultured Algibacter sp. (assembly GCF_947487575.1). GTDB lineage: Bacteria > Bacteroidota > Bacteroidia > Flavobacteriales > Flavobacteriaceae > Algibacter_B. The sequence continues at coordinate 149,932 of NZ_CANKXG010000008.1, read as the reverse complement.
GTTATTAACTATTCCACAAAAACTTGGAGTTAAAAAAACAAAAACTCTAGGCATAGTACTTTTGTTAGTATTCTACTTATTAGAATTTTTAAAAGATGAAACTAGCACAAATTCAATTACCGTGTTATTAATTGTTTCCATTATAACAGCGTTATATGTGTGCTTTAGTAGAGTTGAACAAAATAAATATTACTGTTCTTTTTTTGTAGAAGGATTACCAATATTATGGCTCGTTTTATTACTGACTTTTAATTAGAAACTTCTTTTAATGCCTTATTGAAATCTTTTTTCATGTCGTCTTTGCATTTTTTATCTAAACACTCAACCTTTGAAGTTTTTATTGTCTTGGTAAGTTTAGCATTGTTTTTTGTATACTTTCTACAGGCTCTACAATATATTAGATGTATATTTAGCTTTATTTTCTCCCATAGGGTAGCATCATTGTATTGTGTCTTATCGCAAACATGATTTGCTTCATCGCAAGGAATCATAACCTCAATTTTACTCATAATTAAAACCAATTTTCTTTTAAGCAATCTGCCATAGCTGTTCTTGCTCTATGTATAATTACCCAAAGGTTAGACGCAGTAATATTTAGTTCATTACAAATAACTTCAGTTTCATGCTCAAGAATAGTTTTCATTTTAAAAACATCAGCTTGTTTTTGAGGTAGTTTTTCTAAACAGTTATGTATAGCATCTCCTAATTCGTTGTTTTGCAAAGTGTCTTCAGCAGTTTTGTCAAAAGGGTCTGCAACACGTTCTTCCAACCAATCACCTTCGCTTTCACTGTCTTTATAATTAATTCTTACTTCGGCTTTACCTTTATTAGAATTAATTTTTCGGTAGTGATCTATAATTTTTCGCTTTAGAATAGAAATAAGCCATGTGCGCTCGCTTGCTTCTCCTTTAAAGTTTTTCATGGATTTTAAACCCGCTAAAAAAGTATCTTGAACTAAATCCTGAGCTTTATCTCGATCGCTTACACGCGAAATGGTGTAGTTGAATAGATAATCAGAATAAAGGTCAATCCATTTGTTTGGGTCAATTTGATGATTAGGCATTAACGTAGCAAATTTTTCTTTTGAATTCCAAAAATAAGCTAAAAAAATGGATTTATATAGATGTTTAGACTAGTACCTCATAATTTTTTTTGGGCGTTACCCTAAAAGGTTTGCGCTAGGAGTTTATTCTGAGCGGAGTCGAAGGGTGTAAGTCCTCGCTTCTGCGCTAAGGCGCAAAAGCTGTGGGCTATCCATTGCGATCCCTAACGCGCTTATGCTTATCCGCCAACTAAAATACTATTATTAACAAGATTCTTTTTTCATTAAAACCTGTTAAGCATCAGTTAAATCTATCAAAGCAGTTTCAATATTTGTGAATGTGAACTTAAAACCATTTTTTAAAAGACGTTCAGGAATTACATTTCTACTCTTCAAAACAAGCTCTGTTTCTGTACCAATTATCTTAGCTCCAAGTTTTAATAAAGGTGTCGGGTGAGAAATTCCAAAAGGTACTTTTAAAACATGTCTAAGCGTTTTCATTAAAATAGAATTATTTGTTGACTTCGGAACACATAAGTTAAAAACCCCCTCAAGATTTTTAGTATTTATTAAAAATGCAACAGCATTACTAAAATCTGCCTCATGAATCCAGCTTACTTTTTGGTTTCCAAAACCTTGTTTCCCGCCTAATCCAAGCTTAGTTAAATTTTTCAGCGGAATTAAAGCACCGCCTTTTTTACCTAGAACAATAGAGGTTCTTAAAATGATTTTTCTAGTTTTAGGCGTTGTAATTGAGTTAAAAGCTGCTTCCCAAGATTTAGCAATATTCATAGAAAAATCATCACCAATTTCGCTATCAGCTTCTGTCATTTCTTTGTCATAAGAGCCTTTATATATTGTAGCTGTAGAGGAGTTTAACCATACTTTCGGTGGATTTTCACAAAGATTAATCGCCAAACCAAGTACATGAGTAGAATCTATCCTAGAATCATGAATTAGCTTTTTGTTTTCATCCGTGTATCTGCAATCAACCGATTTCCCAGTAAGATTAATTAAAGCCTCTGCGCCTTCAAGCGCTTTTGTCCAAGGTCCTAAATCTTTTGCATTCCATAAAATATCGTTTTCATTTTTTGGGCTTCTTGTTAAAATTTTCACTAAAAAACCTTTTTCTTGAAAATAACTTTCTAAAACTTGTCCCAGAAATCCACTTCCGCCTGCAATTATTATAGTTTTCATTTTTTTTGAATTAAGTAAGTTATATAAACAAAGTAACTAGCAATCAATATTGGAATTATAAAAATAAATACACTAGTATGGGGTCATTCCTGCTTTGATAAGTTTTAGAACTTATGAAAATGAGCGATAATATACCTAAGGTAAGTATCCAATAATTTCTTAAGTGTTTTTTAATCTCATGATTGAATTTTTTTAAGAATACAAACAAAACTAATGCTAGTATAACTTGAGATACTCCAAGTAAAAATTGAGCGTACATACCATACATAACATAATATATAGTTATGTATGGTATTACGGCTAAAGCATAAAAGAAACAGTTTATATAATGTAAAACTTTCATGACTTTAAGAGTTTTGTAGTTGAGGTGGCGTGTTTCCTTTGTTCTGTCTAGAAATGCGTCTTCCTCTAAAGAAAAAGAAAAGATTAATAAACAACATCACACCCAAATAGATTGAAAACCCGCCAATTTTTTTACTCAATATTTCAATAAGGGTTTGATAGCTCATACCGTTAATACTGTAGTAAGAGATTTTTAAAATTAACATCGCCCAACCAATATTTATAAGGTAAAACCCGATTTCAAATAATTTGTTGGTGGCTAAAGCGATATCTTCTTTGCCTTTAAAAATATCTATCATAAATAATCTTCCATTTTTGAAAAGCATTTTAGATACATAAATAGTAAGTGCAATAACGACAGGTAAATAAATTAAATAACCTATAATAATTTTTGAATTTTCCATAATTTATTGTTTTAATGATTTTGATTTTACGAGATAGGTAAGGCATAGTACATTGTTGTAATGTAATACGGCAAGACCAATTATTATGATTCCCAAATGATGGCTCAAAGTATTAAGCATCTCTGGAATTGAATTTATAACTTCCCAATAGGCAATTGTAATTATGGCATAACCAAGGTTCACTAAATAGTAGCCGATAAGAAGTAGGTTATTAATACTCTTAACTAATGTTTCATCCTGAAATAGATTTAAAAGAAATAATTCGCCATGTTTATAGAATAACCACCCAACATAAATCATAATAAAAAATATGATGGGGATGTAAATGCTATATGAGATGATATTATAATTCATTTTCTTAATTTTTAAACTTTCAGAAATTATTGAAATTGTATTTTAAATTTTTTTATTTAATCAATTTCATTAAAGATTTAGTAATCCAGTTTTGCTCTTGATTTACAATTTTATTCATCATCGTATCTGCTGTTTCAGCTAAATCATGTAATGCTTTGGTTTGTTTTATAAGTTCTTTTGTTTTTTCTGTACCATCATCTTTTGTAGAACTCACTTCTTTTAAAACTTTTATAACGGGTTTTATTTCTCTTCGACTTCGTTCTTTAGCAATATGTCTTGCTAGTTCTTGCACATCTTTTTCTGTGGTAAAAAACTCTTTACGTTCTCCAGGAATTAATTCTTTGGTAACAATTCCCCAATCCATTAATTGCCTTAAATTCGTACTCGTATTTCCACGAGAAATTTTAAGTTCTTCCATGATGTCTTCCATAGAAAGTGGTTTTGTAGAAATAAAAAGCAACGATTGTATTTGTGCCATGGCTTTGTTTATGCCCCATAACGTGCCTAAACTTCCCCAAGTGCTTATAAATTTATCTTTTGCTTCCTGATATTCCATATGTAAATATAATAATAATTTCTAAACTTTCTATAATTATTGAAAATTTATTTGTTGCCATGTTTTAAAGCCCTCAAACAGTAGGTGTGGTACATTATCGAAATCTTTTTTGTTATTGGGAATATTTAGCTGGGTTTGTAAAAATATTTATTGAATTCATGGTTTATGAAATTAACTACTCTTTTAAAAATACCCATTCTATTTTGTTTGTCGTTTTTGTTATTATTCTCTTGTAATAATGATGAAGTAGTTGATAAGGTGCAGCAGGAAGAAATAGAAGAGGAAATTGAAGATGACCCCGCTGATTTTGCTTTAAATTTTAATTTATTTAAGGGGGAGGAGATATCAATAGAGTTCCTTCTTGTAAAAGTAATAGATGAATTCGAGGAACCAATAGATCAAGTAAATGTTTCAGTTGGAGATTTGAATGGTCAAACCGATAGTAAGGGAATTGTCTTATTTAATAATGTTAGTGCATTTAAAAATTTCTTAACAGCAAAAATCACAAAGTCAGACTATATCTCAACTACAAAAACTATTATCCCAACTGGAGAGGTTGCTCAAATATTAGAACTAACATTGTTAAAAGCTGATGTGATAAAACAAATAAATTCAGGAGTAAAAGCAGAAGTATCTACTCCTTCTGGCGCTAAAGTTGAATTTAAAGGTAGTTATTTCAATTTTGATGGTTCTTCTTATACAGGAATTGTAAATGTAAGTTTGAAACATTTATCTCCTGAAAATGAATCTACCTATTCAAATATGCCAGGGAATTTATTGGCTCAAGACACCAATGGGCAGGTAAAATTGTTAGAAACTTATGGAATGATAGCTGTGGAATTAACAGGTTCTAGTGGAGAACTGCTAAATGTGAATGCCGATAATAAAGCAACTATAACGCTACCTATAGCAGTAAGTCAACAAGGTTTTTCAGATGATAGTATTCCATTATGGTATTTTGATGAGGAACAAGGTATTTGGATTGAAGAAGGTAGTGCTATCAAAGAAAGTGCTAGTTATGTTGGAGAAGTAAGTCACTTTTCGTGGTGGAATTGTGATTTACCACTGGATTTGGTAAATATGTGTTTAACGATTGAAGGAACCAATGGAAACATATTGCCAAATCAAAATGTTAAGATAATAAGAAATGAAACGTCCCAAATTATTTATAGTGGTTTAACTGATGGGCAAGGTAAATTATGTGGTTCTGTGCCAAAAAACGAGTTGATAACCATTCAGTTACATAGTGAATTAAGTTGTTTGCCAAATAATATTCTCTTTGAAGGGGTTTACGGAAAATATAATAATGAAGAAAATGATTTAACTATTCAACTAAATAATGATAATGTTTCCATTGATTATTATTCAGTTACAGGTAGTGTTGTTGATTGTGATAATAATCCAATAGTTAATGGTATTGTTGAAATAAATTACGAAGAAACAACACGTGTTTTTTTCATGGACAATACTGGCAGTTTAAACTTTGGTTTTTTTGGTTGTGAAGTCGATATTGCTACGTTAACGGCCTATGATTATATAAACGAACTTGAAACAGAATCTCAGGATATAACTTTTCAAAGTAATGTTGCAGCCTTAGGAACCATAAAAACATGTTCTGAGAATAGCGATGTGTATGTTGGAAACATTGTTTTGGCTTCTCAGGAAGAATTGGATGCTTTTGGTGCTTTGGGTTACGCAAAAATAGAAGGTAAAATAAGCATTGTTAGAAATAGTCCAATTTATAACCCTAATTATAATGGTGTTAATGTTAGTGATGATATAACTAGCTTGGCAAGTTTGAAAAATTTGGTAGAAGTAACAGGTGATTTTGATATTAATGGGAATAGCGGTTTAACAAGTTTAGCAGGGCTAGAAAATTTAACCACAATCGGAAATCGTTTTTATATAAGTTATAACGAAACTTTGTCCAGTTTGGTTGGTTTAGAAAAATTAAGTGTAGTTGAAGTATCTTTTTTAATTAGAGATAATAATGCATTAATGAATTTAATGGGTTTAGAAAATGTTATTACTTTAAATGCTTTGAATCTTAGGAACAATTCTGCATTAGTAAGTTTAGAAGGATTGGACTTTAATAATTTAATTTTAAAGACTTTATCTATTGACAATAATGATGCTTTAACCAATTTATCTAGTTTAGCAGATTTATCTCAATTAGATTATCTTTCAATTTTAGATAATGATGCATTAATTAGTTTAATAGGGTTAGAAAATTTAAACTCTATTAGGGGAAATTTGACGTTTAGTAGTAATAAGGCATTGTTTAGTTTAACAGGATTAGAGAATTTAAATTCTATTGGAGGAGATTTATACTTTTCACGTAATGATGCCTTAACCAATTTAAACGGATTGGAAAATTTAGTGTCCATAGGAGGTATTTTATATATCGGAAATGGAATAGATAATAGTATTTATAAAGGTAATGCTGCTTTATCAAATTTGTTAAGTTTGAAGAATTTAACTTCTTTGGGTGGATTAAAAATTACGGGCAATATTGCATTAACAAGTTTGTCGGGGTTGGAGGGTATTACAAGCCTCAGAGAATTGAATATTGGGAGGAATCCTATTCTGACTAGTTTATCTGGGTTAGAGAAATTGGTCTCTATTGAAAATAATTTGGTCATTGAGGATAATGAATCCTTAACGGGTTTATATTTAGAAGGGTTATCATCAGTCGGCGGCGGGTTTTTTATTAAACGAAATAAAGTTTTAAATAGTCTTTTTGGATTAAATAATTTAAGAACTATTGGCAATAATATTACAAGTTTTAAGATTGAACAGAATAATGCGTTGACTAATTTTTGTGCCCTATCTAATGCCACAATCAACGGGAGTTATAGTGTTTCAGGTAACCTATATAATCCATTTAAAAACCAATTGTATATCTCTACAGAATGCAGCAATTAGTTTTAAAAGTTAAAAAGCTTAAAAAAAAATATGAAGATTTATTTCACTAATCCCGCTCGTTTCAATAAAGCTTCAGGTTTTGGTTCCTGACCTCTAAAGCGTTTATAAAGTGTCATTGGGTTTTCAGTACCGCCTTGAGATAATACATTGTTTTTAAATTTATCAGCAACGGTTTTATTAAATATACCTGCTTCTTTAAAATATTCAAACGCATCTGCATCTAAAACTTCTGCCCATTTATAGCTGTAATATCCAGAAGAGTAGCCACCTTGAAAAATATGAGCAAATGCTGTGCTCATACAAGTCTCTTTGGTTTCAGGATATAGCGATGTGTTTTTGAACATTTCGGTTTCAAAAGCTTTAACATCTTTTATGTCTGCTGGGTTTTGCCCATGCCAACTCATATCTAATAATCCAAAACTTAATTGACGAAGGGTTTGCATACCTTCATGAAATGTAGCAGATTCCTTGATTTTTTCAACCAAATCCATTGGAATCATTTCTCCAGTTTCATAATGTGTTGCAAATAATTCTAAAGCCTCTTTTTCAAAACACCAGTTTTCCATAACTTGACTTGGTAATTCTACAAAATCCCAATACACGCTTGTTCCAGATAGGCTAGGGTAGGTAGTATTAGCCAACATACCATGTAATGCATGACCAAACTCATGGAAAAGCGTAGTTACTTCATTAAAAGTTAGTAATGAAGGTTTTGTTTTAGTTGGTTTTGTAAAATTGCAAACTATAGAAATATGTGGTCTGCTATTCTCAGCATTTTTAATGTACTGAGGTTTGTAAACAGTCATCCACGCACCATTACGTTTTCCTGATCTTGGGAAAAAATCAGCATAAAATATAGAAATAAAATTGCCTTTAGAGTCAGTAACTTTATAGGTTAAAACATCGTCATGGTATTTATCAATATCATGAATTTCTTCAAACTGTAAATCGAATAATTTATTAGCTATTGTAAAAGCCCCATTTATAACATTTTCAAGTTTAAAATAGGGTTTCAGTAGTTCATCATCCAAACTAAATAATTTCTGTTTTAACTTTTCCGAATAATAAGCACCATCCCATTTTTGTAATTGATCTATACCATCTAAATCTTTGGCAAATTGCTCTAGGTTTTCAAATTCTCGTTTTGCTGTAGGTTTAGCTTTTTCAAGTAATTCATTCAAAAATTTCTGAACATTTTCAGGACTTTCAGCCATACGTTCTTCTAATACAAAGTGAGCATGGGTTTTGTAACCTAATAAATTTGCACGATCATGCCTTAATTTAGTTATTTGTAGTACGTTTTCTTGATTGTCTAGTTCATTATTTTTAAACGCTTTACTTCCAGCAGCTAGAGTAAGTTTTTTTCTTAATGCTCTATTATCGGCATAAGTTACAAAAGGAATATAGCTTGGGTAATCTAAAGTAAATAACCAGCCTTCTTTCTTTTTTGATTCAGCTAATTGCTTTGCGGCTTCTTTTGCGCCGTCTGGAAGGCCAGATAAATCAGATTCATCTGTAATTAGCATTTCAAACTTGTTAGTTTCTGCTAAAACATTTTCTCCAAATTTTAGTTTTAGTTTGCTTAAATTTTTATCAATCTCTCTAAGTTTCGTTTTCTTGTCTTCTGATAAGTTTGCACCATTTCTAGAGAAACTTTTATATTTTTTATCAAGAAGTGTTTTTTGTTCTGGCGTTAAATCTAATTCAGATTTGGAATCATGAACAGCCTTTACTCGTTTAAACAAATCTTCATTTAAAGTAATATCGTTGCTGAATTCTGATAATAAAGGCGAAACTTCTTGAGCTATTTTTTGAATCTCCTCAGTAGTTTCAGCTGAATTCAGATTGAAAAATATACTTGAAATCCTATCTAATTGTTCTCCAGAAAAATCTAAAGCTTCAATTGTGTTTTCAAAAGAAGGGTTTTCTGGGTTGTTTATAATGTCATTAATCTCCTTTTTTGCCATTTTTATAGCTTCTTTAAATGTTGGCAAAAAATCTTCTGATTGAATTATTCTAAAAGGAGAGGTGTTGTATTTAGTATTAAATGGGGTTTTCAGTGTTTTTTTTATCATTTATTTAAAAAATATGTTAAAAATATATTTTACTATGTATGCATAGTAAAATTGCTTTATTTTCGCTGCCAATAATACGACGAGTGACTAACTCAATAGAATTATTTGTTAATAGCTGAAAAGCCCTGAAGTTATTCAGGGCTTTTTTCTATAAATTTTTTGCAGATTCATTTACTTTAATTTTCAAGCCTTCTTTATATGCAACAATTTTATCAAGTACACATTTGTCACTTGAGCCTATAATTTGAGCTGCTAAAATACCAGCATTTTTTGCTCCGTTTAAAGCAACTGTTGCTACAGGAACACCTCCAGGCATTTGTAGGATTGATAGAATAGAGTCCCAACCATCAATAGAATTACTACTTTTTACAGGGACTCCTATTACTGGAAGCGGCGATAAAGAAGCAATCATACCAGGTAAATGGGCAGCACCACCAGCACCAGCAATTACTACAGAAAAGCCTCTAGTATGTGCGTTTTTACCATAATCAAATAATTTTTCAGGAGTACGGTGAGCAGAAACAATATCTACTTCAACTTCTATATCAAAACCTTTTAAGATGTCTATAGCATCTTGCATAACAGGAAGGTCACTTTTACTTCCCATAATTACTCCAACTTTACTCATAAATTTTATTTTTTGTGTGGTCAAGCGCAGTCGAGACCTAAATAATAAAACCAATATATTTTAATAGACCCCTCGACTGCGCTCGGGGAAACATTACTCACTAATAACTTTTATACTTTTCTTTACTTCTTCTGCAACGCGTCTGGCTTCATTCAAATTTTCATTTACAATGGTTACATGTCCCATTTTTCTAAACGGACGAGTTTGCTTTTTACCATAAATATGGGGTGTTACACCATCCATTTTCATGATGTTTTCTATGTTTTCATAAACCACATTTCCAGTATGGCCTTCAGCACCAACCAAATTTACCATAACGCCACCAACTTTACTGTCTGTTCTCCCCAATGGTAAATCTAAAATGGCTCTAATATGTTGCTCAAATTGAGAGGTATAACTCGCTTCTATAGTTTGATGCCCCGAATTGTGAGGTCTTGGAGCTACTTCATTAACTAAAATTTCATCTTCTTTTGTCTGAAACATTTCAACAGCTAATAAACCAACATGATTAAAAGCTTTTGATGCTTTTAAAGCCACTTCTTTAGCTTTTTTTGCCACCTCATCCGAAATTCTTGCAGGACAAATGACATACTCTACTTGATTTGCTTCAGGATGAAACTCCATTTCAACTACTGGATATGTTTTTGTTTCGCCAGAAACGCTTCTAGCAACAATAACTGCTAGCTCATTTTTAAACGGAATTAAATTTTCAGCAATACATTCGCCTTTTGGTAAGCCTTCTAAATCTGAAAGTTTTCTAACTACTTTTACGCCATTACCATCATATCCAAACTGAGCAGCTTTCCAAACAAATGGGAATTCTAAACCCCCATTTTCAATAGCATCTTCAATTTCTGATAAATAAGCAAATCGAGAAAAACCAGAAGTTGGAATGTCATTATCTACATAAAATAATTTCTGTTTCGCCTTATTTTGAATGCGTCTCAATGTTTTAGAGGCAGGATATACTTTAATGCCTTTTTTTTCAAGAGCTTCTAAAGCATCAACATTTACGTTTTCAATTTCAATAGTTAAAACATCAACCTGTTTTCCAAAATTGTAAACCGCATCATAATCCATCAAGTCTCCTAAATGAAATTCGTTACTAGCAATTTTACAAGGAGCTTCATTACTCGAATCTAAAACCGAAGTATATATGTCAAACTTTCTGGTATTATAAAGTAGCATTTTACCTAATTGTCCACCACCAAGAATACCAAGTTTAAAATTTGAAGAAAAATAGTTTGCCATGTTTTATTGCTAATAAGGTATTTAAGATATGCAAAAATACACTTAAATCTTAAAATAGTTCCAAAAACATAAATCAAAAAATGGGTATTGCCTAATATTGGTTATCTTTGCGACTTTAAAATTTATTTCCCTTGATAAAGTTACACGGCAAGTATTTTAAACCCTTTATTTCTGCTAAGGAAATTGACGATACTTTACAGCGTTTAGTTGATGAAATAGCAGAAGATGTTGGTGATGAAATCCCTGTGTTTATTGGTATACTAAACGGGTCGTTTATGTTAACTAGCGATTTTGTAAAAAAATATCCAAAAACATGCGAGGTAACTTTTATAAAACTGGCTTCTTATGAAGGCTTGAAGTCTTCAGAGGATATTCAACGTTTAATAGGTTTAACACAAGATTTAACGGGTAGAACAGTAATTATTTTAGAAGATATTATTGATACAGGGAAAACTTTGCATGAAGTTCACAGGATTTTTAAAAATGAAAAGGTAAAGTCATTAAAAATTGCTACACTTTTTTATAAACCTGAAGCTTATAAAAAAGATTTTAAATTACATTATGTTGGTATTGAAATTCCTAATAAATTCATAGTAGGTTACGGTTTAGATTATGATGGATTGGGGAGGGATTTACCAGAAGTATATCAAATAAAAGAAACACAACACATGACGAACTTAGTATTATTTGGGCCTCCAGGAGCAGGTAAAGGAACACAAGCAGAATTTTTAAAAGAGAAGTATAATTTAGTACATATTTCGACAGGAGATGTGTTTAGATACAACATAAAAAATGAAACTGCTTTAGGAACATTGGCTAAATCTTTTATGGATAAAGGCCAGTTGGTGCCAGACCAAGTAACTATAGATATGTTAAATGCGGAAGTAGAAAAAAATGCTGATGCTAACGGATTTATTTTTGATGGTTTTCCGCGTACAAATGCACAAGCAGAAGCTTTGGATAAATTAATGGATAGCAAAGATTCTCAAATTAATGCCATGATTGCCTTAGAAGTTGATGATGAGGTTTTGGTAAAACGTTTACTTGAAAGAGGGAAAACTAGTGGAAGAAAAGATGATGCTGATGAAACTGTAATTAGAAACAGAATTAAAGTATACTATAACGAAACCGCCATACTAAAAGACTATTACGCTGCCCAAAATAAGTACTTTGGAGTTGATGGTGTTGGTAGTATTGAAGACATTACTGTTAGACTAAGTACGGTTATCGAAAACCTTTAGTTGAAGTGTTTATTCGTTTAGTTGTTTAGGTTTTATAAAACCTACTCACTTTAATCTAATATTCAGCTAAACAACTCCACAAAAAACAAATAAACAATACAATGACTGAAGGAAATTTTGTAGACTACGTAAAAATGTTTGTGTCTTCTGGAAATGGAGGTAAAGGCTCTGTGCATTTGCATCGTGAAAAATATATTACCAAAGGCGGCCCAGATGGTGGAGATGGTGGTCGTGGAGGGCATGTTATTGTTCGCGGGAAAGCCAACCTTTGGACCTTACTTCATTTAAAATTTAAAAAGCACAGTAGAGCAGGACATGGAGAACATGGAAGTAGCGGAAGAAGTTTTGGAGCCGACGGAGAAGATGTTTATATCGATGTGCCACTAGGAACCGTAATTCGAGATACAGAAACAAATAACATCCTTTTTGAAATTACCGAAGATGGTGAGGAAATAATATTGGCAGAGGGCGGTAAAGGTGGTCTAGGAAACTGGCATTTTAAAAGCTCAACCAATCAAACGCCACGTTACGCACAACCCGGTATTCCTATGGAAGAAAAGTATGTAACCATGGAATTAAAAGTACTTGCCGATGTTGGTTTGGTAGGTTTCCCAAATGCGGGTAAATCAACTTTATTATCGGTGGTTACATCTGCAAAACCTAAGATTGCAGATTATGAGTTCACTACTCTAAAACCAAATTTAGGAATCGTAAAATATCGCGATTTTCAAACTTTTGTTATGGCAGATATTCCTGGAATTATCGAGGGCGCTGCCGAAGGTAAAGGTCTTGGTCATTACTTTTTACGTCATATCGAGCGTAATTCTATTTTATTGTTTCTAATTCCAGCCGATGCTAAGGATATTAGAAAACAGTACGATATTCTGTTAGACGAACTTAGAAGATATAATCCAGAAATGCTTGATAAAGAGCGCATCATAGCCATTTCAAAAAGCGATATGCTTGACGATGAGTTAAAAGCCGAAATGAAAATAGTGTTAGATAACGAACTTCCAATTCCATACCTGTTTATTTCGTCCGTGGCACAACAAGGTATTACAAAACTTAAAGATGTACTTTGGAAGATGCTAAATTAGGGCGTTACCACAAGGGTCGGGCTTTACACTATATCTTTTGCTGTTTTTTTATTCCTGTGTAGATAGTAAACTACTTGTAAACACTTAGTTTCTCCAAAAGTTTTCACTTATCTATTAAAGAGGCAAAAGGATGCCGTTTCAATCCCTAACGCAGCAGCAGAACTAAAATTCAATATTGGAATAATTTTTGATTAACTTTATATAAAATTAAAGTCTCATGCAATTTCTCAAAATTACTATCCTAGCCTTACTCATTGTATCATGTGCACCTATTCATGTAAACTATGATTATGATAAAACCACTAACTTCAATACCTATAAAACATATCAATATTATGCTAACATGGAAACAGGTTTATCAGAGTTAGATACTAAGCGTTTATTAAACGCTATTGATGCAAAAATGGAAACTAAAGGTTTTGCAATTTCTGAAAACCCAGATTTTTTTATCGACATTAAAAGTGCAGAGTATCAAGATGCTCAACGACAAACAATAGGAGTAGGTGTTGGTGGTAGTGGAAGAAATGTAGGTGGTGGAATTACCGTTGGAATCCCAATAGGTCAAGCAAATGTAAACCGACAAATTACGATCGATTTTGTTGACGAAAATAAAAAGCAACTCTTTTGGCAAGCCATTAGTGAATCTAGCTTTAACCCAAAAGCAACTCCAGAAAAAAGAGAAGTTAGATTAAATGCCATTGTTGAAAAGGTATTGTCTAGCTATCCTCCAGAAAAATAATTTAGTTCTTTATCAGTCTTTTACTTACTAATAAAACATTACCTGAGTAAAAATTTGTGATATAAATACCTTGGCTAAACTTGCTAATATCAATCAACGTGTTTTCATAATTTGAAAGTGTTGTCGATGTTAATCTTTTACCATCAATACTTATTATTTCAACCTTTAATTCTGAAATAGAATTACTCTCAAACTTTAAATTCAAAACGTTATTAGCAGGGTTTGGATAAAGCGAAATATTATAATTGTTAGCTTCACTTTCAATATCATCAACCCCTAACGAGGAATAATTTATAGTCCAAGTTACAGAATACACATGGAAACTATTATGATTATCAACCTTTAAAAAAGGAGAGTTATCATGTATTACAGTAGTTAAAGTATTAGCACCTTCAACTAAATCGGTCTCAAGTATAGAAATGTCATCAACATTAGTAGCAAAACTTGTCGCGTTTAGAGTCCAATCGCTTTCTAGTGTATTTGGATTAGGGTTAATTAAATCTAGCTGAAAATCTAATGGAAATGTAAGATTGTCAATTGTATTATTATTTGGAGAATAATTGTCTATTGGTGAAACTAAACTATGAATTTTCTCGATAATACCTTCTTTACAAACAGCACAAAACGGAACGCCCAAATAACGCATTTTACAAGTTTCATGTGGTCTATACCATGGTTTTGGGTTACCATTAAAATCTTCGTGTTGATAAATGCCTATGGTATTAAGACCTATCCAATTTTTCCATTTAACCAAACTGGTATTGGTTTCTTGTGTCATATTTATAGCCTCTGCTGCCAATACATCGCCCGGATAATATTCATCCTTTAAATCAAACAAAGAATGTCCTAATTCATGTATGACTATTTCATCGGCGTTATTTCCTGTAGATGAAGTCGCGTAAGGACCGCCAGCACCGCCATATTCTGAAGAGTTAACTAAAATAATAGGTTGGTCGTATTCTGGAAAATTATCAGCTAAAACATCATAAACAGTTGCAGAATCATAAGTATAAAGAAGTCTATGTATACCAGCTGTATCAAAAGACGTGTTAAAGTAAGTATCTACAACTGCGGCATCAAAAAAGGGTTCAGTAACATCAGTTGCGGTTGCTGGATGATCAGTTCCGCTTTCATTTGAAGGAACTTTTATGGCGTAAACATTAAAATAATCTGAGTATTCTGAAAATGGACTTTGGCTGAACAAGCTATTTGAAAAATTGGTAGCATCTGTAATAAATTTGTCTAATTCAGACGTGGTATAACCGTCTCCCATAAATACAAGATTAATACGCTTGTCATTATCCCCAGAATCTTTTATAGCTTCTACATCAAAAGTTTGTGCAGAAAATTGCAGGGTTTTTATAAAGATTAGAAAAAAGCATAAAAAAGGTTTCATACTAGTTTATTTGGGTTTTGATAAGGGGGTCGTTTTTAGCAAAGTTACTAATTGTTATGTATTTAGTATCACTTTTTAGCTGTAACCTTACAGAGAACTGAGTTTTGTCGGATTTTATGATTTTTGTTTGGAATTGTTTTGAGTCATCAAGATACTCAACTGTTCTAATTAATGGGTTCTTAATAAGTATTTGATTTAATACCTTAGATTTTTTATCAAGTTCAGTAAAAATCAAATCGCCCTTAATGCCATTTTCTAGAGAATCTAATCGATTAGGTTTCAATTTACCTTCAACTATTTTTTTATTAATAAACTGAATACTCCTTTTTACGTTTGAAGTTTTTTCAATACTATAATTTAGAAATAAGATTTTAGGTGTTGTTTGAATCTCCTTTTTTGATTGATTTTCAGAAATAGTTTTACTGTTTTTGCATCCAGAAAAAAAAGAGAGGCAAATCAATAAAAGTAAAATGAATTTATATGTAATAGAACATTTCAAAACGATTAAGTAGTAAATATGGGATTAGCGTTCTGTAAAGTTAAGTATAAAAAAAGAGGTTGAATAACCTCTTTTTTTATTAAATCTATATTAACTGAGTAAATCTTTATACTTGTTTTTATAGCCATATAGTACAAGAATATTCAATACTAGTAAAACTAAAGCTCCAGGAATGCTTCCAGGTTCTAAAGTGGCATGAAATAAAACTGCATTTACCGATACACTCATTAAAATTAATGCAAGTAGAGCACCAAATTTATTGAAAATTAAGGCTAAACCAGCAGCAATTTCCACAAGGGCAACAAGTGTTAATGTTTTACTGTTTGCTAATGCGCCAAAGTAAGCGCCTGCATCGGCAGACATTTCTTCCATTGGGATAAAATCTAGAAATTTGTTAAGTCCGAAAACCAAAACGAATAGTCCAAGAAGTATTCTTAGAACCATAAAAACTTTTGAATTCATAATGCTATTTATATTAGTTAGTGAGTTGAAAGATAGTTAATTATAAATAAAACTATCTGAAGCTCTGTCGAAACCTAGTGATTTAACTAACAATTTTTTACTCAACATTAATCCTGGAGCCCTCACTATGGCTGCTAAATTCTGGAGCATACATACTTTGAATAGTTGTAATACCATTACTCATGTTTCCTACGTTATTCACGCGCAAATCGTATTCAAAAATGTAAACACCTTTTGGCAGATAGTCAAAAAAGAAGTTGGTTGAGGCATCTTTAGTACTTTCATAATAACCCAAACCATCTTGCCATTTATATTTTGAAATAACGTTTACAGGTTCTAATCCAGAAGCACGCATATCTTTCATATGAATAAACTCCATGTTTCTATCTGTACGCAATTCAATTCTAACTCTAACCAAATCGCCAACCTTTAAATGCGTTTTAGAAGTTATTTCTGAAATTTCTTCACCAGTATCCGTATTGGTTTTAAGGAATAATTTTTTCTCTAATTGAAGTGGTGTTTCAGCTGAGGTGATTTTATCTAAATCCTCAAAATATTGCCAGTATAAACTTCCCCAAGCAATGCCATTTCCTTTTTTGGAAATTTTCACTTCTCCCATTTCTGGCTTTATTTCAGCAGTATTCCAACTTGTTTTATAATAACCTGTTCCAGCTTCAACTTTTACATCTTCTAATTTTGAAGGTTCAATGTGTTGTCCTCCTAAAATGACATCAACTATATCGGAAACAGGTAGCCATTCACTACCTTGAAGAAGCAAAGCGTAAACAGCATCGGTAGTTGCTTTAGTTGTTTTCCAACGGTTTGTTTGCTTGTTTTTAAGCAACCAGATTTTTAAATTATCAATAGTTTCTGTGTCGTTTTCAATTTCACCAAAAGCCTCAATTAATAACGCTTGCGTTTCAATAGGTGCTTGATACCAATACCAAGAGTTTGTATTGGCTTTCCAATGCATACCTAATTCCTCAGATGTAATACTTGTTTCTTTAAGTGATTTTAAAATCTTAGAAGTTGTTTTAGCGTCACTATTTCTATGAGAAATTAAAGCCATTAATCCTTTTGAATATAACGAACGTGATAACCAATACTTCTGAATTTGAGTTTGGTAATAACCACTTATTTTTTCAACTTCTTTTGATTTTTCAATATCTAGGAAGAAGCTTCGCATGTATAAATATTGCAATTGTGTATGGCTTAAGTGATCTTTGTTTAAGTCAATTTTCGCATTATATTTTCTGATGTCTTTGTATTCTTTTATGAATTCACCATCTAAATATTTAATGGCTTGGATAATCATTAGAGACGTATCGACTGCGCTCGACGAGACAGATAGTTGTTTTAAATGCCCAAAACCAGATATAATATGTTGTGTAATGTATCTATTTTCATAACCACCTTTAAACCAAGCCCAAGCACCAGATGGCATTTGATTTGCCTTTAATTTGTTGATAGCCGATTCTAATTCAATAGTCATTTTGTTTAAATCGAATAATAGGGCGATTCGCTTTTTCTGTTCTGTTTCACTTTGAGCATCTCGCAACCAAGGCGTTTCTTGAATTAAAATAGACTTTAATTCTTCATTCTTTTCTAAGTTAGAAAGTAATGCACCCGTATTTCGCCATTGATTAAAAACGGCTTGAATTCTAGGGTTTGAATTTGCAATATGGCTAGCCAAAGCATTCGCATAGTATCTAGAAAATGTTTGTTCATTACAGTCATAAGGGTATTCCATTAAATATGGTAATGCCTGAACCGCATACCATGCAGGATTGGAAGTCATTTCTAAAGTCAACTTATGGTTTTTGAGTGTGGTTGAGGTGTTAGTCATCAACTTATCTAAAGTGAATGTTTTTGTTTGATTACTTCTTACCCACATTGGCAAAGTTTCGGTAACCAACATGCGGTTGCTTAAAACGGGTAAGGCATTTTGTTCACCATCACTAAAATCACCTGCTTTTGCAAGTACTTTATATTGAACGGCCTGAATATTATCTGGAATGGATAAACTCCAAGAGACTTGAGCATTGCCTTGAGCATCAACTACAAAGGTTTTCGTGTTTTCTAAATTATTCAGATTAGCATTTACATCTTTTCCTGAAACTACATCTGTTAAAATCAATTGAGCATGTCCTGAAAGTTCTTTTTCAGTAAGGTTTGCAATTTTTGTGCTAATTGTAATACTGTCGCTTTCTCGTAAAAAACGAGGTGCATTTGGGATAACCATCAATTCTTTTTGGGTAACTGCAGTAAAAGATTGCGTTGCGCTTTCTAAGGTTTTGGTATGCGCCAATAATTGTAGTTTCCATTGGGTTAAAGCTTCTGGTGTTGTAAAGCTGAAACTGATGTTGCCTTCTGAATCTGTTTTTAACTGCGGAAAGAAAAACGCGGTTTCTTGCAGGTTTTTACGGATTTTGATGTTGTCGAAGTTTGGTCTCTCTACTGGATTAGTAGTGTCTTTGTTAATACCTATGACACTTCTCGTTAAATCTTTTTTCTCCTTTGTTCCATATCCAACAACCACAACTTCATCAAGATTAGCATTATCCTCCGTTACCATAAAAGAGACTGATTCTTCAACCTCCATTTCGTCTGCAACTAATTGAACACCAGCTGCCCGTCCACTTAGTGATTTCGTTAAGTATCTATTGTTATATCCAAAACTAAACCCAAACCAATTCAATTGGTCATAATTTTGTTGCGGATAGCTTATGCGTATTTTGTTGTTATAAACTCTAAAGTTTTGTGTGCCAAAACTATTATTAGCTCTTCTGTTATTATGCGCATAATAATTAGATTTTTGAATAGGATTAAAATTCCAGTTAAGCGGTTTAAATTGATCTAAAGAGGCATCATACATACTCGCCAATAACTCAGCGCTTACCTTTTCGCCATAAGGACCTTTAATTTTGAATTGCCAAGTTTCATCAGTTCCAGGTTGCAACTTATCTCTAAAAGTTAAAGTCTCAATTTCCAAATTTGCCTTAGGATAAGGTACAGAAATAGCTTGAGTACCCGATTTAAAACTATTAAATGCTGCAAAACTATAATGTACCACAAAACCACCTAAATCATCTTTTGTAACAGGAACAGTTATTGTTTTTTTATTGGTGTTCAGTTTTATTATTTCTGTTTTAATGATTTTTTTATTCTTTTCCACAGAAACGGTAACTGATACATTTTCTGCCGCTGAGCCAATAGTTATATGGGCAGTATCTCCAATATTATAAGTTGGTTTATTAGTAACGATTGTCAGCAATTGATTGTCCGCAGGTGTTTTATCGTCTTTACTAAAAAGCACTGTTTTAATCTCATCTTTTACCAATTGACCAAACCTATCTTTGCTTTCTAAAACAATAATATACTCGCCCGATTGCCACTTTTTAATCTTACCAAGTTTTAATGTTTTTGCGTCTTTAGTATCAAATGATTTTTCTAAAACAAGTTTGCCTTTTTTCCAGTTACTAGAATTATGTTCATTGTTGTATGCATCATAAGGAAACAGTGCTTTAAAATCATTTTGAGTAAATTCTTGGTAATCTGGAGCGGTCCATGGTCGCGGTCTTAAAACGGTATTTGGCGCTTTAAGCTTATACATTTTAATTGTTCCTTTGGCTGGAACAAATTCACCATTTAGGTTTTTTGTGTCAATAGAAATTTTGTGGTCTTTATTGGTTTTATCTATAATAGCTTCAATATTTATATTAGCAGTCAATGCGTGATAACCCACATTTACAATAGTGCTTGCACTTCTGGTTTCGCCATTCAAATCGGTCACATCGGCAGTGATTTCATAATTAAAAATAGGTAAGCTAGATTTATCAATGCTTTCATTAGGAAGGGCTTTAAAAGTAATTTCAAATTCACCTTTATCATTAGTTATGGTTTCTCCGTGCTTAATTTCTTGAGGTTCACTATTTGCCCAAGGTCTGTACCAAAAATACCATCGCGGGTATTGTACATTTCTGTTTACACGATACACTACTTTGGCATCAGTAATATTACTCCCAGCATAAGCCAAAGTAATACCTCTTACTGTAACCGAATCATTGATTTTAAAAGTTTCGCTAACAGGTTCGAATTCCGTTTCAAACTTTGGGCGCTTATATTCTTCAACTGAAATAGATGTGTTACTTCTTAAATATTTTCCTAAATCAGTATTAAATTCTATTCTATATAATCCATTTAAACCATTATTTGGTAAAATGAATTCCCCAGATACCGAGCCAAATACATTGGTGGTTAACTTGTGTTGAGTAACTATCTCATTATTAAAATTAAAAAGCGTAACCAATACTTTCTCATTTTCTAAAACCTCAGATTTGCCATCGTTAGTTTTTATGGCTATTGCTTTAAAATAAACAGTTTGTCCTGGTCTGTAAATACTTCTATCAGTGAACAAAAACGATTTGTAGCTTTCTTTTTCTTCTGGCTGATTATACGTTTGATTAATATAAAAATCACCAAAATATGCAAGGTCATTACCATTTTTAACTTTTAAATTAACGTTTCTATACCAATTTTTATCTTTATCAATCTTAATTTCCCCTAAGCTATTTGTAATGTAGTTTATAGTTGATGTGTTTTTGTTATTTGTTGATTTATACGATACATCAACCTTTGCATTTGCAATTGCTGCCCCATTATTTCTATCAATAATTTGAAATATTTTTTGTTTGAGTGTTTCAGTTTCAACTAACGCTATATTAGAAACTTGAACATGAGCAAAAGCAAAAGTTTCTTCACTATCTTCAATAAAACCAAAAACTAAATACCTCCCGTTATTAAGTTTAGGCACAAAGACTTCCGAAGTATGCAATTGGTAATCATTTTCATTTCTTAAGTTGCTTTTCCATATTTTATCGGCATATAAGTTTTTTATAAAACTAAGTTGCTCATCTTTTCTATATGTTTTTACAAACTTTTCATATTGTTTTTCCGAAACTTTATAAGCATTAAATTTAATGGCATTTAGATTTTTATAACGTATTAATAATCGAGCAGATTTTCGAATAGGTAAAAAGTCTTCAGTAGTAATTTGAAGTGATGATTGCTCAATTTGAGATTTTAATACCTTGCATTTTTCGGCACCTTTACTTTTTGGGAATTTAGAAATAACTTCATTACATAACTCTAAGGCATCTTTAGCTTTCCAACGCTGTTCTTCGTTAGTTTTTGGGTGATAAGACAGACTTTGGTTATAGTAAATAGAAGCTATTTCAAAATCATACAAACCAGAAACTTCATGAGCTTTAAATTCGATGCTTTCGCTTTTTAGAGCATCTAGTAAAACGGTTTGTTTATCATTAAATGTGGCATGCTGATTTATAAATTTTAAACGTTCAATATTAACATCTGCTAAAGCAAAAGGCGATTTGTCATTCAAATGAAATCGAATCAAATTCTTATAAATTTTTAAGGCATTTAGTTGTAACGAGGTGGAATCTTTAGATTCAATATTTAAGGTTGAAAACGTTTCAGTATTAGCTAGAAAATCAGGATTATCAATCTCAAATTTGTAAGCTGGTTTAGTAATTTGGGTTTCATTTGTCTTATAGAATTGTAAAGCACTATGATTTAAAAAATCAAACAAAGTAGGCCTGTAAGTTTTAGAGTCTTTTTGTTCATGTAATAGAATGTTATATTTTTTTAGAGATTCCTGTTGCAACATCAAACCATTTTCCAAAGACTTTTGGAAATACAAATGAGTTTCATCAAAAAGTGTTTGCAAATCCCAAGTTTTAAAATCTTCAGTATCTACTTTTTTAGCAGTTTTCGTTCTATTATAGAATTGCCATCTGTGTTGATTAAAATATTGCCAATACAAATTGGCTAGAATATTTTCTAAAATGTTTTTAACCGGAAATTTGCTTTTCGCAATTTGATTTTTAAAATCATTGATAATACTTAACTGTGCATCTTCCTCTAAAACCAAAACGTATTTACTTTTAAAAAGCATGGTTTTTAAAAGTTGCGGATGGTTTTTGTCTTTCTCGGCTTGTTTCTCAATACTTTCAAGAACTTTTAAGGCAGATTTAGGTAAGCCATCAACTTCAAATTTCTCAACTTTAGACCAAAAAAACTGATAGTTAGGGATTTGTGCTTGAGAAAACGTTGAAAATAGTATAATCATAAATAAAAATAGTGAATGTCTCACTTGTGCTGAATTCATTTCAGTATGTGTTTAATTTTGTCTCTAAATGTATATTCAAAAGCCGTTCCAAAAAACAATAAATTAGTAAATGGCAGCGTTTGGTGAGTGAAGTTAATCATTTTGTGGGTAAAATAGTAGAAACAGGTGTTACTAAAAATACTAAATTCATAAGATTATCTTAATCAGAAAACAAACTACTAGCAGAAAGGTTATTTTTGTGCTTTCGATTTAATTACCATGAAGAAAATCTGGCTTCTCTTACTATTTCCTTTTATGTGTTTCTCGCAAGCAATGCTTGATGATGTTCAAACACTATTTGAGAAAAAGCAGTTTATAAAAGCAGAAACTCAAATTATTAATTATCTAAAAGAAAATCCAAATCATTTAAAAGCTATAGAGCTTTTAGGAGATGCCTATGGACATCAAAAAAAATGGGACGGTGCTATAGATGCATATAAAAAATTAGTTGTAGCCAAACCAAATACAGCAAATTACCACTACAAGTATGGTGGTGTTTTAGGCATGAAAGCTTTACAAAATAAACTCAAAGCTATTGGTTTAATTGGCGATATAAAAAAGGCATTTACTAAAGCGGCAGAGCTTGATGAAAACCACATAGAAACCCGTTGGGCATTGGTAGAATTGTATATGCAACTTCCAGGTGTTTTTGGTGGTAGTAAAGCCAAATCCTTAACATATGCTCAAGAATTAGAAGGCTTATCTAAAGTTGATGGTTATCTCGCAAAAGGCTATATAAATGAATATGATGATGAACCAGAACTAGCAGAAAAGTATTATAAAATGGCCATTCAAGAAGGCGGTTCTTTAACCTGTTTTAATAAACTCACCTCGTTTTATGTAAGTAAAAATCAGCCTAATAAAGCTATCGAGAATATAGAAGAAGCCCATAAAAAACATCATCGAAACGCGCTGCATTATCAAATTGGTAAAGTAGCTGCAGAATATAATGTTAAACTCAAAAAAGGCGAGCAATGTTTACATGTTTATCTCAAGAATTACTCACTAGAAGATGGTGTTCCTAAAGCTTGGGCGCATTACCGATTGGCACAAATTCACGCACACCAAAACAATAAGGAAACAGCATTGAAATATATTGATTTGGCCATAGCACAACTCCCAAAAATTAAACCTTTTAAAGCAGAAAAAGAAAAAATCCTGAATCTTTAAAACTTGGGCGTTACCACAAGGGTCGGGCTTTCCGTTACAAGTCCTCGCACCTCCTGCGTCGGGCTGTGGGCTATCCACTTCAATCCCTAACGCAAAAAGTTACGTCTTTGGTCTTCATGCTTCCAACTTCTTTCATAATAATTTGGAATTTGAATTTTGTAGTTTGATATTTGTTTCATGAACGTACATTTTATAGCCATTGGCGGAGCAGCAATGCACAACTTAGCCCTAGCATTACATAATAAAGGATACAAGGTAACTGGAAGTGACGATACCATTTTCGAGCCTTCAAAGTCTAGATTAGAAGTCAAAGGACTATTGCCAGAAGCATTTGGTTGGTACCCCCCAAAAATCAATTCAAATTTAGATGCTATTGTTTTAGGCATGCATGCCAAAGAAGATAATCCAGAGTTGCTAAAAGCACAAGAATTAGGATTAAAAATATATAGTTACCCAGAGTTTTTATATGAGCAATCCAAACATAAAACCCGAGTTGTTATTGGTGGAAGCCACGGAAAAACAACTATAACCTCTATGATTTTACACGTTATGCATTATCATGATAGAGAAGTAGATTATATGGTTGGAGCACAATTAGAAGGTTTCGATGTGATGGTAAAACTCACCGAAACCAACGATTTTATTGTTCTAGAAGGCGATGAATATTTAAGTTCACCAATAGACAGACGACCAAAATTTCATTTATACAAACCCAATATTGCGCTATTAAGTGGTATTGCATGGGATCATATAAACGTGTTTCCAACCTATGAGAATTACGTAGAGCAATTTAGCATTTTTGTAGATTCTATCGTAAAAGGCGGAAACATCAATTACAATGAAGAAGACCCAGAAGTAAAGCGAGTGGTAGAAGCTAGCGAAAATACTATTAGGAAAATAGCATACCAAACCCCAGAATATACCGTTGAAAACGGACAAACACTTCTAGAAACTCCAGAAGGCGAATTACCAATTGAAGTTTTCGGAAAACACAACTTAAATAATCTAGCAGGAGCCAAATGGATTTGTCAACACATGGGTATTGATGAAGACGATTTTTACGAAGCCATCTCAACTTTCAAAGGAGCAAGCAAACGTCTAGAAAAAATTGCAGAAAGTAAAACCAGTGTAGCATATAAAGATTTTGCACACTCACCAAGTAAAGTAGAAGCCACTACAAAAGCCGTAAAAGAGCAATACGAAAATAGAACCTTAGTAGCCTGTTTAGAGTTGCATACATACAGCAGCTTAAATGCTGAGTTTTTAAAAGAATATAAAGGCTCGCTAGATGCTGCCGATGTAGCTATAGTTTTTTATTCGCCACATGCCGTGAAAATTAAAAAACTAGAAGAAGTAACACACGAGCAAATAGCTAATGCTTTCGAGCGTGACGATTTAATTATTTACACCAACCCAGATGATTTTAAGGAGTTTCTTTTCTCACAAAACTTTGATGACAAAGCCTTGCTTTTAATGAGTTCTGGTAATTATGGTGGTTTGGATTTTAAAACTGTGGAGGAATTAATTAAATAGTTCTAAATTATTTAATGTTTTAAAAACTTTATAACTAAACCTATAAAAAAAGTACACACTAAAATAATTATAGTAGCTACTATGGTAGAATTAAAATCATATATATAACTACCTAGTAATATACCTAAAATTAAAAAAATAATATAAGGGGTATTGCCTTTTGAAGTTAAATACTGATTCATTTCTCTAAAAAATTAGATTATTAATCTCATAAATATAGGTATTTTTTCTTACACATTTAAATTTTTGGTTACAAAACATTCTATTGGTTGTAAATTTCGAAAGAATTTACAATATTTTTCTTGTTAATTTGAAGAAAATACTTTGTTTAGAAATGCTTTAACATTCGCTTGATTTGCCCTTACTAATTCTGCTCTAGCATTTTCAATATCTTGTGGTTTTTTGTCTTGGGAGAGTTTAAATTTTCCTTCCCAACTATCAATAGAAATTTCAAACATTTTAATATAATCTAGATAACCATTCATACTTCTATTATCAGGCTCTAAAACATAATTATGGTCTGGATCTTCCAGAAACTCTGTCATCGTGATTAAAGACTGTTTTAAGGCTTCTTTACTTTCAATCACTTTTACTTTTCCTTTTAAATGTACTTTAATGTAATTCCAAGTTGGTAATTGCTTAGTAGCATAAATACTCGGCGAAATATAACATTGTGGCCCAGAAAAAATAATAGTGATGTCGTTATCATCTTTTAAAAGTTCAGCCTGAGGGTTGTAAATATCAATATGACCAATAAGATTACCAGCTTCATTATAAATTAAGGGCAAATGTGTTATGAGCGGTTCGTTATTTTTAACAGAAATAAGTGTGGCTAAAGGATACGTTTTAATCACTTCAATCATGTGATTAATATCGTTGTCTTGATGATATTTTGGTGGGTAACTCAAAATCTTCTAATTATTAATTGCACTTGAAATTTACAATATTTATCTTTAACCAATGCAAGAAAAACCATCGTCATTTTCAATAAAAAACTGGAGTCAAGACGATCAGCCCCGCGAAAAATTACTTTACAAAGGTAAAGCCGCTTTAAGCGATGCAGAACTTGTTGCTATTTTAATAGGTTCTGGGAATCGTCAAGAAAGTGCTGTAGATTTATGCAAACGTATTTTGGCGAGTACCGATAATAATTTAAGCGCCTTAGGAAAGCTATCCATAAATCAACTTATGGAATTTAAGGGTATTGGTGAAGCAAAAGCCATAAGTATTATAGCTGCCTTAGAATTAGGAAGACGACGCAGAGGAGAGGAAGCTCTCGAAAAAAAGAAAATTACATCTAGCGCATCGGTTTTTGAACTTATGCAACCTGTAATTGGCGAACTAGAGCATGAAGAATTCTGGATTATTTACATGAATAATTCGAATAAAGTAATTCAAAAAAATCAGTTAAGTAAAGGAGGAATAACTGGTACTTTGGTTGATGTGCGCTTAGTACTTAAAAACGCCTTAGAAGTTGGTGCTACGGGTTTAATATTAGCACATAATCACCCTTCGGGAACTTTAAAACCAAGTTTAGCCGATAAGCAAGTAACCGAAAAATTAAAAATTGCCGCACAAAGTTTAGATATAAAAATTTTAGATCACCTAATTATAACAGAAAAAGCATACTTTAGTTTTGCTGATGAATCACTATTGTGAAAACTCCAAAACCCAAAAACAAAATTCCTAAAAGTTAAATATGGAATGATGTTTTAATTGGTATTTTAAAAATTTCGAATTTATAACGCATGTTATTAGTATATACTCATAAAATATCTCCAAGATTAAAATATATTTTTAAGCATATTTGTGTTAGAGTTTTGGGTATAGAAGTAAGTTTTACCACAAAAATTGAAGAGTTTATTGCTCATGACAGTTTAAAAATGTCTTACACAAAACAGCCATTAAGTAAGGAGTTTTTTATTAAAAGTCATGATATTTTATTTGAGCAAGGCCTAAGTGATATTGAAATTAATATGCAGGCGTGGGGAGATACAAAATGTTTCTTTTATCTTGGAGAAAAGAGCAGTATGCCTTTTGATATTTTTTCGGCTTCTTTTTATTTGTTATCCAGATATGAAGAGTATTTGCCACATGTAAAAGATGAATTTGGGCGTTTTACAGCTACCGAAAGTTTAGCTTATAAAGAAGGGTTTTTACATCAACCCGTTGTAGATATTTGGGCTTACAAATTTAAAGAAGCACTACAAAAACAGTTTCCAGAATTTGAATTCCCAAAACGCACCTATCAAATTAAACCTATTATTGATGTGCCAAGTGCTTATAATTACAAGCTAAAAGGTATTATTAGAACATTAGGCGGAACGATTAAGGATATTGTTAGATTTAGGCTTAAAAGTTTATACATAAGGTTTGCGGTGCTTCTTGGATTTAGACATGACCCATTTGATACTTTTAAATATTTAATTAACAGGCAAAAAACGTCGCCTTTTAAGTTTCTTTTCTTTTTTTTAATAGGGGATTACTCCACTTACGATAAAGGGATTAACCCAAATAAAAAGAAGTTTGTATCACTCATTAAATATGTTGGTGATTATTGTAGAGTTGGAATAAAAATATCCTATTTCGCACTTGAAGATGAAAAGCTTTTAAAAAAAGAAAAACAAAGGATGGATGATATTTTAAATACTCATGTAAGAGCATCTAGGCAATCTTTTTCAAAACTTAATTTGCCAGAAACCTATAGAAACTTAATTGCTTTAGAAATTCAAGAAGATTACACTATGGGTTATGTCAATCATATAGGTTTTAGGGCTGGTTCTAGCACATCTTTCTTGTTTTACGATTTAGATTATGAAGTGCAAACTCCATTAAAAATTGTGCCATATCATTTGATGGATTTTACGCTTTTAAAACAGAAATCACTTCTTGATAAAAAGAAGGTATTAAGCAAAGTTATCAATGAAATAAAACAAGTTGATGGTGAGTTTGTTCCTGTATTTCATAATTATACATTTAATGACGCAAGAAAGTGGAGGGGTTTTAAAGAATTATTTAATTTAATTTTAGAGTCTCCAAATGAAGTTTAAAGGTATTACAGATGTGTTTTTTGATTTAGACCATACACTTTGGGATTTTGAAAAAAATTCGGCATTGACTTTTAAAAAAATTTTTGAAATTAACACTATTGAAGTAAATGTTGATGATTTTCTAATGCATTATATGCCTATTAATTTAAAATATTGGGGGCTGTATAGAGAAGAGAAAATAGAAAAGGACGTATTACGTTTTGAAAGATTAAATGAGACTTTTAGTGCCATATCTTTTGAAGCGAATAATGACTTAATATATAAACTATCAGATGATTATATAACACATTTAAGCTCTTTTAACCACTTGTTTGAAAATACATTTGAAATTTTAGATTATTTAAGTATAAATTACAACTTGCATATAATAACTAACGGATTTGATGAAGTACAATATAAAAAAATGAGTAACTCTAAAATTAATCATTATTTTAAAACTGTTACAAATTCTGAAATTGCAGGTTTTAAAAAGCCAAATCCTAAAATATTTAGTTTTGCTTTAAACCTTGCAAATACAAGCGCTAATAAAAGTGTTATGATTGGAGATAGCTATGAGGCGGATATTTTAGGGGCAAAAAATATAGGTATGAATGTTGTTTTTTTTGATATTAATAACATGAGTGTAGATACTAGTATTAAACAAATTGATAACTTAATACAATTAAAGAAATTACTGTAAGTTTTATTAGTACATTATGATACTTTTATAACCCAAATTGTTTCTTTACTTTTAGAATTGAATAATAAAATTAATAAATATGAAAACTAAGTTTTTTTTGATAATATTAACCTGTTTTATAGTAAGTACAACATTTGCTCAAACAAGTATTAATAATTATAAGTATGTAATTGTAAATAATAAGTTTGATTTTTTAAAGAAAAAAGACCAATACCAAATAAACTCATTAACAAAATTTTTATTTAATAAATATGGATTTGAAGCCGTAATGGAAGGCGCAGATTATCCTAAAGATTTGATGTTAAACAGATGTTTGGCTTTACATGCTGATGTAACTAAGGATCCTGGCATGTTTAAAACTAAGCTTAAAGTTATGCTTAACGATTGTAATGATAAAGTCGTTTATACTTCTCAATTTGGTGTAAGTAGAGAAAAAGAGTTTAAAGCGGCTTATAATTTAGCGCTTCGCGATGCTTTTACATCTATTAAAGCTTTAAATTACAAGTATGCACCAAATGAAAATATAACATCACTTAGTATTGCAGCTCAAACTCCCGTTAAAACCGAAGTTGCTGAAGAAATACAACAGTTAAAAAAAGAAATACAGAATTTAAAAAAGGAAAAAGAAGCAGATGTAGTTGTGCCAGATACTAAACCAGTTGATAAAATGACTGTAATAGAAGGTGTCTCAAATGTATTGTATGCCCAAGCCATTGATAATGGATTTCAGTTGGTTGATAGTTCTCCTAAGGTTTTATACCGGATAAAAAACACCAATTTAAAGGATGTATTTCTTGTAGAAGGTAATAGTGCTGTAATCTATAAGAAAGACAACGATTGGGTTATTGAGTATTATTCTGGTGGTACTCTAGAGCAAGAGGCTTTAAATATTAAGTTCTAAAAGTTTATTATGAAAACGCGACTTGCGTTAGGGATTGCAGTGGAAAGCCCACAGCCCGATCCCGATAGCTATCGGGAGAAGTGCGAGGACTTATAACGGAAAGCCCGACCTTTAGCGATCCTGCGAGGTTTTTAAAACCTTGTAGGTATGAGTAAAAGGTAACGCCCAAATACTAAAATTAATAGTTGTACTTATCTTTCCAGCGTTGTTTTAAAAATTCTCGTTGTGCATTCTCACGGGCATTGTTTCCAGGTTCGTAAAGGGTTTCGTTTTTTATTTCGTCTGGTAAAAATTCTTGCTTAGCAAAATTGTTCTTGTAGTTATGTGCGTACTTGTAATTATCGCCATAACCCAATTCTTTCATGAGTTTTGTGGGTGCGTTTCTAATTTCTAGAGGCACGCTTAAATCGCCAGTTTGTTTAACCAATTGTTGCGCCTTGCCAATAGCCATGTACGATGCATTACTTTTGGGCGAACATGCCAAATAGGTGGCACATTGGCTTAAAATAATACGAGATTCTGGATAACCAATGGTTGTTACGGCTTGAAAAGCATTGTTGGCTATAACTAAAGCCGTTGGGTTGGCATTTCCAATATCTTCACTTGCCGAAATAAGTAAACGGCGTGCAATAAATTTTACATCTTCGCCACCTTCAATCATGCGGGCTAGCCAATAAACTGCACCATTGGGGTCGCTGCCGCGAATGGATTTTATAAATGCCGAAATAATATCGTAATGTTGCTCTCCTGTTTTATCGTAACGTACGGTGTTGTTCTGGATTTTTTCAAGAACAATTTTATCAGTAATTTCTATAGAATCCGTATTGAAGGAATTTACCAAAAGCTCAAAAATATTAAGTAATTTTCTAGCATCGCCGCCCGATAGTCTTAATAGCGCATTGGTTTCCCTTAATGCTATTTTCTTTTTAGAAATATGTTCGTCGGTATCAATAGCCCGTTTTAAAAGCGTCTCTAAATCAGTTTTATCAAAAGCGTTTAAAATATAAACCTGACAGCGCGATAAAAGCGCCGAAATCACTTCAAAACTTGGATTTTCGGTAGTTGCTCCAATCAGCGTTATCCAACCTTTTTCAACAGCTTGCAACAATGAGTCTTGCTGAGATTTGCTAAATCTATGAATTTCGTCAATAAACAAAATAGGGTTTTTTGTGGTAAACAATCCGCCACTTTGTTTTGCTTTATCAATAACCTCCCTAATGTCTTTAACACCAGAGTTTATGGCGCTTAAGGTGTAAAATGGTCTGCCAGATTCAGAAGCAATAATATTTGCTAGGGTGGTTTTTCCAGTTCCTGGAGGTCCCCAAAAAATCATAGACGGTATTAAACCCTGTTTTATGTGTTGTGTTAAAGCACCGCCTTTACCCACTAAGTGCGTTTGACTCACGTAGTCTTTCAAGGTTTTTGGTCGTAACCGTTCCGCTAATGGTGCGTTCTCATTCATAAACACAAAATTACACGAAATTATTTAAGTTTTGGGCGTGTCCCCCGAAGAAAAATCGGGGGTCGGGCTTTTCGTTCCAAGTCCTCGCACCTCTCCCGATAGCTATCGGGATCGGGCTGTGGGCTTTCCTCTTCAATCCCTCACGTGGGGTTTACCTGCCAATTTAGCACATAAAACAAGGTTGGAGAACTATTTGCTAACGTTATTCCTATGAAAAACAGAGAACATTTTCAATTCTCAACAGGAGTAATCGCTTATCCTATATTTTTTGTACTAACTATTTGGTTAGTATTCTGGTTCGAAGTACGCTTTGGCTATAACTTCAGTAAATATGGTGTTTACCCACAAACGCTAAAAGGCCTTAGAGGCGTTGTGTTGAGTCCGTTTATTCATGGCGACATCAAACATATTTATCACAATACAGTGCCGTTATTTGTATTATCTACGGCATTGTTTTATTTCTACAGACATATTGCTTGGAAAGTTATTCTTTATGGTATTTTATTATCTGGTTTTCTTACTTGGTGTATTGCCAGGCCATCCTATCATATTGGTGTAAGCGGACTTATTTACGTCCTTGTAAGCTTTACTTTCTTTAAAGGCGTATTTGCTAAACATTATAGACTCATAGCCCTATCACTTATGGTTATATTTCTCTACGGAAGTATGATTTGGTACACCTTACCTATAGAAAAAGGGATTTCTTGGGAAGGGCATATGGCAGGTTTAATAACTGGTTTACTATTCGCTCTGTTTTTTAGAAAAGAAATTGCAAAGCCAAAAAAGTATTTATGGGAACAAGAAAATTATAATGAAGATAATGATCCTTTTTTAAAACATTTTGATGAAAACGGAAACTTTATAGAAACCGTTGAACCCGAAATAGAGGAGGAGCAACTCAATATAAGCTACCACTTCAAAAAAAATGATAAGGCAGATTAACGACGTTGTCTTACAACTTCATATAAGAAAGCACCACAAGCCACAGAAACATTCAAAGACTCGATATCGCCTAGTAAAGGCAATTTAGCTTTTTCATCTACAACTTTTAAAGTAGAAGGGTTTATGCCTCTACCTTCAGACCCCATAATTATGGCACTAGGTTCAACAAAAGAAACGTCATAAAGTGTATCGTTTGTTTTTTCGGTGGCCGCAATTACTTTAATCCCAGAAGCCTGCATGTAAAATACCGCGTCTTTTATATGGTCTACTTTGCAAATTGGAATTTTAAAAACCGCGCCAGCACTAGTTTTTATAGTGTCGCCATTTACTGGAGCACTACCATTTTTTTGTATAATAATACCATTAACACCAGTACACTCAGCTGTTCTAATAATAGCACCAAAATTTCTAACATCGCTCAATTGGTCAAGTAAAAGAAAGAGCGGTGTTTTACCAGATTCTATTACATTCATAACGAGGGCTTCCATATCATGAAACTCGATAGGTGAAATTTGAGCAACAGCTCCTTGATGATTTTTATTGGTTAACCTATTTAGTTTTTCAACTGGAACGTAAGATTTGTTTATTGATTTTTTATTTAATAAAGATTCTAGCTCGCTAAATAACTCACCTCTTTCTCCTTTTTGCAGAAATACTTTATCAATAGTTTCCCCAGCATTTACAGCTTCTATGACAGCTCTTATTCCGAATATTTGTGTTTGGTTTTCCATTGGGGTAAAGGTATGGAAATACAAAGTTTACTAAGTAATTAAACTAAAAAAAAACACGCTTTTATCCGAAATTAAATAAAAAACTAAAATGTAATATTTTTATGCTTTTTTATCAATGAGAAAGAAGACTAGCGAATTCTACGAGTTTTTAATTTGATAGTTTAGCAAAATTAATTTTATTATCTTTGAGTTGACTAATTCAAAAAAAAATGATAATGAAAAAAGATTACAAATCAGTTGTTCTATTGGTTCTTGGTTTTTTTGTTTTACAATTTGCTTTCGGACAAAATAAACAATTAAAAAAATCAGTAAATGCTTCTATAATTAAAGAGCATCTCGAACAGAATAAAGAAAAATTTAAATTGTCCTCAAGTGATATTGAGGATATTTTTATTAGTAAAGAAGTTTATTCAAAATCTACAAAAATTACTCATAGTTATTTAAATCAGGCTTATAAAGGTATTAAAATTCATAATGCCATAGTAAACATAGCTATTAAGGACAACAAAGTCTTTCATGCAACTAGCAATTTTAAACAAGATGTTTCTAAAAAAATAAACACATCAACCCCAGTTTTAAGTCCTGAGCAAGCTATAGGTAAAGTAGCATCCCATTTTAAATTGGGGAATGTTTATAATTTACAACCTATAGAAACTAGTGGTTCTAAGAAAATTTATACTAATGGAGGTATATCTCAAGAAACCATTCCAGCCGAACTTGTTTATTCTCAATTAAGCGATGGTTCTATGAGGTTATGTTGGAATTTAAGTGTTCTTACACTAGACGGTGCCCATTGGTGGAACGTTAGAGTAGATGCCGTTACAGGACAAATAATTAATGTTAACGATTGGATTGTGAAATGTTCATTTGGTGGAGATCATACTAAGCATGGTGTGAATAGATCAAAAAACTCTAATTCAGACAAAGAAGCTAGTTTTGATTTATTTAAACCAAATAGTGCTATTTTTACTAATGACGGTTCACAATATAATGTCTTTCCTTTCACTGTTGAAAGTCCAAACCATGGAAGTAGACAAGTCATTTCAGAACCAGCAGATATTAATGCCTCGCCTTTTGGCTGGCATGACACTAATGGTGCAACAGGAGCAGAATTTACAGATACCCAAGGTAATAATGTTATTGCGCAATTAGATGATGATGGTAATAATGGTAGTGGTGCTTTAGCTGAAGGAACTGCAAGTTTAGATTTTAATTTCCCTTTGGATTTAACGCTTACGGCTTCTGAAAGTATTGATGCAGCTACAACAAATCTTTTTTACATGAATAATATCATGCATGATATTTATTACCAATATGGATTTGATGAAGCTTCTGGAAATTTTCAACAAAATAATTATGGTAAAGCCAGTCCAAGAACAGGTGGAGATAGAGTTTTTGCAGATTCTCAAGATGGTAGTGATTTTGATAATGCTAATTTTGGTACCCCAGACGATGGGAGTAGTCCAAGAATGCAAATGTTTTTATGGAATACACCGTCAACAGTTCCTCTTCTAACTATTAATAATACCTCTTTAGCAGGTGCTTATACTGCTGTGTTACCATCAACTGGAGAAGGTGATGATGGTGTAGGGAATATAACAAGACCAGATGATACAGCAATTACAGCTGATGTCGTTCTTGTGGACGATGGAACTGCAGTAGGAGAAGAAGGATGTAATGCATTAATTAATGGCGCTGCTTTATCTGGAAAAATAGCCATAATTAGGAGAGGTAATTGTGCTTTTACGGAGAAAATACAAAATGCCCAAAATGCTGGTGCTATTGCAGTAATTGTTGCAAATCATAATAATCCAGATAATGATCCTGACTATTCTGAGTATGTTGGTATGTATGGTGTTACAACCCCAGTTTTTACAATACCTTCAATTTTTATAAATTTCACAGATGGAGAAAGTATAATATCATCACTTAACAATGCTGAAACCGTTAATGCAACGATTATCAATGACCCTGGAATTTTACTCGATGGGTCTTATGATAATGTTGTAATTGCTCATGAATATGGTCATGGTATTTCAAATAGATTAACAGGTGGTGCGTTTAGTTCTGATTGTCTTATAGCTTGTACTGAAAGAGATGCTGAAGGACGATGTATCCCAGAGACAAATACAGAGCAAATGGGTGAAGGTTGGTCAGATTGGTTTGGTTTAATGATAACTATGAAAGCTAGTGATTTACCAACAGATGGTAGAGGTATAGGAACTTATGTTAGTAGTCAACCTACAACTGGTTCTGGTATTAGACCTTTTTTATATAGTACAGACACTAATGTAAACCCAATGACTTATGCGACTTCAAATGATACAGCAAGTATAAGTGCTCCCCATGGAGTAGGATCTGTTTGGTGTACTATGTTATGGGATTTGACCTGGAAATATATTGAAAAATATGGTTTCGATCCAGACATCTATTATGGTACTGGAGGTAATAATAAAATTATGCAAATTGTTATGGATGCCTTAAAATTACAAGCCTGTCAACCAGGATTTGTTGATGGTAGAAATGCTATTTTGGCAGCTGATACTGCAATGGGAGGAGAAGATCAATGTATGATATGGGAAGTTTTTGCAGCCAGAGGTTTAGGTTTAAATGCTACTCAAGGAAGTAGATTTTTAAGAACAGATCAGACTGAAGATTTTACAATGCCAGATCCTAGTGATATGAGTCTAGCAAATTGTACTACTTTAAGTGCTGAGTCTTTTACTAGTAAAGATTATAGAGTTTATCCTAACCCAGCTAATTCTGAATTAGCTATAAAAGCTTCTAAGGCGATTGGTAATGTCGTTATAGATATTATTGATATTAATGGAAGAAAAGTGCTTTCTAAATCGACTATACTTTCAAGTGAAGTTAAAATAAACACAAGCTCACTTCAAGCTGGAATGTATATTTTGAGAATGAAAGGAGACTATATTAATACATACGATAAAATACTAATAGAATAATCACAATAGTAATTGATTTATAATTTAATTAAAAACCAACCAATCTAGAATATCTAGATTGGTTTTTTTATACTGTTAGTTTTTTATAATTTTTTCACTTATAATTAAATTATTTGAATAAGCTTTAATGATATAGATACTTTTATTAAGGTTAGAGAGGTCTATACTATCAATTCCATTTTCATCCTTTTTGTTTTTAATAAGGAGTCCTAATATATTATAAACCTCAATATTAATAATTTTGTTTTTAGAGTTAATATGTAAAGTATTATTAACAGGGTTAGGATACATTTTAAAATTATAATTAGTGTAGTTGTTAACCTCTAAAAGCGTGCAAGATTCATTTATTTGAGAATTCATTTCAATTGGTCTTTTTGGTATTAAAGATTTACCCTCAAATACAGGGTCATTTACATCATATTTATTTGCTCTAAACACGGAATTAGCACTTGCTAAGCTCCCTTGAGATAAAATACCATTACTGGTATCTGGATTTATATATTCCCATACAATTTCTTTATTAGAATTAATTTCAAAAAAATAGCCTAAAGAGCCAGAGCAAATTAATGTGTTTCCATTTGGTAGTCTTTGTGCACCAGAGAGAATAGGAGAGAAAAATTTTTTACGCTCAACAGGGTCAATGTATGTCCACGTAAGGTTTTGTGGTTCAAACCCATTTACAAGATTAAAATTGTAATTACCATTAATGTCTACATTTGGATCAATAATATCAATAGAAGAATAATTTATAGGTAAATTATTTTTATCAATTTCTCTTGAATTGCCATTATTAAAAATCATGATTTTTCCAGCATCATTAAGATTTTCTGGAATCCAATGCGGAAAATGTTGACCAAACAATTTTTTATCACTGTTATTACCTAGTCTATATGATTGTGGATTTCCCCAACGATATAAAAAATCACCTCCTTTTCCATAATTGCCACCAGTATGACTAGCAGCTTCTTTGCTTGTTGTAGAATGATCAATGATATATATTTCGCTTAAAAGACGTGAACTTAGAATAAGTTGGTCTAAATCAATATTGTATTGTACAGAGTTAAAATGAAGCCAATTGGCTGCGCCACCATTGCTGTTTTCATTAATAAAGTTTATGTCTAGTAGCTGAGGGTTATTAGCTACGTTTCCAAAATTATCTTTCGAAGCATCTAAATCTTGAATTAAATGATCTTTTATATCCCATTCCCAAACTATTGTACCACCACCATTTATTAAATCAGGCTGAATTTCTATAATTTTTTCACTGTAAATTTTACCTTCGGTTATGAGATTAGGATCTCTACCTGCTTGAATAGCTTGTACTTCTGTGAGTATTTTGGCTGCAAGAATTAATATATTCCCATTAGGTAATGGTAACACTTCATGATGTTGAGAGACTTCGTTAGTTGAATAGGTATAGTCCCAAACTAAATTATTATCCCAATCAAATAATTCTACTTTTCCACCAACTCCTCCAAAAACAACATTATCGTTTGGGATTTTTGCAGCACGTAATAAGTTTCCGTTTTCAAGCAAGTATACAGATACTCCAGGATTATACACACTAGTCCATTGATGAACAATTTCGCCACAATTATTTATTAAATAGGTTTCGTTAGATGTATTTGGTGAAAACAACGTATAACCATTAAAAGCTTCAGAATTATTTTTTATAACACCTACAGTATTTTGAGCATGTAACGTTAAACTATAGCTTAATAATAAAATAAAGTAAATAATAATTCTCATAGCTCTAATTTTAAAAGGTTTATAAAAAAGCAAAACCACTTCATATGAAGTGGTTTTGCTTTTTTATACAATATGATTAATTTATCAAAAGTTTTAGTTGCTAAAAACAACTGTACCTGAATCATTATCTGTTACTGTATAGCTAGTACCAGATACAGTTAAAACATATTTGAATAAATACGCATCTGGATTACCTTGCACTTGACCACCAGTATTAGTGTTCCATGTGCCAGTTAAATCTATAGTTTCTAAAGCAACACCAGGTTGAGAAAGTGTAAATAAAACTGGAAGAACTAAATTTTGTGCAGGAGGAACTCCGCTTGCACTAGTCCAAAAACTTGGAACTAACCAATAATTACCATCGTCTAAACTACCAGGTGATACTCTAATCTCTTCTGGACAATTATTATAACTTGCATCAATTGGTCCTGTGAAATCTTCGTTATAAATCTCAAAATCCATGTCAAAGTCACAAATACTGTGAGGATCTCCGTCTGAATCAACATATTCACCATCCCAGTTTAGGTTAACTACAAATTCATCAGTAGTAGAATTTTCTATAGTTAAAGATACTGTTGGCGATCCAATAACTTCATGAAAGTCAGAAACTGTACTTGCAACTATTTGAAGTTCTATAGTTTCAGATTCTTCAGGTGTTATATCATCATTAATAACCACTTCCATAGTAGTAGATGTTTGATATGCTGGAACAACAGCGTTACTTAAAGTAAAATCACTCTCTGATGCTGTACCTCCAACTTGACTTGCAGTAAACGAAGTTGTAGTTTTTATTGGTTTATCAAAATTAATTGTAATACTTACAACAGGTGAACCTGCCTCATTAATACTAGAAACTGCAGAAGTTGCAGTAACTATAGGTTTACTACTTTCATCACCAATTGGAGAAAGGTCTTGATCATCACAAGAAGTAAAAGCTAAAATGATTACTAATGTGCTAAATATATGTATAATTTTTTTCATTTTGTATGTTTTAAAGTTTCTTACTGTCTTGTGTAAGTTGAAGTCCATTCTCTTGGTCCTCCATTAAAGAAAGTCTCTATATGTTGCATAGTAATAATACCATTTTCAGCATCCCAAGTACCTCCTAAGATATCACCAATACCAAAACCTCCGGCAGTTCCATAATCTAAATTACCAGTGGCTAAAATTTCTCCACAAAGTTCAACAATGTTACCTCCGTTAAAAAGCCCTGCGTTACCTGTGCAAGAATCTAACCAATATCCATCTGCAGTACCAAATCTCCATGATCCATCTGCGTTTTTAGTGATAGTCGTAGTTTTTGATGGCCCACACCAATCATTAGTAACTAAGTAAGTTCCTGCTAAATCAGCAAAACATTGATAGATTAATGTCAAAGTAGTTGATTTACTACTAGCAATCACGTTAGTACCATCTGCACTAGCAAATTGTAACGTTAAAATAGGAGCAATATCTAAAGGAGGCTCAATTCCTTCAGTAATTATACTAACAGGAATAGTTCCTATGTAGTTTTGATCAGACTTAAGTGTAATTGATGTACTGTTTAATGTATAATGAACACCTTCAATGGCTGTTGTATTAGTAGCATCAACAGATATAGTAAGGTTTACATCTTCTGTGAAATCAACTATTGTTGGACCCTGAAGTTCTATGTTAACATTAGCAGTTACAATATTGCCATCAGCAACGGCACTAACTGTTTGGTTTAATGTTGAAAAACTTGTGAAATTTTCTCCATCATTAAAGGTGTCTGCTAAATTATCATCATCAAGTATACATGATGTAACAGATAATACCATTACTAATAATAATGAAATGGACTTTATTATATTTTTCATATCTATATATTTTTAAAATTATTATTTTATTGCATCCAGAAAGTATGTCTGTCAAAAGCTGCATTATCTCCCTGTATTGGAACATTATCAGGGTTAGTTGCTAACTCAGTTTCAGGGTACAGTAAATTTGATGGAAAAATTGGAGATCTTGCATCTACTGGAATAGGAATTCCAGAAGGAAAGCCAGTTCTTACTCTATCCATCCATACTTCAAATCCAGAAATAAAACCACCAGCTACCCATTTTTGAGTAATAATAGCTTCAATTTCGTTTCCTGCTGCTACTGCTAAATTCCAGTTTATTTTATTACTAAAAGCACCAGCTTCATAACCTATAGCTGCTGTTTCTGCACTTGGAACTCCTAATTCAGTAAACGAGGCTATTATACCATTTCTATAAAGCGTACCAGCATCTCCCGAAAGTAAACCACGTTGTACAGCTTCAGCTTGTAAGAATAATGATTCTGATCCTAACATAACTTGTAATGGTTGAGTACTACCAATTAACAGTCCAGGCCCTAAGGCTGAAGTCGCATTTGTTCTGAATTCATCTACATATACGTTTTGCGGAACACCTCTAAATTCACCATCAGAAGCTGCAGGAAGGAAAAGTCTAGAAATCCTATCATCACCATTATCTACTAAAAAGTTCATAAAGAATTCATTTCCACGTGTAGCTTCATTATTTCTAGCTGGAGTAGTCGTACTTCCTGGTACAAAACCAAAAACAGTAAAGAAAGGGTTTTGTTGATCAGTTTGGTCAGCATAACCAGGATTAATAG
Source organism: uncultured Algibacter sp. (assembly GCF_947487575.1). Classification (GTDB taxonomy): domain Bacteria; phylum Bacteroidota; class Bacteroidia; order Flavobacteriales; family Flavobacteriaceae; genus Algibacter_B. The sequence goes on along the minus strand of NZ_CANKXG010000008.1, from coordinate 109,735 downwards.
CTGCAGTGGCAGTTATAAAACCAATACCGTTATTTTCTATTTCACTATACTTGGAAGATAAATCTTCACCAGTATTTACTTGTCGTAATAACATTCTTAGTTTTAGTGTATTAGCAAATTCTTGCCAAGTCGTCATATTACCACCAAACATAGCATCAGTTGTTGCAGGTAATGTGCCAGCTGGAGCATCATTAATCATGTTTATTGCTAAATTTAACTCATCATAGATGATATCGTAAACTGCTTTATCATCATCGTAGGCAGGTTGGATATTAGATCCTCTAGCAAAAGCTTCTGTGTAAGGAACATCTCCATAGGTATCAACTAGCATAGCATAATGAAATGCTTTCATGATTTTAGCAATAGCTTTATAATTATCATAAATATCTCCTTCAAAGTTTTCAATGAAGACATAATTGTTTAAAGTAAGTGTAAACGTATTGTTCCATATTCTTTGGTACGTTGTATTGATAATTAAATATTGTTGTTCAGGTTGGTACCATACACGGTCTCCAGCATCAGCCATAACACCAGCATGAATACTTCCAATTAAGTTAAAAGAGTCACCTGAACCATTTAAGACATCTGCATTATATAACATATCTGCAGAGTTTTTTTGAGCTGCAGGCAGTAATAGATCTGGCGAAGCTGATGAAGGACTTGCTGAACTTCCATTAACATCTAAATAACTGTCACTGCACGAGAATGACAATGTCAATATCGTAAGTAGAATTATATTTTTTATATTTTTCATTTTTATTTTTTTAAAATTTTAAATTAACTTTAAACCCATAAGTTCCTGAAGGAGGTGCTTGGGCAGAAGACCCAATACCAGTTGTTCCATTACTAACTGTAGAGTTTGTGCTGCCAATACCTATGTTTGAACCAGCTCCAGAGTTAATTGAAAATTCAGGATCTGTATAGATATTTTCTGCAGCTCTCCACATAATTAAATTATTAGCAACTAAGCCAACATTAATCGCATCAAAAGGTGTTTTTTCTAAAAATTTAGAAGGAATTGCATAATCTAAAGCAATTTCTCGAATTTTAATAGCTGAAGCATCCACTACATAGTTTTCTTTAATTTCGTTATATGAAGTTTGCCAGAAATTTCTAGTTCCATCAGTTGTTGGTCTATCTGTGTTTTCTACAAAAACTCCTGATCCTGGAGTAGTTTCATAAACAGAATTAGGAAAGATGAAAGCTTGTCTATTTGTTGATACACTATTTTTTGTTAATCCAGCAAATTCTAGAGCTTCAACTACAGTACTATAGAATACGTGTCCAGTTTTATAATCAGCAACAGCTCTTAGCGAAAGCCCTTTATATGATAATTTTGAAGTAATACCTACAATAATATCTGGTACTGTATTACCTAAATTAATAAGTTCTGTAGTTGGCTCTGGGTTTCCATTCGCTTCAACAATTATTCGGCCTTGATCATCTCTTTTATAACCAGGGGCAAATAAAGAAGGATAAGCATCTCCTACTTTAGCAAATATAGTAGCTGTGTTTTGGAAACCAGAACCAATCTGAATTCTATCAGGACCACCTAAGTCTATAACTTCAGACTTGTTTGTTGACATATTGAATCCTAAATCCCATTTAAAATTTTCAGTTTGTATAGGAACAAAGCTCAAGTCAAGCTCTATACCTCTATTTTCAATTTCTCCTAGATTTGTTACAAATGAAGATGCTCCAGAGGCTCTTGAAGCTCCAATACTGTTAATTTGATCTTCAGTAGTAACTGAATAATAATTAGCATTCAATATAACCCTACTTTTGAAAAATTCTGCTCTAAGACCTGCTTCAGTAGAATAAGAAAACTCAGGACTTAAATTAGGGTCTACTGCTCTTGTTGTTTGTCTAAGCCCAGGGGTTCCTAAAGGAAAACCTACAGGTACTATGAAGTTTTCATTAATTAGTCCTATTGGTGCGTCATTACCAACTTTAGCATAACTAACATTTAATTTTAAAAAGTTTAAAACATCGCCTTTTAAACCCTCTATAGCATCAGTAGCAATAAATGATAAACCTCCAGTGTAATAAGAGTAGGTGTTGTTAGCAACAGGTAATGTAGACGAGGTATCTTGTCTCCATGCTCCCGTTAAGAATAAATAATCTTTATAACCAAGAGTCATATCACCAAAATAAGAAAATAACCTTTTTCGAGAATCAGACTGAGGAGAAGCAAAGTTAGTGGTGTTAGATCCTAAATTCCCTGTTCTAACATTTACATTAAAAAGCTCATTAGTAAATAAATTATTACCTACTATATTTATTTGGTTACTTCTAAACCCTTCCAAGTGAGTTCCTAAAATAACTCTCAAGCTGAAATCATCTGATAATTGTCCTTCTATATTGAATAAAAAATCAGAATTTAATCTAAAGTTACTACCTACACCATTAGCAACTGCACTTACCTCATCACTTGGTCTTGAATAATCTATAGCAGGGTTTGTATCATATGCAAAAGCTTCTTGAGTGTTTTTAGTTTCTCTATTAAACCAAGTTCCACCAAGAGAGTAAGATGCAGATACCCAATCGCTAAATGTATATTTAAAATTAGCAATTGCTTGTAATCTATTTGTTTTATTGGTATCTCTATTAGAATCTACTATTTGGTAAGGGTTCTTAAAGAAGGCATTAAAATATGTGTCTGGTGTAGAAAATTGATCTGTTCTCCAATTTTTATATCTCTGTAAATCTATATGGGCAGGTGTGTTCAGTAAAATTCTATAAAAACTGCCATCTGAAGGACTAGGTCCTGCAACGTCAGATTTGTCTTGGAAGAAAGATATTGATGTTCCAGTTTCAAATTTTCCATATTTTTTTGTGGCATTAAATCTGAAATTATCTCTGTTGTATTTGTCACCTGGTGTAATACCGGTTTTATCTATTCTTTGAGCTGAAAAGAAGTATGTAGAACTATCATCTCCACCACTTATAGATATAGAATTTTGAGTTGTTATTCCGGTTTCAAAGAAATTTTCTCGACCATTTTTAACAGGAGCATATCTGCCAGTTTGAAAAGTTCCATCAACTAATTGCGGTCCGATTTGACGAATAGTACCGTCGTATCTAGGTCCCCAACTTTCATTTTCATCTGGAGTATAGTTAAATGAATTACTAGAACCGCTACCAAATTTACTCTGTGTTTCAGGAAAGAACTTTAATTCTTCAAAGGTAACAGCGGAGTTAATAGAAATACTGATTTTGCCATCATTTTTCCCTCTTTTTGTGGTAATAATTAAAGCTCCATTTGCTCCTGCAGAACCATAAAGAGTTACTGAAGAAGCTCCTTTAAGAATATTTACAGATTCAATGTCATTTGGGTTAATGTCACTAAGAGCAGTGTTTGCTTGTGGTACACCATCAATAACAATTAGAGCATCATTGTTACCAGTTAAAGATGTACTAGCTCTTAATCTGATACTCGAGTTAGGTTTTACACCATTATCACTAAAGTTGATGTTAAGTCCAGAAGCTTTACCTACTAAGGCACTAACTGGATCTACAGGTGCCGCTTGTACAAGGGCTTCTTGGTTAACTATTGTGGTTGCATAAGCAAGTTCTTTAGGCTTACGCTTAATTCCCAATGCAGTAACAATTACCTCGTCAAGAGCTTCTGCATCTTCTGCCATAGTAATATTGATTGTGTTGGAGGCACCAACACCGATTTCTTGAGTTGTATACCCAACAAAACTGAATACAAGGATATCGCCTTGATTAGCATTTATTGAATAGTTACCATCAAAATCTGAAGATGTACCTGATGAAGTACCTTTAACTAAGACAGTTGCTCCAGGCAACGGTAAACCAGAACCATCTGATATTGTACCTGAAATTGTCTTTTCTTGTGCAAACGTTAGTTGCACAACAAACGCTAGTAATAGCGTTAGAATTCCACTAAACTTTGTTTTCATTTTATAATTATTTGAATTAGTCAATGCCAAAAATCATAAAATTATCTTAATAAAACAATAAATAATGGTTAAAATTTGGTAAAAAGGGTGAAATTTTACGAAAATGATAATTTGAGGCTAGAAATTCGCTGTCAAACTGATATGTATTTTAGAATTAGAGAGTTTAAATTTGGTATTCTCAGTTTTGCCGTTAGCATAGTTGAGTTTAAGTAACCCTGACTTTGTAATAATTCCAAATCCAAATCCGTATCCAAATAGTTTCTTTTTAGTTTTTTGGATTTTGTTTTCGAAATATCCAGCGTCAATAATGCTATGAATATAGATTGAATTGTTCAATTGAAACCTGTACTCTGTATTAATAAAGCTATATAGGGTCGCAAAAAGACTATTTTCTTCAAAACCTCTTATGGAGTTTATGCCTCCAAATCTTAATAATTCATTTTCAAAGTAGGTGTCAGAAATTAGATTAGAACCATTTAATCTAATATAAAAACTATTTTTCTTATTAAGGTTAAATATTTTTAAAGCGTCAATAGATAATTGGGATTGTTTTTCCTTGTTTTTAGAGCTATTTCGTTCGCCAAAACCTGTTTCAAAATAAATTTTAGAATTAAAAGGAAAAAGTAAATTGTAAGATTGGGGTTTTAAATATTGGTAAGCAATAGTGTATTGAGTGGTGTTGTAATCGGCTATTGAAGTTAAGCTATTGTCTGAAAGTAAATTATTTGATTCTGTGGAAACAATTCCAGCATACAATTTGTGTTTTACATTTATTTGATAATGCAATTTTGCAGATTGATTTACTGTTGTGAATGATGAATCTTTTTTGAAAATACGTAAAAGAAAATCTACACCTATTGGAGAGTTGAATAAATAAGGTAAAGAAATATCAGCTTCAAATGTTTTTTGGTCGTTTTCATCACTCTTATATAAAAGTCTAAATGCTTCACCAAAATTTAAATTGTTATTTAGATTTAGATTTAAATAACCGTCAAACTCTAAGTTATTTGTTTCTTCATTAGTTCCAAAACCTAAAAAACCATCAAATGCATTGCTTTTAGATTTTTCTAGATACAGATATAAGGTTGTTGAATCTTTTGAAAATAATACTTCAGGAGGTTTAATTTCATTTGCAAAATTTAAGTTGTTTAATTGTTCAGTCTTATTTTTAATGGTATTTAAATCAAAAACCTGTTTAGGTTTTATTTTTAAGAAGTTATTTAAATATGAGCGAGGAAAATTTTCATATCCTTTTAAGATTATATTATCAATGATTCTTTTGCTTTTTGACGAATTTATAATTAAACGAGCTTGAAGTGTGGATGTGTCAATAGTTTTTAAATCCGATAATTTTAAATTAGAAAATGGAAAGCCTTTTTTAGCAATTTCAGAATTAATAATATTCAGAGCATTCTCAGTTTCGGAGAGGTTAAGAATAAAATAATCATCATACACTTCCTTTGAAACTGAATTTAAAGTTATGAAGTCAATATCATTTTTATTGTAGTATACATATAAGGACTTGAATTTGCTTTTTAACTTAATTTGAGAATGGAAAGTAGAGTCATTCGTTTTCTTTAATTTTTTAGTTTCATTTTCAATATAGCCTAAATTAAATAGGGCTTTTTGTAATGCATCAATTTCAGATTTAATAGATAAAAAATCACTATGAGTTTTTAAATACCCTAATGAGTCTATTACTTGTATTTCATATTTGGTATTGCCCTCAATTTTTAAGGTTAATTTTTGGCAATACCCATTCAATGAAAAGAATACAGATATAATAAGAATTAAGTAAGAGGTTTTTGGCACGTTTTTAACTACTAAATATTCTGTAAATCTAACGGAAAATCTAAGCTTATAATATGCCTAATGTTATTATTTTTGAAAACTCTCAAAAATTAATGAATTAGGATTTGAATTCTAAATTTTAATTTCTACATTTGCACCCCTCTTAAAAGAGGATAATAAAATTTATATATATTATATATGCCAACAATTTCGCAATTAGTAAGAAAAGGAAGAGCCAAAATAACCAAGAAGAGTAAATCGGCTGCTTTAGATTCTTGTCCGCAAAGACGTGGTGTGTGTACTCGTGTTTACACAACAACTCCTAAAAAACCTAACTCAGCAATGCGTAAGGTAGCAAGGGTTCGTTTAACAAACGGAAACGAGGTTAATGCATACATCGGTGGTGAAGGACATAATCTACAAGAGCACTCGATAGTATTGGTTAGAGGTGGAAGGGTAAAAGATTTACCAGGAGTTAGATATCACATTGTACGTGGTGCTTTAGACACAGCAGGTGTTTCAGGTAGAACGCAACGTAGATCTAAGTATGGTGCAAAACGCCCTAAGAAGTAATTAAAACTTTAAGAAGAAGACATGAGAAAAAGAGCAGCAAAAAAGAGACCGCTTTTACCAGACCCAAAATTTAACGACCAGTTAGTAACGCGTTTCGTTAATATGATGATGTGGGATGGAAAGAAATCGGTGGCTTTTAAAGTATTCTACGATGCTATTGATATTGTAGACTCGAAAAAAACAGACGAAGAAAAAACAGGTTTAGAGATTTGGAAAGATGCTTTATCTAACGTTATGCCACACGTAGAAGTACGTAGTCGTCGTGTTGGTGGTGCAACATTCCAAATTCCAATGCAAATTCGTCCAGACCGTAAAGTTTCAACAGCTATGAAATGGCTAATTAGCTATGCTCGTAAAAGAAACGAAAAATCTATGGCATTGCGTTTAGCGTCTGAGGTTTTAGCAGCAGCTAAAGAAGAAGGGGCAGCCGTTAAGAAAAGAGTTGATACTCATAAAATGGCAGAGGCAAACAAAGCATTCTCTCACTTTAGATTTTAAGACATGGCAAGAGATTTAAAATTCACTAGAAATATAGGTATTGCTGCACATATTGATGCAGGAAAAACTACTACCACAGAGCGTATACTTTATTATACAGGTGTTTCACACAAAATTGGAGAAGTACATGATGGTGCTGCAACAATGGATTGGATGGAGCAAGAGCAAGAAAGAGGTATTACAATTACTTCTGCTGCAACAACTTGTACATGGAAATTTCCTATTGAAAATGGAGAGCCTACACCAGATACTAAAGGATATCACTTTAATATAATTGACACACCAGGTCACGTTGATTTTACGGTTGAAGTAAACCGTTCTTTACGTGTACTTGATGGTTTAGTGTTCTTATTTAGTGCGGTTGATGGTGTTGAACCGCAATCTGAAACTAACTGGAGGCTAGCAGATAACTACAAAGTACCAAGAATTGGTTTCGTTAATAAAATGGATCGTCAAGGATCTGACTTTTTAGGTGTTTGTCAACAAGTAAAAGATATGTTAAAATCTAACGCGGTGCCAATCGTTTTAAATATTGGTGACGAGGATGATTTTAAGGGTATCATAGATTTAGTAAAAAACCGTGCTATTGTTTGGCATGATGAAACTCAAGGGGCAACTTTTGATGTTATTGAAATTCCTGAAGAATTAAAAGAAGAGGCTCGTAAATACCGTGCATTGCTTATTGAAGAAGTAGCAGGTTATGATGAGGATCTTTTAGAAAAATTCATGGAAGATGAAGACTCTATTACTGAAGAAGAAGTGCATGCTGCACTTAGAGCTGCTGTAATGGATATGGCAATCATCCCAATGATATGTGGTTCTGCATTTAAAAACAAAGGTGTTCAGTTCTTATTAGATGCTGTATGTCGTTATTTGCCTTCTCCAACTGATAAAGAAGGTATTGTAGGTGTAAATCCAGATACTGAACAAGAAGAATTACGTAAGCCAGATGTAAAGGAGCCATTTGCTGCTTTGGCTTTTAAAATTGCTACCGATCCTTTTGTTGGTCGTTTGGCTTTCTTTAGAGCATATTCTGGTCGTTTAGATGCCGGTTCTTATGTATTAAATAACCGTTCAGGTAAAAAAGAACGTATTTCTCGTATCTATCAAATGCATGCTAACAAGCAAAATGCAATTGATTTTATAGAAGCTGGAGATATTGGAGCTGCTGTTGGATTTAAATCTATTAAAACAGGAGATACACTTTCGTCAGAAAAACATCCTATTGTTTTAGAATCAATGGACTTCCCTGATCCAGTAATTGGTATTGCGGTTGAGCCTAAAACTAAAGCAGATGTTGATAAATTAGGAATGGGCTTAGCTAAATTAGCTGAAGAAGATCCTACATTTACAGTGCGTTCAGATGAGGCTTCAGGACAGACTATTATTTCTGGAATGGGTGAACTTCACTTAGATGTAATTGTTGATCGTTTAAAACGTGAATTCAAAGTTGAGGTTAACCAAGGTCAGCCACAAGTTGAGTATAAAGAAGCTATTACAGCTTCGGCGGATCACAGAGAAGTTTATAAAAAACAATCTGGTGGTCGTGGTAAATTCGCAGATATCGTATTTACTATTGAACCTGCAGATGAAGGTCAAGTTGGACTTCAGTTTGAATCTGTAATTAAAGGTGGTAATGTTCCTAAAGAATTTATTCCTTCAATTGAAAAAGGATTTAAAATGGCAATGGTAAATGGACCATTAGCAGGTTTTGAAGTGGATGCAATGAAAATTACTTTAAAGGATGGTTCTTACCACGATGTTGATTCTGATCAATTGTCTTTCGAATTAGCCGCTAAATTAGGTTTTAAAAACGTTGCAAAAGCTGCTAAGGCAGTTATTATGGAGCCTATTATGAAACTTGAAGTTATCACTCCAGAAGAAAACATGGGTGATATTGTAGGTGATTTAAATAGAAGAAGAGGTCAAGTGAGTGACATGGGAGATAGAGCAGGTGCAAAAACTGTAAAAGCTACTGTGCCATTATCAGAAATGTTTGGATATGTAACAACATTAAGAACACTATCTTCTGGTCGTGCAACATCAACAATGGAATTTTCACACTATGCTCAAACACCTTCAAATATATCTGAAGAAGTAATTAAAGCAGCTAAAGGAGTTGAATCGTAAATCTTAAGAAAATGAGTCAAAAAATCAGAATAAAATTAAAATCTTACGATCACAACTTAGTAGATAAGTCTGCTGAAAAGATTGTAAAAACAGTAAAAAGTACTGGTGCTGTTGTAACTGGACCAATTCCGTTACCAACACATAAGAAAATTTTCACTGTATTACGTTCTCCACACGTAAACAAGAAATCAAGAGAACAATTTCAATTAAGCTCTTATAAGAGATTATTGGATATTTACTCGTCGTCATCAAAAACAATTGATGCGTTAATGAAACTTGAATTACCTAGTGGTGTTGAAGTAGAAATCAAAGTTTAGTTATAAACTTACATGTCCTAAGCTGCGAGCGAAGGAAAAACGGTAAAAATACAATTCAAGGCTGAAACGTATTTTCAGCCTTGAATTTTAATAACAAATAGTAATAAATTAAATAAATAATTATGTCTGGGTTAATTGGAAAAAAAATCGGTATGACCAGCATCTTTGATGAAAACGGGAAAAATATTCCTTGTACTGTAATCGAAGCTGGACCATGCGTAGTTACCCAAGTCAGAACTGAAGATGTTGACGGCTATTCAGCTGTTCAATTAGGTTTCGATGACGCGACAGAAAAAAGCGCTACTAAAGCAGACTTAGGTCATGCTAAAAAAGCGGGTACTTCTGTAAAACGCAAAGTTGTTGAATTCAAAGGTTTTGATGCGGAGTACAAATTAGGAGATGCAATCACTGTTGAACATTTCACTGAAGGTGAATTTGTTGATGTAGCAGGAACATCTAAAGGTAAAGGATTTCAAGGTGTTGTAAAACGTCATGGTTTCGGTGGTGTAGGTCAAGCTACTCACGGTCAGCATAACCGTTTAAGAGCGCCAGGATCTATTGGAGCTGCATCTTACCCTGCTCGTGTTTTTAAAGGCATGAAAATGGCAGGAAGAATGGGTGGAGACACAGTTAAAGTTCAAAATTTAAGAGTTTTAAAAGTAGTTGCTGAAAAGAATCTACTTGTGGTTAAAGGATGTGTTCCTGGTCACAAAAACGCTTATGTAATTATTAGAAAATAATGAAAGTAGCAGTTTTAGATATAAACGGAAAAGACACAGGTAGAAAGGCAGACCTTTCTAAAGATGTGTTTGCTATTGAGCCTAATAATCACGCAGTATACTTGGATGTTAAACAATATTTAGCAAACCAACGTCAGGGAACTCACAAATCGAAAGAAAGAGCTGAGATTGCTGGTAGTACACGTAAGATTAAAAAGCAAAAAGGAACTGGTACAGCAAGAGCAGGTAGTATTAAGTCTGGTGTATTTAAAGGTGGTGGTCGTATGTTCGGTCCAAGACCAAGAAATTACAGCTTCAAACTTAATAAAAACTTAAAGCGTTTAGCACGTAAATCTGCCTTAAGTATCAAAGCAGGAGAGAAGTCAATTACAGTTTTAGAAGATTTTAATTTTGACACTGTAAAGACTAAGAATTTTACAGCAGTTTTAAAGGCTTTAGAGCTTGAAAACAAAAAAACTCTCTTTGTGTTGGGTGGGTCAAATAATAACGTATATTTGTCATCGCGCAATTTAAAAAGCTCAGAAGTTATAACTTCATCAGAATTAAGCACTTACAAGATTTTAAATGCAAATCAAGTAGTGCTTTTAGAAGGAGCTTTAGAAGGAATTGAAACAAACTTAAGTAAATAAGAAACAGATGAGTATCTTAATTAAACCTATAATCACAGAAAAAGCGACTGCAGATAGCGAGTTGAGAAACTGCTATACTTTCGCGGTGAATACAAAGGCGAACAAGGTAGAAATCAAGAAAGCGGTGGAAGCCACTTACGGAGTTTCTGTTGAAAAAGTTCGTACTATAAATGTCCGTCCAGATCGCAATACTAAGTTTACTAAAACGGGTATTCAACATGGTAAAACAAATGCTGTTAAAAAGGCAATTGTACAACTGGCGGAAGGTGAAATGATTGATTTATACAGTAACATGTAATTAAAGACAAATGTCAGTAAGAAAATTAAAACCAATCACACCAGGACAGCGATTTAGAGTAGTAAACGGTTACGATGCCATTACTACTGATAAGCCGGAAAAGAGTTTACTCGTTCCGAACAAAAGGTCTGGTGGTAGAAACAATCGAGGAAAAATGACCATGCGCTATATTGGTGGAGGTCATAAGAAAAAGTATCGTATTATCGATTTTAAAAGAGACAAAGCAGGTATTCCTGGTGAAGTAGCTTCTATTCAATACGATCCAAACAGAACTGCTTTTATTGCGTTATTGAATTATCAAGATGGCGAGAAAAGATACATTATTGCTCAAAATGGACTTCAGGTTGGACAAAATGTAGTGTCTGGTAAAGAAGGTGTTGCTCCAGAAATTGGAAACGCGATGCCATTAAGTCAAATTCCATTAGGAACTATTATCTCTTGTATAGAATTACGTCCAGGTCAAGGAGCTATTATGGCTCGTAGTGCTGGTGCTTTTGCTCAATTAATGGCAAGAGAAGGTAAATTTGCTACAGTTAAACTGCCTTCAGGTGAAACAAGATTAATTCTTGCTAACTGTATGGCTACTATAGGTGTTGTATCTAATTCGGATCATCAATTATTAGTTGGAGGTAAAGCAGGTAGAACAAGATGGTTAGGAAGAAGACCACGTACTAGACCAGTAGTTATGAATCCAGTTGATCACCCAATGGGTGGTGGTGAAGGTAAATCTTCAGGTGGACATCCTCGTTCTAGAAACGGTATTCCAGCTAAAGGTTATAGAACCCGTTCTAAGACTAAAGCAAGTAATAAATATATTGTAGAACGTAGAAAGAAATAAGACATGGCAAGATCATTAAAAAAAGGACCTTACGTTCATTATAAATTAGAGAAAAAAGTGGCTGTAAATGTTGAGAATAACAAAAAAACAGTAATCAAAACGTGGTCTAGAGCCTCTATGATTACTCCAGATTTTGTTGGACAAACAATAGCAGTACACAATGGCCGTCAATTTGTTCCAGTATATGTTACTGAAAACATGGTGGGGCATAAATTAGGAGAATTTTCACCAACACGTTCATTCCGTGGACATGCAGGTGCTAAAAATAAAGGTAAAAAGTAGTAAGCTATGGGAAGTCGTAAAAAACAAATGGCAGACGCTATTAAGGAAGCTAAAAAACATGTTGCTTTTGCTAAACTTAATAACTGTCCTACATCACCGAGAAAAATGCGCTTAGTAGCCGATTTAGTAAGAGGCGAAAAGGTAGAAAATGCACTAAATATACTAAAATTCAACCAGAAGGAAGCATCAGGTCGTTTAGAGAAATTGTTATTGTCTGCAATTGCAAACTGGCAATCTAAAAACGAAGAAGCTAACATTGAAGAGGCTGAATTGGTAGTAAAGGAGATTAAAGTTGATAGCGGATCTATGTTAAAAAGATTGCGTCCAGCTCCTCAAGGTCGTGCACACAGAATTAGAAAACGTTCAAACCACGTTACAATCGTAGTTGGAGCTAATAATAACACACAAGCTTAATAACAGTATGGGACAAAAGACAAATCCAGTCGGGAATCGCTTAGGAATTATCAGAGGATGGGAATCTAACTGGTACGGAGGAAACGATTATGGTGATAAACTTGCCGAAGACGATAAGATTAGAAAATACGTTCACGCGCGTTTATCTAAAGCTAGTGTAAGTAGAGTAATTATTGAGAGAACTTTAAAACTTGTAACCGTTACTATCACTACTGCTAGACCTGGTATTATTATCGGAAAAGGTGGTCAAGAGGTAGACAAGTTAAAAGAAGAGCTTAAGAAAATTACTGGAAAAGAAGTTCAGATTAACATCTTTGAGATTAAAAGACCTGAACTTGATGCATTTTTAGTAGGATCAAGCATCGCTCGTCAAATTGAAAATAGAATTTCATACAGACGTGCAATTAAGATGGCTATTGCTGCTACAATGCGTATGAATGCTGAAGGAATTAAAATCCAGATTAGTGGACGTTTAAATGGTGCTGAAATGGCACGTTCTGAACACTACAAAGAAGGACGTATTCCTTTATCAACTTTTAGAGCCGATATTGACTATGCTTTAGTTGAGGCGCACACTACTTATGGTAGATTGGGTGTTAAAGTATGGATCATGAAAGGTGAAGTATATGGTAAAAGAGAACTTTCTCCGCTTGTTGGTTTATCTAAGAAGCAAGGAAAAGGTGGAGCCGGAAGAGGTGGCAATAAAGGACCTCGTCGTAGAAAGTAATTTTTTATAAAGTAAAGAAAAATGTTACAGCCTAAAAGAACAAAATTTCGTAAACAACAAAAAGGACGTATGAAAGGTCTCTCTGGAAGAGGACATCAACTTTCAAACGGTACTTTTGGAATAAAAGCAATGGACGCTACGTTTATTACTGCACGTCAAATTGAAGCAGCACGTATTGCCGCTACACGTTACATGAAAAGAGAAGGTCAACTTTGGATTAAAATATTTCCAGATAAGCCTATTACAAAAAAGCCTCTTGAAGTACGTATGGGTAAAGGTAAGGGTGCCGTTGAATTATGGGTTGCCGTGTGTAGACCTGGTCGTGTTTTATTTGAAGTAGGAGGAGTGCCATTAGACGTTGCAAAAGAAGCATTGCGTTTAGCAGCACAAAAACTACCAGTAAAAACTAAGTTTATAATCGCTAGAGATTACGAAGCATAATTTATTTGATATTATGAAACAATCAGAAATTAAAGAATTATCTGTAGCTGAGTTACAAGATAAGCTTGGTGAAACAAAAAAGAGTTATTCAGACCTAAAATTGGCTCATGCAATATCTCCTTTAGAAAATCCAATTCAATTACGTTCTATAAGAAGAACTGTAGCTAGAATTGCGACTGAATTAACTAAAAGAGAATTACAATAATTCTGCTGAAAGATGGAAACAAGAAATTTAAGAAAAGAACGTGTAGGAGTTGTTACAAGTAACAAAATGCAAAAATCAATAGTTGTTGCAGAAGTTAAAAAAGTAAAACACCCTATGTATGGAAAGTTCGTGTTGAAAACAAAGAAATATGTTGCGCACGACGAAACAAACGATTGTAATATTGGAGATACTGTAAAGATTATGGAAACAAGACCTTTAAGTAAATCTAAATGTTGGAGATTAGTAGAAATCCTAGAAAGAGCTAAATAATTATGTTACAGCAAGAATCAAGAATAAAAGTAGCAGACAATACTGGAGCTAAAGAAGTTTTAGTTATCCGTGTGTTGGGAGGTACTAAAAGAAGATACGCTTCTGTAGGAGACAAAATAGTTGTTTCTGTAAAAGATGCTACTCCTAATGGAAACATTAAGAAAAAAGCAGTTTCTACAGCAGTTGTTGTACGTACCAAGAAAGAGGTAAGAAGACCAGATGGATCTTATATAAGATTTGATGATAATGCTTGTGTTTTATTAAACCCAACGGGAGAAATGAGAGGAACACGTGTATTTGGTCCTGTTGCGAGAGAGCTTCGTGATAAACAATTCATGAAGATTGTATCATTAGCGCCAGAGGTGCTTTAATACATTATAAGTAAGATGACAAAGCTTAAAATAAAAACTGGAGATACTGTAAAAGTAATTGCTGGAGATCATAAAGGATCTGAAGGTAAAGTACAAAAAGTATTAATAGAAAAGAACAAAGCGATTGTTGAGGGTGTAAACATGGTGAAGAAACATACTAAGCCAAGTGCACAAAATCCTCAAGGAGGAATCGTAGAGAAAGAAGCTGCTATTCATATTTCTAACTTATCATTGTTAACCTCAAAAGGTGAAACAACAAGAGTTGGATATAAAATAGAAGGCGATAAAAAAGTAAGATTTTCAACAAAATCTAATGAAGTAATATAGTTATGGCATATTCACCAAGACTTAAAGAAGAGTATAAAAGCAAAGTAATTGCAGCTCTTACAGACGAATTTGGGTATAAGAATGTAATGCAGGTTCCTAAACTTACTAAGATAGTAATATCTAAAGGTGTTGGTGCAGCCGTTGCAGACAAAAAGTTAATCGACTACGCGTTAGAAGAGGTAACTACTATATCTGGGCAAAAAGCAATATCTACATTATCTAAAAAGGATGTTGCATCATTTAAATTACGTAAAGGAATGCCAATTGGTGTTAAAGTAACCTTACGTGGTGAAAAAATGTATGAGTTTTTAGATCGTTTAGTAACTTCTGCACTTCCACGTGTTAGAGACTTTAACGGTATTA
Organism: uncultured Algibacter sp.; assembly: GCF_947487575.1. Classification (GTDB taxonomy): domain Bacteria; phylum Bacteroidota; class Bacteroidia; order Flavobacteriales; family Flavobacteriaceae; genus Algibacter_B. The sequence continues at coordinate 94,595 of NZ_CANKXG010000008.1, read as the reverse complement.
AGGCAACAGGATTTGATGGTAGAGGTAATTACAATTTAGGAGTTACTGAACAAATTATATTCCCAGAAATTAACATTGATAAAGTGAATAAAATTTCTGGTATGGATATCACATTTGTAACTACTGCAGATACTGATAAAGAAGCAAAATCATTATTAACCGAATTAGGATTACCTTTTCAAAAGAACTAAGATATGGCTAAAGAATCAATGAAAGCCCGTGAGGTAAAAAGAGCTAAAACAGTGGCTAAGTATGCTGAGAAACGTAAAGCTTTAAAAGAAGCTGGAGATTATGAAGCATTACAAAAGTTGCCTAAAAATGCATCTCCTATTCGTCAGCATAATAGATGTAAATTAACAGGAAGACCAAAAGGATATATGAGAACTTTTGGGATTTCTCGTGTAACTTTTAGAGAAATGGCCAATCAAGGCCTTATCCCTGGAGTAAGAAAAGCTAGTTGGTAATATTATTTAAATAATCGGGTTTAAGGTTCGAAATAGTTCGAAAACCAAGACCACAAAATCAATTCATTATGTACTCAGATCCAATTGCGGATTATTTGACAAGAATTAGAAATGCAGTGCGTGCTAACCACAGAGTAGTGGAGATACCTGCATCTAATTTGAAGAAAGATATCACTAAAATATTATTCGAGCAAGGATATATTTTAAGTTATAAATTTGATGATTCTTCTGTACAAGGAACTATTAAAATAGCTCTTAAGTACAATAAGGAAACAAAAGAACCAGTAATTAAAAAGCTTCAACGAATTAGTACACCAGGTTTACGTCAGTATGCAGGTGCTAATGAGTTGCCTAGAATCCTTAACGGACTTGGTATTGCTATCGTTTCTACGTCTCATGGCGTTATGACGGGTAAACAGGCCAAAAGAGATAATGTAGGTGGTGAAGTATTATGTTACGTACACTAATTTAAAGCCAGAAAGAAATGTCAAGAATAGGAAATAATCCAGTAGCCATTCCAGAAGGTGTAACAGTAGACGTTAAAGATAGCGTTGTAACTGTAAAAGGAAAATTAGGAGAGTTAACACAAAATTTCGATGCAGTTGAAATTAAAGTAGAAGATGGAAATGTTCTAGTTACACGTTCTTCAGATACTAAAGAGCAAAAAGCCAAACATGGTTTATATAGATCTTTAATGAATAATATGGTTGAAGGTGTATCTAAAGGATGGACTAAAGAATTAGAATTGGTAGGTGTAGGTTATAGAGCATCAAATCAAGGACAAAAATTAGATTTAGCCTTAGGGTTTTCTCATAATATTATATTAAATATAGCTCCAGAAGTAAAAGTGGAAACTATATCAGAAAAGGGAAAAAACCCAATAGTTAAACTAACATCATTCGATAAACAACTTGTTGGTCAAGTAGCTGCGAAAATCCGCGGATTTAGAAAACCTGAGCCTTACAAAGGAAAAGGAGTCAAGTTTGTTGGTGAAGAAATAAGAAGAAAAGCAGGTAAATCAGCTTAATAATTAAGTTATGGCATTGACAAAGAACGAAAGAAGACTAAGAATAAAAAACAGAATCCGTAAGGTTGTTTCTGGAACAGAAGCAAGACCAAGGTTAGCTGTTTATAGAAGTAATAAAGAAATTTATGCTCAAATAGTAGATGATGTTACTGGTAACACTATCAGTGCAGCATCTTCAAGAGATAAAGACATTAATTCTGCGAAAGTAACTAAATCAGAAGTAGCTAAATTAGTAGGTAAAGCACTTGCTGAAAAAGCTTTAAAAGCTGGTGTTGAAACTATAGCTTTTGATAGAGGTGGATATTTATACCACGGAAGAGTTAAATCATTAGCAGAAGGTGCTAGAGAAGCAGGACTTAAATTCTAAGAAATTATGTTTAAAAAATATAAAAGTGCAGAATTAGTAAAACCAGGTGGATTAGATCTTAAGGATCGTTTAGTTGGGGTACAAAGAGTTACAAAAGTAACTAAAGGTGGTAGAGCATTTGGTTTTTCAGCAATTGTAGTGGTTGGTGATGAAGCAGGTGTTGTAGGACAAGGTTTAGGGAAATCTAAAGACGTTGCTAGTGCAATCGCAAAAGCCGTTGAAGATGCAAAGAAAAACCTAGTTAGAATTCCTATTATAAAAGGAACCTTACCACATGAGCAAAAAGGTAAGTACGGTGGAGCTAGAGTAAATATTATCCCTGCTGCCCCTGGTACAGGTGTAATTGCTGGTGGTGCTGTAAGAACGGTACTTGAAGCAGTTGGTGTGCATGATGTATTATCAAAATCTCAAGGGTCTTCAAATCCTCATAATGTAGTAAAGGCAACATTTGATGCTTTGTTACAATTAAGAGATGCGAACGCAATCGCGAGAGATAGAGGTATTTCACTTGAACAAGTTTTTAACGCTTAATATAGACAGAGATGGCAAAGATTAAAGTAAAAAAAGTTAAAAGCGCAATCAATCGTACGCAAAGACAAAAAAGAACTTTAGAAGCTCTTGGTCTAAAAAAGATTGGTCAAGTTAAAGAGCATGAGGCCACACCAAATATTCTTGGTATGGTTGCTAAAGTTTCACATTTAGTTTCTGTTGAAGAAGCTTAAAAATATAAACTGAAAAATGGATTTAAGTAATTTAAAACCTGCAGAAGGTTCAGTAAAAAACCAAGGTAAAAGAATAGGTAGAGGACAAGGTTCTGGAAAAGGTGGTACGGCAACTCGTGGTCACAAAGGAGCTAAATCACGTTCTGGTTATTCTAAGAAACTAGGATTTGAAGGTGGTCAAATGCCACTTCAAAGACGTGTTCCTAAGTTTGGTTTTACTAACATTAACCGTGTAGAGTATCAAGGTGTCAATTTAGATACGTTACAACAATTGGTTGATGATAAGAAAATTAAGGGTACAGTAGATTTTGAAACATTATTCATAAACCGTTTAGCTGGAAAGAATGATTTAGTTAAAATTATGGGGCGTGGAGAATTAAAAGCAAAATTAAAAGTATCTGCTCATAAGTTTACTGCTTCAGCAAAAGCTGCAATTGAAGCTGCTGGAGGAGAAGCGATAACTTTATAAGACGTATTATAAGTATGAAATTTATAGAATCGTTAAAAAATGTTTGGAAAATTGAGGAACTAAGAAACAGAATCATAGTTACATTGGGTCTGTTGTTAGTTTATCGTTTTGGTGCTCAAGTGGTTTTACCAGGTATAGATGCAGCTCAATTAGGCGGATTGCAACAAGGAACGGATTCAGGTATATTGAGTATACTTAATATGTTTACCGGTGGAGCATTTGCAAATGCATCTGTATTTGCTTTGGGTATCATGCCATACATTTCAGCTTCTATTGTTGTACAATTAATGGGAATAGCTATTCCGTATTTACAAAAACTACAAAAAGAAGGAGCTAGTGGGCAAAAGAAAATAAATCAAATTACACGTTGGTTAACAATTGCTATTTGTTTATTACAAGCTCCTGGTTATTTGGCAAGTTTAACTCCAATGTTTGGAATTCCTGAAAGTGCCTTTTTATTAGGACAAGGTCCATTATTTTATTTTTCATCAATTACTATTTTAGTAACGGGATGTATATTTGCTATGTGGTTAGGAGAAAAAATTACTGATAAAGGTATTGGTAATGGGATATCTTTATTAATTATGGTTGGTATTATTGCTACGTTACCTCAAGCATTTTTACAAAATGCAGCTACCAGATTAGAAGGTGGAGGAAACGGAGGATTAATGATGGTATTAATTGAATTTGTTATCTGGTTTGTTATCATTTTAGCATCTATCATGTTAGTCATGGGGGTTAGAAAAATAGCAGTGCAATATGCAAGAAGAACAGCTTCCGGTGGTTATGAAAAAAGTGCTATGGCGGGTTCAAGACAGTACATTCCATTAAAGCTTAATGCTTCTGGGGTTATGCCAATTATTTTTGCACAGGCTCTTATGTTTGTCCCTAGTTTAATTGGGCAGTCTGCTTTATTAAAGGAAACGGCTACTGGAACATGGATGGCAACAAACTATTCTGATATGTTTGGATTTTGGTACAATGTAACATTTGCTTTATTAATAATAGTATTTACATACTTTTATACAGCAATTACAGTGCCTACCAATAAAATGGCAGACGATTTAAAACGTAGTGGTGGTTTTATTCCTGGTATTCGTCCAGGTTCTGAAACATCTGAATATTTAGATAGAATAATGTCACAAATCACCTTGCCAGGTTCTATATTTTTAGCTCTTATTGCTGTGTTCCCAGCGTTTATTGTTAAACTAATGGGTGTACAACAAGGATGGGCTTTATTTTTTGGAGGAACCTCATTATTAATTATGGTTGGAGTTGCAATTGACACTATGCAACAAATAAATTCTTATTTGTTAAATAGACACTATGATGGTTTGATGAAAACTGGTAAAAATAGAAAAGCATCCGCTTAATTATTATACTATGGCAAAACAAGCAGCAATAGAACAAGACGGAACAATTATAGAAGCATTATCAAATGCTATGTTTCGTGTTGAATTAGAAAATGGTCACATTGTGACTGCACATATTTCAGGTAAAATGCGTATGCATTATATTAAATTATTACCAGGAGATAAAGTAAAATTAGAAATGAGTCCTTATGATTTAACAAAGGCTCGAATAACTTATAGATACTAATACGATGAAAGTAAGAGCATCAGTAAAGAAAAGAAGCGCAGATTGTAAGATTGTGCGTAGAAAAGGTAGACTTTACGTAATTAACAAAAAGAATCCTAGATTCAAACAAAGACAAGGATAAGCTATGGCAAGAATTGCAGGTGTAGACATACCAAAAAACAAAAGAGGAGTTATCTCTTTAACTTATATCTATGGAATAGGTAGAAGTAGAGCAAAAGAAATTTTAGCAGTAGCTAAAGTTGATGAAAGTACAAAAGTTCAAGATTGGACCGATGACCAGATTTCTGGTATTCGTGATGCCGTTGGAACTTTTACTATCGAAGGTGAATTACGTTCTGAAACACAATTAAACATTAAGAGATTAATGGACATTGGATGTTACAGAGGTATTCGCCATAGATCTGGTCTTCCATTAAGAGGGCAACGTACTAAGAATAACTCTAGAACTAGAAAAGGTAGAAGAAAAACTGTTGCTAATAAGAAAAAGGCAACTAAATAATTAAAAGTCATTAGTATTTAGTAGTTGGATGGAATCTGTTTGAAATGTAAAAGTCTAGGATTCTACACTAACAACTAACAACTAGAAACTAAAATAATATGGCAAAGACAAGTACAAAAAAACGTAAAGTTATTGTAGATGCTGTTGGAGAAGCTCACGTTACTGCTTCTTTTAATAACATCATAATTTCACTTACCAACAAAAAAGGAGACGTAATTTCATGGTCTTCAGCTGGTAAAATGGGATTTAGAGGTTCTAAGAAAAACACACCTTATGCAGCTCAATTAGCTGCCGAAGATGCTGCAGGAGTGGCATCAGAAGCGGGGCTAAAGAAAGTAAAGGTTTATGTTAAGGGACCAGGAAATGGTAGAGAATCTGCTATCCGTTCAATTCATAATGCTGGAATTGAAGTAACAGAAATTGTTGATGTTACTCCATTACCACATAATGGATGTCGTCCTCCAAAAAGAAGAAGAGTTTAATCACGTTTTAATTAACCTGAATTAAACAAAGCAAAGTAAAAAATTAATATCATCTGAAACTCAGATGGTATTAATTTTTTGCATAAATTTGCAGACTGAAAAAAAATAATTAACAAGTATTAACGAGAGATCAACGATTATCGAAGGATAAGATTAAGACCTTAATTCATAATCACTCTCAAAACAAATTTTAAAATGGCAAGATATACTGGTCCTAAAACTAAAATAGCTCGTAAATTTGGCGAAGCTATCTTCGGAGATGATAAATCATTCGAAAAAAGAAATTACCCTCCAGGGCAACACGGAAACGCACGTCGTCGTGGAAAAAAATCTGAATACGCAATTCAATTACAAGAGAAGCAAAAAGCTAAGTATACTTACGGTATCTTAGAGCGTCAATTTAGAGGATTGTTTAAAAAAGCTAGAGCTGCACAAGGTATTACTGGTGAAGTTCTTTTACAACTTTGTGAATCTAGATTAGATAATGTTGTATTTAGAATGGGTGTTGCTCCAACTAGAAGTGGTGCAAGACAATTAGTATCTCACAGACACATTACTGTAAATGGGGAATTAGTAAATATTCCTTCGTACTCTTTGAAAGCTGGAGATGTTGTTGCTGTAAGAGAAAAATCAAAATCACTTGAAGCTATTGAAAGATCACTTTCAAATTCTAGTAACGTTTATGAGTGGATTACTTGGAATGATGATACGAAACAAGGAACTTATGTTTCTGTTCCTGCTAGAATTCAAATACCGGAAAACATAAACGAACAGTTTATCGTAGAATTATACTCTAAATAATAAATTAATCATATTGGTATTTAGCCAAAGGATTTATTAGTCTTCTTCAAACTTATAAATCGCGCAACTAAATAACAATTAAAACGAAGAAATATATGGCAGTATTTAATTTTCAAAAACCAGACAAAGTAATCATGATTGATTCTACTGATTTCGAAGGCAAATTCGAATTCAGACCACTAGAGCCTGGTTACGGACTAACAGTAGGTAATGCGCTAAGAAGAGTTTTATTATCTTCATTAGAAGGATTTGCAATTACTTCTGTTAGAATTGAAGGAGTAGATCACGAATTCTCAGCAATTGCTGGTGTAGTTGAAGATGTAACAGAAATCATCTTAAACTTAAAGCAAGTTCGTTTTAAAAGACAAATTGAAGATATAGATAATGAATCAATTTCTATTTCAATTTCTGGACAAGACAGAATTACAGCTGGAGATTTTCAAAAGTTTATTTCAGGATTCCAAGTGTTAAATACAGAATTAGTTATTTGTAACTTAGATCCTAAAGTTAATTTTAACATGGAAATCACAATTGAAAAGGGTAGAGGGTATGTTCCTGCTGAAGAAAATAAAAAAGCTTCAGCTCCAATAGGAACTATATTTACGGATTCAATTTATACTCCAATCAAAAATGTTAAGTATAGTATAGAAAACTATCGTGTAGAGCAAAAAACTGATTATGAGAAATTAGTTTTTGAAATCATCACTGATGGTTCCATAACACCACAAGATGCCTTAACTGAAGGTGCTAAAACATTAATTCACCACTTCATGTTATTCTCAGATGAGCGTATCACTTTGGAAGCTGATGAAATTGCACAAACTGAAACTTATGATGAAGAATCACTTCACATGCGTCAGTTGCTTAAAACGAAGTTAATCGATATGGATTTATCTGTACGTGCACTTAATTGTTTAAAAGCTGCAGAAGTTGATACTTTAGGAGACTTAGTATCATTCAATAAAAATGACTTAATGAAATTTAGAAACTTCGGTAAGAAGTCTTTAACAGAGCTTGAAGAGCTTGTAAATGTTAAAGGATTAAATTTTGGAATGGATTTAAGCAAATATAAATTAGATAAAGATTAATTAATCATATTTTGCTCCTCGAATCACGAGTTTGGTAGCAAGATGATAAAACAAATGTCATGAGACACGGAAAAAAAGTAAACCACTTAGGTAGACAAACTGCACACCGAAAAGCAATGTTAGCAAATATGGCTTGTTCTTTAATTGAGCACAAGCGTATTAATACAACTGTTGCAAAAGCAAAAGCTTTAAAACAATTTGTAGAACCAATGATTACCAAATCAAAGGTAGATACAACTCACAACAGGCGTATTGTAATGGCTAATCTTAGACAAAAAGATGCTGTAGCTGAGTTGTTTAGAGATGTTGCGGCTAAAATAGCAGATAGACCAGGAGGTTATACTAGAATTATAAAACTAGGAAATCGTTTAGGTGATAATGCTGATATGGCAATGATAGAACTTGTTGATTATAACGAAATCTATAATGCTGGTAAGAAAGAGAAGAAAACAACTAGAAGAAGTAAAAGAGGTGGTTCAAAACCAGCTACTCCTCCAGTTGCAACTCAAGCATCAAACGAAGAAGAATAAATGTTAATAAGCATTTAATATAAAAAGGATAAACTATTTTAGTTTATCCTTTTTTTTATGCAATTTTGCAAAACTTTTTAAACGAAACATGAAATATCAAAAAAGACAAAAGGCCATCATTCTTCTAGCAGATGGTACTATTTTTTACGGTAAAGCAGTTGGTAATAAGCAAGGAACCTCATTTGGAGAAGTGTGTTTTAATACAGGTATGACTGGCTACCAAGAAATTTTTACAGACCCTTCGTATTACGGACAACTTATGGTAGCTACCAATGCACATATTGGTAACTATGGAGTTAATGATAATGAAGTTGAATCTGATTCTATTAAGATAGCAGGTTTGATTGTAAAAAACTTCAGCTATGAGTACTCTAGAGAAGATGCTGATGGGTCACTAGAAGATTTTCTTGATAAGAATAACTTATTAGCAATATCAGATGTTGATACAAGGGCTTTAGTGAGCTACATCAGAGATCATGGAGCAATGAATGCTGTTATTTCAACAGAGGTTGATAATATAGAAGGCTTAAAAAAACAATTAGCAAAAGTGCCTAATATGGAAGGTTTAGAGTTGGCTTCAAAAGTATCAACTAAAGAGCCTTACTATTTTGGTGATGAAAATGCGACTTATAAAGTTGCAGCTTTAGATATCGGAATTAAAAAGAATATTTTAAGAAATATAGCAAGTAGAGATGCTTACATAAAAGTGTTTCCATACAACTCTAAGTTTGAAGACTTAGAAGCTTTTAAACCAGATGGATACTTTTTATCTAATGGACCTGGAGATCCAGAACCTTTAGTAGAAGCGCAACAAGTTGCAAAAGAAATTATAAAAAGAGATTTACCATTATTTGGAATTTGTTTAGGGCATCAAGTAATTGCTCAAGCTAATGGTGTTTCAACGTATAAGATGCATAATGGACACAGAGGGATAAATCACCCAGTAAAAAACTTGCTTACAGGTAAAGGTGAAATTACATCTCAAAATCATGGCTTTGCTGTAAATAGAGAAGAAGCAGAAGCAAATCCAGATTTAGTAATTACACATGTACATTTAAATGATGATACAGTTGCTGGTTTAGCCATGAAAAGTAAGAATGTATTTTCTGTACAATACCATCCTGAAGCGAGTCCAGGACCAAATGATTCAATTTATCTTTTCGATCAATTCATTGAAAATTTAAAGAGGTAATATTTTATAAGCCTTAAAAATAGCTTGCTCTTTTAAGGCTTATTTTTACTAAAACGTTATAGATGTGTTTTCGTAAAATTCTGCAAAAACATCTAAAAGAAAACAAGATTAAGCCGTAAATTTGAAATAATAAAAAAGATTTAAAATAAACCATTATGAGTGTAATAATCAATGTTCACGCAAGACAAATTCTTGATTCAAGAGGAAACCCTACAGTTGAAGTAGATGTAGTAACTGAAAATAATATATTAGGTAGAGCTGCTGTACCATCAGGAGCATCAACAGGGGAGCATGAAGCTGTTGAATTACGTGATGGTGGAAACAGTTATATGGGTAAAGGTGTTTTAAAAGCAGTAGAAAATGTAAATACTATAATTGCAGAAGAGTTATTAGGTATTTCTGTTTTTGAACAAAACCTTATTGATAAGATAATGATTGATTTAGATGGTACACCAAATAAATCAAAATTAGGAGCTAATGCTATTTTAGGTGTGTCTTTAGCCGTTGCTAAAGCTGCTGCTAATGAGTTGAATATGCCGTTATATAGATACGTTGGTGGAGTTTCAGCTAACACACTGCCTGTACCAATGATGAATATCATAAATGGAGGTTCTCATAGTGATGCACCAATTGCATTTCAAGAGTTTATGATTATGCCAGTTAAAGCTAAAAATTTCACACACGCTATGCAAATGGGTACTGAGATTTTCCATAATCTTAAAAAAGTATTGCATGATAGAGATTTAAGTACAGCAGTAGGAGATGAGGGTGGTTTTGCTCCAAACTTAGCCGGAGGTACAGAAGATGCATTAGATACTATTGCAAAAGCTGTTGGAAATGCTGGATATAAATTTGGTGATGAAATTAAAATCGCTTTAGATTGTGCTTCAGCTGAATTCTTTGAAAATGGAAAATACGATTATAAGAAATTTGAAGGAGATTCAGGTGTTGTAAGAACTAGTAAAGAACAAGCTGAATATTTGGCTGAGTTAGTAGCTAAATATCCAATTATCTCTATTGAAGATGGTATGGATGAAAATGACTGGGAAGGTTGGGCTTATTTAACCGAATTGGTTGGAGATAAAGTACAGTTAGTTGGAGATGATTTATTTGTTACTAATGTTGAACGTTTATCTAGAGGTATTGAAAATGGCATTGCTAATTCAATCTTAATTAAAGTAAATCAAATTGGTTCTTTAACAGAAACTATTGCAGCTGTAAATATGGCAAAAAATGCGGGTTATACTTCTGTAATGTCTCACCGTTCTGGAGAAACTGAAGATAATACTATTGCAGATTTAGCAGTAGCATTAAACTGTGGTCAAATAAAAACAGGTTCTGCATCAAGAAGTGATCGTATGGCAAAGTACAATCAATTATTGCGCATTGAAGAAGAATTGGGAGAGGTTGCATATTTTCCACAAGAAAATGCATTCAAAATAAAATAACTATTAGTTTATTACTTTTTAAAAAAGCGATTATTTTTTAATAATCGCTTTTTTATTTGGTGTTAATTTTATCAATATGTTAATTGATTAAATCATTTAGGATAATCTTTAAAAATAAGGTGTAGATTTCGTAATTTAGCATTCCGCATAAGAAACATAAAATCACATTAAAAAGTATGGCAAAAACAGCAACTATAGAAATTAACGGTCAGAAAAATGAATTTCCTTTATTTGAAGGAACAGAAAATGAAGTTGCAATAGATATTTCAAAACTGCGAAGTTCTACTGGGGGTGTTATTACTTTAGATCCCGGATATAAAAATACAGGGTCATGTGAAAGCGCTATTACGTTTTTAGATGGTGAAAAAGGTATTTTAAGATACCGTGGTTATTCAATTGAAGATTTAGCAGATAAAGTTGATTTTTTAGAAGTCGCATACTTGTTAATCTTTGGTGAGTTACCAACTAAAGAGCAGAATGATAAGTTTCATGATGATATTAAAGCGGAATCAACAGTAGACGAAGATATTAAGAAGATTTTAGATGCTTTTCCTAAAGCAGCACACCCAATGGGAGTTATTTCTTCTTTAACAAGTGCGCTTACAGCATTTAACCCTTCTTCAGTAAATGTTGAATCTGAAGAGGATATGTATAAATCTGTTGTTAGAATATTAGGTAAAATGCCTGTATTAGTAGCATGGACCATGCGTAAAAAACAAGGGCAACCTCTAGATTACGGCGATAATTCACTTGGATACGTTGAAAACCTTTTAAAGATGATGTTTTCAAGACCAAATAGCTGTTATGTTCAAAACCCAGTTTTAGTTGATGCTTTAGATAAGCTATTAATCTTGCATGCAGATCATGAGCAAAATTGTTCAACATCTACAGTAAGAATTGTCGGTTCATCACATGCTGGTTTATTTGCATCTCTTTCAGCAGGAATTTCTGCTTTATGGGGGCCACTTCATGGAGGTGCTAATCAAGCTGTTTTAGAAATGTTGCAAGCTATTCAAGAAGATGGTGGAGATACTAAAAAGTACATGGCTAAAGCAAAAGATAAAAGCGACCCTTTTAGATTAATGGGCTTCGGACACCGTGTGTACAAGAATTTTGATCCACGTGCTAAAATTATAAAGAAAGCTGCAGATCAAGTGTTACATGATTTAGGCGTAGAAGATCCTATTTTAGAAATAGCAAAAGGTTTAGAAAAGGAAGCCTTAGAAGATCAATATTTTGTAGATAGAAAACTTTATCCTAATGTAGACTTCTATTCTGGTATTATCTACAGAGCTATGGGAATTCCAACTGAAATGTTTACAGTAATGTTTGCTATTGGTCGTTTACCAGGTTGGATTGCCCAATGGAGAGAAATGCGTTTACGTAAAGAGCCAATTGGAAGGCCAAGACAAGTTTATATTGGAGAACCTGAACGTAAATATGTACCTATCACGAAAAGATAAATACATCTATTTTTTTTTGAATAATATTTAAGTTTCACGATTTTTTCGTGAAACTTTTCTTTTTTAGGACAATTTTTATGAGAATAATGTAATTTATTGTTGATAATTATTAGTTTTGATATTATAATATGAATATTGAATGCTAAAATTAAATGTAAAAAATGAAACTTCAAGGCTTAGGTCTGTAGTTTTAGGTACAGCACAAAGTAATGGGCCTATTCCAAAAGTTGAAAATTGCTATGATCCAAAGAGTATTGAGCATATTTTAGCAGGTACTTACCCTACTGAAGGTGATATGGTTAAAGAGCTTGATGCCGTTGCAAAAATTTTTGATAAATATGATGTTAAGGTTTACAGACCTGAAGTTATTAATGACTGTAATCAAATATTTGCAAGAGACATAGCCTTTGTAATTGATGATATTTTAATTGAAGCTAATATTCTACCTCATAGAGAAGAAGAAGTTGAGGCTATAGATTATATATGGAATCAAGTTGCAAAAGATAAGCGTATTATTTTACCAGAAGCCTGCCATGTTGAAGGAGGTGATGTTATGCCATGGAATGACTATATTTTTATTGGTACCTATTCTGGAGGAGATTATTCTGAATTAATCACAGCAAGAACTAATATAGACGCTGTTATTGCTATTCAAGAGTTATTTCCAAATAAGATTGTAAAATCTTTTGAACTTCGTAAATCGAACACTAATGCAAAAGAGAATGCGTTGCATTTAGATTGCTGTTTTAATCCATTGGGAAAGGGGAAAGCTATTATTCATAAAAATGGATTTTTAGTTGAAAGAGAATATGAATGGTTAGTTAATTTCTTCGGAAAAGAAAACGTTTTTGAGATTACTAAAGATGAAATGTACCAAATGTGTAGTAATGTATTTTCTATTTCGGAAGATATTATTATTTCAGAACAAAACTTTACTAGACTTAATGATTGGTTAAGAACTCAAGATTTTATTGTTGAAGAAGTGCCTTATGCTGAAATTGGCAAGCAAGAAGGCTTATTAAGGTGTACAACAATGCCATTAATTCGAGATTAATTTAAGATGCAACAAACAACAAATACTATTTTAATGATTCGTCCGGTGAATTTCAGGATGAACGAGCAAACAGCTGTTAATAATTACTATCAAGAAAGTATTGATGGTGTTTTACCTGAAACTATAAATGTCAAAGCGCAGCGAGAGTTTGATGATTATGTTAATAAACTTAAGAGTATTGGCGTGAATGTAGTTATTGTTAACGATACAAAAGAAACGGATACACCAGATTCTATTTTTCCTAATAATTGGGTGTCTTTTCATGAAAATGGAGATGTGGGTTTATACCCCATGTTTGCTAAAAATAGACGTTTAGAGCGTCGTGAAGATATTCTAGAAACTTTAGAAGAAAAAGGATTTATAATTAATAATATTGTTGATTATACAAGTGCAGAGGAAGAACAAGTTTTTTTAGAAGGTACTGGTAGCATTGTATTAGATCGTATAAATAGAAAAGCGTATTGTGCTTTGTCACCTCGTGCTGATGAAGATTTGTTTATTGAGTTTTGTGAAGATTTTGAATATACGCCAGTGATATTTACTTCAAATCAAACTGTAAACGGAGAAAGAAAGGCGATTTATCATACTAACGTTATGATGTGTATTGGCGAGACTTTTGTTGTAATTTGTTTGAGTAGTATTGATGATAAAAAAGAACGGAAACAGGTCGTTAAACATCTTAAAGAAGATGGTAGGGCTATTATTGATATTACTGAGACACAGGTTAATAGTTTTGCTGGTAATATGCTTCAAGTTAAAGGTAAAAATGATGAACGTTACATAATTATGAGCCAAGCGGCGTATGATATTCTTACTGACTCTCAAATAAATTCTTTGGAAAAGCATACAAAAATAGTATCAAGTTCTTTAGATACTATTGAAACTTGTGGTGGAGGTAGTGCGCGTTGTATGATGGCTGAGGTGTTTTTGCCTAAACAGTAATTTTATTGATTGGCGGCGTTAGTTATTACAGCGAAACATTTATATTAATTAATTAATTAATTAATAATATAAGAAAGTATGAATAAAAGCCACAGTTATTTTTTATTGAGATATTGATATTGAGTAACCTATAAACCCTTCAAATACAATCTAGAAAAGCCTAAGCCCGACTCTTGTGGTAGCTCCGAACCAAGCCATAATTTTTTTTTATACTTTTAAGATGATGGTCTAGACTTAGGCAATTGTACATAAAATGTACTTCCTTGGCCTTTAGTACTTTCTACCCAAATTTTTCCATTATTTAATTCTACCAGCTCTTTACAGATAGAAAGTCCTAAACCAGTACCTTTTTCATTATCTGTTCCCATAGTAGTGAAAGAACTATTATTAAATAACTTACCAATATTTTCTTTTGAAATGCCTATTCCAGTATCTGCGATACTAACAATACAAGTTCCATTACTTATATGGTTTGAAACGGTAATTGTGTCACCGTTTTTACAAAATTTAAGAGCATTAGCAAGTAGATTTTGTACAACAATTTCGAACATACTTCTGTCAGCATATGCAAAATCACGTAGGGAATGATCAATTAATTCGATGCCTTTGCTTTCCATGCGCTGATCAATAAGCTTCAATTTAGTTTCAAAAACCTCTTGGATATCAAATAAACTAGGTTTTGGTTCTAGCGATTGCATTTGAGATTTAGACCAGTTAAGTAAATTGAAAAGTAATAATGATGCATTATTAGCATTTTCGCTTAACTCTGGAATTAAATTATCGAATTCTTCTCTAGATAAAGAACCATCTTTTAGTAAATCTATAAAACCATTAATAGATGAGAGCGAATCTTTTAAATCATGAGAAACAATTGAAAACAATTTATCCTTTACGTTGTTTACGTTTTCTAGATGTTTAGTTTGCTCAGAAAACGATTCATTTTGTAATTCAATTTTAACGTTTTTTTCTTCAAGCTCTTGTGTGTATTTGATATTACTATTTCGTTTAAAATAAACTAAAATTAATAATGCAGATACAACAATAAGTGCAGCAAGTAAGCCGTAAAGAATTAATTTATATTTATTTAATCTCTTATTGGTTTCAAGTGTTTTTTTAGAATCTGTTTGAGTAGTTACTATGTTTTTTTCTTGAGGTTCTTTAAAATTTGAGTTTAAATCTAAGTCATCGGGTATTTTGGTTAGATGGCTTATTTTAGACTCACTTTTATTAAGGCTATTATTTTTTAACTGATAATACTTACGTTGCCATTCAAATGCTTTGTCAAAACGTCCATTAGTTGAATCCAAAGCCTTCATTAACTTATAATGCTTTAAAAGTTCTGTTTTATTGTTAAGGTTTTTGGCTATTTTTCCAGCTTCTAAAAGTTGTTTTTCAGCAATTTTTAAACGGCCTTGTTGTAAATTTAAATCGCCTAAATTATTTAAAGCTAATAATAATCCTGCATTGTTTTTTGTTCTGGTATTGATATTATAACCAAGTATTAAATATTTTGTTGCTTTATCGTAGTCTTTAAACATTAAATACTCACCGCCTAGTTTTGGAAGTACTTTTCCTCTAACAGAATCATTTTTTGATTCACTACTCTCTAAAACTTTTTCATAATATTCAATAGCTTTTCTGTGTTCTTTTTTGTTAGAATAAAGTTCGGCTAATTTACTATGAGATTCGTTACTACCTTTGGTATCATTTAGACTTAATTGAATATTTAGTGCTTTTTCATAAAACTGAATGGCTTTTTCAAACAATTGAATATTATAATATGCTTTTGCTAAATTACTATAGGCTAGATTTAACTCTTTGTAAAGATGTCTACTTTCAAGTTCTTTTATGGCGGCCAAAGAATATTGCAAACCTTTGTTGTAGTTACCTCTGTTTATTTCAATTAAACCAATGCTGTTATTAACTTTTGCAACACTTAGTGTGTCTTTTAATGTGCTAAATAATTTTTTAGATTCATTGTACCCACTTATAGCATTTATATAGTCGTTCTTTTGTGCATAAATCAAAGCTTTGTAGTACGTAATTTCTGCAATTCCTTTTTTGTAGTTAAGATTGTTTGAAAGTTTTTCGCTTTTTAGGATGTACTCTAACGCCCTTTCGTAATCATTAATTTCATAAAGTGCTTTAATCAGTTTTAACGAGGTCTCAATTTTTAATGAGTCCTTATCTTGAAAAGCTAATTCCAAAGCAAGATTATCTATATCATTAGTTTGCGAGAAACTAATAGACATAAATAACATAACAAGTAAAGTAATTATTCTCCTCATTTTAACATTTAAATCACATCTAAGTTATAAAGCAAGTAAACTGGGGTCTTAAATTTGAGGGAAATAAGATTGCTTTATTCCAGTTGTAATTATTTGTTAGCGTTAAATTTTACCCAATAGAATTGGGATTAATAGCATTACCACGCAAAAGTTGAAAAAAGCTTATTTAAAATCTAATTTCTGCGTTTTAATACCAATAAATTAGTTGAAAGGACATCAAAAAAATAGGGCTAAAATCGATGAATAGATGAACGGTAAAAATCATAGAAAAAGAACCCTTTTATCGACAAAATGCATCTTTCTTTGTTTCTGTTGAAATTACTTTCTGTTATGTAAGAATTTTATTTTAAGTGGATTACAAAATTAAAAATAGAATTAGTCATATATCTACAAATGGTTAAATAGGTTTATACCAAGATTAGAATAAATCTATATTTTAGAATAGATGTGATTTTTATTTTCTTATTATCGTTTTTTGTTACTTCAATTTAAGTGTGAAAGTCAAAAAGAAGTTTAGGTTTTATGTTATTTTAAATATATTTTTTTGCGATTAAATAAAATTCTATACTTGATTTAAAATTCTATCTTTGTAGCCTTAAAAATGAGTAAAATGAGTCTTCAAGAAACGTTATCGAATTACGTAAAACAAGCTGTAAAATCGGATTTTGGCATTACTTTAGAAACTGTTGAATTTCAAGCAACAAGAAAAGAATTTGCAGGAGATATTACTGTTGTTGTTTTCCCAATGTTACGTTTTGTGAAAGGAAATCCTGTGCAAATTGGAGAGACTATTGGTAATTATTTAGTGGAAAATGTTGCTCAGGTTAAGGCTTTCAATGTGGTGAAAGGCTTTTTGAATGTTGAAATAGCTGACAATTACTACATTAACCTTTTTAATGAAATAAAGGATGATGAAAAATACGGTTTTGTTTCGCCTAAGGCGGAAGGCAAAGCTGTAATGGTTGAGTATTCTTCACCAAACACAAACAAACCGTTGCACTTGGGGCATGTTAGAAACAATCTTTTAGGGTATAGTGTTGCTGAAATTTTAAAAGCCTCAGGAAAAAAGGTTTATAAGACTCAAATTATAAATGATAGAGGGATTCATATTTGTAAAAGTATGTTGGCTTGGGAGCGTTTTGGTAATGGTGAAACTCCAGCTTCAACTGGTTTAAAAGGTGATAAATTGGTTGGCAATTATTATGTAAAGTTTGACCAAGAATATAAAAAAGAGACTCAAAATTTAATTTCCAAAGGAAGTTCTGAAGAAGATGCAAAAAAGAATGCGCCTTTGTTAATCGAGGCTCAAAATATGCTTTTAAAATGGGAAGCTGGTGATGAAGAAACTGTTGCGCTTTGGGAAATGATGAATGGTTGGGTTTATGAAGGTTTTGCTGAATCCTATAAGAATTTAGGAGTAGACTTTGATACTTTATATTATGAAAGTAACACTTATTTATTAGGAAAGGAATTTGTTGCTGAAGGTTTAAAAACTGATGTTTTTATTGAAGAAAAAGATGGTTCCGTTTGGTGTGATTTAACCGAAGACGGATTAGATAAAAAAATAGTGCAACGTGCCGATGGAACTGCGGTTTACATGACCCAAGATATAGGTACTGCAATACAGCGTATTAAAGATTTTCCAGATGTTGGCGGTATGGTTTATACCGTTGGAAATGAACAAGATTACCATTTTCAAGTGTTGTTTTTAATCTTGAAGAAACTAGGGTTTGAATGGGCTAAAAACCTTTTTCATTTAAGTTACGGTATGGTAGATTTACCTAGCGGAAAAATGAAAAGTAGAGAAGGTACTGTAGTTGACGCTGATGATTTAATTGATGATATGGCATCTACAGCCGAAGAGATTTCAGAAGAACTTGGTAAACTTGATGGTTATTCAAAAGAAGAAAAAAAGGAACTCTATAAAACGATTGGCTTAGGAGCGTTAAAGTACTACATTTTAAAGGTTGATCCTAAAAAGCGTATTTTGTTTGATCCTAAAGAATCTATTGATTTTCAAGGAAATACAGGGCCGTTTATACAATATACTTACGCTAGAATACAATCTATTTTGCGTAAAGCTAATCTAAATGGAGTTGTCACTTTGAGCGCAATCAAAACGTCTTTACATCCAAAAGAAAAAGAACTTATCAAGCAAATACAGCTATTCCCAGAAGTGGTTCAAAATGCGGCGGATAACCATAGCCCTGCATTAATAGCTAATTACACTTATGAATTGGTGAAAGAATTTAACTCCTTTTATCAAAATGTATCTATTTTAGGGGCGGATAATGACTCTGAGAAAACATTTAGAGTTCAATTATCTTATTTGGTGGCAAATACTATTAAAAATAGTTTTGGGTTGTTAGGGATTCATGTTCCTGAGCGTATGTAGTATTTTAAATCTATTTATTTTTTTGTAACCACCTTTAAGTCGGCTTTGTTTTCATCTTCTCGTTTTTTGTCAATTTGCTCAATTTTAAATTTTGGTAAATTATCTTTTCTGTAAAATGTAATAGGTACGGGCAATACAGTTGCTAACCCTATAATAAATACTAAAGCTAAAAGTCTTAGTGTTTTTTTTATTGACTTCATAATAATGTAATAGGAGTAACATCAATTCAATTGATGTTAAAAAATTAAACATGTAGTGAGATTTGCTAATAGAAAGCAAACAAGAATTACAATTACTTTATGAAGTTATTTTTTGATATTTACTCATGTTAATTTGAGCAATAAGATTTTGCTCTAAAAACGGATATTCTAAACTTTGCAATGTAGTTTCTTTCTGAGATTTTAAGGTTATGGAAAAATCAAAAGAGTGGATTTTGAGTAAACACTTAAAATTGAAAACTATAAATGGGTTAAATATTAAAGTTTGATATGTTTTTGCAAAGGAATAGTATTTAACAAAAGATGTACTTTCTATAGGTGTATTTTTACTGACTAACTCAGTTTTAGGGCTTTCATAATTAGTTGAAGTACTAGTAAATCCAGAAGCTGATACTAATGACAGGAGAAGTAAAAAGCAAGAGGCTATATTCAATATTCTTTTGAATGAAAACATATAAATTTTAGTCTAAATTTTAATCACCTTATGAATTTCTTTTCTTCCACCAGCTACAATTTCAACAATATAAACACCACTGGTTAAGTATGTTAAGTTTAGGCTTAGTTTACCGTTAACAATGTCTCCTATGTTGTTAATCATTAAAGCACCAGAACTATTGTAAATTCTATAAGCAATTGTGCTTATATCATCAATTCCAGAAATATTTAAAGTATCTCTAAACGGATTTGGATATACTAACCAATTCTTAACATCTTCAGTAATATTATTATTTGATAGTGTACCTCCAAAACATTCACTATCAAGTTTAAATTCTGCCTTAAGTAAATCATCTAATTTAAGACTTGAAAAACTATCATTTAAAGTATGATTAAAAAAAGTAGCATCAATTATAGTGTTATTTGCTCCTAAAAAATTCTGAAGTAAAGTGGCAAAAGTTTGTCTGTAATCATGTTGTACGGTTTGTATTTGCCAATTATTACTGTCTGATGCTTCCGTTAAATCTGGGTTTGTACCAGAAACACCTCCAGCTACAGGTTTTCCAAAAACAAACATGGGTGCTATTTCTCCATGGTCTGTTCCAAAGTTTCCATTCTCTCGGGCTTTTCTACCAAATTCAGAAAAGGTTATACCAACAACATCATCCGCAATGTTTTGACTATCAATATCGGTCATAAATGCATCTAAAGCACCAGAAAGTTCAGTTAAGAGTTCGTGATGTCTTCCTAAAACATCACCAACACCTTGTACTTGCGCGTTATGGGTGTCGAAACCAGAAATACGAACCATATAAACTTTTGAGCCCAAGTCACCACTAATTAAACGTGCAACCGTTTTTAGCTGATCTGCCAAATCGGTATCAGGATAACTTACATCGTTTTGTCCATTATTAAAGGCATTGGAAATAGATTCTGCATAGGTGTTAGAAAGTGAATCTGTATTGTTAATGAATTCTAATTCTTTGCCGTAATCAGAATCTGGAATGTTAGTTGGAGGTGCACCACCTAGTCCATTCAAAATAGAATAAAAACCTGCAGGGTCTTGTCCTGTAATGTTTAAAGATAATCCATGAGCTTCTTGAGCATGGAAACCAAGTGACGTTTTATTTGAGCCAATTTCAACAGCTAAAGGATAAGTTTCAACTACCAAATCGGCATAATACAATTCCATAAAACGACCTATCCAACCTGTGTCTGAACCATTCAAAAGGCTATTTCCGTCGTTTCCGGTTAAATATAAATCGGTAGATTTAAAATGACTTTTATTTTGAGAAGGATACCCAACGGATTGCATAATGCGAAGCCAACCTTTATCATATAAGGATTTAAAACCAACAAGCGCAGGGTTTAAGCCTATTTGCTGATTGCTAGGAAGAGTACTATCTAGAGTTATATATTGATTAGCACCAGATTCTGGAACTTTTATAGTGGGTCTTAAATTACTATAAGTATCGTATTGATTTAAAGGGATAATGGTGTTTAAACCATCATTAGCTCCTGCTAAATTTATTAAGACTAATTTTCTGTTTGAAATATCAGGACACGCCACATAAGGCATAAAGGATTTTAAAGCCGCTTGCAATTCAATTGGTGTTAATCCAATTACTGAAGCAGATGCCGATAGTTTTATAAAATTTCTTCTTTTCATAACCTTACATTAATTGGAATTCAGCTGCATTTACCATAGCAGTTACAAGAGCATTTAATCTAACTCTAACAGAGGTGTCATCATTATCATTTATATATTGCGACCATAAACCTGTCCAGTAATAATCAGGAAAACCTTCATCAACTAAAAATGTTTTGAAATAATTAACCCTATCTGTGTCAATAGCTTCTGGATATAATAAATTTGAAACTTCTATTATTAAAAGCACTGGGTCTTGAGGGTTTTCTAGTTTGGTTTTTGCAAATAATACTGTGTCTAACTCTGCATATATTCTAGCATTAGGTGTTATTGTATTTCTGCCAATAATAAAGCTTTCTATAAGCTTATATCTACCAATTAGTGTATTGGATGAAAACCAAATCCTATCAAAACTAGGTTCTTGGTAGTAGGCTGGGTACCCAGCCACAGAATCTGGATTATAAAGTTCCATACCTGCAGCTTTAAAATAAGTGTTATGGACAAATCTGAGAAAGAAATTATTATAAAAGATTAAAGCATCTGTAGTTGGATTTGGATAAGATACGCTAAACATAGAACACACTTCTGAAAACTGTTGTAAAGGGCTTTTTATAATCGCCCCAATGGTGTTATCAGTAACATCACTATCATCGGCATCATAAAAATGCTCACTAGCGAGTAACGTGGTTACAGCTGGTAGAATTTCAAAATCATTATCAATTAAGATTTGAGATAATGGTGTTATAATATCTGTTTCAATAGTATCATCCCATTCACTTTTTACAAAATATCTATAGAGTTTTCTCGCATAAGCTTTTGCAGTTTCTTCTTGAGCAAATACCATATCTACAAAGTCGTGAAGTTCTCGAGTCATATCTGAGGCATCTGTAGCCGCAGTTATAATTTGATTACCAAAAGCAGAACTAAAAGTTTTGTCGGTTTTATCATGCCTGAAATAATTGTTATAACCAGAAGGAATGCCTGTATCTGGGTCAATATCGCTTCTATCTGCACGTTTCTTAAATCCAGAAAACACTTTAGCAGCTTGTTGAATATCGTACTCTGTATAATTGGTATAATTACCATCTCCAATTTGTTTGCCTTTTAAAATTGTAAAAAGCTCTAAATATTCTCTAGCATAATTTTCATTAGGATTAGTATTGTTATTTTGTGTATTATCTAAATAATCTAGCATACCATTATCTAGAGTTATTTTTTTAGCAAGTGTTTTTATATTTCCTAAGGCATAGTGATCTAAAAGTCTAATATGATCATAAAAATAGGTAGCTGAACCTACGCCAGAGTCTTTGCCAACAGTAAAACTTGTATGAAGAAAAAACGATAGTTTGTGTTTTAAACTCACCTGATTCATAGCATTATACCACCACCAAGCCGTTATCATAGCGCGTTTTCTAGTTTGCCCGTCAAAAGAATTTGGAAGTTCAGTTGAAGATGTCCAAAATCCATCAGGACTGGATGTTGGAAGCGGGTCATAAGGTTCTGATAATGCATTAGCTGAACCTGTTGTTAAGCTATTTATAGCATTTTCGGCAGACATGCCAACAAAAATTTCTAATTGTTCTTTTGAATAATTAAAAGTTGCTCGCCTCAATAAATGTTTAGCCTTTCTTAAATCTAAAGAAACGCTAAGGGGACTAAGTGATGCCATTAATTAATTTTTATGAAAAAGTAATTAAAATTTTGATTAGTTGTATGTGGTTCATGTGTTTATTCGTTGAAATACAGTTTGTTAATCCCGTATTTTTTTAAAAACGAACTCTTAAGCTTATATTTGGGGTGATTCCTAAAGATCTATTTTCAACAGATATTACCTCATTATTTTCATCTAATGAGTAGTAAGTATTGATGATGTTTTTTTTATTTAGAAGGTTCCAAATAGAAGCTCCAATAGTGGCTTTAGTTGAATCAGAAATATTAAAAGAATAAGTAGCAGAACAATCTACTCTTAAATAATCATCTAACCTACTACTATTTGGTGATGCATAAGTGATAACATCATCATCTGAATCATCATCAATAGAAGGCTTAGTATTAGGGATTCCAGAATGCCAATTTAATCCAGCAGCAAACTTAAAATTGTTATTTGTATAAGTTCCAGCAAAAGTTAAAGCATGAGTTACGTCTGCATTGTTAGGGAATTTTTTACCTTCATTTAAATCATCAAAAGTATAATTATTACTGCTGTATGAATATGAAATCCAACTACTAACAATGTCGCTAAATTGTTTATTTAAAAGTAAATCAACACCTTTAATTTCGTAACTGCCATTACTATTTGTAAACTGAAATTGGTTTTGAAACCCTTGGCTTCTAGTCGTAATACCGTCAACTTTTTTTATATAAGTTTCTGCACTAATTAGTAATTTATTTTTGTTGAAATGAATACCTGTTGAAAATTGCTTGCTTTTTGAAACGGGAATAGGGTATATAGTTTGATTATCATTTTTAATAATCTCTTTATTGTTGTTTGAAAGTACCCAACGGCGTTTTTCAATACCTAAAAAATCATTTTGTAAATCTATAACTTGCGTTGTAGTTTGACTTTTAAATTCTCCTAACACTTCAAACCTGAAGTTGTTTAAAAACCGTTGGGAAAAACTCAATCTAGGTTCTGCGAAAATTAAATCAAATTTTTCGATATAATTTAATCGACCACCTAAAGTTAATTTGGTTTTAGCATCATTAGATAGAAATCCTATTTCTACATATACAGCATGACTTCTTAAAACATTTCTAATGAAGCTTCTAAAAACCGGGTTGTTAACGTCTTCTAAATTGCTGATACCTACTTCTGAAAACTGATAACCACTATTAATTTTAAATAGGTTATTGAATTTGTAATTAAGATCTAGTTTAGCAGAGATATCATACACCTCATTTTTTTGGATTAAACGTTGGTTGTTAATCACATCAAAATTGGTGGCATCCAAATTATAATTAGAAATATAAGCTTGAGTTGTGGTTGAAAGTTTTCCAGTCCAATCTCTAGTGTATGTAACTCCAAAGGCTAAGTTTTCTTGCGATAATTTGCTGTTTAAAGCTTCATCTCTATCATTAATAGTGGACTGCTCATCATAATTTAAGTTGTTGTTCACATTTAAAAAATGAAATCTTACTTTGTTCTTTTTAGAAATATCATAAAGAAATTTGGCAGCGATATCATAAAAATGAAAAGATTCATTTTGCGATATAGAATTTCTGTTTTCCTTACCTTTTGAAAAATCTGAATCTTGAAAAATACGTTTAAAATATTGGTCGTAAGTTGAAGTATTTATCAAATCCGTTATAGAACGACGTGTTGATAACTGTAACTCTGTTTTTTGAGATAAAGGTAACTTGATGTAACCATCAGCATTAATTAAATTGAACCCTAAGCCAGCATCAAATTCGTTATCAATATTATCAGGTAAACGCATATCAATAACACTAGAAATTCCATCACCATATTTGGCACTAGAACCATTTTTGAATATATTAACGCGTTTTGTAGTATAAGGGTTAAATGCAGAAATTAATCCAAAAAAATGACCAGATTGATACATTTTTATCCCATCCCAAAGCAACAGGTTTTGGTCGTGCGTACCTCCACGAACGTTAATGTTTGATACTGTTTCGTCTGTGCTTTGAACACCAGGAATAGCTTGTAAGGTTTGTAAAACGTCTAGTTCAATTAACCCAGGTAGAATACCAAAGGTTTTAGGTTTTATGGTTAGAGAGCCGTCATTTAGTTTTGTAATACCTGTGGTTAAATAGTTGTTTACAACAACCTCTTTAAGGTTTTGAATTATAAAATCATTCCGTTTCTTTTTTATAGCTTTAATAACTATAAATCGACTATCTAATAATTCAAAATCTAATTGTGTTTCTAATCGAAGAAATTCTAATACTTCATCTAAAGTTGCCTGTTTTTCTGGCAGGAAAGCTTTCTTATCTTTTATAACATCATCAACATAAGAAAAGCTAACATCGTAAGTTTCAGAAAGTGCTTTTAAAACAACAATAAGGTGTTGCTTTTCTTTTTGAATGGTTTGTGCTTTTAAAGCCGCAACATTCAAAAAAAATACAGATAAAATAATAGAAAGAATAAAGCTTCTATTCACCTTTTAATGTAATCGTATTATTTGATTTGCTGTACGTTGCATGTAAAGGTAAGGTAATTGATTTTAAAGCCACTTCTATATTATCGTGGGCAAAGCTACCTGTGAATAATTGTTCAGAATCAATACCTAATAAAGTCACATCAACATGGTATTGTCTTTCAAATTCAGCAATAACGGTTTTGTAAGGTAAACTTTTAAACGTACTAGCGTTATTTAACCACGAAGGCATGGTGCGGTTTTCTTTTTCTTTAGCAATTACTTTCCCATCGATTATTAAAAAGCTGTTTCCAGGTTTTAATTTTGTTTCTTGAGCGTTGTAAGTTACCCCAACTAGTCCTTCGTAGCAAATAACCTCAAAATAATTGTCCCGTTGTTTTACATTAAATTGAGTACCATAAACCGTAACGGTTCCTGATGTTGTTTTTACCTTAAATGATGATCCTTTAGCAACTTTAAAAAAGGCTTCTCCATGAAGTTCTACTTCGCGTTCATGTTTCCAATCTTTTTTATTAAATGCTAAATGCGATTTTGCGTTGAGGGATACACGAGACGCATCTGGTAATTCTATAGTGGTTTTTTGTGCAAATTCAGTAGAAATGGTAGTATCCAGAGTAGTTGTGTAATAGTATAAGCTAAAACACACAGCAAGTATAGCTGCCACACGCATCAGTGGTTTTAACCAATGTGTTGGTGTTTGCTTTTTAGTTTTAATAACAGATAATACGTTTTCTAGTTCCTTAGACGTGTTGTATTCATCAGCTTTAAACCCTTGCAAGTTGGTATTTAACTTTACTAAATCATCATAATCTTCAAGCTTTTTAAAGGCTTCAAGTTCTTGATTATTTAGGTCGTTATCTAACCATTTCGATATGAGTTCTTCTCTGTTCATGATGTCTTATTCAATTATATAACAGTTAACTTTTATTTTTTCCTACCCTCGAACTAAAAAAAATAAAAAATAAATTCCAAATTCCAAAAAACTAGTTTTTAACAACTAACAACTAACAACTAACAACTAACAACTAACAACTATAACTCCTTAATATCCTTCCGCAACTTCGTTAAAGCACCATAAATACGTTTTTCAACCGCTTTAGTTGAAATTCCCAAAGTTTCAGCAATTTCCTTAAAACGTTTCCCTTCAACACGATTCATCATAAAAGCTTCACGCTGCGCATCCGTTAAATTAGAAAGTGCTTTTTGTAATTTATCGTTATACTCAGCTTCCTGCATTAAAAACTCAGGATTCTCGTTGGTAGAGGTTTTCGGTTTGGTTTGCTGATGCTTTAAAACTACTTTTTGGTGTGCCACTTCATTTAGCATTAAATTGTTGGCAGTAGTAAACACAAAACTCTTTGCTTTCTCTGGTGAAACTTTTGTGCAGTTCTGCCATAACTTAATAAAAGCTTCCTGTACTTTATCTTTTGGGTTCAGTAAATCTCCAAACTTATAGTATAAAAAGTTATGTAAATCTTTAGCGTGTTTATTAAAGATGGAAGAGAATAAGTGTTCTTCACAAATATTTTTATGTAGTTGTTTCTCCATTATAATTGGTAGTTGGTGGCACTAATGTAAGGTTTTTTGGAATTTAGAATTTTTATTTTTTGAATTTTTTTTAAAAGTAGGGTAGGGATTTTTAAAGTTATCCTGTTTTATAATAAAAGATAATAAAAATTTACAATGTTTAACCCAAAATCACATACTATGAAAACTAATATGAAAACATTATTACTAATTCCTTTTTTTGCCCTTTTATTGTTTTCTTCTTGTCAAGATGAAGTAACTGAAATTACTCAACCAGAAGAAAGTGAAGCCCTTACTGCCGAATCTGAGCTAACAAGCTTAATGTTCTCCGCATCTATCATGGACGGATCTGCTGATAATATTATCGATAATGCCAGCTGTACGTCTATAAAATTACCTGTTACTGTTGAGGTTAATGGACTTCAAATTATAATTGATTCAGAAGAAGATTTTAAAGTTATCGAAGCTATTTTTAATGAGTTTGAAGACGATGAAGATAGGCTTGATATTATATTTCCAATTACAATTATCTTGTCTGATCATGAAGAAATTGTAATTGAAAACCGTGATGCTTTAGAAGCGCTTATAAAAGATTGTAAAGGCGATAATGAAGAAGATGATGATATTGAATGTATCGATTTTCATTATCCTATTTCTTTTTCAGTATTCAATACAGATTTCCAAATTATTGATGTTATAACTATTGAGAATGACAGGCAGTTACACCGTTTCTTAAAACGTGTAAAGAAAGCAGAAGTTATTGCAAGCCTTAATTTTCCAATAACACTTGAGTATGCCGATGGTACTACTGTTGATGTAAATAACAATGAAGAATTAGCAAGAACTATAAAAGAAGCAAGAAATGCTTGTGATGAAGATGACGACAACGATTATGGTGATGACGATTTCACTAAAGAACGTTTAGACAAGTATTTAAAAAAATGCCCATGGGTAGTATATGAGTTTGAAAGAAACGCTAGTAACTTAACAGATAAGTATAAAGAATATGCTTTAAATTTTAAAGAAAATGATACCGTAGTAATGCGTGCAAGAGGTGGAGATGTATTAACAGGTACATGGAAAACACGAGTAACAGACAGAGGTGCACTTTTAAAATTAGAATTTGAAACCTTGGAAGATTTTACACTAGAATGGATTGTGTACGATATTGATGAAGGAAAAATCAAACTATACGAAAGAGATGGTAACAGAATCATCATGAAAAGAAACTGTGATGTAGTTATAAACATAATTACCAAAGAAAGAGTAAAAAATTATTTGAAAGAATGTTTATGGAGAGTAGATAGTTTAAGAATTAAAGGTCTAAGTAAAAGAAATGATTATATAGGAACACCTTTAAAATTCTATGATGATAATATAGTAAAACTTAGAGTTGATGGCGAGTTAGTTCAAGGTACTTATGATATAGGTTTAAGAGAAGATAAAATTACCTTAAAAATAGATTTAGATGGCAGACCAGATTTAAAACTAATATGGGTAATCAATTTCTTAGAGCCAGGGTTAATCAAGTTAACCAATACTGATAGCAAAATGGTTTTAAGAAGACATTGTCCAGACGAAGATATAAACTACATTAGCGATGTACTATCAAACGGCGAATGGGTAGTAGCTTCTTATGTAGATCAAGGTGAAAATGAAACCGAAAACTATAACAATTACGTTATTGGATTTAATGAAAACGGTAAATTATTTGCCGAAGGTGACGGAAATAACTACATAGGTTCATGGTTAGCATACAGACACGAGGGTCTATACTTAGGTTTAAATTTCAGAACTCTAAACGAACCATTTAGCGAGTTAAAGCACCGTTGGAAAATCAAAGACATCACACCAAATAGAATTGAGTTAAAAGACTATAATTCAAGCGGAGAAATAGAGCGTATCCTTGTGCTAGAAAAAAACTAAAAATATAAGTTTGGTTAAAAGAGAAACTATAATTTTCGGTTGGTTAGGTTAATTAACAAAGTTTCCTTTTCAAAGGCTGTCATTCCCCAAATGGCAGCCTTTTTTTATATTTGTTATTTGGGCGTTACCACAAAGGGTCGGGCTATATGTTACAATCTTTTTAAAAGCATCATAGCTAGGAACGAGCGAAGTGGCAACCTGTATAATGCAATCTCTCAACTTAATTCATAGTTCTTCAATTTTTAAAAAGGATTTTCACTACTATTCCCAACCCAGAAATGAGAGTATATTATGAAAGAAGAATATCTACAGGTAAAAGTAAAATGAGTACAATCAACATTATTAGAAATAAATTAATTGCGCGAATCTTTGCTGTTTTTAAAACACAAACACCATATGTTAACACTATGAAGTTTGCCACTTAAAAAAAATAAAATTTTATTTTTTTTAATCATAGAATACCCTGGCAAGTTTAATAGCTTAGTTTTTAATTGAGCGTGGTTTTGCTTTTGATGAGGTTCGTTTACCGTCCCGCGAATAAGATTTGTTTCAATGAATTTTATTCGTTGTTGGTGTGAGTGCCTTTTGGCAGTCGCTCCAAATCTTATTCGCGGGACGTTGGAGTGAATGACGCAGGAATTCACTCCAACGGTAAACGAAGATAGTCGAAATTTTTTACAAAGTCAAGCTGTGTTTTAGATTGTAATATTTAAAATCAATCCATTTATATAGCAAAATATGTTTTTAGTAAAACCCCAATTCAACCCCCTAAAAAACAAAATATTTAGTTATTTTTGCATCTTCAAAAGCAATCACAAACAGCAGTAAGCATTGCGGCAAACTGCTTTCAGAAAACATAAAAGGATGTTTAATAATTTAAGCGATAAACTAGATAAAGCACTCCACGTTCTTAAAGGGCACGGTAGCATAACAGAAGTAAACGTAGCCGAAACTCTAAAAGAAGTTAGGCGCGCATTACTAGATGCCGATGTTAACTTTAAAATAGCCAAAGAGTTTACCAATAGAGTTAAAGAAAAAGCGCTTGGTCAAAACGTATTAACTACGTTACAACCAGGGCAGTTAATGGTTAAAATCGTAAAAGACGAGTTAACTGAATTAATGGGTGGAGATGCTGAGGGTTTAAACCTATCAGGAACACCAACTATTATTTTAATGTCTGGTTTACAAGGTTCTGGTAAAACAACTTTTTCTGGTAAGCTAGCCAATTATTTAAAAAACAAAAAAACTAAAAAACCATTATTAGTAGCATGTGATGTTTATCGTCCTGCTGCAATAGATCAATTGCATGTAGTTGGCGAACAAATTGGTGTTGAGGTTTTTAGTGATAAAGGAAATAACGATCCAGTAGCTATTTCTCAAGCAGCATTAGCTCATGCAAAAGCAAACGGACATAATGTGGTGATTATAGATACCGCAGGGCGTTTAGCTGTTGATGAGGCGATGATGACCGAGATATCAAACATCCACAAAGCAATCCAACCACAAGAAACCTTGTTTGTTGTAGATTCTATGACGGGGCAAGATGCTGTAAATACAGCAAAGGCGTTTAACGATGTCTTGAATTTTGATGGTGTTATACTTACTAAATTAGATGGTGATACACGTGGTGGTGCAGCCATTTCAATTAAATCTGTAGTAAACAAACCAATCAAATTTATTGGTACAGGAGAAAAGATGGAAGCAATAGATGTCTTCTATCCATCACGTATGGCAGATCGTATCTTAGGGATGGGAGATGTTGTCTCTTTAGTTGAACGCGCACAAGAGCAGTTTGACGAAGAAGAAGCAAGAAAGCTTCAAAAGAAAATAGCCAAAAACCAATTTGGGTTTGACGATTTCTTAAAACAGATTCAGCAAATCAAGAAAATGGGTAACATGAAAGACCTTATGGGTATGATTCCTGGTGCTGGTAAAATGATGAAAGATGTTGATATTGACGATGATGCTTTTAAAGGTATCGAAGCCATTATTCATTCCATGACGCCCAAAGAAAGAACAAATCCATCAGTGCTTAATGCCAGTAGGAAAAAACGAGTTGCAAAGGGTTCTGGTACTTCGGTTCAAGAAGTTAATCAACTTTTAAAGCAATTTAACCAAATGAGTAAAATGATGAAGATGATGCAAGGTGGTGGCGGTAAAAAGATGATGCAAATGATGAAAAATATGAAGTGATTGTTAGTTAGTTAGTTAGTTAGTTAGTTAGTTAGTTAGTTAGTTAGTTAGAATGTCATGCTGAGCGCAGTCGAAGCATCTTTATAATTTCAAAAATATATAGATATGACCATATTGGATGGTAAAAAAGTAAGTAACGATATTAAAGAAGAAATTGCAGGCCATGTAAAGTCAATGATCTCTAAAGGAGAAAAAGTACCACATCTTGCAGCTATTTTAGTAGGTTCAGACGGAGCAAGTATGACGTATGTAAACGCTAAAGTAAAAGCTTGCGAGCGTATTGGTTTTAATTCAACACTTATTGAATTACCAGATTATACTTCAGAAGACGAGTTACTAGAAAAGATCTACGATTTAAATACCAATGACAATATTGATGGATTCATAGTACAGTTACCATTACCAGATCAAATCGATGAGCAAAAGGTACTAATGGCTATAGATCCAGACAAAGATGTAGATGGCTTTCATCCTGTAAATGTTGGAAGAATGGCTTTAGATTTACCAACATTTTTACCAGCAACACCTTATGGTATCATGGAGCTATTAGAACGGTATCAAATTGAAACTTCTGGTAAAAACGTGGTAGTTTTAGGAAGAAGTCACATTGTTGGTCGTCCTATGAGTATTCTTATGAGTCAAAAGCGTAAAGCTGGCGATGCTACAGTAACGGTTGTTCATAGTCGTTCAAAAAACTTAGAAGATATTACTAGAGAAGCAGATATTATTGTTGCTGCTATCGGGATTTCCGAATTCTTAACAGGAGATATGGTTAAGGAAGATGTTGTTATTATCGATGTTGGAATTACACGTGTTCCAGATGCAACAAAAAAGAATGGCTACAGATTAGCTGGAGATGTTCATTTTGAAAGTGTGAGTCAAAAAGCAAGTTACATAACCCCAGTTCCTGGAGGTGTTGGGCCAATGACTATTGCTATGCTACTTAAAAACACCTTGCTTGCTAGAGAAAGACACAATAAATAGAATTTATTATAATTAATTGAAAAAGAACTCTTTGGGACTATTAGTCCCAAAGTTTCATTTGAATTGTCATTCCCGCTAAGGCGGGAATCTAAATAAAGAATCTTCATCATAGTTTAAATTAGTAAAATTCTTTATTTAAATTGCATCATGAGTTTTTTAATTTGTGATGCATTTTTTTTATTTAGTAGAGTTACTATTGGTAGCCTACAACATATCTTTCCAATTGTATTTGCAATATTATTTAGCGTTATTTTTATAAACTTTACAAAACGAAAGTTAAGTACAATACAACAAAAAAATGCGCTACATGTTTTTGCATGCTTTGTTAGCTTAATAGTTATTGTATTTCACGCTCATAAAATGAGCTTAGGTAATTATAATCTATCAACAGATTTGCCTTTGTATCTCTGTAGTCTATTAGGTTTAGTAATACCAATTTTCACGTATTACAGAAAGTTTTGGATGTATGAAATTTTGGTTTTTTGTATTATTGGCGGAACGCTACAAGCCGTAATAACTCCAGATATAGAGTTAGGTTTTCCAAGTTTTGATTATTTTAGATATTGGGTGGTGCATTTAGGGCTTTTAATAATCATTTTTTACGCCACTTTTGTGTTTAATATGAGACCAAAATTGAAGAGTGTATTTAAGTCTTTTTTAGCACTTCAAGTTTATATTATTTTGATGGTGATTATAAATATGATGCTGAAAGCAAATTATTTTTATATAAATGAAAAACCTCAGTCCGCTTCAATATTAGATTATTTTGGAGAATGGCCTTGGTATATTATTGTAGTTCAAATAATAGTTATTCCGTTGTTTTTACTGATTTATTTGCCTTTCTATTTAGCTGAAAATAAAAATTGATATCATTTAGCAAAAAGCTGAGTCATGTCTCTAAACGCTTTAAATTCTAAAGCATTTCCCGAAGGGTCATAAAAAAACATAGTAGCTTGTTCTCCAACTAAACCCTCAAATCTTATATAAGGTTCAATTATAAATTCAATCTGTTTGTGTTTTAAATCTTCCGCGAAAGCGTGAAAAACGGCCCAAGATAAAACAACGCCAAAATGAGGAACTGGAACAGATTTTCCATCAACAGGATTCGTTTGTAAATCTGTTGACTTTTCTTTTGGTTTATAGTGAATAACCAGTTGATGTCCGAAGAAATTAAAATCTACCCAATGGTCACTACTTCTTCCTTCTTCACAACCTAAAGTGTCTCTGTAAAATGTTCGGCAAGCTTCTAGGTTATGAACAGGAATAGCTAAATGAAAAGGTAATACAGTTTGCATAATTAGTTAAGCAGATTTGCTCTTACCATATTTTAGCATAGAAACACCTGCTATAAAGAAAATAATACCTAAAATAGCTAATGCCCATGGGCTTAATGTGGCAATAATTGGTGTTCCAAAAATTCCTAAAACTCCCATGATTAATCCAGCCATACCAACTAGTGTTAAAATTAGCGCTAATGTTCTTATCATAATAAAATTGATTTTTTCAAAAATAAGAATATTTTACAAACTCAAAACTATTTAAAATTTTGAATTTATCTTATTTTGTTATTGTTTTTTTGATATGTTTTAGTGCTTTCTTCTAAAAGTTTATTCAGTTCTGAAAATTCTTCTTTAGTCAATTCGCGATATTCACCAATAGGTGTGTCTAGCTTTATATTCATAATTCTAACACGTTTTAAGGTTTGTACTTCATAATTTAAATAATCACACATACGACGAATTTGTCTATTCAACCCTTGGGTTAAAATAATTTTGAATTTATAAGTTCCCAGTTTTTCTACTTTACATTTTTTGGTAGTCTTTTTTAATTCCTCAAGCGGAATTCCACTAGACATGCGCTCAATAAAAGTTTGTGAAATGGGTTTGTCAACCGTTACTATATACTCTTTTTCATGATTATTACTGGCTCGAAGAATTTTGTTAACGATATCGCCATCATTAGTTAAAAGAATTAAGCCTTCACTAGGTTTGTCTAACCTTCCAATGGGAAAAATACGCTTAGGGTATTTTAAAAAATCAATAATATTATTTTTTTCAACTGAAGTGTCGGTTGTACAAACTATGCCAACAGGTTTATTAAAAGCCAAATAAACAAAAGATGTTTTGGTATTTTTTATTACTACTCCATCAACTGCAACAACATCATCAAACGCAATTTTAGTTCCCATTTCTGGTACAATTCCATTTATAGTAACACGACCAGTTTCTATAAGTTTATCTGCTTCTCTTCTGGAACAATAACCTACTTCACTTAAAAATTTATTAATTCGTTTTAATGTAACTTCTGCCATGGTTCAAAAGTACAATAAACTTAGGCGTTTAAAAAGTCTAAAATATGTTGGTATATTGGCTCTGATTTTAAACTATGACCAAAGCCTTTTGTAGCAATAAAGCTGGCGTTTTCATAATTCATTTTAAATTTTAAACCATCCTTATAAGGAATGATTCTGTCTTTTTTATCATGAATAATAAGTCCTTTGGCTGTTATTTCTTTAGAAAAAACGGATGGAGAAAAATATTCAGGTAGGTGGTTATAATTTTTTAACACATATTCTTTAAGCGCTTTAGAAACTCTTTCGTTATAACCCATAATATTTTCATAACGATTAAAAATGCCAATAAAGTCTGCTGGAGCGCCCAATAAAACTAATCGTTTGATAGATTTTACCTGATATTTATGTTGGAAAAATACTGATGCCATTCCCCCAACAGAGTGCCCAATAATAGTATGAACATTGAATTTCTTAACAACTAAATTAATACATTCAGAGTAGAGTAGGGCGTTGAAATACTTACTGCCAGAAGCCCCATGTGCTGGAGCATCTAATGCAACAATGTTGTAGCTTTCTTTTTGAAGCAAAGCGATTAAATTTTTCCATCTAAACGAATTGCTTTCCCAACCATGAGCCAACAAGATGGTTTCTTTTTTACCTTTCCAATGGTAGGTTTTGATAAGTGTATCCTCATAAGAGACTTCATCTTGAATCGCTGAATTTAAATATTCTGATTCCTCAGGAGTTATTTTACCTTTTCGGGGAGTTGAAAATAAATCTATGGCTAATTTAGCAGCAAGTTTAGGAGAAAAGTAAACACTAAAATTTATTATGCTACCTAAAATTTTAGGAAGATATTTATTCATTTACTTATCTTCTCTATTTACTGAATCCATAGAAAATGCCGGTGTACAAATAGCAATGTACTCACAAACTTCAGTAAAGGGGTTAGAGTACTGAACTCTGGTGTTTCTTTCAATTTTTATAGATTGTCCCGCTTCTAAAACAATAATTTCGGCTTCTATGATAAACTGTTTTTTACCGCGTATTATAAAAGTAAACTCATCAAATTCTGGGGTTTGAAAAGGTTCGCTCCACCCAGCAGGTGCTTTCATGTGAGCAATACTTATTTCAGAATTTCCGTCTGTAGTATTTCCAAAATGCTCTTTGATGATTTTTCCATCTGTAGTTGGAACAATAAACGGATTTTTTTGAATGATATACTTTTTTTCTGTCATGATTTTACTAACCTTTAAACTCTATTTCATGGGTTTTTTCTTAATCATACCGCCTTTTAAATCTTTTACAACACCCATAATTATAAAAGCATCCTTGTCTATTTTATCAATTTCTGTTTGAAATTTGGCAAGTTCCAAACGGGTTATTATAGTATAAATAATGTCTTTGTCATAACTATCACCGCTTTTGCCATACCCGCCTTTTCCTGCGTATATAGTACAAGCTCTTCTTAGTTTTTGTGTTATCATTAATTTTAATTCTTTATGCTTATTTGAAATAATTGTAACCCCTACATATTCCTCAACCCCATCAACAATAAAGTCAACTGTTTTGGCTGCTGATAAATATGTTAAAATAGCATAAAGAGCCGTTTCAATAGAAAGTAAATAAGCACCAACAGAAAATATTAGAATGTTTATTAATAATAAAACATCACCTATAGTAAGTGATAATTTCCTGCTTAAATAAATGGCTAAAACCTCAGTGCCATCTATAACACTTCCGCCTCTCATAGACATACCTATACCTAAACCTAAAAAGAAGCCTCCAAAAACAGCAATTAGTAATTTGTCTTCAGTAATTGTTGGATAGTTTACAAAATGTACAACTAGAGCTAAAAATGTAATAGCTATAATACTTTTTATAGCAAATTTATTACCAATAGTTTTCGAAGCCAAATAGATAAATGGTAGGTTGACTATTACTAACAATACGCCAAGTTTTAGCGAGGTTACATTTTCAAGAAGTAATGAAATACCTGTGGCACCCCCATCAATAAAACTGTTAGGCAGTAAAAAACCTTTTAAACCAAAGCCAGCTGAAAAAACACCAATAACAATAAAAATGTATTCCTTAATAGCGTGAGATAACTCTACTTGAAATTTTCTTACTAAAGGAACAATTTCCTTTTTGCTTACAGGTTTGTCTACATGGTTTTTTTCAAGCTTTTTACGAGCAATGTCAACTAAAAGTTTTGATAAGAAAGGATTCATTTGGTTTTTAGTTATTCCAGCTTATAAAAAAGTATTTTACTTTGGCGTTATCTGGAATGTGAGTTGGTTCAATTTTTAAATCCATATCAAACCTTAGATTAGCAGGAAGTTCTTTTTTATCTATAGTGAAATTGGCATTAATATCATCAACTGCAATAACAATAGAGTTGATTAAGTTACTAATTCTAGAAATTTTATATTGATTTTGGATGTCTTTAAATGAACTTACTACAGAAATTTTTTTATTAGTTTTAAAGCGTTCATCAAATAGGCGTATACTGCCAATTGTAGATGTAGAGTCTAAAGCCTGTTTTGGTGTTAGTGTTAAAAGTTTTAGTCCTCCTTTTTCAAAAATTTCAATATTGTTTATATTTCCTGTAAATTCATCTCCGCTAATAAATTTAACAATAGAATCGTTTGCATAAATTTTTTCGAGGTCTTTAACTTGTGTTGAGTCGGTTAATAAACCAATATGTTGTTTACTAATCTCGAAGGGGTTTTGCTCCTTTTTACAGCTTGAAAAAAGGATAGTTATTACTATGACGCTGAAAATTGAATTACGCATTAATTGAGGCTTTTGTTTAGTTAATTTAAGGTCGGTTTATCGACTTATTTTTTCATCACTTTAGTTAAAATACCAAATACGCTTCTTATAAAAGTGGCACTGGTTAATACTTTAACAATAGGATTCATTCGTGTACTTTTTCGGCGTGTACTTGTTGTTCTTTTTTTAGATTCGGCTTTTTTAAGCGCTTCTTTTTCTTTTCTAGCTTTCTCATTAGCTTCTTCGGCTTCTGCTAGTTTTATTTTTTTGTTAAGCATTTCATATGCACTTTCCCTATCAATGGTTTCATTGTATTTTTTAACCATTTTAGATTTTGAAAGTAGGGTGCTCAATTCAATTTCAGTTAAAACATCCATTCTACTCATTGGTGCACGCATCATAGTTGCGGCAAGTGGAGTAGGGCGCCCTTTTTCGTCTAAAGCAGATACTAAAGCTTCTCCAATTCCTAATGAAGTTAAGATTTCAGTAGTATCATAGTACTCAGAATCTGGATAGTTTTGAGCTGTTAATTTAATCGCTTTTCTATCTTTTGCAGTAAACGCTCTTAATGCATGTTGAACTTTTAAACCGAGTTGTCCTAAAACAGCCTCAGGTACATCGGTTGGATTTTGGGTAACAAAATATAAACCAACCCCTTTACTACGTATCAATTTTACAATACTTTCAATTTGATTTAAAAGTGCTTTTGAAGCTTCATTGAAAATTAAATGTGCTTCGTCAATAAACATGATAAGCTCTGGTCTATCACTATCGCCTTGTTCTGGGAATGTAGAATAAATTTCAGCTAATAAACTTAGCATAAATGTTGAAAACAGCTTTGGTCTATCTTGAATATCGGTTAATCTAAGAATGTTTATATAGCCACGCCCATCATTATTAACACGTAATAAATCATCAACATCAAAAGACGTTTCTCCAAAAAATAATTCAGCTCCTTGCTGCTCTAGTTCAATAACTTTACGTAAAATAGCTCCGGTTGAGGCTGTTGAAATCCTTCCGTAAGCCTCGGTGAATTCTGCCTTCCCTTCTTGAGTGGCATATTGTAATATTTTTTTAAAATCTTTTAAATCTAGAACGGGCATTTTATTGTCATCGCAATACTGAAATATGACTGCAACAACTCCCGATTGCGTTTCAGATAAATCTAAAATTCTTGATAATAATACTGGGCCAAATTCACTAACTGTTGCTCGTAACCTTACACCATCTTGCTCAGAAAGTGTTAGAATTTCAACAGGAAAAGGTTTTGCTTCAAACGGGATACCAATTTTTTCATGACGTTCATCAATTTTAGGATGTCCAGGACTTGGTTGTGCTAAACCACTTAAATCACCTTTAATATCCATTAACAAAACTGGAATACCCTTGTCACTTAAATTTTCTGCTAAAACCTGTAAAGATTTTGTTTTTCCCGTACCTGTTGCTCCAGCAATTAAACCATGGCGATTCATTGTCTTAAGCGGAATTTTTACGTGTGCACCAGTTATGGTTTCTCCATCTAACATGGCTGCACCAATGGGAATAAAATCTCCTTTTGTTTTATTGCCTTCAGTAATATATTTAAAAAAAGTCTCCTTATTGCTCATGCATAATAATTTTGCATAAAAATACAGGAAATATGAAGAAGAAAAAAATGCGGTTTAGTTGAAAAAAATCATTTGATTCTTTCAATATATATATTAGAAGTACCAGAACTTCTAAAATTTGCAGGAGCAGAATTACCTCCTCTTCTGGTTTGTACACTAATGGTTTGTCCTGCTGTAATATTAAAAACTTCAGTAATATGAAGTGAGGCCTCATTATGTCCATTGGCTAGTCTTACATAGCCTGTATTGCCAATTGCTCCTGTTGGAGTTCCATTAATTGCAATTTGAGCTTCAACTGATACACGTTGATCTGAAGAGCCACTAATTGATGGAACTCTATAAGCAATATTTACTGCAATTTTGTAGCGTCCAGTTGTGTTAATGGTTAATGTATTTCCAGATTGATTGTACATGGTTGTATCGTCATTCCATCCTAAGTTGCCAAATATTGGAATATTAGTGTAAGCTGCTGAGTTAATGTTGGTAGTGGTATTTGAATTGCTGTATTTTACAGAAATGGGGTGCGAAATTTTACTCCAGTCTGGGGTAGCTGTAGTTCCACAATTAAATTGAAACTCCTTGATGTCACTATTATAAACTGTTAGCCCATTTGCAGGGTTTGTTATGGCGTTGATTTCAGCGGTAGTTAGTCTAGGTAAAAGAATGCCTTTGTCGGTAGATTCTACATCAAGTATAGATGATGCATCAGGAGTTGTTGTGCCAATACCAACTTGAGCGGCACTATAATAATAGCTGCAACAAAGCAGTATTATTAAATACGCAGTTTTTTTCATTTAGAGAGTGCTTGAGAGCAATTTACATTGGATTAATCCAATACAAACTTATGAAAATTGAATTGGATATCAAAACATACAGAATTATAAGTGGAATATGTATCTTTGCAAACTATGAAAACGGAGATACAATCGAAGGTTAATAAAGGCGAAATGCTACCCTTAATGGAGGAATTTTACACCATTCAAGGCGAGGGCTATCATAAAGGGACAGCAGCATATTTTGTGCGTATTGGTGGTTGCGATGTGGGATGCCATTGGTGTGATGTAAAAGAAAGTTGGAATGCCAATTTACATCCACCTACCGAAACCTCAAAAATTGTTTCAAATGCTAAAAAATATAGCGATACCATTGTAGTAACTGGAGGCGAACCACTAACTTGGGATATGACGGCTTTAACAAATCAACTAAAATCTGAAGGCATGCAAGTGCATATTGAAACTTCAGGAGCTTATAAACTAACAGGCGTTTGGGATTGGATTTGTTTATCACCTAAAAAAATAAAACTACCAACAAACGAAGTTTATGAAAAGGCAGATGAACTTAAAATGATAATTTACAATAAAGATGATTTTCGTTTTGCTGAAGAGCAAGCTACCAAGGTTAATAAAGACTGTATTTTATATTTACAACCCGAATGGAGTAAACGTGATAAAGTTGTTCCTGAAATTGTAGAATATGTTATGGCCAACCCAAAGTGGAAAGTGTCATTACAAACACATAAGTATTTAAATATTCCTTGATTATTTATTAAAAAAAAGTTCCGATAGCTTATAAGTTATCGGAACTTTTTTATTTCATTTAAATATTTAGTTTGTGAATGGTACAGCTAATCTCATAGTTCCCCATGCTAAGTGCATATTTGCTCCAGATTCTGTTTTTTCAAAAGCAATAGAGAAGTTTTCTATAGATGTGCTACCAGTAGAAACGGGTACTTTTACTCTAACAACATCTTTTGATTCGTTATACGAATAAGCTCCCCAAACATTTATGTCGGAGTTTAATATAATAGTCCACTCTTTTTCCCCTGGAATAGTAAAAAGCGAATAAGTTCCTGCTTCTATAGTGTCTTCTCCAATTTTCATGTTATTGTAAAAGGTGATATCAGCGGCTTCATTTGCGCCTGTTCTCCATACTTTTCCATTAGGAGCTAGTTTGCTTAAATCTCGCCCTTTTAAATAAGGTCTGCTGTATACAACTTTTATAATGGCTGGACTTTTCCGGTCATTTTTATAAAAAGATGCGTCTAATGGACTTTTATCTACATCAGCAAATTTTTGAGCGCTAACATTTGTGGTTAATAACAAGATAAAAGCAAAAGCGATAGTAGATAACAAAGTTGTTTTTTTCATGATGAATTTTTTAAAGGTTTTAGAATGGGTTAAAATTAAACTAAAAAGGTCTTAATTTTTTTATAAAAGTTGTTCGCAGATGTTAAAGTTTACAACTTACTTATATTATTTTTTAATCTCGTGATAAAATGAAATACATATTGCTTTTAAAAATGTATTTTTATATTGATTTAAAATTGAATACTATGAAGCTATTAAAATTTGGACGTGATTTTAAACCTGATGAAAAAGTGATTTTAAGAGATTATTTAGCCATCGAGCGTACAAGATTAGCAAACGAGCGTACTTTATTATCTTATATCAGGTCGTCGTTATATTTGCTTATTGGAAGCATTGCTTTTTATCAACTTAAAGAATTTCCAAATTTTAAATATTTAACATTTGTGTCCTTAACCTTTAGCGCAATCTTTTTTGTAATTGGCGTATTCCGATTTAGGTTACTTAAAAAAAGTTTGAAACGTCTGTATTATATGTCTGAAACGGCCGAAGTAGAATAACTCAGGTTAATAAAGTTTAAATTCCCGATTTATTAAATCTGTTATTTGGGCGTTACCCAAAGGGTCGGGCTTTATTCGTTGATTTCAATTTTAAAATAAAGAACTCATAAATATAAATATTTCACTACTCGCTTCCTCCTTCGTCGGCGAGCTCAAACATGCCGTTCAATCCCTAACGCAAGCTAGTTTACTGTTTGTAATCTATTATTTTCACTACTATTCAACTAGTAATATCGTTCAAATTTCTGCCAAGTTCCACCTACGTATTTTCGTTCAGCGAAATGACCTGGAGGTAAATCAAACAGCTCATTCACTGTTTTGTCCCATTGAGTTACTTGTTCCATACTGGCTGAAGTAAAACTCCATTTGTCATGAGTTTTTTTGTCACAATAAAACTCCCAAATATTTTTCAATTTGTTGTTACATACCTTAAGGATTTGTCGCTCTTTTGATTGAACGCAAGAACAAACTAAGCATTTTGCACTTTTAGGTTCATTGAATTTATAGTCCATATGATTTTATTTTCTACAAGCCAAAACAGAAGAAATGCTTTAAGTATTTATAGCTTAATAAACTTTTTAGAAGTTCTTCCTGTATTACTGTGGAAATCTAAAATATAACTTCCTGCAGCCAAGTTTTCAACCAAAAAGGAGTATGTTTTAGAAGTTTCGTTTTGAATTGAATCTCTGGTTAATTGTTTTATAAACTGGCCGTTAATAGTATACAACTCAATTAGGATATTATCATCAGTAATATAATTGATAGTAAATTCTAATAATTTGTCTACAGGATTTTTTGAAAAAGAGATGTCAAGATCTTTCCTGTATATTTTTGAATTTTCAGTATTTAAAGTCTGTGTTGTGTATTTGTAAACAGTAGCTCCAGCTGCATAAGCAAGCGAGTTATTCATTATAAAAATTCGATTTAAGTTGCCTCCTGTGCCTAAATCGGTCCAAGTTGCACCGCCATCGGTGGTTTCATGAAAGCCCGTTGTGTGGCCTCCCATCCAGCCTGTGGTTTCCGAAACAAAACCTACAGCTTCTATACCGCTTTCAGGAGCATCATAAGTTGTCCAAGTATTACCGCCATCTAAAGATTTTATTAACTTCCCTGGGTTGGGTTGCGATGCATATATAGCTCCAAACATAACATTAGGATTGCCATCTAAAATTTGAATTTTCCAAACATATTCGCCAGGAATATTTGCTTGGAATATGTTAGACCATGTTACGCCACCATCTGTTGTTTTAATAACTATAGCACCTGCGTCATTTCTGCCAGCGGCAAACCCATTTAGTTCATCTAAAAATTTTATTTCTACTAAAGCATTGGCATAAGCAGACATATCGGTGTGCGTCCAAGTATTTCCACTATCTGTAGATTTAATTATGTGAGCAGGTTGAAAATAAGCACCACAACCATAAATTGTAGAGGAACCAACAGTATTGATGCCGCAAATGGCGTTAGGATTTGGATTAATAGTTACGGCAGACCAATTATCGCCACCATCTGTCGTTTTATAAAATGCACCATCTAATGTGCCTAAAAAACCTATATTTTGATTTAAAAATTCAATATTTCTAAAATATTGGTTATTACCGGGTAATTCAGAATGATTTAATTGTTCGATCCAATTTAAACCTCCATCTGTCGTTTTAAAAATAGCGCCATGTTGTCCGTTTGCTGCCCAACCTAAATTTTCATTTAAAAAAAACACATCGTCAAAACGTGTGCCGTCAATATTAGTAACGATGTTAGGCGCAGCTTGCCATGTTTGTGCAAAAGTGCTAAAACTTATTAGTAAAAAAAGATATCTAAAATTCATAGTAACAAAATTACAGATTATTTTTTTAGAA
The DNA here is from genome assembly GCF_947487575.1 of uncultured Algibacter sp. Lineage (GTDB taxonomy): Bacteria > Bacteroidota > Bacteroidia > Flavobacteriales > Flavobacteriaceae > Algibacter_B. The sequence continues at coordinate 51,541 of NZ_CANKXG010000008.1, read as the reverse complement.
TTCGCACATTCATTTCTTGAATCTTTTTGTCAGATAGTATGAAAGGTGCGTAAAATAATAAACTTTACACGTTTCTTTTTTGGGAATGTAATTACCTCTCTAATAGGTGCTCTTTTCTCTAAAATCATCATCAATCTATCCATATTTAATGCAATTCATCCATATTTGGATTTTCTATAATGGAACACTTTATAGTTGTAGTCTTATTTTTTTATTGAGTAATATTTTTAATACAAAGTTATACATCGAAAATATTTAGAGTTCAACCCGTAATTTAAGTAAAATCGATTGGAAAGAATAGTTTAATTTTGAGGCGTTTATACCTCAAAACTATACAGGAGGATCCAAAGCATTAGTAGATAATGTGTCATTAGTTATAGATGTGGCTCTTTCTAATGAGGAACCTATTCTGTCAAATGATAAGTTGATGATTTATCCAAATCCAAATAAAGGGAATTTTACCATAGAAAATAAAAATGGACTAGAAATTAATGCTGTAGAGATTTTTGATGTGTCTGGAAGGTTGATAACAAAAAACAAATTAAGTAGCCCTTCAAATAAAACTAACATAAATCTTAATCATGTTGATTCAGGTGTGTATTTTGTGAAAATTCATGTTTATGGAACGACATCAACTCGAAGAATTATTATTGAGTAAGTTTATTATAAAACTAAAAAAAAAGAGCTATTTAATTTTAAATAGCTCTTTTTTTGCTCTAAGGTATAGGAATTATTTCCTCATCACCTTTACATTCATTTCTTCCACCTTTTTATCAGATAATTGAGAAGGTGCTCCAAAGAGTAAGTCTTCACTGGTTCCTGTTTTCGGGAAAGCCATCACTTCTCTAATGGATCCTTTTTTCTCTAAAATCATCATTAATCTATCCACGCCCCATGCAATACCACCGTGTGGAGGTGCACCATAATGAAAGGCTTTGTGCATAGTGCCAACACTCTTCATCATCTCGTCTTTATTGTAGCCCATATTTTTGTAAGTAGCTTCCAGAATTTCTGGTTTGTGCGCACGTACTGAGCCACCGCCAATTTCGTAACCATTTAAAATAAGGTCGTATTGTTGTGCAATGATGCTTCCAATTTCATCTTCTTTACCATTCATGTGTTTATCAATATCATAAATAGCAGGCATAGAGAATGGATTGTGTGTAAATGTCCAACGGCCTTCATCTGTTTTTTCAAACATAGGGAAATCAATAACCCAAGCAGGTCTTAGTTCCTTAGGATTGATTAAACGTAACATGTTACCTAATTCTTGACGCACTGCATCTAAGGCTTTATTAGCAGTTGCATAATCTGCAGCAGAAAAGAACACAATATCTCCTACTTTAGCATCTGTTGTTTTTATAATGCCTGCGGCAATTTCTTCGCCTAAAAATTTAATAATTGGCGATTGCAAATCGTTTTCATTTACGATAATATATGCTAAGCCTCCTAAACCATGACTTTGTGCCAATGCGGTTAACTTTTCAATTTGCCCTTTTGATAAACGTTTGTTGCCTTGTTCTTCTGCAGAAACTTTAATACACTTTACAATACCGCCTTCGTCAATAGGTTTACTAAATACTTGAAAGGTGGTATCTTTAACAATGTTGGTAATGTCTTGGAGCTTTAAACCAAAACGTAAATCTGGTCTATCACAACCATAATCGTCCATGGCTTGTTTATAGGTTAGCACTTCAAACGGGCGTAAAATCCATTTTTTACCATATATTTTCTCAACAATCCCATTAAACATGTTTGTGTTCAAATCAATGATTTGTTGCATGCTAGCGTATGCCATCTCAATATCCAACTGTGTAAATTCTGGTTGCCTATCGCCACGAGAATCTTCATCTCTAAAACAGCGGGCAATTTGGAAATACTTCTCGTAACCACTAACCATCAACATTTGCTTGAATTGCTGAGGTGCCTGTGGTAAGGTATAAAACGAACCTACTTGTTTACGAGTAGGTACAATAAATTCACGAGCGCCTTCATCAGTTCCTGCACTTAAAATAGGTGTTTCAATTTCCAGGAAATCTTGCTCGTCTAAAATATCACGCATCATTTTGATAACCTTATGTCGGTTAACAATTACTCTGCGTACATCATTATTTCTATGGTCTAAATATTTATATTGAAAACGTACATTTTCATTCGTTTTTGTTGCACGCTTAATTTCAAAAGGTAGGGTTTTAGAAAGGTTTAGAATCTCTAAATCTTTGGCTTCCATTTCAATTTCACCTGTTCTTAAAGCGGCGTTATAATCATCTTCTTTACGTTGCACAATAGTTCCAGATACCGTAATAACCGATTCTGGTTTTAGTTTTACCAACTCATCTAAATTAGCAAACGATTCTCGACTTAAACGTACCTGAAACATCTGTGTACTTGAATCGCGTAAATCAATAAATATCAGTTCTCCGTGGTCGCGCACGCTTGAAATCCATCCAGAAAGCGTTACGTTTTCGGAAATATTATCATCTGAGATTTCAGAAATAACGTGTGTTCTGTATTCGTCTTTTATAACAATAGGAATCTGTGGTAAAACTTCTTCTTGTTTGGTTACTGGTTGTTGGTTATTTGTTATTGGAGCGTCACTTTTGCCTTTTGTCTCTTGACTTTTAACTTCTCCTGCAAGCGCATTTAAAATCCCTTCACGAATAACTTTTCCTGAAGCACCTTTTCCGATAATACCAATAACTTTTCCAACCAGAATTCCTGCTTTTCCTTGGTTACCAGCTATAATGTCATTTGCAACCGCTTCATTTTCTGCAATAACTTTTGCAATCGCATCTTTTATTTGAGATTCTGAAATCGTGTTATCTTCAAAATATTGGTTGTAGTTAAAGTCTCTATCTTTTAAATAGGATGTTATGGCGTTTTGAACTAAAACTGATGTGATTTTTTCATCTTTGAACAACTGAAAAATTTCAATTAGATGTTCAATTCTGTGAATATCACCATAAGCTTCAGCGTCAATATTATTAACTAATGTTTTTGCAACAAACGATGGGTCTTGAATAACGTTGTTAATTGCTACAAACGTTTCAGAGCGTAATGAGTCGGCTGTAAAAAACTTTGCGTCTTGCGGTAGAACTCCACCTTTAATTAAGATGCGTTCTACTGCAAAAGGAAGCGTGCTTAAATCGACATCAATAGATTCAACCACCTCTTTTATGCTCACAAAAGGTAAATCGGGCTCTGAAATAAAACGATAATCGGCTTCAAACTCTTTTTTACGCATGGTTTTGGTTTGCTTTAATTCAGCATCCCATAACACCGTAGTTTGGTCTGGTCTAAAAGTCTTGTTTTCTAAGAAATAGTTGAGTTGTTTTTCAACTTCTTCTTTTAAAGCCTCAACCATAAACTTAAACGAGTTTAAGTTTTTTATTTCGGTACGTGGATTTAAATTATAATCGTGTTTTTTACGGAGCGACACTGAAACATCCGATTTGAATTCGCCTTTTTCAAGGTTAGCTTCAGAAATTCCTAAATTCTGAACAATACGTTGAATGTATTGTGCATAGGTTGAAGCATCTTCTATATGGCGAATACAAGGTTCGGTAACAATCTCGATAAGTGGTACACCTGCTTTGTTAAAATCAACTAAAGATACCTTCTTTTCGTGCATTAATTTTGCTGCATCTTCTTCTATATGCACTTGAGTTAAGTTTACCGTAAACTGGGAGCCATCATTTCGGAAACAAGATACTGAACCATCAGGAATCACAGGGTTGTGAAACTGCGTAATCTGAATATTTTTTGGATTATCTGGGTATTCATAATGTTTTCTATCCCAAGAAATTACTTCGTTTTCAAAAGTTGATTTCACTGCTTTTCCAAAGTAAATCGCTTTATTAATAGCTTCTTTATTAATAGCTGGTAAAACCCCCATTTGCCCTGTACAAACAGAACAAATATTTTGATTTGGTTGCTCTGTTTCCTGATTAGCACAAGAGCAAAATAACTTTGTTTTTGTATTTAATCGAACGTGTGTTTCCAGACCGATTACTAACTCTAATTCGTGCTTTTTAAGCAAGTCGTTTAATTGTTCTAGTTCCATTATATCGTGTCTTTTAAGAAGTTAGCAAACTTCAAAACGAGTTCGTCATTATGTTTTGCAGCCGTAATTTGTAAGCCTGTTGTAGTCCCTTGAGGAATTGTTAGTGTAGGTAGTTGCCCTAAACTAAAACCAACCGTATAGGCATCAGATAAATACATGGCGTGCGGATTTTTTAAACTATCTCCAATTTTTGGAGGTGTACTTGGTGTAACAGGCGAAATGATAATATCTACTTCTTGAAAATCATTTTCAAAATTGTTAGCGATGTTATCTCTAAGTGCTAATCCTTTTAAGTAGATTTCATCTGAAAATCCTTGAGATAATACTTGGTTTCCACCAACAATTCTGCGTTTTGTTTCTTCAGAGAAATTCTCAGAACGTGTTACTGCATAAGTTTCTTTTAAATTATCAGATTCAATACGGTTACCATAATTTGTACCATCTAATCTAGAAAGGTTAGACGCGGTTTCAGCCATGGCCAATGTATAATAGGTAGAAACTAAAGTTTCAGATTCAAAGAAATCTAAAGCTTTTACTTGAATACCTTTGGCTTTTATTTTTTCTATTGTTTCTAAGAAATCAGATTTGATTTTTGCATCAATAGCATCTGTTTCAATAAAGTTCTTAAAGTACCCAACTGTTTTTATATTATCAGTAGTTGAAATAGCCTCTTGAGTTATTTCCGCGGAAACGTAAGACGTTTGATCTTTAATATCTTTTCCACTCATAACATTTAGCACAATGCGAATATCTTCGATTGATTTTGCAATAGGGCCCACACAATCTGTTGATGATGCGTAAGCCATTAATCCGTAACGCGAAATACGTCCGTATGTAGGTTTTAAACCATATACATTATTGTAACCTGCTGGTTGACGAACAGAACCACCAGTATCTCCTCCAATAGAAAAAATGGTATAATCTTTAGCTACGTTAACCGCAGAACCGCCACTAGAACCACCACCAACTAAATCGGGGTTAATAGCGTTTTTAACGGCACCAAAAATGGTGTTTTCGGAAGAAGAACCGTGACCAAAACTATCACAGTTTTCTTTTACTAACGGTATAGCGCCAGCATCCAATAATTTTTGAATTGCTGTTGCGGTGTAAGCCGATTTGTAGTTTTTAAGCAAATCTGAACTTGCTGTAGTATATGTACCCTGAACCATGTACACATCTTTAATCCCGAAAGGAATACCTTCCAGTAAACCAATAGTTTCTCCGTTAGCTATTTTTGCATCTACTTTGGCGGCCAAATCAAGTGCTAAAGTATCTAGTAGGGTATTAACCGTATTATGAGTGTTCTGTTGTAGTAAGTTTAATTTTTCTTGAACCAGCGCGGTACAAGTAATGTCTTTGTTCATCAATTGCTGATGAATTTTATATATCTGCGAGCTCATAATTATTCTTCTATAACTTTAGAAACTACCAAATAGCCATTTTTTTCTTTTGGGAAGTTTTCAATAATGATTTGTTTTTCTGTATCAGAACTATCTATAACCACATCGTCTCTTAAATCATTTAAAGACAATGCGTTATTGTGATTATTGAAAGCGTTATTATTTGTTGTGTTGGCATTTTTAATAACCTCAAATAACTTGTTTACAGCCTCGGATGGCTGTGCTCCTTTAATACTCGACAATACGTCGACTGTCATAATTTTGCTCATCTTTTTTGATTTTTTATTATAAAGACGCTTTTAAAATGGTCTCAAAAAAAAGCCTTCCGATATCGGAAGGCTTTATATATTTTAAACAATAACCTTCCGCACCCTAAACATTAGGATTATTGAAATTATTATTATTGTTATTGTTTCTCATGATTTTTTAATGAGTTCAAATATATATAGAATAAATAGAGTATACACTATTTTTAAAGACATACTGTATTGTATTATGAAATTATTAAAAAAGGTAAAGTTAATTTGAAAGGTTGCTAGTGTATTTGTGTTAATTGCTTATTTATGTTTAATGTATTTTAAAAATAATAGAGCTGTTTAATGTAGTTTGATTGTCTTTTTGTGAGTGAAATGATGTATAACTAGAAGCTAAAAAATGCCATTTAAGGCGTTTTGAGTTTTGATAGTTGTGTAAAGCAAATTGAAAACCATAAAATCAATTTTAAAGCACTTTTTAGTCGATTTAAGCAACTTTTGAGTAATTAACAATTGTTGATAATTATTGTTTTACCTCGTTAAAATGCTTTTTAAAGGGCGCAAAATTTCGTATATTTGTTTGTATTCAGAAGGATGCTATTTAGCGTCTTTTTTTATGTTAATGAAACTCTGTTTTAAAGAGGTTGAAAAACCGAAATTAAAACAGTAAGTTAAATTAATCCCGATGAAAATCGGGATCATTTAAAGTTAAATATTAGCTCTGGCAAACAGAAAATTAGGATTGGTTTTGAGCTTGAATTTAGCAAATGAATGCGTTAGGGATTGCAGTGAAAAGCCCACAGCCCGACGAAGGAGGTGCGAGGACTTGAAACGTAAAGCCCGACCCTTTAGGGTAACGCCCAAAATAGTTTTGTGGTGTTTTTAAAATAAATTAAAACAAACTAAATAGATAGTATGAGCGAAGCAAAAGAAGAATTTAACAAGCATAATTATTCGGCTGATAGTATTCAGGCTTTGGAAGGTATGGAGCATGTGCGCATGCGTCCATCCATGTATATTGGTGATGTGGGTACAAGAGGTTTGCATCATTTGGTTTATGAGGTGGTGGATAACTCGATTGATGAGGCTTTGGCTGGACATTGTAATAATATTACAGTGATTATTAACGAGGATAACTCGATTACTACCGAGGATGATGGTCGTGGTATTCCAGTAGGATTGCATAAAAAAGAAGGTGTTTCTGCACTTGAGGTTGTAATGACTAAAATTGGTGCGGGTGGTAAGTTTGATAAGGATTCTTACAAGGTTTCTGGTGGACTTCACGGTGTTGGTGTAAGTTGTGTTAATGCCTTATCTGAGAGTTTAAAAGCTACAGTTTATAGAGAGGGTGAGATTTGGGAACAAGAGTATGAGCGCGGAAAAGCATTATATCCTGTTAAAAAGACGGGTGCGACTGATAAAAGAGGAACTACGGTTACTTTTAAACCAGACCCAACTATTTTTACACAAACTTTAGAGTATAGTTATGATACTTTAGCGAGTAGATTACGTGAGTTAGCGTATTTGAATAAAGGAATTACGGTACATTTAGTTGATAAGCGAGCTGTTAAGGAAGATGGTGAGTTTGAGGGCGAAACATTTCATTCTGAAAATGGATTGTCTGAGTTTATCCAGTATTTGGATGCGACACGTGAACCTTTAATGAAAAATGTAATTGCTTTTGAAGGTGAAAAGAATGGTGTGCCTGTTGAGGTTGCTATGATTTACAATACATCTTATGCAGAGAATTTACATTCTTATGTGAATAATATTAATACGCATGAAGGAGGAACACATTTATCTGGTTTCCGTAGAGGGTTGACGCATACGTTGAAAAAATATGCGGATGAATCTGGCATGTTAGATAAATTGAAGTTTGATATTGCTGGTGATGATTTCCGAGAGGGATTAACGGCTATTGTTTCTGTAAAAGTTCAAGAGCCTCAGTTTGAAGGACAAACGAAAACGAAATTAGGTAATAGAGAGGTTTCTGCATCTGTAAGTCAAGCAGTTTCTGAAATGTTAACGGATTATTTAGAGGAAAATCCTGATGATGCTAAAACCATTGTACAAAAAGTGATTTTAGCGGCGCAAGCACGTCATGCAGCCCAAAAGGCGCGTGAAATGGTACAGCGTAAAACAGTAATGAGTATTGGTGGTTTACCAGGGAAATTATCTGATTGTTCTGAGCAAGATCCTGCAAAATGTGAAGTATTTCTTGTTGAGGGAGATTCGGCAGGTGGAACTGCAAAACAAGGTCGTGATAGAGCATTTCAAGCTATTTTGCCTTTAAGAGGTAAGATTTTGAATGTTGAAAAAGCGATGACGCACAAGGTTTTTGAAAACGAAGAGATTAAAAACATATTTACTGCACTTGGTGTAACTATAGGAACGGAAGAGGATAGTAAAGCTTTAAACTTATCTAAATTAAGATACCATAAAGTGGTTATTATGTGTGATGCCGATATTGATGGTAGCCACATTGCAACGTTGATTTTAACGTTCTTCTTTAGATATATGAAGGAGTTGATTGAAAACGGACATATTTATATAGCTACACCACCTTTGTATTTAGTGAAGCGTGGTGCGAAAAAACGATATGCATGGAGTGATGCTGAACGAGACGAGATTGTTTCTGAATTTGGAGATGGCTCTAAAATCCAACGTTACAAAGGTCTTGGGGAAATGAATGCTGAACAACTTTGGGATACAACTATGAATCCTGAGTTTAGAACCATGCGTTTGGTGCAAATTGATAATGGTACTGAGGCGGATAGAATTTTTTCTATGTTAATGGGTGATGAAGTACCACCTCGCAGAGAGTTTATTGAAAAGAATGCTATTTATGCTAATATTGATGCGTAAATAAAAGATTTTAATACTATAGTATAAAAGCTCTAATATGGATTTATTAGAGCTTTTTTTGTCGACAAAACAAATAAATATCCGTTTAAAAGCATTTTTTTTCGATAAAATGTTGTTTTGTGTGATTTTTTTCCTATGTTTGTAAAACCAAATTTTTAATGATGAAAAAAATACCCTTATTTATTTTGCTCTTTTTTGTGGCACATGTTTCAAAATCTCAGGAATTAGAAAGTATTTTGTTGGCATCAAAGGATGATGCTTCAAAATTAACCGCCGGATATATCGCTCCAGGAATGAAAGGATTGATATATGGTATGAATAGTGGCTGGTATCATACAGCTAAAGTTCATAAAAAGCTAGGTTTTGATATTTCTATTGGTGCAAGTTTGTCTATGGCTCCAACAGAGGATGAAATTTTTAATATAGCAGATTTAGGTCTAACAAGTATTTCATCATCTTCAACAACTACGCCTACATTATTTGGTTCAGATGATGGAGCTCAAATGAATGTAAATGCAGTTGTACAAGGTCAAAGTGTTACGGCGTCATTTAATATGCCATCAGGAATTAGTGAAGATTTACCAATGAATGCTGTACCAACTCCTGCTCTGCAATTAAGTGTTGGACTTCCTTATAAATTTGACATTATGTTGCGTTTAGTGCCAAAGGTGGGAAGTGATGATGCAAAAGGAGATTTGTTTGGTTTAGGACTTAAAAAAGAAATTACAAGCATATTTGGCCCTTTGGATAAGTTACCATTACATGTTTCGGTATTAGCAGCTTATTCATCTATGAATGTAGATTATGGTATTGATGGAAATGTTTTAGGAGGTAGTAATCAGAGTGCCGTGTTTAAATTAAACTCCTTTACAGTTCAAGCAATTGGCTCATTAAATTTTCCTGTTATAAATATTTACGGAGGTATTGGGTATTCTGGAGGAAGCTCTTCTTTGCAAATGTTGGGAGATTATGATTTAACTTATAGTACGGGTAGCGGAACCATTGTGGAAACTGTAACAGATCCGTTGAATTTAGATTTTGACGCTAGTGGTTTTAGAACGACTATTGGTGCAAGGTTGAGTTTAGGATTCTTCAAAATTTTTGGAGATTATACACTACAAGAATACAACACACTATCAGCAGGAATTGCTTTTAGTTTCAGATAGAATTTATAAAGAAATTAATTGTTTAGTTTTAGTTAGTTATATTTAATTTTTGTTTAAAAAAAGCGCAGGATATTATCCTGTGCTTTTTTCGTTTACAGTATTTTAATTCGTAATTTTGCAGGAGTTAAATTTCACGTATTTATTGATGAAATAATTGAAGTTCATGATTAAAATCATTTAAATTAATAGGTTTTATATTGAATTTTGTAGATTGATAATAATAATTAAATACTAATAAAAAAATAATAAGAAAAATGAAAGTAACAGTTGTAGGTGCAGGAGCAGTTGGTGCAAGTTGTGCAGAGTATATTGCTATTAAAAACTTCGCTTCAGAAGTAGTGTTGTTAGACATTAAAGAAGGTTATGCTGAAGGAAAAGCCATGGATTTAATGCAATGTGCATCATTAAATGGTTTTGATACTAAAATTACAGGAGTAACAAACGACTATAGCAAAACAGCAAATAGTGATATTTGTGTAATTACTTCTGGTATTCCTCGTAAACCAGGAATGACTCGTGAAGAGTTAATTGGTATCAACGCTGGTATTGTAAAAGCTGTGTCATCTAGTTTACTTGAGCATTCTCCAAATATGGTTCTTATTGTTGTAAGTAATCCAATGGATACCATGACCTATTTAGCACATAAAACACTTGATATTCCAAAAAACAGAATTATTGGAATGGGTGGTGCTTTAGATTCTGCTCGTTTTAAATATAGATTAGCAGAGGCTATGGAAGCTCCTATTAGCGATATAGATGGTATGGTAATTGGTGGTCATAGTGATAAAGGTATGGTGCCATTAATAAGTCACGCTACAAGAAATAGTATTAGAGTTTCTGAGTTTTTAAGTGCAAAACGTTTAGAGCAAGTTGCTGCAGACACTAAAGTTGGTGGAGCAACACTTACAGGGCTTTTAGGAACTTCTGCTTGGTATGCACCAGGAGCTGCAGTAAGTGGTTTAGTTCAAGCTATTGCTTGTGATCAAAAGAAAATGTTTCCATGTTCTACATTCTTAGAAGGTGAATATGGTTTAAATGATATTTGTATTGGTGTACCAGTAATTTTAGGTAAAAACGGTATAGAACGCATCGTCGATATTCCTTTAAGTGATGCTGAAAAAGCACACATGCAAACAAGTGCAGAAGGTGTTAAAAAAACTAACGGATTGTTAGACGTGTAATACGTAAACATTATAAAACATAGATTTATATAAAGACTGTAGCAATACAGTCTTTATTTTTTTATATTTGGCCCATGATTGCAAGATGGTGCATTAGTATTTTAATCTTTGGTTTAACTTTATTTGGTGTTGTTTCACAACAGCAAATAGCGGTGCCTAATCAAGAAATTGTATTGCAGTTTGAAGATGTTAATTTAACATCTAAACAAGCTGATGATGCGGTAGTTAATGTAAAACAGCAGTTACAAAATTTAGGGGTTAAAAATATTAAAGTCCTTTCTTTAGATGCTGGTAAACTGAAAATAACGTATTTCAGTGATGCAGATATTGCCAGTATAAAGCAACTGTTTCTAGACCAAGAAACGCTAGCACTTCAATTTACTTCTCAATCACAGGATAAAGATTCATCAAAATTACCATTTCAAGAATCTAGTATTATTTATGATATTAATGTTTACGAAATCCAAAACGGACAACATTCTGGATGGGATTTTGATGGCGCTATAAGTTTAAATGTTGAGGTAAAAAGCGATAGGTTTTTAGATCCAAACTATATATCTGTAGAAAGCCTAAGTTATGATTATACAGATAACCTAATACATGTCACTTATAAAATTCGTAGAGCTATTACGATACAATTAAGTGACCCACTTCATGTTATTCCAGAAGTTAGAGCAGGACCCATCTGTTAAATGGGATAATGTTTTGTTTTTTTGAAGTAGAAATGATGACTTCAAAATGCAAAATTATTAGAGTTTACCCATTTGCTTTCATTAAATAAATTGAATTGAAAACGATTACCATTAGAACTTGTTCTCTATTAGATTTATAAGAATCATATCCAAAAAATAAAAAATTGTCAAATTATAGAGTAAATTCTATATTTGTTCGCCTGAAAATATTCAGGTTTAAAAATTTGACGTAAAAAGTATAACATGCAAAACAAAGGATTAGTAAAATTATTTGCTATTTTGTTTGGTTTGGTAAGTCTTTACCAATTATCATTCACATTCACAGCAAATTCAGTTGAAAAAGAAGCACAAGAAGTAGCGATTAATAAGATTTCTGAATCGGAAGAAAATTATCGTGCACTACGCAGTCAAGAAGAAGCTAACTTTCTTCAAGAAAAAGGAACCGATACGGTTTATAATATTGGTGTTGCAAAATTCACTTATAATGAAGTGAAGCAAAAAGCCATGAATCTTGGTTTAGATTTAAAAGGAGGTATTAACGTTATTCTTCAAGTATCTGTGAAAGATATCTTAAAAGGTTTAGCAAATAATACAACCGACCCAGTTTTTAATAAAGCATTAGAAGATGCTTCAGAAATTCAAAAGAATAGTCAAAATACATACTTAGAAGATTTCTTCATAGCATTTGATAATATTAAAGGCGATACTAAATTGGCATCTCCAGATATATTTTATACTCGAGAGTTAGATGGTGAGATTGATGGTAGTATGTCTGATGATGATGTAAAAGCTATTATAGAAACAAAAATAGACGAATCTATAGTTTCAGCTTTCGAGGTGTTACGTAAGCGTATTGATGAGTTTGGTGTGACATCACCAAACATCCAACGTTTAGGAAACTCTGGTCGTATTTTAGTAGAACTTCCAGGGGTTAAAGATGTTGAGCGTGCTACAAGTTTATTACAAAGTACTGCACAGTTAGAGTTTTGGGATGCTTATAAAGGTGAGCAATTCTACCAATTTATAGATCAAGCAAATGCTGTTTTAAAAGGTATTGTTAAAACTGATGACGTTACAGAAGCAGAACCTCAAGATGAAGAAGATGCACAGAGCGATCAAATTGATGATTTATTAGGAGATGCAGAAACAGACTCTACAGCAGTTGTAGAAAACAACCCACTTGGAAAGTTAATTAGAGGTCTTGGTTACCAAGGCGGGCCAATTATTGCTAAGTTCGAGGTTAAAGATAAAGAAACGGTTTTAGATTATTTAAACAGACCAGAGGTAAGAGCTTTACTTCCTGCAGAACAACGTTATGCAAAGTTTGTTTTTGGCAAACCAGAAAAAGATAGTGAAGTAGTAGATTTATACGCTTTAATAGGAAACAGGGAAAATGTACCACAACTAAGCGGTGCTGTTGTAACAGATGCTAGAAACCAATTTGGTCCAACAGGAAAATCAGAGGTGTCTATGCAAATGAATGCTAAAGGTGCTAAAATCTGGGAAGAAATGACTGGAAAAGCATACACTCAAGGTAGTCAAATTGCAATTGTTTTAGATAATGTTGTGTATTCGGCTCCAGGAGTAACTACAGGTCCAATTGCGGGAGGTAGTTCTTCAATATCAGGAGATTTCTCATTAAATGAAGCGATAGATTTAGCAAACGTATTACGTGCGGGTAAATTACCAGCATCTGCAGATATTATTCAAAGTGAGGTTGTAGGACCATCTTTAGGTAAAGAAGCTATTGAAAGTGGTACCATGTCATTCTTAATAGCCTTAGTATTAGTATTACTTTGGATGATTTTCTATTACGGAAAAGCAGGTGTATTCGCAGATATCGCTATGTTATTAAACCTATTGTTAATCTTTGGTATTTTATCAGGATTAGGAGCGGTATTAACACTACCTGGTATTGCGGGTATTGTATTAACCATTGGTATGTCGGTAGATGCTAACGTACTTATCTTTGAGCGTATTCGAGAAGAATTAGCTAAAGGAAAAGGACAAATAGAATCAATTAAAGATGGATTTAGTAATGCCTTGTCATCAATTTTAGATGCCAACGTTACAACTGGTTTAACGGCATTAATCTTATTCATTTTTGGTACAGGGCCAATTAAAGGTTTCGCAACTACATTATTAATAGGTATTGCAACATCTTTATTTACAGCTATTTTTATTACTAGATTATTAATCGATTGGTATGCTAATCGTGGCGGGAAATTAGATTTCTCTACAGGTATAACTAAAAACCTTTTTAGAAATATCAATATCAACTTTTTAAAGAAACGTAAAGTAGCCTTTATTATTTCTGGTGCTTTAATACTTTTAAGTTTAGGGTCGTTATTTACAAATGGATTAAACCAAGGTGTCGATTTTGTTGGAGGTAGAACCTATCAAGTGCGTTTTGCACAGGATATAAGTGCTTCAGAGGTTACAAACTTATTATCAAGTCCAGAAGTATTTGGAAGTGCAGATGCCAAAACATTTGGAGATGCAAACCAGTTAAAAATTACAACTAAATATAAAGTAAATGAGTCTGGAGCAGCGATAGATGAAGAGATTAGAAAATCACTTTACCAAGCCTTAGTGCCACATTTAGAAGGCATAACTTATCAGCAATTCATCGATTTAAATGATGAAAACAAACAAGTAGGTTTACTGGAATCGTACAAAGTAACACCAACCATTGCCGATGATATTAAGCAAGCATCTTTCTGGGCAATTTTAGGGTCGTTAATCGTAGTATTCCTATACATCTTAATTCGTTTTAAGAAATGGCAATACTCTTTAGGAGCAGTAGCAGCGGTATTCCACGATGTGTTAATTGTACTAGGTGTATTCTCATTAACATACAAATTTATGCCATTTAACATGGAAATAAACCAAGCGTTTATTGCAGCAATATTAACAGTAATTGGTTACTCGTTAAATGATACCGTGGTAGTATTCGATAGAATTCGTGAATTCTTCAATGAGCACACAAGTTGGACATTTGATAAAGTTGTAAACGTATCATTAAGCAGTACATTGAGTAGAACCTTAAATACATCATTAACAACATTAGTTGTATTGTTAGCCATCTTCATATTTGGTGGTGATTCTATTAGAGGCTTTATGTTTGCCTTAATAGTAGGTGTTATTGTAGGAACATATTCATCACTATTTATTGCAACACCAATTATGTACGATAGTGTAAAAAAATTAGAAGACAAGAATTAAGACTAACTCAAATTTTCTAAGTAAAAAGCCTGTCAGTTTTATGTTGATAGGCTTTTTTATTTTAATTATTTGGGCGTTACCCATATAGGGTCGGGCTTTCCACTGTATCTTTTTAAAACGTCATAGCTAGGAGTGAGCGACGTGGCTATCTGTTTGTTTTTAGTAAACACTTAAATTCGTTTTATTAAGTTTTTTAAAAAGGATGTCGTTTCAATCCCTAACGCGCTTACCTGATAGATTTCGTGTTTATGCATTAAACAAAGTATTTTGAATAATTTAAAAGGAAATAATATCTCCAACTGAAAGCCCCCATGTATCAACTAAGCCAGCGTTAACTTCCAGTACGTATTTAGCAGGCCCATTTGATGGTAATGAAGATTCATCAAAAGGCTGTGCATTCTTTTGGAAACTAACAATGCTTTTAGATGCGCTAATATAAATAAGGTCTAATGGAATTTTAGTGTTTTTCATGTAAAAGAAGCGCTCTGTTTCATCATCAAAAACAAAGAGCATGCCTTGTTGTTTTTTCATAGAGTTTCTATACATCAACCCAGTTTGAATATCAAAATCTGTATCAGCAATTTCAATATCTAAAGTAACCTTTGTAGAGTCCGAAACTTTAAAAATAGTAAGCTCGCCTTCTTTAGTAAAAGTAACCTCGGTTTGCTTAATAATTTTCTTATTGTCTTTACAAGCAGATAGACTTAAAACAAAAGCGATAAATAATATTGTAAATTGTTTAAAAGGCATTTTACTTAGTTGCATGTTTTGATTTGTAAACAAACATAAAATATAATCCTATTAATACAAACGGAATACTTAGCCATTGACCAGTGTTTAAGCCAAACCAATTAATATATTCTTCCCCTTGAGGTTCTTTGGTAAACTCAATAAAGAAACGGATAGTCCATAGGAGTACTAAAAACAGTCCAAATAAAAAGCCTAATTGATCTTTTTTAATCGTTTTTGTATAGAAATACCATAAAATTAAAAACACAAAAATATAGCAGAACGACTCGTAAAGTTGTGATGGATGTCTGTAAGGAACGACATCTAATAAATTTTGAAATTGCGAATTTTCAGTAACTGCATTATATGCTTTTTGAACATCTTTGATTCCTGTACGTTGTACAATTTCACTTTTGTAATATTGGTCTTGAATAAAACGAACACCTAAATTAGAGTCTGTTATTTTACCAATAATTTCTGAATTAATAAAATTACCAATTCTAATAAAAACAGCTCCAGAAGCTACCGTTATTACAACACGATCTAAAATCCAAAGCACAGATTTATACTTGTACTTTCGGCGGTATAAATACATGCCTATAATAATACCAATAGCTGCGCCATGACTTGCAAGTCCTTGAAAACCTGTAAATTCAAATCCGTTCTTAAAGCTGAATGGTAAAAAAATACTAAAAAAATCTTCTTTAATTAATTCCGATTGATAGAATAATACATGACCAAGCCTTGCACCTAGCATAGTTGCTAAAACAGTGTAAATAAATAGCGGGTCTAAATAATCTAAAGACACTTTCTCTTTAGTAAAAATACGCTTCATAATATACCAACCTAGTATAAAGGCAACCACCCACATCATACTATAAAAGTGAATCTTAAAAAATCCTAGATCTATTCCTGTTACTGGGTTCCAATCAAATTTCAATGCGTACATAGGTTTTGTTTTTCAGCGTAAATATAAAGGTTTATAGTAGCTTTAGTGTTAAAATTTATTTAAGAAGTTTTAATATTTCAACTTCAAAAATAATATTTGATTTTGCAGGAATACCTCGTCTTCCAGCTTCTCCATAAGCCAAATGATAAGGAATAAATAAAGTGGCTTTATCTCCAATATTTAATTGTTGAAGACCTTCTTTAAATCCAGCAATCATTTGTGCGTCTGGGCCTATATCTGCTGTTAATGGTTGATATCTATTAGCTGATTTACGTTTTTCGTTAACAGCATCAAGCCTTTCGGCAACTTCTAAGCTGCTAGTTTCAAGTAGTTTTCCGTTTTCAAAGTAAACCGTGTAATGGGTTAAAACTTTAGAGGTTTCCTTTAAGTTTTTGCCAGTTCCTTTTTCAGAAATATAATATTGCAATCCAGAATCTAAACTTATAGCCTTTTCTTTTTGCTTTTTAAATTTATCTTGCGTAGCTTTTAATATGGCTGCAGCTTTAGCTTTTTTTTCTTTTTCAAGTCGTTCGGCTTCAATAAAATGATTTTCAAAAACTGATGGTGCGTCAAACTGTTTTGCCGTTTTACCTTTTCGAATAATATTAACGGCTTCAATAGTGACATCTTTTAACGGCTTGTCTTTATTATCGGTTTTTACATTCGAAATGGAATCTTGAATATTTAGACCTATTACCAATGCACCATACACATTGTATTTATTATCTAGATGAGGTTTAGGTACTTCGGTTATAAAAAATTGACTTCCATTGGTATTGGGCCCAGAATTGGCCATTGAAAGAATGCCAGGTTTGTCGTGTTTTAAATCTGGATGAAACTCGTTATTAAATTTATAACCAGGATCGCCGTGTCCAGTACCTAAATGGTCGCCTGTTTGAATCATAAATTTATCTATAACACGGTGAAAAATAAGACCATCAAAGAATTTTTTATTTTTAAAGGCTTCTTTAACCATAGTATTATTTCCTTCTGCTAACGATACAAAGTTTGCTACTGTTATTGGAGCTTTTTCTTGCTCTAGTTTAGCAACCATAACACCCTTATTTGTTATGAATTCGGCATATAAACCATCTTCAAGTTCGGGATATTGAACTTTGCAAGATGATAAGTTTACTACTAAAATTAATAATACAATTTTTAAAATAGGCTTTGATAACATATTAGCGTGTTTGATTTAAGGTAATAGAATTTATTGTAACCTCGCAAATAAGAGGTGTGTTTCTGCCAATTTTGTTTTCATCACCATAATAACCGTAAGCCTTTTGAGAAGGGAATAGAAAAGTTACAGTTTCGCCAGATTTCATAAGCTTTAAACCCTCACGAAGCCCAGTGAATAACTCTTCTTTATCCATGGTGTAATTTTGTGTTTTTAATTCTTTAGTAGAATAAATTATATGCCCATTAAGAGATTTAATATTGTAGTTATAGTTGATAATATCTCCAAAAGCAGGGGTTTTTAAGCTGTCTATAGATGTTTTGTTATTATAATAATACCAAAAACCACTTTCAGAGGCTATATAATCTTGCTCTTGTAGTTTCATTAGTTTCTCTATTGATGCTTTTTCTTTAGCGTTAAGCTTTTTATTGCGCTCTACAGAGGCATCAATGAAAGAACCTGATTTTACTGAAACAGGGCGTCTTGCTTCTGGGGTTTTACAGCCAAAAACTAGCAAAAATAGGGCTAAGATAAGTAGTTTATTCATTATTTAGGGCTTTGTTATAAGTAGGTAATATACTAATAAATTTTTCAACTGTTTTTTCTAGAGATAAGTGGCTTTTGCCTCCGGCAGCGTTGGTATGGCCGCCTCCTTCAAAATGTGCTCTAGACATTTCGTTAACTGAGAAGTTGCCTTTTGATCGTAAAGAGATTTTTATAATACCCTCATTTCTGTCTTCAATAAATATAGCTGCGAGTACAACACCATTCAAGGACAATCCGTAGTTTACAACGCCTTCAGTATCTCCTTTTTTGTAATCGTATTTCTGAAGTTCATCTTGGGTAAGTGTAATATATGCGGCTCTAGATTCTGGAATAATCCTTAAATTACTTAAGGCACAGCCTAGTAGTTGTAAGCGCTCATAACTATTAGTGTCGTAAATATTATTGTGTATTTCGTTGTTATTGGCTCCATGTTCTATCAGTTTTGAAACGATTGTATGGGTTTTACTTGTTGTTGATCGAAACCTAAAAGAACCAGTATCTGTCATAATACCAACATATAAACACGTAGCAATATCACTATCAATCATTTTTGTGTTACCTAACATATCAATAAAATGATATACCATTTCACAAGTAGAACTCATTGTAATATCACTAAAAGTGTATTTTGCATAATTGTCTGGTGCTTGATGGTGGTCAATCATTATTTTAATGGCATTACTGCTTTCTAAAACAGTTTCCATATTACCAGTTCTATGAAACGCATTAAAATCTAGAGTAAAAATAATATCTGCCTTTTCAATTAAAGCTTTACAAACATCAGTTTGTGTATCATATTTTAAAATAGTTTCATTTCCAGGAATCCATTTTAAAAACTTAGGGTAATCATTAGGAGTTATAACACTAACCTCATGATTTCCTTTTATTAAATAATGAAATAATCCTAAAGTAGAACCTATAGCATCACCATCTGGGTTTTTATGTGGTACTATAACTATCTTTTTTTTGTTAGATAAAAGCTGTTTTATGCTCGCAATGTCTTGTTTATTCATAGCTGACGAAGATACAATTTTTTAGAATTAGAATTATTGCAAATCCATAGAAATAGATTACTTTTGCACCCACATAAAACAAAAATAATGGCAACAAATAGAACATTTACAATGCTTAAGCCAGATGCTGTTGAGAAAGGACACATTGGGGTAATATTAGAAAAAATTGCAGTTTCAGGGTTTAGAATTGTAGCAATGAAATTAACACAAATGACAACTGCTGATGCAGAAACATTTTATGCAATACATAAAGAACGTCCGTTTTTTCCAGAATTAGTAGAATACATGACACGCGGACCAATTGTAGCAGCAATCTTAGAAAAAGATAATGCTGTTGAAGATTTTAGAACTTTAATAGGAGCTACAAATCCTGCAGATGCTGCCCAGGGAACTATTAGAAAGATGTATGCAGATTCAATTAGCGAAAATGCAGTACACGGAAGTGATAGCGATGATAATGCAGCCATTGAAGGCGCATTCCATTTCTCAGGAAGAGAGCAGTTTTAATTCATAGATTTATCCTACTAGGTTTTCAAAACCTTGTAGGTATTCATTATACACACAAATAAGTTATATTTTGCGTAAACAAAAAATCCCGCAACTATGTTGCGGGATTTTTGTTTTAAAAAGTATAGTTTCCCGCTTTCGCAGGAATGACAAATTTATTTGAACATCTAAGATAAAAAATCTCAGATTGTTTTTTTACTAAACTACTTTTACGTTTACGGCGTTTAAGCCTTTTCTACCTTCCTGTAAATCAAACTCAACAATATCGCCCTCGCGAATTTCATCGATTAATCCAGAAATGTGAACAAAATGTTCTGTGTTTGAACCTTCTTCAGTTATAAACCCGAATCCTTTAGAATCGTTGAAGAATTTTACTGTTCCTTTACTCATTGTATTAAATTTTAATTATTATAGTTATAGTAAAGCAAAGTCTGTGCCACAAAAAAAGCCTATCATTAATGATAGGCTATTAGTTGTAATTGTGAAATAGTATATCGTTAGACTACTTTTACGTTTACGGCGTTTAATCCTTTTCTTCCTTCTTGAAGATCGAATTCTACAACATCACCTTCACGAATTTCATCGATTAATCCTGAAATGTGTACGAAATGTTCTTTGTTGTTGTCTTCTTCAACGATGAATCCAAAACCTTTAGAATCATTGAAAAATTTTACTGTACCTTTACTCATTGTATTTGTATTATAATAAATTAAGTTCCAAAGGTAAGGTAAAAAGTAATACGTTTTAATATTTTGTTATATTTTTTATAATAAAAGCTAATATCTAATTATCTTAAAATCAGTTTTTTAATAATTTCTTTACCTAATTCTTCATTAAGCATATTAATAATCTTTTCCTTTCCGTAGCTCAATTCTTCCCTCAAAACGCTTGAACTTAACTGCACATACAGCGTTTCACGCTCTAAACTTACTGCAGTTGTATAGTTGTTAATCCCATTACCCATAAGCTTTTCCCAGGCATCCGCAACGTTCACCTTATCCAATCCTTTCTCCAATTTGTTCGTTTCCACAAACTCTTTCAAAGCATCACTAATACTCAAATTTTCGTTATTACGTTTTGCCATGGTACAATAAAACTTAGGTGAAAATTAATTTTTTGTAAAAGTATTAAATTATTTGTGCCTTACCACAAGGGTCGGGCTTGAGTTTATCCTGAGCAGAGTTGAAGGGTTTCAATTTTTGTGCTTCTTTTGTTGTACTGTGGCCTATGTGCTACTAGCCCTAACGCGGACAAATTTGTTATCTTATCTTTTTTAAATCGAAATTTATTTTGTTTTTGGGAAAGTTCGTTTAACGTCCCCGCGAATAAGATTTGTTTCAATGAATTTTATTCGTTGTTGGTGTGAGTGCCTTTTGGCAGTCGCTCCAAATCTTATTCGCGGGGACGTTGGAGTGAATGACGCAGGAATTCACTCCAACTGTTCCACGGATATGAAATCGTTTTAATGTTTTATATCCGAGGTTAAACGAAGGTAGCTGAAATTTTTTACAAAGTCAAGGGTAAACTAAATCGATATTACAAATTTGTGGTTGAGTAATGCTAATTAATTCAAGTCATAGAAATTACCATAATTATCTATGTCTTGTCTTTTTTTTTAAAACTCACAATCTAAAAACTTCGTAAGATTGATGTACCTGTTTTACAGCATGTTCTGTGCGTTCAGCATGAGTGTCACTGATAAACAATTGCCCAAAATTTTCATCATCAACAAGTTTTATAATTTGTGCAACACGTTGTTCATCTAATTTATCAAAAATATCATCAAGAAGTAAAATAGGGTTTGCACCGCTTTGTGTCTTAATAAAATCAAACTGAGCCAATTTCAAAGCAATTAAAAACGATTTTTGCTGCCCTTGACTACCAAACTTTTTAATAGGATACTTGTTAATATTAAAATGCAAATCGTCCTTATGTATACCAATACTTGTGTATTGCAAAGCCTTATCTTTATTTACCGAAGCTTTTAAAAGCGTATTTAAATCATCATCAAATAAGTGGCTGTTATAAATCAAATCAACAGATTCGTTACCATTACTAATGGCCTTGTATCGCAATTTAAAAATGGGGATAAAAGCCTTTAAAAAAGCAGCGCGTTTTTCAAAAATCTGTGTACCATAATCTGTAAGTTGCTCATTATAAACCTCAAGAGTGTCATTGTTAAACGTATGGTTTAGTGCAAAATATTTCAATAAAGCATTACGCTGTGCCAACACCTTATTGTAATTAATCAAGTGATTTAGGTAGCTTTTATCGCTTTGTGAAATTACACTATCAATAAATTTACGCCGTGTAGTACTACCTTCAATAATTAAATCTCTATCGGCAGGAGATATAATAACAAGAGGTAAAAAACCAATATGTTCACTAAATTTTTCGTAAGCTTTTCCGTTGCGTTTAATTACTTTTTTTTGCCCACGTTTTAAACTAATAGCTACTTTTTCTAGTTTTTCATTTTTATCATAATCGCCATTAATCACAAAAAAGTCTTCTTCGTGTTTAATATTTTGAGTTGAAACTGGGTTAAAATAACTTTTTCCGAAGGATAAATGGTAAATAGCATCAAGCACATTTGTTTTTCCAATACCGTTATTGCCAACAATACAATTTATTTTTTCGTTGAAAATGAACGATTTACTATCGAAATTTTTATAATTAAGTAAAGAAAGCGATTTTAAAATCATACAAATAGCAACTTTAAGAGCTTTTCTAGGTTAAACTCTTGAAAAGAAGTGCAAATTATTGAAAAATATCAAATAAATACCCTTTTAGTTATGAAGAAAAATTATATTTTTGCGCGACAATAATTTTAGAAAGCATACAATGGCAACTTATAAGAAAAGAGGTTATAAACCAAAAACACAAGCAGAGAAAGAACAGAATATTGAAGAAGGTTCTACAACTGCAGAGGTTTTTAATACACTTGATGAAACAGCTTCTAAAACAGAAGACTTTGTAGCAAAAAATCAAAAATATATTTTTATCATAATTGGTCTTGTTGCAGCTGTTGTTTTAGGATCTTTAGCATATAAAGAATATGTTGCAAAACCAAAGCAACAAAATGCTATGAACGATATGTTTCAAGCACAAAAATATTTTGATCAAGCCGTTACCGGAGCAGCAAAAGACTCGTTGTATAATTTGGCATTAAATGGAGGTGAAGGCAAATTTGGAATGTTAGATATTATTGAAGAATACAGTGGTACGCCTTCAGCTAATTTGGCAAGCTACTATGCTGGTACGGCTTATTTAAGATTAAAAGATTATAAAAATGCAATTGATCATTTAAGTAATTTTAAAAGTAGCGATGAGATTTTAGCACCTTTAGCTAAAGGAAATATCGGTGATGCATTTGTTCAATTAAATCAAGTAGAAGATGCTTTGGGGTATTATGAGCAAGCTGCCGAAATGCGTGATAACGCATTTACAACACCAATGTATTTATTTAAAGCAGGTACAATTGCTTTAGGTTTAGGGAAAGCTGATAAAGCATTAGTATATTTTGAAAGAATAAAAAACGATTATACCAATTCTACTGAGGCAACAAAGGTTGATGTGTTTATTGGTAAGGCGGAAGTTTTAGCAAACAAATAAAAATGGCTACGGCAAATAAAAATTTATCAGATTACGATAAAGCAACAATCCCAAACGCGAGTAAATTTCGGTTTGGGATTGTTGTTTCTGAGTGGAACGATAGTATAACAGAAGGTTTGTATCAAGGCGCTTATGCTGCACTTATAGAAAATGGTGCATTGCCGAATAATATTATACGCTGGAATGTGCCAGGTAGTTTTGAGTTAATTTATGGTTGCAAAAAAATGCAAGAACAAATGGTTGATGCTGTTATTGCAATTGGTAGTGTAATTCAAGGGGAGACTAAGCATTTTGATTTTGTTTGCGAAGGTGTAGCACAAGGTATTAAAGACTTAAATGTAATGCACGAAACCCCTGTAGTTTTCTGTGTATTAACTGATAATAATGTGCAACAAAGTATTGACCGTTCTGGAGGTAAGCATGGTAATAAGGGTACTGAAGCCGCTATTGCTGCTATTAAAATGACAGAACTTCGTAAAAACAGTTAAGTTTTAGTGCTTCCTAGTTCTTGCTTTCAACTTCAAATCTCTTTGTTTTCTTAACATTTTTTGGCACTTAAACTTTCTATTTCTGCCTGCTTTTAAGTATTTTTGAAAAGACGAGCAATGTCAATAAATTTCAAGTTTAATTGACATAAAAACTAGATTTTGTTTAAACAACGCAAAAATAAAAGGTTTAATTATCAATCCAGATTTTCACAAGAAAATCAATCAGACTCTAGTTTGAATAATGATTCGGACACCAAGGAATTTGTTTCAAAATGGAAACGCGCAAGTGGCACTAAAATTAAAACACGAGGTGCTATGTCAATGAGGGTATTAATCTTGGTTTTGGTATTATTATTGATTTGTATGTATTTACTAGAAAAAAAATACATGTAAAACCGAATTAAAATCTAAGAAATCATGGGAATTTTAAAACTTCGCAAAAACAAAAAATTTAGCTACACACCTCGTACTTATGATGATAAAGGAGAAGGTAATCCATATGAAATCAAGCATAAGTTTGACGAGCATAGAAAAACTGTTGGGGCTAATAAAAGTTTAAAAGGGAAGTTTAATGATGCCTTGGACGATTATAAAAACAACCCAGATACCAGTGTTAATAAGCGTGTTTTGATAATTGTTGGTATTCTTATTTTAATATTTTTATTCATTATCGATTTCGATTTATCTATATTTTTACCTAAATAACATATGGCAGACATCATACAGCTTTTACCCGATCATGTTGCAAATCAAATTGCAGCTGGAGAAGTTGTACAACGTCCAGCTTCTGTAGTTAAAGAACTTCTTGAAAACGCTATTGATGCAGGAGCAGATACTATAAAACTTATTATAAAAGATGCTGGTAAAACCCTTGTTCAAGTTATTGACAATGGTAAAGGTATGAGTAATACAGATGCACGATTAAGTTTTGAGCGCCATGCTACATCAAAAATTAGAAATGCCGAAGATTTATTTCAATTGCATACAAAGGGTTTTCGTGGCGAAGCTTTAGCCAGTATTGCTGCTATTGCTCATGTAGAATTAAAAACAAAACAAGAACAGGATGATGTTGGTAACACATTAATTATAGAAGGAAGTAAAGTGACTTCACAGGAAGTTGTTGTTACACCAACAGGAACTTCGGTTTCTGTGAAAAACCTCTTTTTTAATATTCCTGCAAGGCGTAATTTTTTGAAATCTGATACTGTTGAGTTACGTCATGTTATCGATGAGTTTCATCGCGTGGCATTAGCACACTCCAATATTAGTTTTGCTATGTATAACAACGGTAGTGAAAGTTTTAATTTACCAATTAGTAACTATCGTCAACGTATTGTAAATATCTTCGGAAATAAAATCAATGAAAAGCTTGTGCCTGTTGAGGAAGATACCGAAGTACTTAAAATTTCAGGTTTTGTAGGTAAGCCAGAGTTTGCTAAAAAAACAAGAGGCGAACAATTCTTTTTTGTGAACAATCGTTTTGTTAAAAGTGCCTATTTAAATCATGCCATTGCATCAGCTTTTGAAGGTTTGCTTAAGAATGGAACGTATCCTAGTTATTTTTTAAACTTAACAGTTAACCCGCAAACTATAGATATTAATATTCATCCAACAAAAACAGAAATTAAGTTTGATGATGAACATACACTGTATGCACTATTACGTTCTGCAGTAAAACACAGTTTGGGACAGTTTAATATTGCACCAGTACTTGATTTTGAGCGTGATCCTAATTTGGATACACCTTATAGTTTTAAAAAAGATAGTACAAATGCTCCGAAAGTTGAAGTAGATAAAAGTTTTAATCCATTTCAAAATGAAGAAACTTCTAAAGCTAGAGCTGTAACATATAAAAAAGAACCAACAACAAGTTGGGAAAGTTTATATGTTGGTTTAGAATCTAAGGGGAATGACTCCAAATCAGATTTTACAGAAATCCAATTTGAAAGCGAGGAACGTACAGCATCCATTTTTGATGATGATAAACAAGTAGAGAAAACTCATACAACCTATCAGTTACACAATAAATATATTGTAAGCGCTATAAAATCAGGCATGTTGGTTATAGATCAACACCGTGCGCATCAGCGTATTTTATATGAAGATTTTTTAAACAATTTAACCATAAAAGAAGCTGCAAGTCAACAATTATTATTTCCGCTTCAACTTCATTTTTCGCCACAGGATATTACTATTATAAATCAGTTAAAAGTTGATTTAGAACATACGGGTTTTGTGTTTTCTAGCGTTAAGGAAGAGTTGGTTGAAATTACAGGTGTTCCTGTAGGTGTTCCAGAAAGCGAAGTGTCTATTATTTTAGAACAGTTAATAAGTGATGTTGAAAACGAAGTGCCAGAGAGTCATTTTAGTGCTTCTGATTTGTTAGCAAAATCAATGGCAAAGAGTTTAGCTATTAAAACAGGGCAATCCTTGCAAAAAGATGAACAAGAACATTTAGTAAATAAGCTATTTGCTTGTAAAGAACCAAATGTATCTCCTACTAATAGAACAACATTTGTAACTATGAGTGTTGATGAATTAGATAAAAAATTTATATAGATATGATGCGAATTTCAGACACCGTTAAGCATTTAATAATCATTAATGCCTTAATGTTTATCGGCACGTTAGCAATTGGAAATGGAAATTTATTTTACGAGTGGTTTGCTATGTATTTTCCAAAGAATGATGCATTTAAACCTTGGCAAATTATAACGCACATGTTTATGCATGGTGGTGCAATGCATATTTTCTTTAATATGTTCGCGCTTTGGATGTTTGGTTCACCAGTAGAGCAAGTATTAGGCTCTAAGCGATTTTTGTTTATTTATATTTCAGCTGGATTAGGGGCTGTTGCATTACAGGTTGGGTATTACTATTTTAAATATTTGCCAATGGAGGCTGAAGCTTTAGCTCTTGGTGCAACTAATGACCAAATTATCGAGGTTTTCAAAGAAGGAAAGGTTTTTACCGCAATTGGTCAAGAGTTTAATGAAATATACTATGCATCAATGGTTGGTGCTTCAGGTTGTATTATGGGAATTATGGCAGCTTTTGGTATGATGAATCCAAATGCAGAATTGATGATGATATTTTTACCAATACCAGTAAAAGCAAAATACTTTATTCCAGGTATAATTATTTTAGATTTAATTTCTGGTATAACAGGTCAATCGTTTTTTAGTCCTAGTAATACCGCTTATATGGCCCATGTTGGAGGCGCATTAACAGGTTTTTTAATTATGTGGTATTGGAAAAAAACGCAGTTTAATAAAAACCGTTGGAATTAATGACAACACTCACCCAAGACATAAAAAAGAAACTATCTAACCTTAATGTACTAGAAAAAATAATAGCCATTAATGTTGTAGTTTTTCTATTGGCTTTAATATTAAGAATGAGTTTTGGTTGGTTTGAACTACCAAGCGATTTTTCAAGCTTTATTGCAAAACCATGGAGTATTTTTACTTATGCCTTTCTGCATTATGATATTTGGCATATTGTATTCAACATGCTTTGGTTATATTTTTTAGGCCGTATGTTCTTAAATTTATTTAGCCCCAAAATGGCTTTAAATATTTATTTTTTAGGTGCTATTTCAGGAGGCTTATTATTTATGTTATGTTATTCCTTATTTCCAAGTGTATTTGGAGGTCATTCTAAACTCCTCGGAGCCTCAGCAGCAGTTAGGGCATTGTTGGTTTTTCTTTGCGCTTATATGCCAAATCAAGAGGTTCGATTTTTTACTTTTAATTTAAAACTGTGGTATGTTGGAGCAGTCATTGTAGTTTTAGATGTTGTTGGTATCTTTTCAGGTATAAGGGAACCCGTAACTGGAAATGCTGGAGGGAACTTAGCACATTTAGGTGGTGCAATTCTAGGTTATGTTTACGCTAAACAATTAGTTAAAGGGCGAGATATTGGTAAAGGTTTTGGAAGCTTAATAGATAGCATAGTAAATATATTTAAGCTTTCAAAAAAAGGCCCATTAAAGACAGTACATAAAAACAAAAGTAAAGTTGGTGGATATACGAAAGCCGATTTTTCTGCTTTTAATAATCAAAAGAAAGTTGATGTTATCTTAGATAAAATCAGTAAAAGTGGTTATGATAGTTTAACTTCAGAAGAAAAAGAATTCTTATTTAGAGCAGGTAAATAGATACATGAAAAAACTAAGCTTCATAAATAAAATAATATATTTTATAAATGTTACTGTAGCTATATTGCTTCTGCTGTCTTATGTTTTACCTTTTTTGCCACCTAAAACATTTTCCATATTATCGGTGGTTAATTTAGGGGTTTCGTTTTTAATTTTGATTAATGTATTATGCTTTTTGTACTGGGTGTTTCGATTGAAAAAGCAGTTTATGTTATCGCTGGTAGTGCTAATAATTGGTTATTTTTCATTTGGATCTTTATATAAATTTGCATCATCTAAAAAGATTGAAAGCCCGAAAAACATTAAAGTAATGAATTACAATGTTAGGCTATTTAATCTTTATGAATGGATTCCTGAAAAGGGTATTGAAACTAAAATTGTTGATTTTATTAAAACAGAATCTCCCGATGTTTTGAGTATACAAGAATATCATCCGCACAAAAATATAAATTTGTCTTTTTTTAAATATAAATTTGAAAAGCTTTCAGGTAAAAAAACGAAGTATGGCCAAGCTATTTTTTCACAATTTCCAATTATAAATTCAGGGTCTATTGAATTTCCAGACACAGCAAATAATGCTATTTTTGTTGATGTATTAAAAGGAAATGATACCATAAGGTTCTATAATATTCATTTAGAATCAATGCGAATTGATACTAAAGTAGAAAACCTTAAAACAGAAGATTCTGAACGTCTTTTTAAACGTATTAGCACAACATTTAAAATGCAACAGTTTCAGACCGAATTGTTTTTAATGCATAAAAAACAATGTAATTATAAAATGGTGATTTGTGGCGATTTTAATAACACCGCATTTTCGTATGTATACAGACAGATTAAAGGTGATTTAAACGATACATTTAAAGAGGCTGGAAATGGATTTGGTCGTACTTACGATTTTAAATTTTTCCCAGTTAGGATAGATTTTATTTTTGCCGACGAAGCGTTTAATGTGAATGGTTTTAAGGCTTTTAATAATCATTATTCTGATCATTATCCAATTATGACAACCTTGAACCTGAAGGAATAGTTTACAGTTTCAGTCTTAGTTTTTAGTAGTTTACGTGAAATTTATAGTTTCTTTTAGCATTTCAAATCTTAGCGACTTTGGGCGATTATTTTTTACATTAAAGAGCAATCTACAAAATCTGAAATAATATGAATCATCAATCCCAACCCAACCAATCGTGATTTCTTAGGAAAGCATAAAAAGAAATAAAACAAAATAGCAAAAGAAGAGTGGAGTGGGTGAAAACCAATACTACATCGGTTAGGGTTGAAAATAGGAGTTGCTAATAAGTGATCTAAATCAATTAACATACCCGCAATCATAATGAGATAGGCGTACTTCCAATTGGATTTAAAAAACAGTAAAGCAACTACGAGTGGCAGTAAAAAATGACAACCGTAATGAGCAAATGTTTGTAACATTATAATGGAGTTACTGTTTGAGATTCTAAATAATTTAAGGCATTTGGCCCTTCGTTAAAAAGTAAATCTAAAATACTTAAGTTTTGAATAAAACCATGTTTGTTATTGAAAACTTGTGTGTATTTTTCAAAAGTATAAATAGGTTCTTTTTTAGCATTTACTAACTGTCTGAAATCTGTTTTGTTGGTAATATGCTTTTGGTATATTTCTGTTTTTGTCGTATTTAAATCTAGCTGTAAACAATCACAAACTACCTCAAAACATTTCAAATTATAATCTAATAGAAAATCTGCTTTTTCTGTGAATAAATGCTGAAGTTCATCTTCATAATATTCAAAAAAAGGAGATGTTCTATAAGCTGAAAGCAACGATTTCCAATGTAGACTTTGCCAATTATCTTCATTGTAAATTTTAACATCTCTATATTTTTGGCGATTCTTTTGCGTATGAATCACAGGAATATTTAATCCTAATTTTCCATTAGCACCATAGATATATGTTCGATTTCTATAGGTTTGTTTCAAGAAATTATCATCCGTTTCAAAAACAACTTCATTTGATGCTACGATAGCTATAAAGTGAGCTACATTTGGAAAATAGGTTGGGTGAATAACAATTTTCATGTATTAGTTTTTAGTGCTTATTTGGACTTCATTCGAAATGCCATTAACATATTCAGGAATAATTTTCAAGATATTGGAGAGTTCGGAACCTGTAAAGTCTTTAATATCAGAATCGACAACATGTGTGTTGTAAAAACTAAGAAACTTACTTGCTAAGGGCATGTAAGACCAATGCCAGCGTTCTAAATTATAGCCAGTTCTTCCAGTAGTTCTATCAGTGTAAACTTGATAAAAGCCATACTTGTTCGCATTTTTTAATAGCCAATCATATTCTCTTTTTCCTTGACCTTTTTCAAAATAAAAATTTGAAAAACTATTCAAATCAATATCTGTGCCCCAATGATGACGGGATGTGGAGGGCATAGCGCTATATTCTAATATTTTTTTTGCTCTTTCAATAGGTTTTAAAATATTATACTTTTTCCATTTACGTTCCCAAATAGCTTTCTGTTCATTAAAGTTTCTAGTTCCAGAAATAATTTTTAAAGAAATACTATCCGTTTTGGCATGATTGAACATATTAATAAATGCAGTATAAACGTCTTTGTTTAAATACGTGGTCTTAGAAGAATGACTAGGATGTGTTTTTATGAATAAATCATGATTTGTATAGTTGAATTTTCCCAATACAAAATCTTTAGTAAGCTCATGGTTTTCTATAGCCGTTGGGTTCTGACCGAAAGAAATAGCCGAGATAAAAAGAGCAATAAAAACCCCTTTAATATTCATATAAGTATGCCTAGTTTTCAAAAAGTTGAATTTAAGCAAAAATACATTAAAGTTTATTTGCTTTCTTTTTTACGGTTTCTCCATTTGTTGAATCCTATCCAACCAAATAACAATACTAAAAATGGTATAAGGAATGAAGTTGCTTTTCCACTTCCGCTAACAGTTGTAAAGAAACGCTCCCATCTGGCATTTGGAAAACCATCCCAACTCATCCAAATAAATACTGGTTTCCCGATTACATGATTAAATGGAACAAACCCCCAACGCCTAGCATCAATGGAGTTGTGTCGATTATCACCCATCATCCAATAATAATTCTGTTTGAAAGTATAGGTGTCTGTTACAGCACCGTTAATTAGAATTTGATTGCCTTTTACTTGCAGTGTGTTACCTTCATATTCCGTAATAACACGTTTGTATAATGGTAAAACATCAAGATTAATAGCGATAGTTTTTCCTTCTTCAGGAATATATAAAGGTCCAAATTGATCCACATTCCAATTGTAATTTGGATCATGAGGAAAAATGTTTGAATCCCGAACACCTTTTTCTTGAATATTAGATTTAATACTAGCTACATTAGGGTGGTTCTTAAACTTAGCTAGGGCTTCATCAGAAATTGCAGAAAAATAGTAAGTGTTTTGGGCATTCATTATACCAAAACCATCTGTAATATCGTAGCGATTTTTAACGAAATTAGGATTAAACTGATTCGCTTTTGGTTGTACTAAATAACTAAACTGTAAATGAGCTCTATCTGGTAATTCGTTTTTCTTTCCGTTAATGTAAACATAACCATCTCTAACTTCAAGAGAGTCGCCAGCAACACCAACACATCGCTTAACTAAGTTGGTCTTTTTATCAATGGGTTTGTAATAATTTCTTTTTGGAGTGAAATCATTCATATCCAACAATGTATCTGCTGGTTGATTGAAAACCACAATCTCATTTCTATCAATTTTTTCAAAACCAGGAAACCTTAAGTAAGGCAATTGTAATTTGTTTTTCCATGATGTTTTACGTTCTTCAAAATTATCATCAAATAGATATGATTTCTTGTTTAAACCAGGAATAGTGTCATGTACCATAGGTGCGCCAACGGTGGTCATTGGTACCCTTGCTCCATAGTGAAACTTGCTTACAAAAAGAAAATCGCCTACAAGCAATGATTTTTCTAGTGATGATGAAGGAATCGTAAACGGTTGCATAAAATAGGTGTGTACTATAGTTGCGGCTACAATAGCAAATAAGATGGAACTTGTCCATTCCCCTGAAGCTGATTTTGGTTGTAAACTTCTATTTTCAATAGAGTTTACATCTGCTACATAGTTTAAGTAGTAATTATAAAAACCTAGTGAAACAACAGCTAAAACAGTGTCTAGTGTGGCGTTCTTTCCAAAACTTCTAGCTGTTTCAACCCAAACCACAGGAAACATAATAAGATTAACAATAGGTAGAAACAGTAGAATAATCCACCACCATGGACGATTAATTATTTTCAATAATACGATACCATTATAAACGGGGATAAAGGCTTCCCAAGCTTGTCTGCCTGCTTTGATGTATAGTTTCCAAGTACCTAAACCATGAATTACTTGTATTATTAGAATGAAAATAAACCATTGTGTCCAAGTCATAATTTCAAAATTTTAATTTTTTGTTAGTAGTAGCCGTGTTTGTTTTGTTACAGGTTTATTTAGTGTTAACGAATATTTAACACATCATTCATTGTGAAAACACCTGTTTTTCCTGCAATCCATTCTGCTGCTACCACAGCACCTAATGCAAACCCTTGTCTTGTATGCGCAATATGCTCTATGTTTATAGTGTCTACTTCGCTTTCGTAAGTAACGGTATGTGTACCAGGAACATCTTCAATACGTTTAGCTGTAATAGGAATGGTGTTTTCTCCATTTTCATCGAGTTTCCAAGTGTTATAGCCTTCATGTTGATTAATAACGCCATTAGCTAAAGAAATAGCAGTTCCGCTTGGAGCATCTAGCTTTTGTGTATGATGAATTTCTTCCATAGAAACATTATACTGTTTCAAGGTACTCATCATTTTAGCCAGTGTTTTATTCAATTCAAAAAAGATATTTACACCTAAACTAAAATTTGAAGCATAAATAAATGCGCCTTTTTTTTCTTTACAAAGTGCTACAGCATCATTGTATTTATCTAACCATCCTGTAGTTCCAGAAATGACAGGAACATTATTGTTAATGCAATT
The DNA here is from genome assembly GCF_947487575.1 of uncultured Algibacter sp. Classification (GTDB taxonomy): domain Bacteria; phylum Bacteroidota; class Bacteroidia; order Flavobacteriales; family Flavobacteriaceae; genus Algibacter_B. Next base: position 18,502 of record NZ_CANKXG010000008.1, on the reverse strand, counting down.
TGTAATATTATTAAAAGCAACATTTGGGATACTAAAATCTATGGCAACATCTGCTTTTGTAATATCATAATCGCTATCTCCTTTATCAATAGTCAATACCACATTATGCCCGCGCTTTAAGGCAATCTGCTCGATGGTTTGCCCCATTTTTCCATATCCAAGTAATGCTATATTCATATATTTTTGTCTATTATTTGCTTAATATTCATTAAGTACTAAAATTTAAAATTTAAAGTTAATCCTAAATCGCTTGATGCGTCAAAACTATTTATTTTATAATGCGGTGATAAAGACAAGTTTTCATCAATATTATATTGTAACAAATGGGCATCTACATTAGCATCAATTATGTTTAATGCATAGAAGCCTATGGTTACTAAAAGAGACATTTCTCTGTTACGACTATAGAATTCTTGTGCATCCTCAAGTTTTTCTGTAGAAACTGTTGGCGTGCTTAACTGATTTCCATTGGAGTCTAAATAAAATTCATCATTAGTAAAACCAGCAAGTCTACTTTTGTAAGCATCTCTATACCTGTTGTATTGCTCATTATTATTGATGTAAAAATAAATACCAGAGCCAATAGCAGCCCAAACAATAGGGATTTTCCAATATTTTTTATTGTAAGCCTGGCCTAAACCTGGTAATATTGCCGAGTAGAATGCTGCTTTTGCTGGCGAAAGAGGATTTATTGGGTTACTAACTTTAATGACAGAATCAATAACAGCTTCTTTTGGAAGCTCTTTTATTTCTTTCTCCTTTTTGCTTTGAGCGAAAGAAGAGAAACAAAGTAAGCATGCTATTATTCCTATTATTAGAATTTTATTTGGAATCACCTTGAACTAATTTTTTTATACGATTAAAATCTTCTTCAGAATGAAAAGGAATTGTAATTTTTCCTTTCCCGTTTTTAGAGACTTTAACGTCTATTTTATGTCCAAAGTATTCAGAAAATGCAGTTATACCTTTTTTAACAAATTTTGGCATGTCATTATCTTCTGGTTTTTTTGAAGTTGTTTCTGTATTTTTAGAATTATTGAAATCGCGAACAAGGTTTTCAGTTTCTCTAACAGATAGTTTGTTTGATAGTATGTTTTCGTAAATGTCTAATTGATTCGATTGGTCTTCAATAGCAATTAAAGCACGCCCATGGCCCATAGAAATAAACCCGTCGCGCATCCCTGTTTGAATGATAGGATCTAGTTTTAATAAACGCAGGTAATTAGCAATGGTAGAGCGTTTTTTGCCAACGCGTTCACTCATTTGTTCTTGGGTTAAATTGATTTCGTCAATTAAACGTTGGTATGATAAGGCAATTTCAATTGGGTCTAAATCTTGACGTTGAATGTTTTCAACCAAAGCCATTTCAAGAGATTCTTGATCGTTTGCAATTCTAACGTAAGCAGGAATTGTTTCTAAACCTAATAATTTTGAAGCTCTAAAACGACGTTCTCCAGAAACTAATTGATATTTGTTTAAGCCTAATTTTCTAACCGTTATTGGTTGAATAATACCTAATTCTTTTATAGATGAGGCTAATTCACGAAGTGATTCTTCACTAAAGTTTGTACGTGGTTGAAACGGGTTAACTTCAATAAAATCTAAGTCTAATTCAACTATATTACCAATAACTTTATCAGCATTTGTATCTTGAGCCGATTGTATATCATTACTTGGGTCTTTTAACAGAGCCGATAAGCCTCTACCCAAAGCCTGTTTTTTAGTTGCCTTAGCCATAATTAAGCGTTTTTATTGATGACTTCTTTTGCCAAACTTAAGTAATTGTTAGCACCTTTACTACTTGCATCGTAATTAATTATGCTTTCGCCATAACTTGGTGCTTCACTGAGTCTTACATTTCGTTGAATGATGGTTTGGAACACCATATCGTTAAAATGTTTTTGAACTTCTTCAACTACTTGATTTGATAATCGTAAGCGTGAATCGTACATAGTTAATAACAAGCCTTCAATATCTAATTCTGTATTATGTATTTTTTGAACACTTTTTATCGTGTTTAATAATTTTCCTAAACCTTCCAATGCAAAATATTCACATTGAATAGGAATAATTACTGCATCTGCTGCTGTTAAAGCATTTAATGTTAATAAGCCTAATGACGGTGCGCAATCAATAATTATAAAGTCATAATCATCTTTAGTATCAGTTAATGCTTTTTTAAGCATATATTCTCGTTCATCTTTATCAACAAGTTCTATTTCAATAGCAACTAAATCGATATGCGCAGGAATAACATCTAAATTTGGTGTTTCGGTTGTTACAATAGCTTGTTTTGCTGTGTTAGAATGTTCTAAAAGTTGATAGGTTCCAATGTTAACAGTTTCTACATCAATTCCAATTCCAGAAGTTGCATTTGCTTGAGGGTCAGCATCTATAAGTAGTACTTTCTTCTCTAGAACACCTAGTGAAGCTGCTAAATTAATTGAGGTTGTTGTTTTACCAACACCACCTTTTTGATTAGCAATTGCAATGATTTTACCCATTAAATGATTTGGTTTTATTAACTACAAAAATACAATTATTTATGTGGAATAAAAGTGGAACTTGTTAACAAATCTATTAACGGAAAATCAATTATGTTATTGATAGTTATTTGCTTAATCTATTAATATTTCCAAAATTTTAATAGTAGCATCACTAATTTTCGTTCCTGGCCCAAAAATGGCGACTGCTCCAGCATCAAATAAATATTGGTAATCTTGTTTAGGGATTACGCCACCAACTATAACCATAATGTCATCACGACCATAAGTCTTTAACGCATCAATAACTTGAGGGACTAGGGTTTTATGACCGGCTGCCAATGAGGACACACCCAAAATGTGTACATCGTTTTCAACAGCTTGTTTTGCTGCTTCTTGCGGAGTTTGGAATAACGGACCAATATCAACATCAAAGCCAACATCGGCATAACCAGTTGCTACTACTTTTGCACCACGGTCATGGCCATCTTGTCCCATTTTTGCTATCATGATTCGAGGGCGTCTGCCATCTTGCTCTGCAAAAATATCAGCTAACTCTTGAGCTTTTTTAAAGGATTTATCGTCTTTTATTTCTTTACTATACACGCCAGAAAATGATTTAATTTGTGCTTTGTGCCTTCCAAATTCTGCTTCTAATGCATCACTAATTTCTCCTAGAGTGGCACGTTCACGAGCAGCTTCAATAGCTAAAGCTAGTAAATTTTCTTTTCCCGTTCGAGCAGCTTTAGTTAATTTTAATAAAGTAGCTTTAACTTTATCTGAATTTCTTTCAGCCTTAATTCTATTTAATCGCTCTATTTGAGAATACCTAACTGTTTGATTGTCGACTTCTAGTGTCGAAATTGGATCTTCTTCTTTGAGTCTATATTTATTAACGCCAATAATAATATCTTGCCCAGAATCTATTCTAGCTTGTTTTCTTGCTGCAGCTTCTTCAATTCTAATCTTAGGTATGCCAGCTTCAATAGCTTTAGTCATGCCTCCAAGTTCTTCAATTTCTTCAATTAAAGTCCAAGCCTTTTTAGCAATATCATGGGTTAGTTTTTCAACATAATAACTTCCTGCCCAAGGGTCAACAGTTTTTGTTATTTTGGTTTCTTCTTGTAAAAATATTTGGGTGTTTCTAGCAATTCTTGCTGAAAAATCAGTTGGTAAAGCAATAGCTTCGTCTAAAGCATTAGTATGCAAACTTTGTGTGCCTCCAAAAGCTGCTGCAGCAGCTTCTATTGTAGTTCGAGCTACATTGTTAAAAGGGTCTTGCTCCGTTAAGCTCCATCCAGAAGTTTGACAATGTGTTCGTAATGATAAAGATTTTTGGTTTTTAGGACTGAATTGTTTTACCAATTTCGCCCAAAGCATTCTAGCAGCTCGCATTTTGGCAATTTCCATAAAATGGTTCATGCCAATAGCCAAGAAAAAAGATAGGCGAGGAGCAAAGGTGTCAATATCCATGCCTGCTGCTAACCCTTTTTTAATATATTCTAATCCGTCTGCTAGTGTATATGCTAGCTCAATATCGCAGGTGGCACCAGCTTCTTGCATGTGATAACCAGAAATGCTAATGCTATTGTATTTTGGCATATTTTTACTAGTGTATTCGAAAATATCAGAAATAATTTTCATAGAAGGGGTAGGCGGATAGATATAAGTGTTCCTAACCATAAACTCCTTTAAAATATCATTTTGAATTGTACCAGCTAATTGTTTTAGTTTTACACCTTGCTCTTCGGCAGTGACAATATAAAACGCTAAAATGGGTAATACGGCTCCATTCATAGTCATAGAAACCGACATTTTATCTAAGGGAATTTGATCGAAGAGTATTTTCATGTCTTCAACCGAGTCAATCGCAACACCAGCTTTACCTACATCTCCAACAACGCGTTCATGGTCTGAGTCGTAACCCCTATGCGTAGCTAAATCAAAAGCAACCGAAAGGCCTTTTTGTCCTGCAGCTAAATTTCTTTTGTAAAAAGCATTGCTTTCTTCAGCAGTTGAAAATCCTGCATATTGACGAATAGTCCATGGTCTTCGTACATACATGGTGCTATATGGACCTCTGAGATTGGGAGCAATTCCTGCTACAAAATCTAGATGCTCTAAACCTTCAATATCATTTTTTGTATAAGTTGATTTTATATCAATATTTTCAGCAGTTCGAAAAATTGAAGTATCAAACTCCTTATTTTCGACCTCTGACTTTAATTTGATATGTTGAAGATTTTTTCTGCTCAAGTTATTTAATGATTATGTCCTGCATGTGGATCTATTTCTGTTTTTTCAACAGCTGGAAGTTGGTTAAAATCTACTTTTTGCTCAGGTTTTTCCAAGTTAACTTTATTAAAATCTATGTCAAATAGTTTGGCATAATATAAATCTAAAGCTACATATAAGGCTAAGTTTTTATCGGCTAACGCATTTCTGTATTTGCTAACTAAAGCTGGTCCAAAAAGTTTAGGAGCCATACTGTTTGTAGATATAAGTGCATTTAAAGTGGTTTTTAAATTACTGTCTTTTATATTGTTTGCAATACAACTTAAGGTAGTACTATTATAATTTAAGTGACTTTTAGTGTTAGCGGCATCCCACAGATCATCTTCATTTTTTAAGGCCTCAAATATTTCAACAGTGTGTTTTGAAATAATGTCTTCTAGTTTTAATTTTCCAAAAACAGAATTTCGTATAATTTGTGAGTAAGCTTGATCTAATCTACGGTTTTGTTTGCCTTTGTTAAAATGATTTGTAATATCATCTTCAAAACTATAAAGTGCTTCGTTTAATAATTTAGCATTAACACCTTCACATTCAAAGGCAACAGGTTTGTCGGCATATTTAAAGTTTGAAAATGGACTTTCTTTTTTACAGCTAAAAGCAATAAAAAATAATAAAAAAGTAAGAAGCGTAATTTTTGAGTTCATTTTAATTTTCATTTTTTAATCGTTTTTGTTCTAAATGTTCTGATAATCTTTTTTCTATTATAGGTTCTATTAATGTTTTTCTTGTTTTGGTTTTAACAAAAGGATAAAGTTCTAACTCGTTTTTCATTTTATCATTTTTGTTTGGGTGTTTATTGGAACCCAACAAAACTTCGTTACCTTTATCAAAATCATATTGCTCTTTTATGGCACTTTCTTTAATTTTTCTCTGAATAGTCCCTGTTTTTAGCTGCTTTAAAAAACCGCCATTGGCTTCAATGTTTTTAAATAACTCTAAAGCATTTTTTGAAAGTTGATGGGTTAAATTTTCAATATAATATGAACCGTCTGAAGGGTTATTAACTTTGTTAAAATAACTTTCGTGTTTTAAGACTAAAAGTTGATTTCTTGCAATGCGTTCTCCAAATTCATTCGTTTTATGGTAAAAAAAATCATAAGGTAAATTACAAATTGTATTGGAGCCTCCTAGAATTGCACTCATACATTCTGTTGTGGTGCGCAACATGTTTGTATTATAATCGTAAAGTGTTTTGTTTCGTTTTGTTGGAGTAACAATAATTTCGCAATCTGGATTTGCATTGTATTCCAAGGCTAAAGTATTCCAAAGCTTTCGTAAAGCCTTTAATTTTGCTATTTCAAAAAAATAATTTGTTCCAACTGAAATACGAAATGTGACGCTAAGTGATTTTAAATTAAGGTCTTCGTTTTCTGAAATATTCAAATATTCATTGGCATGAGCTAAAGCATAAGCTAATTGCTGAGTTATGTTAGCGCCTGCATTTTGGTAAAGTGAAGCATTTATACTACACGATGCTGAGTTTTTTATAATAGATTTAAATGTTTTAAAATCCGTTTTTAAATTTTCAAACCAGTTACCAGTTTTAGCTAAATGCCCAATAATATCTGTTTGAATCTTAGCTTTTGGAGCGATTTCGTGTATTTTTTTAATAAAATCTTCTGAAAGAAATTGCAGTTCAAAATATAAAATCGTGGTGTTAAGATTGATTTTTTTAATTAAGCTTTCAATTGAAATGTTTTCCGATGGAATAATAAATTTAATGCTTTCAGCACCTCGCTCAAGAACATCAATAGCTTTTAAATTTGATTTATTAACATCAGCAACAAATATAGATTGGCAAATTTTCCAGTGTTTAGTTTTTGTATTAGAAATATCAATGGGTTTTTCGAAATCATCACCATGATAAAAGGGTTTTACATCAATATCCTCATTAGTTTTCCAAATAAGTGTATTGTTGTAATCAGCACCTTTTAAATCGAACTGTATTTTTTGTTTCCATTGTTTTGCAGAAACAGCGTCAAACTCATCAAACAAATTATTACTCATTTTTTTTTTGTTTTTAAGCTATCTTCATACTCAATAATGTAAATTTCTTCATTATCACGTTTCATGTAATATTCTTCTCTTGCAAATTTCTCTAAACCTTCCTCTGTGCTAATTTTTTTTAAATCTATTTTGTCTTTTTCTATTTCTTTTTTATAGTACTCTTTTTCGTTGTTTAAATCTTCAACTTCAGTATTTAATTCATGGTGAATAAGCCAAGAATTGGCATCAAAAAACAACATCCAAACCGCAAATACAACTAATATAAGTATGAATATATTTTTAAAAGGTTTTAAATATTTGTTTTTTTGAAGTGCCATGTTATAATTTTTCTGTTATTATAGTTTTAACTATATCTATAGCAACTGTATTGTGTTTGTTGTTAGGGATTATAATATCTGCATATTCTTTCATAGGTTCAATAAACTGGTTATGCATCGGTTTTAACGTGGTTTGATATCTATTTAAGACTTCATCTAAGTCTCTTCCTCTCTCTGATATGTCGCGTTTTAAACGCCTTATTAAGCGTTCATCACTATCTGCATGAACAAAAATTTTAATATCAAACATATCTCTTAATTCAGGGTTTGTAAGGATTAAAATACCCTCTATAATCATTACTTTTCGAGGGTTTGTTAATAAAGTTTCACCAGTTCTATTATGTTTTACAAAAGAATATACGGGTTGGTGTATGGCTTTGTTGTTTTTTAAATCTTTTACATGTTCTGCTAATAATTCGAAATCGATACTTCGCGGGTGGTCAAAATTAATTTTCACTCGTTCATCATAAGATAAGTGAGAAGTATCTTTGTAATATGAGTCCTGTGATATTACACCAACTTCACCTTCCGGGAGTTCATTAAGTATTTGGTTTACAACAGTAGTTTTACCACAACCTGTTCCACCTGCAATCCCAATAATTAGCATAACTATTAATTTTGGCTTTAATTAAACAAATTTAAGATTAATTTTTGCAAAAATTTTATTGAGAAATAATAATTTAAAAAACTAAAAAAAGAGTTTAAAAATGATTTTTAATGTAAAAGAAAACTCTATATTTGCATCCCGTTACAGATAACCATAAATCGGGGTGTAGCGTAGCCCGGTTATCGCGCCGCGTTTGGGACGCGGAGGTCGCAGGTTCGAATCCTGCCACCCCGACAAAAAGTCGAACTTTATAAAGTTCGACTTTTTTTATTTTACAGCTTTTTCTTTTAATTCTTAATAATAACTAAGAGCAATTATTACACTCTCCAATCATTAGTAAGTTAATGGACTCAACTTTATAACCATTTACAGGAGGTAAAGTAAACTTTACGGGTAAACATTCAACTTCTCCACATGTTTTACATTGAAAATGTGGATGCACATCATTATGAGTATCACAACTACAATCTTGACACTTTGCGTACCATTTAAGGCCACCTTTACCCATAAATGAATGTACAATACCATCATCCATAAGCTTGTCTAAAATGCGATATACGGTAGTTTTATTCATTTCAGATTCTAAGGATTTTACCAAATCTACAACCGATATAGCTCTGTTTTCATTATCAAAAATAGCAATCAACGTTTTTACCTGTTTTGTTTGTCTTGTAATGCCCATAACACAAATATATTGCAACTGAGTTGCATTTTAAAAAAATCTAAAGTAATATTGCAACTAGGTTGCATTAAAATTATCTCAATGACTTTTACCATTAATAAATCAGATACAATAGGTATTCTGTCAAGTAGCTTATGTCTTATACATTGTCTCGCCACTCCATTTTTATTTGCAGTTCAAGTTCATGTTATAAAGTGCTGTGAAGCTAAACCTTTGTGGTGGTCTAGTATAGACTTTATTTTCCTAATTATTTCTGCGCTTGCAATATATAAATCTAGTACGACTGTATCAAAAAAATGGATTACAATTACGCTTTTTGCGAGCTGGTTATTACTAGTGTTTATAATAGTGAACGAGAAAGTAGGTTGGTTTAACATTTCAGAAGTCGCTATTTACTTGCCTTCTTTAGGTTTAATATTTTTTCATTGGTATAGCAGTCGGTTTTGTCAATGTAAAAATAAAACATGTTGTGTGAATAAACTCTAAAAAAATGAATAAGGATAATATTGAATTTATTGACGATAATCATATTGCTACAAATTATAGAGATGCATTTGTTAATACAATTAATTACAAATTAAGTCGTAAAAGATTATGCTAAAAGCAAGAGGCTTACCAAAAAATCGTGTGGGCAAACAAATTAGTAATTCAATAAAAACAGCTCATAGCGGTATTGTTATAACCGTTATGGCTTTTGCCTTTTTTATACCAGGTTTCTCCCAAGAAACCTCATTTTTAGGAAAAATAACAGATATAAATGGTGCCCCATTAACAGGAGCTCATGTAAGTTTTATAGCACTAGAAAAAAGTGCCATTACTAGCACAGATGGAAGCTTCAAGGTACAAGGAGTTCCTATTGGCAATCATGTAGTAAATGTTTCTTATATAGGGTATAAATCTATTCAAAGAAAAATTATACTGGAAAAAGGAGCGCCTTTGAAATTGATTTTCAAAATGGAAGAAGAAGTTTCAGCACTTGACGATGTTACTGTAATAGCAAAATCAAAATCCCAAAAATTGAGACAAAGTGTTGCTAGTGTTAGCGTACTAGATACTAAAGAACTTTATACACAGAATAACAATACAAGTGATGTTATTAAACAAGTGTCTGGTATAAATGTACGGCAATCAGGGGGCTTTGGAAGTAATGCAGAGATTTTTATAAATGGAATGTCAGGCAAACAAATTAAATTCTTTTTAGATGGTATTCCTATGGAATATTACGGTTCAGGATTGGGAATCAACATAATTCCCATAAATCTTATGGAACAGATTGAAGTTTACAAAGGTGTTGTTCCTGTTGATTTGGGTGCCGATGCTTTGGGAGGGGGAATCAACATCATCTCTAGAAAAAGTTATACTAATTATCTAGATGTTTCGTATTCGGCAGGTTCTTTCAATACACATAAAGCAAATGTAAATGGCCAGTATGTAAATACTAAGAATAATACCATATTAGGGTTAAATTCATTTTACAATCATTCAGACAACAACTACAAGATTGATATAGAAATTCCCGATGAATTTGGTAATCCAAACCCTGTTACTGTAAAGCGATTTCACGATAAGTTTTCTAATTATATGATGAGTTTATATGCGGGGGTTTATGATAAATCTTATGCAGATAGATTGATAATTAATGCCAGATTTTCTGGGTTAGATGATGAAATACAGCATAACGCTATAATGGCGCAACCTTACGGCGAGGTAACTTATGATGAAAACACGCTTGGGTTTTCAGCATCCTATGAAAAAAGAGCGCTTTTACAAAATTTAGGCGCAAAATGGTATGTAGGCACTAACCTAACCAATGGGCATTTTAAAGATACAAGTTTAAACGCCTACACTTGGGATGGCGAAATTTTCGATACCAGACCTTCGGGAGGGGAGGTATCTTCCTCTGGAAATTCACTACAGCTTACTTCAAAAAATGCTATTAGTAGATTGAATTTAAAATATGATGCTTGGGAAAGAGGACAGTTTACCTTAAATGTTTTTACGTCTTGGTTTCACAGAGTAGGAGAAGACCCTATAGCTGCAGAATTTTATGGAGAAGATTATTTTACCAACCCTACCAAGCTGTTTAAGAATGCCATAGGTTTGGCATACCAACATACTTTTAAAGAAAAAATTACCAGTTATACAGCCATAAAGCACTTTATTTTAGAGGCTGATGGCTATGCCATTGAGAATCTTAATTTTTTACCCAATAAGCAATCCTTATCCAATATTGGAGTGTCCCAATCTTTTAAATACCAAATGTCATCCAAGATGCTGGCAAAAGTATCCTATGAATATGCTACACGTTTGCCCGATGAATTTGAATTGTTTGGTGATTTTATCTTAGTAAGGCCCAACCCATTTTTAAAACCTGAGCAAAGCCATAATATTAATTTGGGCGTGCAATGGAATACTTCAAAACTAAAACTTGAGTTACAATCGTTTTATAGACTTACCGATCATGTAATCTGGTTAAGAACATCACAATTCTTTGCTCAATATCAAAACCTATTGAAATCTTTAACCACTGGTGTTGAAGCAGAAGCAGTATATCACCCCTACAATTTTTTAGATATAAAACTCAATGCCACATATCAAGACTTAAGAAATCGTTCTCCCCAAAATGTAACAGGAGTTGTAGATAACCGATATTTTAATGCGCGATTACCCAATATTCCTTATCTCTTCGGAAATGCAGAAGTACGCTATCAAAAAGGAAATTTTCTAGGAGGTAAAAATAAATTTTCGGCTTGGTGGAATTCCAATTATGTGCATGAATATTTTTTGTTTTGGGATGTCGATGGTAACAAAGATTTAAAAAATACCATTCCCGCTCAGTTTATTCAAAATGTAGGCATATCGTATGCAATACCTAAGAATAATATGTCTATAACCCTAGAAACAACCAATGTTTTTGATGAAAAAGCATTCGACAATTTTAACGTACAACGCCCAGGAAGGGCATTTTATATAACCCTTAGAACTTTTTTAAAATAAATTATAATAATTAAAGTAAGATTAAAAATGAAAAACAAAACAAAAACATCGGTATTAATTAACTTAAAAAGCCTTTTTCTAGGTGTACTGACCCTAGCATTAACAGTAGGTTGCAGTAGTGACGATTCTTCAAATGATGATTCGCCTTCCATGAAAAAAGAAATTAAGTTTGGAATGGCTACCGTTAGTGGTGCATGGCCAAACACCACTACCTATTTACAAGGATTTGAGAATCTTAATTTTTCTACCATTGGAAACGATAAAGCAACAGAACTTACGGGTACCTCAAGTGTTGTTGTAGAAGGGGATTATATGTATGCTAAACCTTTTGGGGCACCAGCAAACCTTGTTAAATATAAGTTTGATGAAAATGGACTTGCCCAAGAAGATAATAAAATTGTAGTACCAGGTGCTAATACGTTTAGTACCATACATTTTAAGGACGAAAATACGGCTTATGCAACAGTTGCTGGAGGAATTTCTAAGCTTATAGTATTTGATCCAACAACAATGCGTATTCAAGATGAGGTTTCTCTTAAAGATGTTACCGATAAATTTCCTGAAGCTAATCGTACTTATTATTTAGATATGGTTGAACGTGACAATAAATTATTTATGACTGTTCATTATGAGAATAATTTTGTGCCAATTAATGATTATGCGTATGTGGCAATTATTAATCTTGAAACTAATACCGTAGAGAAAGTAATTGAAGACCAGAGAACAGGGATGCTTTTTGGCGGACCTACTTCTAATGCAGGAATGATTAAAATGGCCAATGGCGATATTTATGTGCAAGGTAAGGGAACTTCTGATGGTGGAGGAAATGCACCTAGTGGTATAGTAAGAATTAAGAATGGTACTTCTGAATTTGATGCAGACTATTTTCTTAATCTTAGCGAAGCAACAGGTAATATTTGTTATGGGATTTTACATGCAAATGGCAAAACCTATACTGCAAAAGTTGAGGATGAAACTGATTTTTGGGAATTTAGTACGGGTAACCCTCAATTCAAGTATTTTGAAATTGATTTAGAAAATAAAACAAGTTTAGGAGCTGTTGCTGGGTTGCCAACAACTTATGGTACAAGAGGGATGAGTGTTACTTCTTTTAATGATAATGAAGTGGCATTTACTATTGCTACAAATGATGAAAATGCACTTTATGAGTTAAACGCCGGTGCTAACACTCCAACAAAAATGTTTACATCAACAGGAGGGTATATCACAGGGTTTAAAAGTTTGGATTAAGATGCTTAAAACAAATGGTTTAACAAAAAAATACGGAGCGTTCACAGCATTGAACGCTCTTGATTTAGAAATTAAAGAAGGCGACATTTTTTGCCTTTTAGGAGCTAATGGCGCAGGAAAATCTACAACCATAAACTTGTTTTTAAATTTTATAGAACCTACTAGTGGTAGTGCAACTATAAATGGTATAGACGTTACTAAGCATCCGTTAGAAACGAAACAAATTCTATCCTACATCCCAGAAAACCTAATGCTTTACCCGAATTTGACAGGTTTAGAGAACTTAGATTTTTTCTGTGGATTGGGTGGTAAAAATTATGCTAAAGCGGAGTTGGGGGTATTACTTGAGCAGTCAGGTTTGCAAATAGATTTTATAAATAAAAGGGTGCAAAACTACTCTAAGGGCATGCGGCAAAAAGTGGGTATTGCTTTGGCAAGAGCTCGTGAGGCAAAAGTATTATTGTTGGATGAGCCAACATCAGGTTTAGATCCTAAAGCAAGTAATGAGTTTTCTGAACTTTTGTTAGAAATGAAAGCTAAAGGAGTAGCTACGTTAATGGCAACTCATGACCTTTTTAGAGCAAAAGATACGGGCACCCATATTGGTATTATGAAAGAAGGTGTACTAGTTGAAAAGTTTGAATCCAAAGACGTTAATTTTCAAGATTTGGAAAAATTATATCTAAAGCATATGCATAATTAATTCATGTTGGTGTTTTGCAAAGCACTAAAGAAAAGTATAAAGATGAAAACTTACATTCTTATTGCTAAAAAAGAAATAAAAATTGCCCTTAGAGAAAAATTGGTACTCGCACTTTCCAGTATTATACTAGTGCTGTTGGGTATCTCGTTATTCACAGGTGTTATATCATATCAGCAGCAACAGAAGGCTATTACCAAAGCTCAAGATGAAAAGCGTAAAGAATGGCTAGAGCAGGGAGATAAGCATCCACATATTGCAGCACATTTTGGAACTTTTATTTTTAAGCCTAAAACGGTATTAAGTTTATTTGATTTTGGATTGGATACTTATACAGGGACTTCTGTTTATTTAGAGGCGCATTATCAGCATCAATTTATGTTTAGACCTGCGCAAGACCATAACAGTATGATTCGGTTTGGTGAGTTAAGTTCTGCTCTAGTACTACAAATTTTAATGCCGTTGCTTATTATTTTTTTAGCCTATGCATCTTTCACAAAAGAAAAAGAAAGAGGCACATTACGGTTGTTAAACAGTCAAGGTGTAACATTAACCAGTATTGCTTGGGGAAAGGTTATGGCGTACTTTATAATACTGCTCACTATTTTAACACCATTTATATTGGGTATTTTATTACTGTCTTATTGGCTAAAAACCCCAGATACAATTACGGATTTAGGGATGCGTATTGGGTTGCTAGGTACTACCTATATGGCCTATATTTTTTTGTTTGTTGTATTGTCTGTATTGGTGTCATTAAAGTCATCTGTAAGTAGGAATGCCTTGTTAACCTTACTTACCTGTTGGATACTGTTTACTATTATTATTCCTAAAACCATGGCCAATTTTGGAGAGAGTTTATACCCATTGCCTTCAATGAAAATCTATAAAGAAGGTATTTTAAAGGATAAGGAAAATGGATTGGACGGAAAAACACCAAAGGCTGTAAGAATGGCGAAATTGGAAAAGGAACTTTTAAAGAAATACAAGGTAGATTCCGTACAACAACTCCCTTTTAATTTTGAAGGTGTAAGCATGCAGGCAGGAGAAGAATATGGAGATAAGGTGTACGATGTACATTGGGGTAGACTTTTAAATATTTTCAATAAACAGAATAAATTAGGAAGTTACGTAAGCCTATTTAACCCTTACATGGCATTGCGAAATATATCTATGGGGCTTAGTGCCACAGATTTAAGTGCCTCAGTAGATTTTCAAAAAAAAGTAGAAAATTACCGTAGAATCTTCATAAAAAAAATGAATAATGATATGGCGCAAAACTCTAATTATGGGGAATTTTATGAATATAGCGTTGGATTGGATATGTGGAAATCGGTAGAAGATTTTAAATACAAAACGCCTTCAATTTATAGCACTTTAAAGAAATATGTATTGGAATTTGTTTCTCTTTTTAGTTGGATAATATTGCTCATTCTATTACTGAATTACATAACCCGTAAAACAAAGCTAAACAATGGATAAAATAACCAAAACAATTATACGCTATGAATGGAGGTCTTTTGTGCGTAATAAATTTCAGTTATTGCTTTTGGCAATTATTTTTATTTTTGGAATGTACGCTATTTATTATGGCGCATCTGTAGTGAATGTGCAGAAAAAAACCATTTCTGATGTTCAAAAAATAGAAGAAGATGAGTTTTATCAATATCAAATAAGCTTTGATGAAGAACTAAACTCGGTTGATGCAAAAAGAAAAAGAGACATTGCATCAAACCCTTCTTATGCTTGGTTTAGGCATGGATATCATGCCGTGCTTCCTCCACATAACTATGCAGCACTTGCCATAGGTCAGCGCGATTTGCACCCTTACTACCATCGTTTAACAGGAATGAGTTTGTATTATCAGCTTTTTGAAAACGAAATTGCCAACCCTGTTAAACTGTATGTTGGTAATTTTGACTTGTCATTTGTCATCATCTATCTTTTTCCATTACTTGTCATAGCCTTTGCTTTTGGACTTTATTCTATAGAAAAGGAAAGCGGTGTACTTGCATTTTTAAGAATTCAATCCATTAGTATTAGAAAAATAGTAGTAACAAGATTACTGTTTTATTTTATGCTTATTACTGGTTTAGCACTCCTTATTTCTTTAATAGGACTACTTGTTTTAAGCAATATATTTTCTAACGAAAACTTTTTAGCGGCTGTGGCTTGGTTAGCAGGAGTTATTTTATACAGTGCCTTTTGGTTTAGCTTGATGTTTTTAATTATTAGTTTTTTTAAAAGTTCAGCATTCAATGCCATTTGTGCTGCAGGATGTTGGTTGCTATTTTTATTGGTTATACCTGCTGTATTAAATGTTTGGATGATAAGTAAATACCCTATTGATACCACCCATTTAGCAGAGCTTACCCGTAGAACAGGTTTGGAAAATGAAAATGATGAAAAGGAACAAACAGAGGTGCTCTCCGAATTTTTGGAACACAACCCGAAATACAAGGCTAGTGATAGCTTGTTTAACAATAATCGTTACGCTAAAGTTTATGCAGCCTTTACTGCTTTAAAAGATAGCCATAGCAAAAAAGATGTTGATGCGTATAATAGCCAAATCGGTAAAAGAAATAAATGGGTTAACCAATTTCTTTGGATAAATCCTGCAGTAAATATGCAAGATGCTTTTACATTGATTTCAAAGACTGATTTAAATACTTTTTTGAACTATCAATCTGCATTGACTAAATTTCATAAAGATATCACTTCGTTTTATTATGATAGACTTTTTTGGGATAAATCAATCACTCAAGAGGATTATTCTAAACGTCCAGTTTTTAAAATGAAAGAAAGTAATGAACGATGGAGTATGGTACTATTTAGTTTTCTAAAGATTGCCCTTATCTTGGTACTTATAGGACTAGTAGGTTTTATGAAGATGAAAAATAGTTAATTGGGGAACACCTCTATATTAAGTTGAATGATTATTTATGCTAATATTATATAACGATTTCTAGTTAACAACATTTAAAGGTTTACCATTTAAAAACGCTTTTAAATTTTCGATACTAGTATCCATTAAACGTTGTCTTGCTTCTTTGGGAGCCCAAGCAATGTGTGGCGTAATAATACAGTTTTTTGCATCTAATAAAGGATTAGTTTCTTTCATAGGTTCTTCTGAAATTACGTCAATAGCAGCTCCGGTAATTTTATTCTTATTTAATGCATTAGTTAGATGTTTTTCGTTTACTAAAGGTCCACGAGATGTATTAATCAAAAACGCACTGTTTTTCATTTTTTCAATAGAAGTACTATTTATGATTTCTTCTGTTTCAGGAGTTAACGGGCAATGTAAACTTACAAAGTCAGAGTTTTGAAGTAAATCATCTAATGAAACAAATTTTAAATTACTGGTTTCTAACTCAGGATAAATTGTTCTACTATAAACCAAAATATCCATGCCAAAAGCTTCGGCAAGTTTCGCAGTAGCTTTACCAATTTTTCCAAAACCTACAATACCTAGGGTTTTACTAGCTAATTCAATTAAAGGATAATTCCAAAAGGAAAAGTCTTTACTTTTTACCCAATCCCCTCGCTGAACAGCATTATTATGTGCGCCAATATGATGACATAATTCTAAAATTAATGCCATAGTAAATTGAGCTACGGATTGCGAGCTATAATCTGGGACATTAGTAACTGTAATGTTTCGTGCCTTTGCCGTTTCAATATCAACAACATTGAAACCAGTAGCTAAAACACCAATATATTTTAACGAAGGTGAATTGATTATAGTTTTCTTGTTAATAGGTGTTTTATTGGTAAAAATAATTTCTGCATCGGAGATATTATTCAAAATATCTTCGTTGTTATAAGTCGTTCTGTCAAAAACTGTAACATCTCCAAATGTCTTTAACTCAGTCCAGTTTAAATCTCCAGGGTTTAAGGTGTACCCGTCTAAAACTACTATCTTCATAAGTTTTAAATTTAGGCTAAAGATAGTGCTTATGAAGTAACAATAAATGTTTGAATAGGATTTTAATGGGTTATAGTTTTTAGATATTATGTTATAGACAACTGTTAATAACTTAACTGTAAGGATTCAATCAAAAATTCTACTTTTGTTCATATAAAATTTAAAGAAATTATGTCTGAAAATATAGAAAAAGTAAAATGCTTAATTATAGGTTCTGGGCCAGCAGGTTATACTGCGGCTATTTATGCTGCAAGAGCTAATATGAGTCCTGTATTATATCAAGGTACACAACCAGGTGGGCAATTAACTACAACTAATGAAGTTGAGAATTTTCCAGGATATCCAGAAGGTGTTACAGGGCCAGAAATGATGATGCAATTACAGGCTCAAGCACAACGTTTTGAAACAGATGTGAGAGATGGATGGATTACAAAAGTTGATTTTTCAGGAGATATTCATAAAGCTTGGGTAAATGAAACTAAAGAAATTCATGCGGATACGATTATTATATCAACAGGTGCGTCAGCAAAATATTTGGGTTTAGATTCTGAGCAGAAATATTTAAAACTTGGAGGAGGCGTATCAGCTTGTGCCGTGTGTGATGGATTCTTTTACAGAAATCAAGAAGTCGTGATTGTAGGTGCAGGAGATTCAGCTTGTGAAGAAGCCCATTATTTATCAAAACTTTGTAAAAAAGTAACTATGTTGGTAAGACGTGATGAGTTTAGAGCTTCGAAAATAATGGCAGCTAGAGTTCAAAATACAGAGAATATTGAAATTCTGTTTAATACGGAAACCAATGAGGTTTTAGGTGATGGACAAGTGGTTACGGGTGTTCGTGTTTTTAATAATCAAACTAATGAGAAACATGATATTGAAGCAACAGGTTTCTTTGTTGCTATTGGTCATAAACCAAACACTGATATTTTTAAAGGTTTTTTAAATTTAGATGAAACAGGATATATAATTAATACACCGGGAACATCTAAAACAAACATTGAAGGAGTGTTTGTTTCAGGAGATGCAGCAGATCATGTATACAGGCAAGCAGTAACTGCCGCTGGAACAGGTTGTATGGCAGCTTTAGATGCAGAACGTTATTTAGCCGCAAAAGATTCTACATTTGAAGTGTCTACTTCAAATTATAATTAGTAAAAATTTAAATTGTCTAGTCCTAAATAGTCGATACAGATTATTAAAGGATTAAATTTATTAATTAAAACTGAACAATCATA